>QZLF01000001.1 GCA_016771945.1 Candidatus Leucobacter sulfamidivorax
GTCTCCTCTCCCATCCAGTCGAGGGCGAGGATCGACCGCCGGTACGCCTCGATGAGGTTGCCCACGAGCACGTCCATGGAGGCCTTCGCCGACTCGTCGAAGTGCAGCTCAACGTAGAGCCGGCCCACGGCCTCGCCCATCGCCCCCTCGACGAAGGAGACGCCGCGGCGCCAGCGCTCGCGCTGCTCGGTCGCTCCGGTGAGCGCGGTGCCGTAGAAGTCGAAGTTCGCCCGCGAGATCTCCTGCGAGAGCAGGGCGGCGGATCCGCGCACGATCTGCCAGGCGAGCCAGGCCCGCCAGGCCTCCAGCTCCTCCTCGACCAGCAGCGAGGCCAGCCCCGCGACCGCCTCGGGCTGGCCGACGACGACCTCCGCGAAAGCCCGCTCGGGCGCCCCCGCGACGCGCAGGTAGCCGGCCCAGTCGATGCCGGGCGTGAGCTGCTGCAGCTCGGCGAAGGTGCGCAGGTTGTAGAGCTTCTGGATGTCCCGGCTCGCGACGCGGTCCCAGTGCGAAGCGGCGATGCGGCTCTCGAGGTCGTAGGCGAGGCCGGCCAGGCGATCCGCCTCGGTCTCCTCGATGCCCGCGAGCCCGAGCATACGCGCGATATGGGCGCGGTACTGCTCGCGCAGCTCGGCGAACTGCTCCTCGCGGTAGTACGACTCGTCGGGAAGCCCGAGCCCGCCCTGCATGACGAAGACGATGTAGCGCTCGGGATCCCCCGGGTCGTTGTCTACGCCCATGCCGTAGAAGCCGCCGAGCCCCTGCCGCTCGAGCTCGGCCACGAGCGAGACGAGCGCCTCGATGGACGGGACGGCGAGCGCCCGCTCGAGGTCGGCCGCGATGGGCTCGGCGCCCAGCGCGTCGACGCGGTCCACGTCCATAAAGCTCGCGTAGAGCGCGGCGATCTTCGCGGCCTCCGCCTCGACGCCGCCCGTCACCGGGCCCTCCCCCGGGGCCGGCATGACCTCTCGCTTCGCTCCGTAGGCTGCCGCTGTAGCGGCACCGGTCGAGCCTTCGAACGCGTTGCGTTCTCGGGGCTCGACCGCAGTGATGATCTCGCGCACCGCCTCCTCCGCGTTCTCGGCGAGCACCGCGAAGGAGCCGTAGCGCGCCTTGTCTGCGGGGATCTCGGTGCGGTCGATCCACCTGCCGTTGACGTGGCGGAAGAGGTCGTCCTGCGGACGGATCGCCGGATCGAGCTCGCCGAGGTCGATGCCGGAGGGGCCGAAGTTGCCGGGGGCAGTGGCGCTGGAGGAAGTCATGCGATCCACCCTAGCGCCGTCACACCTCCTCGATCCCGGTGAGTACATTCAGCACACTCGGCGCGAAGAATCGACGCTGATACGCGCTCTCAGGACCGAGCATCCTCAGGATCCCCAGATCGACGAGCTGGCCGACCAACGCGTTCGCCCTGCCGTAGGAGAGCCCGATTCCTGCCGCAGCCCGGCGCACCGTGAACGAGGGATTCGCCACTGCGAACTCCACGAGTGCATGAGCGCTCCTCGCGCGAAGCGCCGACTCCTGCAGTTGCTGTCCGAGCCTCTCCTGGACCTGCATCAGGCCGAACATCTGCCTCCGAGTGGTTTCGGCCGCGACTCGGATCCCTTGAGCGAAGAACCTGACGAATCCATCCCAGTCGCCCCGGGTGCTCACCGCGAGCAGCCGATCGTAGTAGTCCGGGCGACGCGCCTCGAACCAAGGGGATACCGTGAGCGTCGGCTCCTCGAGTATTCCCTGCGCCTGCAAATGGAGTACGACGAGGTAGCGGCCGATACGCCCGTTCCCATCATGGAAAGGGTGCAGAGTCTCGAACTGGTAGTGCGCCATCGCCGCCGCGACGACCGGATCGATGCGCTCCGTATGGTCGCGCCGCATCCAGTCGGTCAGATCGCGCACCCGGATCTCGAGCTCGGGCGATGGCGGGGCAGGGACGAACCGGGCGGCATGCACCGGAAAACCGAACGGATCCGCCCCTGCGCGCCGCCCGATGACGACCTGCCGGTCGCGAACCCTGCCCGAATCCCTCTGCTGGGGCGTCCCGCGCATCAGGGTCTCGTGCAGCTCTCCGAGCAGCGCTACCGAGATCGGTTGCCCCACGGCCACCCGCGCGAACCCGAGATTCGCCATGGACACGTAGTTGAGCACCTCGACGAGCTCCGGCGTCGAAGGCGCATCCTCATCCGCGGTGAGCACTTCGGCAAGCGGTGCGTAGGTGCCCTCAAGCGCCGATGTGCTCTGCGCCTCTCGTCGAAGCGCCGGAGTTCGGAAGAGCGTGGGGTTCGGGAGTTGACGCGCCGTCGCATCGAGCGCAGCCAAGGCGGCACGGGCATTCAGGACAACCAGATACGTCTCCGCCGAGAGGTCCGGCATGTCCTCGCTCAGGAGGTTGGGGAGGAACGCCGAATGCGTCCACTCGCCCAATTGCGGATCTGTTCCGTGGATCGGCACAAGTGAGCCCGGGATGTCGTTCTCGAACATACCAAGGTCCATCGCATCAATCTACACTAGAAAACAGACATTCTGGATGATCAAATTTCTATAAATCAATAAAAACAGACATTCTTGCCAATGCCGCATTTGGGAACAGGGGCGAAACAGCGATCTCAGAGCGACCATCGATGTCCATGCCGGCCATTAGCGTTGTGTCCATGCTCTCGATCCGCACCGATCCGCGGCGCATACGGCGCGACGTGGACCGTCGCATCGCGGCACTCGCGGTCCCCGCGCTCGGGGCCCTCGTCGCCGAGCCGCTCTTCCTCGTCGTCGACTCGGCGCTCGTGGGGCATCTGGGCGCCGTGCCGCTCGCGGGCCTCGCCATCGCGAGCACGGTGCTGCAGACGGCGGTGGGCCTCATGGTCTTCCTCGCCTACGCCACCACCCCGCTCGTCGCCCGGCGACGCGGCGCGGGAGACCTGCCCGGCGCGGTGCAGGCGGGAGTCGACGGGCTGTGGTTCGCGCTCGGCATCGGGGCGGTGCTCGGCATCGGTCTGTGGGCGGCGACCACCCCGCTCGTGGGCGCCTTCGGCTCCTCCGCGGAAGTGGCGGATCAGGCCGCGACCTACCTGGCGATCTCGTGCGCGGGCCTGCCCGCCATGCTCGTGGTGTTCGCCGCCACGGGTCTGCTGCGCGGGCTGCAGGACACGCGCACGCCCCTGTACGTCGCGGGCATCGGCTTCGCCGCGAACGCCCTGCTGAACTGGTGGTTCATCTACGGCCTGGGCTGGGGCATCGCCGGCAGCGCCTGGGGCACGGTCGCGGCGCAGTGGGGCATGGTGCTCGTCTACATCGGCGTCGTCGCCCGGCACGCGCGCCGGCACGGGGCGAGCCCGTGGCCGCGGCGCGACGGCCTCGGGCAGGCGGGACGCAGCGGGTGGTGGCTCTTCGTGCGCACGATCGGGCTGCGGGCCGCGCTCATGGCGACGGTCTTCGCCGCCGCGGCGCACGGCACGGCGACGACGGCCGCGTATCAGATCGTCTTCACGGTGTTCTCGACCGCCGCATTCGCGCTCGACGCGCTGGCGATCGCGGCCCAGGCGCTCATCGGCGACGCCCTCGGGTCGCGCGACGCGGAGGGGGCGCGCGCGGTACTGAGCCGCACCGTCTTCTGGGGCGTCGCCTGCGGCGCCGCGATGGGCCTGGCGCTCGCGGCCGCGAGCCCGGTGCTCGGCCGCGTCTTCACGACGACCCGGCCGTGCTCGCTGTGCTGCCTCCGGCGCTCGCGGTGCTCGGCCTCTCGCTGCCGCTCGGCGGCCTGGTCTTCGTGCTCGACGGCGTGCTCATGGGCGCGGGCGACGCCCGCTACCTCGCCTGGACGAGCCTCGTGAACCTCGTGGTCTACCTGCCCGTGCTCTGGGTGGTGACCGCGCTGCTGCCGAGCGGCACCGCCGCGCTGCTCGGACTGACGGCGGCGTTCGCGGTGGCCTTCATGCTGGCCCGCGCGACGACGCTGGGCCTGCGCGCCCGCGGCGACAGCTGGGTGCGGCTCGGGGTGTGAGCACGGACCTCCTTCGCGCTCGGCGCCCGGTTCAGTCGTCTGTGCAGACGGTTCCCTCCGGCGGTAGCGCCCCCTCGAGCAAGTAGGCAGTCGCCGCAGCGTCGGCGCAGCTCGAACGGTTCGCGAGTGAGGCGATGTGGCCTCGACCGTCGAGAGTGAGCAGCCGCGCGTTGCCGAGCTCATCCACCAGCTGCTGAGCACCGGCATACGGGGTGGCGTGGTCTCCGGTGATGCCCATCACGAGGATCGGGGCGTCGCTGTCGTTCGAGAACACCATGAAGTCTTCACCGCTATCTGGCAGCGCCCCGCACTTCAGATCGACGTACTGACGCAGCGTATCATCGCTGATCTCAGGGCCACCGAGCACTGGCGGCAGGCCGTTCGTCTCGATGAAGTCGACCAGGCCGACCAGGTTCGCATCGCGGGGGGACGACAGACAGCGCACGATCATGCCGCTCTGATCCACCCTGGCCCCACCGTCGGCCATCGCCGCAGTGGCCTCGTCGACGGCAGTCTGGTCACCGCCGAGTGCACCGGCGATCCGGTCGAGCACCTGCTCGCGACCCGCGGGCAACTGATACAGCGCAGTGGAGAGGTAACCGTACAGCATCTCGCCGTCGAACGGCGTGCCATCGGTGGCCACCAGCGGCCGGTCGTTCAGCGCTTCCATCTGCAGCATCAGCTGATCCTCACCTCCGATCGGACACGCCGACACCTCGTACTCCGCACCGCACTGCTCGAGCATGTCGACGAGTGCCGCTGCCATCGCCGCGTACTGCTCGTAGCTGCCGAGCGGGCTGGACCAGTCGCTCGGCCAGGCGCTGTCGAGCAGCAGGCGCCCCACGCGCTCGGGGAAGAGCGTCGCGTAGCTCGCGCCGATCACCGTTCCGTACGAGAAGCCGGCGTAGTGCATGGTCTCATCGCCCATGAGATGCCGCATCAGCTCCATGTCGCGCGCCACCTGGGCACTGCCCATCGATAGGGCGAGAGGATCCTGATCGGCGCACATCGCGATCTGCAGCTCGAAGATCTCGCTCTCGCTCTCGCACTGCAGCGGTGTGCTGCGCGCGATGCCGCGCGGGTCGAAGCCGAGGAAGTCATAGCGCTCCTGCACTGCAGCGAAGCTCTCCTGGATCGTCTGATCGAGGGTGAAATCGATGCCGCTGACGCCGGGACCGCCGGGATTGCTGAGCAGCGTCCCGATCGGCTCCTCCCCGGTCGCCGGGATATGCAGGATCGACAGCTCGATGGTCTCCGGGTTCTCAGGATCGTTCCAGTCGAGCGGCGCCTCGATCAGAGCGCAGCGCATGCCCTCGATCCGCGCGCCCCGATCGGCGAGCATGTCCTCGACCCCGTCGGGGTAGCCCAGCGAGGCATCGCAGTCCCGCCACTCGATGCTCTGCTCGTAGATCGTGGGGAAGGCCTGGTGCTGCCTCGAGCTCTCCGAATCGTCCGCGGCTGCGCGCAGCCGCTCAGCGCCGACGCCGCAAGGGCCAGCCCGGCGGCGACCGCCGCGATCCGCACCAGTGCCTGCTTCTTCCCCACGTGTCCCCCTGGATCGTCCCCCGCCGACGCGGCTCGGCCCCGCAGAACGTCCGCAGGGCCCGAAGCACAGGCTAGCGGTTCTCCAGGCGCACGGTCGTCCGGCGCGCAGTGTCGCAGGCGCCTCCGCTGCCGGAGACGGCGCGCTCAGCCCGCGAGATCCGCCACGACCCCCGTGAACGTCGCGACGATCTCCGAGATGTCGTCATCGCTCATCGGCAGCGACAGCGAGAACTCGCCGCGGTGCACCGGGAAGATCCCGCGGTTCGCGAGCTCGAGCGAGATCGTCTGCGTGCGCTCCCCGTCGACGAGGCGCCAGTAGTCGCGGTGGCTGCGGGCCTCGCGCTCGGGACCGGTGAAGTAGCCGTAGGAGAGGTGCGAGTAGCCCGCGCCGTAGACCGCGAACGGCACGCCCCGCGAGGCCGCCCACCCGTTGACCTCGGACATCACCCGCCCGGCGCAGGCGTTCAGCCGATCGAACGCGGCGCGATCCATCGTCTCCATGCAGGCGATGCCGGCGGCGAGCGCGAGCTTGTGCCCGTGATGCGTGCCCGAGATCGACACGGCGCCCGACTCGAGGGCGCCCATTACCTCGGCGGATCCGCCCAGCGCGCCGAGCGGCATGCCGCCGCCGATCATCTTGCCCATCACCGTGAGGTCGGGGGTCACGCCGTAGAGGCCCTGCGCCCCGTGGTAGCCGGCGCGCAGGCTGATCGTCTCGTCGAAGATCAGCAGGATGCCGAGCTCGCTCGTGAGCTCGCGGAGACGCGCCACGAAGTCGCGGTCGAGGGCGACGAGCCCGCCCGCGCCGCTCTGCAGCTCGAGAATGAGGCAGGCGAGATCTGCCGCGTTCGCGCGCAGGATCCGCTCGCAGCTCTCCCAGTCGTTCTGCGGCAGCATGACGACGTTCGCGACGTCGTTCGCCGGGATGCCGCCACTGTCGGGCACGGGCTTCGGGTCGGTGTCGCTGCCGCAGTCGTCGTCGGGCCCCGCATGCGAGGAGATGTGCAGCACGTCGCTGAAGCCGTGGTATCCGCCCTCGAACTTCGCGTAGCGGGTGCGGCCGGTGAAGCCGCGCGCCACGCGGATCGCGCTCATGCACGACTCGGTCGCCGAGCAGGAGAACTGCACGCGCTCGACCGAGGGCACGCGCTCGATGAGGATCTCGGCCAGCCGGCCCTCGAGCAGGCCGGGGTTGCCGAAGGAGATGCCGCTCGGGATCGCCGCCAGGAGCGCCTCCCGGATCGCCGGGTGGTCGTGCCCCAGCACGTTGACCGTGAAGTTGTTGTTCAGGTCGAGCATGCTGTGCCCGTCGACGGTCTCGATTCGCGCCCCCTCGCCTCGCTCCACGAAGATCGCGTGCGGGCCGAAGTTGAACGAGCTGCGGCTGTAGCCGCCCGGAATGGACTCGCTCCCCTCGCGCGAGTATCGGGCAGAGGTCGCGAAGCGCTGCGAGAAGGTGTCGAGCGCGGAGTCGAGCGTGAGACTGGGCATGGTGCTCCTAGCGGGGTGTCGGCGGTCGGAGGGGGCGGATCGCGGCTCGCGTCAGGCGCCCGGCTGCGGGGCCGGGACCGCGTCGTCCGCCTGCTCGGGCAGGTAGTCGCGGCGCAGGTCCTCGACCTTCCGCGCCGCGCCCACGATGAGGCCGACCGCGATCGCGACGAGGTAGAGCGCGGGCAGCAGCACCGTGATGAAGCCGGTCGAGTCGATGAGGGCGTCGAAGTTCGTCACCGCGAGCACGACGGCGATCACGAGCAGGATACCGCCGAGGCCCGGCGCGATGAACCCCTTCCACCAGCCCTCCTGCTTGGCGTTGCGGCGCAGGTAGACGACGACCGCCGCGGCGCCCGAGGCCTGCAGCACGAGCACGCCGAGGGTTCCGGTGCCGATCATCCACATGTAGATGACGGAGAAGGGGTCGGCGCCGGCCAGCATGAACGCCCCGAGCGCGATGAGGATCACGACGGTCACCGTGAGGCTGGCGCGGCCGGGGCTGCGGTGCTTCGGGTGGGTCACGCCCAGGCCCTTCGCCAGGAAGCCGGCCCGGCCGAGCGAGTAGACGTAGCGGCTCAGGGCGTTCTGGAACGAGAGCAGCACCGCGAGCAGGCTCGTCAGCACGAGCACCTCCATGAGCACGGTGGCCCAGGGGCCGAGGTACACGGTCGTCGCGTTCAGCACGAAGCCGACCGGGTCCTCCATCGCCGCGTCCTGCACGTCGCCGGTGCCGTAGGCGAGGGCGAGGGCCCACATCGTGAGCGTGTAGATGACGCCGATCGCGACGACCGCGATGTAGGTCGCACGGGGCACGGTGCGCTTGGGGTCCCGCGCCTCCTCGCCGTAGAGGGTCGTCGCCTCGAAACCGACGAAGCAGGAGAAGGCGAAGAGCAGGGCGAGGCCCATGGTCGGGGTGAAGATGTTCGCCGGGGTGAAGGAGTCGAGGTTGACGCCCGCCGTCCCGCCCTGGAAGAGCACGGCGAAATCGAAGACCAGTAGGATCAGCACCTCGAGCACGAGCAGCACGCCGAGCAGGATCGCCGACACCCGGATGTCGCGATAGCCGAGGGCGCCGATGATGATCACCCCGACGACGATCGCCGCCTGCCAGGGGATCGACCAGCCGAAGAAGCGATTCGCGAGGTCCGAGACGAAGGTCGCGAACTGCGCCGAGATGCCGAGGAACATGCCGAGATAGGCGAGCAGGGCGACGCCCGCGGCGGCGTAGCCGGCCCAGCGGCCGAGCCCCCAGGAGACGAAGGCGGCGAAGCCGCCGGCGTTCGTCACGTAGCGGCTCATCGCGGCGAAGCCGACGGCGAAGAGCAGCAGTGCGAGCGACGCGATGAGGTACATCGCGGGGGCGCCCGGGCCGCCGAAGATGAAGACGACCGGGCCGGCGCCGAGGGTCGCCGCGAGGGGCGCGGCCGCGGCGACCACGAAGAAGACGATGCCTGCGGTGCCGATCGACCCCGCCTTCAGCGTCGATGCGCGCGGGGTCGCATCGGGGACTCGCGGGTCTGCTGCACTCATTCGGACCTCCTCGACCGGCCGATCCGGCCCGTGCGCTTCCCGTGCGCCCTTCGCGGATTCGAGCTACCATCGCAGCAGCACCCGTGCCGGGCCGCCGCCGTAGCTCCATGATCGGCGGGGGCTTCCGCGGGGACAACGCACGGTTCGCGAACGCAGCTTCGCGAACCGGGAACGGGGCACGGGCCGCGGGGTGCGGGGTGCGAACGGGCGGCGGCGAACGAGCGGAGGCGACGATGGAGTTCCGGCAGCTGAGATACGCGGTGCGCGTGGCGCAGACCCGGCACTTCGGACGCGCCGCCGAGCTCGAGCACATCGCGCCGTCGGTGCTGAGCACCCAGATCCGCCGCCTCGAGACCGAGCTCGGCGTGGAGCTGTTCGAGCGCGGCCCGCACCGCGTGCGCATCACGCCCGCGGGCGAGCACTTCCTGCAGGAGGCCGGCGCGATCCTCGACTCGCTCGCCCTGCTGCGCAGCGAGACGCGTTCCATCGCCCGCGGCGGCGACTCGCGGCTCAGCATCGGCTACTTCGGCGAGGCGCTCGGCGAGCTCACGCACCTGCTCTTCGACTCCTTCACCGAGGCGCACCCCGAGACGCGGCTCTCGTTCACCGAGCTGTTCATGAACAACCAGCTCGACGCCCTGCACACGCGGCAGGTCGACGTCGCCTTCGTGCGGCTGCCCATCGACGACCCGCAGCTCGAGGTCACGCCCCTCTACCGAGAGCCCGTGCACGCCGCGGTCTCGGCGCGCGGGGCCTTCGCCGGGGAGGCGCGGCTGCACGTCGACGACATCATCGATCAGCCGTTCGCGGTCGCCGCGGGCGGCACTCCGAGTTCGTGGTCGGGGTACTGGTCGCTCGACGAGCAGCGCGGCGAGCCCAGCCGCGTGGGGGCCGAGGTCACCACCGTCTCCGAGAGCTTCTCGGCGATCGCATACTCCGACACGGTCGACACGGTGCCCGCGAGCGCGGCCCGCACCATCCGCCACCCGGGCGTCGCCTTCGTGCCGATCGACGGCGCCGAGCCGAGCGCGCTCGCGCTCGTGCGGCACCGCGACAACGCGAACCCGATGGTCGACGCGCTGCGCGAGTGCGCGACGGAGCTCGTACGGCGGCGCCTCACGCTCATGCCCGGGGCCGAGCCGCTCGTCTAGATCTCGCGCCCGCCCCACCGCCGTGCACGTTCGCGGACCGAGGCGGGCGGGACGATCCTTCTTGCCGCGCGAACGAGTCTTCGCGGAACCCGCGTTGAAGGCGAGGTGCACGGCGGAGCAGACTGGAGGCGCGGACGCGTATCGACGCGGGCGCGACGAGGAGGTTCCGCCATGGCTCAGGACGCCGGAGAGCTGCTGTTCACGAACGGGGTGATCCACTCGGTAGACGCCCTCGACTCGACCCACAGCGCACTGCTCGTGCGCGACGGACGGATCGCGGCCGTCGGCAGCGATGCCGAGGTGCGGGCCGCGGCCTCCCCCGGTGCACAGGCGGTCGATCTCGGCGGTCGCACGATGACTCCGGGCTTCATCGACGCCCACAACCACATGAGCAACGCGGCCTTCGAGCCGATCTCGGTCGACTGCTCCACCCCGCCCCTCGAGACCCTGGGCGAGGTGCTCGCCGCGATCGAGGCGCACTGCCGCGAACTGCCCGACGGGCAGTGGGTGCGGGGCTTCGGCTTCAACTCCTGGCAGACGCGCGAGCACCGCAACCCCACCCGGGGCGAGCTCGACGAGGTCGCCCCGCGCAATCCCTTCTTCCTGCAGGAGTCGAACGTGCACACGGGCTACGCCAACAGCCTCGCGCTCGCCGCGGTCGGCATCGACGCCTGCACGCCCGACCCGTGGGGCGGCGGCATCGAGCGCGACGAGCGCGGCGAGCTCACCGGCACCCTCTTCGAGGCCGCGACGAATCTGCTGCAGACGGCCTCCTGGGGCGCCTACGCGGCGCAGGACTGGGAGCGCGCCATCGGGCTGATCGAGCGCAAGGCGCGGGAGTACCTCGCGCTCGGCATCACCGGGATCGGCGACGCCTGCGTGCTCGAGGACTCGGCTCGCCTGTACCGCATGACCGACGAGGCGGGACGGCTGCCGCTCACCGTGCAGCAGCTGCAAGGCGGCGACCACTTCTTCGCGGCTCCGGATCCGCGCCGCGCCGACTTCCTCGAGCGCGTGCGCGAAGGCGACACCCGCCTCTTGCGGGGTGGCACGATGAAGGTCTTCGTGGACCGCGCCTACCCCGACGGCCCCGGGGTCCATCTGCACCACGACGGCTGCACCACTCACGCGGGGGTCAACTTCTACAGCCCGCGCGAGGTGCGGGAGCTCGCGGTGCAGGCGGCCGAGCTGGACGTCGACCTGGCGATCCACGGCATGGGCAACTGCGCGGTCGACTCGGTGTCCGACGCCTACGAGGCCGTGCGCCGGGCGACCGGCGACGACCGGGTGCTGCGCCTCGAGCACGCCTTCCTCGCCGAGCCGGCTCAGGGGCGGCGCCTCGCCTCGCTCGGCGTCGACCTGGTGTCGAACCCCGGGCTCATCCACCACGACGGCATGGCTTTCGACGGCTGGCGGCGGGGCGACGCCGGCATCAAGGTACTGCCGCTGCGCAGCATGATCGACGCCGGCGTGCGGGTGAGCTTCGCCTCCGACCACCCCTGCGGCACGACCTCACCCGCCGAGATCATGTGGAGCGCCGTGACCCGCGAGTTTTACCTCGGCGGCACGGTCGACCCCGAGGAGGCCGTCACCGCGCGCGAGGCGCTGCGCGCCTACACGATCAACCCCGCCCACGCCTCGAGCCGGGCTGCCGAGGGCAGCCTCGAGCCCGGCAAGCGGGCGAACCTCGCCGTGCTCGACCGCGATCCGCTCGCCGTGCCGGCGTCCGAGATCCGCGGCCTCGTGGTCGAGCAGACCTACGTCGACGGCGCGCTCGTGCACGCCCTCGCGGAGTAGCGTCGGCCAAACGCGAGAGGGCGGGACCCGCCATCCGGATCCCGCCCCCCTGCGTCGTCGCGAGGCGTCGCGCGACGCCCTACTTCTCCGCGGCCTCCATGACGGCCCGGGCCACGGCCTCGGCCACTCCGGGCGCGAAGGGGTTCGGCACGATGAGGTCGGCGACCGGCTCCTCGACCAGGCCCGCGATCGCCGCGGCCGCGGCGATCTTCATGCCGGTCGTGATGCGGCGCGCGTGCGCGTCGAGCGCGCCGCGGAAGATGCCGGGGAAGGCCAGCACGTTGTTGATCTGGTTCGGGAAGTCGCTGCGCCCGGTCGCCACGACGGCGGCGTGCTTCAGCGCGATGTCGGGGGCGATCTCGGGGTCGGGGTTCGACAGCGCAAACACGATCGAGCCCTCGGCCATCGAGGCGATGTGCTCCTCGGGCACCTTCGAGGAGGAGACCCCGATGAAGACATCGGCCCCGTGCAGCGCCTCGGCGGTCCCGCCGCTCACGCCGCGCGGGTTGCTGCGCCCCGCCATGTCCTTCTTCATGTGCTGGATGTCGCTGCGATCGGTGTGCAGCGCGCCCTTCGAGTCGATCACGATGAGGTCGTGCACGCCCGAGGCGAGCAGGATCTCGGCGACCGCGATGCCCGCGGCGCCGGCCCCCGAGATGACGACCTTGATGTCCTCGATCCGCTTGCCGACGACCTTCAGCGCATTGGTGAGCGCGGCCAGCACCACGACGGCGGTGCCGTGCTGGTCGTCGTGCATGACCGGGATGCTGAGCGCGTCGATGAGACGGCGCTCGATCTCGAAGCAGCGCGGAGCCGAGATGTCCTCGAGGTTGACGGCGCCGAAGCTCGGCGCGATGCGCACGATCGTCTCGACGACCTCGTCGGGATCGGTGGTGTTCAGCACGATCGGGATCGAGTTCAGCCCGGCGAAGCGCTTGAACAGCGCGCTCTTACCCTCCATGACGGGCAGGGACGCGCTGGCGCCGATGTCGCCGAGGCCGAGCACGGCCGTGCCGTCCGAGACGACCGCGACGAGGCGCTCGGCCCAGGTGTGGGTCTTCGCGAGCTCGGGGTGCTCGGAGATCGCGCGGCTGACCTGCGCGACGCCGGGCGTGTAGACGATCGAGAGATCGCGGCGGTCCTCGAGCGGGTCGGTGAGCTCGACGCTCAGCTTGCCGCCGACGTGCGCGGTGAAGATGTCCTCCTCCGTGATCGTCTGCGCCTGTGCAAGATTGTCGTTGTGCTGCTCGGGCAAAAGGTACTCCTCGGAATGGTGGGCGCACGGTCGTGCGTGCGCTCGACGTCGAAACCGGGGCGCTGCTCTGTTCGCGGCCAGGGGTGGCGGCCGCTTTGCACAGGGCGGGATCGATCCGCTTCGTAGCGCACTCCGCAGACGAGCCTAACGAGTGCGCTCATGCCGGATCCAGCATGCCCCGCAAAAGATAGGATGCTCGACTGCATCTATTGAAAACACCGGCATCGGGGACTCGATCCCAGTTCCCCGACAGCCTGCCGACAGGGCCCGTCGTTCGGCGGGAGTTCGGATGACACCCCGGACCATTTCACGCGGATATGAGAAGGGGGCGGACGCGTCGACCGCGATCCGCCCCTTCAAATATATTTACTACGCTTCGGATTCCGGCTCCCGTTCCGCCGCGGCGAGCTCCGCCGCATCCGGCACGTAGCCCTCGATATGGCGCTCCGCGGGTCCGTTGTACTCCGAGAGCGGGCGGATCAGCGCGTTCGACGCCGCCTGCTCCATGATGTGCGCCGTCCAGCCGGTCACGCGCGAGGCGATGAAGAGCGGCGTGAACGTCAGCGTGTCGAAGCCGATGAGGTTGTAGGCCGGCCCCGAGGGGTAGTCGAGGTTCGGGTAGATGCCCTTGCGCGACACGAACTCGCTCTCGAGCGCGTCGTAGAGCTCGGCCACCTCCGGGCGGTCGTAGTGCGCGACGAGCGTGTCGAGCGCCGCCTTCATCGTCGGCACGCGCGAGTCGCCCTTCTTGTAGACGCGATGCCCGAAGCCCATGATCTTGCGCTTCTCGGCGAGCGCCTGATCGAGCCACGGCACGACGTTCCCGGCCGAGCCGATCTCGGTGAAGATGTGCAGCACGGCCTCGTTCGCGCCGCCGTGCAGCGGGCCCTTCAGCGCGCCGATCGCACCGACGACGGCCGAGTACAGATCGGACATCGTCGAGGTGATCACGCGCGCGGTGAACGTCGAGGCGTTGAAGGAGTGCTCGGCGTAGAGCGTCATCGAGCGGTTGAAGGCGTCGACGACCACGGGATCCGCCTCTTCCCCGAAGGTCATCCAGAGGAAGTTCGCCGAGTAGTCGAGGTCGTCGCGCGGCTCCACGAGCTCCTGCCCGCGGCGGCGGCGCTGCCCGTAGGCGACGATCGCCGGCAGCGCGGCGTAGAGGCGGATCGAGCGCTCGAGGTTCTCCTCGGGGCTGCCCGAGGCGTCGAGCACCGATCCAGCGCCGCTCGTGTCGGAGGCGCCGATCACGCTCACCGCCGTGCGCACCTCGTCCATGGGGTGCGAGTCGAGCGGCAGCAGGTCGATCGCGGCCTTCACGTTCGCGGCGAGCGCCCGGTGCTTCCGCTCCTCGGCGCGCAGCCCGGCCAGCTGGGACTCGCTCGGCAGCTCGCCGTGCCACAGCAGGTAGGCGACGGCTTCGAAGGGCTGCGTCGCCGCGAGCTCCTGCACCGGGTATCCCCGGTAGAGCAGGCTGTTCGTCTCGGGGTTGACCTTCGAGATCGCCGTGTAGTCGACGATGACGCCCGCGAGGCCCTTCTTGATCTCGGTGTCAGTCATGGTCTGCCTTCCTCACCGCTCTACTTCGAAGTTAAACACACTGGTGTCGAAATGGTTATAGCCCTCGTAGTCGATGAGCTCGTAGAGATCCGCACGGTGCTGCATCTCGCCGAGCTTCGAGGTGAGGGCGCCCTCCTCGATCAGGGTGTCGAGCGCCCGGCCCGTCGCCCCCATCGCGATGCGCAGCATCGACACCGGCCAGATGACGATGTTCACGCCGATGTCCGCGAGCTGCCGGGTCGTGAACAGCTCGCTCTTGCCGAACTCGGTCATGTTCGCGAGGATCGGCACGTCGACGGCCTCGCGCACGGCGGCGAACTCCTCGAGCGTGCGCATGGCCTCGGGAAAGACCGCATCGGCGCCGGCGTCCACGAGCGCCCGCGCGCGGTCCTTCGCGAGTGCGAGGCCCGCGGGGCCCTCGGCCGTCGCCCGGATGTCGGTGCGCGCCATGATGAGGAAGTTCGGATCGCGGCGGGCGTCGGCCGCCGCGCGGATCCGCTTCGCCGCCGTGCCCTCGTCGACCACGGCCTTGCCGTCGAGGTGACCGCAGCGCTTCGGATTGATCTGATCCTCGATGTGCGCGCCCGCGAGGCCCGCGTTCTCAAGCTCCTGGATCGTGCGCGCGACGTTCATCGGCTCGCCGAAGCCGGTGTCGGCGTCGATGATCGCGGGCAGGTCGGTCATGCGGGCGATCTGCTCGCCGCGGCCGGCGACCTCGCTGAGGGTCGTGAGCCCGATGTCGGGCAGACCCAGATCGGCGGACAGCACGGCGCCCGAGATGTAGACGCCCTCGAAGCCCTTGCGCTCGATGAGCCGGGCGCTCAGGGGGTTGAAGGCGCCGGGGAAGCGCAGCAGCTCGCCCGTGGCGAGACGTTCGCGCAGGATCCGCCGCTTCTCGGCGGGGTCCGTCTTCGAGTACAGCATGTCATTTACCTTCGTCTCAATGATCGCTCATCGAGCTTGTCGAGAGGAGCGATCTCCTCGGTCTCGACAAGCTCGACCAGCGGAGATCAGAACAGCCCCTTCAGGGCGGCAGGGTTTGTGGCGACACCCTGGTCGATGACACCGGGGGCCGCGACGATGTTCAGTTCGCGCACCTCGTCGGCGGTCAGCTTGGGCAGCCGCTGCACGAGCGTCAGGAAGCGCTCGATCTCGGCCTCCTCGAGCACGGGCTCGGCGAGGATGCGGAACTTGCGGATGTAGTCCGCCCGCACGAAGGGCCGGGCGCCGAGGGGGTGCGCGTCGGCGACGGCGATCTCGTCGACGATCCGCTCCCCGTTCGCGAGCTCGATCTCGACGCGGCCGCCGAAGGCCTTCTCGGCGGGGTCCTCGGAGTGGTAGCGGCGCGTCCACTCGGCGTCCTCGGCCGTGGTGATCCTGTGCCACAGCTCGACCGTGTCGGCGCGGCCGGCGCGCTCGGGCGCGTAGGAGTCGACGTGGTGCCAGCCGCCGTCCTGCAGCGCGACCGCGAAGATGTAGGGGATCGAGTGGTCGAGCGTCTCGCGGCTCGCCCGCGGGTCGTACTTCTGCGGGTCGTTCGCACCCGAGCCGATCACGTAGTGCGTGTGGTGGCTCGTGTGCAGCACGATGGCCTTGACGTTCGCCGGGTCAGCGAGCTCCGGGCGCTCGCCGTGCAGCTTGCGGGCGAGGTCGATCCAGGCCTGCGCCTGATACTCGGCCGAGTGCTCCTTCGTGTAGCTGTCGAGGATCGCGCGCTTCGCCTCGCCGGGTGCGGGCAGCGGCACGTCGTAGGAGGCGTCGGGCCCGTCGAGCATCCACGCGATGACGCCGTCCTCGCCCTCGTAGATGGGGCTCGGCGAGGTCTGGCCCCGCATCGCGCGGTCGACGGCCTCGACCGCCATCTTGCCGGCGAACGCGGGGGCGTGCGCCTTCCACGTCGAGATCTCGCCCTTGCGGCTCTGGCGGGTCGCGGTCGTGGTGTGCAGGCCCTGGCCGACGGCCTGGTAGATCGTCTCGACATCGAGGCCGAGCAGGGTGCCGATGCCGGCCGCGGCGCTCGGTCCGATGTGGGCGACGTGGTCGATCTTGTGCTTGTGCAGGCAGATCGATCGCACGAGGTCCATCTGGATCTCGTAGCCGGTGGCGATGCCGCGGACGAGCGCCGCACCATCCTTGCCGACGTGCTGCGCGACCGCGAGGATCGGCGGGATGTTGTCGCCCGGGTGCGAGTACTCTGCCGCGAGGAAGGTGTCGTGGTAGTCGAGCTCGCGCACTGCCACGCCGTTCACCCAGGCCGTCCACTCGGGGCTCGACTTCTCGGCCGCCTCACCGGTGCTCGGCAGGCCGAAGATCGCGGATCCCGCTCCCCCGGTCGAGACCGGGTGCGAGAGCGCCTGGGCCCGGGCCGCGACGATCGGCCCGCGGTTGAGCGACGCCGCGGCGACCGAGGCGTTGTCGATGATGCGGTTGATGATCATGTCGACGACCTCGGGTTCGACGGCGACGGGATCGGCCGCGACCTCGGCGATCTTCCAGGCGAGCTGCTCCTCGCGGGGCAGCTCCTCTTCGCTCTTGTAGACCCGGACGTGGTGGGTGACGGTCATGGGGTTCCTTTCGTGTGCTGCTGGGAATCGCCTGTTGCATCGTCGCCTGCGGCGTCGGTGTCGACGGATGCATCGATGGCGGCGAGGATCGAGGTGAGGGCGTTGTGCAGGTGCACGTGCGTGGCGTGCGCCGCGAGATCGGGGTCGCGGTTCGCGATCGCCTCGGCGATGAGCCGGTGCTCTTCGACCGAGGCCCGGAGCCGGGCGCGGTTGTCGCGGGCGAGGCGGCGGGCCCGCACGAGGTGGGTGCGGATCGTGCGCAGCGCGCCCGTGAAGTAGGCGTTGTCGACGGTGGCGTCGAGCGCCCGATCGAAGCGGGCGATGAGGGCGTAGTAGGCGTCGACCGCCGCATCGTCCGCCCGTTCAGGGTGCGCGGCGGCGAAGGCCCGCGCGAGCTCGGCGAAGACCGCCGGGTCGCAGCGCCGCGCGGCCAGCCGCGCCGTGCTCTCCTCGAGCGCGCGGCGCACCTCGAAGAGGGAGCGGATATCGGCCGCGTCGAAATCGGTGACCACCGTGACGCGCGGCGACTGCTGCGCGGCGAGGCCGTCGGCGACCAGCCGCACGATCGCCTCGCGCGCGGGGGTGCGGCTGACGCCGAGGCGCGCGGCCTGCTCGGCCTCGGCGAGCACGGTGCCGGGCGGCAGCGCGCCGCTCTGGATCTCGTCCAGGAGGGTGGCGTAGGCGCGATCGCTGGCGCGCATGCACGTCCTCCTCGCTCTCGGCCTCGGTCGACACTCATAGTGTATGCATTAAAGGTATACTTCGGAAGTTTTTCCCGAAATTGCCCTTTTAACGCATGCATAAATAGGATCAAGTGGTTGCGCCTCTTTTCGCAGTCGGGCTCGCATGCGCTTCCCGGGTGCCGGGCCGAGTCTCATTGCGCACGTATTCGACGATTGCACACCTGTTAGCCGCGATAACTCGTGTGCAATGGTCAAACAGGTGTGCGATGAGTTCCGGGGCCCCGAAGCCCGGAACCGAGCCGCGGCACGGCACGGCACGGCGAGCACCTTCACCCGTGACGGTGATGCCGTCGGAAGCAGCTGCACCCCGAACGGGTAGCGACGACCGCCGCCAGCGGCCTCGCCGACAATCGGATCCAGCGCATCGGCGTCGAGTCACGCCCCACCGCCGGCTTCAGCATCTCTCCGAGGGAGCCCGCGTACCCCAGAGGACCGATCCCCCACGTGCCCGAGTTCGCGCGATGCTCTGACGGAGGCACCCCGAGATTCCAGGAGTTGATTCCCGAATATTGGATACTCACAATAGTCTTAGGAATAGTTCCCTGGAATCACGAGGGCCGCACCACGCGCATCATCGATCAGTCGAGCAGCAGCGCGGGCTCCTCGAGCACCGAAGCCACGTCGGCGACGAAGCGCGAGATGACGTCGCCGTCGACGACGCGGTGGTCGAAGGATCCGCCGACCGTGGTCACCATGCGGGGCCGCACCTCGCCGTCGACCACCCACGGCTTCTCGCGGATCGTGCCCATGGCCATGATCGCGACCTCGCCCGGGTTGAGGATCGGGGTGCCGAAGTCCATGCCGAACACGCCGATGTTCGTGATGGTGATCGTGCCGTCGCGCATCTCCTCGGGCTTCGTGCGGCCGTCGCGCGCGGTGATCGTGAGCTGTTCGATCGCCTGGGCGAGCTCGAGCAGGCTGAGATCCTGCGCCTCCTTGATGTTCGGCACGATGAGACCGCGCGGGGTCGTCGCGGCGATGCCGAGGTTCACGAAGTGGTGCTGGATGATCTCGGTCTCGGTGAAGGTCGAGTTCACCTCGGGGTTGCGGCGGATCGCCCACAGCATCGCCTTCGCGAAGATGAGCAGGGGCGACACCTTGGTGCCCGCGAACTGGGTCGAGGCCTTCAGCCGCTTCACGAACTCCATGGTGCGCGTCGCGTCGACGTCGGTGAAGACGCCGACGTGCGGAGCCTCGAAGGCGCTCGCGACCATCGCCTGCGCGGTCATCTTGCGCATGCCCTTCAGCGGGATCCGCTCCTCGCGGGCAGCGGACGCCTCGGGAGTCGTGATGTTGCGGAACAGGCTCGCCTGCGAGGCGTGGCGCACCACGTCGTCGCGCAGGATCTCGCCGGCGATGCCCATGCCGGTCACCGTCGCGAGATCCACTCCCAGATCCTTCGCGAGCTTGCGGATCGGGGGCTTCGCGATGACGGGAGCCGCCTCGGCCACCGGGATCGGCGCCTGATGGATCGGATTGCCCGCCAGCAGCGGCTCGCCCCCGCGACGGCGACGGCTCTTCACCGCCCCGGTCGTGCCGTAGCCCACGAGCACGGCGCCGCCCGCCTCCTCATGGGCCACCCCGGCGGCCGTATCCGCGACCACCTCGCGCGTCTCGTCGGTATCGCCCCCGAGTGCCGCGGCGGCGACGCCCGAGTCGCCGAGGGCATCGGCCTCTCCCCCGGACACGGAGACCCGGAGGATCGGCTCGCCCACCGGCACCGTCTGCCCGACCTCGGCCAGCAGCTCGGTGACCACTCCCGTGAAGGGCGACGGCAGCTCGACGAGGGACTTCGCGGTCTCGATCTCGCAGATCACCTGGTTCAGCTCGACCGCGTCGCCGGGGGCGACGAGCCAGGTCACGATCTCGGCCTCGGTCAGCCCCTCGCCCACGTCGGGGAGGGGGAACGCCTGCTCGGTCATCGGTGGCTCCTTCGGCTGGGTGAGATTCTGCGACTCGCTCCGCTCGCGCGGAACGATGGTGTTCAGTAGTGCATGGTGCGGTCCACGGCCTCGAGCACGCGATCCGCATCAGGCAGGTAGATGCTCTCGAGCTTGGCGGGCGGGAACGGCACGTCGTAGCCGCTCACGCGGAGCACGGGCGCCTGCAGCGAGTAGAAGGCGTGCTCGGCGACCGTGGCGGCGATCTCGCTGCCCAGGCTGGCGTTGCCCTGCGCCTCCTGCGCCACGACGAGGCGGCCGGTCTTGCGCACCGAGGCGTAGAGCGGCTCGTAGTCGATGGGCGAGAGGCTGCGCAGATCCACGACCTCGATGCTCGTGCCCTCGCCGGCGGCGATCTCGGCGGCCTGCAGCAGCGTCGTCACCATGGCGCCGAAGCCCACCACCGTCACGTCGGTGCCCGGGCGGGCGACGAGCGTGCGGTGCAGGGGCGCCGCGGGGGTCGCGGGATCCACCTCGCCCTTCTGCCAGTACTTCGCCTTCGGCTCGAAGAAGAGCACCGGGTCGGGCGAGGCGATCGCCTGCTGGATCATCCAGTAGGCGTCGTTCGCGGTGGAGGGCGAGACCACGCGCAGCCCGGGGGTGTGCGCGAAGTAGGCCTCGGGGCTCTCCTGGTGATGCTCGACCGCGCCGATGTGACCGCCGTAGGGCACGCGGATCACCACCGGCATCGGCACCAGGCCGTCGTGGCGGCTCGTGAGCTTCGCGAGCTGGGTGACGATCTGGTTGAAGGCGGGGAAGATGAAGCCCTCGAACTGGATCTCGACGACGGGCCGGTAGCCGCGCATGGCGAGGCCGATCGCACTGCCGACGATGCCGGCCTCGGCGAGCGGGGTGTCGAGCACGCGCGCCGATCCGAACTCTCGCTGCAGCCCGTCGGTGACGCGGAACACCCCGCCGAGGGGGCCGATGTCCTCGCCCATGAGGATCACGTGCTCGTCGGCGGCCATCGCCGCGCGCAGCCCCTCGTTGATCGCCTTCGCGATCGGCAGGTTCCGGCGCTCGGTCAGCAGCTGGACTTCGCTCATGAGCCCGCCTCCTCGGCGGTGAAGGAGGCTTCGTATCGATCGAGCCACTCGCGCTGCTCCTCGATACGGGGATGCGGCTCGCTGTAGACGTTCGCGAACATGTCGTCGGGATCGGGCACCGGCAGCAGCGGGAGCCCCTCGCGCATCCGCTTCGCCTCGGCGTCGGCCGCGGCCCGGACCTCCTCGAAGAAGTCGTCGCCGGTGCCGAGGGAGCGCAGGTGGCGCTCGAGCCGGGCGATCGGGTCGCGGCGCTGCCAGGTCTCGAGCTCCTCCTGCTCCCGGTACCGGGTGGGATCGTCGCTCGTCGTGTGCGCGCCGATGCGGTAGGTGAGCGCCTCGATGTAGCCGGGGCCCCCGCCCTCCCTCGCCTCGCGCAGGAAGCGGCGACCCACCGCGTAGGCGGCGAGCGGATCGTTGCCGTCGATCTGCACGGCGCGGAGGCCGAAGCCGAGCGCCCTGCGGTAGAGCGGGGTGCGGCTCTGGCGGGCGACAGGGACCGAGATCGCCCAGCGGTTGTTCTGCACCACGAAGACCTCGGGCGTCTGATAGCTGGCGGCGAACACCAGTGCCTCGTTCGCGTCGCCCTGGCTCGATGCGCCATCGCCGTAGAACACGATCGTGGCCTCGCCGGTCGCCGTGCCGGGCTCCCCCGCGTCCATGCTCGCGTCGCCGGCGCGGCGCTTCGCGTCGAGCAGCTGCCCGAGCGCGTGGCCCGTGGCATGCTGGGCCTGGGCGCCCAGCACAAGGGTATAGAGGTGGAAGTTGCCGTTCGCCGGATCCGTCACGTCCCAGCCGCCGTGGGTGAGACCGCGGAACTGCGCCACCACGTTCAGGAAGCCGACTCCGCGCACGTGCGCGATGAGGTGCTCGCGGTAGGTGGGGAAGATGTGGTCCTGCGGCTCGGCGGCGTAGGCGATCCCGGCCTGGCAGCCCTCCTGCCCCACGCTCGGAGCCCAGAGCGCGAGCTGGCCCTGCCGCTGGAGATGGGTGCACTCGGTGTCGAAGGCGCGGGTCTCGGCCATGGCGCGGTACCACTCGCGCAGCTCGGACTCGCCGATCTGCACGAGTTCGTCCGCGTACTCCGCGGCGGAGGAGGACGGGGCGTAGCGCCCGTCGTCGTCGAGGAATCGGATCGGCTCGGGATCGACCGTGTCGTACCCGAGTGTCGGTGTCTGGCTCATCCCGATCCAGTGTAATGAGGACGCGTGTCGACGGGCGGATATTCCCGCGGGCGGCGCGAGCGGAGCGGGCCAAGGCCCCGGGAGTCGGTCGGAACCGCTCATCTAGAGTTGCCGTATGGCACCCCCACGCCCCGGGCCGCTGGTCGAGCCCGCTCCCGAGCTGACGCGCCGGCAGTCGGCTCGCGCCGAGCGGCAGATGCTGCTGCCGGGATTCGGGGCCGAGGCGCAGCGCCGCCTCGCCGCCGCACGGGTGCTCGTCATCGGGGCGGGCGGGCTCGGCAGCGCGTGCGTCCCCTATCTCGTCGGAGCCGGCGTCGGCTCCGGGGAGCGGGCGGACGGACGGCACGGCGCCATCGGGGTCGTCGACGACGACGTGGTCGAGCTCTCGAACCTGCACCGCCAGATCGCGCACGGCACCGCCGACGTGGGGCGGTCCAAGGTCGACTCCATCGTCGAGACCGCGCTGGCGATCGATCCGGGGGCGAGGATCGAGCCGCACGCCCGCCGCCTCACCGCAGGGAACGCGCTCGAGCTCTTCGCCGGCTACGACCTCGTGATCGACGGCAGCGACAACTTCCCGACCCGCTATCTCGCGAACGACGCCGCGGAGCTGACGGGCATCCCGCTCGTGTGGGGGGCGATCCTCCAGTACCACGGGCAGCTCGGCGTCGCGTGGCATGCGCACGGACCGGGGTACCGCGACCTCTTCCCTCGGCCGCCCGCGCCGGAGGACGTGCTCGACTGCGGAGCCGGCGGCGTGCTGCCCGGCCTCTGCGGCACCGTCGGCTCGCTGCTCGCGACCGAGGCGATGAAGCTCATCGCGGGCCTGGGCGAGCCGCTCATCGGCAGGGTGCTGCTCTACGACGCGCTCGCGGCGCGCACTCGGGAGCTCGAGATCCGGCGCGACCCGCAGGCCGTGCCTGTGACCGGGCTCGTCGACTACGAGCTGTTCTGCGCGGGCGGCGGCACGGCCGGCCGCGAGGCGGGCGATGGGGACGCATCCGCTGCGGCGCGGCCGGTCGCGGTCGACGCGGCCGGGCTCGCGGCCGAGCTGCGCTCGGGCCGGGCGGTGCGGCTGATCGACGTGCGCACCGCCGAGGAGCACCGGCGCCGGCGCATCGCCGGCGCCGAGTCGCTGCCGCTCGCCGAGCTGGAGGAGTTGCTCGCCGCGGGCGTCGGCACAGGCGGTGGCGCAGGCGCGGCCGAGGAGCTGCTCTCGGGGCCACCCATCCTGCACTGCGAGCGCGATCCGCGATCCATCCGCGCCGCGATGCTCATCGCGGAGGCCGGGTTCGCGTCGGAGGCGGAGGGCGCCCCCGGGGTTCGCTACCTCCGAGGCGGCATCCGGGCGCTCGCCGAGGTCGCGCCCGAACTCGTCGAGGAAGAGGGAGCGCCGTGACCGGCCAGTACGCCCGAGTGACCGAACGCCCGCTCGACGAGGCCGCCGTGCGCGCAGCGGTCGAGGCGCCGGAATGCGGGGCGGTCCTGGTGTTCCACGGAGTCGTCCGCGACCACGACGGCGGGGAGTCCGTGCGCGCCCTCGACTACAGCGCGCACCCGGATGCGGAGGCCTTCCTCGCCCGCATCGTGGCGGAGGAGCGGGCGCGCACCGGGCTGCGGCTCGCCGCGGCGCATCGGGTGGGATCGCTCGCCATCGGGGACGCCGCGCTCGTCGCGGCCACCTCCGCCGCGCATCGCGCCGAAGCCTTCGCCGCGCTCGAGCGCCTGGTCGAGCGCATCAAGGCCGAGGTGCCGATCTGGAAGCGCCAGCACTTCGCGAACGGCGTATCGGAGTGGGTGGGGCTGTAGGCGCCCGCCGCTACCCGCCGATGTACGACATCTCGATGCGGGACCGCGGCGCCCCGGTGACCGCCGTGCGCAGCTCGGAGTAGCGGTCGCTCCGCCGCGACCAGAGGCCGCCGAGCGCCCGGGTGAGGCCCGCGTCGTCGACGGGAGCGGCCCCTGCGCCACCGCGCAGCAGCGCGCGCAGATCGAAGCCCTCGCTCGCGAACAGGCAGGTGAAGACCTTGCCGTCGGCCGAGAGCCTGGCGCGCGAGCACGAGCCGCAGAACGGGGCGGTCACGCTCGAGATCGCCCCGATCTCGCCGGCGCCGTCCCGGTAGCGCCACCGGCTCGCGGTCTCGCCGGGGGCCCGCGGCGGCAGCGGGTCGAGCGGGTGCACGGCCCCGATCCGCTCGATGATCTCCCGAGAGGGGACGACCTCGTCGAGCCTCCAGCCGTTCGACGTGCCGACGTCCATGAACTCGATGAAGCGCAGCACGTGGCCCGTGCCGCGGAAGCGCTCGGCGAGCGCGAGCAGCTCGTCGTCGTTCGCGGAGCGCTTCACCACCGTGTTGATCTTGATCGGGCCGAGCCCGGCCTCGTGCGCCGCCTCGATGCCCTCGAGCACGCGCGAGACCGGGAAGCGCACATCGGCGATCCGCCGGAACCGCTCGTCGTCGAGCGAGTCGAGCGAGACCGTGACGCGCGTGAGGCCCGCCTCTCTCAGCGCCGCGGCCCTGGCGGCGAGCGCGACGCCGTTGGTCGTGAGCGCCAGGTCGAGGGGCTCGCCCCGAGGGGTGCGGATCGCGGCCAGCCGCGCGATCAGCTCCTCGAGCCCGCGACGCAGCAGCGGCTCGCCCCCCGTCAGGCGCAGCTTCCGCACGCCGAGCGCGACGGACGCGCGCGCGACGCGCTCGATCTCGTCGAAGGAGAGCAGCTCCTCGCGCTCGAGGAAGCGGTAGTCGGCGCCGAAGACCTCCCGCGGCATGCAGTACACGCAGCGGAAGTTGCAGCGATCGGTCACCGAGATGCGCAGGTCCGCGAGCGGGCGCCGCAGCGCGTCGCGGGCTCCGATCGCGGGGAGGCGGATCGCCCGCCCGGTCACTCCCATCGTTCGGCGAGCTCCGTGAGCGCCCGGGCGCGGCTCGCGAGCTCGGTCGCCGGGTCCCCCGACCGATTCTCCGCGCGGCCGACCGCGAGTCCGAGCAGGAAGGTGCTGAGCGGCGCGGCGGGGCGCGCCACTCCGTGGGCGACATCGCGCGCCACGTCGAGCACGGTTCCGATGTCGACGGTCGCGGCGTCGAGCCCCAGTTCGGCGGAGGCGGCCTCGAGCCATCGATCCAGAGCTTCGGGCGGCAGGTGCTGGGATGACGATGCCATGGGGACTCCTCGTGCTCGGGTGTTCGAGCGGGCGCGCTCGAGGTCTGCGGGGGTGTCGATGTCGGCGGTGAGCTCCGCGGGGGCCGCGAGATGCCGCAGCCTCGCGTCCGCGAAGGCCAGTCTCAGCGGGCGGTCGGCGAGCGGCGCCGCCGCGCGGATCCCGGCGGCGAGCGCCGCCACGCGATAGGCGCCGGCGAGCCACTGCCCGCGCCCTTCCGGGTCGCGGAGCAGCACGCCGTCGAGTTCCGGATCCGGGTCTGCGCGGAGCGCCGCGGTCAGCGCCCGGCACACCCCGTCGGGGTCGACCAGATCGCAGGAGAGCAGCAGCGTCCAAGGAGGGGTGGCCGTCTCCGAGTGCGCCGCGGAGGACAGCGCATCGAGCCCGGCGGCGAGCGCCGCGAGGGGACCCGCGAACGGCGGATCCTCGCGCACGACGACGACCCCGGGCGGTGCCGGGCGATCCGGCCCCACGACGACGACGGGAGCGGCCCCGTACGCTCGGGCCGCGGCGACGACCCGATCGACCAGGCGCTCGCCCGCGAGCTCCACGGCGGCCTTGTCGATCCCCCCGAGCCGCGTGCCCCTGCCGCCGGCGAGCACGATCGCGCCGAGCGGGGGCGCAGCCGCACCGGTGCCGCCCGCTCCGCGGGTGCCGCCGGCTGCGTCGCCCCGCCCGATCCTCTCGGTCCCGCTCACGGCTCCACCAGCATCACATCCACCGGCTCGCCCTCGGCGACGTCGCCCCGCTCGGGTCCGACGATCGCGTAGCCCTGCGTCGCGCCGTGCCCGCCGACCGAATGGGCGACCCCGCGCGGGTCGACCGCGGGCCGGCAGGCGGGCCGCCCGTCCGATTCCGCCGATCCGCGCCTCGAGACCGTGACGGGAAGCACCTGCAGGCGATCCGGAGCCCCGCGCCAGGCGACGCCGGCCACCGCGGCGATCCGTCGCCGGAGGATCTCGCGACGCCCCTGCATCGCGAGCAGCGCCGGACGCACGAAGAGCTCGAAGCTGACGGCCGCCGCGACGGGATTGCCGGGCAGCGCGAACATCCAGGGGCCGGACGCGAGACGGCCCGAGCACTGGGGCTGTCCGGGTCGCACGGCCACGCGGGCCTGACGCACCCCGGGCTCGGTCTCGAGGGCGATGCGCATCGCGTCGTGGCTGCCGGGCCCGATGCCGCCGGTCGAGACGATCGCATCGCAGTCGGCCGAGAGCTCGCCGAGCAGGGCGGAGACCGCCGCAGCGTCGTCGCCGCAGCGACGCACCGCGACGGGTTCGAGACCGCACTCGCGCAGCATGCCGGCGATGAGCACCGAGTTCGACTCCGAGATGCGGCCGCGCGCGAGCCCGGTGCCGGGATCCCCCAGCTCGGCGCCGGTCACGACGACCGCGACCCTGGGCGACGCGCTCACCCGGACGTCGGCGACCCCGGCCGCAGCGAGGGCCGACTGCCGCGCCGCCGTGAGCGCGTCGCCCCGCTCGGCGATCACTGCGCCGGCGGGCGTGTCCTCGCCGCGCAGGCGGATGTTCGCACCCGCCGCGACCGGCTCCGGCAGCCGCACCGCGCTGCGCGCCCAGGGCGAATCCGGCCGGTCGCCCCGCGTGCGCTCGACGGGCACGACGGCGTCGGCCTCGTCCGGGACGGGCGCCCCCGTCATGATGCGCACGGCGGCGCACGGCGGGATCGGGGGATTCTCCTCGCTCCCGGCGAGCACCTCGCCGATCACCGCGAGGGAGACCGGCGCGTCGGACGAGGCCTGCGCGACATCCGCGGAGCGCAGCGCGTAGCCGTCCATGGCCGAGCTGTTCCACAGCGGGAGGTCGTGGCGGGCGCGCACCTCTTCGGCGAGCGTGCGTCCGTGGGCGTCCGCGATCGGCAGCGTCTCGCCGCCGAGCAGGCCGATGCCCGACAGGATCCACTCCCGCCATTCCTCGGCCGTGATGCCCATGGGGCGATCCTATCCCGGCGTTCTTCGGCGCCTTCGGCGCTATGAGGGGGCGGGGGCGGGCACTCCGTTTCCCCCATGAACAGTTGTCAGTCTGGTGCTCCAGATCACGGAACAGTGCATCGAATTGACAACTGTTTTGCAGAGCGGGGGTCGATGACATAACCGCATCAGCGGCGATTTCGAATGATTCGATCCGCCGATACCGTACTACGATCGAGTTCATGACGCATTTCCGCATTCGAGAGGCGGCTCGGCTCATCGGGGTCAGCGACGACACCGTGCGCCGCTGGGCGAACCAGGGCCTGCTCGAGGCCGCCCTCGACGACGCCGGGGTGCGGGTGATCACCGGCCGCTCGCTCGCCGAGCGCGCCAAGGAGCTCGCCCGCGACGACGCGGACGACGAGGCGCCGGTGCTGCGAAGCGCCCGCAACCGCTTCACCGGCATCGTCACGAACGTCGAGGTCTCCGGGCTCGTCGCCGTCGTCGAGCTGCAGTGCGGGCCGAACCGCGTCGTCTCACTCATGACCGCCGAGGCCTGCGAGGAGCTCGGCCTCGAGATCGGCTCGCAGGCCACCGCGGTCGTCAAGGCCACCCAGGTCATCGTCGAGACCGCACGCAAGGAGTAACGCCATGGCATCGTTCAACACCCGTACCCGTATGAGGGCTCTGCTGCTCGCGGGGGGACTCGCCGCGGCCCTCACCGTCTCCCTCGTCGGCTGCGCCGGGAGCGGTTCGGCCGGCACCGCGCCGAGCACGGACTCGAATGACACGGACGCGCCGGCCGAGACGAGCGAGACCGTGACCGTGTTCGCCGCGGCCTCGCTGAAGGCCGCCTTCGACGAGATCGCCGAGGCCTTCGAAGCCGAGAACGAGAACATCGACATCGCGCCCATCACCTACGACGGCTCGTCGACGCTCGCCACCCAGATCATCGAAGGGGCGCCGGTCGACGTCTTCGCGTCGGCCGACGAGCGCAACATGCAGAAGGTCGTCGACGAGGGGCTCGCGGAGAGCCCCGCGCTCTTCGCCACGAACACCCTCGTGGTCGCGGTGCCGGCCGGCAACCCCGGGCAGGTGGAGACGCTCGCCGACCTCGCGAACGTGACGACCGTGCTCTGCGCCCCCGAGGTGCCCTGCGGCAGCGCCTCGGAGCGGCTGCTCGCGAACGCCGGGGTCGTGGTGGCACCGGCGAGCCTGGAGCAGAACGTCACCGCGGTGCTCGCGAAGGTGTCGGCGAACGAGGCCGACGCGGGCCTCGTCTACGCGACCGACGTGAAGGGCGACGACACGGTCGAGAGCTTCGTGCCGGAGGGCGCCGACCAGGTGGTCAATCGCTACCCGGTGGTCGCGCTCGGTGATGCCCCATCGCCCGCGGGCGCGAAGGCCTTCGTCGCCTTCGTGCTCGGCGAGCAGGGTCAGGCGATCCTCGCGAAGTACGGCTTCGGCGAGGCGTAGCTCGAACAGGCGCGGACCGGCATCATGGCGCGGCAGGGCGACACGGGAGGATCGGCGCCGTGGCCGATGCTGCTCCCGGCCCTCCTCGGGCTCGCCCTGCTGATCCTGCCGCTCGTCGCGCTCATCGGCCGCGCCTCCTGGGGCACGCTGTGGGCGGACATCACCTCCGAGACGGCGCGGAACGCACTCGGGCTCTCACTCGCGACCGGGCTCGCGGCGACCGCGCTCTGCCTGCTGCTCGGGGTACCGCTCGCGATCCTCATCGCCCGCTCGGGTCCCCGGCTCTCCGCGGCTCTGCGCGCGCTCGTCGCGGTGCCGCTCGTGCTGCCGCCGATGGTGGGCGGCGTCGCCCTGCTCTTCCTCTTCGGGCGCTCGAGCCCGGTAGGGCGCCTCATCGACTCCTGGTGGGGCGTCACGCTCCCCTTCACCCCCGTTGCGGTGGTGCTGGCACAGGCCTTCGTCGCGCTGCCCTTCCTGGTACTCGCGGTGGAGGGCTCCCTGCGGACGACCGGCCTGCGCTACGAGCGCGCGGCCGCGACCCTCGGCGCGGGTCGCTGGCAGGTGCTGTGGCGGATCACCCTGCCGCTCGCGCGACCCGGCCTCGTCGCGGGCGTCATCCTCTGCTTCGCCCGGGCCGTCGGCGAGTTCGGCGCGACGGCGCTCTTCGCCGGCAACTCGCCCGGGGTGACGCAGACGATGCCGCTCGCCATCTACACCGCGTTCAACGGCGTCGGCGTCGACCGCGACGCGGCCGTCGCGCTGTCGCTGCTGCTGCTCGCGACGGCGGTCGTCGTCCTGCTGCTCGTGCGCGCCTGGCGTCCGGGGGCGCTGCGATGAGCGTCCCGCTGCTCGAAACTCGCTCGCTGCTCGACGCCCACGTCGTCGTGCACCGCGGCGGCTTCACCGTCGACGTGCGCATGGAACTCGCCCCCGGCGAGACGCTCGCGATCATGGGGCCGAGCGGGGCGGGGAAGACCACGGTGCTCGACGCGATCTCCGGCGTGGTCCGCCTGGACGCGGGGAGGATCGCGCTCGCCGGCGCCGTGGTCGCCGACGCCGCGTCGCGCACCCATGTCGCGCCGAACCGGCGCTCGGTGGGGGTGCTCGGGCAGGAGGCGCTGCTCTTCCCCCACCTGAGCGCGGAGCGGAACATCGCCTTCGCCGCACGGGCGGCGGGCGAGACGGCGGCGGACGCCCGCGCGGAGGCTCACGACTGGCTCGCACGCGTCGGCCTCGGCGATCTCGCGAAGCGCATGCCTGCCGAGCTCTCCGGCGGACAGCGCCAGCGCGTCGCCCTGGCGCGGGCGCTCGCGGCGCGCCCCAGCCTGCTGCTGCTCGACGAGCCCCTCGTCGCGCTCGACGTCGAGGCGGCCGCCGACACCCGCGAACTGCTGCGGCAGCAGCTCGCCGCCAGCGGCACCGCGGCGGTCGTGGTCTCGCACGACGGCTTCGACGCCGTCGAACTGGCCGATCGCCTGCTCGTCATCGAAAACGGGGGCATCTCGCAGCAGGGCCCCGTCGCCGAGGTGCTCGCGTCCCCCGCGACCCGCTTCGTCTCCGCGGTCGCGGCACGGTGCTGAACAGGGCACGGTGCCGATGGGACGCGCTGCCGACCGGATGACGCCGCCGATGCCTGGCTACGATGGTCGCATGTCCCAGTTCGTGGTCCGCTACTTCGCCGCGGCGACCGAGGCCGCGGGCGTCGAGGAGGAGACCTTCGACACCGCGTCGGCGCCCACGCTCGAGGCGCTCGGCCGGGTGCTCGCGGAGCGCTACGGCGAGCAGATGGCCCGGGTGCTGCGCCGCGGGTCCTTCCTCGTGGACGGCGTGACGCGCAGCGACGGCGCCATCGACGGGGCGACGGTCGACGTGCTGCCCCCGTTCGCGGGGGGCTGAGGTGGTCGCCGCCGTGAACGCCGCAACCGACGCCGGCACCTACGCCGCCGGGCCGCACACGCCCGAGGCCCACGCCGACGCCGTTCGCGCGCTGATCGGGCCGGTGCTCGCGAGGCTCCGCGACGCGGCTCCGGATCGCCTGGCCATCGACGCGGCCGAGGTGGCGGGGCGCGTGCTCGCCGATGACGTGACCGCCGCGATCCCGCTGCCGCCCTTCGACAACTCGCAGATGGACGGCTACGCCGTGCTCGCGAGCGACCTGGCCGACGCGAGCGAGGCGAGGCCGGTGACGCTGACGCTCGGCATCGCGACCGCGGCGGGAGATCCGCCCGCGATCCACGCGCCCGGCACCGCCTCCCCCGTCATGACCGGGGCCGCCGTGCCGACGGGAGCCGACGCGATCGTCCCCATCGAGGCCGCGCTGCCGCCGCGCTTCCCGCGCCTCGTGCGCGCGCACAAGGCGGTGCGGCCCGAGGGCGCCGTCTCCTTCGGCAGCCCCGTGGCACCCGGCACCTTCGTGCGCCCCCGGGGCGAGGACGTGGCCGTGGGAGCGCTCGTCGGGCGGACGGGCAACCCGCTAACCCCCGCGCGCATCGGCACGCTCGCGGCGGCCGGGGTCACCGAGGTGCCCGTGCTGCGGAGGCCGCGGGTGCTGATCTGCGCGACCGGCGACGAGCTCGTGGCGCGAGGCGAGGCGTTGCCGCCCGGACGGATCCACGACGCGAACACTCCCATGCTCGCGGCGATGCTGCGGGACGCCGGCGCCGAGGTGCGCGTCGCGCGCTGCCCCGACGACCCCGCCGCGATGCTGCGCCTGCTCGCCGAGGCCGCGGAGGTCGTCGACCTCGCCGTGACCTCGGGCGGCATCAGCGCCGGCGCCTTCGAGGTCGTGCGCGAGGCGCTCGCGCCCCTCGGCGGGCGGTTCGTCGGCGTCGCGATGCAGCCGGGCGGCCCGCAGGGACTCGCCGAGGCCCCGCTGCCGGTGGTCTGCTTCCCCGGCAATCCAGTGAGCTCGTGGCTCTCGGCGGAGCTCTTCCTGCTGCCGCTGCTGCGGGAGTACGCCGGCGAGGCCGCCCGCGCCCCGCGCGAACCCCGCCCGCTCGCGCACGACACGACCTCGCCGCCGGGCAAGCTGCAGCTGCGCCGGGGCCGCGTCGAGGCGGACGGCAGCGTGACGCTCGGCGCACCCGGATCCCATCTGCTCGGCGAGCTCGCCGACGCCGAGGTGATCGCCGAGATCCCCATCGGCGTCGCAGAGGCTCCCGCCGGCATGATCCTGCAGACCTGGAAGACCGCACCGCCCGGGAGGAGCGCATGAGTGAGAAGCTGACCCATCTCCGCGAGGACGGCAGCGCGCACATGGTCGACGTGACCGCGAAGGACGTGACGAAGCGGGTCGCCCGGGCCGAGGCCGTGCTCGTCACCCGACCCGGGGTCGTGCGGCAGATCGTGGACGGCGAGCTGCCGAAGGGCGAGGCCCTCGGCACGGCCCGGGTCGCCGGCATCATGGCCGCGAAGCGCACCTGGGAGCTGATCCCGCTGTGCCACCCGCTGCCCATCGGCCGCGTGTCCGTCGACTTCGAGGCGGGCGAGGACCGCGTGCGCGTCGTCGCGGAGGTGGGCACGAAGGGCGTCACCGGTGTGGAGATGGAGGCGCTCACGGCGGCGAGCGTGGCCGCGCTGACCCTCTACGACATGATCAAGGCGGTGGACAAGCACGCCGAGATCACCAGCATCCGCGTGCTCGCGAAGTCCGGCGGCAAGAGCGGCGACTGGGAGGCGCCGTGAGCGCCGGGCCGGCAGATACCGTGAGCGGCGGATCCGCGAACGCCGCGGCTCCGGACGGCCGCCCCCGCCGCGCGGCCGTCGTGGTCGCCTCCACGAGCGCAGCCGCGGGGCTCGCCGAGGATCTCACCGGCCCCGCGATCCGCGATTGGCTGCGGGATCACGGCTTCGACACGGCCGAACCGGCGATCGTCGCGGACGGCGAGGCCGTCGGGGCCGCGGTGCGCACGGCCCTCGTCGCGGGCGCGGCGGTGGTCGTCACGACCGGCGGCACCGGGGTCTCGCCGAGCGACCGCACCCCCGAAGAGGTCGCGTCCCTGCTCGATCAGCAGCTGCCGGGCATCGTCGAGGAGATCCGCCGCCGCGGGCTCGCCTCCACTCCGATGTCCGTGATCACCCGCGGCGTGGCCGGCTTCGCGGGCGACGCGTTCGTCGTCACCCTGCCGGGGTCGCCGGGCGGCGTGCGCGACGGGCTCGCCGTGCTGGAGGATGTGCTCGAGCATCTGCTCGATCAGCGCACGGGCCCGAGGCCCGGCCATGGGGACTCCCGAAACGGCGCCCCGGAGCCGTCGGAGCGCTGAAGCAGGAGGGATCCGCCTACCGCGGCCCCATGCGGATCGCCCCGTCGAGCCGGATCGTCTCGCCGTTCAGGTAGCCGTTCTCGACGATGCTCACGACGAGCGCGGCGTATTCCTCGGGACGCCCCAACCGCGGCGGGTAGGGCACCTGCTGACCCAGCGAGTCCTGCGCGGCCTGCGGCAGCGTCTGCATCATGGGCGTCTCGAACACGCCGGGGGCGATCGTGCAGACGCGGATCGCGTGCCGCCCCAGCTCCCGGGCGATGGGCAGGGTCATCGCATGCACCCCGCCCTTCGAGGCGGAGTAGGCGGGTTGGCCGATCTGCCCGTCGAAGGCCGCGACACTCGCGGTGTTCACGATGACGCCGCGGTCGCCGCTCTCCGTCGGCTCGGTGCGCGCGATCCGCGCCGCCGCCTGGGAGATCACGCTGTAGGTGCCGATCAGGTTGACGCGGATGATCTGCTCGAAATCCGCGAGCGGGTTCGGATCCCCCTCGCGGTCGAGCACCTTGGCGGGATGCGCGATCCCCGCGCAGTTCACCACGATCCGAAGCGGTCCGCCCTCGGCCGCCTGCGCGACGGCGGCTCGCACCTGCTCCGTATCGGTGACATCGGCGGGGGCGAACGCGCCGCCGATGCCGGCCGCGGCCTCGACGCCCGACGATCCCGGTAGATCCACGATCGTGACGCGCGCACCGGTCCGCGCCAGCCGCCGTGCCGTGGCCAGTCCGAGCCCGCTCGCACCGCCCGTCACCAGGGCTCCCGCTCCCCGAATCTCCATGCCGTCTCCCTCTCCTTCGGTCGCCCGACGCCGGATCAGCCGTCCCAGCGGCGCAGCAGCGCCGCGAGCGCCTGCCCGCCGCCGATGCACATCGTGACGATGCCGTACTCGTGCCCGCTGCGCTGCAGGTCCATCGCCGCGCGCAGCGTGAGGATCGCGCCCGTCGCCCCGACCGGATGCCCCAGCGCGATCGCCCCGCCGTACGGGTTCGTGCGCGCGGGATCGAGACCCGCATCGCGGATCACCGCGACCGCCTGCGACGCGAACGCCTCGTTCAGCTCGGTGATGCCGATGTCGGCAGGCGTCAGGCCCGTGCGCGCGAACAGCTTCTCGAGCGCGAGCACCGGCGCGTACCCCATGATCTCGGGCTCGAGCGCCGCCGTCTGGACCGCCTCGATCGTCGCGAGGGCCGGCAAGCCCCGCTCCCTCGCATCGCGCTCGCGCAGCAGCACCACGGCGGCCGCGCCGTCGTTGATCCCGGAGGAGTTGCCCGCGGTGACCGATCCGCCCTGTTGGAACGCGGGGCGCAGCCCCGCGAGCACCTCGGCGGTCGTGCCCGGCTTCGGGTGCTCGTCGGCGTCGACCGTCACGGGCTTCCGGCCCGCCGTCGTCACCGGCACGATCTCCTCCGCGAACACCGCCCGCGCCTCGGGGGTCGCCGCCCGCCGCTGGCTCTCGGCCGCGAAGGCGTCCTGCTCCTCACGGCTCACCCCGTAGCGCTCGGCCACGGTCTCGGCCGTGGTGCCCATGTGCTTGCCGGTGAAGGGGTCGCTCAGCAGCTGCACGGTGCCGTCGACGAGGGTGCGGTCGCCCAGCCGGTCGTTCCAGCGGGCGTTGTAGTCGTAGAACGGCAGCCGGCTCATGTTCTCGTCGCCGCCCGCGACCACGGCGTCGACGCCGCCCCACAGGAGCTCCTGCGCGCCCGACCAGATCGCCTGCAACCCCGATCCGCACAGGCGGTTGACCGTGAACGCCGGGATCCGGGGGGCAGCCCCGCCTCGATCGCGACGCGGCGCGCGTTGTAGGCGTCGGCCCCGATCTGGCCGATGTTGCCCATCACGACCTCGCCGATCTCATCGCCCGTCACCCCGGCCCGCGCGAGCGCCGCGTTGACCGCCTGCGCGCCCAGCACATGGGCGGGCGTCTCGACGAAGGCCTTGCCGAAACCGCCCACGGGCGTGCGCGCCCCGGCGACGATCACGACCTTCTCAACCTGCTCGCGCATCTTTCGACTCCTTCGCTTCAGTCGTTGTAGCCGTCGTAGAAGTCCCAGTCGGCGATGTGCGGCTCGCCCTGCTCGTCCCACTCGATGGAGCCCTGGAGCCAGTACCAGTCCTCCGCGAGCAGCGAGTCCCCGTCGATGGTGCGTCCGAAGTACCACCTGGCGGTGTCGAAGTAGTCGAGCGAGAGCGAGTCGAAGCTCATCGGCTTCTCCGCCACGGTCATCTGGGTGAGATCGGTGCGGCGCAGCCAGAACGGGCACTCGGGGGCCATGTTGTTCGGCACCGTGATGCAGTGCTGCGCGGCCTCCTCGGCCTGGCGCATGATCTCGTCCTCGAAGGCCCGGTTCGGCTCGGCCCAGATCTCGATCGGGTCGTCCCTGCCGCCCGGGACGGGCACCGTGACGGCCTCGGTCGAGGCGTCGAGGTAGCGGCTCTCCGGGGCGGAGATCCGATAGACCCCGGGGTAGAGGTAGACGGTGCGCTCGGCGAAGCCGTCGACGCCCTCGAGCTCCACCTCCTGCTCGCCCACGAACGCGGAGCGGAGCTGCGAGTCGTAGCTCTCGATCGTCACCGGAGCGGCCAGCGAGTCCTCCAGCACCCAGGTGTCGAGGAGCAGCCACTCCTTCGGACCGGGCTCGACCGAGAAGGTCTGCTCGAACCGCACCCCGTCGAGCCGCAGCACCGCGCTCACCTCGGCGCCGCGGCCGCTTCGGCCGACGGTCTCGACCGCGATCACCTCGATGCGCTCCTCGGCGGCGGCCAGCACCTCGTCGGTCAGCAGCGCCGACTCCTGCCTCGAGAGTCCCGGGTCCACCATCTCGTTCGCGGCCTCGGCCCTGCCGTCGGCGATCAGCGCGAGGTACTGCTCGACGAGCCGCGCGGGATCCCGGGCCTGGTTCATGAGCGACAGCGCGATCGCGCCGCCGACGATCAGCAGCACGAGCACGCCCGCGCCGACGAGGCCGCCGATGAGGCCGCGCTTCGCGCCCCGGCTCATGGGCTTCCGGGGCGGCGGGCCCGGGAAGGGGACCTGGGCGTACGGCGGGATCGGGGGTGCCGGGGGCTGCGGCGGCATCGGCGGTCCGCCCGGGACCTGGGTCTGCCCGGGGCCGTATCCGTACGGCGCGGGTGCCGCGGGCGGCATCGCGGGCGGGGGCGCCGCGGGCAGCGGCGGCGGCGGACCCGGTTCGGCGGGCAGCGGGACCGTCGGCTGGGTCTGCCCGAGGGGCGGATGCCAGTCGGGACCGTTCGAATCGGGTGACATCGCTGCAGCACGCTCCGTTTCTCTGCTTCTCTGCGCGCGTTCTTCCTTGTCTGCGCCCACTCTTCTGCGCCCATTCTTCCCGCCCATGCGGCTCGATGGGAAGTCCAGGACGCGCCCCGGCCCCGCCGGGCGGTCGCGCGGTGCCTCAGATGCTGTCGCGCAGGGCGCGCAGCGCCTCGGCGGCCGAGCGCGATCCGCCCTTCGCCGGTTCCGAGCCCGTGTCGCTCTCGGGGGCGACGAACCAGATGCCCTTCGCCGGCTTCTCGGTCTCGTTGGCGAAGAGGTGGGGCAGGGAGCCCGGGAAGCAGAACGAGTCGCCCGCGCGCACGATGCGGCGGTCGAACTCGAGGCGGAGGATCAGCGCGCCCTCGAGCAGGTAGCCGTGCTCGAGGCCGGGGTGACGCAGCAGCCGATCGTCGGCGGCGCTCATCGCGCCGGGCGCGTAGGTCACGAGCAGCGGCTCGAAGCCGCTTCCGGGCTTCGCGGCGAGCCGCTCCCAGGTCACGCCGTGCTCGATCTCGATGCGCGGGTTGTCGTCCGCGCGCTGCACGGGGCCGCGCCGGGGCGCACCCGGACCGACGGCCTCGCCGTCCTCCGGGCTCAGGCCGAGCAGCCCGTCGAGCGAGACGTCGAGGAAGGCCGCGAGGTGGTAGAGGGTCGACACCGAGGGGTAGAGCTTGCCCGTCTCGACCTGAGAGAGCATGCTGGGCGAGATGCCGACGGCCGAGGCGACGGAGCGCAGGCTCAGCCCGAGCCGCTCGCGTCGAGCCCGCAGCTCGCCCCCGAAGTCTTCTCTCATTGCCGCCCCACCCGCCTGGTCGTCGATGGTCTCCAGCGTAGTGGCCCGAAAGTGTTCAGTCTATATTGACACTTTCGATCGTTTCTGTCAGCCTTTACTGAACACCAGTGCTGGTGTCCCCGTTCAGCCCACCAGAATTCCCCAAGGAGTGCCGAAGATGACACAAGATGCGATCCGCCCCGAAATCGCGGAGATCGTGCGCAAGATCGACGAGATCCGTCCCCAGCTGATCGAACGCGGGCAGGAGGGCGACGCCCTGCGCCGCGTGCCGCAGGAGTCGTTCGACGCGGTCGCCGCGACCGGCGCGTTCAGCATCTCCGCGCCGACCAAGTTCGGCGGCCTCGCGGCGAACACCCGCGAGTGCCACGCGGTCGCCCGCGCGATCGGCCGCGGCGACGGAGGCCTCGCCTGGGTCACCGGCATCCTCGACTCGGGCGCCTGGGTCGTGAGCCTCATGGACGAGCGCGCGCAGGAGGACGTCTGGGGCGAGGGCGGCGGCATCGACGACTTCATCTCGATCGTGCTCGCGACCTCGTCGACGGCCGAGCGGGTCGAGGGCGGCTACCGGGTCACCGGGCGCTGGGGCTACGGCACGGGCAGCCTGCACGCCAAGTGGTCGCTGCTCGGCATCCCGATCACCGACGAGGACGGCAACCTCGTCGACGCGGGCCTCGCCCTGATCCCCACCGCCGAGCTCTCGGTCGAGGACAACTGGTACGTCGCGGGCATGAAGTCGAGCGGCAGCGTGACGCAGATCGCCGAGAACGTCTTCGTGCCCGAGCACCGCGTCTTCCCGCTCACCGCGGCGGTCGAGGGCGGCTACCTCGGCGAGAACCCCGAGCAGAGCTACTCCACCGTCTTCGTGCCCTCGCTCTTCATGAAGCTGATCGGACCGCACCTCGGCATGGGGCGCGCCGCGCTCGACTACGTCATCGAGAAGGCCGACTCGAAGGCGATCGCCTACACCGGCTACGAGAAGCAGTCCGACTCGGCGATCTTCCAGACCGCCGTCGCGCGGGCGAGCGTGAACCTGCAGGCGGCCGAGGCGATGGCCGCGGAGGTCGCGGACGAGATCTACGACGGCGCGGGCCGCGGCTACTACGCGCCCTACGGGGAGCGGATCGAGATGCGGGCGAAGGCCGGCTGGATCGTCGAGACCATCACCGACACGATCGATGCGCTCGTCACCGCGCACGGCTCCGCCGGGTTCGCCGACATCTGCCCGCTGCAGCGCATCTGGCGCGACCAGGCCACCGCGAGCCGCCACGGCCACACCCTCGGCGCGAGCGGCTTCGAGTCCTACGGCAAGATCATCTTCGGCCGCGAGGACGAGGCCCGCGGCGTGCTGCCGGTGGTCTGAGAGAGTCCGAACCGCGTTCCCCTATCGGAAGAAGAAGACGATGAGCATGAATACAGTGGATCTCGATCAGCGGAGCGCCGTCTCGGCGGACGACTTCAAGTTCGCATTCCGGCATCACCCCGCGGGCGTCGCGGTCGTGACCGCCGACGCGGGCGACGGCCCGGTGGCGATGACGGTGAGCTCGCTCTCCTCGGTCGCCATCGCCCCGCCGACGCTGGTGTTCTCCGCATCCCCGCTGTCCTCGGCGACGCCGACCATCCGGAAGGCCGAGACGGTCGTCGTGCACCTGCTCGCCTCCGACCAGCTCGAGCTGGCGAAGCTCGCCTCCACGAGCGGAGCGGATCGATTCGGCGACGACGTCGACTGGGGGCGCCTGCCCACCGGGGAGCCCTACTACCCCGGGGCGACGGAGTGGCTCCGCGGTCGGATCATCAGCCGACTCGACATCAACGGATCGACGCTCGTGGTCGTGGAGGCGGTGCAGGCGAAGCCGCGGGACGAGGTCGAGCAGGAGGAGCGCCTGCCGCTCGTGTACCACAACCGTACCTGGCACACGCTCGGCGAGCACTCCGCCCTGCGCTGAACGAGCGGACGCAAAAGGGGATCCCCGGCCGAAGGCCGGGGATCCCCTTTCCGTTCGGAAGCGCCGGGGTCAGACGGCGGCGATCGCGTCGATCTCGATCTTCGAATCGTTGAACAACGAATACACCCCGATCACCGTCGACGCCGACGGCTCCGGAGCGCTCACCACCCGATCCCGCGTCGTCCGCCACGTCGCCAGCTTCTCCTGATCCAAATGCGTGATGTACACATTCACCCGCACCAGATCCTCGAACGACGCACCCCCGGCCTGAAGCGCCCGCTCCAACTCCGCATAGGTCAACTCGATCGCCCGCTCGAAACTCTCGGGCACCGAACCATCCGCCTCGAAACCGACCGCACCCGACACGAACAGCAGATCCCCCGAAGACACCCGCACACTATCGGAGATCCCCGGAATCACCGGGGCCGGATTGCGATGAATACGATCGTTAGCCATGTTCTCAACTCCTCATCGGACCGGACGGAGACTCCTCCGCCGCACCCTCTAGTTCAGCACACCTGAACACTCTCTGTCCATCGCATCCCCGCGATTCCGTGCCGTTCGCCGAGAAAATGTTCAGTCCTAGTTGACGCTCATCGCACGGGATGCCACGCTGAATGTACCTCTCGGCGCATCATCGACCTCCACTCGCTAGGAGCCCCGATCAATGGAGATCCCTCCCCCCGACCCCGGCGGCACCGCGCATCTGCGCCGCACCCGCCCGGCCGCGGTGACGAGCTTCATCGGCAGGGAGGCGTTCCTCGCGGAGGCCGAACGGGCGGTGGGCCGGGCGTCGCTCGTCACGCTGACCGGCATCGGGGGAGTCGGCAAGACGCGGCTCGCGTACGAGCTCGTGGAGGGCATGCGGAAATCCTTCCCCGACGGGGCGTGCGTCGTGGAGCTCGACACCCTCGACCGGGACGCCGGCGTGGCCGGTGCGATCGCGATCGCCCTCGCGGTCCCCGATCAGTCGAACCGGGATCCGGTCGACAAGGTGCTCGACGCGCTGCGCGACCGGCGGCTGCTGCTGATGCTCGACAACTGCGAGCACGTGCTGCAGGAGGCCGCGGCGCTCACGGCCCGGGTGCTCGCGGCGGCCCCCGGGGTGCGGATCCTGGCCACCAGCCGCGAGGCGCTCATGGTCGCCGGCGAGCAGATCATCGCGGTGCCGCCGCTGCGGACGCCGCCGGAGGACTCGGACCCCTCCCCCGCCGCGATCACCGGCTACGAGGCCGTCCGGCTGCTCGTCGACCGCGCGCGGAGCCACGTCCCCGACTTCGAGGCGACCCCCGCGAACGCGGCGGCGATCGCGCAGCTCTGCCGCCTGCTCGACGGCATCCCTCTCGCGATCGAGCTCGCCGCGACGCGCCTGCGCAGCCTGTCGGCCGCCCAGCTGGTCGAGCGGCTCGATCGCCGCTTCCAATTGCTCACCGTGGGCGACCGGGACGCCATCGCGCGGCAGAAGACCCTGCGCGCCCTGATCGACTGGAGCCACGAGCTGTGCGCCGAGCCCGAGCAGATCCTCTGGCGCAGGCTCTCGGTGTTCGTCGGCAGCTTCGATATCGAGGCGGCCGAGGAGGTCTGCGGCTTCGACGGCCTGGAGCGCGACGCCGTGTTCGACGCGCTCGACCGCCTGGTGGCGAAGTCGCTCCTCGTCCCCGAGCGGGGCGGGGAGCGGATCCGCTACCGGCAGCTCATGACGATCCGCGAGTACGGCCTCGAGCTGCTCGCCGCCTCGGGCGACGAGGGCACCGTCCGCTCCCGTCACCGCGACCACTACACCCGCGCCGCTAGGTGCGTGGGTCAGATCCTTCCGTTAACGCGCCGGGGTGAATCCGGTGGATAGCGCGGGGTGCTGGGAGAATCGATTCATGACGGTGACTGCCAGCCTGGAGGGTCTGTTCGAGGTCGAGCCGGGTGAGGCGCGGGCGCCGGGATCGGCTGCACCGGCGGGTGCGGGCAAGACGTTCCGTGGGTATGACCAGGGGCAGTGTTTCCTGCTCCCGCCGAGTCTGGATGACTGGCTGGACGAGGATGATGAGGCCCGGTTCATCTCCGAGGTCGTCGAAGAGCTCTTGGATCTGACGCCGGTCTACGCGTCGTACGCGTCCGCCTCGGGTGCGCCTCCGTATGACCCGCGGATGATGTTGAAGCTGCTGCTGTTCGCGTACGCGACGGGCGTGACCTCGTCTCGTGAGTTGGAGCGGCGCTGCAAGCGCGATATCGCCTTCCGGTGGCTGTCGGGCAACCAGGCGCCCGACTACCGGTCGCTGGCCCGGTTTCGTCGGCGGCACCTGGATGCCCTGCCGGGGTTGTTCCTGCAGGTGCTGCGGGTCTGCGCGGAGGCGGGGCTGGTGCGGTTGGGGCGGGTCGCGCTGGATGGCACGAAGCTGGCTGCGAACGCGTCGCGGCATAAGGCGATGAGCTATGACCGGATCGTGCCGAAGATCGATCAGCTCCAAGCCGAGGTCGCTGCGCTGCTCGCCGAGGCGGAGGCGGTCGATGAGGCCGAGGATCAGCAGTTCGGCCAGGACCGGCGCGGGGACGAGGTCGCCCCGGAGCTGGCCCGCCGTGAGGGGCGCCTGGCAAAACTACGTGCCGCGAAGGACGCGATCGAGGCCGACGCCGCCGAGAAGGCGGCAGCCGTGGCGCGGAAGAAGGCCGACGCCGCCGGTCAGCCCCCTGAGCAGGCCGACGCGGCCGTCGCGACTGCGGTGGACACGGCGGCGCCGAAGCCGAAAGCGCAACGCAATTTCACCGATCCTGAGGCGCGGATGATGAAGACGGTCCGCGGCTTCGATTACGCGTTCAACGCGCAGGCCGTTGTCGATGAGGGCCACCAGATCGTGTTGAGCGCCGAGGTCACCCAGCAGGCCACCGATATCCAGCAGTTCGTCCCGATGGCCGAGCAGACCCTACGGAACCTCGACGCGGCAGGAATCGAGCGTTCCCCAGAGGTCGTCCTCGCTGACGCGGGCTACTGCTCGGAAGCCAACCTCGAAGCCGCCGACGATCTGGACGCACAGGTGTTGATCGCGACGGGACGGCAACGTCACGGCGAGAGCTTCCCTACCGCCGGCGCCCCGGACCCGGCCCCAGAGGACGCGAGCCGGCGGGAGCGGATGGCGCACGCGCTGCGCACCGAGCAGGGCCGCACCGACTACGCGCGCCGCAAAGCCATCGTTGAACCCGCGTTCGGGCAGATGAAGACCCGGCAAAACGCCGGACAGCTCCGGCTACGCGGACTCGCCGGCGCCCAAGGCGAATGGCTACTCCACACGATCTGCCACAACCTCCGCAAGCTCCGCGTCGCTACAGCCGCCGGGCTGGCGCCCGCATAGGCCTCCCCAGGGGTCCCTGGGCGTCACAGCACGCACCGACAGTCGCCACGAGCCCCTCGCCGTGCGATCCCGCACGCTCTCACACCGCAACGGCCCGCCCGTTCCCGTTCGCGACCGTCAGCGCGCGATGCCAGAGTCAACGCCGCGCGCCACACCACCCGATTCTGACCCGCGCACCTAGGCGCATGGTGGAGGAGTGGTGCGGGCCCGGCCAGGCCGCCGCCCTCGCCGAGATGCGGGAGAACCACTCGAACCTGACCTCGGCGCTCGAGTGGTCGCTCGGCACACCGGGTGAGATCGCCGCGGGCGCGACCCTCGCCTCGCTGCTGCGCTTCCACTGGATCGCCGGCGGGTTCCTGAGCGCGGGCCGCAGCTACCTCGAGGACGTGCTGGGCGCGCTCGGCCCCGGCGACCCGCGCCTCCGCGCCGAGGTGCTCTGGGTCGCGGCATGGGTGGCGCTGATTCAGGGCGATCGCCCCTGCGCGGAGCAGTGGCTCGCCGAGGGGAGCGCGCTGGCGCACGAACTCGACGACGGCCCGCTCCGGGCTCATATGACCGAGTGGCTGGGCGAGCACCGCTTCTTCTCCGGAGACGTGCCGGCCGCGATCGAGTTGCTGGAGAGCGCGCTCGAGCAGCACATCCGCTCGGGCGATACCGCGTCGGAGCTCACCACCCGCTTCCAGCTCTCCTTCGCCCGAAGCTATGCAGGACAAGAGCAGCAGGCGCTGGACGAGTGCCGCGCGGCCATCGCGCTGAGCGACAGGTACGGCGAGCGATGGGCGCGCGGCTACGCGCACTGGGTGAGCGGCATCTGCTACTGGCATCTCGGAGATATCGAACGTGCCGTCTCGGCCGCGCGCGAGGCGCTGACGACGCAGCGGGAGTTCCTCGATCGCATCTGCGCCGCGCTCACGATCGAGCTGCTGTCGTGGATCGCCTCGACCTCCGCCGAGCTCCGCGATGCGGCCGAACTCGCCCTGCTCGCCGACGCGGTGTGGGCCCGACTCGGAACCACCGCACAGGCCTTCGGCCCCCATCTCGCCGAGGACTCGGCCGCCTCCGCCGCACGGCGCGCCGATGTGCTCGACACCGCGCAGATCGCCGCAATCCGCGAACGGTACTCGCGGCTCGGCAGGAGCGAGATCATCGAGGCCGCACTGACGCTCGTCGACGGCGCGGCCGCCCGCCCTGCGGGAGCGGCCACCCGCGGCTCGGACGGATCCTCATCCCCGCTCACGCAGCGCGAGCTCCAGGTCGCCGGCCTCGTGGCGCTCGGCAGGAGCAACCGCGAGATCGCCGCCGAGCTCTTCATCTCGAAGCGCACCGTCGACGGGCACCTCGAGCGGATCCTCGCCAAACTCGGGGTCTCCTCCCGGGCGCGAGTCGCCGCGTGGGTCGCCGAGCGAAACACGGTGTCCCGCGGGTCCGCCGACGAGGACGCTTGAGCGCGGATCGCGCCCGAGCGGCATGCCGGTTCGGATGCGGCACGCGAAGGGCCGGGTGCGGCGGGAGCGTTCGAACCCTCCCGCCGCACCCGGCCCCGCGACGATCCTCAGCCCTCGGCGAGGAAGGCGACGATCGCGTCGTGGATCTCGCGGCTGCGCGGGACCGCGCCCGACATCCAGTAGGCGCCGTGGATCAGCCCCGAGATCCGCCGCTGCACGACCTCGACCCCCGCGTCCGCGAGCCGGGCCGCGTACTGCTCGGCCTCGTCGCGCGGCACCTCGTACTCCAAAGAGACCACGAGCGCGCGCGGCAGGCCGGAGAGCGACGCAGCCTTCAAAGGCGTCGCCAGCGGGCTCTCGGCATCCTCCGGCGAGCGCAGATACTGCGCCCAGAACCAGTCGAGGTCGGGGGCGGTGATGATGTACCCCTCCTAGAACTCGCGCCGGGAGGGGAGGTCGAGCACGGAATCGATGACGGGGTAGACGAGGATCTGCCCCGCGAGTCTCGGCCCGTTCTCATCACGGCACCGGATCGCGGCGACGGCGGCGAGGTTGCCGCCCGCGCTGTCGCCCATGACGAAGAGCCTCGCGGGATCACCGCCGAACTCCGCGGCGTGCCCGGCGGCCCAGGCGAGCGCCGCCACGCTGTCGTCGGTCGCGGCCGGGAACTTGTGCTCGGGCGCAAGGCGGTAGGCCGCGGTCATCACGACGACCCGCGCATCGACCGCGAGCGCACGGGCCGGTTCGTCGACGACGTTCAGCGATCCGCCCACGAAGCCGCCGCCGTGGAAGTAGACCACCACGGGGAAAGGGCCGTCGCCCTCGGGAACGTACACATTCACCTGCTGCTCACCCCCGGGGCCGGAGTAGCTCCGCTCGAGCACCCGCCCGACCTCTCGCGGCGGTGCTTGCAGTCCCGTGAAGGTCTCGACCGCACCGCGCACCTCCTCCGGTTGCATGTTGCGGAACTCGGGGGCCCCGCCCGCGCTCATCGCCTCGATCAGCTTGCGCGTATCCTCATCCAAAGACATCTCTCGTCCTCATCTCCTTCGTCTGCTGTCGCATTCCGCCTGCATCAGGTCCGATCAGGCCGGCGGCATCATCTCTTCGGGGATGACGCTCAGGTAGGCCCAGTCATGTCCGGGCGCGAGGCCCGCGAGTACCCGGCCGACCCCCTCGGGAACAGCGGGGCCCGAGGTGCCGTGCTGGTTGCCGGTGTGGATGTCGCGGAAGTACCGCTGCAGATCGCTTGTCCAGATCGGCTTCGTCCCGGCCAGGAAGAAGACCTCCTCCGCGACCTCGGCAGCCATGCGGGTGACCTGGTAGAGCGCCATGCGCATGTGCGACTTCTGCTCCATGTCGATGCGCCGACCGGCGGCGAGCGTCGCCGAGACGTCCTGCCAGAAGGAATAGACGTAGGCGCGCGCGGCGGCGTATTTCGCCTCCATGAACCCGAACTTCTCGTGGAAACGGGGACTCTCGGCGAGCGAGCCCGCCCGGCCGATCTTCTCGTGGACGATGTCCCTCAGATCGTCGAGCATGCGGCGCGCGACGCCGAGCGCCCAGCCCTCGTGCACGATCATGACGAGGCCCGTCAGGCCCACGGTGTAGAGGGGGCCGCCGCGGAGGGGGTCCTCGACGAGCAGCCCGTGGGTGAAGGAGTCGGAGACGAAGACGTCGCGCACCGAGTAGTCGAGGGATCCCGTGGCGCGCAGACCGAGCACGTCCCAGCTGGTGGGCTTCAGCTCGATCTCGCTCACCGGCATCACGTGGATGCGCATCGCGCCGCTCCGGTCGTCGATGCCCTGGGTGTACGCCCACTGCGCGTGCTGGATGCCGGAGCCGAAACTGTAGTCGCCGGTGATCCGGTAGCCGCCCTCGACCTTCGTCGCGGTGTCCGGCCGGCTGAAGCCGCCCTGGCCCGCGACGACGGGGAAGCGCTCACCGCCGAACATCGTCGCCACGGCCTCGTCGCCGAGGAAGGCCCCGCACATGCCCGCTTCGAGCGAGGCCGCGAGCGCGACCCACCCGGCCGACGAGTTGTGGTAGCTCAACTCCTGGAGCACTTCGATCGCGGTGATCGGGTCGACCTCCGAGCCTCCCAGGGCCTGGGGCACGAGCATGCCGAACACTCCAGATTCATGAAGCGCCTCGACGGTCTCGTCCGAGAGGCGGCCGTCCCGCTCCTCCTGCGCGGCGTTTCGCCGCAGGATCGGGCCGGCCCGTTTCGCACCGGCGAGCAGTTCCTCGCGGGTCAGGTTCCTCGCGGTCATCGTGTCCTGAAGTGCCATGTTTCCTCCTGTGCATTCGGTGGCGGATCGATCGAGGATCAGTCGTGTCCCGGCCGATGGCCTACCGCCTCAGGGCAGACGGCGTCGACCGGGAGGGCCGGACGCCCCGTCGCGATCCGTGCTCTTCACGATAGGAACGCGAACCGCCGCGCACAGGGGGAGGAATACCCCCGCCCTACCCGTTTCTGCGTTCCGGACACCATCCGGGTATACCTGCTTTCGCGCAGGTTTCGAGTGCTTCACACTTGACTTGGTGCAATCGTGTGCATACAGTGGTTCCAACGTTTCGATCATGAGCGTGATCCAACACTCCCGATGAGGTTCCCAATGACGTCAACACTCACTCCCCAGGTCACCCACGAAGCCGATGTCGTCGTGAACGGGCTCGGCCCGGTCGGTTTGATGGCCTGCATCCTGCTGGGCCGCAAGGGCTACACCGTGCACGCGATCGAGCGCTGGCACAAGCCCTACGGCCGCCCCCGCGCCGTCACCTTCGACCACGAGATCGCCCGGATCCTCTCGACCCTCGGCATCGAGAGCGATGACGACGTGTCCATCGACTACCACGACGACCACTACTACTGGGTGAACAAGGATCGCGAGATCCTGATGGAGGTCGACTGGATCTCCAAGGAGTCCAACGGCTACCGCAACCGCTACTGGTTCAGCCAGCCGGAGCTTGAGGACCGCCTGCGCGCCCTGGTCTCGACCCTCCCCAACGTCACCCTGCACAATGGACGCGAGGCCGTCGAGTTCACCCAGGACGAAGACGGCGTCTCGATCGTCTACCGCGAGATCAAGCCCGACATCTTCACCGTCGAGTTCGCCGAGGGCGGCGAGATCGGGCGGATCAACGCCCGCTACGCGATCGGCTCCGACGGCGCGAACAGCTTCATCCGCCAGTCCACCGGCCTCGAGCTCACCGATCTCGGCTTCGACGCCCAGTGGCTGATCGTCGACACCAAGCCCCACGAGATGCCGAGCTACATGACCGCGCACTTCCAGATCTGCGATCCGGCGCGCCCCACCACCGTGGTGCCCGGCGGCCCCGGCCGTCGCCGCTGGGAGTTCATGTCGCTGCCCGGCGAGGATCTCACCCGGCTCGGCAGCGAGGAGAACGTCTGGAAGCTGCTCGAGGAGTGGGGGATGACGCCCGAGACCGCGGTGCTCGAGCGCGCCGCGGTCACCCGCTTCCAAGGCAAGTACCTCGAGAACTGGCGCGCCGGCCGCGCGATGCTGGTCGGCGACGCCGCGCACCTGATGCCCCCCTTCGCCGGCGAGGGCATGTGCGCGGGCCTGCGCGATGTGTTCAACCTGGTCTGGCGCCTCGACCTGGTGCTCAAGGGCGAGGCGAGCACCCACCTCCTCGACGAGTGGAGCGACGAGCGCCGCGAGCAGGCGAAGTGGTACATCAACTTCTCGATCGACCTCGGCAATGTGATCTGCGTCACCGACGAGGCCGCCGCCGCCGAGCGCGATCAGCGCATGTTCGCCGAGCACGCCGAGCAGTCGAAGATCGGCCCGATCCCGACCCACGAGGCGGTGCTGGGCGCCGGCACCTGGGCCGGCGACGACGAGCTGGCGGGCAAGACCGCGATCCAGGGGCGCGTCGCCTACCGCGGCCGCACCGGCCGCTTCGACGATGCGGTGGGGCGCGGCTGGTACCTGCTCAGCGCCGTCGGCGCCGAGGGCGAGCTCAGCGCCGACCGCAGGGCGCGGCTGCACGCGCTCGGCGGCGAGCAGCTGACGGTCGGCCCCGAGGGCTCGGGCGCCGATGTGATCGACGTCGAGGGCGTGTACACCGGCTGGTTCGCCGAGCACGGCATCTCGCATCTGCTCACCCGCCCCGACTACTACGTAGCGCTCACCGCCGAGGGGCACGATCAGCTGTCGGCACGCTTCGACCGGCTGATGCACTCCTTCGAGCCCGTCGCTGCGTAGTCGTTCAGCCGCTCTCCCGCAGTGTCTCCGAGGGATTGCGCCCGTAGCGCTCGCGGTAGAGCGCCGCGAAGCGCGCGTGGTTCGAGAAGCCCCAGCGGAACATGACGGAGGTGACCGTGTCACCCGCTCGGGGGGCGCAGAGATCCCGGTCCGCACGGGCGAGCCGCTCGTTCCGCAGGTAGACGGAGGGCGAGACGCCGAGGTGCTCCTTGAACGTCTGCTCGACGCGGCGCACGCTCACCCCGGCGATCTCGGCGAGGTCTGCCGGTACCAGCAGCTCGTCGGCCCGGGCCTCGACCGCGTCGAGCAGCCTGCGCAGCGTGCCCGGTAGCAGGGTGCGCTCGGGCGGTGAGGCGAGCTCCTCCCCGAGCGAGTTCTCGGCGGCGTAGAGCAGCGACGCCACGAGCGTGCGCCCCATCTGGTCGAGGATGGGCGGGGGGAACCCGCCCGAGTCGATCGCGTCGATGAGCGAGGAGAGCTGCCGCCCCCACACGCGCCCCGCGCGCGTGGACATGGACATCGCCATGGCGAAGCGGGGCGGCTCCGGCGCGGGCCGGCCCAGCAGCCGGTCGGCCTCGCCCTCCACGAGGGAGCGCGGGATCTTGATGCACAGCTGCGCCGCGCCGCCGCCCCAGTGCGGCAGGGCGGTCCTGCCGTGGAAGGAGAAAATGGCGGCCATCCCCGGCGTCGCGGTGATCGTGCGACGGGAGAAGCTGGAGACGACGCTGCCCGACAACGGCACGTTCACGTGGTAGCCGTCCACGTAGCCCGGATCGACCTGCGCCGCGCAGTCGAAGCGCACCAGGCCGATCGTGAGGCGGGCCGCCTTGCGGGTGCTGATCCGCGCGCTGCGGAGCGGGTTCGCGCGGTCGATCTGCGCCACCTCCGCCGGGTAGTAGGCGCTGTTGAGCTGATCGGCGAAGCGCGCGAAGTCGCCCGTTCCCGCCGAGGGGAAGATGAGATCCTGATCCGCCTCGCTCAGACCGCCGCGCAGCAGCCTCTCCCACCCCGGGCGCTCCGTGCCGGTGTCGGTCGTCTCGGTCACCATGCTCGCTCCTTCGGAAGCACGTGTTCAGACGCACTGATCATGCATTCCCACGATTCTCCACCGAAACGGGCACTGAGGGAAGCCCGGGAGACCGGTTGGGGGCTGCTCCGGACCCCAACCCGTCTCACCGCTCGAAGTGAACGACCACCGGCTCCTCCGCGAAGAACCCCCCGATGAGCGCGGCGAGCTCCGCCGCCTGCGGGGTGTCCGGGAAGACCTCGAGATGATCCTCGATGCGCTCCCAAGCGATCTTCATCAGCACGACCGCCGGGCGGTCCACACCCTGCTGGAACTCCACGGACCGACAGCCCGGTGCGGAGCGCAGGATCTCCGCCGCGCGCGCCTCACGGGAGCGGAACTCGGCGACGCGATCCGCGTGGATCGTGAGCAGGGCGTACTCGTAGACCATGCCGGCCCCCTCAGAGATCCAGGATGAGGCTGTCATCGGTGCCGAGCAGCACCTGGCCGTAGACCTCGCGGCCGAGCTCGGTGCTGACGAGCGAGTGGCGCCCCGCGATCTCGGTGTCGCGCCAGATGCGGCTGAGCACATTCGCCTCGGCGAAGGATCCCGCCCCGTTGGCGGTCAGCAGCGTGTTGATGCCGTCATTCACCAGCTCGTGGACGATGCCGGTGTCGTTCCTGATCTGCGCCCGGGTCTCCAGATCGGGCAGACGGCCCAGGAAGGCGTAGTGATCGATCAGATCGGCAGCGTTCCCCGCGAGCAGCTCGGCCAGCCGGAACGTCGTCGCCGCCCTCGAGACGCCGAGCTGATGCGTCGGCGAGTTGCGGGCCTCGGTGTAGCGCGTATAGGCGACCGACTTGTTCGGCAGCTTCTCGCGCACGACCTCCAGCGCGTGACGGGCGAGGCCGATATGGGGCGAGATGAGCACGAGCGCGGCCACCGGGATGAAGGCCATATTGGGGTTGCGCTCCTCGTCCGTGAACGGCGTGGTGTACTCCGCCTGGCACATCTTCGCGAAGGACTGGATGCGGTGGTCGGGCACGAACTCGTTCTCGATGACGATCGTGTCGGAACCCGAGCCCTTCATACCGGTCACGAACCAGGTCGGCTCGATCGTGAACTGCTCCTTCGAGAAGAGCGCGAGGGCGCGCGGATCCTCGCCCTCCGGCACGTCGAGCGCGATGCCCAGCGTCGCCCAGTCCGCGGCGAACGACCCCGAAGCGTACGGCCAGCGCCCCGAGACCCGGTAGCCGCCCTCGACCCGCTCCATCCTGCTGGGCGGCGTGAAGATGCCGCAGACCTTCGCACGGGGGTTCGCCCCGAAGACCTCCTCCTGCGCCTCGGCCGTGTAGGTCGTCGCGAACCAGGTGCAGACGTTGAGCAGCGAGGCCGCCCACCCCGTCGACCCGTCGCCCCTCGCGATCTCGGCGAGCACCTCCATCGAGGTGCGCATCGTGGCCCCGTGCCCGCCGAAGCGCTCGGGCACGAACAGGTTCAGCAGCTCCGCCTCCTCCAGCGCCTGCATCACGACCGGCGAGACGCGGCGGTTCTCGCTCGCCTCGGCCGCGTGCTCGCGGATCAGCGGCACCAGCGCGGTGGCCCGGGCCACCAGCTCCGTGTCGTAGTGGGGCTCGATGTAGTCCCGATCGATGTATCCCGTGTGATGCGACATCCGCCTGCTCCTTCGTCTCGAATCCATCGTCCGAGGAGACCGTTCTCCATCGGACCGAACCTCAATGTACGAACAGAGGCCGCCGCTCCGACAGCACCTCCGCGAAGCCCGGGCGGCCGATTTGCGAAACGCGCACCGGCGGCCCGATGTGAGCATTCAGGCGACGCGGGACGGATCGGCTCAAGCGGCCGGAATTCCCGCAGCTGCCACCGGATCCCGCGTCAAGACGTGGGACCCCCTCGGCCGATGCCGAGGGGGTCCCACGTTCAGGTGTGCCGACGGCGGCTCACACGAACGGCGTGGCCGGGTTGCCCTCCTCGCCCGTCGCGAGCCAGCGGCCGTAGACCTCCAGACCGGTGTCGGGAAGCGTCAGGCCGTGCCGAGCGGCGATCGCCTGATCGCGCCAGAACCGCTGCAGCGCACTCGACTCGGCGAAACCGGCGGAGCCGTGGGCGGTCATGAGGATGTCGATGGCGTCCTTCACATTCGCGACGACCTGGGCCTGCTGGCCGCGCTGACGCGCTCGCGTCGCATAGTCGAGATAGCCGCCCGCCTGCGTGGCGTCATCGATCTCCTTCGCCGCGTTGTAGGTGAACAGCTCCGCGGCCTCGAGCAGCAGGGCGGCACGCGCCAGCGCGAGCTGGAACGGAACCGAGTCGGACTGCCGCTCGTACGTCGTGTACGCGATGCCCTTCTTCGAGGCATCCGCACGCACCAGTTCGAGCACCCGCTGCCCCATGCCGAGATGCGCCCCCAGCAGCTGCGCCTCGAGCACGGGAACCATCGCCGCCTTGTACGGCGCCTCGCTGCGCTCATCGACGCCCGGGTAGTCGCCCTCGATCGCGGGGGTCACGCGCAGCACCCGGTGCTCGGGGACGAACACGTCCTCGGCGAGGAAGGAGTTGCTCGCGGTCGATTTCAGACCGGCGACGTACCAGCTCTCCCGGTACTCCAGGTCGCTGCGGGGGATGAGGACGATCGCGTTGTCCTCGAAATTGCCCGCGGCGTCATGGAGAGGGGCGCCGAGAATCGCCCAGTCAGAGTGCCAGGATCCCGAGTTGTAGCGCCACTCGCCGGTGATGCGGTATCCGCCGTCGGCCTTGACCGCGTGAGAGGAGGGCGCCAGCACGATCGACACCAGAGTGTCCGGGCTCTCACCGAACACGTCCTCCTGCGCCTGCTGCGAGAACCAGCCCGTGACGTACGCGCCCGAGTTGAGGAGGCCCGTGACCCAGGCGGTGCCGCCGTCGGCCTGCGCGACCACGCGCGCCACGTCGATCTGCTCGCGGGTGTCCGAGCCGTAGCCTCCGAAGCGCTTGGGCACGCCGGTGCGGAAGACGCCGATCTTCGTCATCGCATCGATCGTTTACTGGTCGACGTGACGCTGGGCCTCGTTCTCGGCCGCGTGCGTGCGGATGAGGGGGTAAATCGCCTCGATGCGCGCGAGCAGACCGTTGATGTCGGGGGCGAGGGACAGTTCGTTCATGATGGTGATGTTCCTTTCAGGGTTGGGGCCGCGTGCCACGATCGACGGTGATCGCCGAGGCTGGCCGGTGCCGGGGTGGGGCTTCTATGGTTTGCGGGTTGTTCGGTGCGGGATAGGCCCCGCCCGCGTCCTGGCACACTTCGTCCGCGGGCGGTGGGCGGGCTCAGACGAGTGGGGTGACGGTATCCCCGTCCTCACGCCCGAGCAGCGCCTTGCCATACAACTCGTACCCCAACGCGGGCAGGATGAACGCGTGCCGGGCCGCGACCGCCTGATCACGCCAGAACCGCTGAATCGCGTTCACCTCCGCGAACCCACCAGAACCATGCGCGGTCAGCAGCATCTCGATCGCCTTCGACACCGTCTCCGCCGCCCACCCCACATACGCGCGGTTGCGGGCACGCGTCAGATAGTCCGGGTACACGCCCGCCGCCGCGGGCTCGTCGATCTCCCGGCACGCCCGGGCGATCATGAGATCCGCCGAGTCCAACGTCAGCGCCGCTTTCGCGATATCGAGCTGGAACGCCACCGAATCGCTCTTATGCGCGATACTCGTGTACGCGATGGGCTTGGAAGCGCCCGCGATCGCCTTGTCCAGCACCGCCCGCCCGATCCCCAGCTGCGCACCGGCGAGGATCACGTTCAGCCACGGGATCCAGCCGGCGCGGTAGACCGCCGGGGTGTCCTCCGTGGTCCCCGGGTACTGGCCCAGAATCGCCGGCGTCCCCCGCAGCACCCGGTGGTCGGGCACGAACACCTCATCCGCGGTCCACGTGTTACTGCCCGAGGAGCGCATCCCGGCCACGTACCAGGTGTCCTGGTACCCGAGATCGCTCTTCGGGATCAGCAACTGGGCGGCGTCGTCGAAGTCACCGTTCTCGTCCACGAGCTCGGCGCCCAGGAACGACCACTCCGCATGCCAGGATCCCGACGCGTACCCCCACTCGCCGGACACGATGTACCCGCCGGGCACCCGCCGCGTCTTGCCATTGGTCGCGAGCACCACGGTGACCTTGGTGTTCGGGTCTTCCCCCCACACGTCTTCCTGCGCCTGATCCGGCAGCAGCGCCGTGAGCCAGCCGGCCATGTTGATGAGGGCGGTGATCCACCCCGTGCCGCCATCGCCGCGGCCGACCGCGCGGGCCACGTCCACGTGGTCCTGCGACAGGCCCTGGAACCCGCCGTACTTCTTGGGCTGCGTCACCCGGAACGCCCCGATCGCCTCCAATGCATCGATCGAGTCCTGCAGCACCCGCCGATCGGTCTCGCCCTGAGCGCCATTGGCCTCAAGCGTGGGACGCAACGCGTCGATCTTCTCCAGCAGGGCCGGGATATCCACAGCCAACGTCTGTTCTGCCACTATCGTTTTCCTTCCTCAGTTACTTAACCCCGCCACGGCTCAGACCGCGGCGATCGCGTCGATCTCGATCGTGGACCCGTTGAACAGCGAGTACACGCCGATCACCGTCGACGCCGACGGCTCCGGCGCGTTCACCACACGGTCACGGGTCGTCCGCCACGTCGCCAGCTTCTCCTGATCCAGATGCGTGATGTACACATTCACCCGCACCAGATCCTCGAACGTCGCCCCGCCGGCCTTGAGCGCCCGCTCCAGCTCCGCATAGGTGAGCTCGATCGCCCGCTCGAAACTCTCCGGCACCGAACCATCCGCCTCGAAGCCGACCGCGCCCGACACGAACAACAGGTCGCCCGAAGACACCCGCACACTGTCCGAGATCCCCGGAATCACCGGGGCAGGATTGCGATGAATACGATCGTTCGCCATGTTTTTGTTCCCTTACTGTCCCGTGCATCAGTGCTGGACCTTCCGCTTCATCGAGGAAAAGCACACCAGGCATTCTGCTGCGCCGCCCTACACAATTTCAGTAAGATTAACTTAAACTGAATTGCAGCGTCAATCAAGTTCGTTTCGTTCTGGCTTTTCCTGCCATGAGCAGCTTTCTGCGTTACTTCTGGCGAAATTACTGTCTGAGAGCTTGACTCATCACAAGATGCGGCAACTCAAACTCATGGCAGCGCTTGACGCAGCTCCTTGACAATGTAATTATCACTGAAATTATTCATCACCAGATTGAGAGATTCACCATGAATGACAGCCCCCGTTTCGCAACCGTCGAGATCTCCGGCCCCGGCCGCAATCTGTTGAATCCCGAAGTGCTCGCGCAGATCAGGTCCGGCCTCGAGCGCGCCGCCGAGGATCCCGCCGTGTCGGGCATCATCCTGACCGGGAGCGGCGACGTGTTCTGCGGCGGCCTCGACGTGCCGGCCATCAAGGCCGGCGCGGATCCCGTGCCGTTCTACGAAGGCCTGGTCGGCATCCTCAGGCTGCTGCCGAAACTGCCGAAGCCGATCGTGGCCGCGGTGAACGGCGACGCCCTCGCCGGGGGCGCCGGCTTCGTCGCCGCGGCCGACTACGTCGTCGCCGTTCCCGAGGCGAGAATCGGCTCCTTCGAGGTCAGCGTCGGGGTGTGGCCGGTCGTCGCGCAGGTCGCGCTGATCAAGCGCATCGGCGCGCGCGCCGCGATCCAGAACATCGCGAGCGGCGAGCCGTTCTCGGCCGAGCGGGCGCGCGAGGTCGGGCTGGTGAACCGCGTGGTCTCCTCCGACCAGCTGCGGGGGGCCGCGGACGAGTGGCTCGCGCAGGCGGCACGCGGAGGCGGCGTCGTCGCCGCGGGGCGCCCCTCCGTCTACCGGGTCGAGGAGATGAGCTACGACGACGCGCTCGTCGCCGCGCTCGGCGACATCACCAGCGCCTACGCGAAGTAGGCCGGCCCTCCGGGCGAATGGGAATGGCTACCGCCCGAGGGCGGTAGCCATTCCCATTGATCGCCTCGATCGTTACCGGGCGCGCTGTCAGCCGATGCGGGAGTCCTCAGAGAGTCGGTGCCACGTCCGGTTCACGTAGACGAGCCCGTCGCTCGCCTCCTGCGCCGTCTCATCGTCCGAGATGCTCGTCTCCAAGACCTCCGCGAGGTAGAGTGTCGACCCCGAGGCATCGACCCGTTCGACGATCCTGCACCGAAGCCAGGCACGGGCCGCATGGAACACGGGCTCTCCGGTCTCAAGCTCGGACCAGAGAGACGTGTCGGCGAAGCGGTCGATGCCGCTTGTCGCCCCGATCTTCGCAACCTCGATGCCATCGGCATCGAGGAGGTGCACGACGATGTGATCGACCGTCTGAATCTTCGGGGAGCTCGACGACAGCGCGGAGACCGAGAAGGCGAGGAGCGGCGGCTCGGCGTTGACGGAGGTGACCGAGGTGGCCGTCAGCGCGACGTTACCCTGTTCCGATTTCGCGGTGATCACCGCGACGCCGCCCGGATGATTCCGGAAGGCCAGTTTCAGTTGGGATGAAATCGGGATGACCTCGGCGAGCAATGAGTTCGGCATTGTGGTTCCTTTCAGATGCCTCGTACGGATCGGTTCCTCGCTCTGATCTCGCGCCGAAACCATGTAAGAAAACCGGATAAGACGCGCCATTGAATCCCGCCGAGCGAATCATCGCGTGGGTGAGAGACTCGGGGGCTTCACTGATCTGAATCAGAGCAAGATGTTAATTGCTGTTAAACAATTAAGTGTTACTGTAATTTAGGTGATGGGCCGAGTCAAGCTTTCGGGGTCGGAGGAGCGCAGTGCGCCCGGGCGACGGATGAACCTCCGGGCCGAAGACCCGCTCACCAGTCAGTCTGGTCCACTGTGTTCCAGGCCGATTGCGGCGTGGTCGCAGAGCCGGTTGGGTGCAGGGGCCCCAGTCGTGCCCGCATGCGCAGGAGTTCGTCGCGCAGCACGAACCACACTCCGCGCGCCGGCTCGTCGCTCTCGTTCACGTACGCGTGCGGGGGGTACGCGTCGAAGTGCACCGAATCGCCCACGCTCAGCTCGTAGCTGTCAAAGCCCAGCTTGAGAGTCAGCCGGCCCTCGAGCAGCAGGCCGAACTCGTAACCGCTGTACTGCGAGAGCCCCTCCGCGGGGGAGCTCGTCGTGTGAGGCGGGAACGTGATGATCAGGGGCTCCATCGTCTCCTCGAGCCCGCCGGCGAGCCGCTCCCAGCTCACCCCGGTGCTCAGCACGAGCGTGGGGTTCTCTCCGGCGCGCTGCACCGTCGGCCTCGCCGCAGCAGCACTCGCATCCCGGGAGCCCAGTCCGTCATTCTGACCATCTCCTCCGTCCAACAGTGAGTCGATGGATAGGTTCAGGCGGTTGACGAGCTGGTACAGCGTATTCAGCGAGGGCTGCACCTTGTCGTTCTCGATCTGCGACAGCAGGCTCGGAGTGACCCCCATGGAGTCTGCGAGGGCCTTGAGCGTCAGCCCCGAGGCCTCCCGTGCGGCGCGCAAATGCGCGCCCAAACGGGGATTGACTTTCTCAGGTTCCACGACTGTGTCCGCTCCGCTGCCCGCGCATCCACTCCGGGGCGGAGAAATCTCGTTCGCTTCAGTATAGGCTTCCGCATCCCGGCGCCGGATTCGTTGATCCACCGATACCGTAAGGCTGCCCGAACGGATCCGATCCCTCGGCGCAGATCACCGACCGATGCGCTCATACCGGTCCCAGCGCTCCACCATCCGCCGATCCGGACGGATCAGCATCAACGCCGCGAGCTCCTGCCCGATCGCATCGCCCAGGCGCACGCAGAACGCCCCCGGCTCCTCCGCAGCATCGGGCTGTTCGGCCACGACCCGGTCCACGATGCCGTTCGCGCGCAACCTCGCCGAGGACACCCCCTGCTGCTCCGCGAGCACCGCCGCATGCGCGGTATCCCGGTACACGATCGCGGACGCCCCCTCCGGGGGCAGCGGCGACAACCACGCATGCTCGGCGGCGATCGTGCGATCCGCGGGCAGCAGCGCGAGCGCCCCGCCCCCGGTGCCCTCCCCCAGCAGCACCGACAGCGTCGCCCCGTCCCGGGTCACGAGATCCGCGAGACTGTGCGCGATCTCCGACGCGAGCCCACCCTCTTCCGCGGACCGCGACAGCGACGCCCCCGGCGTATCGATCACGGTGAGCAGCGGCAGACCGAGCTCGTCGGCGAGTCGGATCGCGCGCCGGGCGGCGCGTAGCGCCCCAGGCCCGAACGGCACCGCCCGCTGCGCGCGCCGATCCTGCCCCACGACCACGCACCCGACCGCCCCGAAGCGGGCCAGGCACAACGCGAGCCCGAGATCCCGCTCCCCCTGACCGGTACCGCTGAGCGGCACCACATCGGTGGCCGCGTATCGCAGCAGTTCTCGCAACCCCGGCCGGCGCCGGTCCCGGGTGCGGGTCACCGCGTCCCACGCATCCATCGCACCGGGCGGATCCCCCCCCGCCGTGCCGACCCGCTCGGACTGGGCGATGAGCTCGGCGCGGGCGGGCCGGTCGAGCAGCCCCAGCACCCGGGCCACGACCACGGGCAGCTCCTCCGGGGCGAGCACCCCGTCGATGATGCCGTGCCCGGCGAGGTTCTCCGCCTGCTGCACCCCCACGGGGAAGGGCGCTCCGTGGATCGCCTCGTACACACGGGGACCCAGGAACCCGACCAGGGCTCCGGGCTCTGCGACGGTGACATGCCCGAGGGAACCGAAGGAGGCGAGCGCGCCGCCGGTCGAGGGATGCCGGAGGTACACCAGATACGGTAGGCCGGCCGCCTTGTGCGCGGCGACCGCGGCACTGATCTTCACCATCGCGACGAACGCGACCGTGCCCTCCTGCATGCGGGTGCCGCCCGACGCCGTCGAGGCGAGCACCGGCAGGCCCTCCGCGGTCGCACGCTCCAGGGCGGCCACGACCCGCTCGGCGGCGGCCATGCCCAGGGACCCGGCGAGGAACCCGAACTCCGACGCGATCAACGCGACCCGGCGTCCCCCGATCCGCGCCTCACCGGTGAGCACGGACTCATCCACGCCGCTACGCTCTCTGGCCGCGGCGAGCGCCGCGCGATACGCGTCGCCCAGCCCGGGCTCGACCGGGGCCGCGTCCCACGACACGTAACTGCCCGGATCCACGATCAACTCGGTCAGTTCGGCCGCACCCACCCGGCGCGGCCGGCCATCCGCACCGCGTGCGGCGGTCATCGCCCGGCTCCGTCCGACACGGCGGGACTCTCCCCGCCTGGGCCTGTGTCTGTGTTGAGCCAGGCGCGGATCGCCGCCCCGTGCTGATCCAACACCGGCGGCGCACCATGCACGGTCCGGGCGCGCTCGGTCTCACCCGCCCCGTCGACATCGAAAAACCGGACCGCAGGCCCCGGCAACGAGATACTCCCCAGCGCCTGATGCTCCACATCCACCACCAGCCCCTGCGAGCGCACCTGGTCCCACCCGTACACCTCGTCCAGGGAACGGACCCTGCCCGCCGGGATCCCCGCCCCGGCCAGCCTCTCCAGCAGCGCCTCCGCGTCGGAGTTCGCGAACGCTTCCTCCACGAACCGGATCGTCTCCTCACGGTTCGCGACCCGCTCCGGGTTCGACCCCAACCCCGGGGTGCCCGGGTCCAGGCCGAACTCCTGGCAGAACCCCTGCCACAGCTTCTCACTGCCGACACTGATCTGCACCGCACCCTCCCGGCCGATACCACCCCCGCACCGGAACAACCCATACGGCGCGATCGAGGGATGATGATTGCCCTGCGCCCGCGGGATCTCGCCTGCGACCAAGTACCGGGTGCCCTGGAAGGCGTGCACCCCGACCAGGGCCGACAGCAGCGAGGTGCGCACCACCCGGCCCCGCCCGGTCTGCTCGCGCTCGTAGAGGGCGGCCAGCACCCCGACCACCCCGTGGATCCCGCCGAGCAGATCCGCGATCGGAGTGCCGACGCGCTGCGGATCATCCGGCCCACTGCCGGTGATCGACATCAGGCCCGCCTCACCCTGCGCGATCTGGTCATACCCCGCCCGGCCATCCTCCGGACCGTCATGCCCGAAGCCCGAGATCGACAACTGGATCAGACCCGGATTCAGTTCAGCGAGCGTCGCCGTGCCGAAACCCAGCCGGTCCATCACCCCGGTTCGGAAATTCTCGATCACCACATCCGCCCGCGTCAGCAACTCGGTCAGCACGGCACGCCCGTCGTCGGATTTCAGATCCAGGGCGATGGACTCCTTGTTCCGGTTACACGACAAGAAATACGTCGAATACGACCCCCCATCCGTGCCATCCACGAACGGGGGACCCCAGGAGCGGGTGTCATCCCCCGCGCCCGGGGACTCGACCTTGATCACCCGGGCACCCAGATCCCCGAGCACCTGCCCCGCATGCGGACCCGCCAGAGCCCGGGACAGATCCACCACCAACACCCCATCCAAGGACCCGCCATCACCCAAGCCGCTCACGTCGTCACCTTCCATGCTGCTCACTCCTTCTCCACAAACGGGGTATTCGCTGAGGGGTGCCCCCTCCCCCGAAACAGGTGTCACTCTGATGCGCCAAACCACGGGATAGAGCACCGAAGTGCCACCTGTTCGCAGAGAAGCGGGGACGGCGCCTCGAGGGATGCTCCCGACCACCGGGTCTACGCGGCCGCCCGCACTTCGAACCGCGACTGCGACAGCGGCAGCGCCGCCCGGGCACGCGTCTGCGAGGGCAGCTCCCCGAAGCGCAGGAAGTACGCCCGCGAGAACCTGCCCAGGTGCGTGAACCCGGACCGCATCGCCGCGTCGCTGACCGTCGCATCCGTGGTCAGCAGCGCCTCGCGCACCAGATCCAGCCGGAGGTGCCGCAGATAGGTGATCGGCGGCACCCCGAGCTGATTCTGGAACACGGCGTGCACCATGCGGCCGCTGCACCCGGCCGCGCGCGCGATGTCTTCGATGCTGATCGGATCGTGCAGGTTCTGCTCGATGAAATCCCGGGCGCGTATGAGCACCCACGGGTGGTGCAGGACGCGATCGCTGACGGAAGTCACGGACATCATCGGGTACTCCTGGAAACCGCGCGAACGGAGCCCGTTACTCGCCCGCGTCCCGCGCCGGGATGACCGGCAGCAGCAGCCGCGAGGGGTGCACACTGCTGTGGAAGATGTTGTGCAGCGTGGTCTTCGAGCTGACGACGTGGTACGGGATGTACTCGGCGTTGGTGGCCCCCGCGACACCGGTCGGCAGATCGGCCGCACTGATCTCGAGGCAGACGCGGTGCCCCTTGCGGAAGAGGTTCGCCGTCGACAGGATCTCGATGTCGTACTCGACGATCTCCCCCGGGGTCACCGGCTCGGCGGCTTCGCGGGTGAGCTTGTGGAACGGCTTGTACTCGGTGCTGCGCTCCTCGTCGAGTGCCCGGTTCGACGCCTTCAGCCAGCCGCGGGTGAGCTCGCGCTCCGGCAGATCGGAGGGCACCGAGGTCTCGCCCTCGCGCACGGTCTGCACGCTGACATCGGGGCCGACGTCCTTGAGGGTCACGATCCAGTTGGTGTCCGCCTGATCGATCGAGGCGAAGAGCTTGAGCGATGCGGGACCGGTCACCTCGAGGTCGTGCGGCAGCGGCTCCGAGAGGTAGCGCAGGGTCGCGATGTCGCGGGTCTGCGTGACGGGCATCTGCACGAAGCTGTCCGCGGGGATGCGGTCGTCGATCGAGCCGGGCACGAAAGGATCGGTGCGCAGGCGCCCCCAGCTGTTCAGGAAGAACGGCGTCCACTGGGTCTCGGGCAGCGGCCAGTCCTGGGCGGAGCGCCACTCGTTCGCACCCATCAGCCAGTACCGCACGGGCGGCTCCTGATCGATGCCCGAGTCGATGCCCTTGAGGTGCTTGTCGTGGAACTTGAGCATCTCGCCGTGCATGCCCTTGAGCGGACGCTCGAGGTGGGCGGGGCCGACGAACAGCAGCTTCTTCTCGTTCGTCTGCAGGTGCTTCCAGTAGCTCTGCGCGCCGTTCAGATGGGTCTTGTAGGTGTAGCCGTACCAGCCCGAGCCGGTGAAGACCGGGATGTCGATCTCGCCGATCCGGGCCTCGCTGCGATCCGCGTCCTCGGGGTCGACGAAGGGGTTGAGCATGATGTCGAAGAAGGCGGGCATATGCTGCCCGCGCATCGTGAGGATGTTGAAGAGGTGCACATACTGCGCGTAGTCCGGGTTGTCCATCGCCTCGCGCCACCACTGCTCGCGCTGCGGGTCGAGCTCGCCCGGCGCATGCTTGTCCTGGTGCATGACGCTGAAGTGGCCGGTGAGGTAGCGGAAGAGATGCACCACGCCGCCCGGGTACTCCTCGCGGAAGCCGCCGAGCGTGCCGTAGGCGCCACGGGGGTCGAATCCGAAGATCGCCTTGAGATGCGGGGGCTTCTGCTGGGCGACGTACATCTGCTCGGCCCCGTAGCCGGAGACGCCGACCATGCCGACCTTGCCGTCGCACCAGGGCTGGGCGGCGATCCACTCGATCAGATCGTAGGAGTCCCACTCGCGCGAACCGCCCGAGCCGGACTTGCCGATGTTGCGGGGGCTGCCGACGACGTGGATGTAGCCGCGCGAGACGAAGAGCGAGGTGTCGCCCGCTTCCTGCGGTCCGGCCCAGGAGGTGGACCAGGCCGGCTGCCCGGAGAGCTGGCCGGCGCAGTCGGGCGAGGACAGATCCTTGTTGTAGATCGCGAAGGCGAGGAGGGCGGGCAGCGGCTCCTCGGTCTCCGGACGGTAGATGTCGACGCTCAGTTCGACGCCGTCGCGCATCGGCACCGCGACATCGCGCATGACGATCATGCCGGTGTGGCTGGGCTCGCGCATGTAGTTGGCCGGCGGGTTCTCGGGCGATTGTGGGAGTCGGATACCGGGGTGGGTCATGATGTGTCCTTCGGTGTTTCGGGCGCGAAAAGGCCTGGGCCCCTCGTGTGCCGCTTCTATTGGGTCTGGGAGGTGTATCGGGTCTGGAATCGTTCGGGTCAGACGACCGGCACCGTCGCCGTGAGGGGGCCGTCGTAGGGCAGGGATCGGGCGCCCATCTTGGCCGCCTGCACGGTCTCGTAGACGCGGGTGCGGAGCGCCGCGAACTCGGGCGTCGCGCGGGTCTTCAGCTGCGAACGCGGGCCGGTCAGCTCGATCGGGATGTCGTCGAGCACCTGCGTCGGCGAGGTCGTCAGCACCACCACGCGCTGGGAGAGGTACACCGACTCGTCGATGTCGTGCGTCACGAACAGCACGGTGAAGCCGAGCTGCCGCCACAGCCGCAGCACGAGGTCTTCGAGCTCGGCGCGGGTCTGCGCGTCGACGGCGGCGAAAGGCTCGTCCATCATGAGGAGCTTCGGCTCATAGGCGACGGCCCGCGCGATCGCCACGCGCTGCTGCATGCCGCCCGAGAGCTCCCAGGGGTGCTTGTCGGCCGATCCCGCGAGACCGACCGCCTCGATCGCCTCTTCCACCTTCTGCCGGCGGAGGGCCTTCGGCACCTTCTTCTCCTTCAGCGGCAGCTCGACGTTCTGGGCCACCGTCATCCACGGGAAGAGGCTGCGGCCGTATTCCTGCAGCACCACCGCCATATCGGCCGGCGGCCCGTCGACCTGACGGCCCTCGAGCTTCAAGGTGCCCGCCGTGATGGGCATGAGCCCGGCGATGCAGCGCAGCAGGGTGGTCTTACCGGCGCCGGAGGGTCCGACGACCGAGATGAACTCGCCCGGGGCCACGGTCAGCGCGAGATCCGCTATCGCTTCGAAGCTGCCGCGGCGGCCGGTGTAGACCTTCCGCAGGCCGGCGATCTCGAGCACGGGCTGCTGATGCGCCGGAGGCTGCGCCTGCGGGCTCGCTGGTGTCTGCTGGGTCACTATCGATCTCCTCGTTGAAGGGCGCGTTGCCCGAAGTACCAGGACAGGAGCCGCGACTCGATCGCTCCGAAGAGCAGTGAGAGCACGACTCCGATGAGGCCGAGGAGCAGGATTCCGCTCCACATCGCGGCCATGGCGAAGTTCCGTTCGAATTCGGCGATCGCGAGCCCGATGCCGGAGTTCGCCGCGAAGCGCTCGGTGATGACCATCAGGATGAGGGCCACTGACAGCGCCTGCCGGCAGCCCACCATGATCGCGGGGCCGGCCGCCGGCAGCAGCAGCCGTGTCACCCGCGACCAGGGGCGCATGCGGTAGCCGGCGGCGGTGTCGCGGAGCACCGAGTCGACGCCGCGCACCCCCTCGATGGTGTTGAGCAGCACCGGCCACACGCAGCCGGTCGCGATGACGACCACCTTCATGTTGTCGCCGAGGCCGAGGAAGAGCATGACGATCGGGATGAACATCGTCGCGGGGATGGATCGCAGGAAGGCGATGGGCGGCTCGGTGAAGGCGCGCAGCCCTCGCCAGATGCCCAGCAGCAGCCCGAGCAGCACCCCGATCACGACCGCGAAGAGGTAGCCGACGAGCACCCGGCCGATGCTCGGCAGCACGTCGTCGACGAAGCGCGGGCCCCAGGTCGGCCCGAATGCGCCGAGGATGTCGCCGAGCGGTGGGAAGAAGAAACTGGTGGAGTTCAAGGAGAGCGCCCACCACAGCGCGATGAGCACGATGGGAAGCGCGAAGATCGCGAGCAGTCGCCTCGGGACGGATCTCGGGTTTCTCATGCGGCGATCTCCAAACGGACCGAGGGGTGCCAGCTGAGCAGCAGCCGGTCGACGAGGCGCGTACCCACGTTCACCAGCACGCCGAGCACCCCGGTGAGCAGCACGAGGCCGTACATCGTCGCGGTGTCGCCCGAGGAGTAGGCCACCGCGACGATCTTGCCGATGCCGGGCGAGCCCATGATGAACTCGCCGGTCAGTTCGAGGATCAGTGCGATGGCCGCGGCGAGGCGGAAGCCGGTCATCATGAACGGGAGCGCGCTCGGCAGGATGATGCGGAAGACGCGGGTACGGGCCGAAAAGCGGAACGAGCGCGCCGTGTCATGGGCGACCGGGTCGACGTCCTGCACCCCCGCGATGACCTGTACGAGCATCTGCCAGAAGGCCGCGTAGACGACGAGGATCAGCGTCGACTGCATCTGATTGCCGAAGAGGATCACCGCGATCGGGATGAGGGCGACCGAGGGGATCGGCCGCAGGAACTCGATGGTGGACTCGCTGAACTCGCGGACGAGCGGGAGCGAGCCGATCACGATGCCGAGCACGAGCGCCAGCAGCACGGCGATCAGGAGCCCGAGGAACCAGCCGAGCAGGGTGGATCCGAAGGCGCTCCAGAAGGCGGCCTGCCCGAACTGCGCGAACAGCCCGGCCAGCATCGAGCTGAGCGGTGGGAAGTACGCGGGGTCGACGACCCCGCTGCGTGGAATGAGCTCGAGGAGGAGCAGGAACGCGAGGATCCCGCCCACTCCCAGCAGGCGGTCCGAGAAAGGGCCTCGGACCGCCCGCTGCGCCGGAGTCGCGGTGGTCACAGGATCAGATCGTCCACGGACGGCGCGTTGGTGATGGTGCCGGCCCCTTCGAGCAGGTCGATGAGCAGCTGGATCGAGTCGCGGTCGATCTCGGAGGGCCACCTGAGCTGGCGCAGCGACGCCTGGATCGCGGGATCGATCGTGAGGTAGCTCGAGAGGATCGCGCGAGCCTCTTCCGGGTTGGCATCGGCGTACTCGTTGGATTTGATGACCGCGCGGACGAAGCGCTCGACGATCTCGGGGTTCTGCTGCGCGTAGGCCTCGGTGGTGAAATAGGTCGAGAACAGGAGACCGGGCTTCACCTCGTAGAGGTTGTGCATGACCACTTTCTTGCCGGCCAGCTCGTTGATCGAGCGGAACGGCTCGACGACCCATGCGGCGTCGACCTCGCCGGCATCGAGCGCGGCGCCCATGTTCGGGAAGCCGAGCTCGGAGTACTGGATCGTGCTCGGGTCGCCGCCGGCCTGGCGGACCAGTTCATCGATCGTCACCGAGGCGATCGAGCCCAGCTGGTTCACGGCGACCCGCTTCCCCTCGAGGTCCTTCGCGCCCTCGATCGGGCTGTCACCGGCGACGATCACCGCGGCCATCGCGGTGTCGGCGCTCTCCTGCTCGGCTCCGCCCGGGGCGACGTATCTGATCGGGATGCCCTGGGAGGCCGCGACGATCGTGGCCGCGGTGTTGGCCATCGCGAAGTCGTAGGTTCCGGCGACAACGCCCTGGGTCTGCCCGGTCAGCGCGGCGTCGATGTTGAGGGTGAGCCCCTCCTCCTCGAAGAAGCCCTTCTCGACGCCGAGGTAGATCGGGGCGACGTCGGGGATGGGGAGGAAGCCGATGTTGAGCGTGATGGGCTCGACCGCCTCGCTCTCGGTGCCCTCGCTCGCAGCCGGGGCCGGCGAGTCGCCGCCGCTGCACGCTGTGAGCGGGGCGAGCACGAGGCCGATACCGGCGACCGCTCCGATGATTCTCCTGATTCGACGCACTTGCTACTCCTTCGTAGTGGGGTCAACTTCTCACTAGACGGGGGACAGATTCTCCCTGTCCAGCTGCCCTCAAGCTCACCACGGCCGCATGCGGGTGTCTAACGATTCCCGTGGATGGGATTCATCGATCAAGTAGATGTATTCACCATTTCAAGATCTTTCGGATAAATTTGAAATCGTGGATCTGCATCGGATCGATCTGAACCTGCTGGTCGCCCTCGACGCACTCATCACCGAGGGCGGTGTGACCCGGGCCGCCCAGCGTCTCAACCTCAGCCAGTCCGCGATGAGCGCGACCCTGAGCCGCCTGCGCAGGCTCTTCAACGATCCACTGTTCGTGCGGGAGGGGCGCGGGGTCACGCCGACGCCGCTCGCGGAATCGCTGCGACGACCGGTGCGCGACGCGCTCGACCAGGTACGAGACGTGGTGCTGCGCGGGGAGGTGTTCGACCCGACCTCATTCGAGCGCACCTTCCGCATCATGGCCAACGACTACGTACAGGCGACGTTCCTTCGGCCGTTGATCGTTCGGCTCGCGGCCGAGAATCCGGGCGCCAGGCTGAACTTCACCGGCGCCTTCGAGGAGCCCCACGACCATCTGCAGAACAACCTCACCGATATGGCGATCATCCCGATGGAGGTGTGGGAAGGGCACCACATCTACCCGCATGAGGTGCTCTACGAGGAACGGTACCTGGTAGCGGCGGATCGCGACCACCCCGACATCGGCGACACCATCAGCTACGAGCAGTTCACCACCCTGCCGTTCATCGCGACGGCCTCGGGGCTGCAGACCTCGTTCTCGGAGATACAGCTCGATGCGCTGGGCGTGCCCCGGAACACCGCGATCGTCACAGCCTTCGCAGTGGGACCGATGCTGCTCCGCGGCACGCGCATGATCATGCTGATCCAGGAACGGCTCGGCGAGGAGCTGGCCGACAAGTACCGGCTGAAGCTGCTCGAGCCGCCGATCCCCGAGCTGAAGCCGCTCTCAGAGGCATTGGTCTGGACTTCGAGAACCGATCGCGATCCCGCACATCTGTGGCTGCGACAGCGCATCATCGATTCCGCTCGCGAGCTGCGGCGCGATGCACGAATGGGATAGCCCGCTCTGCTCCAGGCTCATAGAGTCGCCTCTGCATCGGTCGAGTCGAGCCGATTCCCCAACACCGAACAGCAGTGGAGGTAGACCTTGGCTGAATACAATCCCTTCTCGACGGACGTCGAGCCGGGCCCCGAGACCACTCGCGTGCGCCGCCTGGTGACCGATGTCGACGAGACCGGTCGTGCATATATCGCGACGGACGAGCTCTGCTCGCACCGCGTCACCGGTCACGGCTGCCCCTCGTACGTCACCACCAACCTCTGGCGCACCGACGAGTCCCCGGCGAACAACCGGGGCGAGCTCGTCGATCCCTACGACACGGACCAGCCGCTCTCGGTCGGCCCGACGCCCAACGGCTCGGTCTTCCGCACCCTCGAGCTGCCGCCCGACACGGAGTGGCGCTTCGACGATGAGGGCAATGAGGTGAAGCCGCTCGCCTTCCACACCACCGCCTCGGTGGACTACGCGATCGTGCTGCGCGGCGAGATCTGGGCGCTCATCGATGACGACGAGGCGCTGATGAAGCAGGGCGATGTGCTCATTCAGCGCGGCACCCGGCACGCCTGGTCGAACCGCTCGAACGAGAGCTGCCTGCTCGCCTTCGTGCTCGTCGGCGGGAACCTCCCCGAACTGCCCGGCGACACCGCGTAGCCGAGACGACGAACGGCCCCTTCGCTTCACGCGGAGGGGCCGTTCTCGCTGCGTACCAGCCATGCTCCGGCTCCGCGGCATCAGCTCGGCCCCCGGCGAGAACGCCGGGGGCCGAGCTGATGCGGGACTTCGACCTACCTCAGTTGACGCCCCACAGCTCCAGGAAGCCGGCCTGGTAGTCGGCCTTGCCGAACCATTCCCCGGACTCGAGAGCATCAGCCGTGATCGTCAGTTCGCGCACATTGTCGCTCGTGAAGAGACGCCGGAAGGGGAAGTCCGAGGGGACGACCGCCGGAGCGTCCGAGGTGAGGCGCACCGCCGCGTCGGACATGTACCAGGCGAGCGCGTCCGAGTTGAACCCTGACACCGCCTTGACCTGGCCGCCGGCCTCGAGATCCTGCATCGTGGAGAGGAAGCCGTCCATGCTGACCACCCGGACATCGTCGCGCGCCGCGGACTGGATGCCCTGCAGAACACCGGAGAGGATCGAGTCGGCCTGGGACTGCACATAGGTGATGTCGGGGTTCGCGATCAGCGCCGAACTGACGAGACTCGGAAGCCGCTCGAGCTGTCCCGTGTTGATCTCGATGACCTCGACCCGGCACTCTGAGCACGCCTCGTCGTAGACGCCGAGGATGCCGACGTCGCCCCACATCGTCGTGGTCGGTGTGTCGGTCATCTTGATGACCAGCACATTGGCCTTGGCGTCGGAGTCGGCGATGACCCAGTTCGTCGACCAGGTCTGCAGCATGATGATGTTGGGGGTGACGTAGCCGACCTGCGCCGGGTCCAGATCACCCGCGGGCGCCGTCAGTCCCTGCACCCACGGGATGCCCGCGGCGAGCAGTGCGTCGAAGGCCGCGGGAGCGAACTCCGGCGTGAGGCCCGCCGTCACGACGACCGCGGCCTGCGCATCCACTGCCTGGTTGACGCAGCTGGCCGCGTCGGCCGGGTTGGCCTTCGCGTCGCAGCTCTGCACCGTCGCGCCGACGTTGGCGAGCGCCTGGGTGACGCCCTCCGCGAGATGGCCCATCAGGGGAACCTGCAGCGATGCCGGGATGAAGTAGACGGTCTTCCCCTCGAGCGCGCTGCCGTCGACCGCGGGGCCGGGTGCGACGAACTCGTCGACGGGCTTCGTGACCTGGGAGATCAGATCTGCGGCGGCCTGCGCCTCGGGACTGAGCTCGACGGTCTCCTCCTCCGCCGGGGCCGACGCCTCGGTCCCTGCCGAACAGGCGGTGAGGAAGGTCAGGCTCGCGACGGCGACGCCGACGCCGAGAGCCATGAGTGATTTCTTCATGCGGATGACTCCGATCTTTCTGTGTGTTGGTGGTGGGATGAAATCGATCGACGGATCAGCCCGAGACCTTCTTCTGCAGAAGGCGCGAGACCGAGATGGCGACGATGAGCGCGAGGCCGTAGAAGACCTCGGTGACCCAGCCGGTCAGGCCGAGCAGTTGGAGTCCGAAGACGCCGGTGATGAGGAAGTAGGCGGCGATCAGCATGCCGACGGGATTGAAGCGCCCGGGCACCACGGCGACCGTGCCGAGGAACACCGCCGCGAAGGTGGGCAGCAGATAGGTGGCCGCGGAGGCGGGGTTGAAGCCGCCGTTGCCGATGGAGATCACCACGCCGGCGAGGCCGGCCAGCAGTGCGCTCGCGATATAGGCGCCCGCCCGCACCCGCTTGACGGCGATTCCCGCCAGCGCCGCGACCGCGCGGTTCGAGCCGACGAAGGCCATGTGGCGTCCGATCGGGGTCGCACTCATGATGTAGGCGACGATCGCGACGAGGATGAGGCCGTACCAGAACAGGTGCGGCAGCCCGAGGAAGCGGCCCGTCGAGATCTGGGCGAGGGCCGTGTCGAGCCCGCTCACCGTCGTCTCGCGCGAGAGCAGGAAGGCGAGCCCGCCCGAGACGCTCCAGGTGCCCAGAGTCACCACGATCGAGTTGATGCCCGCGAGCACCACGAGCGCGGCGTTGACGATGCCCACGAGGAGCGCCATCGCGATGGCTCCGAGCACGGCGAGCCAGACCGGCCAGCCGTGGAGCACCGCGAGCGAGGGCACCGCGACGGCGGAAATGCTGAAGATGCCGGCGAACGACATATCGAACTCGCCCACCGACATCGTGATGACGACGCCCAGGCCGAGGAAGACCACGGGGGTGATCTGGGAGAACACGGTGCGCATGGCGGCGACCGGGCTGACATCGCCGGGAATCAGGGCGACCAGCACGAGCAGCATCACGATCCAGAGCAGCACGAGTCCGTAGCGCGAGAGGATCTCTCCGGCGATCCGCCTGGCGCGCGAGGGGGGTTCGGGCACGGTGACAGTTGCCGTGGTGGTCGGAGGAGAGGTGGTCGTGGTCATCGGGTCGATCCTTCGGTGTCGGGGAAGAGAGAGGTGAGGATGTCGGCGGCGGCGAAGGGGCGCGCGAGCTCGTCGACGACCCTGCCCTCCTCGAGCACGATGACGCGATCGCAGACGGCCACGAGGTCGTCGACCTCGGAGCTGCACAGCACGACGGCGGCGCCGTCGACCGCCGCCTGACGGGTGGCGCGCAGCACCGCGGCTCGCGCGCCGACGTCCACCGCCTGTGTCGGATCGTCCAGGATGAGCACGGAGGGTCCGCCGAGCAGCCACTTGCCCATCAGAACCTTCTGCTGATTGCCGCCGGAGAAGGTCGAGACCACCGCATGCCGGTTCGGCGGCGTGACCGCAAACTCCCGGAGCACGGCCTCGGACTCGGCTCTCTGCCAGGCCGATCCCATCCACCACCGCTTCGCCCGGGTGCGCAGATGCGGCAGGGTGATGTTCTCCTGCACGGTGAGCCCCATCGCGAGCCCCTGGCCGTGCCTGTCCTGCGGGATGTAGGCGATCCCGGCTCGCAGCGCGTGCCGCACACCGCTCGAGGCCAGCGGCAGCTCCCTGCCGTCGACGACGATGGAGCCGGTGCCGGAGGCGGCCCGGGCGATCAGCGGCGCGAGATCCGATAAGCCCGAGTCGACCGTGCCGGTGAAGCCGACGACCTCGCCTCGTCGCACGGTCGCCGAGACCCGCCTGATCCTGCGTCCGCGCACCTCGCGCAGCTCCAGTCCGCCGTCGCGCAGCTGCGCGGGCATGCTCTCCGCGAAGTCGCCGAGATCGCCGTCGCGCCCGAGCACGAGACGTGTGAGCGCGGCCTCGTCGAGCTCGGCGATCGGCCGTCCCGCTTCGACGACGCGGCCGCCGCGGAGCGCTGTCACGCGGTCGGCGATCTGCAGCACCTCCTGCAGATTGTGGCTCACGATCACGACCGAAGTGCCCTGCGAGGTGAGCAGCCGCACCAGATCGTAGAAGTCGCCGAGCGACTCGTGCGGGATGGCGCGGGACGACTCGTCGAAGACGATGACGCCGGATCCGGGGCGGCGCTCCTGCAGGGCGCGTGCGACCGCGACCCCGACCCGCTCGCTCGGTCGGAGCCTGCCGACCTTGGTCTCCGGGGAGATGTGGCCGAGGCCCAGGAACTCCAGGGTCTCGCGCACGGCTCGCGCGTCGGCGGCCTTCTTGATCCACCCGATGACCGGCACCGTGGCATGGCGCCCGACGCGCACGTTCTCCCGCACCGACAGATCCGGGACGAGCCCGAGATCCTGGTGCACGAAGGCGAGCCCCTCGTCGTGCAGGCGCCCCGGATCGACCGGTGCGCCGATGCGCCTGCCATCGACGTAGATCTCGCCGCCGCGATCAGCCTGGTAGACGCCGCTGATGAGCTTGACGAGGGTCGACTTGCCGGAGCCGTTCTGGCCGATCAGCGCGTGCACTTCGCCGGGTCGCACCTCCAGATGGGCTCCGTCGAGCACGGTGACCCCGGCGAAGGTCTTCGACAGCGAGCGCACTTCGAGTCGCGGCGCGGTCATGGGCCGAACCCCGTATCGCAGTCGTCGTGTTGCATCGGGTAACGCACGACACCTCCTTGTGTGTGACGCTGGGGCGGAATGCCCCGGGAAAATCGTCGTCGGTCTGATCAGATGTCGGCGGCGAGCGCGGCGAAGGCGCGACCCTGGACCTCGTGCTCCTCGGCGTAGCGGTCCTCGCCCTCGAGCTCGGCCATCCGTTGCCCGGCATCGACCACGAGGCGGGCCCGGTCGATCCGCCGCTCGCCGAAGCGCGTCAGCGCCTCCTCGATCGTCGGCCCGGTCTCGAGCTCTTCCGCGAGCACCACGGCGTCCTCGACGGCGAGCGCGGCGCCGCTGACCATGCCCGGATAGCATGCGTGTGCCGCATCGCCGATGAGCACGACCCGGCCGCGGTGCCACGGCCCCTCGACCACCAGGCCATAGGCGGGACGGCGCACCACACGATCCGAGTCGACGATGCCGTCGCGGATCGCGGCCATCTCGCCCTCGAGCGGTGCCAGCAGCTCGCGGAACTCGGCGGCGAGGTCGCCGTCGGGGGTCTGATCGGACTCCCCGATGGGCTGCGTCGTGAACACATAGGCGCCGGTGTCCGAGAGCGGGATGATGCCCGAGGAGTGCTGCGCGCCGTTGAAGGTCGTGAGCTGGTTCGCCCAGGCGGGCCGCGGCACGGTGATGCGCCAGATCGCGCGCCCGACGAAGGAGGGCGTGTCCTCGATGCCGATCGCCGTACGGATGGCCGAGTGCACTCCGTCGGCGGCGACGACGAGATCGGCGGCGCGACGGCTGCCGTCCGTGAGGATCACCTCGACGCCGTCCGTGTTCTGCTCGATGCCGGTCACCTGCGCGCCCAGCGTCAGCACCGCCCCCGCCTCGGCTGCGGCCTCGCTCAGCACCCGTGAGAGCGCCGGGCGTCCGATGCCGATCGAGACCGGTTGCCCGGGCAGCAGCGATGGCGGCTCGACCTTGTGCAGCACATTGCCCGCGACATCGCAGTTGTGGATCACATTGATCGGGAACCCCGCCTCAATGCAGCCCTCGTCCAGGCCGATGGTGTGCAGCGCGCGCAGCGAGGGGCCGGTGAGCGTGAGCCCCCAGCCGACCGCCGGCCACTCGGGCTGACGCTCGAGCACCTCGACCTGGTGCCCGTGACGCCGGAGTGCCACGGCCGCCGTCAGTCCGGCGATTCCACCGCCGATGATGAGGATGCGTTGTTGCGACATATTTCTCTTCCTTCTCCTTCGTCTAGCTCAGGCGAGCGGTGATCCAGTCGGCGACCACGCGGCCGACCGGTCCCTCGCCCATGTGTCCGCCCGGGAACAGGCGCGCCGTCTTGGGGTCGCCGTGTTCCAGGGCCAGGTGGATGTCGGTCGCGTCGTTCTGCTGATCGTCTTTTCCGTTGACGAGCAGCAGCGGGGCGCAGGGCTGATCCAGGATCCCCTGATCGAGCAGGGAGAGCTCCGGGCACCGCGCGATGTACTGCTCGAAGGTGCGCTCCCCGAAGATGCGCGCCCGCGCGGGCCCGAGATCCATCAGATAGGTGGAGGCGGAGCGGGACCTCTCCTGCCAGGCCGGCTGGAAGGTGCGGTGGATCCCGCCGCCCCAGTTCACCGCGGCCCGCAGTCGATCTCGATGGGTGTGCGCGAGCTTGGTCGCCCAGTACCCACCGAAGGAGTGGCCGACGGCGCCCACGCGCGAGTGGTCGAGGTCGCTCTGCGCGATCCAGTCGAACACGGGATCCCACATCCGCTCGGCGTCGGTGCTCGCGAAGAGGGGCGCTTCGCCGACGCCGGGCATGTCGATGTGGATGGTGGCGAGGCCGCGATCGCGGAAGCCCGCGGTGCGCACGTAGCTCTCCTCCTTCCACATGTCGATGCCGCCCCAGACGATGACGGCGGGCGTCGGCCCACCGCTTCCGGCGGGGCGGGCCACGTAGAAGGCGAGCTGCTCGCGACCCTCGCGACCCCCGCCTGCGATCGGCACCTCGACGCGCTGGACCGCGGGCTCGTCGAGCGCGACCGCCCGCTGGAAGTAGTCGAGCGATTCCTCGTAGGCCACCTCCTTCGCGGCGTGCACGGGCACCGGGAATCTGCCGACGAACGCGAATTGGTAGGCCTGCCACCACGCCTCGCGCTCGCCTGCCGGGTCGCCCTCCGCCGCAGCCCGTTCCGCCCGCGCCGCGAAGTCGCGCGCGGACTCCAGCCAGGCTGCGGCCCACGGCTCGGGTTCGAGGCTGCCGAGCGACTCGACGACCGGCCGCGCAGCCTCGATGTCGATCGCGTTGAAGGGGTGGGCCCGCTTCTCGAGGTGCACGCGCAGCCATTCCCGGGCGTTCTCGATCGTCCGGCTGCCGGTGGATCGGTCGACACCGTCCAAGCTCGCCATCACGCCTCCTCGTTCATCCGGTATGCGGGTGCGGTCGCGCCGAAACGCACGTCTCAGCCCTGGCCGAGCCTGCTGGCCGGGTCGAGCAGCGCCTGCTTGACCTCGTCGGAGACGCCTTCCTCGGTGCCCGTGCCCTGCTTGGCGAAGGGGAACGACTCCTGCATGGACTGGGGCATGACCGAGTTGCGGTAGATATTCGAGGCGCCCGTCGACGGGGTCCACACATTCGGCTCCCAGTCGGGCAGGTAGTTGCGGTAGCCGCCCGAGTTGAGCTCGATGCGCAGGCCGCTGGGCTCGCGGAAGTAGAGGAAGTTCTGCTCGCCGATGCCGTGCATCGAAGGGCCGTACTCGATCGGAATGCCGTTCTCCATCAGCACATCGGCCGCGATCAGCAGCTCCTCGTGGGTGTCGAGCCAGAAGGCGACGTGGTTGACGCGGCCGGGGCGATCGGAGGTGTCGATGACGATGCCGAGATCGTGCGACTTCTCGTTGGTCGTCAGGAAGGCGAGGATCGTGATCGGCGCCTCGTCGATGTCGGCGTAGGCCATGATGCGCAGATCGAGGGCCTTCGAGTACCACTGCGCCATTTCGCGGGGCGCCCGCGATGCGACGGTGACGTGGTCGAAGAAGCGGGGCGCGCCCGCCTTGTCGCTGCGGCGCTCGGGACGGTCGAGCCAGCTCGACTTCAGCTCATCGGGCGCCTGGTACTTCTCCATCTCCCAGACCAGTCGGGTGCCGTGCCCGTGCGGGCCGATGAAGTCGTAGGAGCGGCCGTGGCCGGGTCCGCCCTCGTTCCAGGTACCGGTGATGCCGTGAGCCTCGACGCTGGCGGCGGCCTGCTCGAGCGCCTCGGCCGAGTGGGTGCGCCAGGCCATCCAGGCCAGACCCGGCTCCTCGCCGGGCGCCACGATCAGGCTGTAGCGGTGATAGTCGCCCCAGGCGCGCAGGTAGACCTTGCCGTCGACCTCGTCGACGACGCGCAGGCCGAAGTGCTCGGTGTAGAACCGCACCGATGCCGCGACATCGGGGCTGGTGACCTCGAGATGGGCGATCTGAGCGAGATAGCGGGACATAGGATCAGGCCTTTCATTCATGATTCGGAGATGTCGGGATCGACACCTCGGCGGTGGAGTCTCGGGAAGCGGATGGAATCCCTCAGAGGTGTTCGGCGACCCAGTCGGGGATGAAGGAGGCGCCGATCGCCTCGTTGTCGACGCCGGCGTGGGAGGAGCCCCCGGTATCGCTGGTGAACACGTGGAACTCGCGGAAGGGGCTGTTCACTGCGTTCTCGTACTCGGGACGAGCGAACTCCATCGGGATCTGCCTGTCGTCCTCGCCGTGAGTGACGAGGAAGGGCACGGTGATCCGCTCGACGACGCCTTCGAGCGTCATATTCGGCGCCCACGCCATGAACTCCTCGAGCGAGGGCTGGCCGAACACCCACTGCACATGAGCCCAGTAGTGCGGCACGGGGTTCTCGCCCTCGCGCTGGAGCCGCCGCTTCTGCACCTCGCCCCAATCGTAGTTGGCGCCCCAGACGGCGCAGAGTCTCAGGCGCTTCTCGAAGGCGACGGCCCGAGGAGCGAAATAGCCGCCCAGCGAGATGCCCATCATCCCGATCCTGTCGGCGTCCACCTCCGCGCGCGTCTCGAGGTAGTCCACAGCGGCCCCCGCCCACACCTCGCTGTCGTAACGGCCGTGCAGGCCCTGCAGACGGATCGCGCCGCCGGTGCCCGGCTGGTCGACGATCAGGGTGTTGATGCCGCGCCTCGCGAACTCACCGGCGATGCCCGTGCCGTAGAGCATCTCCTTCATGCTGTCGAGCCCGTTGCAGTAGATCATCGTGCGGGCGGGCCCACCGACGCCTTGGGCTGGGATGAACAGCGCGGGGAAGGAGGTGTCCTCGTAGGGGATCTCGACGACCTCGACCGGGAGCCGGGCGTGCTCGATCGCCTTGCCGAAGACATCGACCATCTTGTCGTAGGCGGCCTGCCGTTCCGGGAAGTCAGGGCTCTGCATCCGCTCGGCGACCAGATAGTAGATCCACGCCCGGTTGTAGAGCGAGCCCGCGCCGAGCGGACGGCCGAGCGCGAGGGTCTCGTCCGCGAGCGCGACCATGGCGTCGGCCTTGTCGACCCATGAACGGAAGAACTGGGCGGTCCCGGCATCGTCTTCCTGCGTGGAGGCCTCGATGAGCGGCCGGCAGATCTGGTCGACCTCGCCGATCTTCGCACCGCAGGTCATCGCGATGTTGACCGATGCGTTCCAGACGTAGTTGCCCGGGAAGTACTGGAACATTTGCGGGTCTGCCTCTCCTCTGAAGCGTGGGTCGGCGACTCGATCACAGTCCGTGTCCGGCGCCGGTGATCACGACTGTAGGCGGACTCGGCAATCCGATACAAACAATCATTTCGGATAGATAGCATTGATGAAATCGGTTACTATCGCCTCATGGACCTGCGATCGATCGACCTGAACCTGCTGGTCGCCTTCGATATGCTCATAGCCGAACGCAGCGTGACACGGGCGGCAGGGCGGCTCTCCATCGGGCAATCGGCGATGTCATCGACCCTCGGACGGCTGCGCTTGCTCTTCGACGATCAGATTCTGGTGAAGGCCGGTCGCCGCATGGTGCCGACCCCTCTCGCAGAGTCGCTGGCCGCCCCGGTGAGAGAGCTGCTGAACGGGATCGAGCGCGTATTCGAACAGCGCAGCACCTTCGATCCGACCACGGGGCGACGCACCTTCACGATCATCGCGAACGACTACATCACTCTGACGTTTCTCCAGCCGCTGATCGAACGGGTCTCCAGCGAGTTCCCGGGCATCCGGGTGCATATCACGCCACCCGACGACGACCCGCCCGATCGACTCAGACGGCAGCTCGCCGACATCCTCTTCATGCCCCGCGAAGCCTTCGAGGATGAGATCGAGTTCCCTCACGCGGTGCTCTTCGAGGAACGCTATCTCGTAGCGGTCGACAAGGACAATCCCGATGTCGGCGAGAGCATCTCCCTCGAGCAGTTCACGACGATGCCGTACCTCGCCATGTCACCGGGCGACCGTCGGAGCATGGCGGATATGCAACTCGACCTCCTCGGCATCTCACGGAATATCGAGGTCACGACCGCCTTCGCGACGGCTCTGTTCATCCTCAAAGGCACGCGGATGATCAGCCTGGTCCAGGAGCGGCTCGGGCGCAAGTACCAGGACGCAGCCGGCCTGCGGCTCCTCGAGACCCCGGTTCCGCAGTTGCTGCCGATCCACATGCTGATGCTGTGGACTCAGCGCACGGAGACGGACCCCGGCCACCGCTGGTTCCGCCAGATTCTGGTCGAGCTGGCCGAAGAGCCCCGGACCTCGGCGCTCTGAGCGCTCGAGCACGAGGCCCGCGCAGCAGCTGCGGAGACTTCTCTAGGCCCGGTTGCCGGTCACCTTCGAAGCCGGGAATGGGCCCGCCTTGGCCTTGCCCGTGATCGCATCGCCGTCGAAGGCCAGCGTGTAGGTCACCGTCATCGGGAAGGGCTTTCGCAGGTCGACCGAACAGCTCAGCACGTCGCCGTTCAGCTCGCCGTTGTCGACGTCGACCAGCTCGGCGCTCGTCTGCGCCGTGCCGGTGACCGCGGTGCCGTCCGTCGTGAGCTTGAGCGCGACCTCCTGCCGTCCGATCGGGCTCGCGATCACGATGTCCCAGGTACCGTCGATATCCGTCATTGTTCTCCTCCTCGAGAGTGAGTGTTCGGTTGCGAAGGCCGCTCAGGCGGCGACGGGAGTCACGCGCACGGGCACGGATTCCAGCCCGCGGACGATCGGGTTGAGGCTCGCCTCAGGTTCACCCAGGAGCTCGATCGTGTCGATCTGCTCAGTCAACGCCTTCAGCAGGGTCGTCGCCTCCATCCGAGCGAGCCCCTGCCCAGCGCAGGAGTGCGCACCGTATCCGAAGGCCAGATGGTCGAGGGGGTTCCGATCGATCCGGAACTCTTCCGGGTTCTCGTACTTGGCGGGGTCGTGGTTCGCCGCCGTGAAGTTCAGCATGACCTTCGAGCCCCGGGGAATGGTCACTCCACCGACCTCGACGTCGCGCGTCGCGACTCGGAAGAACCCCACGATCGGGGAGTGCCACCGCAGCGTCTCCTCGAAGATCTGCGGGGCCAGCGCGGGGTCTTTCTTGAGCGCCTTCCACGTATCGGGCCGCTCGGCGAAGAGCCGAAGCATCGCCCCGATGGCGTTCACCGTGGTGTCCATGCCGGCGGTGAGATAGCCGTTGATGAGGCGAAGCCCCTGGAGCTCGGTGATCTTCCCGGCGTCCACCGCGTCCATGATCGCCTCGGCCCAGCCCCCGGGCAGGAATTTCTCCCGATCATCCATACCGTTGAGATACTCCTGATACGCGGCCATCTCCTCGATGTGAGCGATGAGGTAGCCGCCCCACGGCCCGAAAGCGGCGAACATCGCGTCCGCGCCGGGCTGCAAGGACTCGCGCCCTTCTTGGGGGAGCCCCAGCAGATCGGCGACGACGTTGATCGGGAAGACGCGCGCGATCGCATGCACCGCATCGAACTCGCCGGCGGCGACCTGTGCCGCCACGAGCTCGTGCGCGTAGTCCGCCATCTCCGCGCGAAGCTTGCCGAGCCCGCGCGGAGCGAGCTGCGGGCCGAGCACCTCGCGCAACGCGGTGTGCTCGGGCGGATCGAGCGAGAGAACCGAACCGTCGATCGCGTAGTTGATCTCGGGGGTGAGGGCGACTCCCTCCGCAGAGGTGTAGGTCTGCCAATCGGCCGCCGCCTCACGTACATCCTCGTATCGAGTGAGCATGTAGAAATCCCACTTCGTGAAGTACACGGCCGCCGCCTGCTCGCGAATCTCTGCGAGGCGGGGGAAGGGATCCGCCACCCAGTCCGCGGCGAAAGGATCGGCGTCCGTCTCCGGCCGCGCTACAGATACAACCATTTCGTGCTCCTTTTTCATGCTCTCTCGGCCTCATCGGCTCGATGACGCGGGTGCCGCCGCCGGGGCTCGCGCCACCATCGCCCGCAATCGGGCAGCGGGAATGCGGTAGTTGATCGAGACGACGGCAGCGGTATCGTCGTCCTTCGTCCAGCGGAGCAGCGCCTCTCGACCGTCGAGATCGCCGTCCAGGACCTCGGGCTCGCCGAGCAGCGGCGGTTCGCCGGCGATCTTGATGTCGAGCCCGTGCTGCTCCGTCCAGAAGTAGTGATCGGGCGCGTAGGCCGGCGCGGCGGGGTTCAGCAGAGTCGCCGCGGCGGCCCGGCCCTGTACCACCGCATTGCTCCAGTGCGGGGTGCGGCGGAAGACTCCCGGCGAGAATTCGCGGGACACCACATCGCCGGCTCCGACGATGCCCGGAGCCGCCTGACAGCGCTCGTCCACAACGAGACCGTTCGCAAGCGTCAGCCCCGAGTCCTCGAGCCACTCCGCATTCGGGATGTCGCCCACAGCGGAGATCACGAGGTCGGCGGCGATCAGCCGGCCATCGCTCAGGCGCACGCCCGAGATCGGGTCGCCCTCCAGCACGACGCCACCCTCCGAGACGACGAACCCAATGCCGCTCTCCTCGGCGACACGGGCGACGTATCCTGCCAGCCACGGGCCGAGAAGACGCTGCAGCGGGGGCTCCATATCGACCACGGTGACCTCGATACCGTGGCGGTGAAGCGTCGACGCGACCTCCATGCCGAGAAAGCCGCCGCCGACGACGACCGCGCTCGAAGCATCGGCGAGTCGCTCGGCGATCGCGGCGGCGTCTCCGAGATCGCGCACCACGAGTTCTCCGCGCTGCTGCGGATGCGAGAGTCGACGCGCTCGGGCACCGGTCGCGACGACCAGGCCGTCGTACGCGATCCTGGATCCGTCTGCGAGCAGCACCTCCTGCGCGGCGGGGCGCAGGCCCACGGCCGCATTGCCCAGTCGCACATCGACGTCGCCGGGCAGAGCCGGCAGCACCGCACTCTCGGGCCCCTGCGTTCCGGCGAGCACGCCCTTCGAGAGCGGGACGCGGGAGTAGGGCGCGACATGCTCGTCGCTGAGCAGGACCAGGCTCCCGCCCCATCCCGCGGTTCTCAGGGCCGCAGCGGCGCTGACAGCGGCGATGGATCCCCCGGCCACGACGATGCGCTCGAGCGTCACGACACCACTCGCAATGCTGCCACCGGGCAGACACGTGCACCCGCCGCCGCCGCATCCTCCAGGTCCTCGGGAATGGGCTGCTCGACCCGGAGCTGCACATAGCCCTCATCGTCGAGCGCGTACACCTGGGGCGCGAGCTGCTCGCAGAGACCGTGCCCCTCGCAGGCGGGCAGGTTGATGTCAATCCGCGTATTCGTCTCCTTTCAGCGTGCCGACGTCTCGCCGTTCCGAGCGCTCAGCTCGTACGCCCGTCGCTCGCGATGGTGCGCATCTTCGCCTGAAACTCCTTCTCGGTCTCGACGATGATGTCGACCTGCTTCATGATCTCGCCGGGTGTTCCATCGGCGGCGACCTTCTGCAGGAAGGGGGTGTGGTCCATCATGAGATCCCGGAACGGGCGCGCGATCTTGGGGGCATGGTGCATCACCTGGCTGAGCTTGTACGCACGCTCCGCCAGATTCGCCGTGTGCGCGATGCGCGGAGCCTCGAACTTCGCCAGTGCCGCCTCGACCTCGGCCAGGTTCGTCAAATCGACGCCGGCGAGGGCGCGGCCGAGGAAGTAGCCGTCCTCGATCGCCATACCCGCCCCATAGCCGGCATAGGGCGAGGTCGGGTGGGACGCGTCGCCGATGATGGTCGCACGCCCCTTCGACCACTTCTTCAGCGGGATGCGGTCGCGTAGCACCCAGCGGTGCATATGCGTGGGATCGGTGGCGGCGACGAGCTCGGGCAGCGGGAAGGGGAACTCCGCTGCGATCCGGGTCGCGGTGGCGTGGTAGTCCTCGGTGAAATCGGTGTTCGCCGGGTGGGCCTCGATCACCCACCATTCGAAGCCGTCCTTGCCGTTGCTGCGGATCGAGGTGTAGCTGCCCTGCTTGTCCCGCGACCATGAGATGACCACCTCGCCGCGCTTCGCCGCGGGGAACTCCTTCATGGTGTAACCGCCGAAGATGTGCAGATTGTGCTCGCGGATCGGCTCTTCGCCCCAGAGGGTTCTGCGGACGACAGAGTTGATGCCATCGGCACCGATGAGCACATCGAATTCACGGGTCGATCCGTCGGACAGTTGCACCCGCACACCGTCTCGGTTCTGGGTGAAGCTCTCGACGGCCAGGTTCGGCTCGACGATGCCCGTCGGCAGCGAGTCGTACATCCGCTTGTACAGATCGGGCCGCAACAGGCCGATGAAGTCTCCCCCGTACTTCTTCTGCAGCTCGTCGGAGATGTGGATGGTCGCCCGGGTGCGGCCCTTGTGGTTGCGGAAGATCGTCTGGCAGGGCGCCCCGATGTCGTCGATATCGACACCCAGCAGGTCGAGCGCCTCGATCGGCGGTGGCCACAGGTTCAGGATGTTGCCCCGCGGTTCGGTTGCCGGATAGCGTTCGAGTACCGTGGGCTGGTGGCCGGATTGGAGCAGCGACATCGCCGCTGCCATGCCGGCGGGTCCACTGCCGATGATTCCGACGCGCCCCGGTTTCGGTGCCTTGGTCACCACTTTGCCTCCTCGTCGAGTGCAGAGAGTCTTCTGTCCGGATCAGTATCCAATCCCGAATTCTTCATGTCAAGAGTTACATGTATGAATTGTCGTAAAGTCCTCGGTTTTCAGGGATTCATTGAAGAAATACTCAGCGGTAAAGAAAATTTAAACATGTCTATACATACATGTCTAAGTTCATGGTAACTTCTGAGTGTGTCTTTGAAATACACCATCTTGGGGTACCTGAGCTCCGCGCCGGGGTCCGGATACGATCTGGTTCAGCAACTCGGCGGCGGGCTCGGCTGGTTCTGGGCCGCCTCGCACAGCCAGATCTACCCCGAGCTGCGACGACTCGAGTCCGCGGGGCTGATCACCGGCGCGGCGACCACCGTCGGCGAACGGCTGGAGAAACGTGTCTACTCCCTCACCGAAGCCGGCTTGCAGGACCTGCTCGACTGGACTCGTCAGAAGCCCGAGTATCGCCCGAGTCGGGACCCGGAACGGCTGCAGCTGCTGTTCTCCGACAACAACGATGTCGAGACGATACGCCAGCACCTCCAGGCCCATCTCGACCATTTCACGGAGCGACGGGATCAGGTCATCGACATGCGCGAGCGCATTCTCACCGGCAAACATCCACGCATTCAGCAACGGTTGAAGAAGAAGGACGCCGCCGAGCGGGCCAAGGCACTGCTGCTGTGCGATCTCGCCTACAGCGGAGACGTGCGTCGCGCAGAACTCGAGATCTCGTGGGCGACCGAGGCACTGGCGCGTCTCGACGGCCTGGCGGGTTCCGAGGCATGACGGGCGGCGCACTGGTCTGGGGCGTGAAGACCAGCCTCATGAGGTACGTCCGCGCCTTGGCGGATGGGTCGATCCAGGTGACGGACGGTGCGGAGTCCGCCGAGTCGGGCGCCTTCCGCTTCCCCTTCGTCGAGGCCTCGGAGGACCGCCGGCTCCTGCAGTACCGGGGAGGCCTCCACTGGTACGGCCACTCCGGGCTGATGGATGTGACGCTCTCATCGCCGTGGGTGACGCTCGGCGCCACGCCGTCGATCTCCATGGTCGTGGCACTGCCCGATATGCCCACCGAGCGTCTTACGATCGCGCATATGGAGGTCGCCGCCATCGCCGACGACGCGTGGGCGGGCAGCCGCGTACGACTCACCGCCGACGGAGCGCTCACCCTCGGCGCGCTGCAGTACAGCGAGTATCAGCAGGTCGACGATCTCGATTTCTCGGCCCCGGCTTCCGGCCGCGGCAACGCGGAATAGGGCAGTCTCCGCGGGTGGCGCCGAGCGGCCGAGCCCCTGAGCGGCAACGGCAGACGGGCGCTCGAACGAGAAATGCGGGATCCCCTCGGCCGAAGCCGAGGGGATCCCGTGTTCCAGTACAAGAGCCGGCTACGCCTCGCCGCGGCCCCAGGTGGTGTTGAGGTGCGACTGCGAGTCGCGCAGCGTCGGCAGATCGGCGCCGACCGCGTGGTAGCGCGGGCCCGCCACGAGCAGCTCCTCGGCCGGGAACTTCGTGATGACCTCGCAGCCGTCGGCGGTCACGACGACCTCCTCCTCGATGCGCGCCGCGCCGATGCCGTCGGCCGACGGCCAGTAGGTCTCGAGGGCGAACACCATGCCCTCCTTGAGCTCCTCGGGGTGCTCGAAGGAGATGAGGCGCGAGAAGATGGGCTTCTCCCAGATCGACAGACCCACGCCGTGTCCGTACTGCAGGGCGAAGGCGGCCTCCTCGTTCGGGAAGCCGAACTCCTCGGCCTTCGGCCACACCGCGCAGATGTCGGCGGTGGTGGCGCCCGGCTTCACCAGGGCGATCGCGCGGTCCATGTACTCGCGCGCCCGCTTGTAGGCGTCGACCTGCGCCGGGCTCGCCGATCCCACCGCGAAGGTGCGGTAGTAGCAGGTGCGGTAGCCCTGGTAGCTGTGCAGGATGTCGAAGAAGGCGGGATCGCCCGGCCGGATCAGTCGATCGGAGTAGACGTGCGGGTGCGGCGAGCAGCGCTCGCCCGAGATCGCGTTGACGCCTTCGACGTACTCGGAGCCGAGGTCGTAGAGGGTCTTCGCGACGAGGGCCACGGTCTCGTTCTCGCGCACGCCGGGCTTCAGGAACTCGTAGAGCTCCGTGTAGGCGGCGTCGACCATGGACGCGGCCTGGGTGAGAAGCTTGATCTCGTCGTCGAGCTTCACCGAGCGGGCGCCCAGGAACACCTGCTGGCCGTCGACGACCTCGATGCCGGCCTTCTGCATGGCGAAGAGGATCGGCAGCTCGACGATGTCGATGCCGAGCGGCTCGCCCAGCAGCCCGAACTTCTCGAGCTCGCGCTTGACCTTGCGGGCCACCTCCTCGGCGATGCCCGCATCGGGCGGGAAGGCGCCGCGCAGGGTCGAGATGCCGGCGCGGGCGCCCGACTCGAGGCGCGGCTTCTTGGCGCCGTGGTGCGGGGCATGCGGATCCGCGTCCATCTCGGCGGTGGTCGTGTGCAGCCACGGGTTGTAGAGGTCGTGGTGCTTGGCGGCCGAGCCGAAGTCCCAGACGATGGGATCGCTGTTGCGGGTCAGCAGGGCGAAGCGGATCGCCTTGTCCATCGCCCAGGTGCCGATGTGGGTGGCCGACATGTAGCGGATGTTGGAGAAGTCGAAGGCGAGGATCGCGCCCATATTCGACTTCTCGAGCTCGGCCTTCAGGCGGGCGAGACGCCCGTCGCGGAGGCGCTCGAAATTGATCCGCTCCTCCCAGTCGACCGCGTTGGTGCCGTACGTAGGAATGGGCATCTCTCGAACTCCTCTCTCTGCGTCCCTGCGAACGAGTGTTCCATGAGACTGCACATGTACAACCAGACTAAACGAGTTCGAGGTCGGCTTCAAGTGCGGATGGCGGCGGAGCGCTCACACACTCCCCAGGGGGACTCAGCGCAGCCCCGCCGTCGGCGCGATGGGCGCCGTCCCGGTGGCCTCGCCGTCCACGTCGAGCACCAGCACCTGGTCGTTGCCGATCCACTGGGTCTGCACCGCGGGGAGCACTGCGGCGCGATCGTCGCCGAAGCTGATCCTGCCGGCGGGGAAGGTGCCGTCGGTCTTCGCGATCTCGTCGTTGATCGCTTTCGCGTCGAGACTGCCCGCGCGCTCGGTCGCCTCGATCAGCACGCGCGCGACCGAGTAGCCGCAGACCACGTTGCCGAGGTCGGAGTTGACACCGCCGAGCCCGGCCGCATAGGCGTCGATGAACTCCTGCTCGCGGTCCAGACCCGTCCCGGCCGCGAACCAGTTCGCGGCGAGCGAGCCCTCTGCGAGTCCACCGCTGATCTCGACCAGGCCGCCGGTGTTCCCCGCCTTCTCCAGGAAGAGCACCCGGGGCTCGTAGCCCTGCGCCTTCATCTCTTCGAGCAGGGCGATGCCGTCGGGCGGGGTGACCTGGGTGATGACGACCTCTGCACCGGCGGCGAGCGCCTCGCGCACCTGGCTGCTGAAATCGGTGTTGCCGACCGGGAACTGGGCGCGATACGCGATCTCGTACCCGAACTCGGGCGCGGTCTCCTCCCAGAGACCGCCCATGACGACGCCGTCCTCCTCGGTGTCGGTGAACAGCGCCGCCTTCCTATTGGTCTCGACCAGATCGGCGGCCTGGAACTGGGTCCGCGTCATCTGGAGCTCGTCGAAGAAGACATCCCAGGCATGGGTCCAGCCATTGGGATTGCCGCCCTTCCAGGCCTGCAGCGGGGTGACGGTGATGAGCACGGGCACCTCGAGCTGCTCGGCGACCAGCGAGACCGGGATGCTCAGCGGCGGCGTGGCCGGGCCCAGCAGTGCCACGGCCCCGCCGTCGAGCACCAGCGAGCGGGTCTGCTCAGCGGCCGTGTCACCGTTCGAGCCGTTGTCCAGCACCCGCAGCTCGAGGGCGTGCCGGACGCCGTCGATCTCGATGCCGCCGGCCTCGTTGACCTCGGCGATGGCCTGCTCGTAGCCCAGTCTGAGGGTCGTGCCGAAGGTGTGCAGCGGGCCGGTGAGGGGAAGCGAGGCTCCGATGATCACTGAGTCTCCCCTTTCGCCGCCGGCCGATCCATCGGCCGATCCGCCGGGCGCATATCCGGCACGCACCAGCGTACCCGCGGCGAGCCCCGAGTGCGCCGCGGGCTCCCCGGGCGGAGCGCACCCCGGATGTGAAACGATATTGCTATGACTGACAGTGCGCACAGGGCGACGAGACGGGTGGTCACTCAGCGCGACGTCGCCGAAGCCGCCGGGGTCGACCGGGCGACGGTCTCACGGGCGCTCGACCCGCAGAAGCGCCTGATGATCAGCCCCGAGACCGTCGAGCGGGTGCTCGCCGTCGCTGAGACCATGGGGTATCGCACCAATGCGCTCGCCCGCGGCCTGCGCACCTCACGCTCGGGAATCGTCGGACTCGAGATCCCGACCGATATCCACTCGGCGGCGAGCCTCTTCGACAAGCCCCTCAGCGTCTTCGTCACCTCGGTGGAGGAACGGCTGAGCCGGGTCGGGCTCACGCTGCTGGCCACCTTCTCCTCGCCCGCCGACGCGAATGGCGCCTCGGATCGTTTCACCCGTAACGGCGTGATCGACGGTCTGATCCGTCTGCAGTCGCACGGAGCCCCTCGCGCCCTCGAAGCGGGACAGGTGCCCGTGGTGACCGTCGGCCTCGACCCGACGATCGCCTACGATGTGGTCGTCGATGAGGGCCGCGGCATCGAGATCGCCGTCGAGCACCTGCACCGACTGGGTCACCGTCGCATCGCCTATATCGGCGAACCGCCCGCGATGCCGCGCGGCGAGCGCCATCTGCGCGCCTACGAGCGGGCCGCGCGGCGTCTCGGGCTCGGCGAGCCCGACCCGGCGCTCATCGCCCACTACCACGACCGGCATCCAGCATCCGCACCCAAGGCGGTGGAGACGATCCTGGCTCGGGGCGGCGAGCCCACGGCGATCCTCTTCACCGACGACAAGGCGGCGATGGGCGGCTACGGCGTGCTCCGCGCGCAGCGCATCCAGGTGCCGCAACAGATCTCGGTGATCGGCTGGCGCGACAATGACGCCGGCCTCTTCCTGCTGCCGCCGCTCACCACCGTCGCGCTGCCGATGCGCGCCGCGGCCTTCGCGGCGACCGATCTGCTCGTCGCTCGCGTGGGCGGGGACGAGGACGCGCCCGGAAAGCACGTCTTCGATCCCTATCTGATCCAACGCGACTCCACCGGCCCCGCGTCGAGCTAGGTCGTGTTGATTACGTCTGTCTTGACCCAGATCAGGATCGATGCCAACGCGACACCGGCCCGATAGTTCCGCGCCAACTTGTCCGAGCGCATCGCGATACCCCGCCACTGCTTCAACCGGTTGAAACACCGCTCGACCACGTTCCGCCCCCGATACCGCTCCTGCTGCACCTCCCCGAACTCGATCGAACGCCCCGGTCGTCCCGGAGTCGTGCCAGGCCAGCGCCTCCATCAGCCGGATCTGCTGGGTCGGGCTGAACTCGTAGCCGCCGACCGTCCCGGCGGATCAGCTGGGCCTTCTCCGCGAGGCGCGCCATCATGGCATCGAACTCGAAGCTCACCCGCACGCCCCGCGCCTGCTGCGGACGATCGTCGACGACGGACGGAGCGGCAACTGTGGACATTCGGATCTCCTCTGCGAGCACGGAGAGCGAGGCCGTCCGCGCCCTCGCGGACCGTCGCCCCGCCGCGACGGTGGACTCGTCGCGATAGTGGAAGCCTAGGTCGCCGCGCCCGACGCCTGAACTGGCTCAGGGCCAGCAGGTGATCCGATTCGCTGGGCTCCAGACCAAATCCACTTCAGTGCCGGCGAGGGCCTCATCCGATCGCAATGCGCCCGCGCGGCACCGCCCTCGGGGTGAGCGCTAGGAAGGATCCCCCAGCCCGAAAGCCATCAGATCCTCGCCGACCACCAGGCGGCCCGAGAACCCCTCCTGCGCCCGCTCCCAGTGCTCCTTTGGCGCGATGCTCGGGACCAGGTGGTGGAGGGCGAGTGTCTTGACACCAGCGGCTTCGGCCTGCGGGCCGACCTGCTCGATCGAAGTGTGCGCGGCGAGCATGTGCTGCATGAGATTCGGATCAGGCTTGGGTGCGTCCGGGCCGAGGAGCGCGCCTACCCATTCCATGTCGATGCACTCGTGCAGCAGGAGATCTGCGCCCTGCGCGATCCTGACGAGATTGGTGCACACCCCGGTGTCGCCCGAGATCACGATGGAGCCGTCCGGGGTCTCGAAGCGGAAGGCATAGGCGGGGAAGACCGGCCGGTGATCGACCAGAATTGCCGTCACCGTGACGAGCTCGTCGCGGTAGATCTCGAAGGGCTCCATCTCGGGAGTCGGGTCACCGTTCGGATCGGTGCCGATACCCTCTGGCAATCGGATGTCGGAGACCTCGAAGATCTCGCGCAGATCCTGCTTCGCGTTGTCGCGCATGCGGTCGTTGATATCGGTGGCATAGGCCTGGAGCAGCTTCTCGGTGAACTCCTCCATACCGGGGGTCGGCGATTCGGGGTTCCACACCTCTGGCAGGGGATCACGGGAGTCCTCATCGAAGATGGGAGGCAGCACCCCACGATTGCCGGGTCCCAGGATCTTGATGGGCCGCTTCAGTCCCTTGGAGCCGTTGTGCCAGGCGAGCAGCAGCAGGTTCGGGTAGTCGATGGTGTGATCGGAGTGGTGATGGGTGAGGAACATCGCCCGCATGTTGTCGAGACCCTGCTCGAACCCGGAGGGACCGATGCCCGAGCGCCGGAACTGCGGTCCCCAGCCCTCGCCGCAGTCGATGAGGTAGAACGCATCGCCGACGCAGATCACCGTCGAGATGCCCGTACGGGTGGCGCCGTCGAGCCACGGCGGCCCGCCCGCGGTGCCCAGCAGCACCACGCGCGTGCGGTACTTGCGGGATTGTTCCAGAGATACGGGGGCCGGTGCGTTCACTGCGAGATGCTCCTTTGCGCTCAACGAGTCAGGCTGGGCCGTGCGCATAGCCCGATACTTCTCTATCTTTTTGAGGGCAGGCTCATATAGCAAATATGAATCTGACCCGGCAGTCATTCACGTCTCGTATACCTTGAGATAGGCTTCCGCTATGGATCTCCGTCAACTGCGCTATTTCACCACCGTCTGCGAAGAGGAATCCTTCTCGCGCGCGGCCCAGCGCCTCCACATGACTCAGCCGCCGCTGTCGACCACGGTTGCGGCCCTCGAGCGCGAGCTCGGTATCCAGCTCCTGCATCGGGTGCAGCACGGGGTCGTCCCGACCGAGGCCGGGAAACTGCTGGCGCTCCGGGCCGGGCAGATCCTGCGCCAGACCGATGAACTCGGCGCTCACCTGCGCGGCCTCGGCACCGGCAGCGAAGGCCACCTCACAGTCGGCGCCGCCCCTGCCTTCTCATGGAAGTACATTCCCGAGATGATCCGCCGCTTCACCCGGCTCGCACCACGCGCCTCGCTCACCTTGCTCGACCCCACCCCCGAGATCATCGTGGAGGAGGTGCTCCGCGGCGGCGCCGACGTCGGAGCGGTCGTCTGCCCGGACATGCCCCTCTTCGCCTCGCAGTACGCGAGCAGCCTGCACATGCTGATCGTGGGTGAGCTGCCAGCCGTCGCTGCGCTGCCCCTGAGCTGGGAGGCCGGCGACGAGCCGATCGATGCATTCGAACTGCAGCACCTCACCTGGTTCCTCCCGCGGGACAACCCACGATTTCCGGGGCTCCGTCGCATGGCCGAAGATCTCTGGCACGGCTGGGGCCGCGAGATGCCGCAGGTGCAGGAGGTCGCCACGCTGCAGACGGCAATGCCCCTCATCGCCGGCGGTCTCGGAGTCACGATCATGCCCTCCTCGATCCGTGAAGTTCAGCACACCCAGATGACCACGCGGCCGTTTCTGCAGCAGATACCCCCCACGATGGCCGTGCTCATCTGGCCGAAAGAGACGGAGCCCTCGCCAGTCGCGCAGCGCTTCATCGATATCACCATCGAGTTCAGTCAGCTGCCGCGATGAGCATCGCCGTGTTCGCGCTGTCGACGGACGCATGACTCTTCGCCTCCTGAATGAGCGTGAAGACGTGGTTGCGCAGCTCGGCGTAGCGGGGCAGCGCCTTGGTGTGGATCTGGTGCCGCGGGCGCGGCAGATCGACCCTCAGGTCCTCCGTCACCGAGGTCGGCGCGCCCGAGAGCACGATCACCCGGTCCGAGAGGTAGACCGCCTCGTCGATGTCGTGCGTCACGAAGAGCACGGTCATGTCGTACTGCTCGCGAACCCGGAGCACGAGATCCTCGAGCTCCACGCGGGTCTGCGCATCGACGGCGGCGAAGGGCTCGTCCATCAGCAGGATGTCCGGCTGATAGGCGAGGCCCCGGGCGATCGCCGCGCGCTGCTGCATGCCGCCCGAGAGCTGCCAGGGGTAGAGATCGCCCTTGCCTGCGAGACCGACGCTCTCCAGCGCCTCCTCGGCGAGTCGGCGGCGCTCGGCCTTCCCGAACTTCCGCTCCAGCGGCAGCTCGACGTTCCGCACGACGTTCATCCAGGGCAGCAGGCTGCGGCTGTAGTCCTGGAAGACGACCGCGAGCTTCTCGGGGGGCCCGACGACGGGATCCCCCTCGAGCACGGTGCGCCCTGAGGTGGGACTCTGCAGCCCCGCGACGCAGCGCAGCAGCGTGGTCTTGCCCGAGCCCGAGGGCCCGACCACGCAGACGAACTCGCCCTGCTGCACTTCGAAGTCGACCCCGGCGAGGATCCGGGCCGTCTTCGGTCCCTTGCCGTAGCTCATGTGCAGGTCCTGCACCTGGAGCACCGGCATCGGCTCTTCATTCGACATAGCTGTTCACTCCTTGAAGAATCATTCCGCGTTCTGGCTCGCCAGCATGCCCGCATGCCACCTGAGCACGCGCTTCTCGATCAGCATGAAGATCAGGGCGGCGAGGTAGCCCAGCACACCGAGCACGATGGTGCCCGCCCAGGTCTCGGTGATCTGGAAGGTCTGCTGCGATTTGATGACGTAGTAGCCGATGCCCGAGGTCGCCCCCACCATCTCGCTGACCACGATCAGGATGATCGAGATCTGCAGCGAGGTGCGCATGCCCGCGGCGATCTGCGGGGCCGCCGCCGGCAGCAGTACGTGACGCACGCGCTGCCAGAAGCCCAGCCGGTACGAGCGCGCCATGTCCCTCACCTGGGAGTGCACGCCGGCGATGCCGTCGGTGGTGTTCAGCAGCGTCGCCCAGATCGCGCCGAAGACGATGATGAAGATGTTCATCATCACGCCGATGCCGAAGACCAGGATGCCGATGGGGATGATCACCGGCGGCGGCAGAGAGCGGAAGAACTGCACGAAAGGGTCGGTGATGGCCCGGATCCGCTGGCTCATGCCGAGGATCAGGCCGATGACCACCCCGAGCACGACCGCGATGAGATAGCCCGAGGCGAACTTGCCGATGCTCGGCAGCAGGTGCTCGACGAAGTAGGGGCCGAGCCAATCCGCCCGCAGCGTCTCGACGATCTGCGAGAGCGGCGGGAAGTAGAGGGAGGTGCTGTTCGCGGAGCCGAACCACCAGGCCGCGATGAGCATGACCGGCAGCCACAGGCGCAGCAGCGTGAGCCTCAGGAGTTTCATTCCTTCTCCTCCCTCTGGGAGGCGTGCCAGAAGAGCATCCGGCGCTCGCCCAGGCGGAACAGGGCGTTGAGGCCGAGTCCCAGCAGTCCGGTGGTGATGATGAGGGCGTACATCGTGGGGAGCAGCCCCGAGACCTGCGCGAGAGTGATGGACTTCCCGATGCCTGCGGCTCCCGTGATCATCTCGGTGACGACCGAGATGATCAGCGCGATCGAGGCGGAGACCCTCAGACCCGTCGCGGTGAAGGGCAGCAGACTCGGCACGATGACGGATCTGATGGTGCGCAGGCCGCCGAGGCGGTAGCTGCGGGCCATCGACAGCGCCACGCCGTCGGCCTCGCGCACTCCGTAGGTCATCTGCGTGAGCAGCGGCCACAGCGAGCCGAACACCACGAGGAAGAGTTTCATCGTGGGCGAGATCCCCCACAGCAGAAGGGTGAGCGGGATCAGCGCGACCGGCGGGATCGGTTTGAGGAACTCGATCACTGCCCAGAGGGACTCGCGGATGAAGCGGACGCGCCCCATTGCGATCGACAGGGGGGTCGAGATCACCAGCACGATGACGAGACCGATGAACACCGAGAGCAGGGTCTGCCCGATGGCAGCCCAGAAGTCGCCGCTGGCGAGCTGCGCGCCGAAGGCCGCAGCGACCTCGAGCGGGCCCGGGACCACATTCGCGGGCAGGATCCCGGCCGCGGCCGCCGCGCCCCAGAGCAGGAGCGCGACGGCGACCGCGACGGCTCCGTACAGGATTCGCCCGCGGCGCGTGAGCGGCGCCCGGCGGCGCGTGAGCGGCGCCCGCGGCGCGTGAGCGGCGCCCGGCGCCGCCCACCGCTGACCGCGACGACGCTCATCCGACCAGCAGGTCCTCTGCCTTGACCGCGCCGGCGTCGATGAAGCCCTGGTTCTCCATGGCGGCGATGACGGCCCGGACCGAGTCGCCGGAGACCTGTGCTCCGTCGTAAGCGGGCAGATTGTTCTTCTCGGCGACCTCGGCCGGCAGATTGCCGTATTTCACGAGCACGGCGCGTACCAGGGAGGGATCAGCGGTGGCCGCCTCGGCCGCGCGCTGGATCGCCCGCTCGTAGGCGGCGACGGTATTGGGAGCCTTGGCGACGAACTCCTGCGATGAGAAGTAGGCGGCGTGGCTCACCCCGCCATCGAAGGCCTCGACCATGGGATTCGAGATCGAGACGAGGCCGGCGGCGAGTCCGGTGGCACGGAAGGGCTCGATCACCCCGGCCGCGTCGACGTCGCCGCGCTCCACCGCGGCGGCCATGTCCGGGAAGGGCATCGCCACATAAGTGACGGTGGAGGGATCGCCCCCGTCGTTCTCGATGGCCTGGCTGACGATCAGCTCGATGGCGGCCTGCAGGGCGTTCACGGCGACGATCTTGCCATCGAGGTCCTTGGGGGAGGCGATATCGGAGCCGGGCTTCACGAGAATGGCCATCGGATCCGCGTCGGCGTCCTGCGGCACATTCGCCGCATTCGCCACAATGACGAGGGGCAGCCCCTGTGCCACGGCGGAGACGACGGGCGGCATCGCGCCCTGGCCGATCTGGATCTGGCCGTTGAGCACGCCGGGCACGATGGCCGCGGCGTTCTGCATGGCCTCCACCTTCACCTCGAGGCCTTCATCGGAGAAAAAGCCCTCGTCGAGGGCGATGTAGGCGAGTGCGGCGTCGGCGACGGGCACGACGCCCATGTTCAGGGTGGTGACCTCGAGGGCGTCGGACGCGCTGTCGCCGCCGGAGGCACCGCTGTCGGTGCCTCCCGACCCGCCGGCGCAGCCCGTCATCAGCAAGGCCGCCGCAGCGATTGCGGCTGTGGCAAGAATGCGTTTCCTCATTGAAATCCCCTATTCTGCGTCACTACGTTGTGGCCGAGCGCTTCACTCAGCGAGGTCGCGGTGCCGGGCGATAAACGGTGATCGCACGGTTCCTCGAGCCTTCATTCATCGTCGCCCGTGGCAGAGGCTTTTGGCAAATACATAATCAACCACTCAGATATTTGCAGAACATATACACGCGGGAATGTCCGGTCGATCGGTCGGTCGGACCGGATCGGCTCGACTCAGACCGTTCCCGATCAGACCCCCGACACCCGCATCCCCTCGCCCTCGCCCGGGGCGAGCACGATATCGAAACGGGTCTGCGCCCACGGCCGACCGCCCAGATCGCGGCCGTCCGGCGTCGGCGCATCCGCAGGGTGGTGCGCGAAGTCTTTGATCAGCGACTCCTTCACCCCGAATACGCTGTCGCCGATGACGAGCTGCTCGTCCCCGCGCACGAAGATATGCGTGACGAGGGTGCGGTACCCGGGGGCGGTGACCATGAAGTGCAGATGCGAGGCGCGCACCGGCGAGCGGCCCACCGCCGCGAGCATCGCCCCGACCGGACCGTCGTAGGGGATCGGGTAGGGAGTGGGGAACAGCCCCCAGAAGCGGTACTCGCCCTGCTCATCGGCGAAGAGGTGCGCCCGGGCCGCCATGCGATCATCGCCGTATTGCACGTCGTAGAAGCCGTCCTCATCGGCCTCCCACACCTCGATTCGGGCGCCGGGGATCGGCTCTCCGTCGACCCCCCGCACGGTGCCCTCGACGTAGCAGGGCTCGCCGGCCGCGCCGAAAGCCATGTCCTCGCCGTTCCGGATCTCGGGCGCGTCCTCCACGAAGAAGGGCCCGAACACCGTCGCCTCGGTCGCGTTCGCGTACTCCGGATTGTTGATCGCGACCACCTGCATCGAGGCACCGAGTACATCGGAGAGCAGTACGAACTCCTGCCGGGTCTCGGTCGTGATGTGCCCGGCATCGGTGAGGAACTTGATGGCCTGGTTCCACTCGTCCTCGGTGAGGCGCACCTCGCGGATGAAGGCGTGAAGGTGCCGGGTGAGCGCCTGCATCAGGAACTTCAGCCGCTCGCTCTCGGCGCCCGCGAAGGAGGCGACGACCTCTTCGATGAGGGCCTGCTCGCGCACGGTCTGCTCGGAGCTGATCGGCGCTCCATCCTGCTCAGTCATGCAGTGCTACTCCTTGATCTCGTCGCCGGACCAGGCCCGACGGATAATGGCCTCCACCTCGGAGACGGTGAAGGAACGCGGATTCGAATCCGGGATCGCCGCGGTGGCGAGCCGTGCAGCCTCGGGAAGGTCTTCCTCGCGCAGGCCGAGCTCGGCGAGGGACGCGGTCACCCCGAGCTCGCCCCGAAGGCGGTACAGGCCGGCTGCGGCGGATCGGCCCCCCAGCGCCTGGGTCACCCGCTCCGCCGCCTCTGGGGCGGCCGGTGCGTTGAACTGCACGGCGTACGGCAACACGATGGCATGCATCTCGGAGTGGGAGAGGCCGTAGGCGCCGCCCAGCACGTGGCAGATCTTGTGGTGGATCCCGCTTCCCGCCGAGCCGAAGGCCACCGCCGCGAGATAGGCGCCGTACAGCACTCGCTCCCGGGCATCGAGGTCGTCAGGATCCGCGGCGAGCCCGCGCAGACCCGGGATCAGCGCGCGCAGCCCTTCCGCACCCATCGCCGCGTTGATGGGATCCGCCTTGGGCGCCCAGAAGCCGTCGACCGCGTGTGCGACCGCGTTCAGCCCCGAGGACATCGCGAGCCCCGCGGGCAGCGTTCGCGACAGCGCCGCATCGTAGACGACCGCGCGCGGCAGCGCCCGCTCGTCGACCCCGGTGACTTTGCGTCCGGCCTCGGTGAGCCCCCACATCGCCGTCGCTTCCGAGCCGGCGAAGGTCGTCGGCACCGCCACCAGCGGGATCCCCGTATCGCGGGCCACGATCTTCGCGAGCCCGGTCGCCGAGCCGCCCCCGATCGCGATCACCGCATCGGCCGCGGTCGTTTCCGCGAGTTCGACCGCCGCCCGGGCGCTCTCGACCGGCACATGCTGGATCGCCTCGCCGATCCGGGCGGCCACGGGCACGCGCGCGGCGATCTCCTCGGCCGCGCGCGCCGCGGATCCGCTCGAGATCAGCAGCACCCGCTGCGCGCCGAGCCCCTCGATCGCGGCCTGCGCGTGCTCCGCGGCGCGGCCGGTGCCGAACAGCACCCGCTGCGCAGATGTCGTGTGGTCGAAGGCGATGCTCATGGCGCTGCTCCCTGCTTTGCGTCTGAACCGAACCCTACTACTCCGGATCCACGCCTTCGGGCGCGATAGGCATATCGAGTTCGAAACCCATCACCCGGTGGAAGCGGCTGAGGGCGTTCCACACGCTGATGCTCATGGTGAGCTCCAGCAGTTCGACATCGTCGAACTCGGCCCGCGCCCGGTCTCGCACCTCGGGGTGCACGCCGTAGGGCAGTTCGCCGTAGCTCTCCTGCGGCGGCAGCAGCGTGAGCTCCCGGGTGAGTTCGAGGGCGGCGCGCAGGCGTGGCGAGAGCTCGCCCCACTCGCCCGAGGCGACCTGGCACATCAGATCCTCGTCGACGCCGTTCTTGCCGGCCGAGGCGGCGCGGTGGCTCGCCGAGTAGCGGCAGTTGTTGAGCGTGGCGACGAGCAGGGCGCTGAGGTCCTTGACCTCGGCCTCGAGACGGCCCGGTCCCGCGACCCCGCGGAGGAAGGGGAGATAGACCTCGAACAGCTCGGGCTTGTTCATGATGGCGGCCCAGGTGTTCAGCACCCGGCCGTACTGCGCGCGGCCGGACTCCGCGACCTCGCGCGGGCCGCCGCTGAGCTCCTCGATATCGGCGAGAGGGATGAGTGCCACGGTCACGCCTCCCTGAACTGGGCCGCGAACTTCTCGAGCGAGAGGTCGAGCGCCGCGTCGTAGGGCAGCTCGTCGATCTCGTAGAAGAAGGGGCGACCGCCGTAGACGCCGGCGCCGCGGGCGGCGCGCGTCAGCCAGGCCTCGGCCACGCCGCGCAGCTCGCTCGCCGGGGCGACCGCGTTGACCAGCCCCAGCTCGAAGGCGCGCTGCGCGGTGAAGGGATCGCCGCTGCCGATGTTCTCCATCGCGTTACGCGGGCCGAGTCGTTTGATCATCGGCACCTGGGCGACCATCGGCCACACGTTCACGCCCACCTCGTAGCTGCCCACCAGGGCGTCGGGCAGGATCACCGCGAAGTCACAGGCGGCGACGATGGAGCCGCCGGAGGCGACGGCGTCGCCGTTCACCACTGCGGCGACGGGCTTCACGAGCTTCGGGATCAGCTTCAGCAGCTCGGCGAGGGAGCGAGCGTACTCCACCGGATCGCCGCCGGCGCGGATGCCCCCGAGATCGAGCCCGCCGCAGAAGACCTCGCCGGCGCCGGTGAGGATGATCCCGGTCACCGCGGGATCCTCGTTCGCACGGGTGAGGCCCTCGGCCACCGCGGCCATCACCTCGGGGTTCAGCAGATTGCGCTCGGGCCCGTCGATGACGACCTCTGCGATGTTCACCGCGTTCTCACTCACGCTGATTCCTCACTTCCCTGTGTTGGTGCTTCCCGGCGTCGATGCTCCCGGTGCCGCTCTGCTCGGCCCGGTGTCGATCCACGGCGAAGCAGCGCGACTGTTCAGTCACGTTCAACACTATACGCCGACGCGCTGCATTCGTGTGCAGAAGACCTCGGCCGGCTCAGGCCGCCCCGTCCAGCACGTGGAACACCTCGGGGTGCCGGCTGAGCTCCAGCCGCGTGGTGCGGATGTGGCCGAGCAGGACGCGCTCGGCGTCCTCCACGTCGCCGCGGAGGATCGCGAGAGCGAGCAGCTCGTGCTCGAGATGGATGCCGCGCGTCGTGCGCTCGGTGCCCAGCAGCGCGAAGGCCCGGCGATAGTGCTGCGTGGTGTTCCACAGCCGTTCGACGAGCTCGCCCAGCATAGTCGTCTCGGCCCCCGAGTAGCACAGCATGTGGAACTCGCGGTCCAGTGCGAGAAACTCCTCGACGTGGCCGACCTCCCGCATCGCCTCCACCAGCGGCAGCAGGCGATCCAGCGCCTCGCGATCCAGATGCGGCACGCTCATGCGCAGCAGCAGCGGTTCGACCCGCTCGCGCACCTGATAGACCTCCTGGCACTCGTCGAGGCTGAGCTTGGCCACCCACGCACCCGTATTCGGCACGAGGATCACGAGCCCCTCGGCCTCGAGCGTACGCAGCGCATCGCGCACCGGCAAGCGGCTCGCGCCGTAGCGCTCGGCGAGCACCTCCTGGCGGATCCGCTCCCCCGGGCTGAAGGCGCCGCCGAGGATCTCCGAGCGCAGCGCATCGGAGATGCGCTCGGCGGAGCTGACGGTTCTCTCGGCCATACGGGCGCCCTCCCTGCTGTTCTTATTCGCTCGGATAGGCGGGATGCCAGAGCTTCACCGGACTCGTCGCCTCATAGGCCTTCCCGTCAGGGTAGCTCACCAGCTCGAACTGCATGCCCCACGGAGCTCGGAAGTACACCCAGGTCTGCCCGAGGCTGTGGCTCCTGCTCTGCGTCGGCTCGCCCATCACCTCGATGCCGTGCTCGCGCAGATGCTCGAGCGCCGCGTCGAAATCATCGACGTAGAAGGCGATGTGGTGCCCGCCGATATCGCTGTTGCGCGGCACGGGGTTCTGCCCGTCGGCGGACTCGTACTGGAACACCTCGAAGTTGGCGCCGGTGCGGCAGCGGTAGAAGCGCAGCTCGCGCATCACGGTGCGCGGGTGCACGCCGAGGTGGGTGCTCATCCAGTCGTCATCGCTCTGGAAGGGGCCGAGCGAGTAGACCCGGTCGCAGCCGAGCACATCGACGAAGAATCGCTCCGCCTCCTCGAGATCGGGCACGGTGATACCGATGTGCTCCACTCCCCGAAGTCCGGGCAGGCCTCCTGCGGTCATGATCGCTCCTTCGCCTCGCGGCATCGCTGCACTCACGGTCGTATACATCAGTGAGCCTATCTCATGTTAAACACCGCGAATTCTGGGGGTCAAGCTTGAAAATGTAGCCAATGTGTGTTTAATTGGGGTGGACGAATCGGCTTCGGCACGGCCTCCGGGCCTCCCCCGAGGCCATCCGAGACCATCGGTACAGAACAACGGAGAGACGTAGATGTCCAAGCGCAACAAGCTGGAAACCGGGGTGCCCTGGGTCGAGCTGACGACCACGGCGGCCGACTGGAAGAAGGCGGATCCGGCCCTTCTCGCGACCATGCTCGGCCAGATCCAGCTCATCCGCTCCTTCGAGGAGACCGTGCTCGACCTCGCGGGCCAGGGTCTCGTGCACGGTCCCGCCCACTCGAGCATCGGCCAGGAGGGCGGCGCCGTCGGCTCGATCCTCACCCTGCGCTCCGGTGACGGGGTCAACGGCTCGCATCGCGGCCACCACCAGTTCCTCGCGAAGGCCATCACCCACGTCTCGGGCGGCACGCTCGACCTCGACGCGCTCGTCGACGCGGATATGCAGGCGATGCTGCAGAAGACGCTCGCCGAGATCCTCGGCCTCGCCCAGGGCTACTCGGGCGGTCGCGGCGGCTCGATGCACCTGCAGTGGCTCGAGGCCGGCGCCCTCGGCACCAATGCCATCGTCGGCGGCGGCGCCCCGATCGCCGGCGGCAACGCCTGGGCGCAGCAGTACGCGGGCACCGACGACATCTCCATCAACTACTTCGGCGACGGCTCGAGCCAGATCGGCTCCGTGCTCGAGTCGATGAACCTCGCGGCGACCTGGAAGACGCCCGTGATGTTCTTCATCGAGAACAACCTCTACGCGGTCTCCACCCACGCCGAGGAGGCCTCGGCCGACACGCGCTTCTCGGTGCGCGGCCAGGGATTCGGGATCCCCGCCTGGCGGGTCGACGGCATGGATCCGCTCGCGGTGCACCTCGCGACGCAGGAGGCGCTGAAGCGCATGCGCGCGGGCGAGGGCCCCACCATCATCGAGGCCGAGGTCTACCGCTTCTTCCACCAGAACGGCCCCTACCCCGGCAGCGCCTTCGGCTACCGCACCAAGGCCGAGGAGACCGAGTGGAAGGCGCGTGATCCGCTGGAGCGCGTCGCCTCCGAGATGATCGCCCTCGGCCACATCACCGAGGAGCAGGTCGCCTCGGTGCGCGCGCAGGCGAAGCAGGCGATGGCCGATGCGGTCGCGGCCCTGCTCGAAGACGATCCCGAGAACGAGGGCAAGAGCCGCATCCGCCCCGAGCTGTGGCCGGATCCCGCCGTCGTGGACACCGGCATCCGCGGCGATGCGAGCGAGCTGCAGGCCCTCACCGCGGCGGAGCCGACCGAGCTCGGCGGCGAGTGGCGCGAGGTGAAGTTCGTCGACGCCGTCGCGCAGACCATGGAGCGCCGTATGGAGCAGGACGAGCGCATCGTCGTGCTGGGCGAGGATGTACACCAGCTCGGCGGCGGCACGAACGGCGCCACCAAGGGCCTTGCCAAGCGCTTCGGCCCGAAGCGGGTCATCGGCACGCCGATCAGCGAGAACGCCTTCTTCGGCTTCGCCGGCGGCGCCGCGCTCGACGGCCGCATCCGTCCCATCGTCGAGTTCATGTACCCCGACTTCATGTGGGTCGCCGCGGATCAGGTGTTCAACCAGGTCGGCAAGGCCCGCCACATGTTCGGCGACAACAACACGCTGCCGCTCGTGCTGCGCACGAAGGTCGCCATGGGCTCCGGCTACGGCTCGCAGCACCTGATGGATCCGGCCGGCATCTTCGCGACCGCGCCGGGCTGGCGCATCGTCGCCCCGTCCACGGCCGCCGATTACGTCGGCCTGATGAACGCCGCGCTCGCGCTCGAGGATCCGGTGCTCGTCATCGAGCACCTCGACCTCTACCAGCGGGCGGATCGGGTTCCCGCCGGCGATCTCGACTACGTGATCCCCGTCGGCAAGGCGGCGCTGCGCCGCGAGGGCTCCGACGCCACCGTCATCAGCTATCTGTCGATGGTGCACCACGCGGCCGAGGCCCTGGATCAGACCGGCCTCGACGCCGACCTCATCGATCTGCGCTGGCTCGACCGGGCCTCCATCGACTGGGACACCATCGAGGCGAGCGTCAAGAAGACGAACGCCGTGATCATCGTCGAGCAGGGAGCGCAGGGCACCTCCTACGGCGGGTGGCTCGCCGATGAGATCCAGCGCCGCTTCTTCGACTGGCTCGATCAGCCGGTGCAGCGCGTCACCGGCGGCGAGGCCTCGCCCAGCATCTCCAAGGTGCTCGAGCGCGCGGCGATCGCTCGCACCGAGGAAGTCGTCGTCGCCTTCGAGGCGCTCAAGCAGAATATGGGGGGCAACTGATGGCCGTGCTGATCCGCATGCCGGAGGTCCTCGCGAATGTGACCGAGGCCGCGATCCAGAGCTGGCTCGTCGGTGTCGGCGACGCGGTGAGCGCGGCGACCCCGATGGCCGAGATCGAGACCGAGAAGGCGATGGTCGAGTTCGCCTCGGAGCACGAGGGCGTCGTCGCGGAGCTGCTCGTGCCCGTGGGCGAAACGGTCGAGGTGGGCGTGCCCATCGCGATCCTGCGCCAGGAGGGCGATGACGATGCGGCGGTCGACGCGGTTCGGCCCGCCGGCGGAGCCGCGGCGCCGGCTCCGGAAACTGCTCCGGCGCCCGAGGCCGCACCCGCAGCGGCCCCGGCGGCGACCCCGGCGCCCGCCGCAGTGCCGGCTCCCGCGGCCGCTCCCGCGGCTGCTTCAGCACCGGCGCCGGCTGCGGCATCCGCCGCACCGGCCGAGGGCGGGCGCCGCTTCTCGAGCCCGATCGTGCGGCGCCTGGCCCGCGAGCGCGGCATCGATCTCTCCCTGATCACAGGCACCGGCCCCGGTGGGCGCGTCGTGCGGCGCGATCTGGAGGCCTTCCAGGCCCAGGCACCGGCCCCCGCGGCCGCACCGGTCGAGGGCGCCTCCGCCTCGCCGAGCGCTCCCGCGGCGAGCGCGGCCGAGGGCGGCGAGGTCGTCGCGCTCACGGGGATGCGCAAGGCGATCGCACGCCGGCTCACCGAGAGCAAGTCAACCGTGCCGCACTTCTACCTCACCGCGCACTGCCGGGTCGACGATCTGCTCGCGCTGCGGAAGCAGATCAACGAGTCGGCACCGCGCAAGGTCTCCGTCAACGACTTCGTGGTGAAGGCTGCGGCGCAGGCGCTCATCGAGGTGCCCGAGGCGAACGCCGTCTGGGGCGGCGACCACATCCGCCGTTTCGACACCGCCGATATCGCGGTCGCCGTCTCCACCGACGGAGGGCTGCTCACCCCGGTGGTGCGCGGCATCGAGTCGCTGAGCCTGACCGCGCTCAGCGAGACCATCGCCGAGCTGGCCGGCCGCGCCCGCGAGGGCCGGTTGAAGCAGCACGAGCTCGAGGGCGGCAGCTTCTCGATCTCGAACCTCGGCATGTACGGGGTCGACGAGTTCAGCGCGATCCTGAATCCCCCGCAGTCCGGCATTCTCGCCGTCGGCGCCGCGAGCCAGCAGCCGATCGTCGTCGACGGGGAGCTCGCCGTGGGCACGGTGATGACCGTCACCCTCTCCGCCGACCATCGCGTGGTCGACGGGGCGCTCGGCGCCCAGTGGCTGCAGGCCTTCAAGTCCAGGATCGAGCACCCGCTGACGATCCTCATCTGACCCTCGTGTCGCGGTCGGCCAGTGCCCGGTCGTCCGCGACACGAGAACCTTCTCCAGACGACACCAACGAAGAATGCATAGGAAATGAGGCAGCAATGACCACCATCGGTTTCATCGGACTCGGCAGCATGGGCCAGGCCATGGCGGCGCGGCTGCTCGAGGCGGGCCTCGACGTCGGCGTCTGGAACCGCACCGCGGCGGCCGGAGACGAGCTGGTCGCGGCCGGCGCGACCCGCCTGGACTCCCCGGCGCAGGCCTTCGAGCGCGACATCGTCGTGTCGATCCTCGCCAACGACTCCGCCGTGGACGCGGTCTTCAGCGAGGAGCTGCTCGCCGGCGTCTCGGGCGCGCTGCACATCAACATGGCCTCCATCAGCCTCGAGATGGCGCGCACCATCGAGGCCCGGCACGCGGCCGCGGGCGTGCGCTACCTCGGTGCGCCGGTGATGGGCCGTCCGGACGCCGCCCGCGCCGGACAGCTGAGCATCCTCGCCGGCGGTCCGGCCGAGGCGGTCGAGGCCGCCGCCCCCGCCTTCGAGGTGCTCGGCAAGAAGACCTGGCACGTCGCAGAGAACGCGGCAGGTGCGAGCCTCGTGAAGATCGGCGTGAACTACAACCTGATCCACGCCCTCGGCGCGCTCGGCGAGTCCATCAACCTGGTGGAGCGCGGCGGTGTCGATCCGCAGCTCTTCGTCGACATCCTCTCCGCCGGCTTCTTCACCGGGGTCATCTACCCGACCTACGGCAAGATCATCTCCGAGCGCAGCTACTTCCCGGCCGCCTTCAACGCGCAGCTGGGGCTGAAGGATCTGACCCTCACCGAGAAGGCCGCCGCGGAGCTCGGCGCTTCGCTGCCGGCCGCACCGGCGCTGCACGAGCTCTTCGACGCCGCGGTGGGCGACGAGGAGCGGAAGGACGGCGACTGGTCGATCATCGCCGAGGTGATCCGCGAGCGCTAACCCGTATTCCACGCCTCGCCGCAGCCTTGATCCCCTTCTCAGAGGGGCCTTGGCCACTGCACCCGATCCGCCCCATGAGTGGAGGTGCAGTGGCCAAGCTCATGTGCAGCGACGGCAAACGCTAGACTCGGCTGCGTGGATCAGATCTTGCTCGGGGAGCGGCTGCGCGCGGCTCGGAACGCGAAGGGCGTGAGCCTGCGCAGCGTGGCCGCCGCGATCGGGGTGTCGCCGAGCCTGCTCTCGCAGATCGAGAACGGGAAGACGAATCCCTCGGTCGACACGCTCTACGCGCTCGTGCAGCAGCTCGGCCTCTCGGTCGATGCCATGCTCGGTATCACGGCCGCGGACGCCCCGGACGGCGGCATCGCGGGGCGGGCGGACGCCGAGCCCAATAGCGACACCGTCGTGCAGACCGCTGCCGACACCCCGGTGATCGAGATGGAGCACGGTGTGCGCTGGGAGCGCCTCGCCGTGCTGCCCGGGCAGGACGCCGAGGCCCTGCGGGTCACCTACCAGCCCGGGGCGTCGAGCTCCGTGGAGGGCCGCCTGATGGAGCATCCCGGCTACGAGCACCTGGTGCTGGTGAGTGGGGAGCTGCGGGTGCGCCTCGAAGACGACGAGATCGTGCTGCACGAGGGCGACTCGATGGCCTTCGACTCCAGGCGCCCGCACCTCTTCGTGAACACGGCGGACCGCCCCGCGCTCGGCATCTGGTATGTGCTGGGGAGGAAGGCGCAGCTGACCCACGCCGCCCACCTCGAGACGGATCAGGGCGATGCCCCTAACAGCGCGCCGAACTCGGCGGTCGATGTGATGCGCTCCTTCCGGCAGAGCTGAGGGGACGGTCACCTGCCGGCAGCGGCGCCTGTGTGGGCTCGATCCATCGAATCGGGCAGGTTCTTACGAAAACACGGTCCCCGATGCGAGACTGGAGGACATGAGAACCGTCATCCGCGTCCTGGTCAACGCCTTCGCCCTCTGGCTGACTACGCTCATCGTCGGCGGCAGCGGCGATCACGGCGTGTGGATCGTGCCGATCTCCACCGACGACTACAGCTACCTGATCACACTGCTGCTCGTGGCCCTGGTCTTCGGCCTCGTCAACGGCACGCTCGGCAGAGTCGTCCGCATCGTCTCGATTCCGCTCTACATCCTCACCCTCGGCCTCTTCGCCCTCATCGTCAACGGCTTCCTGCTCTGGATCGTCGCCTGGCTCTCGGGTCTCGCGGGCTTCGGCCTGGCCATCGGCGGCTTCTGGTGGGGCGTGCTCGCGGCCCTCGTGCTCTCGATCCTCGCCGGCATTCTGAACGCGCTGCTCGGCACCAATAAGCGGAAGGATCGCTGAGCGGGTGAGCGGCACCGGCATTCTCCGCATCAGCTTCGTCTGCACGGGGAACATCTGCCGCTCGCCGATGCCCGAAATGCTGCGAGGGCGACGCATCGCGTCGACCTGCATTTCGAGCTGACGCCACTGCGTCAGAGGTGGTCTTCCGTTCTCTCGCGGAAGAGGCCGGTCTCGCCGAGCGCTTCGCCGTCACCTCCCGCGGCACGCACGGCTTCCACGTCGGTGACGGCGCGGATCCGCGCACCGTCGCAGCCCTCGCGGCCGCCGGCTACGACGGCAGCGCGCACCGCGCCGCGCAGCTCTCCGACGCCGATCTCGCGGCGAACGAACTGCTCATCGCGTTGGATCGCGGGCACGAGCGGATCATGCGCGAGCGCGGGGCCGATCCCGCCTGCGTCCGGCTGCTCACGGCCTTCGATCCCGAACGGCCCGCCGATCCCGATGTCTTCGATCCCTACTACTCGGACGAGCGCGCCTTCACCCGAGTGCTCGAACAGGTCGAGCGCAGCTGCATGGTGCTGCTCGATGAGCTCGGACGAAGCCGGTAGCCGGAGCCGGTAGCCGAGGCCGTCCGATCGCACCACTAGGTGCGTGGGTCAGATCCTTCCGTTAACGCGCCGGGGTGAATCCGGTGGATAGCGCGGGGTGCTGGGAGAATCGATTCATGACGGTGACTGCCAGCCTGGAGGGTCTGTTCGAGGTCGAGCCGGGTGAGGCGCGGGCGCCGGGATCGGCTGCACCGGCGGGTGCGGGCAAGACGTTCCGTGGGTATGACCAGGGGCAGTGTTTCCTGCTCCCGCCGAGTCTGGATGACTGGCTGGACGAGGATGATGAGGCCCGGTTCATCTCCGAGGTCGTCGAAGAGCTCTTGGATCTGACGCCGGTCTACGCGTCGTACGCGTCCGCCTCGGGTGCGCCTCCGTATGACCCGCGGATGATGTTGAAGCTGCTGCTGTTCGCGTACGCGACGGGCGTGACCTCGTCTCGTGAGTTGGAGCGGCGCTGCAAGCGCGATATCGCCTTCCGGTGGCTGTCGGGCAACCAGGCGCCCGACTACCGGTCGCTGGCCCGGTTTCGTCGGCGTCACCTGGATGCCCTGCCGGGGTTGTTCCTGCAGGTGCTGCGGGTCTGCGCGGAGGCGGGGCTGGTGCGGTTGGGGCGGGTCGCGCTGGATGGCACGAAGCTGGCTGCGAACGCGTCGCGGCATAAGGCGATGAGCTATGACCGGATCGTGCCGAAGATCGATCAGCTCCAAGCCGAGGTCGCTGCGCTGCTCGCCGAGGCGGAGGCGGTCGATGAGGCCGAGGATCAGCAGTTCGGCCAGGACCGGCGCGGGGACGAGGTCGCCCCGGAGCTGGCCCGCCGTGAGGGGCGCCTGGCAAAACTACGTGCCGCGAAGGACGCGATCGAGGCCGACGCCGCCGAGAAGGCGGCAGCCGTGGCGCGGAAGAAGGCCGACGCCGCCGGTCAGCCCCCTGAGCAGGCCGACGCGGCCGTCGCGACTGCGGTGGACACGGCGGCGCCGAAGCCGAAAGCGCAACGCAATTTCACCGATCCTGAGGCGCGGATGATGAAGACGGTCCGCGGCTTCGATTACGCGTTCAACGCGCAGGCCGTTGTCGATGAGGGCCACCAGATCGTGTTGAGCGCCGAGGTCACCCAGCAGGCCACCGATATCCAGCAGTTCGTCCCGATGGCCGAGCAGACCCTACGGAACCTCGACGCGGCAGGAATCGAGCGTTCCCCAGAGGTCGTCCTCGCTGACGCGGGCTACTGCTCGGAAGCCAACCTCGAAGCCGCCGACGATCTGGACGCACAGGTGTTGATCGCGACGGGACGGCAACGTCACGGCGAGAGCTTCCCTACCGCCGGCGCCCCGGACCCGGCCCCAGAGGACGCGAGCCGGCGGGAGCGGATGGCGCACGCGCTGCGCACCGAGCAGGGCCGCACCGACTACGCGCGCCGCAAAGCCATCGTTGAACCCGCGTTCGGGCAGATGAAGACCCGGCAAAACGCCGGACAGCTCCGGCTACGCGGACTCGCCGGCGCCCAAGGCGAATGGCTACTCCACACGATCTGCCACAACCTCCGCAAGCTCCGCGTCGCTACAGCCGCCGGGCTGGCGCCCGCATAGGCCTCCCCAGGGGTCCCTGGGCGTCACAGCACGCACCGACAGTCGCCACGAGCCCCTCGCCGTGCGATCCCGCACGCTCTCACACCGCAACGGCCCGCCCGTTCCCGTTCGCGACCGTCAGCGCGCGATGCCAGAGTCAACGCCGCGCGCCACGCCACCCGATTCTGACCCGCGCACCTAGAGCACTCAGACGAGCTCGTAGTCGACGCCGAGGAGATCGTACACGGCAGCGGCGCGGCGATCCCGCGAGAGCAGCGTAAGGCCGTGGTGCTTCGCCGTCGCCGCGATCTGCGCGTCGTAGACCGCCGCGCCTGAGCGGCCCGCCGCCCCGAGCTGCTCGAGCAAGCGCAGATACTGCCCCGGTGGCAACTGCACCACTGCCATGTTCAATCCCAGAAGCGTTCTGTGCGCTTCGCGCGGGTTGATCGGGCCGCCTCCCGACATGCCTGTCAACCAGGAGAACGTCTCGAGCAGTACATGCGCCGGCAGCACCCCGATCCGGGAGAGGTGGGGGCGACAACGCGCGTGTTCACCGTGCTTTCTCGAAAGAGCAGGGATCAGCACGCTCGAGTCACAGCCAACGTTCTTCCCGCTCACGGTACATCCCCTCCCGTTCCTCTCGAATATCGAAGTCAATCGGGGTGTCATCGGCGGTTTCGATGATGGGAAAACCGTCCTCGGCAATACGCACCCACGCCTCGACCGGTGCGTACTCGATCTCAATTTTGCCGTCGACGAAGGTGAGATCCAACGGCACGCCCGGCTTCAGGCCCATGGCATCCCGCAGCGGCTTCGGGATCACCAGACGCCCGGCCTTGTCGATGGTAGCGATCATGGTATAGATGCTACCATTGAACATGGTATTTCTCACGGCACGGCCTCGGTCCCGCGATCTCTTGCGGGCAGAGGCGTGGGAGAATGGGCGGGTGCGCCTCGCGCGCCCGCGATCCGCCCCCGAATGCACGGAGACCCCATGACCTCGCTGCCCCCGCAACCCATCAGCCCGCTCGACGGTCGCTATCGCGCGGCGGTAGAGGGGCTTGGCGATTTCCTCTCCGAGGCCGGCCTCAACCGGGCCCGCGTGCACGTCGAGGTGGAGTGGCTCGGCTACCTGACCTCGCACTCGCTGCTCGGTGCGACACCGCTCGCGGACGCCGAGCTGCGCGCCCTGCGCGAGTGGGCCGCCGGCTTCGGCCAGCCCGAGATCGACCGGCTCGCCGAGATCGAGGCGACCACCCAGCACGATGTGAAGGCCGTCGAGTACCTCGTGCGCGAGCAGCTGGGCCGCCAGGGCCTGGATCGCATCGCCGAGCTCACCCATGTCTGCTGCACCAGCGAGGACATCAACAACCTGTCCTACGCGCTCACCGTGAAGCAGGCGATCGACGAGGTGTGGCTGCCGAAGCTCGAGGCCGTGATCGTGAAGCTCGCGCGCCAGGCCGAGCAGTACCGCGAGCTGCCGATGATGAGCCGCACCCATGGGCAGCCGGCCACGCCGACCACCCTCGGCAAGGAGCTGGCGGTCTTCGTGTACCGGCTGAGCCGCCAGATCGCGCAGATCTCGCAGATCGAGTACCTCGGCAAGTTCTCCGGCGCCACCGGCACCTTCGCCGCGCATCTCGCCGCCGACCCCGACGCCGACTGGGCCGCGATCTCGCGGGAGTTCGTGGAGGGCCTGGGCCTCGACTGGAACCCGTTGACCACCCAGATCGAGTCGCACGACTGGCAGGCCGAGCTCTACACGCGCATCGCGCATGTCAACCGGATTCTGCACAATCTCGCCACCGATGTCTGGAGCTACATCTCCATCGGCTACTTCCGGCAGATCCCCGTCGCCGGTGCCACCGGCTCCTCGACAATGCCGCACAAGGTCAACCCGATCCGCTTCGAGAACGCCGAGGCGAATCTCGAGCTCTCGAACGCGATCCTCGACTCGCTCGCCGCGACCCTCGTCACCAGCCGCTGGCAGCGAGACCTCACCGACTCCTCGGCGCAGCGCAATATCGGCGTCGGCCTGGGGCACTCGGTGCTGGCGCTCGACAACATCACGCGCGGCCTCGGCCAGATCGATGCCGCGCCCGAGGTGCTCGCGGCCGATCTCGACGCCAACTGGGAGGTGCTCGGCGAGGCGATCCAGACGGTGATCCGCGCCGAGGTGGCGGCCGGGCGATCCACCATCGCGGATCCCTACGCGGCGCTCAAGGAGCTCACGCGCGGGCGGCGGATCGGCCAGGCCGAGCTCGTGGAGTTCGTCCAGGGGCTCGAGATCGGCGAGGAGGCGAAAGCGCGCCTGCTCGCGCTGACCCCGGCCGGGTACATCGGTGCCGCCGCCGAGCTGCTCGAGTACCTGAAGGGCTGAGCGCGCGGCGGCGCGGCCCCGCATCCCCGCCGAGCTCCGCCAAGGTGTCGCGCTTTCGCACATTTCGCAGCACTTCGGCCGATCTCGATGAGGTTCGGAGCCTGCGGGACCTGCGGGACTCGCGGAACTTGCGCGAGCCAGGACCGCCTAGACGATCTGCGCGTCGATGAGCACCGGCCCCGAGGCGGCGAGCGCCGCCCGGTAGGCCTCCTCGAACTCGGCGCGCGTGCTCGTCTTGACGCCCGGCACCCCGTAGCCCTGCGCCAGCGCGACGAAGTCGATGCCGCCGAGCGTCAGCCCCGGCACATCCGGGACGCCCATCCGCTGGGCGAAGCCGGCCAGCGCGCCGTACCCGGAGTTGTTCACGATGACGAAGACCGTGCGTGTGCGCCGCTGCGCGGCGGTGTAGAGCGCGGTGATACCGAAGTTCGCCGAGCCGTCGCCGACGGTCGCCACGACCGTGGTCTCCGGCTTCGCGAGTGCGATGCCCACCGCGACCGGCAGACCGAAGCCGAGGCCGCCGGAGGCCGGGAAGTGGTACTGACCGGGCTCATCGATATCGATGCGCTCGAGGTAGTCGAGGTCGAGGGTCGTGGTCTCGTTCACGTAGATCACATCGTCCGGCTTGAGCGCATTGAGCACCTCGATGATCTCGGTGCCGGTCATCCCCTCGGGCGAGGTCCGCGCCGCGGGAAGCTCGCGGGACGGGCGGCGGACACCGCGATCCTCGACCGCTTCCGCGAGCTCGGTGATCACCCCGCCCACCTCGGCCACGACGGCCCGGCCGAAGGGCGCGCGGGCCGCCTCGGAGGCGTCCTCGGTGACCTGCCACACCGTCGTGCCGGCATCGAGATAGGCGCCCGGTTCCCAGCGGTGGTATCGAAACACCGGGGCACCGAGGACGAGAACGAGATCGTGGCCTGAAAGCTTGCGGTGCACCGACTCGATGCCCGGCACCAGCACTCCCCCGAAGTTCGGGTGCGCACTCGGGAACGGGCCCCTCGGCGGTGAGGGAGCGATGTAGACGGTGCCGTCCGCCCACTCGGCGAGGCGGATCACGCTCTCGAAGACTCGTCGGTCCCGAGCCGAGGCCGCATCGACCTGGGGGCCGAGCACCAGGGCGAGGTTTCGGGCCCCGTTCAGCGCGGCGAGCAGTTCGCCGAGAACCGCCTCACCGGCTCGCCCGGTCGTGTCCACCGATCGCCGGGTCAGCAGCACATCGTCGTCCAGCGCGGGCTCCGCCCAGTCGTCCAGCGGCACCGAGACGTAGACGGGGCCGCGCGGCTGAGCCGTGGCCTCGAAGATCGCCTGCGACAGGGTCCGCGGCACATCGGCGGCAGCGAGCGGCTCATGCGCGAACTTCGTCAACGGGTAGGTGAGCATCTCCGCATGCACATTGGCCAGCATGGTCTCCTGGCCCACGGTGCGCCGCACCTGCTGGCCGGCGAGGATCACCAGCGGCACATTCGCGTAGTGCGCGTTCGTCAGCGCCCCCATGGCATTGCCGGTGCCCGAGGCGGCGTGCAGATTGACCAGCACCGGGCCCCCGCTCGCCCGGGAATACCCCTCGGCCATGCCCAGCACCGTCTGCTCGTGCAGCCCGAGCACGAAGTCGAAGTCGTCGCCCAGCCCCGCGAGGAACGGGAGCTCATTCGATCCGGGATTGCCGAAGATCGTCGTCATCCCGTGCGCGCGGAACACTGCGGCCGAAGCATCCAGGACCGTCTTCTGAGTCTCCATCGACCTCTCCCCTCCCCTGGCGACCGAAGCGGACGCGCATCGGTGTCCACCCTATGGGAGGGTCGACCCCGCGCGGTTATGCGAGCCGAATAGTGCGCTGCAGGACATTAACATGGTCGCATGGGGACGACTCGGGGGGCGCAGACCGGCATACCGGTCCGCCGCCGCGTCTCGCTGCTCGCGATCCTCGACGAGTTCTTCTTCATCTTCGCGGGCGTCGCAGCGATCTGGCTCGCCTGGCTGCTGATCGTCGAGAGCTTCAAGCTGGGCTGGTGGGGCATCCTCATCTTCGTCCTGTTCTGGGTGCTGCTCGCCTATCTCGTGCTCCCCCGCGTGCACCGAGTGCTCACCACCATCTACGTTCCCGACTACTTCATCGGCCGTACGCGCACCAGCGACGGCCTCCTCGGCGACCCCATCAACCTCGCGCTCAACGGCGAGGAGGCGCAGTTGCACGCCGCGATGACGCGGGCGGGCTGGACGCGCGCCGACCCCGTCACGCTGCGCAGCTCCTGGCGGATCGTCACCTCGACCCTCACCCGTCGCAGCTACGACGAGGCCCCGGTCAGCCCGCTCTTCCTCTTCGGGCGTATGCAGGACGTCGCCTACCAGCAGGAGGTTGCGGGCAATCCCGCGAAGCGCCACCACGTGCGGTTCTGGCGCACCCCTGACGGGTGGCTGCTCCCCGGCGGCGAACGCGTGGACTGGCTTGCGGCCGGCACCTTCGACCGGGCCGTCGGCCTCTCCCTGTTCACGCTGCAGATCACCCACAAGATCGACGCCGATATCGATGTCGAACGGGATCACATCGTGCAGTCGGTGCAGCAGGGGGATCCCGATGTCGCCCTGCGCGTACTCGAGGATTTCTCGACCGGGTACCACTCGCGCAACGGCGGCGGTGACAGCGTGCGCACGGACGGGGATCTGCCGATCCTGGATCTGCGCGCTGTCACGGCGGACGCAGTGGACCCGGCTGCCGGGGAGCCCGGACGAGACCGGGCGCGCGCGACGGACACGGGAGGCGGCGGCGGTGACTGAGCACGTGCGCAAGCGGTCCTCCTTCGAGCCGGCCACCGCACTGGTGGGCCGGGACGCTCCGCTCGCCGCCTCCGCGAAGCGCCCCCTGGCGACGACGCTCGGCGCGGTCTTCGTCATGGGACGCGCAGTGGTGGGTGTTCTCTGGCTGGCGGCCTTCGCGCTGGTGTGGGGCGATCTCGCCGCGGAGGAGGGCATCGACCCCGAGATTGCCGGGATCCTGTTGGCCTGGGTGCTGGGCGCCGGCGGCATCAGCGTGCTGGTGCTGGTGCTGCTCGGCTGGCTGATCTGGCGCGGCAGCAACACCGCTCGGGTGCTGGTGATGCTCGGGCTGACGATGAGCATCACCGTCGCGGCGATCGGCTACTTCGCCGAAGGCGAGGAGATCACCATCCACACGACGCTGCTGACCGTGGCGCTCGACATCCTGGTGCTGTTGGCCCTGTCGAGCCGCGACGCCCGGGCCTGGGCCCGACGACCGCGGCGCGGGAGCTAGTGCCAGCTGTCCTTGCGCTCGTCGCCGTCGCTCTCACCCGGCGAGCGGAGATCCTTGCGCGCCTCGAGGTCTTCCGCGCTGGGCTTGCCGCCGAGCCCGACCAGCGCGACGACCAGCAGCACCACGATGAAGACGATTCCGGCGGCGGTGCCCGCCATCGCGAAATTGGGCAGACCCTGGCCGTCGCGCAGCACCAGCAGCACGACGAGACCAGCGAAGACGGCGAGCACCGCGGCGAAGCCGATGAGTTCGAGCGGGCGCAGCCGGTCGCGGCGCGAGGGGGTCACGGGCCGTTGCGGATCGGTCGGGGTCGGATCGGTCATGCTGCGCTTTCGTCGCTGGGGGCTGGTCAGTTCGTGCTCGGGGTCGCGGCCTCGTCGGCCGCCGCATCGCTCGCCTCGGACTCCCGCTTCCGCTTCGACCGCTCGTCGAAGAAGGAGATGCCCGAGTAGACGCCGGCGATGACCGCGTAGGCGCCGAAGAATCCGATGACGGCGACGGGGTCGAGGAGCACCAGCAGCACGGCGAGCGCCAGGACAATGCCCAGCGCGCCGAGGAAGACGTGGTCGCCGCGACCCGCGCCGTTGAAGGTCGCGGCCAGGAACTCGAGCAGGCCGGAGATCAGCGCCCAGGCGGCGATGAGCACGGCGAAGCCGAGCTCGGTGCTCAGCAGTGCCTGCAGCACCCCGGTGAGGATGGCGACCACGCCGAGCAGCAGCGGAATCGGATCGGACTGCTGCGCTCGTGCGCCGAACCACTCGATCAGGTGCAGCACACCGATCGCGATGAGGCCGACGGCGAGCACCGCTCGATCGAAGCCAAGCTGCTCGTGCAGGGCGGCGGTGAATGCCACGGTCAAGCCGATGATCACCAGCAGCGCCGGCCGCAGGGCCGGCAGCCAGCCGGGCATTCCCGCCGCGGGGTCGACAGAATTCGCCTGTGCGCGTACCGCAGCCGACATCACGACTCCTTCTCTCACCCTGCCCAGTCTACCGGCCGAGTCCGCGCGCATCTGGGTGCGGCTCAGGGACGGCGGCGGGGCGTGACTCTCCCCCGCTGCTGCGCATATCCCGTGGCGGAAAAGTCATGCTCCGCGGCGGGGAGAGCGCGCTTCGCGGCGGGAAGAGCCCTGCTACATGCCGCTCGGCATGTCCTGGAAGCGGGAGTAGTGGCCCTGGAAGGCCACAGTCACGGTGCCGGTGGGGCCGTTGCGCTGCTTCGCGAGGATGAGGTCGGCCTCCCCCGCGCGCGGGTTGTCCTTCTCGAGACTCGACTCGCGGTGGAGCAGGATGACCATATCGGCGTCCTGCTCGAGGGATCCCGATTCGCGCAGATCGCTGATCGCCGGCATCTTGTCGGCCCGCTGCTCCGAGGCGCGGTTGAGCTGGGAGAGCGCGATCACCGGCACCTCGAGTTCCTTCGAGAGCAGTTTGAGCGCACGGGAGAACTCGCTGACCTCCTGCTGGCGGCTCTCGACCTTCTTGCCGGAGCTGAGTAGCTGCAGATAGTCGATGACCACCATCTTGAGGTTGTGCTGCTGCTTGAGCCGGCGGCATTTCGCGCGGATCTCGACGAGGGTCAGATTCGGGCTGTCGTCGATGTAGAGCGGCGCCTCGTTGATGCGGGCCTGCGTCGCGGCGAGCTTCTGGAAGTCGCGCTGATCGAGGGCGCCCTTGCGCAGCGTCTGCATGGGGATGGTGGCCTCGGCCGCGAGCAGTCGCATCGCGATCTCGGCCCGGCCCATCTCTAAGGAGAAGAAAACGGTCGTCGCACCGGCGCCGACCGAGGCGGCGCGGGCGACGTCGAGGGCGAGCGTCGACTTGCCCATGGCGGGGCGCGCTGCGATGATGATCATCTGGCCGGGGGAGAAGCCGTTGGTCTTCTCGTCGAGCTCCTGAAAACCGGTCGGCACGCCCATCATGCCGCCGTCGCTCATCTGCGCCTTCTCGATCTCGTGCACCGCGGCTTCGACCGCGAGCGACAGCGGCACATAGTCCTCGGCCTGATCCGCCCCGGTGACGGCGTAGATCTCGGCCTGAGCGCTGTTGACGAGGTCGATGGCCTCGCCCTCGCCCGCGTAGCCCATCTGCGTGATGCGGGTGCCGGCTTCGACCAGGCGCCGCAGCAGCGCCTTCTCCGCCACGATGTCGGCGTAGAAGGCCGCATTCGCCGCCGTCGGCACGATCGCGGTGAGCGTATGCAGGTACTCGGCGCCCCCGGCCCGCTGCAGCTCGCCGGTCTTCTTCAGCTGGTCCGTCACGGTGATGGCGTCGGTGGGCTCGCCCTGCGCGTAGAGCGAGAGCACCGCGTCGTAGATCACCTCGTGCTTGGGCACGTAGAAGTCGGGGCCGCGCAGCAGGCCGGTGACGTCGGCGGCGGCGTCCTTCGACAGCAGCATGCCGCCGAGCACGCTCTGCTCGGCGAGCAGGTCGTACGGCGGGGTGCGCTCGCGCCCCCGGGCGCCCTCGTCGAAGACCTGCTCCAGCTCGGGGATGCCCAAGTGCGCGATCGACATTCAAAGACTCCTTCGGTCGAACCGTTCCCCCGCGGATGCGTCGTGAGGGTGAATCGGTGGTTCACCCATCAGACACCCGACCACCGACATTCACCGTAGGGGGTCTGCGGGGGCCGTGACAACCGCCTCAGCGGCAGCCTGTGGATAACTCTTGGGATAACTCGCCTGTTTTCAGCCCTGTCTATCCACAAAGGTGGGGATAAGTTGTGGATAGATCACTCGCGCGGAGACAATTTATCGCACTGAACAGGGATTTCTCTCGCTCACAGCTGTGAAGTTATTCAACTCTCAGGTGCAGCTTGAGGCTTGGGCGCAGGGGGTGACTGTGGGCAATTACTGGGTCCGGGGCCCGTTGTCAAGCACGGATGTCACTCACCGCCACCCGATCGCGGTGGAGCAGCGCGTCACCTCGACCCGCGCCCCACGGTGAACACCCGGAAAACGAAAAGCGGGGCGGCGGCCTCCCGGCCGCCGCCCCGCGATCCTCGATGACTACCGCTGCGCGATCACCTGAAGCGTGACCTGCGCGTCCACGCCCTCGTGCAGGTGGATCGTGGCGCTGTACTCGCCCGTCGACTTGATCGTCGGCAGGGTGATCTTGCGCTTGTCGATCTGGCCGAGCCCGGCCTCGGCGACCGCCTCGGCCACAGCCGCCGGCTTCACCGAGCCGAACAGCCGGCCCTCGGCGCCCGTCTTCGCGAACAGGCGGATCTTGCCCTCCTGCAGCTTGGCCTTCAGCGCCTGCGCCTCCTCGGCGGAGGCGAGCGCGCGGCTCTCGCGAGCCTTGCGGATCTGCTCCACCTGAGCCTCGCCGCCGCGGGTCCAGTGGACCGCGTAGCCCTGGGGGACCAGGTAGTTGCGGGCGTAACCGGTCTTGACCTCGACGACGTCGCCGGCCGAGCCCAGACCCTGAACCTCGTTCGTCAGAATTACCTTTGCCATGATTCGCCTCCTCAGCGTCCACTGCCGGCGTAGGGGAGGAGCGCCATCTCGCGGGCGTTCTTCACGGCCTTCGCGATGAGCCGCTGCTCCTGGACGGACACGCCGGTGATGCGGCGCGCGCGGATCTTGCCGCGCTCGGACACGAACTTGCGCAGCGTAGCGACATCCTTGTAGTCGATGACGCCGACGGTCTGCTTCTTCGCCGGGGCGAGCGCCTTCGCGTTCTTCCCGCGGCTCGGCTTGCGGCCTCCGCCGCTCTGCTTGCCTGCCATGTTGATCTCTTTCCTGAACTGCCCCCGCAGGGGCGAAGATGTTTAGAAGGGTTGCTCGTCGTCGAACCCGGAGCCGAAATCGCCGGACGGTGCGCCGCCGCTGCCCGAATCGGACCACGGATTGTCACCGCCGCGCGCGGGAGCGGGTGCGGCCGACTGGCCCCAACCCGGCTGACCCGCGGGCTGACCGCCCCCGAAGCCGCCGCCCTGGCCGCGCGCCTGACTGCGCGTGACCTGCGCGGTGGCGAAGCGCAGCGACGGCCCGACCTCTTCGACCTCGAGGTCGAGGGAGGTGCGCTGCTGGCCCTGGTTGTCGGTGTAGCTGCGCTGCGTGAGACGGCCCTGCACCATCACGCGCATGCCCTTGGTGAGGGACGCGGCGATGTTGTCGGCGTACTCGCCGTAGGCGCGGCACCCCAGCCACAGCGGCTCGCCGTCCGACCAGTCGCCGCTCTGGCGATCGCGAACGCGCGGGGTCGAGGCGATGCGGAACGTCACCCACGACCGTCCGGCCTGGCTGACGCGAGGTTCGGGGTCGGCAACGAGGTTGCCGACAACGGTGATGAGCGGTTCGCCGGCCATGAGCTATGCGCCCAGCTTCGCAGCGCGGGCGGCCTTGGCCTGATCGCGCTTGGACTGAGCGGCGCGCTGAGCGATGAGCTCATCGGCACGGAGCACCTTGGTGCGCAGCACGGCCTCGCTGAGGCCCAGCTGACGGTCGAGCTCCGCGGTGGCCTCGGGAGTCGCGGTGAAGTTCACCACGACGTAGATGCCTTCGCTGCGCTTCTGGATCTCGTAGGCGAGACGGCGCTTGCCCCAGATGTCGACTTCCTGGATCTCGCCGCCCGCATTGCGGATGACGCCCAGGAACTTGTCGATGCTGGGAGCCACGGTGCGCTCGTCGATCCCGGGATCGAGGATCACCATGAGTTCATAAGGATGCATTACTGACCCACCTCCTTCGGACTATACGGCCGCAGGATTTCTGCGGCAGGAGGGTATTCATGCATGTGCCCGGCTCACGCGCAGAACGCACGGAAAACGGGCAACCTGTACATCCTAACCCAGTCGAGGGCAGGCCTCAACACGCGTTCAGAACTCGGTGATCCGCAGCCGGTCGAAGATCTCGTCCGGGACCTGGGATCCGGCGAGGCAGTCGACCTCGGCGTAGAGCACGATGTTCTCCGGCATGAAGGCCCGGATCAGCATCTGGCGTTCGCGCTCGCCTTCGGCGGAGGAGTACTGCGCGAACAGTCGCACCATCTCGACGGAGTCGTAGTAATCCGCCGACACCTCGAAGATCCCGTCCATCACCACATCGGGATCGCCGGTGGAATCCCAGGGCAGACCGATCTGCAGAGCGGCCGGGACGGTCGCCTCGCTCGCATCCCAATCGTTGCCGTCCGCGACATTCGGGTCGCCGTAGCCCTGATACGTCAGGAGCTGGCAGCCGACTCCGGCATTGGAGAAGTGATTGATGCCCTCGACGTCGAAGGTGACGATGTCCCAGTCGTCGAAGAAGGGCACGCTCCAGTACGGACCCGCCAGGAAGTCCGCCGTGTCGTCCAGGGTGAGCACCCCGACGGAAGCGGGGGAGAGGGGCTCCTCCTCGACGAGTCCGTCCTCCGCCGGCTCGCTCGCCGTGGCCCGATCCCGGCCGAGCTCGGTGACGAGCCTGGTCGCGGGAATCACCACGAGCAGGATCACGAGCACCATCGCGCCGACCAGTACCAGCGCACCGGCGCCGATGCCGATCCACGCCCCGACCGGAAGCCCGCGTCTGACCGGCTGCTGGGGCTGGGGCTGGGCCCAGGGCTGCTGCGGCGCGCCCTGCTGGCCGGGCGCACCCGGCCCCTGATACCCGGGAGGCGCGGTGTAGGGCGGCTGCGGTGCCTGGTACTGCGGGATCTGCGGTGCCGGGGGAGCGGTGTACGGCGGCGGTTGCGGCGGTTGCGGCTGCCCGTTCGGAGCCGGCGGCTGCGGCGGATTCGATCCCGATCCCTCGTTCGTGCCCTGGTTCTCGTCGTTCACGGCGCGCTCCGTTCCTGGTGATGGACTCTCTCCGGTCCCTGCCTCCACCCTACGCACTAGGGGATCGCGTCGCAGGATCACGCGAGCCGCCGGAACGCCTCCACCCGGTCGATCGGCTGCCGCTGCCCGCCGACGTGCACGATCTCCTCGCCGCGCTCGGTCGACTCGACGACGAGCTGCGTCGCATGCGATCGCAGGGCGGCGAGCTTCTGCGCGTACCAGGCCCCGATGTCGTGGCGCTCCACCGCATCCGCGTCGCGGCCGGCAGAGTCACTCGATTCGGGGTCACTCGATTCGGGATCGGCGTCCGGCTCGGCACCCGGCTCGGCCGCGATCTCCCAGAACGGGAGCTCCAGACCGTGCGCCACCGACCTGGCCAGCCGATGCGCGAGCACATGGTCGGGGTGGCCGTAGCCGCCGATGCCGTTGTAGCTGACGATCGCCCCGCAGTCCCAGGCGTCGGCGAGGGCGAGCAGATCGCTGAGCGGATCGACCGCGGCCGCAGCGGTGAGCGCCTCGGCACCGGCGTCGGGAGCGGCCTGGGCGAGACCGTCGGCGCCCCACGTCATCCCGGAATCCCGGTAGACGCGCGGGGCGAGGCCCGCGGCCCGCGCCGGGGGAGCGCCGAGGAAGGCGTGCCGCTCCACTCCGAGCTCGGCGAGCGCCGCGCGCAGCTCGGTCTCGCGGTGCGGGGCGAGCCGCTCGGTGCCCTGCAGCTCCTGAAGGGGGCCGGGCACGACCTCGCCGCGCTCGCCCCGGGTCACGGTGACGAGCGCGGGATCGCGCCCCGCGGCGGCGAGCGCCGCGAGGGTGCCGCCCGTGGTGATGGTCTCATCGTCCGGATGCGCGTGCACGAAGAGCACCCGCTCGGCCCCGCCGAACCACTGATCCGGGTTCATGCCGATCCGCCCGCTTCGCCCTGGGCCGCGAACCGCTCGCTTCGCTCCGATCGGCCGCGGCTGTAGCCGCGCTGGCCCGGCATCAGGAAGCTCTGCTTCCTGATTCGCCGGACCACCACTCGCGCAGCCGCGCCTCGGCGACCTCTTCGCCGATGGGCCCCTCGTCGAGCCGCAGCTCCAGCAGGAACCTGTAGGCGCGCCCCACGAGCGGCCCGGGCGGCACGCCCAGCACGGCCATGATCCGCTCGCCGTCGAGCTCGGGCCGCACTGCGGCGAGCTCCTCCTCCTCGGCGAGCTCGCCGATCCGCCGCTCGATGTCGTCGTAGGCGTGCTCCAGCCGCTCGGCCTTGCGCCGATTGCGGGTGGTCACATCGGCGCGGGTGAGGATATGCAGTCGCTCCAGCTCCTCGCCCGCGTCGCGCACATAGCGCCGGACCGCCGAATCGGTCCACTGCTGATCGCTGTAGCCGAAGAAGCGCAGGTGCAGCTCGACCAGGCGCGCCACCCGCTTCACGGTGTCGTTGTCGAAGCGCAGCTCCCGCAGGCGCTTCCGGACGAGCTTCGCGCCGAGTTCGAGGAGGCCTACCGGGCGGCGCTCGCCGCCTCGGGGCCGGTGCTCATCGACGCGCAGATCGTCTAGGCGGTCCTGGCTCGCGCAAGTTCCGCGAGTCCCGCAGGTCCCGCAGGCTCCGAACCTCATCGAGATCGGCCGAAGTGCTGCGAAATGTGCGAAAGCGCGACACCTTGGCGGAGCTCGGCGGGGATGCGGGGCCGCGCCGCCGCGCGCTCAGCCCTTCAGGTACTCGAGCAGCTCGGCGGCGGCACCGATGTACCCGGCCGGGGTCAGCGCGAGCAGGCGCGCTTTCGCCTCCTCGCCGATCTCGAGCCCCTGGACGAACTCCACGAGCTCGGCCTGGCCGATCCGCCGCCCGCGCGTGAGCTCCTTGAGCGCCGCGTAGGGATCCGCGATGGTGGATCGCCCGGCCGCCACCTCGGCGCGGATCACCGTCTGGATCGCCTCGCCGAGCACCTCCCAGTTGGCGTCGAGATCGGCCGCGAGCACCTCGGGCGCGGCATCGATCTGGCCGAGGCCGCGCGTGATGTTGTCGAGCGCCAGCACCGAGTGCCCCAGGCCGACGCCGATATTGCGCTGCGCCGAGGAGTCGGTGAGGTCTCGCTGCCAGCGGCTGGTGACGAGGGTCGCGGCGAGCGAGTCGAGGATCGCGTTCGAGAGCTCGAGATTCGCCTCGGCGTTCTCGAAGCGGATCGGGTTGACCTTGTGCGGCATTGTCGAGGAGCCGGTGGCACCGGCGACGGGGATCTGCCGGAAGTAGCCGATGGAGATGTAGCTCCAGACATCGGTGGCGAGATTGTGCAGAATCCGGTTGACATGCGCGATGCGCGTGTAGAGCTCGGCCTGCCAGTCGTGCGACTCGATCTGGGTGGTCAACGGGTTCCAGTCGAGGCCCAGGCCCTCCACGAACTCCCGCGAGATCGCGGCCCAGTCGGCGTCGGGGTCGGCGGCGAGATGCGCGGCGAAGGTGCCGGTGGCGCCGGAGAACTTGCCGAGGTACTCGATCTGCGAGATCTGCGCGATCTGGCGGCTCAGCCGGTACACGAAGACCGCCAGCTCCTTGCCGAGGGTGGTCGGCGTGGCCGGCTGCCCATGGGTGCGGCTCATCATCGGCAGCTCGCGGTACTGCTCGGCCTGGCGCGCGAGCTTCACGATCACGGCCTCGAGCTTCGGCAGCCACACCTCGTCGATCGCCTGCTTCACGGTGAGCGCGTAGGACAGGTTGTTGATGTCCTCGCTGGTGCAGCAGACATGGGTGAGCTCGGCGATGCGATCCAGGCCCTGGCGGCCCAGCTGCTCGCGCACGAGGTACTCGACGGCCTTCACATCGTGCTGGGTGGTCGCCTCGATCTCGGCGAGCCGGTCGATCTCGGGCTGGCCGAAGCCGGCGGCCCACTCGCGCAGGGCGCGCAGCTCGGCGTCCGCGAGCGGTGTCGCACCGAGCAGCGAGTGCGAGGTCAGGTAGCCGAGCCACTCCACCTCGACGTGCACGCGGGCCCGGTTGAGGCCGGCCTCGGAGAGGAAATCGCCAAGCCCCTCTACCGCCGCGCGATAGCGACCGTCGAGCGGGCTGATGGGTTGCGGGGGCAGCGAGGTCATGGGGTCTCCGTGCATTCGGGGGCGGATCGCGGGCGCGCGAGGCGCACCCGCCCATTCTCCCACGCCTCTGCCCGCAAGAGATCGCGGGACCGAGGCCGTGCCGTGAGAAATACCATGTTCAATGGTAGCATCTATACCATGATCGCTACCATCGACAAGGCCGGGCGTCTGGTGATCCCGAAGCCGCTGCGGGATGCCATGGGCCTGAAGCCGGGCGTGCCGTTGGATCTCACCTTCGTCGACGGCAAAATTGAGATCGAGTACGCACCGGTCGAGGCGTGGGTGCGTATTGCCGAGGACGGTTTTCCCATCATCGAAACCGCCGATGACACCCCGATTGACTTCGATATTCGAGAGGAACGGGAGGGGATGTACCGTGAGCGGGAAGAACGTTGGCTGTGACTCGAGCGTGCTGATCCCTGCTCTTTCGAGAAAGCACGGTGAACACGCGCGTTGTCGCCCCCACCTCTCCCGGATCGGGGTGCTGCCGGCGCATGTACTGCTCGAGACGTTCTCCTGGTTGACAGGCATGTCGGGAGGCGGCCCGATCAACCCGCGCGAAGCGCACAGAACGCTTCTGGGATTGAACATGGCAGTGGTGCAGTTGCCACCGGGGCAGTATCTGCGCTTGCTCGAGCAGCTCGGGGCGGCGGGCCGCTCAGGCGCGGCGGTCTACGACGCGCAGATCGCGGCGACGGCGAAGCACCACGGCCTTACGCTGCTCTCGCGGGATCGCCGCGCCGCTGCCGTGTACGATCTCCTCGGCGTCGACTACGAGCTCGTCTGAGTGCTCTAGGTGCGCGGGTCAGAATCGGGTGGCGTGGCGCGCGGCGTTGACTCTGGCATCGCGCGCTGACGGTCGCGAACGGGAACGGGCGGGCCGTTGCGGTGTGAGAGCGTGCGGGATCGCACGGCGAGGGGCTCGTGGCGACTGTCGGTGCGTGCTGTGACGCCCAGGGACCCCTGGGGAGGCCTATGCGGGCGCCAGCCCGGCGGCTGTAGCGACGCGGAGCTTGCGGAGGTTGTGGCAGATCGTGTGGAGTAGCCATTCGCCTTGGGCGCCGGCGAGTCCGCGTAGCCGGAGCTGTCCGGCGTTTTGCCGGGTCTTCATCTGCCCGAACGCGGGTTCAACGATGGCTTTGCGGCGCGCGTAGTCGGTGCGGCCCTGCTCGGTGCGCAGCGCGTGCGCCATCCGCTCCCGCCGGCTCGCGTCCTCTGGGGCCGGGTCCGGGGCGCCGGCGGTAGGGAAGCTCTCGCCGTGACGTTGCCGTCCCGTCGCGATCAACACCTGTGCGTCCAGATCGTCGGCGGCTTCGAGGTTGGCTTCCGAGCAGTAGCCCGCGTCAGCGAGGACGACCTCTGGGGAACGCTCGATTCCTGCCGCGTCGAGGTTCCGTAGGGTCTGCTCGGCCATCGGGACGAACTGCTGGATATCGGTGGCCTGCTGGGTGACCTCGGCGCTCAACACGATCTGGTGGCCCTCATCGACAACGGCCTGCGCGTTGAACGCGTAATCGAAGCCGCGGACCGTCTTCATCATCCGCGCCTCAGGATCGGTGAAATTGCGTTGCGCTTTCGGCTTCGGCGCCGCCGTGTCCACCGCAGTCGCGACGGCCGCGTCGGCCTGCTCAGGGGGCTGACCGGCGGCGTCGGCCTTCTTCCGCGCCACGGCTGCCGCCTTCTCGGCGGCGTCGGCCTCGATCGCGTCCTTCGCGGCACGTAGTTTTGCCAGGCGCCCCTCACGGCGGGCCAGCTCCGGGGCGACCTCGTCCCCGCGCCGGTCCTGGCCGAACTGCTGATCCTCGGCCTCATCGACCGCCTCCGCCTCGGCGAGCAGCGCAGCGACCTCGGCTTGGAGCTGATCGATCTTCGGCACGATCCGGTCATAGCTCATCGCCTTATGCCGCGACGCGTTCGCAGCCAGCTTCGTGCCATCCAGCGCGACCCGCCCCAACCGCACCAGCCCCGCCTCCGCGCAGACCCGCAGCACCTGCAGGAACAACCCCGGCAGGGCATCCAGGTGACGCCGACGAAACCGGGCCAGCGACCGGTAGTCGGGCGCCTGGTTGCCCGACAGCCACCGGAAGGCGATATCGCGCTTGCAGCGCCGCTCCAACTCACGAGACGAGGTCACGCCCGTCGCGTACGCGAACAGCAGCAGCTTCAACATCATCCGCGGGTCATACGGAGGCGCACCCGAGGCGGACGCGTACGACGCGTAGACCGGCGTCAGATCCAAGAGCTCTTCGACGACCTCGGAGATGAACCGGGCCTCATCATCCTCGTCCAGCCAGTCATCCAGACTCGGCGGGAGCAGGAAACACTGCCCCTGGTCATACCCACGGAACGTCTTGCCCGCACCCGCCGGTGCAGCCGATCCCGGCGCCCGCGCCTCACCCGGCTCGACCTCGAACAGACCCTCCAGGCTGGCAGTCACCGTCATGAATCGATTCTCCCAGCACCCCGCGCTATCCACCGGATTCACCCCGGCGCGTTAACGGAAGGATCTGACCCACGCACCTAGCGGCTCCGCCGCAGCACCTCAGCGGGGTTGAGCCCGTAGCGGTCGCGGTAGAGCGCGGCGAAGCGCGCGTGGTTCGTGAAGCCCCAGCGGTGCATGACCGAGGTCACGGTGTCGCTCTCGCCGGGGGCGCGGAGGTCGCGATCCGCCCCCGCGAGCCGCTCGTTCCGCAGATAGACCGCGGGCGACACTCCCAGATGCTGTTTGAAGGTCTGCTCGATACGGCGCACGCTCACCCCGGCCATTTCCGCCAGGTCGGCGGGCACGAGCACCTCGTCGGCCCTCGCGTCGACCGCGTCCAGCAGCGTGCGCAGCGTGCCGGGCAGCAGGGCACGCTCCGGCGAGGCCAGTTCCTCGCCGAGGGAGTTCTCGACGGAGTAGAGCAGGGAGCCGACGAGGGTGCGCTCCATCTGCTCGAGGATGCTCCGCGGCAGCCCGCCCGCGTCGATCGCATCGATCAGCGACGACAGCTGCCGCCCCCAGACCTGGCCCTGCCGAGAGGCCAGGGACATCGTCATCGCGAAGCGGGGCGCGACCGTCAGCGGCCGACCGAGCAGCCGATCCGCCTCCGTCTCGAGCAGCGAGCGCGGGATCTTGATGCACAGCTGCGCGGCGTCGCTGCTCCAGTGCGGCAGCGCGGTCCTGCCGTGGAACGAGAAGACGGCCGCCATGCCGGGGGTCGCGGTGACGGTGCGCTGGACGAAGCTCGAGACGACCCGGCCCGAGAGCGGCACGTTCACGTGGTAGCCGTCCACATAGCCCGGGTCGACCTGGGCCGAGCAGCCGAAGCGCACCATGCCGATGGTGAGCCGGGACGCGGTGCGCGTGCTGATCCGCCCGGTGCGCAGCGACCTGGCCGAGTCCGTCTGCGCCACCTCGGCGGGGTAGTAGGCGCTGTTGAGCTGGTCGGCGAAGCGATCGAACTCGCCCGTGCCGACGGAGGGGAAGATGAGATCCTGCTCGGCCTCGCTGAGCCCCACGGTCGGGCCCGCGGAGAACAGGGAGTCCCAGCGGGGGCGCGCAGGCGCCGGCCCGATCGTCTCGATCTCCATGCTCACTCCCTCGGAAGCAACCGTTCAGGCACACTGATCATGCTGTCACCGATTCTCCGCCGAAAGCGGCCGAAAGGGAAGACCCTGCGGGCGGGGCCGTCGCATCGAGGCCCCGCCCGCAGGATCGGCCGGTCCGGAAGACCCAGGGCCCCGGGGGATCCGAGGCCCCGAGCGTCCGGAGCGGGGTCACCGCTCGAAGTGGATCACCACCGGCGGCGTCGCGAAGAACTCCCCGATGAGCGCGGCGAGCTGCTCGGCCTGCGGCGTGGTCGGGAAGACCTCGAGGTGATCCTCGATCCTGTCCCAGCCCACCTTCATCAGTACGGTCGCAGGTTGATCCACTGCGAGTTGGAACTCCACCGTCACACAGCCGGGCGCAGCGGTGAGGATCTCGGCCGCCCGCGCCTCGTGCGACCGGAACTCGTCGATCCGCTCGGGAACGATCTCGAGCAGCGCGTATTCGTGGACCATCTCCGCCCTCCCGCTCAGAGATCCAGGATCAGGGCGTCGTCGCTTCCGAGCAGCACCTGCCCGTAGACCTCGCGGCCGAGCTCGGTGCTGACCAGCGAGTGGCGCCCCGCGATCTCGGTGTCGCGCCAGATGCGGCTGAGCACGTTCGCCTCGGCGAAGGAGCCCGCGCCGTTCGCGGTGAGCAGGGTGTTGATGCCCTCGTTGACCAGCTCGTGCACGACGCCCGTGTCGTTGCGGATCTGCGCGCGAGTCTCGAGGTCGGGCAGACGCCCCAGGAAGGCGTAGTGGTCGATGAGGTCGGCCGCATGATTCGCGAGCAGTTCGGCCAGGTGGAACGAGGTCGCCGCCCTCGCGACGCCGAGCTTGTGCGTCGGCGAGTTGCGGGCCGCGGTGTAGCTCGTGTAGGCGACCGGCTTGTTCGGCAGCTTCTCGCGCACGATCTCGAGCGCATGACGGGCGAGACCGATGTGCGGCGAGACCAGCACGAGTGCCGCCACCGGGATGAACGCCATGCTCGGGTTGCGCTCCTCGCCCTTGAACGGGGTCGTGTATTCGGCCTCGCACATCTTCTTGAACGACTGCACGCGGTAGTCGGGTACGAACTGGTCCTCGATGACGATGGTGTCGGAACCCGAGCCCTTCATCCCCGTCACGAACCAGGTCGGCTCGATGCGCCACTGATCCTTGGAGAATAGTGCGAGTGCGCGCGGATCCTCGCCCTCCGGCACGTCGAGCCCGATGCCGAGCGTCGCCCAATCGGCGGCGAAGGAGCCGGAGGCGTACGGCCAGCGGCCCGAGACGATGTAGCCGCCGTCGACGCGCTCCATCTTGCTGGGCGGCGTGAAGATGCCGCAGACCTTCGCGTTCGGGTTGCTGCCGAACACCTCCTCCTGCGCTTCAGCGGTGAAGGTCGTGGCGAACCAGGTGCAGACGTTGAGCAGCGAGGCCGCCCAGCCGGTGCCGCCGTCGCCCCGAGAGATCTCACCGAGCACCTCCATCGCGGTGCGCATGGTCGCGCCGTGGCCGCCGAAGCGCTCGGGCACGAAGAGGTTCATCAGCCCCGCTTCCTGCAGCGCGTCCATCACGACCGGCGAGACCCGGCGATTCTCAGCCCCCTCCGCCGCGTGCTCGCGGATCAGCGGCACGAGCGCGGTGGCCCGCGCGACGAGCTCCGTATCGTAATGGGGTTCGATGAAATCCCGATCGACGTATCCTGTGTGATGCGACATCCGTCCGCTCCTTCTCCGTTGAATCTCTGGTGAATCGACACCCGCGGAGGCCGTCCTCCGTCGGATCGCTCCTCAATGTACGAACGGGGCAGGGGGCCGCGACAGCGCATCCGCGAAGCAGGGCGGGCCGATTCGCGAAACCCGGTGGATCCCGGCCGCCCTCCCCGCGCGCAACAGTGCGGTCGTTGTCGTTCCGGTAGCCTTCAGGCAGCAACACCTGCACTATTGCGCGACGAGCGAGGTGCGAGCATTCACTGCACACCGGGCGAGGAGGGTGCGTTGGGCCTGAATACGAGCTTCGCCGGCACGAGCGTCGGCGCGGACTCGCTGAAGCGGATCCTGGAGATCACGCACGGCCCGCTCGAAGCGCGGATGCCGGAGGACTTCGCCGCGGTCGCCCGCAATCAGCAGCACGGCGAGGTCACGATCGGCCGGGTCGCCGCGCCCGCAAACTCTGCGAAGGGCGGATCGCTCCACCGCGACGGCCTCCCAGGGGGCGGATTCCTCATCTGCATCCACCAGCTCTCGGGCGCAGTCGCGATCGCGCAGGAGGGCCGTGCCGTGCGCGTCGAAGCGGGGGACTTCGGGTTCTACGCGACGGATCGGCCCTACGAGCTCCGCTTCGAGGAGGAGTACGAGCTCATCGCCGTCTGCTTCCCGATCGAGTGGGCCCGCGCCTACGGCCCCGCGGGCGCCTCGGCGCTCTCGGCCGCGCGGATCGGCCGGGAGGATCCGCTCGCGGCCTCCCTCGGTCCTGCCCTCGACGCCCTCGAGCAGCACCTGGAAGAGTTGAAGCCCGGCCTGCGGGGACGGGTGATCGGACAGATGCTGGACGCCGTCGAACTGCTCGCCACGCACGCCTCGGGGCCCGCGCGGCCGGAACCCGGAGACCGGGCGGATCTGCTGCAGCGCGCGCACGGCGTCATCGAGGAGCGCCTGACCGACCCCGAACTCTCCCCCGCCGCAGTCGCGGCCGCCCTCTTCGTCTCGGAGCGCACGCTCTACGCCGCCTTCCGGCAGGCCGGCCTGAGCATCGCCGGGACGATCCGCACGAGACGGCTCGAGCAGGCCAGGCGCGAACTCATCGATCCGACGCGCGCCGGTGAATCGGTCAGCGGCATCGCCGCGCACTGGGGCTTCTCCTCGAGCACCCACTTCAGCGCGCTGTTCCGCGACGTCTTCGGCAGTTCGCCGAGCGCGTACCGCGCCACCCACGCGGGCTGAAGGACGGGGCCGACGGCCCCGCGATCCGCAACCGGCGTCATCCTGCGCGCAATCGCAGGATCTGCCCTCCGCCGCTGTGCAGGAATCCGCATCCGCTCTGCAGCGATTCGAATGCCGGTCGCGCGCCGAGATGGTGGGCTGGGAACGATCACTCGCCCGCATTGCAAAGGAGCACAGCACCATGGCCGAAGCACCCGCCGAACCGCAGCCCACCCGAGACGGCACGATCCTCGGAGTCCCCGACAGCGTTCCCGTCGTCTTCCGCAAGCTGCTGGGGGTCGAGAACTCGCCGTACCCGGGCTTCTCGCAGGACACGACCGTGCTGCCGCGCGGCTCGGTGCACCGCGAGGGGGGCATGCCGCTGCCTGCCGACGTGCTGCGCGAGCGCGACGTGGCCGTCACCCTGCGCGACGGCACCGTCATCTACGCCGACGTGTTCCGCCCGACGGGCGACGAGCCGGTGCCCGCGATCCTCGTCTGGGGCCCGTACGGCAAGGGCGGCGGCTTCCTCGCGAACGACGCCTTCCCCGGGCGCATGGACGTCGATTCCTCCTGGGAGGACGGGCTCAACAAGTTCGAGGGCCCGAACCCCGGATACTGGGTGAGCCACGGCTACGCGGTCGTGCACACCGACTCGCGCGGTACCTGGGCCTCCGAGGGCGATCTGCAGTTCTTCGGGCAGCAGGACGCCCAGGACGAGTACGACGTGATCGAGTGGATCGCGGATCAGCCCTGGGCCGCCGGACCCGTCGGCCTGGCCGGCAACTCGTGGCTCGCCATCTCGCAGTGGCACGTCGCCGCCCTGAAGCCGCCGCACCTCGCGGCGATCGCCCCCTGGGAGGGACAGGCCGAGACCTATCGCGAGAGCTCGCTGCGCGGCGGCATCCCCGACACCGTCTTCAGCTCGCTGATCTCGGGCGGCTTCCGGGGCCCGGGCTGGGGCGAGGATATCGCCGCGATGGCGCAGCGCTACCCGCTCATCAACGAGTACTGGGAGTCGAAGGATCCGGATCTCGAGGCGATCGAGGTGCCGGCCTATCTCGTGGCCTCGTGGACCAACATCGTGCACACCCAGGGCACTTTCGCCGCGTGGCGCCGCATCGGCTCGAAGCAGAAGTGGCTGCGCGTGCACAACACCCACGAGTGGAACGACCTCTTCAACCCGGAGTACGTCGAAGACCTGCGCCGCTTCTTCGACCGCTTCATGAAGGGCGTCGACAACGGCTGGGAGGCGACGCCTCCAGTGCGGCTGAGCGTCCTCGACCCGGGCGGCACCGACATCGTGAACCGGGCGGAGTCCGCATTCCCGCTCGAGCGGCAGCGCTTCGTGCCGTTCCACCTCGACGCGGCTTCCGGATCGCTCGCGGCCGCTCCCGTGCCGACCGCGGCCGAGCTGCGCTACGAGCCGGATGCCGAGGGCACGACCTTCGACTTCGCCTTCGACCGCGATGTCGAGTTCACCGGCTACGGCAAGGCTCGCCTATGGATGGCCGCGGAGGACGCCGACGACCTGGACGTCTACGTCACCGTCACCAAGGTCGGCGCCTCGGGCGAGGAGCTGCTGCCCTACGTCGTCACCGACCGCACCCACGCGGGCATGAACGGTCGTCTACGCGCCTCGCTGCGGCAGCTCGACGACGCGGCGTCGACCGAGATCGAGCCGCGGCAGACCTTCCGCACCGTCGAGAAGCTCGAACCCGGTCAGATCGTGCCGCTCGAGATCCCGCTGTGGCCGTACTCGATCCGCTTCCACGCGGGTGAGAAGCTGCGCCTGCGGGTGCACGGGGTGGATCGCCTCAAGCGGCCCGAGTTCCCGCAGCTGCCGCCGGATCCCACGCTGAACCGCGGCCGCCACGTCATCTATGCGGGCGGAGAGTACGACTCGCATCTGCTGCTCTCGGAGGTGTAGCCGGGCAGGCGAGTACCGATCCGCCGCTCCACCTCGTCGCGCAATAGTGCAGCCGTTGTCGTTCCGCCCGCTCTCGGACGGCAACGGCTGCACTATTCCTCGGGTGTTTGCTTTATCTCTTTGTGAACTGCCTTATTCTCTGCTTTGCGTCGGAATGGACTGGCAGATCGTCAAAGTGCTCGACGGCCGCGTCCAGATCATGCCCCGCACCGGTCGGATCGAAGACCTCTTCGGCGTCCTCCACGATCCCGACCGCAAGCCCATGATGATCGAGGAGATCAACAAGGCGGTCGCCCTCGGCGGGGCGAAGAGCGGTATGCGGGGCATGGAATCGTGGGACGAGCCCGTGCGGGAAGAGGAAGACTCGGAGCGCCGGTGAGCGCGCTGCCCGGCGTTTCGGGTCTGACCTGCCTCGACACCAATGTGCTGCTGCGCGCCTTCCTGAACGACGATCCGGAGCAGTCGCCGAGAGCCCAGCAATTCCAGAGCGACGGAGCGGTCACCTTCGATCGCCGGGCGGCACGGTGCCTCGGGTGGCGGCTGCTCGACGCCGAAGCAGCAGCCGTGTAGAGGAAACCCGCGAGCAGCCGGATCGCCCGGGCGCCGCGGGGCTCAGCCGAGCAGCTCGCGGTAGGTCTCGAGCAGCGCCGCCGTCGACGCCTCCCAGTTGCGCGCGAGCGCCGACTCGCGACCGGCGCGCCCCATGCGCCCCGCGAGCTCGGCGTCGCCGAGCACCCCGGCGGCGGCCGCCGCCCACACGGCGGGGTCGTCCCCCTCGACGAGCAGCCCGGTGACCCCGTCGACCACCGCCTCGCGCAGACCGCCCGCGGCACGAGCGACGACCGGCACCCCCGAGGCCGCCGCCTCGAGTGCGACGAGCCCGAAGGTCTCGGAGTGCGAGGGGATGAGCACGAGCGATGCCTGGCGCACCCGCTCGGCGAGTTCCGTGCGCCGCAGCGCGCCGTCGAAGGAGACGCTGCGCAGCATGCCCGCATCGGCGACGGCCTCGTGCAGGGCGCGGGCGTAGTCGTCGCCGTCGGGCGGGGGTGCGCCGACGATCCGCAGCGCGGGTCGACGCTCGGCCGGGATCGCGGCCAGCGCCGCCACCGCGAGATCGAATCCCTTGAGCGGATGCAGCCGCCCGGCCACGAGCACCTCGGGCAGTCCCCCGTGCGCGATCCAGGCCTCGCGCTCGGCGCACTCCTCGTCGATGCAGGGGCGGAAGAGCTCCGTGTCCACCCCGGGCGGCACGACGCGCACCCGTTCGGGCGAGGCCCCCAGCCGTTCGAGCACGGTCGCGCGCTCCGCCTCGCTGACCGCGACCACCAGGTCGGCCTCGCGCGCCAGCAGCCGCTCGCCCTCCAGCCGTCCGGGCGCCTCGGGGCGCTCGCCGGCGCTGAGCGGGGTGTCGTCGGGGGCGGCGATGCTGTGGTAGCTCTGCACGAGGGGGACGCCGAGGTCGCGGGCCACCGGCAGCGCGGCCAGGCCCGAGTACCAGTGCTCGGCGTGCAGCACGTCGGCGGGGTGCCGGGCCAGGTGCGCGGCGAGGGCGCGGCCGAAGGGCTCGATCAGCCGCTCGTGCTCGCCCTTGGCCAGCAGCCGAGCGGGTCCGGCGTCGAGGTGGCGCACGGCGAGATTCGGGGCGAGCTCGGTGGACGCGGGCTGCTCGGGCGAACTGCGCCGGGTGATCAGCCGCACCCGATGCCCCTGGCGGGCCAGCTGCTCCGCGTGGGCCCGCACGACGACGTTCATGCCGCCAGCGTCCTTGGTGCCCGGCTCGTCGAGGGGCGAGGTGTGCAGCACCACGAACGCGATACTGAGCGGGGCTGGATCCATTCCTCGACCGTATCGCACCCGCAGCCGAGGGCCTTTCGGGAATACCCGCCATGGGTATAGGGTTGCATCGAGCGGATACCCCTCCAGGGTATCTGCGCACCGATCGCGAGAAGGGATCATCATGACCGGCACCGAGTACCTCGTCACCGGGATGAGCTGCGCGCACTGCGAAGCGGCGATCCGAGCCGAGGTCGGAGCGATCGCGGGGGTCGCCGACGTCGAGGTGAGCGCCGAGACCGGACGCCTCGCGATCGAGAGCGACGCCCCGCTCGACGACGCGGCCGTGCTGGCCGCCGTCGAGGAGGCGGGGTACACGGCGGTGCCCGCATGAGCGGCGTCGAGACCGAGACCGCCGATCCGGCCCGCGACACCTTCGAACTCGAGATCGGCGGCATGACCTGCGCGTCGTGCGCCGCGCGCATCGAGAAGAAGCTCGGCAGGCTCGACGGCGTCGACGCGGCCGTCAACTACGCCACCGAGAAGGCGCGCGTCACCGCGCCCGCGGGCTTCGATCCGCAGCTGCTCGTCGCCGAGGTCGAGAAGACCGGATACACGGCGACCCTTCCGGCCCCGGCCCGACCGGAGCCGGAAGAGGGACCGAAGCCGCGGCGAGCCGGCGATGAGCGTGAGGGGGCGGACCGCCGGCCCTCCGACGACCCCGAGCTGCGCTCCCTGCGCCAGCGCCTCATCGGCTCGATCTGGCTGAGCGTGCCGGTCATCGCGATGGCGATGATCCCACCACTGCAGTTCGAGTACTGGCAGTGGGCCTCGCTCGTGCTCGCCGCGCCGGTGGTCGTGTGGGCGGGCTGGCCGTTCCACCGGGCGGCATGGGTCAACATGCGGCATGGCGCCGTGACCATGGACACGCTGATCTCGATCGGCACGGGCGCCGCCTTCCTGTGGTCGCTCTACGCGCTCTTCCTCGGGCACGCCGGCATGCCCGGCATGACGCACGGCTTCGACTTCTCGATCCGGCCGAGCGACGGCGCGGGCAACATCTACCTCGAGGCAGCGGCGGGCGTCACCATGTTCGTGCTCGCGGGCCGCTACTTCGAGAAGCGCTCGAAGCGGGAGGCGGGCGCCGCGCTGCGCGCCCTGCTCAAGCTCGGGGCGAAGGACGTGGAGGTACTTCGACGGGGCACCGCCCCGACAGCTGCGGCCGAGACGGCCGCAGGACGAACCGCGGAAAGGCCAGAAATGGCCTTTCCGAATGCCGGGGTCCGCATTCCGATCGAGGAGCTCGCCATCGGCGACTATTTCGCGGTTCGTCCCGGAGAGAAGGTGGCCACCGACGGCGTCATCGTGAGCGGCCACAGCGCCATCGACGCGTCGATGCTGACCGGTGAGTCGGTGCCGGTCGAGGCGGGCCCCGACGACACCGTCGCGGGCGGCACGGTCTCGACGAGCGGGCGCATCGTCGTGCGCGCGACGCGCGTCGGCGCCGACACCCAGCTCGCCCAGATGGCGAGGATGGTTCAGGACGCGCAGTCGGGCAAGGCCGAGGTGCAGCGCCTCGCGGATCGCATCTCGGGCGTCTTCGTGCCGATCGTCATCGCCATCTCGGTCGTCACGCTCGTCGTCTGGCTCGTCCTCGGCAACCCTGCGGCGAGCGCCTTCACCGCCGCGGTCGCAGTGCTCATCATCGCGTGCCCCTGCGCGCTCGGGCTCGCGACGCCGATCGCCCTGCTCGTCGGCACGGGCCGTGGGGCGCAGCTCGGCATCCTCATCAAGGGGCCGGAGATCCTCGAGTCGACCCGCCGCGTCGACGCCATCGCGCTCGACAAGACCGGCACCGTGACGAGCGGCAGGATGACGCTCACCGACGCCCTCCCGGCCGAGGGGCAGTCGCGCGACGAGCTGCTGCGCCTCGTCGGCGCCGTCGAGGGCGCGAGCGAGCACCCGATCGCGCAGGCGATCGCCCATGGTGCGGCCGCCGAGCTCAGCATCGCGGCGGCGGATCTGCCCGCCGTGGAATCGTTCCGGAACGTCGCCGGCAAGGGGGTCACCGGCGTGGTCGACGGCCGCGCCGTGGTCGTCGGCCGGCAGAACCTGCAGGGCGACTGGTCGCTCACGGTCCCGCCCGAGCTGCTGCGCGAGAAGGAGCGCCTCGAGCACGAGGGCCGCACCGCGGTCGTCGCCGCCTGGGACGGCGAGGTCCGCGGCATCGTCGCGGTGGCCGACACCGTGAAGCCGACGAGCGCGGAGGCGATCCGCCAGCTCAGGGATCTCGGCCTCGAGCCGATCCTGCTCACGGGCGACAACCGCGCCGTGGCCGAGCGCATCGCGGCCGAGGTCGGCATCAGCCGCGTCGTCGCCGAGGTGCTGCCGGGCGACAAGGTCGACGTGATCAAGGGGCTGCAGGCCGAGGGGCGAGTCGTGGCCATGGTCGGCGACGGCGTGAACGACGCCGCGGCGCTCGCGCAGGCCGACCTCGGCCTCGCGATGGGCACGGGCACCGACGCCGCGATCGAGGCGGCCGACATCACGCTCGTGCGGGGCGACCTGCGGAGCGCGAGCGACGCGATCCGCCTCTCCCGCCGCACGCTCACCGCCATCAAGGGCAATCTGTTCTGGGCCTTCGCCTACAACGTGGCGGCGCTGCCGCTCGCGGCGCTCGGGCTGCTGAGCCCGATGATCGCGGGCGCGGCGATGGCGTTCTCGAGCGTCTTCGTCGTCGGCAACAGCCTGCTGCTGCGCCGCTTCACGAGCCGCGCGGTCTGAGGGTCCGGGAGTAGGGTCGGTGTCGTGAGCGGAGCGCACGATTCCCCTGAGGAGCACGGCGGAGAGCCGGGCGGCCCGCACGATTGCGAGCCGCAGTTCAGCGCGGGGCATCCCGCCGCTGGCGCGGGGGCAGGATCGGCCGGAGCCCACGGCCACTCCCACGATCACGGCCTGAGCGGCCACGCGACGGCCACCGCGAAGCACCGGAAGCGCCTGGCGCTGGTGCTCGTGATCACGCTGAGCGTCGTCGCGATCCAGTTCGTCGGCGCCCTGATCTCCCGCTCGCTGTCGCTGCTCGCCGACACCGGGCACATGCTCACCGACGCGACCGGCGTCGCGATCGCGCTCATCGCGAGCCTCGTGGCCACCCTGCCGGCGAGCTCGAAGCGCACCTATGGCTTCCTGCGCGTCGAGGTGCTGGCGGCGCTCATCAACGGCGTCGTGCTCGGGGTCATCGCCGTGTTCATCTTCGTGGAGGCGATCCGCCGCTTCGGCGCGGAGGTCGAGGTGGCCTCCACTCCGATGCTCATCGCGGCGGCCATCGGCGGGGCGGCGAACCTCGCCTCCCTGCTGATCCTGCGCTCGGGGCGGAAGGAGAGCCTGAACGTGCGCGGCGCCTACCTGGAGGTGCTGGGCGACCTGCTCGGATCCGCCGCCGTGATCGTCGCGGCCGTCGTCATCATGCTCACCGACTGGTTCTGGGTGGATCAGATCGCGTCGATCCTCATCGCGCTGCTGATCATCCCGCGGGCCTACAGCCTGCTGCGCGACGTGGTGAACGTGCTGCTCGAAGCCTCGCCCGAGGGCGTCGACGTGGACGAGGCGCGTGCGCACATGCTCGCGGTGCCGGGCGTGGTCGAGGTGCACGATGTGCACGCCTGGACCATCACCTCGGGGGTGCCGGCCTTCTCGGCGCACGTGATGATCGCCGACGAGGCGTGGAGCGAGGAGGCCTACCACGCGATCCTCGACGAGCTGAAGGCGTGCCTGCGCGAGCACTTCGGCACCGACCACAGCACCCTGCAGCTGGAGCCATCGGGCCACCGCCGGGCGGGCGCGCACCGGCACGCGTGATCCTCGCCGTGCATCGATGCGACGGGCGGACGGGTAGGCTGGCACGGTGCGAATCGTGGTGGCCGACTGCTCCGTTGACTATGCGGGGCGCCTGAGCGCGCACCTGCCGCGCGCCACCCGCGTGCTCATGCTGAAGAGCGACGGCTCGATCCTCGTGCACAGCGACGGCGGATCGTACAAGCCCCTCAACTGGATGAGCCCGCCCTGCTCGCTCGCAGCCGGCGAGCCCGACGACGAGCAGCGCGAGGCGGGGGTCGCCGAGGTGTGGCGGGTCACGCACGCGAAGACGGCGGATCAGCTCGTGGTGTCGCTCTTCGAGATCGTGCACGACTCCTCGCACGAGCTCGGGGTCGACCCGGGCCTCATCAAGGATGGCGTCGAGGCCCACCTGCAGGAGCTGCTCGCCGAGCAGATCGAGCTGCTGGGCGACGGGCACACGCTCGTGCGCCGGGAGTACATGACGGCGATCGGCCCGGTGGACATCCTCGCGCGCGACTCCGGCGGGGCCTCGGTCGCGGTCGAGATCAAAAGAAGAGGCGATATCGATGGTGTTGAGCAACTGACAAGATACCTCGAGCTCATGAACCGGGATCCGGTGCTCGCGCCCGTCGCCGGGGTGTTCGCGGCGCAGGAGATCAAGCCGCAGGCGCGCACCCTCGCCGAGGATCGCGGGATCCGCTGCGTCGTGCTCGACTACGACGCCATGCGCGGCATGCGCAATCTCAACACGCTGTTCTGAGCCACGGTCCCCTGCTGCCGCATCACACCGCCGAACCCTGTAGCTCCTCGGAGCAGCATGTTCGTGTTCACCAATCATTCAGCTGAGGCCACTTTGTCTTCTGCCCGCAAAGACGTGAGCACCGCCTCGGCGAGTTCCCTTCCTTTCAGCTGCATATGTGCACCGAAGAACTCGAGGTGCGGTGCATGCTCCTGGAAATGATGAGGAGTGAGAACCGCTGAGAACATCGGCAGGTCTTCAGCCAGCTGAACCTGCATCAGCCCATTCACCACTGCGCTGGCTACGAAGTCATGCCGGTAGATTCCACCGTCAACCACCAGGGCACATCCAGCTATAGCAGCGTAGTCTCCTGACCGAGCAAGCCTCTGGGCCCGGAGAGGAATCTCGAAGGCTCCCGGAACTCGAAGCCGGTCGATTTTCAGATCAGGCACTTCCTCGTGAACTCTCTGGATGAAAGCCCCCGTAGCCTCGCTCACGAGTTCACCGTGCCATCCTGACTCTACGACTGCAATTCGGATGGGCGTATGCGAATTCTTCATACTCGTTCCTCCATCATCTTGACGATTGTTTGCTTCGGCCACCGCATGGGAACAAAGGCCTGACAGGGTCCGTTCCATCACTGAGAAGGTTGTCTCGGTCATCGTTGCTTCCGTCTCACATGTGGGACTCGCACGTTGGGGCGGGGTTGCCGGCTGGCAAACGCCCGTCAGCCGGCAACCAGCTATCGGGCAGGCCGTCGGCGACAGCGCTGCCTCCGCTTTGCAGAGCGCGTCACGGTCTAGCCGAGCAGCTTGCCCCTGTAACCCCAGCGCGATGGTTCGACGCTGTGCAGAATGACGCTTGTGTCATTCCCGGCTTCTTCACCCAAGACCGAGGCGACCGCCTGTGTCAGCGCTTCGACCATCTTCTCGCTGAACTTCTCGTCGTCGAAACGTCTGTCGAAGAATGATGCTTCGATGTGTGCCATTGTTTCTTCCTTCTTTCTTTCTTCTCTCATAGGTGTTCATGGGGAGGGGATCCCGGACAAGCAAAAGCAACCTCGACTTCGTCCGTTCAGATGCGCCCGGCTTGCGAACGGACGACGGATCAGAGATCGAGCGTTTCCGACAGGCCACGCAGATACCGGGTAAGGTCGCGCCCGGATCGTACGACGTGTCTGATATTCGAGCGCTCGGTCAGACGGCTGATATCGGAAAGGACGTTCCCTTCTACGACTACTACGTCCCCGACGGCACCCGGCTGGAGAGAGCCGAGTTCCGGTCGGTTCAACAGCGACGCCGCATTCGTCGTGGCGGTGGTCAGAGCCTCGTCGACGGACATGCCGTGCTCCACATACAGCTCGAGTTCGCGAGCGTGCGCGCCGAACGGGCAAAGAGTTCCCGAAGAATCTGTACCCATCGCTACTTTGACTCCTGCTGCACGCGCCAGCGTGAACGACTCGATTGTTCGGTCATGCGCTTCGCTGAGATCGGCCACGCCCTGAGCGCTCAGGCCCCGCTCGGTGCCTTCCCGCTGGCACCAGTCGTTGAAAGACATCGTGGGGACGAGGAACGTACCACGCTCGGCCATCTCAGCTGCCATGTCCTCGTCGAGGTACGACCCGTGCTCGATCGAATCCACGCCCGCCGAGAGACTGCGCCTGATGCCTTCCGCGGAGAGCGCGTGTGCGGCGACCCGCAGATCCAACTCGTGAGCGGTCTCCACAATGATCGCGAGTTCGGGGGCCGTGTAGTTCGGCCAGTGCGGTTGCTCACCCTTCGACATCCCGCCGCTCGCCATCACCTTGATGAAGTCAGCACCCGCTCTGGCCTGCAGCCGCACGATCTTGCGGCATTCCTCGATGCCGTCCGCCGTATCCCACTTCATGCGCTGGGTATACGGTGGGAAGAAGAGATCGCCGTGGCCGTTCGTCATCGTGATCCACCACGGCGCGACCAGTAGCCGCGGCCCGACTGCCAACCCCTCATCGATGAAGTCGCGGAGTTCGACTTCACCGGCACCGCGATGCCCCATGACTCGCAGGGTCGTGAATCCGGCAGCAAGTGAGCGGTGGGCGTTCCTCAGCCCGTGCAGCAGTTTGCCGGGCTTGGTGACCTGGCCACGAAAGACATCACTTGCGACAACGCGCTGCTGGTCGGAGTTGGTCGTCAGGTGGACGTGCGCGTCGATGAGCCCGGGCAGAACCGTACAGCCTGTGGCGTCGAGGCGCGGGGTGCCTCGCGGCACCTCGACATCCAGAGGTGGACCGGCATAGACCACCGCGCCGGCGCGGACATGGACGAGCCCGTTCTCATAGTGCTCACCCCGGCCCGCCCAGATCGTGCCGCCTTCGATGACAATGTCGCCAGACGAACCCTGCGACCCGAAAACTTCTGGTTCTGGCACGGCTGCCCCTTTCTCAGAACGTATGGTTCTTCCCGCCGAAGACCTCACTCACGGAGTCATCGGTGAAGATCCGGTAGATCGTGTCCGCGAGCAGCGGGGCGCATGAGAGCACCTCGATCTTGTCGGGGGCGCCTGGACGAAGCGGAATAGTGTCGGTGACGACGATCCGCTCGAAGGGCGATGCTGCAAGACGTTCGAACGCCGGCCCGCTGAAGACTCCATGAGTCGCTGCCGCAAACACCCGACGTGCCCCGGCACGCATGAGCGCATCTCCTGCGGCGCACAACGTACCAGCCGTGTCAATGATGTCGTCGATCACGATCGCGGTCTTCCCGTGCACGTCCCCGATCACAGTGTTGATCTCGGCGACCTGCTGCTGGGGCCTCTCCTTGTCGAGAATCGCCAGGCCGGCTCCGATCTGGGTAGCGAACTGCTTGTTGAGCTTCACACGACCGGCATCCGGAGCGACGACCACCAGGTCATCGTCCAAGTCGGCGAAGTACTCACCGATGATTCCAGCGGCAGTCATGTGATCCAAGGGAATGCCGAAGAAGCCCTGGAGCTGGCCGGCATGCAGATCCATTGCAAGCACACGATCGACACCCGTGGCTTCGAGGGCACGCGCAACCATGCGTGCGGAGATCGGCTCACGTGGAGCCGACTTCTTGTCCTGCCTCGAGTACCCGTACCAAGGGGTCACCGCGATCACCCGATGCGCGCTCGAGCCGACGGCGGCGTCGACCATGACCATCAGTTCGAGGAGTGAGTCGTTGGCATTGACTCCGGTCTCGGGGTTTGCGCACATGGGTTGAACGATGAAGACATCGGCCCCGCGAATCGATTCGTCGAACCTGCTGTAGACCTCTCCGCTGGAGAAGGTCTTCAGCGTTACCTTGCCGAGTTCGATTCCGAGGAGCCCCACGATGTCTGCAGCCAGCGGTTCGTTGGACCGGCCCGAGAACACCATCAGCCGCTTGCCCGAAGCCGTCTGCAGGGAGGCGTTCATGAGTTCACCACTCCCGCCAAGTCGATCAGGATGCTCCCGTTCAACCTATCTGTGCTGCGCGTATCCGAATTCATGACTTGGAAACCTTTCGATTGTGACCAAACACACCCCGCCGGCACGCCCGCATCACACGCCAGCTCCGATGCTGGACAGCACGGCATCGATATCTGACGCGTCCGGCATGCTCGTGCGCGCCCCCGCCGACTCCACGGACAACGCGGCGGCGGCAACGCCGCGACGCGCCGCCATGGTGAAATCGCATCCCCCTGCCAGGCTTGCGGCGAATACTCCGTTGAAGGTGTCGCCTGCGCCGGTGGTGTCGATCACCTGACGCGCCGACCCCGCCGGAATCCGGTTGCTGACTCCGGCAGCGCTGCAGAGCAGCACGCCTTCTGCGCCCAACGTAACGACCACCGGAGCCCGGCTGCGGGATGCTACCGCGGTCGCCATCGCCTCCACGGAAGCATCCCCGGTCCCGCCGAGTAGACGATAGAGATCCTGCAGCTCACCCCGATTCGGCGTGATGATCGGCGCGAACCGGAGGAGGTCGCAGGTGTCAGCAGTCACAGGAGCCGGATTGAGTACACAGAGCCACCCTTGCATCGCCGCGGCTTCGACACCCGCGGCAACCGCAGCCGCCGAAATCTCTGTGCTGATCAGGACGCAACTCGGCCACCCCTGAGCACGCTCCACCGCGACCGCCACATCCCGTGCCGTCACCTCCTCATTCGCCCCGGCTGCGACAGCTATCTGGTTTTCTCCAGCGGCGTCCACGACGATCAGGGCCGCCCCGGTAGCGCTTCCTTCTTTGACCACCACGTCAGTGACATCGACGCCTTCAGCATGCAATTCGGTCAGCGCAGTCGTCCCGAACTCATCGCTCCCTACGGCGCCGACGTAACGAACCGCGGCTCCCGAGCGCGCTGCTGCCACAGCAGAATTGCCGCCTTTGCCTCCGCCATGGCGCTGCAGATGCGATCCCACAACGGTCTCACCCGGACCCGGCAGCCTCGGGGCAGCGACCACCATATCGACGTTCAGCGCACCGATGACCAGCAAGCGCCCGTTCATACCGATTCCATCCAAGGGCACACCATTTCCTTCAGTTGCATCTCCGCCCCGATCGACTACCTTCCAATGTGCTTCTACGCCTTCTCGGTGCGCGCAGTCCACGCGAGAAGGGACGTCCACATCCCGGCGTAGTGGGGCCAGTCAAGGAACTCCTGGGGCGCCCAGTGCGGGGCAAGATCCGAAGCGAATGCGGCTGTCCGCCCCTCGCCGAATTCACCGACGACCAGCATCGGATCGTCACCCACCCGGGCTACGACAGTGGCATCCGGCTTCGCGATGAGCCTGTTGTAGCCGAGCAGTTCAGGCCAGTCCGAAGGCGTACCACCGAGGACCGCGTGATCAGGCGCACACACCTCGACCCCGACGCCCTCTGGCCGCTCGATGCGGTCGTCGTACGGCAGCATCATCACAGGAAGCGGCTCAGCAAGCGGGCTCATCGCATATCGGCCCTTGCCATCGATCCCGGTGAAGGACAGATACCCCCCGACCATGACCAGGCCACCGCCCCGCTGCACGAAGTCAGCCACCAGACCGAGCCGGTTCGGCGACTTCTCGGATCGCAGGAAGGTCTCGTCGGGCAATAGGAAGGAGTTGGACCCGATATCGGAGATCACGACCAGATCGAACTCGTCGATCTCCTCCGCTGAGCGGGGGAACCGCGATGTGATCTCGTGAGCACGAACGTAGGTCACATCAAAGCCAGCCCTATCGAGGCATTCCAGAAAGACCCCGGCCCCTTCTTCGTACTCGGTCGAGTGAAACTGGTCGAAGCCCTTCATATGGATCGTGTGCTTCACCCACGACTCTCCGACGAACAAGACATTGATGGGTGATTCGATTGTGGTCATCAGCTTGTATTTCCTTATTCGCTCAGTACTGTCCGGTTGATGTCTTCAGGAGTTGACGGCCCATCGCATACGCTTCACGGATGTCGGTACCCACATAACTCGTCGCTGCCAGCGGTGCCAGCACGGGCGCCGGATTCACCCCGACGGTGCGCGAGAACCTCGAGAAGAGCCCCACATCACTGGAGGAATCGCCGTAAACGACGCAGTTCTCCCCGCTCAAGTCCCGGGCGGCGAGAGCCGCCTCGGTAATCGAGACCTTCACCTCTGGCATGAGTGTGGCCGAGTTCCCCAACGGCATCCCAGGTTCCACTGCAGAGCCGTACGTCTCATGAGCTCCCCAGAGTTCGAGCCTGCGAACAAAGAAGGCCGGCGACTGGGAGATGACGATCACCTCCTCGCCGCGGGAGCGGATGTCCGCGAAGGTTCCAATAACCCCTTCCATCCAAGGCGCGTTATGGAAAGCCTGGTCGAAATCGGCGGTGGTGGCGTCTTTGCAGATCTCGAGGAGCCGCAACCAGAAATCGGTGTCGGTGATCCGGTTCTCGAACCACAGGTTCTCGATCTCTCGGCCGGCATCGAGTTGGCCCACCTGGCGGGCCAACTCGATGCTGGCGGTGCTCCTCAACAAGGTGCCGTCCATGTCGAAGACATGGAGGCAGCCGGTCTTCTCGGAACTATGCACGTTCATTCTCTCCGCTGTCATACCGTGGCTTCTCGTCGAGCACGATCGTCTTATTCTCGAGGTACGGCAATAGCCCTGCTACGCCGCCCTCGCGCCCCACACCCGACTGCTTGAACCCACCGAAACCGATCCCGAAGTCCGCCCGGTTGCCGTTCTGCCCGACAGTCCCTGTGCGCAGACGCCTGGCGACCTCGCGCGCGCGGGTCGCGTCGTGGGTGAACACTGCAGCGTTTAGGCCGAACACCGAGTCATTCGCGATTCGGATTGCGTCGTCTTCGTCTGCCGCAGCGATGACCGAGGTCACCGGCCCGAAGATTTCCTCTCGGGCCAGTCTCGAAGAATTGTCGACGTTGCCGAAGACCGTCGGCTCGATGAACCAGCCTCGGTCGAGACCCTTGGGCCGACCGCCGCCGAACGCGAGAGTCGCGCCTTCCTCCTTACCGATCCGGACATAGCTCTCGACCACGTCGCGCTGCCTTCGCGAGGCCAGCGGCCCCATCCCGACACTGGAATCGAATGGATCCCCTACCAGAACCCGAGAATACCGATCGGCGAGCGCCTCGACCAGTTCATCGTGTCGGTGACGAGGCACGATGATCCGGGTCATCGATGCGCAGATCTGACCGGTGAGGAAGCAGGTACCACCGGTGAGTCTGTCCGCGACCTCGGCGATCTCCATATCCCCGAGAATGACCGCAGCCGACTTACCGCCGAGTTCGAGCGTGTACCGCCCAATACGTTCACCCATGATTCCGGCGATTCTCTTGCCCACCGCCGTTGAACCGGTGAAGGTGATCTTGTCGACACGATGATCATTCACCAGCGCCTCAGACGCCCCCCGGTCGGCGGTGAGCACGTTCACCACCCCGGGAGGGAGCCCGATCGCTTCGGCGATCTCCGCGATCAGGTATCCTGCGCTCGGGGCCTCGGGCGACACCTTGACGACCACGGTGCATCCGGCGAGCAGCGCGGGGGCGAGCTTGTAGGCGAGGAGATGAATCGGTGTGTTCCAAGGGATGATCGCTCCGACCACACCCACGGGTTCGCCTACCAACAGTCCGAAGCCTTCGCCCGAGCTGGTGGCAACCTCCTGTTCGAAGGGGTATCCGTCGGCGAGATCCGCATAGTAGTCGAACGCCGCAGGCACCTCCTCCATTGCAGACGGCACAACACGAGCGAGGACGCCTGACTCGCGCGGCCAGAACTGCACCACATCGTTGACTCGCTCCTCCATCGCCGCGGCGATGGCGCGAAGGTACTCTGCCCGTCGGCCCGGGGACATCCGCGGCCACGGGCCTTCGTCGAAAGCCCGACGAGCCGCCTCCACTGCTCGCGCAATATCTGCCTCTTCGGCTTCCGCGACGCTGAAATACAGTTCTTCTGTCGCGGCCTCGATCACCTCGATCCTATGACTCGTCGACGGATCGACCCACTTTCCGTCGATGTAGAACTTCCCCGGGGTCACGAAGGGAGCCCCTGCTGTCTTGGTCTTCATATGAATCGTGTATCTCCAAATCTCCGATTGCGGCGAAGCCCATGATCGCGAACCATCGCATACGAGGCCTTCATCGACTCGCCTGTCTGGCGATGGTCTCCCGTTCCGGCAGCCGCGCATCCGCATTCCCTGGGCTGAGTCCGTGCGATCTTGACGTCATGCCCGTGCCCCCAGCGCATCGTCGAACGGTCCCGAATCGACTGTCCGGCGGCGTATGGCCTGGTAGAGAGCGCCAGTTTGCTCGGCATTCGCGAGCGCCGAGTTCCAGTCGGGGTCCGTGATGAAGGCCCCCCATTTCCGCTCGAGTTCGGCCAGGTCAGAGAATCGCATCGTGTAGACGATCTCGTTGTACGAGTGGTCGCCAATGGTCGTGAGGCCGGCCTGCACGATCTCCATCCCATGCTTTCGGAAAAGCGGAATCACGACGGACGTGAACAGGTCGATGACGTCTCCCATTCGTCCCGGCATCGGAATGTACTCGCGTACCTCGTAGATCATGTGATTGCTCTCCTCATGCTGTATTCGTGTTCTGCGCTGCGGTCGAGGGCTGGAATGCCGAACTCCTCCGCCGTTCAAGGAGATGCGGCGCCGACGGAATAGGCGACGTCAATCGGCGAACGCCGGGAGCACCTCAGCGGCCATCATCTCCATGTTCTCGATGATCGCGTCGATGGGCTGCCCCACCGCGATGAGGCACGCGAGATGATCCACTCCCAGCTTCTCGTAGCTCTTGAACCGCTCGATCATGCGGTCGGGCGTGGTGAGCACCGGATCGGCATACTTCTCAAGCAGATTGTCCTTGGAGAATGAGTGCTGCTCAGGGCGCATCTTTCCACCGTGCACGTAGTCGCGGCTCTCGCCCACATCGCGAGTAGCGAGGCGGCCCTCGCGCGTGTCGACAGTACCGGGGCCCTTGACGAGCGCCATGTAGTGGTTGTACTCGTTCAGGACGTCATCGAAGTACTCCAGCGCCTCCTCCTCGGTGCGTCCGAGCCAGGTGTGCCGGAGGACCATGACCTCTCCGCGGGGCTTTCCGGTCTGGGCGATCTCGTCGTTGTAGCTCTCCAGCAGTTCCTCTAGGTCACCATATGGTTCGAAGTTGCCGTAGTTCGGTGCCGTGATGAGATTCAATCCCTGCTGCGCGACCCTGCGCACGCCATCATTGCTCTGGGATGCGACCCAGATATCAGGATGCGGCTTCGTAACCGGCTTCGGTACGAGGGTCGTCGGAGGGAAGGACCAGAACTCTCCGTCGTATGACACGTCATCCTCGGTGAAGAGACGGCGAAGGATCTCTAGCCCTTCCTCGTACTTCGCACGCTGCTCCTCCGGTTTCACGCCCAGTCGGTCGAGCTGGAGACGGCTCCCGCCGCGCGCTACGCCGATGCCGACCCGACCCGGAGCGAGATGATCCAGGAGGCTCATCTCGGAGGCGACGAGGAGCGGGTTGTACGCCGGCAGGACGACGACACCGGGGACAATCCGTAGCCGTTTGGTTCGCATGGCCGCCACCGTCGAGAACATCATCGCAGAGGGGTTGCACACGTAGTTCTGGAATTGGTTCTCATTGATGGTGATTCCCTCGAAGCCGAGTCTCTCAGCGGCATCGACGATCCTGATCATGTCGTCGAGCACCTCCGACCAGGGCTGCGTCATGTCTGCCCAGAAGAACGGCGTCGTTACCCAGATCTTCATTCCCATTGTCTACTCCTTTAAGACTGTGTACGTGAACTCGGCCAGGGGCGAGGAGGATATCGGGCGCTCGCCTTCGATCAGTCGCCGATTGGAAGGTCAGGAGTCGTGACGCCCGAGGCGGCAGCGAGACCGCCTCGGGCATCACGAGTTCAAACGGCCAGTGGCTGGGCAGCTCGAGCGGGTTCCAGCATCGGCGCGATCCAGCTCTCGTACCATTCCCGCGGCACCGGAGTCTCGCTGGCGGCGATCAGTTCCGAGAAGTCCCACTTCCTCAGAAGCTTGCCGTTGCGGAAGACGGGCTGGAGCAGGTTCCGATCAGGTGCCACGGAATCACGCGGGACCGTCCGGTACTCGTCGTTCTCCTTGATCAGAGCCAGCCTGCCGGCCTTCGAGACCTTGAAGTCGGCACCCGTCGGGGATTTGGAGATGTCCTTCCATTCCCCGTCGACGCGGATCGCGTTCGCCTTCTGCCCGAAGTTCAACGTATCCCGGTTGATGTGCTGGAGGAGGCCCCCGCCCATGCCGAAGATCGCGTTGTCGGCGGCCAGCCCACGGCGCTCGAGTTCGATGTACACATCTCGGAGGCTCGTCGCCGTGACACCGTCTCCTTGAACGACCCGGATGAACGGAGGCAGCAACTTGAAGCCCTTGCTGTTGACCTCATACCCGAAGGCTTCCATCAGCCACTCAGTCGTATCGGCAGTCACCTGCACGACGTCTCCTGAGTCGGGGCGGGCTCCCACGAGACCGGGGAAGTTCTGGACCATCTCCTTCAACTCACCGCCGAGGATGTTCTTGATGCAGTTCTCGTGATCGTAGGTGTCGGTGAGAACCAGTGCGACACCGGAGTCGCTGTGTACCTCGAGCATGTTCCGGATCGCATCGACCTCACGATCCCGGCCCCAGGCGGTGAATCCTGCATGCTCCGAATTCGGGCCCGAGTTCGAAGGGGCGACGGCGTTGTACCAGCGCTTCGCAGCGAGAATGCCCGGGGTCGTATCGCTTTGGTTGAAGTTCACCAGGTGGGCCATGCCGCCCAGCGCGGCGGACTGCTGCGAACTCACCCCGCGTGCACCGTAATCGTGCAGCATGAAGCGCAGGAGATGCCCGTTATCGGAGGTGCGTTCGAGGGCTGTCCGGATCACCTGCTTGGAGAGCCAGCTGATCGTACCGACGGAGGTCGGATACCAGACGGCGCGTAGCAGCGCCGTCTCGAAGAAGCTGGTCACCCAGTAGTACTTCGGGTCGGTGTTGATGAGTTGCACAAGAACGTTGCGAGTGGGGAGGACCGTGCCTTCAGGCACGGCCTCTATCTCGACCGGCAGGTAACCGTCGTGGTCGTTGAGGATGCCGATCCAGTTCTCGCGGTTGAAGTGCATGCCCTGCTCGCGCATGAGGTACTCGGCCGCATCGATATCCTCCAGCGTCACGGGGCGCATGAGGTAGTCGCGGATGAAGGCCTGAAGACCGACGAACATTGTGACGGGGTAAGCCCCGCCGCGGGACTCGATGTACGAAGAGATGTATTCGGTACCCGGCGGGTAGAGCGGGTAGTGGCAGTGCTTGTAGTTGTCGGTGTTGATGATGATGTTGTCGAACTGCTCACCCAAGGACATCGCAGCTCCCTTCCTGTAGGTGACATTTGTTGAGAACCGAATCAGTCGCCAATCGACTATTAACGATTCGCTACAGAGGCGTCAACGGTCAGCCGTGACTGCCGATTATTCCTGGTTTGGAGACATCAATTGACATAATAGAAAGCTTTCTAGTGACAGACCTTAACGACGGATCATTCGCCGTGTCAAGGGAAAAATCTCGAAACTCGCTTGTAACTTGCTTGTAAACACTGGCGCATACCCGCAGTGCCGCGCCTGCTAGCGACCTGTGCCAAACCGCTCAATCCCCCGCTTCTCAGCAGATCCATCTAGAATCATGGAAAGGATTCTAGATGGAGAGTAGCGCGGTCTGACTTCTCCCCGTCAGACGCGTTGATCAGTACTTGCGCCTAGAACCGACTACTATTGGCGTGCAACGACCGTGAATCAACGCATGACGTGCGGACATCATAGGGGCGATCTTGGTAAAGGGTTCGGGGGCTACGCCGACGCGTAGGCCCACGATGAAGGACGTGGCCGAGCAAGCCGGTGTCTCGGTCAGCACCGTGAGCTACGTACTCAATGACAGTGGCCCTGTCGCAGCCGAACGACGGGCGCGAGTACTCGAGGCGGTCCGAGCACTGGGCTATCTCCCGAACGAGTCCGCCCGTAATCTCAAGCGTCGTAGCGTAGCCACCATCGGTCTCGTCATCCCAGACCTTGTGAATCAGCACTTCGCCATGGTCGCGGAGGGGGTAGAGCAAGCCGCATCCGAGAAGGACGTTCTCGTGGTGCTATGCACGCCCGAGGCGGCCGGCGACGGAGAATCCTGGAACAGTCGTCTGCTGCGCAGCCAGAGGCTTGACGGGCTCATTTACCTGTCCGGCGCCGAGACCCGGATGGAATCCTTGGTGGAGCTGACTCGCGTCGGTCCCGTTGTGCTGGTCGACGAGAAGCTTCCAGGCTTCGGGCTTCCGTGCGTTGTCTCTCAGAACCGCCGGGGAGCCCGGGAGATTGCAGCCCACGTGACTTCTCTGGGGCACAAACGCCTCGCGATCCTCAGCGGCCCGCTCGAGCTTTGGACGGCTGAGCAACGCCTCTCAGGCTACCGAGAAGCGGTCGCCGCGGCAGGATTGGATCCTGACTCCGTGCCCGTACTCGTCGGCGACTATCAGATGTCGTCGGGCGAGCGTCTAGCCTCGGAAGCCCTGGCGCTCCCCGCGGACCAGCAGCCGACGGCTCTGATCTGCGCAAACGACCTGATGGCGATCGGTGCCCTCTCCTACTGTCGCCGAGCGGGGCTCAGGGTGCCCGAGGATATCTCGGTCGTCGGATTCGACGACCTCCCATTCGCTTCTCTCCTCACACCGGGGCTCACCACCGTCCGACAGCACCCACGCGAGATGGGAGTGGAAGCAGCCCGGCTGCTCCTCGGCATCGTGGACGGTGCCGACCCGATTTCCCCTCCGCCCTTGCCGGTGTCGATCAAGATCCGAGAGTCGACGGGCCGGGTTCCTGCAGCCTGAATGGACTCCCTGCGCCACTGGAGCCATCCGCCATCGCGACCGTCGAGATGCTCCACTCTGCAGATGCGAATTCGGCTAGAGCTCTTCGAAGAGCTGCCGCACAATGGTTCTCGCCTGACCGCGCAGTTCGCGGTAGTGCATCGGCAGATCTTCGACCTCATCAGCAAGGGTGTTGTACAGGAGGTCGAGCCGACTGTTCTCTATCCCGCAGAACCCAGCGATCCCCACATCGAGCTGTCGTGACATCATGACGTCATAGTCTCGCTTCCGGAATGATGTCCTCGTCAATCCGGCGAGGCCGATCCACCGCACGGCTTTCAGGCGCGACTCATGAGACCCGCCGTAGAGCAAGCCGTAGTTCCACACCCGATCGATGTACCCCTTCATGATCCCCGGCAGGGAGAACCACCAGACCGGGAATACGAGGACGACTGCATCAGCAATCATTGTACGAACCGCGTGCTCCATCACCTCTTGCGTGTACTGCTTCGCGGGTTCGTCCCAGTCCGGTTCGTCCGCGGTGCCAAGGGTGCCGTCGAACCCCTCCCGGTACAAATCGATCAGATCCAGGCTCGCACCGAGGTCTTCGAGCTCATCGACGATATCCGAGACGATTGCGGCAGTCAGCGAGTCGGATCTCGGGTGAGCCCAGGTCACCTGAATGATCTTCTCGGACACGGCTGGTTCCCTCTTTCAATCGCTTCCAATTCGAGATCCGGCCCGAACCATGATGTGACTACGCCTTCTTCACCGGCGAACTCGAGTACGGCATCAGCATCGATATTCCCCACCATAACAGAATCGATTCACCTTCTGCCTTCATGCTATGTTCGCCTCAGAGAAGAAACGATTCTTTGTCATCGAGTCAAGGCCGCGATGACCGTGAAGCCCCGCCCGCCGATCACTTCGGCTCACCCGCAGCACCCTGATCAGTGAGGACATTCCACAAGATGAGACACCGCGTACTTCTTGATGTCGATACCGGCCGCGACGACGCCCTCGCCCTCATGTTCGCTGTGCTGCATCCCGACATCGAGATCCGGGCCATCACTTGCGTAGAAGGCAACACCGGTCTCGAGAATGTGGTCAGCAACACTCTGAAGATTCTCGATCTGCTCGACGCGCCGCCTATCCCCGTCGCTCTCGGCGCGAGGCGTCCGCTCATCGAGCCGCCTCGGGATGCGTCTTGGATCCACGGCGTCACCGGGTTGGGAGACGTGGAGCTGCCCGTCAGTGCGCGTGAGCCGGAGCAAATCCATGCCGTCGAGCTGATGCGGCGGAGCATCCTTGATTCCGGAACGCCTCTGACCATCGTCGCACTGGGCCCGATGACCAATATCGCACTGCTGCTCCGAACTCATCCAGAAGTCTCCGACCGGATCGGACGAATCATCTTCATGGGCGGATCAGCGACCATAGGCAACGCGACGCCGGTGGCCGAGTTCAACTTCTGGCATGATCCAGAATCGGCGCATATCGTGCTCACCAGCGGAATCCCCCTGACGATGTATGGCTGGGATCTCCTCTGGAGCATCAAGACGAGCACCCCGCAGATCGCCGAACTTCAGGCCTCTTCGAACCCGATTCGCGAAGTGGCAGGTCGCCTGCTCGGGTTCGAAGCCTCCGATCCCTCGAACGGCGCGAAGGTGCTCTACAACTGCATCGGCGACGCCGGGACCCTGTGCGTCCTGGTCGCCCCCGAACTCTACGACATCGTGCGCTGGCCTGTGCAGCTCGTCCTCGCCGCCGGCCCTGCTCGGGGACAGACGCTCGTCGACCGGCGCGCTATACCCGGGGAGGATTCGGTGCACGACGTCGCCGGTGACGTACCCGTCATCGAAGTAGTCGGCGCGGCTCGCAACGCCCAGATCCTCGCCCTGTTCTTCGACACGCTCGGAGAGGCTTGACACGGTACCTCCCACGAACGGAAGGACCGATGCGTCATCGATGGCGGGCCCGGCCGGTCCCGGCTCTTGGCGACGGCTGTTGGAGTCAGGATCCGGCTGCCGGAGCGAGATCGTAGGTAACCCAGGGCGTCTGCTTCGAGAGCCGGTCGTAGAGACTCCGCGCGACAGCATTGCCATCGGCGGTGATCCAGCGCACCAGAGTAGCGCCCTCGTCACGGGCGATCTCTGCGAGACGCACCAGTACCGCCGACGCCACGCCTGATCCGCGTGCAGCCGGCTCGGTGAACAGGTCATCGAGGTAGATTCCGTAAGCTCCCATAAGCGGGCGCGCGAAACGGCGGAAGTGGGCCAGCCCTGCGGTGCGTCCCTCGATCTCGACGACAAGACCGCGTTCCTCATGCGTATGATCCATGAGCCAGCCCCACACCGTCTCGTATACAGCAGGATCGTGCGGCATCTCGTAGAAGTCCCGGTAACCTCTATAGATTCGCTGCCAAGCATCCCTGTCCCCGGCAACCACCTCGCGCACGACAATTGCGCCACTTTCAACGTTCACGGCTGCCTCTCGACAATGAACAGGAGCACTCTACGCGTCTAGCTCCCCATCACTCCGGAGAGCCACACGACAACACACAGCGTACTGCAATCGCAGGGCAGGGCATCCACCCTACCCACTGCGCTTTCGTTGACGTTCACCAACGCACTTCTCACCATCTCGACTATCTCAGTCCAGAGTCCTCCATGGTCCCGAGCGCGGACGATGCGCGGAGCCCCGCGAGGATGATGTCGAGGCCGCGCCCGTAGGAGGCGTCGAGTTCGGCCTCGGCATCGGCTGGAGAACCGGGCGAGACGGTCGCCCCGAGCGGGGTCGGAGAAGCGGAAGGCGCCGGATCCGCCAGCACCCCGAACGCCAGCGCCTGCAGCCGCGTCTGCGTCGACTGGGCGTGACCGAAGGTGTAGAGCAGCAGCGTGCGCGCACCGTCTGCACCGACGAGCGCCGCGAGGCGATCCTCGATCTCGGAGGCTCCGAGCCGGAACGCCGCCGCGGTCGCCACCACGTCGGCGCCGTCGCGCACCGCGAGCAGCGCCCGGCGCAGATCGACGCAAAGGCGCCGCGGATCGCCGATCCCGATCCCCACGCCGCGCACGATCTCGTCGGCCATGAGCGCGAGCAGCGTCTGCTTGTCGGGCACGTGATGGTAGAGCGCGCTCGGCTGCACGCCGAGCTCGGCGGCCACCCGGCGCATCGAGCAGAACTCGAGCCCGTGCTCGCCCAGCACGCGCAGCGCCGCGGCGACGACATCGGCCAGGCTGTTGCGCATTCCCCCACCCTAGCGCTAACCTGAACACCGTTCACCAGAACACTGTTCAGGAGAGCGCCGTTCTGGAGAGCGCAGTTCGGTTCGGGAGACGAGCAGCAGAGAGGCGAGGCATGGGCGAGGATCGCGGCACGGCGCCCCGGGTGCTCGGCCGCGTCGTCGATGACATGACCCGCTGCGAGCACTACCGCGGCGAGACCGACATCGTCGCGCTGAAGTTCGCCTGCTGCGGCGAGTACTATCCCTGCTACCGCTGCCACGAAGAGGCGGCGGATCACCCGCTCGCGCGGTGGCGGGAGCAGGATCGGCAGCAGAGCGCCGTGCTCTGCGGCGCCTGCCGCTCCGAGCTGAGCATCGACGAGTACCTGCGGGCGGGGGCCTGCCCCCGCTGCGCTGCGCTCTTCAACCCGAACTGCCGGCTTCACCACGACATCTACTTCGACTTCCCAGCAGAGGCATCATGACCGAGAACGCACCGACCACCCCGCCCGCTCCGACCGCCGCAACCGCCGCAGAGACGACCGGCACCGCGCCGGCCGCAGGCGAAGACCGCATCCTGCGCCGCGCCCGCCGCAACCCCGGCACGGACATCGCGCTCATCGCCGTCTTCGCCGCGCTCATCGCGGTGTGCGCGATCCTCCCCGCGATCTACGTCGGCCCCGTGCCCTTCACGCTGCAGACCTTTGCCGTCGTGCTCACCGGCATGGTGCTCGGCACCCGCCGCGGCTTCCTCGCCGCGCTGCTCTACCTGGCGGTCGGCGCGATCGGCCTCCCCGTCTTCGCGGGCGGCGCCGCGGGCCTCGCCCCCTTCGCAGGCCCGACCGTCGGCTACCTGATCTCCTTCCCCTTCGCGGCCGCCGCCACCGGCTTCATCGTCGAGCGCATCCCCCGCCGGGGCGTCTTCGCGACCGGTCTGCTCATCTTCCTCGCCGGCCTCGTCGGAAGCCCGCTGATCAACCACGGGCTCGGCATCCTCGGCCTCGCCTGGCGCGGCGGCATGACCCTCGGCCAGGCCACGCTCGCCGATCTCGTCTTCGTCCCCGCCGACCTCGTGAAGGTGCTGCTCGCCGCGATCGTCGCCACCGCCGTGCACCGCGCGTTCCCGGGCCTCCTGCCGTACCGGGGCGGCCGAGCGGCGGCGCGCACCGAGGCTCCCGCAGCCGAGGCAGCGGGAGCGTAGGATCGCCGAGTGATCGAACTGCGGGATGCCCAGGTCGTCGTCCCCTCCCCCGAGGGCGCCACGACGATCCTGCAGCCGACGAGCCTCACCCTCGCCGAGCGCCGCATCTCGATCATCGGCGGCAACGGATCGGGCAAGTCGACCCTCGCGCGCCTCTGCAACGGGCTGATCGAGCCGAGCGCGGGCACCGTCACGGTGCGGGCCGGCAGCGGGGACGCCGTCGAGGGCCCGGATCGCGGCCGTCCCTTCGACACCCGCCGCGACGGCGCCGCGGTGCGCCGCACCGTGGGGTTCGTCTTCACCGACGCGTCCGCGCAGCTCATCATGCCGACGGTCGCCGAGGACGTCGCGCTGTCGCTGCGCCGCGCGCACCGGAACAAGGCGGATCGCCTCGCCGCCGCCACGGCCGTGCTCGAGCGCTTCGGCCTGGCCCCGCTCGCCGAGCGCAGCGTGCACACCCTTTCGGGGGGCCAGAAGCAGCTGCTCGCCATCGCGACCGTGCTCGCGACCGACCCCGCGATCCTCGTCGCCGACGAGCCGACCACCCTGCTCGACCTGCGCAACGCCCGCATGATCGGGGAGCTGCTGATGTCGCTGCCGCAGCAGGTGATCGTCGTCACCCACGATCTCGAGCTCGCCCTGCAGGCCGAGCGCACGCTGGTCGTCGAGTCGGGGAGGGTCGCGTTCGACGGCGACCCGGACGAGGCCGTCGCCCGCTATCGGGAGCTCGCCCGATGAGCGCGTCGAACCCGCTCGGCGCCTACCGCCCCGGGACGGGGCCCCTGCACCGCCTGCGCCCCGGCGCGAAGCTGCTCGGCCTCTTCCTCTTCGCCACCGCGGTGATCGCGGTGCCCGGCGTCATCGCGACCGGCGTCGCGCTGGCGCTCGCGCTCGCACTCGCCGTCGTCGCCGGCCTGCGCGGGCGCGATCTCTGGCGGGTGACCCGGGGCTTCGCCTTCATCGCGATCCCCCTCTTCGCCTTCCACTGGTGGCAGCACGGCTGGGAGCACGGCTTCGTCGTGGTCGGCGATCTGCTCGCGCTGATCCTCGCGGCGAGCGCGGTGACGGCCAGCACCGCGGCCTCGGACATGCTCGACACGGTCGCGTGGGCGCTCGGCCCGCTCAGGCCGCTACGGGTCGATCCGGACCGCGTGGCGCTCGCCTTCTCGCTCATGATCCGCTCCATCCCGAGCCTGCTCGGCATCGCCCGCGAGACCCGCGACGCGGCTCGCGCCCGGGGCCTCGAACGGAGCCCGCGGGCGTGGGTGATCCCGTTCGTGCTGCGCGCGGTCGGCCACGCGCAGCTCACCGGCGAGGCGCTCACGGCTCGGGGCATCGGCGACTGAGCCCCCGCGCCGCGGCCGCCCTGGCCGTCGCCCTAAGCTAGAGGCCATGGCCGACGCGCAGATTCCCGAGGGGCTCACCGCCGACTACGCGAACACCGCGGTGCGCGAGGCGATCGAGGCGCTGCAGGCCCGGCCCGACTACGAGCGGCTCGCCGCGTTCCTCGCCGCGCTGCGCGAGGGCTTCCTCGTCGCCGACGTCACCGGCACCGCGAAGAAGAAGGCGACGCACATCCGCACGATCCGCTCGACCGACGGGCGGCTCGTGCTGCCGCTGTTCACCTCGATGGCCGAGCTGCGTCTCGCCATGCCGAAGGGCCGTGGGGATCAGGCCAAGGGCGCCCTCATGCCGGCCCTCGAGGCGCTGCGGCTGATCCGCACCAAGCCCTTCGTCGCCGCCCAGTTCGACGTCGGATCCGCGGCGCTCGTCGTCGTGCGCAAGTACGTGGACCTCGCGCTCGGCGACGAGCCGATCACCGCCGAGGCGCTGGAGGCCATGGCCTGAGGCCGCACCGCCCGCAGACGCGAGAGCGGGGGCGGATCAGCCGATCCGCCCCCGCTCCGTGCGCCGCGGTCAGACCGCCGGCTCGCCCTTGATCGTGAAGGCGCGGATCACCTGCACCACGCCGAGCACGACGAGCGAGATGCCGATCATCCACACGAGCACGGCGATGCCGAGCGCGAAGGAGAAGATCAGCACGCCGCCGGCGATGATGCTGATGATGCCGTAGACGATCGAGAGCACCGGGTGCCCGCTCGACTTCACGGTGGTGAAGGACATGATGCCCTCGACGATCCACATGATGCCGATGATGATGGCGATGAACACGAGCAGCACCGTGCTCGCGACGCCGAGGTTCGAGAAGAGGATGATTGCGGCGATGACGTAGAGCACGCCGAGCAGGATGTTACCCGTGCGCGCCCAGCCGCCGATCGTCTTCGAGAAGATCGCGGTGCCGAGGTAGACGACGCCCATGACGACCATGTAGACCGCGAGGATGACCGCGAGCACCGCGGCGAAGAACTCCGCCGACTTCAGCGGGTTCAGCATGATCAGGACGCCGATGATGATGGCGATGAGGCCGCCGACGCCGAACATGATGCGCACGCCGTCGACCGCCTTCTTCTCCTCGACGGCGAGGGTATCGTTCTCAGACATTTCTGCTCCTCCGCAGGGTTGTCGCAATGCGGGGATGATCATCGTGCTCCCATACACGCTCCCCGTTCACTCATCATGCACCGGCGCGGGCGAAATCGGGCGCACCGCGCCGCGAGGGCATCGTGGCCCCCAGTACTGGGGGTGGCCCTAGGCTGTGGGGATGACCGTCTTCGCCGGAACCATGCTGCTCGTGAACGCCGCCTACAACCTGATCGTCTGGCCGCGCTTCTGGAAGCGGGTGACCGCGGATCCACGCGCCCGCGACAAGGCCGGCCGCAAGACGCGCTTCTACACCGTGCACGCCGTGCTAATCGGGGCCGCGCTGCTCATCGCGCTCGTCTCGGCCGTCGCGGGGGTGCTGCTGCTCATCGCCTGAGGCGCGGGCCGCTCAGGCCTCCTCGACCTCGTTCTCCTCCTCGGCCGTGGGGTGGCCGGCGCTCAGATGGGTCGCGGGGCCCAGATGCGAGGCTCCGCCCTCCTCGCCCCAGCCGTCGTCCGGGGTGTGAGCCGGATCCGACTCATGGTCGTGCGCCGCGGGATCACCGGTGCGATTCATGATGTGCCTCCCTCGTTCGGGTCGCGTATACGCGCGAACGATTCCTTGGGGCAAGCCTAACCCTCCGGCGTGCGCCGTTCCAGGCCCCGGACGGGCCGGGAAGGGTCCGGGGAACGGGCCGGGGGAACGGGTCCGCCGGGCCGTCCCGCAGCCGGGCTGTACTAGTGTCGTGCTATCGCCCGCCCACCGAATGGAGCCCGCACATGAAGCGCGTACTCACCTACGGCACCTACGACCTGCTGCACTGGGGGCACATCCGCCTGCTGCAGCGGGCCCGCGCTCAGGGCGACTACCTCGTGGTCGCCCTCAGCACCGAGGAGTTCAACCAGGGCAAGGGCAAGAAGACCTACCACGACTACGAGACGCGCAAGAAGATGCTCGAGGCCGTGCGCTACGTCGACCTCGTGATCCCCGAGGACTCCTGGGACCAGAAGATCGAGGACGTGCGCAAGTACGAGATCGACGTCGTCGTGATGGGCGGGGACTGGGAGGGCGACCCCCGCTTCGAAGTGCTCACCGACTACTGCGACGTCGTCTACCTCGACCGCACCGAGGGCATCTCGACCACCAAGATCAAACGGGATCTGGGGGTGAACGCCTGATCGCTCGCCGTTGCGAACGCATACCCGCCTACAGCACCTTCGAGAGGAACGCCCGCGTCCGGGCCTGCTGCGGGTTCGCGAGCACCTCGGCCGGGTCCCCGGACTCCACCACCACGCCCCCGTCCATGAACACGAGCGTGTCGGCGACCTCCCGGGCGAAGCCCATCTCGTGCGTCACGACGATCATGGTCATGCCGCTCACGGCGAGCTCCTTCATGACGTCGAGCACCTCGCCCACGAGCTCGGGATCGAGCGCCGAGGTCGGCTCGTCGAAGAGCATGAGCTTCGGATCCATCGCGAGCGCCCGCGCGATGGCGACGCGCTGCTGCTGGCCGCCGGAGAGGTGCGCCGGATAGTAGTCGTGGCGATCCGCGAGGCCCACGCGATCGAGCAGCTCCATCGCGCGCTGCTTCAGCGCGGCCCTGCCGCCCTTCTTCAGCAGGGTCGGCGCGAGCATCACGTTCTCGAGCGCGGTCTTGTGGGGGAACAGGTTGAAGCGCTGGAACACCATGCCGATGTCGCGCCGCTGCTTCGCCGCCTCCTTCGAGCGCATCTCGTAGATCTTGTCGCCGTGCTGCCGGTAGCCCACGAGCTCGCCGTCGACCGAGAGCCGGCCCGCGCTCACCGTCTCGAGGTGGTTGATGCAGCGCAGGAAGGTGCTCTTGCCCGATCCTGACGGGCCCACGAGGCACAGCACCTCGCCGCGCTTCACCTCGAGCGTGATCGACTTCAGCACCTCGTTCGAGCCGAAGGACTTCGAGACGGCCTCGGCCTTCACCATGGGCGTTTCGGGTGCCGCGCTCACGATCTCGCCTCCCCGCCCGGAGCGCCCCGTCCGCCCGGAGCATCGCCCGGCGGCCCCGGCGCCTCGCCTCCGTCGCCGGCCCGGGCGGTCGCGGCATCGGCGGTCGCGATGTCGGCGATCGCGGCCTCATCGGCCGTCAACGTCGCGACGGCGCCGGTCGCGCCCGTCAGCCTCGGCTCGGGCCGTGCTCCGACGCCCCTGGCGAAGTGCCTCTCGAGGTAGTACTGGCCCACCATGAGGATCGAGGTGAGCACGAGATACCAGATCGACGCGACGATCAGCAGCGGCACCGGCTTGAAGGTGGTGGCCGCGATGTCGCGCGTGCGCGTGTAGAGCTCGAGCGTGAATGGCACCGCCGTCACGAGCGAGGTGGTCTTCAGCATCGAGATGATCTCGTTGCCCGTCGGCGGGATGATCACGCGCATCGCCTGGGGCAGGATCACCCGGCTCATCGTGTGCCACCAGCCGAGCCCGAGCGCGGTCGCCGCCTCCTCCTGGCCCTTGTCGACCGAGAGCAGCCCGGCGCGCACGATCTCAGCCATGTAGGCCGCCTCGTTGAGCGCCAGCCCGATGATGGCGAGGGCGAAGTAGCTGAAGAGGTCCTTCGTCGTCAGCGACAGCCAGGGGTCCAGACCCGGGACGCCGATGTCGATGCTCTTGTAGATGACCCCGATGAGACCCCAGAAGACGAGCTGCACGTAGACCGGTGTGCCGCGGAAGATCCACAGGTAGGCCCAGGCGACCGACTTCACCACCGGGTTGGGCGAGAGCCGCATGACGGCGAGCAGCACGCCCAGCACGATCGCGATGAGCATCGAGTAGATCGTCAGCTGCAGTGTGTAGCCGAGCGCCGAGAGCACCCGGACGTCGAAGAGGTAGGCGCCGACGATGTCCCACGCGTAGACCGGGCGGTTGACCGCCGCGTCGTAGACGAAGAGCCCGACCAGCACGACGAGCACCACGGCGAAGATCGTGCGCCACGGGTGGCGCCGGCGGATCGCCTGGATCGCCTCGGGCTCGGCGTGCTGCCGAGGCTGCGAAGACGATCCCTCGGCAGCCCCGGCGCGGGTGTCGGACATGACTCCGGTCTATCCGGTCACTCTTCGTCGCCGGGTGAGGTGCCGGCGTTGATGGTCGCCTCGGTGATGGCGCCGCTCTCAGCGCTCCAGTGCTCGAGGATCTCGAGGTAGGTGCCGTCGTCCATGAGCGACTGCAGCGCCGCCTGCACGGCCTGCGCCAGCGGGCTGCCCTTCTGCACCGCGAAGCCGTAGGGCTCGGAGGCGAAGACGGCGCCCTGCGGCTCGAGCACGCCGCCGAGCTCGACGACCGCGCCGAGCGTCACCGGCGAGTCGGCCGAGAAGGCGTCGGCCTGATCGTTTACGACCGCGTTGGTGGCGGCGGCCTGCCCGTCGAAGGGCAGGATCTCGATCGCCTTCTCACCGTCGTCGACGCACTTCTTGCTGCGCGCGGGCAGTTCCGTGCGCTCCTGCACGGTGCCCTGCTGCACGGCGACCTTCAGGCCGCAGGCGTTGTCGGGGTCGATGTTCGCGCCCGCCTTCGCCGCCCACAGCGTGCCGGCGTTGTAGTAGTTGACGAAGTCGACCGTCTCCTGGCGCTTCAGGTTGTCCGTGAAGGACGAGGCGCCCACGTTGACGACCCCCTCCTCGATGCGGGGGATGATCGAGTCGAAGTCGAGCACCTCCCACTCGGGCTCGAGGCCGAGCTTCGCGGCCACCGCCTCGGCCAGCTCGATGCCCCAGCCGGTGAGCGTGGTGCCGTCCTCCGCCTTGAACTCGTTGGGGAAGTAGTCGCCGTCGGAACCCATGACGAGCTTGCCCGCATCGGCGATATCGGCCGGCACCAGCGCCGCCGCCGCGTCGTCGACCTCCACGGTCTCGACGAGCCCCGAGGGACCGATCGAGTTCGCGCCGCCTTCGGCTCCGTCGGTATTGGTGCAGCCGGCGAGCGCCAGCGCGGCGACGGCCGCGAGCGCCGGGAGCGCGAAACGAATCTTCATCGGTCCGAGTCCTCACTTCTCATGATTGAACAGCCATTCACGCGGACGCGGGCCCGCAGCATAGGCCGAGCCTACCGCGCCCGCGGACCGCGCCATAACTCACGGCTCCATTGCGATCATTCCGAGACCTGGGTCGCGGACGCGCTTCTACGGCGAGCATAGCGGCGGTCGGGACGGCAGGCAGCGCGGCGGATGCCCGCGCCGCGGCCGGGGTCCGAGCCGCGCCCCTGGCCGGGCGGGGCCGGAGTCGCTACCCTGTTGCCATGACCGTGCTGTCGACGACGGTTTCCACCGCCGAGATCTCCCCCGGCGAGCGGATCGAGTTCTGGGAGCACTGGAACAGCAGCTCCCTCGTCGGTCTGCGCTGCTCGACCCTGCTCGCGGACGGCCTGCGCGTGAGCGCCCGGCAGCGGGCCTGGGGCGACGTCACCTTCACCGAGATCCAGGGCGACCAGCACACCGTGGAGCGCTCGCCGCAGGCGCTCCGGCAGCGACCGGGCGACGCGCTCTTCGTCTCGATCCTCACCTCGGGCAGCGCGTTCTTCGCCTCTCCCGGCGGCATGATCGTCGCGCACGCCGGTGAGAGCATCCTCTACTCGACCGACCAGCCCTACCTCTTCGGCTTCGACCGGGCGATGAGCCAGCTGATCCTCACCGTGCCCATGGACGTCGCCTACGGGGACTGGGGGCTCGCCCCCGCCGACAGGCCGCGCCTCCTCACCGCCGAGCAGTCGCGGGGGCTGCGCGCCGCGGCCACCGCGGCGCTGGCGGGCGAAGACGAGCCCGGGCCGCGGGCCGGGTCCGCGGGCGGCGCCGCGGCTGACGCGATCTCCGCGCTGCTGCTCGATCTGGGCGGGACCTCGTCTCCGCTGGCCGCGCTGCGGGCGCGTGCGCTCGCGGCGGTGCGCCGCCGGCTGGGGGATCCCCGGCTCGCGCCGGCCTCGCTCGCCGAGGAGCTCGGCGTCTCGGAGCGGCAGCTGCGCCGCGCCTTCGCCGACGGGGGGCAGAGCCCCGCGGCCGCGATCCAGCGCGAACGGCTCGAGGCCGCGCGGCGGCGGCTGCGCGGGGATCCGCGGCTCGCCGTCTCGGACGTCGCAGCCGAGTTCTGCTTCGCCTCGCCCGCGCACTTCTCGCGCGCCTTCCGCGCCCACCACGGTGCGACGCCGAGCGCGCTGCGCGGATAGACCGCCCGATCGCCCCGGGACGCAGAAGGGCGGATCGCTGCAGCTGCAGCGATCCGCCCCCCAGCGTGCCCGAGACGCTACACGGGCTGCGCGTCGGGGTACTTCACCGTGCCGAGGGGGTAGATGTGGCCGCCCGCGCGCTGGTGCTCGCTCTTGCCCTCGCCGTTCAGGCCCAGGAAGATGCCCGTGGTCATGAGGTTGTAGCCGAGGTCGTGCAGCCACACGCTCGCGCAGGCGATGCGGAACTCGCGGAAGCAGAAGAGGTAGAGACCCTCGTCGAGCTTCCACACCGTCGAGAGGTCCATGTCGCCGTGGCCGCGCTGCACGCCCTGCAGGTTCTGCCAGGCGTAGCGCTCGGACGAGATGTAGACGTGCTCGTAGAGGTGGTTCGGGCTGTAGCGGTAGAGGTTGCGCATGCCGATGAGGTCGCGCGAGGGTGCGGGCACCTCGCCGGACGCCGCACCGCCGCCGAGCGTCGCCGCGTGGAAGGCCTGCTTCACCTGGGTCTCGCCCTCGACCGCCTCGGGGGAGATCGTCGAGTAGGTGACGATCGCGCGGTTCGTCCTCGTGCTCCAGACGAGGGTCACCGCCTCGGCCTCGCGGCTCTCGAGCGGCAGGTTCACGAAGAGGACGTCGTCGCGGATGGCGACCGCGTCGTAGGGGTCCTGCGTTCCCGCCGGCGCGCTGATGGCGCCCGAGGCCCGCCAGGTCACCGTGTCGGCGCCGAAGCTCAGCGCGATCGTCGAGCCGTCGTCGAGGGTCAGCTCGACGTTCTGGCCGTCGAGCGAGACGTTCGGCAGGCGGTAGGTGTCGATGCCGGCGGCGAACTCGTCATAGGTGCGCCATTCGTCCACGCCGGGACGGTCCTCGTTCCCGGTGCTGCCGTCGATCTCTGCGCTCATTGCTCTGGCTCCTTCGCTCGTGGCTTCCTGCCCGCGATCTCCGCAGGTGGGGGCGGATCGGCCGCCGCGCGCGGGTGCGATGCCCCGCCCGGGGCCTCCCCGGTGCCCTCATGATGCCCCAAGACGGGCGGGGCCGCATCCCTCTCGCGGACACGGCGCTTGCCTGATCCGGCCAGCGCGCCGTCAGCCGCGGCCGATCGGCGCGAGCGTCGCGCCCGTCGCCCGCGCGAGGTCCGCCGGGGCGAGCTCGATGTCGAGGCCGCGGCGGCCGCCCGAGACCAGCACGGTCTCGTGCGACTCGGCCGAGTCGTCGAGCACCGTGCGCAGGCGGCTGCGCTGCCCGATCGGGCTGATGCCGCCCACCACGTAGCCCGTGCGGCGTTCGGCGACCGCCGGGTCCGCCAGCTGGGCGCGCTTGCCGCCGGCGGCCGCGGCGAGCGCCTTCAGATCGAGCCTGCCCGCGACCGGCACGATGCCCACGACGAGCTCGCCGTCGACGTCGGCGAGCAGCGTCTTGAACACGCGCTCGGGCGCCACCCCCAGTGCCTCGGCGGCCTCGCGCCCGAAGTCGGTCGCGGCCGGGTCGTGGTCGTAGGAGCGGATCGCGAAGGGCACGCCCAGTCTCGTCAGCTCCGCCGTCGCCGGCGTCGATGCGCGCCCCTTCTTCGCCATGCCCCCAGCTTAGGGCGGCGCAACCGCGAGGCCTGCCCAGGGGATTCGCACGATCCGCTCCTACCATTGAAGGCGGAGCCCGCGCCGGGCTCGCGGACGAGGGAGCAGTACCCGCATCGGACAAGACTGACTCGCAAGGAGTCGTCATGGCGTGGATCGTCCTGATCGCATCGGGCATGCTCGAGGCCGTGTGGGCCTCGGCGCTCGCCGCATCGAAGGGGTTCAGACGGTGGCGCCCGGCGGCGCTCTTCGTGGTCTCGCTCTCGCTCAGCATGATCGGCCTCGCATGGGCGATGCAGGCGCTGCCCGTGGGCACCGCCTACGCGGTGTGGGTCGGCATCGGGGCGGCGCTCACGCTGTGCTGGGCCTTCGTCACGAAGCAGGAGCGGCCGAGCGTCGTGCGCGTGCTGCTGCTCGTGCTGCTCATCGGCAGCGTCGTCGGGCTGAAGGCGGTGAGCTGAGATGCACTGGATCGTGCTGCTGGCGAGCGCCGTGCTCGAGGCCGTGTGGGCGACCGCGCTGGGGCAGTCGGAGGGGTTCAGGCACCCCGAGCCGACGATCGTCTTCCTCGTGACCGCGGCGCTCAGCATGCTGGGGCTCGGCTGGGCGGTGAAGCGCACCCCCATCGGCACCGCCTACGCGGTGTGGACCGGGGTGGGCGCCGCCCTCACCGTGGGCTACGCCATGGTCACCGGCACCGAAGCGGTGTCGCTCTGGAAGGTCGTGTTCATCGGCGGCATCATCGCCGCCGTGATCGGGCTGAAGCTGGTGCCGGCCGCGGTGCCCGGTCCGGCGCCTGATGCGTCATCCGACCCGGCCTCCGGTCCCGCATCCGAGGGCGGTGCCTCCGGTCGAGGCTGAGCACCTGGCGCCGGCCCCGGCCCCGGCTCGGGCCGGTCTCGGGTTTTGCAGTCGCCGAACGTGTTGGTAGGCTGATCTGGTTGTCGGCGCCTCGGCGCCAGGCGGCGACTCGCGCGAGTGGCGGAATTGGCAGACGCGCTGGCTTCAGGTGCCAGTGCCCGCAAGGGCGTGGGGGTTCAAGTCCCCCCTCGCGCACAGAGACGGGGTGATCCCCACCGGAGGGTGGGGATCACCCCGTCGCCGTTCGCGAAGGAGGAGTGAACCCCTTCGGGGTTCACCGCGGCAGTGGCCGCGCCGGGGCGTCCAAGATCCCGGATCCCCTACGCTTCCCCGGATCCTCCGGCCCAGTCCGCGTTGGTGAGCGAGATCTCCTGAGTCATGTCATCGAGAAACCGGATCACGACCTCGCGTTCGTCGCTGGTCAGGCGGGCGGCGGCATGGAAGCGCCTGGCCTGCTGCTTTCCGACGCTCTGCATGGCTGAGGCCTCGGTCTCGGGCGTCACCTCGATGGCGAACGCGCGGCGATCCACCGGGTGCACGTGGCGCACGATATGGCCGCCCTTCTCGAGCCGGTTGAGCAGCTTGGTGGTGGAGGCGGCGGATATCTTCAGGTGAGCCGCGAGCATGCCGGGAGTCGCTACCTCGTTCCGGTTCTTGGCCACGATCAGATAATGCAGGGCCCGCATGTCCTGCGTGCTGAGCCTCATGTACTTCTCGGACGCGTCGGACACCGACTGCTCCGCCTGGCGCAGTGCGGAGAGCGCCTTCATCAGCCGCCCGATCTGGGCGACGTGCTCCGGCGGCAGACCCGATCGATCGATGAGCTCGCTCCGAGGGTCGCTGGAGTCGACCTCGTACAGATTTTCAGAGATCGAGTCTCGGCTCCCGAGAGCACCGGAATCCGCCATGCCGCAATCCTACGTTCGGAGGAATGATAAGTGAAAATATTTCACCTTCGGAAAGAGTATCTAATCATCTATAGTAATCTCATTTAGATATTAACTCTTGAAATAGAGGTGATTCGATGCTCAGGCCCGAGCAGGTCGTGCTGATGAACGAGAACGGGGACGCGGTGGGAACGGCGGAGAAGTCGGAAGTCCACGGTACGGACACTCCTCTGCACCTCGCGTTCTCCTGCCATGTCCTGCGGTCCACCGGCGAGGTGCTCGTCACCCGCAGGGCTTTGCAGAAGAAGACCTGGCCCGGCGTATGGACCAACGCGTTCTGCGGTCATCCGGCTCCGGGCGAGGCCCTCGACGCCGCAGTGCGCAGGCGTGCGGAGCAGGAGCTCGGGACACGGATCACCTCGCTCCGATCCGTGCTTCCCGGCTTCCGCTACCGCGCCGTCGATGCGGGCGGGGTCGTGGAGAACGAGATCTGCCCGGTCTTCGTCGCGCGGCTGGACGGAGACCTCCATCCGAACCCCGCCGAGGTGGCGGAGTGGGCCTGGGTCGCCCCGGCCGACCTCGCCGAATCGGCGGCCCGCACCCCGTTCGCCTTCAGCCCGTGGGTGCGCGAGCAGCTCCCTCGCATGCTCGACCTCGGCGCCTTCGCGGAGGAGCGCGAATGATGAGCGGCATCGTCACCACGGGGTTCCTGGACACGGTCCGACAGGATGAGATCGAGCGCGAGATCGGCGGCCTGCTCGAGGCGCGCGCCCTGCGGGCGGCGGCGTACGGCGACCGGTTCGCCGAGCTCTGGAGCATCGCGCTCGGATGCGTGCTGGGCGGAAAACTGCTGCGGCCGAGGCTGCTGCTCGGAGCGTTCGACGCGCTCGCACCGACGACCGGCCAGGACGCGGTCGCGCGCGAGGCGGCCCTGCGCATCGCGGCAGGCGTCGAGCTGCTGCACTACTCGTTCCTGCTCCATGACGATGTCATCGACGGCGACCTGCTGCGGCGTGGACGCCCCAACCTCATCGGCACGGTCCTGCGCGAGCGCGATCCCGCCGCCTTCGAGTCGCAGGCGCGCCGGGACGGCGACGCGTCCCCGGCGGATCTGCACTGGGCGAGCACTAGCGGCATCCTCATGGGCGACCTGCTGCTCTCCGCCGCGCACCAGGTGTTCGCACGGGAGGCGCTCCCCGAACCGATCCGTCTGCGCCTGCTCCAGCTGCTCGACCACACGATCACCGAGTCGGTGGCCGGAGAGCATCTGGACGTGGCGCTCAGCGACGGCGTCGTCTCTTCCGACCTGGACACGGTGCTCAGGATGAGCCGGTTCAAGACCGCCACCTACACGTTCGAGCTGCCGCTGCAGGCCGCCGCGATCCTCGCCGGAGCCGCGCCCTCGACCGAGGACGCGATCGGAGCGATCGGCAGGCACCTGGGCGTGGCCTTCCAGCTGCAGGACGACCTGCTCTCGACCTTCGGCTGCGCCGCCGAGCACGGCAAGGATGCGTTCTCCGATCTGAGAGAGGGGAAGGAGACCGCGATCATCGCCTATGCGCGCATGACGAGCGCCTGGGCGGGCATCGAGCCCGTCTTCGGCGATCCCCGTCTCAGCGAGGAGAGCGGAGCATCGGTACGGGCGCTCCTCGTCGAATGCGGCGCCGAGGGATTCATCCGATCGCTGATCGAGGAGCAACTGCGCGCGAGTTCCGAACTCATCTCGTCGCCCGGATCGGGCGTCCCCGGGGCTCTGGCGGGGTTCTTCGCGGATGTCGCGGAGGCCATCGAGGAGCGTCGACTGTGAAGCGCTCGCTGGATCGGATGGACCCCCTGGCGCGCTACACGGCCGCTTCCGAGCTGGCCGCCGGCCGGATCATCGAGGCCTACTCGACCTCGTTCGGCACGGCGACCCGCCTGCTCGGCGCGCGGCATCGCGACCACGTGCGCAGCATCTACGCGCTCGTGCGCGTCGCCGACGAGCTGGTCGACGGGGCCACCGCCGGCGCGGGCATCCCGCCCGAGTCCCAGCACAGCGCGCTCTCGCGTCTCGAGGAGGAGACCCACACCGCGCTGGAGTCGGGGTACAGCAGCAACCCGATCGTCCACGCCTTCGCGCACACCGCGCGCTCGGCCGGGATCGGACACGAGCTGACCCGCCCCTTCTTCTCCTCCATGCGCACCGACCTTCCAGCGCCCACCTCCGCAGTTCCGCCCGACGAGTGCGGCACGGTGCGGCTGCGCTTCGGCGATGAGGCCCACGCCGACTACGTGTACGGCTCCGCCGAGGTGGTGGGTCTCATGTGCCTGCGGGTGTTCGTGAGGGACGAGTCGCGCACGGACGAGCAGCTGCAGGCACTGGAGCACGGCGCGCGCAGGCTCGGCGCCGCCTTCCAGAACGTGAACTTCCTCCGCGACCTCGCCGACGACACCGGGCGTCTCGGCCGCAGCTATCTCAGCGACCGCGGGCGCATCGACTCCGCGTCGCAGGAGCGCTGGATCGCCGTGATCCGCGAGCAGCTGGCCGATGCCGCGGCGACGCTGCCGCTCCTGCCGCGTGATGCGCGCCTGGCGGTGGGGTGCGCCCTTCGGCTGTTCGGAAGGCTCGCGGACAGGATCTCGAGGACGCCGACGGCGCAGCTCTACGAACGGCGCATCCGCGTCCCGGCGGCCGAGAAGGCCTGGCTGATCGCGCGATCGGCGCTCGACCTGAGGAAGGAGCCCGTCGGATGACCCGCACGATAGTGATCGGCGGCGGGATCGCGGGCCTCGCGACCGCGGCGCTCCTGGCGCGGGAGGGTCACCGCGTCCGGCTGCTCGAGCGGGGCGATCGGATCGGCGGACGGGCCGGGGTGCTCGAGCGGGACGGGTTCCGATTCGACACGGGTCCCTCCTGGTACCTCATGCCGCGCGTGTTCGACCATTTCTTCGCGCTGCTCGGCACCTCGACGGAGGAGCAACTCGCCCTGCGCACCCTCGATCCCGGCTACCGGGTCTTCAGCGAGCCGGCGGGCGACGGAGCGGCCCGGATGCTCGAGATCCCGTTCGGCGCCGACCGCGTCGTCGAGACCTTCGAGCGCGTCGAGCCCGGCAGCGCTCGAGCGCTGCGCCGCTATCTCGCATCGGCCGCGCACGCCGCGGATCTGGCGGAGCGCCGCTTCCTGTACAACCCGTTCACGAGGCTGGGCTCCCTCGCGGACGGCGAGGTGCTGCGCGCCCTGCCCCGGCTGACGACGCTGCTGGGGACCACGCTGGAGCGCTTCGTCGCGAAGCGCTTCTCGGACCCGGTGCTCCGGCAGGTGCTCGGGTACCCGGCCGTCTTCCTCGGCACGGACCCGAGCCGCGCCCCGGCGATGTACCACCTCATGAGCGCGCTCGATCTCGACGAGGGGGTGCAGTACCCGATGGGCGGCTTCTGGGGCCTCGTCGAACGGCTGGAGGCCCTCGCGGTCGACGCGGGCGCCGACATCGTGACCGGCGCCGAGGCCACCGCCATCCTCACGCGGCGGGAGCGCGGGCGCCTCGCGGTGAGCGGCGTCCGCTGCCGCGACGCGCGCGGCTCGGAGCGCATCGAGCACGCGAATCTCGTCGTATCGGCGGCGGACCTGCATCACACGGAGACGGCGCTGCTCGAACCCGAGGCCCGCAGCTACCCGGAGTCCTGGTGGCGGAAGCGCGAGAGCGGGCCCGGTGCGGTGATCGCCCTGCTCGGCGTGGAGGGATCGCTGCCGCAGCTCGCCCACCACTCCCTGTTCTTCACCCGGGACTGGGCGGCGAACTTCGACGCCATCTTCGGAGAGGCCCGCAGCGTCCCCGATCCCGCGTCCCTCTACGTGTGCAGGCCGAGTGCGACCGAGCCCGGGGTCGCCCCCGACGGCCATGAGAACCTCTTCGTGCTGATCCCCGTGCCCGCGGATCCCGCCCTGGGGTCGGGAGGGGCCGACGGAACGGGCGATGCGGCGATCGAGCAGGCGGTGGATGCGGCGATCGACCGGATCTCCCTCTGGGCGGGCATCGGCGACCTCCGCGAACGGATCGTGGCGCGCGAGACGATCGGCCCCGCCGATTTCGCGCGCGACTACCACTCGTGGAGCGGCGGCATGCTCGGACCCTCGCACATCCTCCGCCAGAGCGCGCTCCTCCGCGCGCAGAACCAGTCGAAGCGGGTCGACCGCCTCTACTACGCGGGGGCGACCACCGCTCCCGGCGTGGGCGTCCCGATGTGCCTCATCAGCGCGGAGCTGGTGCTGAAGCGGATTCGCGGCGACCGCTCCGCGGGCCCGACGGCGCCGCTCGCCCGCGCCCTCGACCGCTCGGCGACCCGATGAACTCGTTCTGGTACCTCGGCTGCCTGCTGGCGGGCATCGCGTGCATGCTGCTGATCGACCGCAGGTTCCGGCTGTTCTTCTGGCGGAACCCCCCTGCCGCGACGCTCGTCGCCCTTGCCGGCACGGCGTTCCTCCTGCTCTGGGATGCCGCGGGCATCGCGAGCGGCATCTTCCTCCGCGGCTCCGCCGAGATCGCATCGGGCATCGTCCTGGCGCCGGAGCTGCCGCTCGAGGAACCCGTGTTCCTGGTATTCCTGGTGCTCTGCACGATGGTGCTCACCACCGGTTCGGCGCGGATCCTGGACGCCCGGCGAAAGCGGGACCGGGGATGAGCTATCCGCTGCTCTCGGCGGGCTTCCTCGCCGTCGCGATCGTCGCCGGTCTGCTGCTGGCCCGCGCGGCAGGGCGGCGAGCCGTGAACTGGGTCGCGGTGGCGATCGCGGGCTGCGGGCTGCTCGTGCTCACCGCCGTGTTCGACAGCATCATGATCGGATTCGATCTCTTCGCCTACGCGCCGGAACTGGTCTCCGGCGCCCGGATCGGCCTCGCACCCGTCGAGGACTTCGCCTATCCGCTCGCCGTCGTGATCGCCCTCCCCGCTCTCTGGGCGCTCCTCACCCGCCCGGGGGGAGTGCCGATCGGCGAGCTCCTGCGACAGGCGTTCGTCGTGTCGCGTCCCGTGAGCTGGGTCAACACCGCCTTCCCGTTCGCCGCCGCGATGCTCCTCACCACGCGCGAGATCGACTGGCTGCTCGTGATCGGCGCGGTCTACTACCTGATCCCCTACAACCTCGCGATGTACGGCATCAACGACGTCTTCGACTACGAGTCCGATGCGAAGAACCCCCGCAAGGGGGGCATCGAGGGCGCGCTGCTGCCGCCCCGGCTCCATCGCCCGCTGCTCTGGCTCGCGCTCGCGTCGAACGCGCCCTTCCTGATCCTGCTGCCGGCGGCCGGCGGTCCGCTCGCCTGGGCGGCGATCGCCGTCAGCACCTTCGCGGTCATCGCCTACTCCGCTCCGGGTCTGCGCTTCAAGGAGCGCCCGGTCCTGGACTCGATCACCTCGAGCACGCACTTCGTCAGTCCGGCCGTGGTGGGCCTCGCCCTCTCGGGCGCGACGTTCGACGCCGGCCTGATCATCTCGCTGGCGGCCTTCTCCCTCTGGGGCATGGCGGCCCACGCCTTCGGCGCCGTGCAGGACATCGTGCCCGACCGCGCCGCGGGCATCGGATCCATCGCGACGGTCTTCGGCGCACGGCGCACGGTGCGCATCGCGCTGGGGCTCTGGTTCGTCGCCGGAGCGCTCATGCTGCTGACTCCCTGGCCCGGGCCCCTGGCCGCCGCCGTGGCCCTGCCCTATCTCGTCAACTGCGCCCCGTTCGTGAACCTCTCGGACGCGGATTCGGCCCGCACGAATCGTGCCTGGCGCAGATTCATCTGGCTGAACTACTTCTCCGGTTTCCTGATCACCCTTATCCTGATTCTGCTCTGGAGCATCACCTCATGACCGAGTCACATCGTCGCAGCGTCCCCGTCTCCGCGTCCGAGTCCCATCGGCCCCGGCGGGTTCCGCGATGGCTGAGGATCCTGCTGCCCGCGGTACTCATCCTCGTCTGGTTCGCCGGGGCCGGAATCGGCGGCCCGTACTTCGGCAAGGTGAGCGAGGTCTCCTCGAACGATCAGACCTCCTATCTGCCCGAGTCGGCGGATGCGACCCGCGTGCAGGAGCGGCTGGCCGACTTCAGCGAAGACGACTCCCTCCCCGCGGTCGTCGTGTTCACCTCCGAACAGGCGCTGACCGATGCCCAGATCGAGCAGGTGCAGACGGCGGTGGACGAACTCGCGGGCATCCCCGGAGTCTCCTCGGGCACCTCGCCCCTGATCCCGTCGGACGACGGGCTCGCGCTCGAGGTCTTCGTCCCCGTCGACACCTCGGCCGGGATCGGGGATGTCGTCGCCGAGATCTCGGAGCGGTTGGACGCGGGCGTGCCCTCCGGCGTGGAGTCGTTCGTCACCGGACCGGCCGGGTTCACGGCGGATCTCGTCGAGGCGTTCTCCGGCATCGACGGCATCCTGCTGCTCGTCGCCCTCATCGCCGTGCTCATCATCCTCATCATCGTCTACCGCTCGTTCCTGCTGCCGATCGCGGTGCTCGCGACGAGCCTGTTCGCGCTGACGGTGGCGCTGCTCACGGTGTGGTGGCTCGCGAAGGCGGGGGTGCTGCTGCTGAGCGGGCAGACGCAGGGCATCCTCTTCATCCTCGTCATCGGCGCGGCGACCGACTACTCGCTGCTCTACGTCGCTCGATACCGCGAACAGCTCCGGGTCCAGCAGGACAAATGGACGGCGACCATGCGCGCGATCCGGGGCTCCTTCGAGCCCATCCTGGCCTCCGGCGGAACCGTCATCGCGGGCCTGCTCTGCCTGCTGTTCAGCGATCTGAAGTCCAACAGCTCGCTCGGTCCGGTCGCCTCGATCGGCATCGTCTTCGCGATGCTGTCGGCGCTGACACTGCTGCCCTCGATCCTGTTCGTCTTCGGCCGCGCCGGCTTCTGGCCGAGGCGGCCGGCGTACGAGCCGGAGGTCGTCGCGGCCGAGGGCGGCGTACCGGCCAAGGGCCTGTGGCCCCGGGTGGGGCGGCTCATCCGCAAGCGGCCCCGCCTCATCTGGATGGTCACGGCGATCGTGCTGCTCGCCGGCGCGGCAGGGGTCACCCAGCTGCAGGCGCAGGGCGTGCCGCAGTCGGATCTCGTGCTCAGCGCCTCCGCGGCGCGGGACGGGCAGGCCGCGCTCGGGGAGCACTTCCCCGGGGGCTCCGGCAGCCCGGTGACGGTGCTCGTCCCCAAGGACCGTCTGCAGGCCGCGGCCGACGTGCTGCTCGACAGCGACGGCATCGACGGGGTCTCGGTGCTGAGCGCCGATTCGCCCGCGGGCACCGCGCCGGTGACGGCCGACGGAATCGCCGCGTTCGGGCCCCCGGGTACACCGGCTCCGCAGCCGACCGTGTCCGACGGGGACGTCCTGCTGCAGGGCACCCTGACCGATGCCGCCGACTCCGACGCGGCGGAGCAGACGGTGCGGAAGCTGCGCGCGGCCTTCGCGGAGGACGGCGTCGACGCGCTCGTGGGCGGCGTCACGGCGACGGCCATCGACACCAAGGACGCCTCGATCCACGACCGCGCCCTCATCATTCCGATCGTGCTGCTCGTGATCCTCGTCATCCTCATGCTGCTGCTCCGATCGGTCGTCGCGCCGGTGCTGCTGGTGCTCACCACCGTGGTCTCCTTCGGAACCGCGCTCGGCGTCTCGGCGCTCGTGTTCGATCACGTCTTCGGGTTCCCCGGCGCCGATCCCGCGGTGCCGCTCTACGCCTTCGTCTTCCTGGTCGCCCTCGGCATCGACTACAACATCTTCCTCGCCACGCGGGTCAGGGAGGAGTCGCTGACGCACGGGACGAGAGAGGGCATCATCCGCGGGCTGTCCGTCACCGGCGGGGTGATCACCTCGGCGGGGCTCGTGCTCGCGGCGACCTTCGCGGCGCTCTCCGTCATCCCCATCCTGTTCCTCGTGCAGATCGCGTTCATCGTCGCGTTCGGCGTGCTGCTCGACACCTTCCTCGTGCGCGCCCTGCTCGTGCCCGCCCTCATGTACGACATCGGGCCCGCGGTGTGGTGGCCTTCGCGGCTGAGCCGGAAGCGGGAAGCGCGATGAGCGCCGGGAGGATCGTCGTCTCGGGCTCGTCCGGGCTCATCGGGAGCGCCCTCGTCGCCTCCCTCCTCGCCGATGGCACGGAGGTGACCCGGCTGGTGCGCCGCGGCGCAGCGCCCGCCGCCGACGGCTCCGGCGAGGTCGAGTGGCATCCCGGCGAGCGCGAGCTCGACCCGGAGGTGCTCGCCGGGGCGGACGCGGTGGTGAATCTGAACGGGGCCAGCATCGGCAGGCTGCCGTGGACGCGGCGCTACCGGCAGGTGCTGCGCGCATCGCGGATCCGGCCCACCCGCACGCTCGCCACCGCGATCCGCCGGCTCGGCGCGGACGCCCCGCACTTCGTCTCCGCCTCGGCCGTCGGCTTCTACGGGGATCGGCCCGGGGAGCGGCTGACGGAGGGCAGCGGCGGCGGCGGGACCTTCCTGGCACGGCTCTGCGCGGAATGGGAGCACGAGGCCCTGCGGGCGGGCCCCGCGGCGCGCATCTCCCTGCTCCGGACGGCATCCCTGCTCGACCCAGGCGCAGCGCTGAAGCCGCTGATCGCGCTGACCCGCCTCGGCCTGAGCGGGCCGCTCGGGACCGGCCGGCAGGTCTGGCCGTGGATATCGCTCACCGACGAGGTGCGCGCGATCCGCCGGGTGATCGATCACGAGATGCTCGGACCCGTCAATCTCACGGGGCCCTCACCCGCCAGCGCGAACGAGATCGGCCGCGAGCTCGCACAGCGGCTGAGACGCCCCTACCTGCTCCCCGCGCCCCGCTGGGCGCTGCGCCTCGGACTGGGCCGCGATGCCGCGGACTCGCTGCTCCTCTCCGATGCGCGGGTCGAACCCGAGGCGCTGATCGGCTCCGGGTTCGTCTTCGCACACCCCACGGCGCGATCCGCGATCGCCGCGGCGATCGCCGCCTGACGCCGCGGCCGTCACGTCTCGCTCGGGCCCTGCGCGGGCGCGGGCGCCTCCGCCCCATACCGCACCGAGTCGTAGGCGGCCAGGGCCCGCGCCCGGCTGATCCGCAGGTCGACGATCTCCGGGCGCAGCAGACTGTCGGGCGCCCAGCGATCGACGTACTCGCCCTCGGGGTCGAACCTCCGCTGCTGGGTCAGCGGGTTGAAGATGCGGAAGTAGGGAGCGGCATCCGCCCCGCACCCCGCGACCCACTGCCAGTTGAAGGGGTTGCTCGCGGCGTCCGCGTCGACGAGCGTGTCCCAGAACCACGCCTCGCCGACCCGCCAGTCGATCAGCAGGTTCTTGGTGAGGAACGATGCGGCGACCATGCGCACCCGGTTGTGCATGAAGCCGGTGCGCCACAGCTCCCGCATTCCCGCGTCGACCAGTGGGAAGCCGGTCTCGCCGCGGCGCCAGGCCGAGAGGTCGTCGGCCCCGGGCTCTCGCCAGGGGAACGCGTCGAAGCGGGCGTCGATCCCGCGCAGGTGGAGGTCCGGCCGGTGGAAGGCCGTGTGCCAGGCGAACTCCCGCCAGCCGAGCTCGGAGAGGAACTCCCCGACGTCGCCCCCCGACTCCAGCGAGCGGTGCCAGACCGTGCGCGGGCTGATCTCGCCCCAGCGGAGGTGCGGCGAGAGGTCCGATCCTGCGCGGGAGGCGGGGAGATCGCGGCCCAGCGGGTACGCCGACGGGTCCCGGGCCAGAAAGCGCCGCAGGCGGGCCGAGGCCTCGGCCTCCCCGGGCGACCAGCGCTCCGCGATCCCGGCCGCCCAGTCCGGGGCCGTCGGTCGCAACCCCCACTCCTCGAGATCGTCGCTCGCCGGCCGCCGCGGACCCGCCCGCAGGCTCTCCGGTTCGGGCAGGGGGAGAGCGGGCGGATCGGGCGCCGAGAGGCAGGCCCGCCAGAACGCCGAGTACACGCGGTACGGCTCACCCGCACGGGTCGCGATCCGCCACGGTTCGAAGAGCAGGCCGCCGGGGAAGGAGCGCACGTCGATCCGGGAGTCGCGCAGCGCCTGCTTCAGACGCGCATCCCCGTGGCGTTCCGCTCCGTACCGGCGGTTCCAGGTGACCTGCTCGGCCCCGCACTCCGAGACCACGGCGGGCACGACCGTCTCTGCGGAGCCCCGCCTGAGGATGAGCGGGATCCCGCGTTCTGCGAGCGCGGCGCGCAGCCGGCTCAGCGACGCGTGCAGCCACCAGCGCGCCGCGCCGCCGAGCGGCCGCACGCCCGGCGACACCTCGTCGAGCACGTAGAGCGCGACGATGCCGTCGCGAGCGCGGGAGGCGGCGGCGAGCGCCGGATGGTCCGCGAGCCGCAGGTCGTCGCGGAACCACACCAGCGTCGACATGAGCTCAGCCTAGTTGCGATGTGCACGCGCCGCTCGCCGACCGGGCGCGCGCAGCCGAGAGCCGCAATGCCGCGTAGCATTCCTCTGTACCCGATCGAAAGGACTCCCGTGACGCGACTCCGTATCGCCGCGACGATGCCGCCGACGCCGCCTGCGACCCCCGCCGCGGATGTCGAGTAGGGTCGCGGTGACGCCGCACACCGGTTTCACCCGCAAGGGATGGATCCTGTTCGCCGTCATGTCCGTGGTCTGGGGCATCACCTATCTGTTCATCAAAGAGGCCGTCGAGTCGTACTCGCCCGCCGCGGTCGTGGCCGGACGCACCCTGATCGGCGGACTGCTGCTGCTGCCGTTCGCCATCCGCGCGGGCGTGCTGAAGGAAGCCCTCCGGCTCTGGCCCTGGCTGCTGGTATTCGGCGTGATCGAGATGGCCGGTCCCTTCCTGCTCCTCAGCCACGCCGAGACGCAGCTCCCCTCCGGCCTGACCGGTCTGCTGGTCGCGACCGTCCCCCTGTTCGCCACCCTCATCGGACTGCTCCGCGGCGACCGATCGACCCTCGCGCCGCTGCGGCTGGGCGGCCTGCTGATCGGATTCGTCGGGGTCGCGATCGTCGTCGCCGGCCCGGGGCTCTTCCCGAACGAACCCGGCAGCATCCTCGCGATCGGCGAGGTGCTCCTCACCGCACTGCTCTACGCGATCGCCCCGTTCGTCATCGCCGCGAAGCTCTCGCACGTGCCGTCGCTCGGCACGATCACCCTGTCGCTGCTCGTCATCGGCCTGGCCTACCTGCCCGCCGCGCTGCTCACGCAGCACGAGGTGCCGACCGTGCGCTCGACGATATCGCTGCTCCTGCTCGCAGTGGTCTGCACGGCCGTGGCATTCGTGGCGTTCTTCGCCCTGATCCGCGAGGTCGGGCCCGTGCGCGCCCCGCTGTTCACCTACGTGAACCCGGTCGTGGCCATCGTCCTCGGCGCCGCACTGCTCGCCGAGCCCATCACCCCGGGCCTGCTCATCGGGCTCCCGGTCGTACTCGTCGGATGCTGGCTCGCGGCCAGCGGGGGACGCCTGCGCCCCGCGGCGTGAACGGCCCGTCAGACCCTCGTGAGACGACGGCCGCGCCTTCGGCGCGCGGCGAGGCGGGCGCCGAGGAGACCGTGGCGGGGGCTGAGAACGTACACCAGCGCGAACGCCGCGCCCTGGACGAGCACGACCATGCCGCCGGAGGCGGTGTCGAGGTAGTAGCTCAGATAGAGGCCGATGATCGCGCAGACGGCCGAGATCGCCGGGGCGATGACGAGCATCCGGCTGAAGCGGTCGGTCAGCAGATACGCCGTCGCGCCGGGGATGATGAGCATCGCGACCACGAGCACCACGCCCACGGCCTGCAGCGCGACGACCGCGGTCAGCGCGAGAAGCCCGAGCAGGGCGGCCCCGAGGAGTCGCGGGTTGAGGCCGATGGCGTGCGCGTGCGTCGGGTCGAAGGCGTAGAGGGTGAAGTCGCGGCGCTTCACGAGCAGGGCCGCGAACACGATCGCCCCGAGGATCGTCACCTGGACGAGGTCGGCCCACGAGACGCCGAGCAGGTTGCCGAAGATGATGTGGTTCAGGTCGGTCTGCGAGGGCGTCACCGAGATCAGCACGAGGCCGAGCGCGAACAGGGTGGTGAACACGATGCCGATCGCGGCGTCCTCCTTCACCCGGCTGGTGCCCCTGACCGCTCCGATGAGCGCGACCGCGAGGAAGCCGAAGACGACCGCGCCGAGCGCGAAGGGAGCGCCGACGATGTAGGCGAGCACCACCCCGGGAAGCACCGCGTGGGAGACCGCGTCCCCCATGAGCGACCAGCCGATGAGCACGAGCCAGCAGGAGAGCACCGCGCAGACGACCGAGGAGATGAGCACGGTCGCGAGCGCCCGCACCATGAAGTCGTAGCCGAGCGGCTCGACGATGAAGTCGATCGGGTTCATGCCCCGTCCTCCCTCCCCGAGTCGTCGAGGCCGAACGCCTTCGCGAGGTTCTCGGGCTGCAGCACCGCGGCCGGATCGCCGTGCATGAGCACGCGGCGCATGAGCAGGATCGCCTCGTCGGCGAGCGCGGGGAGGGCGTGCAGGTCGTGGGTGGATACGAGCACCGTCGTCCCCTCCCCCGCGAGCTCCTTCAGCAGGCGGGTGATCGTGGCCTCGGAGCGCCGGTCGACGCCGGCGAAGGGCTCGTCGAGCAGCAGCGTCGTCGCCCCCTGCGCGATGCCGCGGGCGACGAAGGCGCGCTTCCTCTGCCCGCCCGAGAGCTGCCCGATCTGCCGGTTCCCGTACTCCGCGAGCTCCACCCGGTCCAGCGCCGTCTCGACGGCGGCCCGATCCGCCGGCCTCGCCCGACGGGTGAACCCCATCCCCCCGTAGCGGCCCGTCATCACCACGTCCCGGACGGAGAGCGGGAACGCCCAGTCGACGTCCTCGCTCTGGGGGACGTACGCGACCGCCCCGGTCTTCCGCGCGCGCGTCGGGGTCTCGCCGTCGATGCGCACGCTGCCGCCGTCCGGGCGCACGAGGCCCATGATGGTCTTGAACAGGGTCGACTTGCCGGAGCCGTTCACGCCGATGACGCCGCAGATGCGACCGCGGTCGACCGAGAGCGAGGCGCGGTCGAGGGCGAGGACCTCTCCGTAGTGCACGGTGACTTCGTCGACGCGGATCGCGGGGACGGTCACGGCCGGCCGCCGGTCAGCGCGTCGATGATGACCTCCGCATCATGGCGGATGAGATCGAGGTAGCTCGGCACCGGTCCGTCGGGCTCCGACAGGGAGTCGACGTAGAGCACGCCACCGAACTCGGCGTCCGTGGCCTCGACCACCTGCTGCATCGGCGCGTCGGAGACCGTCGACTCGCAGAAGACCGCCCGCACCCCGTTCTCCCTCACGAACTCGATCACCGAGGCGATCTGCTTCGGGGTGGCCTGCTGCTCGGCGTTCACCGGCCAGATGTACTTCTCGGTCAGATCCGCGTCGCGGGCGAGGTACGAGAAGGCGCCCTCGCAGGTCACGAGCGCGCGCTCGCCCCGCGACAGCACCGAGAGCTCCCGCACCAGCTCGTCCTGCACGGCCTGCAGCTCGGCCTGGTACGCCTCGCCGTTCGCGCGGTAGTCGGCCGCGTTCGCGGGGTCGAGATCGCTGAACGCGTCGACCATGTTGTCGACGTAGATCTGCACGTTGACCGGGCTCATCCAAGCGTGCGGGTTCGGCATCCCGGCGTAGGCGTCCTCGGCGATGTCGATCGCCTCGACCCCGTCGCTGACGACGACGTGCGGCACGTCGAGCCCCTCGACGAACTGCGCGAACCACGCCTCGAGGTTCATCCCGTTGTCGAGGATGAGGTCGGCCTCGGACGCCTTGCGGACGTCCCCCGGCGTGGGCTCGTAGCCGTGGATCTCGGCGCCGACCTTCGTGATCGACTCGACGCGCAGATGCTCTCCGGCGACGTTCTCCGCGATGTCCGCGAGCACCGTGAAGGTGGTCAGGACGACCGGGCGGGTGTCCTCCGAGTCGGAGCCGGCGCCCTCCGAGGAGGCGCAGCCGGAGAGACCGAGACCCAGGGCCGCGAACGCGACCAGCGCGAACGCACGACGGACGATTGCGATGCTCTTCCCGGACATGCTGCGGAACTCCTCGTCTCGGCCGCCCGAAGGGGCGGGATCGAATTTTCAGCGTTCCCTAACTTTAATGTTCGGTGACCCGAAGTTGCAAGCACCGCCGAGATCCGAGCATCGTCACCAGCGCTCTCGCGGGCGATGCGGGAGAGAGGGATCCCTCAGCGCGTCGCGGGCTCGACCGCGTCGTCCCCCGAGAGCCAGCGCAGCCAGCGGTGCTTCGGATCGCCCTCGAGCACGAGGGCGCGCAGCAGCAGGGTCAGCGGGATCGCGAGGATCGCGCCGAGCGGGCCGATGATGAACGTCCAGAACAGCACCGAGAGGAAGGTCAGCGTGAGCGAGAGGTTCACCGCATCGCTCACGAACTTCGGCTGCACCAGCACCTGCAGCACCACGTTCACCACGGCGTAGATCGCGATGACGGCGAGCAGCAGCGGCCAGCCGCCGACGACGAACGCGAGGATCGCGGGCGGGACGAGGCCGAGCACGAAGCCGATGTTCGGCACGAAGTTGGTGACGAAGGCGAGGATCGCCCACACCGTGGGGGCAGGGACCCCCAGCCACCACAGCGCGAGGCCGTCGATGACCGCCACGATCAAGCCGAAGGTCGCGTTCACCACGTAGTACCGGCGCACGCTGTCGTTGAAGCTCGCGAAGCGTCCGACCGAGCGCCTCACCGAGGGGCCGAAGCGCTTCTCGGCCCGGCCGAAGCGGCTGGCGTCGGCCGCCATGAAGATCGCGTAGGCGAAGATGAAGAAGAGCGCCGTGAGCACCTCGAGCGCGCCCATGCCGAGCTGCGTGGCGAACCGCGCGATCGCGGTCGGCGAGAGCACCCCGGCCGCGACCTCGGCGATCTGGGCGTCGAGGCCCAACCCCGAGAACAGCGCGACCGTCTCCCGGGCGCTCGCGTACAGCATCGCGTAGTGCTCGAAGACCATGTCGGTGAAGCGGGCCGCGGCGTAGGCGAGCATCAGCGCCAGCACGAGCAGCACCGACCACGAGAGCGCGATCACCGCCGTCGTCGCGAGCCAGCTGGGCCACCCCCACCGCTCGAGCGGCCTACGCACCGGGTTGCAGATGATCACGATCACCGCCGCGACGGCCAGCGGCCCGACGATGTCGCGCGCGAGGGAGAGCCCGACGAGCACCACGACCACGGCTGCGAGCCCGACCAGGGTCCTGAGCGAGGGCGTCAACCCGCCGGGGGGATGCGCGGTCGCCTCGTTCGTCATCGCAACATCATAGAACGCCGCTCCCGCTCATGGCTCGGCAGGCCGACGCGGACCGCGATCGCGCCGGCGAGGATCACGGCGGTGCCGACGAAGAACGCGACCAGCGACCCGTCGAGCAGGCTCTCCCGGGCCCCGGCGAGGATCTCGTCGGAGTACTGCGGATACCGGCTCGCGAACTGCGCAGCGGACTCGTACGACGCCTGCAGCGCACGGGTCGCCTCGGCGCCGATGCCCGCGGCCTCGGGACTCGCCGCGATCCGCCTGCCGAAGGCCACCGCGAAGCCGCTCGCGAGCACGGCCCCCAGCAGCGCCTGCATGACCGCACCGCCGAGGTCGCTCTGCAGGTCGGAGGTGGCCGAGGCCATGCCCGCCCGCCGCACCGGGGTGCTGCTGGTCAGCGCGCGGCGAGAAGCCGTCAGCACGAAGGTCACGCCGATGCCGATCACGAAGAAGCTCGCCCCGATCAGCGCGTAGGGCGAGTGCTCGCGCCAGAGCAGCATGCCGAGCATCGCGATCAGCAGGAAGGCGTAGCCGATCAGCATCGTGCTCCGGGTGCCGAGCCGGCCCACGGCCCGCGCCGACAGCGGCGCGGCGAGCAGCAGGCTCAGCACGGCGGGCACCACCGCGACGCCCGCCTGCAGCGGGCTGTAGCCCATGACGCTCTGCATGAACTGCTCGCCGACGAACATCGATCCGCCCAGCGTGCCGACCGCGATCAGGCCGCCGAGCGCCGGCAGCCAGAAGAGCCGCTGCCGCGCCACGCGCAGCTCGAACAGGGGGAAGCGCGCCCGGGCCTGGCGCCACCCGAAGAGCGCCAGCAGCACGAGGGCGAGGATCAGCAGCGCGCCGCCCGCGACCGCTCCCCCGGGGGCGAACACCAGGCTCACCCCCAGCACCAGGCTGCCGAGCGCGGCCGCCGAGAGCACGCCGCCGAGGTGGTCGACCGGATCGCTCGACTCGCCCACGCGCGCCGGCACGAAGAGCAGCACCAGCACGAAGGCGACGACGGCGAACGGGACGCTGAGCAGGAACACCCACGGCCAGGAGGCGAGCACGAGCACCGCGCCCGCGAGGATCGAGCCGGCGATGGTCGCCATGCTCGACACGCTCGACCACAGCGCGATCACCCCGGTGCGGCCCGGACCCTCCGCCCAGAGCGCGGTGATGAGGGAGAGCGTGGTCGGGAAGGCCATGCCGCCCGCGAGGCCGACGAGCACCTGCGCGGCGATGAGCGTCTCGACCGACCAGGAGAGGCTGGAGAGGGCGCCCGCGACCACCGTGAACGCGACGCCCAGCAGCAGCATCTGCTTGCGGCCGTAGCGATCGGCGAGGGCGCCGAGGTAGAGCACCGAGACCGAGAGGCCGAGGCCTGTGGCGAGCGCGACGAGGTTGAGCGCGGTCTGCGAGGCGTCGAAGCGCTCCCCGATCGCGGGGACGGCGATACCCGCGACCACGGTGTTGATGTTGCACACGACCGCGGCGAGGAGCAGGGCGGCGAGCACCCACCCGGCGCGGCGCGGGGCACCGCCGCGGACCGTGGACTCGGCGGACGCGGGATCGGAGGGCACGGAATCATCCTAGAAGCCGCCGTCGGAACCGCGGCCCAGGCCCCCTGGCGCGGGCTGACCCGCCGTCCGCCCTACGAGAGCCGCAGGGTCGTCAGACAGGTCGCGTCGTCCGAGCCCGCGGTGCTGACCTGCGCCGTGCCGGTCAGGCCGTCGTGCTCGATCGTGACGGTGGCCTCGATGCCGCGGGGCAGCCACACGCCGACGAATCCGTTGTCGAAGGTGCTGCGGGTCTCGTCGACGAGCGCCTCGCCCGTCGCATCGTCGACCACCCGCACCGCGACGCTCTCGTTCTGCAGCTCGCCGAGGCAGGTCGTGAGGCTGTGGAAGTGGCAATCGTGGGTGCTCTGCTCGTACGGCGCGATGGAGAGGTAGAACTCGCCCTCGGGCATCGGCAGCTCGGCCTCGCGGCCGCGGTCGTCGCTGACGACCAGCTGCCCCGGCTGCACCGAGGCGAAGAGGGCGGCGGGGCGCTCGGCCACCGGCATGGCGTCGAGCCGATCGACGATGCCGCGCGCGTCGAGTCCCTCGAGGCCGTAGTCGGCGAGCAGTTCGGCGTCGTCGGCCTCTGCGTTCTCCGACACGGCGCCGTCGGGCTCCTCGGCCAGGCGCAGCTCGATCGGGGCCGCCGACGACGACCCGCCCGCCGCGCACCCGGCGAGGACGAGCAGCGAGCCGAGCGCGGCGACGAACGCGGTGCCCGCAAGGGCGGTCCGCTTCGAGGCCTCGCTGCGCGCCGTGCTTCGGATGCTCATCCTGGCGACCTCCCGGTTCTGCGGCACGGGCCGGCGGCGCACGGCCCCGGTCCTGTTCGGCCCTCAGTCTAAGGAGCCGCGGCGCCGCGGAGCTGGGAGGACGGGCGGCACCGCCCCTCGCAATCCCCCATTCCCGGCGGGGAGCGGCCATAATCGACACGGAGCGTTCGAACCACGAAGGCGTGACGACGGCGACCGAGACGAGGCGGCAGTGAGCGGATCACAGGCGGCGGTCGCTTGACCGCGCGAGTGGCGGTGCTCGTCAACCCCGTCGCCGGGAGGGGCCGCGGAGCGGCGGCGGGCCGGGCCGCGATCGCACGCCTGCGGGAGCTGGGCGCGGAGGTGCGCGAGCTCGAGGGGGCATCGGCCGCGGAGGCCCGCGAGCTCGTCGGAGCGGCGCTCGCCGAGCGGCCCGACGCGCTCGTCGTGGTCGGCGGCGACGGCACCCTCGCCTCGATCCTGGACGTGCTCGTCGGCGCCGACGTGCCGGTCGCCCTCGTGCCCGCGGGCACGGGCAACGACCTGGCCCGCTCGCTGGGCCTGCCGCCGGCTGGCGCCGAATCGGCCGCGCGTGCGGCCGAGCTCGCACTGAGCGGGCGGATCCGCGACATCGACATCGGCGAGATCGGCATCGGCGACCGGCGCACGAGGTTCCTCACCATCGCCGCCCTGGGCTTCGACGCCCACGTGGCCGATCGCACCAACCGGCTGCGCCGCCCTCGCGGGCGCGCCCGCTACTACCTCGCCCTCGTCATCGAGCTCGTGCGGCTGCGACCGATGCGGTTCTCGCTGCGGGTCGACGGCGGCCCGCCCGAGCATCGGCCCGGCATCCTCGTCGCGATCGGCAACACCCGGAGCTACGGCGGCGGCATGCCGATGTGCCCGGAGGCCGATCCCGGCGACGGCCGCTTCGACGTCACGCACGTCGCGCCGATCGGGCGCCTGAAGCTGCTGCGCCTCTTCCCCTTGCTGCTCAGCGGGCGGCACCTCTCCCGGCCCGAGGTCTCGACGCTGCGCACCGCGCTCATCGAGGTCTCGGCTCCCAGCCTCGTCGTCTACGCGGACGGCGAGCGGATCGGCGCCGGCCCCGCGCGCTTCGCCGTGCTGCCGAGGGCGCTGCGTCTGCGCGTTCCGGGCTGAGGTCGGCATCCGCCGGGCAGGCCGATGCGGGGCGGGCCCGAATCCGGGAACCCGCCCCGCCCGGCCTCACCGGTGGGCGCTCGCCGTCAGGCGATCGCGCGACGGCGCATGAGGCCCGCGCCGAGCACGAGCAGCAGCGCGGCTCCCGCCAACAGCGGCAGCGGCCCGGGGCCGCCCGTGACGGCCAGTGCCCCGCCGCCCGCCGCCGCGGACAGCGTCGCCGCCGCGGCCGGCACCCGGTCGGTGCCGGAGCCGCCGCCCGGGTTCGTCCCCGGGTTCGTCCCGGGATCGGTGCCGGGGTTGGTGCCCGGATTCGTCCCGGGGTCCGTGCCCGGACCCGCGGCCGGGGTCGTCCCCGGGGTGCTCACCGTGCTCTCGCCGAGGATCCCGATGGCGTTGCCGCCGACCGTGATCGGCACGGAGACCGGCAGTGCGAGCTGCGTGCCGCCGAGCAGCGAGTCGAGCCCGCTCGTGATCGGCAGCGACAGCCCGGCTCCCGGCCCGGACGCGGGCGCAGCCGCGTCGCCGCCGCTCGCACCGGTCACGCTGCTCTCGCCGAGCACCGAGACGGCGTTGCCCGAGACGGTGACGGGGACCTCGGCTCCGAGCAGCGCCTGAGTGCCCGAGAGCACCCCGTCCGCGCCCGAAGTCGTCGCACCGGAGTCGGCGGGAGCCGCCGGCGCCGGGGCCGCGGCCTCGCCCGTCGTCCCCTCGGAGGCCTCGCCCCCCGAGACCTCGGAGCCGCCGAGCACCGCGATGGCGTTGTCCGACACCGTGATCGGCAGCGACACCTCGACGATGGCCTGCGAGCCCGAGCCGACGCCGGAGGAGCCGTCGGTGCTCGCCTCGGCGGGAGCCGGCGCCGGGGCCGGCGCGGGAGCCGGCGCGGGGGCCTCGACGCTCGAGCTGCCGAGCAGCGAGATCGCGTTGCCGACGACGCTCACCGGCACCTCGACGGGCGCGAGCAGCTGCGTGCCCGAGAGGAGCCCGTCCTCGCCCCCGGTCTCGGCGGCCCCGGCCGCCGTGGAGCCGATGAGCGTGATGCCCCCGGCGATGACCGCGCCCCAGAGGGCGCGCTTGATGTACCTGTGCATGATCTTTCTCCTGACTGAATCGCATCGAATGATGGGTGCGCGAAGCGCGTCATCTGCCGTCCGAGAGGGACGGCCCGAGGCGGGTCAGTCGGGAGAGACGTCGGTGTCGAACACCGGGGAGGCGGGCAGCCGGTCGTCTCCGGCTCCGGCCGCGCGCGTCGCCGCGCCGGCCGCGGGAGCGGCGGTCTCCGAAGTCAGTGCGAGCGGGGCTCCGGCCCCTCCGCCGGATGCGGAGGAGATGGGCGCGGAGGCCGTGCCCGGCGGCGCGCCGGGATGCGGGATCGGTCCCGGCGGTGCGCCTGCGGCGGGATCCACCGCCCCCGGGGGCCCGGAGGCCGCTGCCGAACCGGCCGCAAGGCCGGCTTGGCCTCCGGCACGCGCGCTCGCCTGAGCGGCGGCGGGCGTCGACGGGTCGCGCGGATCCGAGGTCGCCCGATCGTCGCCCCGGACAGGTGTCGCCGGCGTCTCGGACTCGCCCGGAGAGCCGGGCTGCCCGGGCTCGCCGGAGCCGCCGGGCGCACCGGGAACGATCGAGACGACCGGCTCGAGAGCGGGGATCGCGGCGGAGCCGAGCGATCCCACGACCGCGTCGACTCCCGAGAGGCCGGCGCCCAGCACCGGTTCCAGCTCTCCCACGACGCCGCCCAGCACGGGCAGGGTGCCGAGGCCGTCGAGCACGGGATCCGCGATCCCGGTGACCGGCAACCCGCTCAGCAGGCGATCCGCGGCGTCGCCCGCGCCGCCCGCAGCCGCGCCTGCGTCGCCGACGACCTCCGCGGCGACCGGGCCCACGACCGGCACGGCGGCCACGGCCTCGAGCGCCGGCGGCGCCGCGGCCGCAGCACCCCCGCCCACGGCCACGAGCACCGGGGCGACGACATCGTCGACCACCGGGGCCACCACTCCGTCGACCGCTCCGGCGGCCGCTGACGTCGCCGAATCGACGACCTCGCCCAGATCATCGAGGAGCCCGGCGGGGCGCTCGGCCGCGTGCGCGGCGGAACCGCCGAGGCAGAGGCTCAGCGCGAACCAGATGATGGCCGCGCCGATGCAGGCGATCAGCCCGCCGAGCAGCCTCAGCGCAGTAGCGGTCATCTCCACGGGTACATCACCCCCCAGCACCGTCGCAGGAACCGAACATGCCGTATTACCGGGCAATCTACCCCAAGGCGCCGCGCAAGGCTACCCCTCCCCGTCTTGACCCAGCTAACAAGTCCGGGAACGGCACGTGCCTCCACGAAACGGTGACTGGAAACTTGACGACGATTTGCGCCAGTTGCCGCCCCTTCATACAAAGGCCCCGGCAAACCCAGTTCGCCTTAATAGCTCGGAGGTGTAACCGAGATGAGAAACTCGACACGCTGGTCGCTCTTGTTCACGAACCTATGCGGGAGCCGGGAGTCATAGTGACAGCTATCACCAGGAGCAAGCGCATATACCCCCGCACTCGTCTCAACCACGAGGTCGCCCGACATGACCACAATGCACTCTTCGGCTTCATGGCTCCACAATGCATCACGGGATTCCGAACGGGGCAGCATCGTGACGGCAAGCACCTCGAGATCTGCCACAGTATGAGATTTCCGTTTGTAGACCAGTGAGCCGTCGGGAGATCTGATCGTCGTCTCCTGGCCGCTGCGAATCACGCTTACCGTATGCTCGTCCTTCGCCTCAGCGAAGAGGCTGAAGAGCGGTACATCGAGTGCCCGTGAGATTCGACGAAGGGTCTCCAGACTCGGGTCCACGAGCCCTCTCTCCAGCTGGCTCAAGAATGGTGCCGAAATCTCAGCCGCTTCTGCCAATTCCACGGCTTTGAGGCGTTTTGCTTGCCGGACTTCACGAATGCGGAGTGTGTCGCTCATACAACCCTCAATCACTCGTCCTGTTCAACCATCGCTAAAAAACATTGGCCACAGTAAATTTATTTGATTACACTTAATTTTCAGTTTGTGCTCTCCCCTGAGACTAGAGGGTCTTCCCCGCTGACAATTTTTCCCAGAACAGGAGCACGCAGGTTATTCCAGGAGGTATCACATGCCCGATTCGGTCGTAAAGCTCTCGCCCGCTCAGTTCCGTCAGCACTTTCCGGCCCTTGACGCCGCTCCGCATTTTGCGAGTTGCAGCCAGGGGGCGCTATCCGATCATCTGGCCCACACGATGCAGCAACTCACCGCTAGCCTGATGAAGGAACAAGCCCCCTGGGGCACCTGGATGGACAAGGTTGAAGAATACCGCGCAAGATCGGCATTCTATTTCGGCGCCGAGGCTGACCAGATCGCCGTGCTGAACTGCGCGTCAGAAGCAGCGTTCCAAGTAGTAACCTCCCTCGATTGGGCCGGCGAGAGAAATCAACTGGTCACCAGTGACCTTGAGTTTCCATCGATAGGCAATGTGTGGCGGGCCCAAGCTCAGGCCATTGAAGTAGTGAACGTTCGAGGCCTCTCGGAAGCCCTCTTCGCCGAGAACTGGATTCCCCTCATCACAGAACGCACGAAATTGGTCTCGGTTCCCTGGGTGAGCTACGTCAACGGTACACGACCTGATGTCGAGACCATCATTGCTCATGCGCACAGCGTGGGAGCCAGAGTCATTGTCGACGCCTACCAGGGCGCCGGTGTGGTGCCTCTCGATGTCGCTCAGATTGACTGCGATTTCATGATGACCGGCAACCTGAAGTACATGCTTGGCCTACCTGGTATTGCCTCCCTCTATGTTCACGATCCACGGTCCACTGAGATTCCCGCGATACTCACGGGATGGTTTGGACGCGTGAACCCCTTCGCTTTCAACGCCGACAGAATCGACTTTCCCGACAACGCACGGCGCTTCGAAGTCGGCGCCCACGCGATCCCGTCGGCATACGCGGGCGTAGCCGGCCTGGACATGCTCGACAGAGTGAATCCTCACGAGATCTGGAATCATGTCATCGAACTCCGCGAGACGCTCGCCGAAGAACTCACCGGGCTCGGGTATTCACTCGACCAACCGAGTGATCCATCTCATCGCGGCCCTCAGGTGGCGATCATCTCCGACGACCCCGAGCGGCTTGCCACCGAACTGGCGAGATCCGGTATCGGCACTTCACCCCGCGGTTCTCGACTTCGCCTATCGCTTCACGGGTACTCATCTGAACAGGATGTCAAAACGCTCGTCGCGGCTCTAGCGGGTCTTCGCTAGACCACATGGCCGGCTCTGAGCGTGCGTGCATGCACTGATGCATGCGATGCCACCACTCAACCCATGAACGTGCTCACCGACGTCCCCCGACCAATTAAGGTAGGCGCAGGCCTTGAGGCACCAAGCGGGTCCGTGCCGGCGCACTCTATCTCCGAAGTCATACCGGTTCCCGAAGGATGCGTGCGCGAGCGCGAGCGAGGGTATCGCGAGGCGCGCCTTCTGACCGCAGCATGTGCACCGTAGGATCGCTACTCTGCAGCTCTCGTCGACCCTCTTGCGCATCTTCTCGAGTTGCTCCGCCACGCCGTCGCTCCGCCTCGATAAACCGCCAACCATACGATGCGGCACCAGCACAAGCACGGCCGCAAATGCGTTGCCGGGCCCCCGCAAGCGAAGGCCCGGCAATCGAATCAGCCCGAAATCAAGAAGTCAGACTCGCCCACCACGCATCGACGGCGTCCCTGTTCGACAAGTACCACGCGTCATTCTCGACCGCGAGGTTGTCACGCGGCGGAACACCCGGAGCCCACTTCACAGCGTCCTCGTCAAGGAATTCCAGCGCATTGGTGTTCGAGGGGATTCCACCATTCTCGAACTGCAGCTGCTCGAAGATGACGGCCGGGTTCTGGTTGAGCCAGATGAGGAAGTCCCAGGCGGCGGCCTCCCCGTTGGGTCCCTCTTTGAAGACGGCGTTGTAGGTGTAGAACTCGACCGCGTTCTCCCACGATGCTTCATAGCCATCACCGGAGTCGACGAGCGGACCCACATACGAGTTCCAGTAGAGGGCCATCCCAATCTCACCGTTTGCGAGAAGGGTATTGGCCTCGTCGCTCGAAGAGTAGAAGGTGCGAATGCTCGGCTTCAATTTATCGAGCGCGCCCGAAGCAGCATCGAAGTCCATATTCGACCAGTCGTCTTCCAATTCTGTGCCGAGAGACTCCTGAGCAAATGCAAGGGCCGTCAATGGCTGGAACGATGAGAAGGTCCTGTGGCCCGGGAACGCCTCCACATCGAAGAACTCTTTCGCGTTCGTCGGGCACTTGTCGACGACGTTCATATTGCAGACGATCATCGAAGCACCGACTCTCTCAGGGACTGCGGCTCCGACGAATGAGCCGCCGGCTGCTTCTATAGCCTCTTTCACGTCCTTCGGCGGATCCACCACGTACCCGAGCGAATAGAGTGTCGCCACCTCGCCGCCGGTCAGGGCGAAGCCCATATCCCACTGCGGATTGCCGGACTCCTGCTGGGCACTAACCCCGGCCGCGATTCCGCCGGGGGCCACGACCCACGTCGTGTCAGCACCGGTATCCTCAGCGTACGCCGGGAACACGATATCCTTCATTGCGGTTTCCGTCAGCCCGCCATAGCCGACGACGATCAGGGAGTCGGAACCTCCTTCGCCGCCTTCGCTGCCCGACCCGCCCGAGCAGCCGGCCAGCAACGAGAGCGTTACCACGCCCACGGCGGCGAGGGCCGCGCGAGGCATGGAGCGCCCGAAGCTTCCGACTCCGGCATCGTTTTTCCTCTGAAATAGCATCTTCATACTCCTTTGTATTGTTTCGATATTTCTTGTGGTGGTGAGCACGAGCAGCTGCGCCCAGTGCGCTTTCGGATCACGCTCGATTGATGGTCTTGATAGTGGACGTGTCCGTCGATTCCCTGGCGGGCAGCAGCAGTGCGCGGTCGAAGTCGATCCCGACTTCAAGGTCGGAATCCAAGACGAATCTCTTCCTCTCGAACCAGGGCACCTCAGCCGCTATGGTCAACCCACTGCTATGCAGGCGAAGCGAAATGTGCGCGACAGCCCCCATCGGGACGATGTCTATCACACGCGCAGGCGCCCACCCGTCGCCGACCAGGAATGCATGGGGCGGAACAGCCATCAGCATGCCTTCGTCGAGGTCGCCGCCCGCGGAGACCAGACCTGACTTGCCCTCCCAGGAAATGCGATACACATCGCCCTCGCGCTGGGCACCTGACACGTTCAGCACCTGGAATCCGCAGAAGAACCTCGCCACGAACGCATCCTGAGGGGACTCGTAGAGCTCGCTCGGGCTCCCGACGTGGCAGAGCAGCCCTTCTCGCATGATGCCGACGCCGTCGGAAAGCGCGAAGGCCTCGTCACGGTCGTGGGTGACATAGATCACGGTCGGAGACACTTCCTGATGAATGCGGCGAATCTCCGAGCGCATCTGGACACGAATCTCCCGATCCAATGCGGCAAGCGGCTCGTCCATCAGAAGCAGGCCGGGCTCGAATGCAAGGGCTCGCGCCAACGCCACACGCTGCTGCTGTCCACCCGAGAGTTCGGTCGGCATGCGGTTGCCCAAGCCTGCGAGCCCCACGAGGTCCAGCATCTCCTCAACCCTTGAGGAGATGCGGGCCCGTTTCCATTTCCGCCGTTTCAAGCCGTACGCGATGTTTCCGGCCACCGACATGTGCGGGAACAGGGCGTAGTTCTGAAACACCACACCGATATTGCGGTCTGCTGGGGCGATCCTGCTGACGTCTTGACCGTCGATGAGCACTTGCCCCTCATCGCTGTTGTAGAGGCCGGAGACCAGGTTCAGGATCGTGCTCTTCCCAGAACCGCTCGGGCCGAGGAGGGAGAAAAACGACCCCGGATTCACCACCAGGTTGAGGTCTTCGAGAACGCGCGTAGAGCCGAATGCCTTGCCCACCCCTCTGAACTCAACGTTCGCTGCTTCTGTCAACGTGGAGACTCCTTCTTGCTTGTACTGCCCCGTGAGATCCGACGTTTGCGCAGGCTCTGCAGCCCCATGGCGGCACTCGCCACCACTAGGACGGCAAGCATCAATAGGACGGATACCGGAGCGATCAATTGATCGAGGTTGAATCGGAGAGAATCGAAGATCATCCGGCTGACGGTCTTATCGCCCGGGCCGCCCAGGAATGTGATGTACATCGCATCATCCACGACCGTGACGAATGCATAGATAAGTGCGACTACGATCGCTGGGATGCTCAGTCTCAGGCTGATGTCTACCGCTGATCGGAGGCGGCCTGCGCCGAGCGTCTGCGCGACGAACTCGAGACGGCCATCGACTCGTCGTACCGCAGCGCGCACGATGAGGTAGGAGACCGGGATCGCGGCAACGGCTTCGACCGCTACGAGCCCCCAGTACTGTCCGATCAGCCTCCAGTTCAAGAAGGTGATGTAGAGGCTCACCGCGAACGCTGTACCGGGTATGAGTAGGGGCGCCAACGTGGAGAGTTCGAGCGCTCCCTTGCCCGGAACTCGCCACCGCTCGAGGATCAGCACGGCCGGGGCGACGACCAGTATCGCGAGGGCTGCTGCGGGCACAGCGAGTCTGAGGGTGACCAACGCCGCTTCGCCCCACGGAGCCGAACTGAAGAGCTGGCGGTACAGGTCGAACGAGAACTCTGTCGGCGGGAAGGAGCGGAACACGTCGCTGAAGAACGACAGCCCGAATACCAGCACCACCGGCAAGAGGCAGAACAGCACCGCCAAGGCAGTGATAACGCCAGCGACGATACGCCATAGCACGGTCCCCGTTGATGTCTTTCTCATCCGAGCGCCTCCTCGAACCGCTTACGGCCGACCGCGAGTACTGCCGCGAAGATCAGGCCAACGGCGACCAGCAAGATGATGACCGACGTCGCAGCAGCAGAGGCGGTGTCAAACCTTAGGAAAATGTCATCCTGCACTAGTCGGGAGATGAAGGTGGATCTGGAGCCTCCGAGGATGATCGGGGTGACATAGAAGCCTGCCGTCAGCACGTACATCAGAATGGCGACGACCAGGATCGTCCCTTTCGCCATCGGGAAGACGACCGTGCCCAGTACCGTCCAGGGACGAGCGCCCAGACTCTTGGCAGCAGCGATGAGATTCTCTGGGATGGACGTCAGGGCGAGGTAAGTCGGCATGACTGCCAAGGGGAACAGCGTGTAGACCATGCCGATCACGACGGCGAAGGGTGTATAAAGCATGTCCACTTGCGGCAATCCCAGCATGCCCAGCAGACCGTTGATGGGCCCCTGTCGTCCAAGGATCATCGTCCAGGCGTAGTTCTTCACCACGACGCTCATCCACATGGGGACGATGATCGCAGCCCATAGCAGGATCTTCAGCCACTTTCGCTTCGTGATCCGCAGCGTCCACGCAATCAACAGACCGAGCAGCAGCGTCAATACCGCGCTCACCGCGCTCTGCCAAAGTGTCGTGCCCAATACCCTCGCACGCGTAGGATCAGTGAAGACGCTGACGTAGCTGTTCCCCCCGGTCTTGAGCGACTCCACGACGAGCACAGCTATCGGCCAGACCACGAACGCCAGCAGCACCACGATCAGTGGCGTGAGTAATAGATACGGCAACCTGGAGTGCCCCCGCGTGTACCTGAGCGAACCGGGGTGGGGCAGCACGGTGCCATGCTGCCCCACTCCTGGGCTTATCCGAGAACGTCTCGCCATGAGTACTGGGGTTCGTAACCGAGGATCTTCCGGGCGCGTGCGATGGAGTATGCACTCCCGTACTCAGGCAGGTCTTCAGGGACCACCACCTTCGGAGCGTACTTCGCCATCAGCTCGCGAGTCGGAATGTCCATCATCGTGTCTGCAGCGTGGATGTGCATGATCTCGCCACCAATGTTGCCTGTGGAATCGACCGCTTTCTTGAATGCCTGATACACGTCCCGGCCATCGACGTAATTCCACAGATTCGCGATACGCTCTTCCGGGTTCGCCTGCACCCTTGGGAAATCTGCCTCGTACAGGAACTCATAGTTCTCTACCTCGTATGCGAAGCCCATGCGGAGGCCGACGATCTCCGTATCACCCCAGAAGCGGGTATGGGGCAGCAGCGACTCCGCCGCGAGCTTCGACAGCCCGTATATGTCGCCGGCCTGATACTGGTGATTCTCAACGATGGGGAACACCGCGGGCGGGTACTCCGCCAGCGACTCGATCGAGAACGGCTGACCGCCGGAGTGCGAGGACGAGGCCCAGACCACCCGTTTCACACCCTGCAATTTGGCTGCCCAGAAGACGTTGAACGCCGACATCAGGTTGTCGGAGAACACCTGCCCCCGGCTGACGAACGGGCGGCTGTGGGCGGCCAGGTGGATTACGGTCTCATACCCGGCGACCGCGTCCACCGTCTGCCCCAGGTCGCGAAGATCGACCAGATAGCTCTCGACCGGGGGGTCGACCCATCTGTCTTTCGAGATCGCACGAACGTCATAGCCATCTGCGACGAAGCGTTCCACCAGCTTGTTCCCGACGGTCCCTGGAGCACCGGTCACCAGGATCGAACCCTTCGTGGGCGGGGTCTGTGCGTGAGGGTCGACACCCTTCTGCAAGATTGTTGACATCTTTTCTCCTTCGGTGAATATCGATCTGTGATTTCTGTGGCGGGCCTGCCTGGTGGTCAGCGGGCCATATACGCAGCGGAGGGGCTCCCTGCCGGGGTGAAGATTCCGAGCTCGATGAGGTCCTCAGACTTCGATGTGTTCTCGTTGATGTGCAGGTCTCGGGGCAAGATACGGAAAGCTGTCCCGATCTTCGCGGGTACGGACAGGGTCGGCTGGTGGAAGGTGATCTCGCCCTCGCTCAGGATCACGATCTCGTCGTACTGGTGGAAGTGCTGAGGCGCTGCCCCAGGGGGAACGATCCCTACGAAGAAGGTCGCGTAGTAGGAGCCGTTCTGCGGGCCGAAGAGAATCTGGAACGAACGGTTACTCGTCGCGACATCGAGGTCCGAGAAATCGGTGTGGTTGAATGCCTGATATTCACCGAGGGGGGCGTGCTCGTCGGCGGACCGGCCGATGATGAACTTGAACAGCTGAGCACCCTTATCGCCCGCGACAAGTTGCGCGCTCGACTCCTCGATGAGGTGCATCGCGCCACCGCGGAGCAGCGCCTCGGTATTCCCATTGACGGTTGCATCCACCGACCCGGATTGCACGAAGATGATCTCGTCCGCTGCGGATCCCGAAGTCTCGAAGACCGACCCCGGATCAAGGAAGACGGCGTCAAGAGATAGCGGCGATTCGTCGATCTCAGGCAGTTGATGCTGGACGAACACTCCCGGGGCAACTGCCTCGGCAGCATCGCGATCCAAATGCACTACGGGGCGAGGGGTGGTCACATTGGCCATTGCAATTTCCTTCATCTTCGTTGATCGGCAGCTTGCGACGCTAGCTTGTCAAGAACTTGCCACGCTGTCAAGTGTCGAAATCAGGATCATCGATCGATGCTTGACTGCTAGGCAAAAGTTTGACAAACTGAGCTCGCCAGGCATGGCGTGCTCACGTCTGTGCGAGGGCGAAATCATTACTCCCATCCAGAAAGAAGGACCTCATGGCACTTCAGATCGTCCGTCGCGCAACCGCAAAATGGAGCGGGAGCGACTCAGCCGGCACAGGCTCGATCAGCCTTGGAAGTGGCGCATTCACAGGCCCGTACTCTTTGAAGTCGAGGATCGACGACGTCCCCCAGTCGAATCCCGAAGAGCTCATCGGTGCAGCCCTCGCGGGCTGCTTTGCAATGGCCCTCTCCAGTGAGCTCGCAGGCGCCGGCCACGAACCGACCTCGCTCGAGGTGAATGCCAAAGTGAAGATGGTGGAAGAGCCCGGTCGTTTCTCAATCACGCTGATCCAGCTCGAGGTCAACGGCGTGGTTCCGGGACTCGACGAAGAGGAGTTCTTTGGGTTTGCGGATGCGACCAAGTCGGCCTGCCCGGTGTCTCGCGCTCTTGCGGGGACATCAATCGAACTGCAGCGCGGATCATACTCAAACGGTTGACCTCTCTTCATCGGGGTCTCGCGATATTCCGACTTCTTCGACGCGGTGGGAAACTTGTACTACGCTTGCCTAGTCCACGGGAAACCGCCCAAGAAAGCTGCCCTATCAATGTCGACGGAGCGCCGCGGAGGAACGCATGGGAAGTGAGCGAGTGTCAAGCGACTCGATCGAACGCACGCTACTCGCACTCAGCCGCCAGCTCAAAGCACTGCGCAGCGAGCGAGGATTCCGGCTCGCTGACCTTGCGCACCTCACCGGGTTCTCGGAAGCCTACCTCTACCGGATCGAAGAGGGCGAGCGATCTCCGTCTCTGCCTGCCCTCATTCGAGTGGCCGAAGTATACGGGATCCCCGTCACGAAGCTTTTCGAGCACGATCAGAAGGAGCAGCGCTCAGCACACCACTCCGGCAGCGCGATCTGGCGCGGCACTGAACGTGACGGCTCGGGAACCATGTTCAGCTCTTCAGTCACGCCTTCGACTTACAACGTCGCCAGCCGGCTCGGCTACGGGAGCGAGAGTGCCACCAGCCCGGAAGAGCACATCGGAATGGCTATCGCCGGGTGCTTCTCGATGTCGCTTGCGCAGAAGCTCGAGGTAGCGGGTTTCAAGCCCGAAAGCATCGAGACCACGGCCGATGTCATACTGCGCTTCATCGACGATCGACTCGAGATCAACCGCATTCTCATGCACGCCGATGTGGTGGTCGCAGAAATCGATGACACGCGCCTGAACGAGATCGCGCAAGACACTCGAAGAACCTGCGTCGTCGCACGGGCCATGGCGGCCGTTCCGGTCAGGCTCGAACTCTCGCGCAACCGAGTGCAGCAGCAGCATGAGCCGTCAATAGGCCAGCAGTCGAACCCGGGCGATGATCAACGTTCTCCGTTGTCCTCATCGGCACACTCTATACCTCGGGACAGCCAGGCTGGATCAGCCATCAGCAGCTCGAGGAAGTAGCCTACCCGTCGAGCCCGTCATCGAAGACCGGCATCGCCGAGGTGTCGGTGCTCGCGTCGGCGCGCGGCAGCACCTTGCCCCGGAAGAAGTCGGGCGACTTCCTGGCCTGGATGAACATGAGCACCACGCCGAGGCCGAGCACGACGATGCCGATGATGCCGACGAGCCCGATGCCGCCGATGTTGCTGCCCGATCCGAACTCGGGGTTCATGCTGTCGACCGTGGTCTGCACGAAGACCACGAGCAGCACGACGCCGCCGATGAGCGGCAGCACGATCTTCGAGATGATCGCTCCGATGCCCTCCTTGACCGCGCTCTTGCGGAAGTACCAGGGGCTCGCAAGCGCGGTGATGCCGTAGTAGAAGCACACCATCATGCCGAGGGCGGTGATCGTGTCCCACAGCACGTCCTCGCTGAGGAAGCGCATGACCGCGTAGAACACCGAGGCCACGATCGAGGACAGCAGCAGCGCCACGTGCGGCGACTTGTACTTCGGGTGCACCTTCTTGAGGGCCGCGGGCAGCGCCTCGTAGTGGGACATCGCGAGCAGGGTGCGCGCCGGCGAGATCGCCGTCGAGTTGATCGATGCCATCGCGCTCACGAGGATCGCGAGCGAGAGGAGGATCGCGAAGGGCCCCATGACGGGGTGCGCGAGGGCCGCGAAGACGTTCTCGGCGATCGCCGGGTTCATGAGCCCGGTGCCGGTCTCGCCGAGACCCGCGTAGGCGACGGTGGCGGCCGCGGTGCCGACGTAGAGCACCACGAGGATCACGACGAGGATCATCGCCGCCTTGCTCTCGGTCGACAGCCGGCCCTTCGAGGGCTTCGTCTCCTCGCCCATGGTCAGCACCGTGTCCCAGCCCCAGTACACGAAGATCGAGACCGCGACGCCGGCGGCGAGCGCGCTGAAGCTCGGCACCTCGAAGGGGTTGAACCAGGAGAGCTCGGGCATCTGCCCGGCCTCGTTCAGCGGGTTCGCGGCACCCACGAACATCGCGATCACGAACCACACCATGACCGCCATCTGGAAGAAGACGGTGACGTACTGGAACACCTTCGTCGAGGTCATGCCGCGGTAGGAGATGAAGGTCGCGAGCGCCATGAAGCCGAGGCAGACCAGGATGTTGACGAACCTGTTCTCGGCGATGTCGGCGATGCCCGGGTCGCCGAAGACGATGCTGAGCGATTGGAAGAGGAACTCGACCGCGATTCCCGCGAGGTTCGAGAGCACGAGCACCGTGGCGGCGATGAGCCCCCAGCCGGCCATCCACCCGATCCAGGGGCCGAAGGCCCGGGTCGCCCAGGTAAAGGAGGTGCCGGAGTCGGGCATCGCCGAGTTCAGCGCGCGGTAGCCGAGCGCCACGAGAAGCATGGGGATGAAGCCGACGAGGAAGATGGCGGGGGTCTGGTACCCGACCTCGCTCGCGGCCGGCCCCACGGACGCGGTCAGCGTGTAGGCGGGCGCGCAGACCGAGATGCCGATGACGAGGGCGCCGAGCACGCCGACCGTGCCCTGCGGCAGGCCCTTGCGGCTGAGGCCGGTCGCGGTGTCGAGGGTGCGCGTCGCGGGCTCGGGGCCCTTCTGGTCATATCTGGACACGGGCAGTCACCGACCTCTCTCGGACGCTTCGACGCGTCTCGCCCAAGTATCGGGCATCCCGGCCGGGTTTGCCCAACTCCGCACGGGAGTGGCGGATCCGCCGCGCCGCGCGATCCGGAATCTCCTGGAGCGCGGTAGGCGCCGGTCGTCCCGTCCCATAGGATCTGATCACCCGGCTCTGTGTTCCAAGGAGGGCGCCATGACCGCACACCCGCTCGACTCGTTGTCCGCCGAGGAGATCACCGCGACGTCCGCGGCCCTCGCATGTGAGAAGGGGGTCGACGCGGGCTGGCGCTACGCCTCGATCGCGCTGCAGGAGCCGCCGAAGGCCGCGGTGCAGGCCTGGCGGGCGGGCGATCCGATCCCCCGCCGCTCGATCTCGGTGGTCTGGAACAAGCAGAGCAACGAGGTCTACGAGGCCGTGGTCGATCTGGACGGCGGCGGTTCCGGCGATGCAGCCGTCGAGTCGTGGACGCACAAGCCCGGCGTCACCCCGAACTTCACGATCGACGAGTACCACGACTGCGACGAGGCGATGCGGGCGAACCCCGAGGTGCGCGCGGCGCTCGAGGCGCGCGGCGTCGATCCCGAGCTCGTGCTCTTCGACCTGTGGACCTACGGCCGCGAGGTGATGCCCGAGCAGTGGCGGGATCGCCGCCTGGGCTGGGTGGATCTCTGGGCGCGGGCGACCCCCGACGGCAACCCCTATGCGCATCCGGTCAGCGGGCTCAAGATCATCGTCGACGTGAACACCATGGAGGTGCTGCAGCTCGACCAGGCGCACGACCGCGGCTTCCCCGAGGTCGACGGCAAGTACGTTCCCGAGCTGCGCGGGCTCGAGCCCCGCACCGATCTGAAGCCGCTCGACATCGTGCAGCCGGAGGGGGTCTCCTTCGAGCTCGAGGGCTCGCTGCTGCGCTGGCAGGACTGGGAGTTCCGGCTCGGCTTCAACTTCCGCGAGGGGCCGGTGATCTACCAGGTGCGCTTCAAGGATGGCGACGAGTACCGCGACATCGCCTACCGCATGTCGCTCGCCGAGATGATCGTGCCGTACCGCGACTCGAGCTTCGACCACTACCGTCGCACGGCCTTCGACATCGGCGAGTGGGGCTTCGGCTACATGTGCACCTCACTCGAGCTCGGCTGCGACTGCCTCGGCGAGATCACCTACCTCGACGGCGTGCTGCCCGACACGAAGGGCGAGCCCTACGCGATCAAGAACGTGATCTGCCTGCACGAGGAGGACGACGCGGTGCTGTGGAAGCACGTCGACCCCGACTCGGGCACCGAGGTGCGCCGCATGCGCCGCTTCGTGGTCTCGGTGCACGCGACCGTCGCGAACTACGAGTACCTCGTCTACTGGCGCTTCTACCCGGACGGCAACATCGAGTGCGAGATCCGCGCGACCGGCATCATGGTCACCACCCCGATGGAGGACCACACCCCGGGCTTCCCGACGGGCACTGTGATCGACCGGCGCACGTACGCCCCCTACCACCAGCACTTCCTGGTGGCCCGCCTCGACCTCGACGTCGACGGCGGCGCCAACACGGTCGTCGAGACCGAGTCCTTCGCGGCCCCCATCGACGAGAGCAATCCGCTGGGCCTCGACCTGCACACCCGCGCGACCGTCATCGCCTCGGAGAAGGACGCCGGGCGCAGCTACGACTGGCAGACCCAGCGCGGGTGGAAGGTGCAGAATCCGAACCGCCTCAACGCCTGGGGCAACCCGACGGCCTACAAGCTGGCGCCCACGGGGCACTTCCCGGCCATGTTCGACGAGTCGTCGCCCATCCTGAAGCGCAACCCGGTGATCGGCAACACGCTGTGGGTGACGCGGCACCACGACACCGAGATGTGGCCGGCCGGCGACTACCCGACGCAGTCGGCCGACGACCTGGGGAACGGCATGAGCGCCTGGATCGCCGACGACGAGAGCCTCGTCGACACCGACGTGGTGCTCTGGTACGTCTTCGGCATCCACCACATCACCCGCGCCGAGGACTGGCCCGTGATGCCGGTCGACAAGGTCGCGTTCACGCTGAAGCCCTTCGGCTTCTTCGACCGCAACCCCTCGCTCGACGCCCCGCGATCGCCCGCGAAGGGCGGCGGATCGTGCTGCGCGAGCGACGGCCACGGCCACGGCCACGCCGACGGCCACATCGGCGGTGACGACCACGCCGACGGCGCCGGCTACGCCTACGATCAGGGCTGAGCCGAGTCGCGGCCCGGTATCGAACCGAGGTCGGGGACGGATACGCACGTCATCCCGTGGCTGAAGCGGACGTAGCCGTCCCCGACTCGGGGGCCGGAGGGTCCCGGCCCTAAACCAGCCCGCGTGCGGTCACTCGCTCCAGGATCGCGCCCGCGTCGGACCCGGGCTCCCCCAGCCACGCGATGTGCTGATCGGGGCGCACGAGCACCGCCGCCTCCCCCGCGACGGGCGGGAAGCCGTGCGCCGCGGGATCGACGGCGACGAGCGGCACGCCCGCTCGGCCGCGAGCCACTTCTCGGCACCGCCGCGCGCCGCCCCGGCACCGGCACCCGCGCTCAACAGCGTGAACTCCGGTCCGAGCAGGTCGAAGAGCGACTCCCCCGCGGCGTTGCGGCTGTGGGGAAGGCGGTTGCCCGGCGCCGCGATCGGCACGTACTCGCGCGTGCTCGGGGCCTGCGCCGCGGCATCGGGGCCGTAGCCGTAGCCGAGCACGAGCCCGTTCGCGTAGAACTCGTCGGCCTTCGTCGCCCGGATCGTCTCGGCCGCCGCGGCGCGGGCGGCGTCGCCCTCGGGGCCCTCGACCATGAGCCACGGCGAGGCGAGGTCGATCGAGAGGCTGCGCATGTTGTTCGCCGCGAGGTCGATGGTCTGCTGCTCGATCGGCTTCCGCTCGGCCTCGTAGCTCGCGAGCAGCTGCTCGGGCGCCCAGCCGTTCAGCACGGCGGCGAGCTTCCAGGCCAGGTTGACCGCGTCCCCGACCCCGGTGTTGAAGCCGTGGCCGCCCCACGGCGGGTTCTGGTGGGCCGCGTCCCCGACGAGATAGGCGCGGCCGGAGCCGTAGGAGTCGGCGAGCAGCAGGCGGGCCTGCCACGGGTCGGTGGCGAGCACCTCGACGTCGATGTCGGCGTCGACCAGGCGGCGCACCACCGCGGCGGCCTCGGCGTCATCGGCGACCGACTCGACGCCGGTGGCGATCGCCCACCACGTGCCCTCGAGGTCGAGGGGGCCGACCACGCCGGGCGCCTCCGGATTGAGCACCCAGTGGTGCAGCGCCGGCGGCACGAGCCCCGCGAGCTCGCGCGAGCGGAAGGTGACGTTGACGTTCGGCCGTCCGCCCGCGGCGCCCTCGTAGCGCGCGCCGAGCGCGTCGCGCACGACGCTGCGCGAGCCGTCGGCCCCGATCACGTAGTCGGCGATCACGACGGAGACCGTGCCATCGGCGTCCTCGATCGTCACCCGGGGCCGCCCGCCGGCGGGATCGGCGGAGAGGTCGACGGCGGTGGCGCGCGCGCCGAAGCGGGCCGTCACGAGCGGGTGGCGATCCGCCAGCGCGCGCAGCGCCTCCTCCACGACCGGCTGCGCGATCTGCTGCGCCGCCTCGGAGGTGAGCTGCGAGTTCTCCAGATCGAGCCCGAGCACCTTCGTGAAACGCGTGATCTCCATGCCGCCGGGGGTGGTGCAGAAGCGGATGTCCTGCGACCAGTCGATCGGCAGCTGCGCCCGCCTGCGGATCTCGGCCGCGGCGCCGGTGCGGCGGAAGAGCTCCATGGTGCGCGTGGAGGTGGTCTTCGCGCGGGGCCGCGAGTGCTCGACGGCCTCCCGCGGCTCGACGAGCAGCGACGCGATGCCGTGATGGGCGAGCTCGAGCGCGGTGGTGAGCCCGACCGGGCCTCCGCCCACGACGACGACCGGCGCCTCGAGCGGGAGCGGCTGCGGATCGGGCATGCGGGCCTCCTCGGAGACGGGGGATCGGGTACAGACGACGGAAAAGCGGATCGGCCGCACATTTCGCCAAAGCTCAATGTACGGCCGACCCGCTCAGGGGCGCGAGCCCACTTCCATCAGTCGGGTTTACCAGACCTCGGGCAGGAAGATGTCCTCGGGGATCACCGCGGGCAGGTAGTCGCCCTTGCGCGCGTTCGCGTGGATCTCCTGGAACGACAGACCGGCCTCGCGCGCCTCCACGATCTTCTCGGGATCGAAGTAGGTGCCGATCGGGTTCGCCGCGAAGTCGGGATCGTTGGCGATCCACTCGCTCGAGGCCGCCCAGTCGCCGAAGCCGTCGACCTGGATCTCGACGCCGTTGCCGTCCGGGTCCTGGTAGTAGATCGACATGGTGAGGCCGTGGTCGAGCGTGAGGAACGGCAGGATGCCGTGGTTGCGCAGGCGGATGTAGTTGTTGACCCACATGTCGAACGAGTCGAACTCGAACGCGGTGTGGTGGATGCCGGTCTCATGGCCCTTGTCGGTCGGGTGCTTCAGGCCGGGGGGCGACAGCAGCGCGATGCGGTGGTTCGCCTCGTCGTTCGTGAGCCACGAGGCCTCGTCGCTCTGGAAGAGGGGGCGGAGGCCGCAGACGAGACCGTACCACTCGACCATCTCCTTCATGCGGAGCGTGGTGAACGTCGTGTGATGCAGGCGCGGCGGGTTGGCCGGGAAGCCGGTGGACTGGTTCTCGGGCATTGATGCTCTCCTTCGAGTCGATGTCGTGGTCTGACGAGAGTCAATGTAGCCCGGAGACACGGGCCTCGCTAGTGCTGTCAGCACAAACAGCATACGTATGCTGGGCGATCAGCACAATCAATTGCCCGGCTTGTGCATTCTGCACTACGTCACCCGAAGACTTGAGCTGCACGCACGAATAGCTCAGTCCTCGCACTCCGCGAGGATCGCGAGCGCCGCCTGCAGCTGCAGGCGGCGCTCGCCGATCGGGCGGCCGAGCAGCTCCTCGGCTCGACGCACCCGGTAGCTCACCGTGTTGCGCGACACGATGAGCCGGGCGCCCGCCGCGTGGGGGCTCCCCTGCTCGTCGAGATACACGGCGAGCGTGCGGCGCAGCTCGGCCGTCGCGGGTTCGGGCCCGGCCAGGGCCCCCAGCTCGGTGCGGGCGAAGCGCAGCCCCCGCTCGCGGTCCGCGAGCAGCAACGACAGCAGATCGACCTCCGAGTACGGCGTCACCTCCTCCGGCGCCTGGGGCAGCACCGACCGCAGCTGGAACACCGCCTGGGCGTCCTCGTGCGACTCGCGGAAGCCTGCGAGACCGCGACCCGCCCCGCCGAGCGCGACGTGCGTGTTGGGCGGCAGGGGCATGACGGCCAGCCGATCCACCAGCTCGCGGGGGTCGCCCTTGGGGCTCGCCCACGCCCACACCACCCCGACCCCGGCCGAGAGGATGAGGCGCTGATCGCAGCCGGACTGCTGCAGCAGGCCGAGGGCCGTGTCGTGCAGCTCCTGCTGATCCGCCTCGATCGTGCGGGCCGAGCTCCAGACCACGGCCGCCACGTGCGGCTGGGAGAGGTCGTAGCGCAGGCGGGCGGAGGCCTCAGCCGGCACGTGATCGTGGTCGCGCCGCAGCAGCTCCTTCACGAGCGTCAGCCGCGCCGCCGCATCCGATCGCGACCACCGCAGCTCCTCCTCGCGATGGGCGACGGCCATGCGCGCCGAGAAGTCGTCGAAGAACACGAACATGCGCTGCGACAGGGTGCGCATCTGCTCGGGGCGCTGATCGGGATCGCCGAGCCTGCCGCACTCGGCGAGGAAGGCGGCCGCGATGACCGAGTGGCCGAGCTGAATGCCGCGCAGCAGCTCGTCGAGGCTCATGCGGTGCCGCACGAAATGCGGAATGCCCGCGAGCGCGTCCGGCGTCGCGGCGGCGTCGATCTCGGCTCCCGACAGCGCGAGCAGCAGCTGCAGCGTCGTCGCCTCGGTCCCCGTCCTGGTCACCTCCGCGACGCCCGTCTCGGCGTGCGCGGGAACCTCCTGGGCGACGAGCTCGGCGGCCTCCCGCCCGACCTCGACGGCCCACTGCACGGCGTCGGAACCGGCGGCGCGCAGGGCCCTGGCCCGCTGCGCCCCGCTCGACGCGGGCACGATGCGACGCCCCTCAGCGCTGGGCGTCAGCTTGCCGAGCCACGGCACCACCGGGCCCTCGCCGAAGCTCAGCCGCCCGTCGCCCCCCGAGAGCGCGCTCACGAGCGGGCTCTCGCCCGGATCGATGCGGCCGCTGCGCCGACGATGGCTCCCATGGCTACCAGTCTGACCGATGAGCGCGCCGAGCCGCGAATCCCCGCGTGCGCGGCGCGGAACCGTCGCGAAGATCCGCGGCGCCGGTCCTTCGTACCGATCCACCGCGCCGATCCACCGCGAGGACCCGCGGCATGGCACGATGGTCGGCAGACGGAAACACGGAGGACGATGGCAGTGTCGGAACGACAGGTGCAGGCGGTCGCGGGAACCGGCCGCTCGGCGGTCGATCTCGTGACGGCGGAGATCCGGCGCGCGGTGCTGCGGGGCTCACTGCCGCCGGGGTCCAACTTCTCGATCCGCGACCTCGCCGCCCAGCTGGGCGTGAGCCACATCCCCGTGCGCGAGGCGCTGCGGCGCCTGGAGACCCAGGGCCTCATCATCCTGCGCCAGGCGCGCGCCGCGAGCGTCGCGCCGCTCAGCACCGCGGACTTCCACGCGATCTACCGCCTGCGCTACATCATCGAGCTGCCCCTCGCCGGCGCCTCCGCCGGGAAGCGCACCCCCGAGGAGATCACGCAGCTGGACGAGCTGCTCGAACTGAGCCGCGATCCCGACCCCGAGATCGCCTGGCGCGCGCACTACGACTTCCACGCGGCGCTCGTGCACCCGGCCGCGAACCCGTGGGACGACCGCATCCTGCACACCCTGTGGACCGCGGCGGAACGCTACACCCATCTGGTCTTCGATCCGACCGACATCACCGCGGCGGAACGGGCTCGGCGCTACGAGCGGCACGTCGTCCTGCGCGACGCGGCGATCGTGCCGGACGCCGAGGGGATGGAACGCGCGCTGCGGGAGCACCTGCAACCGAACGAGGCGCAGATCCTCACCGAGATCGCGGCACTCGAACGGCACTGAGCCCGTCTTGCCCCCGGACCGGTCCGGCTATAGGGTGAGGATATATCCTGCACACGAGCGACCACCGGGGCGAGGCCCCGAGGAGGCACCCCATGAGCGACTGCATGCCCTGCGATCTCGAGAACGCGGCCGACGAGCGCGTCGTCTACCGCGACGACACCTGGGCCTGCGAGGTGCCCGAGGGCTACGAGGTGCCGGGCTGGTTCGTGCTGCGCCTGCGCCGCCACGCCGAGGGCTGGCACGAGCCGACCGCCGAGGAGCTCGCCGGCTTCGGTCCCGTCGCGAAGCGCATCGTCGCCGCCCTGCAGCAGGCGACCGGCGCCGTGGGCACCTACTTCATGAGCTTCGGCGAGAACTACAAGCACTTCCACTTCCTGCTCACCGCGCGCCCCGCCGACCTCGCCCCCGAGCATCGCGGCGGAGCGATCGTCGGCACCCGCGCCGAGAACCTCGACGTCGACGCGGCGCTCGCGGTCGCGGCCGAGGCCCGGCGCCTCCTCGCCGCCTGACGGCGAGGTCCGGCGGGTCACTCCGCGGCCGGTGCTCCTGGCTTCACCGCAGTACCGAGAGGACGAAGATGCCCACTCCGTTCGACTGCACCGCAGCCGACGGTCGCTCCACCAGCGGACGCAGCTCGACTTCGCCCTGGCCGCGGCGAGATCCTAGGCGGGCGGGGGCGTGAGCGAGGTGGGCGGGCGCCGCATCATCGCGTTCGAAGAGCACTTCCTCGACCCTGCGGCAGCGGGATCCGCCGGCTTCGATGCGCGCAGCCCGGGCTTCGCCGAGGCCTTCCACCCTTCGAGGGGCCTCCCCTACGCCCCCGCGCCGGAGACGCTCCGCGACCTCGGCGAGGGCCGCCTCGCCGACATGGACGCGCACGGCATCTCGGTGCAGGTGCTGTCGGGGCTGCACGCGCAGAACCTGCCGATCGACGTCGCGGCCGGACTCACCCGCGGTACCAACGATCTCGCCGCAGCAGCCGTCGCTCGCCACCCCGAGCGCTTCGCGGCCTTCGCGGTGCTGCCGACCGCGGATCCCGCCGCCGCGGTCGCCGAGCTGACCCGCTGCGTCGAAGAGCTCGGTTTCGTCGGCGCCCTGGTGCACGGCCGCACGGGGGGCGAGTTCCTCTCAGCCTCGCGCTTCTCCCCGATCCTCGAGCGCCTCGCAGCCCTGAGGGTGCCGCTGTATCTGCACCCCGCGCCGCCCCCGCTCGCCACCTCGGCGTCGAACTACGACGGCTTCGACCCCGTCGTGACCGCGCGTCTGCAGACAGCGGCCTGGGGCTGGCACGCGGAGACTGCCGTTCATTTCCTCAACCTCTATCTCGCGGGGGTCTTCGACCGCCACCCCGCTCTGCAGGTGATTCTCGGCCACTGGGGCGAGCTGCTCCCGTTCTACATGGAGCGCATCGACGAGGCCCTGCCCCCGCGAGCCACCGGGCTCGAGCGGACCTTCGTCGATGTGATGCGGCGCAACGTCTTCGTCACCCCGAGCGGCATGTGGACGCAGGCGAACCTCGACTACTGCGTCGCGATGCTCGGCATCGAGCGGATCCTCTTCGCAGTCGACTACCCCTTCCTGCCGAACGACGGTGCGGCACCGTTCATCGAGTCCGCCCGGTTGACCGGGATCGAGAAGGATCTCGTAGCGCACGGCAACGCCGAACGGCTGCTCGCTCGAGGCGCCCACCGGCGCGCCTGATCCAATAGCCTGGGTGCGGAGCCTCCTTCGGGGCTCGACATCCATTCCGGCCGAGGCAACCGGCCGAGACAGCGGTGCAACGGGACAGCAGAGTGAGGAGCCCCCATGGTCTATCGAGTGCAAGGCGTGGTCGTGCGCGAGAAGAACGCCCCGGCGACGATCGAGACGATCATCGTGCCCGATCCCGGCCCGGGCGAGGTCGTCGTTGACGTGCTCAGCTGCGGCGTCTGCCACACCGACTACCACTACCAGCAGGGCGGCATCGGCGATGACTTCCCGTACCTGCTGGGCCACGAGTCCACCGCGCGCGTCGCGGCGATCGGCGAGGGCGTCACCGAGGTGGCGGTCGGGGATCGCGTGATCCTGAACTGGCGCGCGGTCTGCGGGCAGTGCCGCGCCTGCGCGAAGGGGCAGCCGCAGTACTGCTTCGCGACGCACAACGCGACGCAGAAGATGACGCTCGAGGACGGCACCGAGCTCTCGCCCGCGCTCGGCATCGGCTCCTTCGCGGAGAAGACGCTCGTGGCCGCCGGCCAGTGCACGAAGATCGACGAGGACTCGGACGCGGCGGCCGTGGGCCTGCTCGGCTGCGGCATCATGGCCGGTATCGGCGCCGCGATCAACACCGGCGAGGTGAAGCGCGGCGAGTCGGTCGCGGTCATCGGCTGCGGCGGTGTCGGCACGGCGGCCATCGCGGGCGCGCAGCTCGCGGGCGCGACCACGATCGTCGCGGTCGATGTCGATGACGCGAAGCTCGAGCAGGCGAAGCGGTTCGGCGCGACGCACACCGTGAACTCGCGGAACGAGGACGCGGTCGAGGCGATCCGCGCGCTCACGGGCGGTTTCGGCGCCGACGTGGTCATCGACGCGGTGGGCCTGCCCGCGACCTACAAGCAGGCCTTCTACGCGCGCGATCTCGCGGGCCGGGTGGTGCTCGTCGGGGTGCCGACCCCGGAGATGACGCTCGAGCTGCCGCTGCTGGACGTGTTCGGACGCGGCGGATCGTTGAAGTCGTCGTGGTACGGCGATTGCCTGCCGAGCCGTGACTTCCAGATGCTCATCGATCAGTACAAGCTGGGGCGGCTCGATCTGGACGGCTTCGTGACCGAGCGCATCGGTCTCGGCGATGTCGAGGAGGCCTTCGGGAAGATGGCCGGCGGCGGCATCCTGCGCTCGGTGGTCGTGCTGTGACGGGGGAGCAGACGCAGTCCGCGCGCATCGAGAACCTCGTCACGAGCGGGACCTTCTCGCTCGACGGCGGTACCTGGGAGGTCGACAACAACGTCTGGATCGTCGGCGACGACTCCGAGGTCATCGTGATCGACCCGGCGCACGATCCGGCGGCGGTTGCGGCGGCCGTCGGGGGACGCACGACGCGCGCGATCCTGCTCACCCACGGGCACGACGATCACATCCGGGCGGCGCGCGAGACCGCCGATCTGCTGGGCGCCCCGCTCTATCTGCATCCGGCCGACCGGATGCTGTGGGACGCGGTCTACGACGAGGCGCCCGATGCGCAGATCGCCGATGGCGATGTGCACATCGTCGCGGGCGTCGAGCTGACGGCGAAGCACACGCCGGGGCACTCGCCCGGCTCGGTGTGCTTCGTCGCGCCGGCGCTGAATGCGGTCTTCACGGGCGACACCCTCTTCCAGGGCGGGCCGGGGGCGACGGGCCGTTCGTACAGCAGTTTCGAGACGATCATCGACTCGATCCGCGAGACGCTGCTGACGCTGCCGGCGGAGACCGTCGTGCACACCGGTCATGGCGGCACGACGACGATCGGTACGGAGGCGCCGCATCTCCAGGAGTGGATCGACCGAGGCCACTGAACGAGAAGGCGCGGCTTTCGAGTTCCGTACCTGCTCCACCTACTCCGGCGGGAATACGCGCTTCACGACGCTCTGCATGTCACGATCGAGGTCGCCGACGCGGGTCTCCAGCCGCTCGAGTCGACGGTCGACCTGCGCGAAGCGCTCGTCGACCTGTGCGAAGCGATCGTCGACCTGCTCGAAGCGGAGCACCATCTCAGTGCGCAGACCATCGAGCCGCGCGTCCATGGCCTCGAACTTCGCATCCAGCTTCGTGCTCACCGCCTCGAATCTCGCGTTCATCGTCCGGTTGAACGACTGCGTGACGATGGTCAGGATCGCGGCGAGCGCGGCGACCATCACTCCGATGATGGTCCACACCTGGGGCTCGGTCACTGCGATCATCTCCTCATTGTCGCCGATATGCGGTAAGACTGTCACGTCCAGCACGCGGAAAAACGCGGCCTTCAAAATCTGTGGAGAGCCCGGGGATTTTCCAGCACAGGCGTGCCTGTGGACGGCAAATAGCCATCACTTCCGCGGATGTCCGCATCCGGCAGCTCGCGGAGTAGGCTCTGCACCATGACCGCCGAGGGGAACGCACGCAAGAGCGCGATCCCCGCTCATCGGCAGCCGAAGCTCGTCCTGTACGTCTTCCTCGGCGGCGTGATCGGCGCCGCGGCGCGGGCGGGCCTCTCCCTCGCGCTGCCGACCGCCCCGGGCGGGGTCCCCTGGGCGATCCTCATCGCGAACCTCGTCGGCGCCTTCCTGCTCGGCGTGCTGCTGACGGCCATCGGCGTGCACGCCGTCGAGACGCGGGCGAGGCGCGAGCTGCGGCTGTTCGCCGGCACCGGCGTGCTCGGCGGCTTCACCACCTACAGCTCGCTCGCGGAGGGCACCGCCGAGCTGCTGCGGGGCGACGTCTGGCTGGGCGCGGCCTATGCGCTCGGCACCCTCGTGCTCGGCCTCGTCGTGGCCGTCATCGGCGTCCGGGCGGTCGAGTGGCTCGCCACCCGACGGGGCTGGGGCGGGCGCGGGAGCGGAGCCGGGACCGGCGCCGAGCACGCGGAGGGCGGATCGCAGTGACCCTCGGCCTCTTCCTCCTCGGCGCGCTCGGCGGCGGCATCGGCGCAGCGCTGCGCTTCGTCATCGACGGGGCGGTGGCGCAGCGGTTCGGCACGCGCTTCCCCTGGGGCATCTTCGTCATCAACGCGAGCGGATCGCTGCTGCTCGGCTTCATGATGGGCCTCGCGGAGTCGGCCCCCGACTGGGCCTTCTCCATGGTCGTCGGCCTGACGGGCGGGTACACGACCTTCAGCACGGCGACGATCGACACGGTCCGGCTGCTGCGCGAGCGGCGCTACGGCCCGGCTCTGGCGAACAGCCTCGGAATGCTGGTCCTCACCGTGGTGCTCGCCATCGCCGGACTGGCGCTCGGCCGCGCGCTCTGACGCCCGCCTCTGCGCCGGCCAGAGAGCCGCCGCTATGCGTCGATCGCCTGCGGGGCGGCGGCCTTGCTCGCGACCGAGATCTTGCGCGGCTTCGCGGCCTCTGCGACGGGGATCTGCAGCGAGAGCACCCCGGAGTCGTAGCTGGCCGTGATCCGCTCGGTGTCGAGATTGTCGCCGAGTACCAGCTGGCGGCTGAAGACGCCGCGAGGACGCTCCGCCGCGAGCTGCTCCCCGACGCCCGCGAGCGCCGGACGCTCCGCCTTCACGGTGACGACGTTGCGCTCGACGTCGAGGTCGATCGAGTCGGGCTGCACACCCGGGAGGTCGAACTCGACGTGGAAGGTGTCGCCGTCGCGCCAGGCGTCCATCGGCATGACGCCCGGGTGAGCAGGGGTGCCGTCGCCCGTCAGCAGCTGTCGGGTCAGGCGGTCGAATTCGCGGAACGGATCGGTGGTGCGCATCAGCATGGTGGTTCTCCTTCCTCAGCGTGGACGATTGCGGATCGCGTTGCATGATATATATTCAACGCTATAGATTTTTTATAGCACGATCGAGAGAACACGGCAAGGGGCGCACATGGCGGAGCGGGACCGCGCGGAGCCGATCGACGGCCGCGGGCACGGCGGGGCTGCGCCGGATGCGGAGCACGCCGTCTACAGCATCTCGGTCGCGGCCGAGCTCGTGGGCACGGGTGTGCAGAACCTGCGCATCTACGAGGCCCGGGGCCTGGTCGCGCCGCGTCGCACCGCGGGCGGTACCCGCCGCTACAGCTCCGCGGACGTCTCCCGGCTGCGCCGCATCGCCGAGCTGCTCGACGCCGGGCTCAACCTCGCCGGCATCGCCATGGTGCTGACCCTGCAGGACGAGAACTCCCGCTTGCGGGCCGAACGGAAGGAACGGAGACGATGAACCGCGACACCGATATCGACGCCGAGATCCCCGAGGTCGACCGCCTCGACCAGAGCCTTGCCGTGGAGCCCGAGGAGGGCGGACTGCCCGAACGGCCCGAGCCGCCGACCCAGTCGGCGAGCGAGGGCGACTGGCTCGATCAGCGGATCGAGGTGCCGCTGGACGACTCCGAGGAGGACAGGGGAGCGGAAGAGATCTGAGCCTCCACCGCCTCCGTAGGCCGGCGCGGTCGCTCAGCGGGCCGCGATCCGCCGTCTCGCTCGCAGTAGCTCGCCGGCCTTCACAGTCACGACGCCCGCCACGATGAGGGCGGCGCCGAGCCACTGCAGCGGGGTCGGGAGCACCGACAGCAGGACGGCGGTCCAGAGGACTCCGAACAGCGGCTCGGAGTAACCGGTGAAGCTCGCGACCGTCGCCCCGAGACGCCGCGAGGCGGCGACGCCCAGAACGTAGGACAGGACGGTCGATATCAGCACCATGCCCGTCACGAGCAGCCACGGCGAGGCCACGACGCCGGCGACGACCGCCGGGGCGTCCGTAATCACGAACGGCAGCATCCCGGTCGCGCTGACCAGGATCAGCACGACCGCCCCGACCGCGAGCCCGAGACCCACGAACGGCAGCGGCGGGATGCCGTGGTCGCCCATCGCTCCCGTCGCGTAGTAGGCGGCGACGCCGATCGCGGCCACGAGCGCGAAGGCGATGCCGAGCGGGTGCAGGCCGTCGCCCGTGACCACACCCGAGATCACGGCCAGCCCGAGCAGCGCCAGCGCCGCCCCGAGCAGCGTGACCACGGAGGGCGCCACCCGCGTGCGCAGCCAGGTCCAGAGCATCAGCAGCACCGGACCGGTGAACTCGATGAGCAGCGCGAGGCTCGGCAGGATGAACTGGACGGCGAGGAAGAAGGCGAGCTGCGCGCCCACGACCGCCAGCAGCCCGAAGAGCAGGATCGGTCGCCAGGCTGCGCGAACGAGGTGCCAGCGGCCGCGCAGCGCGATCGCCGTCGGCGCGGCGAGGATCAGGGCGGCGAGCACGATCCGCGCGGTGGCGGCCGCCCCCGCCGACCAGCCCGCGGAGAGCAGGGCGCTCGCGAAGATGCCGGAGAGGGCGAAGCTCGCGGCCGAGGCCACCGCGAACAGGAATCCCCAGAGGGCGAGCGTGCGCGATGCACCCACCGCGGCCACCTCCGAACCGTCACCCGAAGGCCGCGTGCCGCGGCCTTCAGCGAGCATACCCGGCGGGCGGTGATCGCGCTGGGATCGGAGCGGTCCGGAAGGTCCCCGGATCCCCGGATGCCCCGGCGCGGCCGGCGAGATCGTAAGGGCCCGGTCCCCTGTGCTACTCGCCCGGCTCCTCCCGATCCCTCTGCGGCTTCCGGTCCTGCCGGGGGTGCTGCCTCTCGCCCACGGTGAGCGAGGCGTCTCCGGACGCCGCGTGCTCCGGTACGTTCTCGCCCCTCGGCTGGATGCGCCCCGGCTCGAGGGTGCGGCGCACGTCCTCGGCGGTGACGGTGTCGATCGGCCCCGTCGTCGCCTCGACGTACCAGTCGGTGAGCGCGGGGTCGTCGCTGTCGAAGCCGGCGCCCGCGCCCTCGTCGGAGGGGACCTCGCTCACGTCGAAGACGAAGTCGTCCCCGTACTCGTCGATGCCGCGGCGCACGCCCTGGGCGATGGCGGCCCGCGCGTACTTGCGGCGGATGGTGAAGGGGTCGGTGCGCAGATCCTTCGCCCACGAGATCATGATCCCGATCACGACGAAGGCGAAGGGCAGCGCCGAGACCACCATGAGCGATTGCAGGCCCGAGAGCGTCGACTTGCCTCCGGCGAGCAGCAGCGCGATCGCGATGAGGCCGAGCAGCAGGCCCCACAGGATCGTGACCCAGCGCGACGGCTCGGGCCGCCCGCCCTGCGACATCGACGACATCACGATCGACGCGGAGTCGGCGGCGGTGACGAAGAAGATCACGACCGCGACCATCGCGACGATCGAGGTGATGAAGCCGAGCGGCAGCCGAGCGAGCAGCTGGAACAGCACCTCCTCGCTCGTGCCGCCGCTCTGCAGATCCTCCCCGTTCAGCGTCAGGAATATGGCGGTGCTGCCGTAGGTGACGAACCAGGCGATGACGATCGCGGAGGGCACGAGCACGACGGTCGTCACGAACTCGCGCAGGGTGCGGCCTCGCGAGATCTTCGCGATGAACATGCCGACGAAGGGGGTCCACGACACCCACCAGGCCCAGTAGTAGGTGGTCCAGGCGCCGAGGAAGGTCACGGCCTCCTCGCCCTCGTTCGCGTTGAGGGCGAGCATGGCCCCGAGGTCCGTCACGAACTCGACGAGCGAGGTGGGCATGAAGTTGAGGATGAAGATCGTCGGGCCGGCGATGAGCACGAAGAGCCCGAGGGCGCCCGTCAGGAACATGTTGACGTTCGAGAGCATGCGTATCCCGCGCTTGACCCCGGAGACGGCGGAGGCGATGAAGAGCGCGGTGAGCAGCGAGATCGCGCCGATGAGGAACATGTTGCCGAGCGGGCCGATGCCGGTGACGAACACGAAGCCGCTCTGGATCTGCAGCGCGCCGATGCCGAGCGACACCGCCGTGCCGAAGAGCGTCACGATGATCGCGAAGAAGTCGATGATGCGCCCGAGCACGCGGTGCGAGGATCCGGGGAAGACCGGCTCGAAGAGCGCCGAGATGAGCGGCGGCCGACCGCGGCGGTAGGCGCTGTAGGCGATCGCACCGCCGACGAGCGCGTAGAACGCCCAGGCGATGGGGCCCCAGTGCAGGATCGTCTGCGCCATCGCGGGCAGGATCGCCTCGTTCGTGCCGCCCTCGACGCTCTGGCTCGGGGCAGGATCGAGGAAGTAGGTCAGCGGCTCGAGCGGGCCGTAGAAGAGGAGCCCGATGCCGAGGCCGGCGGCGAAGAGCATGGAGATCCACGACATGGTCGAGAACTCGGGCTGCTCGTCGTCAGCTCCCAGCCGGATGCCGCCCGTGCGGCCGTAGCCGACGACCAGCATGAACAGCGCGATGGCGATGGCGAGCGCGCCGAACAGCCAGCCGAAGTTCGTCGTCACCCAGTTCAGCGACGCGGCTCCCGCCGCGGCGAGGCTCTCCGGCGCGGCGAAGGCCCACACGATCACGGCGAGGGTCACGGCGACCGCACCGGCGAGCACGACCTTGTTCGTCGGGAAGGTGACGCCGGTCTGCTCCACTCCGATGCCCGGGATGAGCCCGGGATGCGGGGTCCCGGGCGAGGCCGCCGCCCGCTTGATCGCGCTCTTCACGCGATCGCCGGGACGCGTCGGCGCCGCCCCGTCGGCAGGAGTTCCGGTCTCTGGTCGGTCGGCTCCTTCGGGGAGCTTCCTGGTCATGAGATGAACCCAATCCGGCGGCCTCCCGGCTGCCTCGTCGACTGCGGATGCTCATCGACGCTAACGGGCGAAGAGAGGTGCCCGCCAGTCGGCGCACACCCGGAACCGACGCCGGGCCTTCGGCATCCCGGCCCTGGACGGGGGTTTCATGCGTTACCGAAATGTGATGTTCGGGGCGCCCTCTGCGCGGAAGGCAGAGGAGCGCGGCGGCGGGCGCACTCGCGCCTCGGAGAGCGGCCGATCCGCCGCATCTCAGCGTCACTCCGGGGCCCTGCGGGTAGCATGTGCTGAGAAGGAGGGCGGAGCCATGGGCATACTCGACAGCGTCGAACGTGGGCTCGAGCGCGCCGTCAACGGCGCTTTCGCCCGCACCTTCCGCTCGGGCGTGCAGCCGGTCGAGATCGCCTCGGGGCTCAAGCGCGAGCTCGACATCGGCTCGGTGATCGTGGATCGCGACCGCGTGCTCGCCCCCAACCGCTTCGTCGTGCGCCTCTCCGGCAGCGACGCCTCGCGCCTGGCCCGCATGGGCGGCACCCTCGAGCGCGAGCTCATCGACGTCGTCATGAAGCACGCGCGGCGCCAGGGCTACCAGCTGCTCGGCGAGGCCGACGTCGAGCTGCGGACCGACGAGTCGCTCGCGACCGGCGTGCTCGAGATCGACGCCTCGCAGGTCGAGAGCTCGGTCGACTGGGCCCCGGTCATCGAGGTCGACGGCGTGCAGCACGCACTGCGGCAGGGCACCACGGTCGTCGGCCGGGGCGGCGAGGCCGACATTCGCATCGGCGACTCCGCGGCCTCGCGCCGGCACCTGGAGCTCATCTGGGACGGCCGGGCCGGCATCGCCCGCGACCTCGGCTCGACGAACGGCTCCAAGATCAACGGCCAGCGCTTCCGCGAGGCGGCCCTCAGCCCGGGCACCGTCATCACGATCGGGCAGACGCCGCTGAGCTTCCAGCTGGTGCCCGCGCGCACCGCGCAGCCCCGCTCCGCCCAGGCCCGGCCCGCGCAGACACAGGCGCAGGCCCAGACCCCGCCTCCCCGGTCCGCCCCGCCCCGCGCGACGCCCCCCGTCCAGCCCCCCGCGGCCCGCCCGGCCGCCAGGCCGGCCGCGGACGCCGACGCACCCGGCATCGAGCAGGACTTCTGGAGAGGCCTGTGAGCGAACTCACCCTGCTGATCATGCGCATCGGCTTCCTGCTGCTGCTCTGGCTCTTCATCTTCGCCATCGTCTACGCGCTGCGCAGCGACCTGTTCGGCGCCCCGGTGCGGCGCCTGCCGGCCGGGGGCGGATCCGGAGCCGAGGTCGGCAAGCCCGTCGGAGGCCGCGCCGGGCCCGCGCCCGCGCCGGTCGTCACCCCGAGCGGAGGCGCCCTGCCGAGCGCCGGCGGCGCGGGCCCGGCGCGCAACCTCGTCATCACCTCCGGGGTCGCGGCCGGCACCTCGCTCCCGCTCGACGACGACTTCGTCACGATCGGACGCTCGAGCGACTCCTCCCTCGTCATCGTCGACGAGTTCACCTCCACCTACCACGCGCGGCTCAGCCGCGACGGCGAGCACTGGATGCTCACCGATCTCGACTCCACGAACGGCACCCGTCTCGCCGGCGCCCGCATCAGCGGCACGGTGCAGGTGCCGGTCTTCACCCCGATCACGATCGGCACGACCACCTTCGAGCTGAGGCCCTGAGCGTGAGGGTCGGCTACGCGAGCGCCATCGGCAGCCACGTCGGCATGGTGCGTTCGAACAACCAGGACTCGGGATTCGCGGGCAACCGGCTGTTCCTCGTAGCCGACGGCATGGGCGGCCACGCGGGCGGCGACGTCGCCTCGGCGCTCACGGCGAAGGCCATGTCCCGCCTCGACCCGGGATTCCAGGCGGGCCTCGAGGCGGAGTCCCAGCGCGGCGAGACGCGGGACGGCGCGGCGCCCACCACTCCCATCACGGTGGATCCGCTGACCGCCCCGCCGCACGACCCGGGGCCCGCGGCGAGGGATCTGCGCGAGTCCCTGCTGCGCACCAACAAGATGCTGCGCGCCACGGTCGGCGAGCGACCGGAGCTCTCGGGCATGGGCACGACCTTCACCGGCTTCATGACGGTCGAGGACCGGCTCGCGGTCGCCCACATCGGCGATTCGCGCCTCTACCTGCTGCGCGACGGGAGCCTGCGGCAGATCACGAAGGACCACACCTTCGTGCAGCGCCTCGTCGACAGCGGCCGCATCACCGAGGAGGAGGCGAAGACCCACCCCCGCCGCTCGGTGCTCATGCGCGTGCTCGGCGACGTCGACAGCTCGCCCGAGATCGACACGATGGTGCTCGACACCCGGCCGGGAGACGTCTGGCTGCTCTGCAGCGACGGCCTCTGCGGCTACGTCGAGGACTCCGACATCGAGAAGATCCTGCTGCGCCGCGACTCGCTGCAGGGAGCGGTCGACGGGCTGATCGACAAGAGCCTCGCCCACGGCGCGCCCGACAACGTCACGGTCGTGCTCGTCGAGACCGTCCCGGAGCCGCTCGCCCCGGGCGAGCTGCCCGGACGGCGCTTCGCGGGATCCGCGACCACCGAGGCGGCCGGCGACGAGATCACGAGCACCGAGCGCACCCGCCTGCTCACGCGGCGCCGGGCGATCCGGCGCGCGCAGCCGGTGGCCGAGAGCCACTTCGAGCCCCGCGTCGACGAGTACCTGAACGAGCTCATCGCGGAGACCAAGCGGCGCAACCGCCGCCGGCGCCTCCTCTGGGCGCTCGGCCTGCTGGCGATCATCGCCGCGCTCGTCGGCGTGCTCGCCCTCGGCTACCAGTGGACGCAGACCCGCTACTTCGTCGGCACCGACGGCGAGACGGTCATCATCTACCGCGGCGTGCCCCAGGGCATCGGCTCGCTCACGCTGCACTCGGTCGCCGAGGACACGGGGATCCCGCTGAAGTCCCTCGACGGCCTCGAGCAGCGCCAGATCGAGCGCAACCTGAGCGCCGACTCCCTCGAGCAGGCGCTCGACATCGTGAAGCGGCTCGGGGAGCAGCCGTGACCGAGCCCGTCGCCTACGAGAAGGCCCGCACCAGCGAGACCGTGCTGCAGCGCATCACGGCGATCCGCGCCCCCCGCCTGCTGCGCGGCATCGAGCTCGCCCTGCTGCTGTTCGCGATCGCGATCGGCGCGGCCGCGATCGTCATCATCGACCTCACCGTGCAGGAGACGATCACCACGACGCTGCTCCCCGCCGGCGTCGCCTTCGTCGTCGCCATCCTCGGGCTGCACGTGGCCGTGCGGTTCACCGCGCCGGACGCCGACCCGCTCATCCTCCCGATCACGACGCTGCTCAACTGCATCGGCATCGCCATGATCTACCGGATCGACCTCTCCCAGGGCCTCGCGGGCTGGGAGGCCGCCTCGGTGCGGCAGCTCGTGTGGTCGGTCGTCGCCGTCGCGGTGGCGATCCTCGTGATCACGGTGATCCGCAACCACCTGGTGCTCTTCCGCTACACCTATCTCACGGGCCTCGGCGCGCTGATCCTGCTGCTCCTGCCGATGCTGCCGTTCGTCGGCCAGGAGATCAACAACGCGCGCGTGTGGATCAGGATCGGCGAGTTCTCCTTCCAGCCGGGCGAGGTCGCCAAGGTGCTGCTCGCGATCTTCTTCGCGGGCTATCTCGTGCGGAACCGCGACGCCCTGTCGATGGTGGGCCGCAAGGTGCTCGGGATCCGCTTCCCGCGCGGTCGCGACCTGGGACCGCTCATCGCCTTCTGGCTGATCGCGATGGCCGTGCTCGTGTTCCAGCGCGACCTCGGCACGTCCCTGCTCTACTTCGGGCTCTTCCTGTCGATGCTCTACCTCGCGACCGGCCGGGCGGGCTGGATCGTGCTCGGCGTCGGCCTCTTCCTCGTCGGCGGCATCGTCGCGAGCCAGACCCTCGACTACGTGGGCCGCCGCTTCGCCAACTGGCTCGATCCCTTCGCCGATCCGATGGGCGCGAGCTACCAGCTGGTGCAGGGGCTCTTCGGCATGGCCAACGGCGGCATGACCGGCACGGGCCTGGGGCAGGGCTTCCCCGGCGACACGCCGCACGCCGAGAGCGACTACATCTTCGCGAGCCTCGGCGAGGAGCTGGGGCTCATCGGCCTCTTCGTGATCCTCGCCGCCTACCTGATCCTCGTCGGCAGGGCGATGCGGATCGGCTTCGCGGGCCAGGACGACTTCGGGAAGCTCCTGGCCGCGGGCCTCGGCTTCGCGATCGCGCTGCAGGTGTTCATCGTCGCGGGCGGGATCACCCGGGTGATCCCGCTCACCGGGCTCACCATGCCGTTCCTCGCCGCCGGCGGATCCTCCCTCGTCTCCAACTGGATCATCGTCGCCCTGCTCATGCGCCTGTCCAACTCGGTGCGCAACCGGCCGAAGCTGGTGATCCGCTCGTGAACCGGCAGCTGAAGGCTCTGACCCGCACGGTGTTCGGCATGTTCCTCGTGCTGTTCTTCGCCGTGACCATGATCCAGTTCGTGAGCGCCGACGAGCTGCGCGCGAACGAGTACAACCAGCGCACGGCCAAGAACAGCTACCGGATCGAGCGCGGCTCGATCCTCGTCGGCGGCGATCCGGTCGCCTACTCGACCCCCACCGCCGACGAGTACCGCTTCACGCGGCAGTACCCCGCGGGCGCGCTCTACTCGGCCGTCACCGGCTACTACTCCCGCCAGCAGGGCATGACCGAGCTCGAGTCCGTCATGAACCAGGATCTCTCGGGCCTCGCCAACACGCAGTTCTTCAGCCGCATCGCGCGCACGCTCACGGGCGAGGCGCCGCAGGGCAGCTCGATCGAGACCACCATCGACCCGGTGCTGCAGCAGGCCGCGGCCGAGGCCATGGCGGGCTTCGAGGGCGCCGCCGTCGCGATCGAGCCGGCCACGGGCCGGGTGCTCGCGCTCGTGTCGACCCCCGGCTTCGACCCTGCGCTCCTCTCCTCGAACGACGACGCCGAGATCATCGCCAACTACCGGGCGCTCGAGGCGGATCCGGCGCAGCCCCTCGTCAACCGCGCCATCGCGGGCGACCTCTACCACCCCGGGTCGACCTACAAGCTGCTCGTCGCGGCGGCGGCGCTGGAAAGCGGCACCGCGACGCCCGAGAGCGAGTACGCCAATCCGGCGACCCTGCAGCTGCCGCAGTCGACCGCGGTCATGCAGAACGCCTCGCGCACCACCTGCGGCGGCGGCGAGACCGTGAGCCTCACGCAGGCGCTCATCCTCTCGTGCAACATCCCCTTCGCCGAGCTCGGCATGAGCATGGACCGCGACGCGGTGCCCGACATGGCCCGCGCCTTCGGCTTCGAGCAGGAGATCGAGATCCCGCTCATCGTGACCCCGAGCACGGCTCCGATCCCGCAGGACCAGGCGCAGGTCGCGCTCTCGTCGATCGGGCAGCTCGACGTCCGCGCCACGCCGCTGCAGATGGCGATGGTCTCCGCCGGCATCGCGAACGACGGCGTCGTGATGACGCCGCGGCTCGTGGACCGGGTGATCACCCCGGATCTGCGCACCGAGCGGGAGTACGAGGACGAGGAGTTCTCGCGCCCGATCTCGAGCGCGACGGCCGCGAGCCTCACCTCCATGATGGAGCAGGTGGTCTCCGACCCCGCCGGGACCGGCTACCTCGCGTCGATTCCCGGCGTGCGCGTCGCGGGAAAGACCGGGACCGCCGAGAATGGTATGGACGCGAGCGGCGCCCTGCGCCCCTTCACACTCTGGTACACCGGTTTCGCGCCGGTGGACAACCCCCAGGTCGCCGTCGCGGTGGTCATCGCGAACGGCGGCGGCGAAGCCTACGAGTATCAGGGGAGCTCGTACGAACTCCCCACCCGAGTCGGAAAACTAATGATGGAAGCGGTGTTGAACCAATGAGGCCAGCGGCAGGAATCACCTTCGGCGGTCGCTACGAGCTGAGCTCCCGGATCGCCGTCGGCGGCATGGGGGAGGTCTGGAAGGCGACCGACAGCATCATCGGGCGCACCGTCGCGATCAAGATCCTCAAGGACGAGTACATGGGGGACCCGGGATTCCTCGAGCGCTTCCGCGCCGAGGCCCGCCACGCCGCGCTCGTCAACCACGAGGGCATCGCCAACGTCTTCGACTACGGCGAGGAGCAGGGATCGGCGTACATCGTCATGGAGCTCGTGCCCGGCGAGCCGCTCTCGTCGATCATCGAGCGCGAGGGGCGCCTGCCCGCCGACCGGGTGCTCGGCATCGTCGCCCAGACCGCGACCGCGCTGCAGGCCGCGCACGACGCCGGCCTCGTGCACCGCGACATCAAGCCGGGCAACCTGCTCATTACGCCCGAGGGCCGCGTCAAGATCACCGACTTCGGCATCGCCCGCATCGCCGACCAGGTGCCGCTGACCGCGACCGGCCAGGTGATGGGCACCGTCCAGTACCTGGCGCCCGAGCAGGCGAGCGGCCACACCGCGACCTCGGCCACCGACATCTACTCGCTCGGTGTCGTCGCCTACGAGTGCCTCGCGGGGCGCCGCCCCTTCACCGGGGACTCGCAGGTCGCGATCGCCATGGCGCAGATCAACGACACCCCGCCGGACCTGCCGAGCGACGTGCCCGGTCCCGTGCGGCGGCTCGTCTTCGCGTGCCTCGCGAAGGCTCCGGAGGATCGCCCGCGGAGCGCGGCCAAGCTGGCCCAGGCCGCCACCGCGCTGCACCGCGGCGACGTGCAGCTCGCCGCGAGCTACGTGCCGCAGATCGCGCCGGCCCCGGTGGTCCCCGAGGCGACGGTCGCGATGACCCGCAACGGAGGCGACGACGCGCCCACCGCGGCCCTGCCGCAGACGACCGTGCTGCCCGGGGCCGCCGCCGCGGGAGCCGCGGGCCTCGCGACCGGGACCGCGGCCGCGGGCGAGGAGCCGCCCGAGGAGGGGAAGAAGAAGCGCAGCCCCTGGACCTGGCCGCTCATCACGCTGATCGTCCTGCTGCTCGTCATCGGCGGCGGCACCCTGTGGGCGCTGCTGTCGAGCGGCGGGGGCGACGACAAGCCCACCGAGACGACCTCGAAGACGACGACCTCGACCACTTCGAAGCCGACCACGACGACCCCGGCGACGGCCCAGATCGACAAGTCGAAGGTCGTCGGCATGAGCGTCGAAGAGGCTGAGGGCTATCTGCTGGGCCTTGGCTTCACGAATGTGACGGCCCAGCCCGGCAACCCCGGTCCCGACGCCGAGGTCAACCTGGTGACCGATGTGAACCCCTCGGGCAGCAAGGTGCAGCTCGACGTGCCGATCGTGCTGACCTTCACCTCGGCATATCCGGACGCGGCGGAGCCGGCCGCGCCCTCGGGCACGACGACCGTGAGCTCGGGCTCGCCCTTCGTGCTCGGCCTCGCCACCAACGTCTGCCCCACCGGCCTCACGCTGGCCGGCTACACCGTGACCGCCGACCCGGCCAGCGCCCTCGCGAGCGTCTCGGGCTCCACCGCGAACATGCAGGCGCCGACGCTGCAGCCGGGCGATCCGGACGCCACGATCACCGTGAGCTACACCGTGACCTGCCAGGGCAGCGGGGTCGAGCGCGTCTCGCCCGCCTCGCCGCAGGCGGTGATCACCGTGACGGCGCCCGGCGGGGGCGGCGGCAACGACGATTAGCCGCGACCGGGCGCACGGATCCGCCACCGCGCGCCCATAGACTAACTAGAACGACTCCGACGAAAGAGGGGGCCATGTCCGAGACCGCCGGCGCGCAGCGCACCCTCGCGGGGCGCTATGCCATCAGCGAGTACCTCGGTCAGGGCGGCATGTCCACCGTGTACCGCGGCACCGACGTCAAGCTCGGTCGCCAGGTGGCCATCAAGGTGATGCGGGCGAACCTGGCGAGCGACGAGCAGTTCCGCACGCGCTTCCGGCAGGAGGCGCAGGCCGCCTCGCGCCTCGCGCACCCCGGCATCGTGCGCGTGCTCGACGCCGGCGACGACCTGATCCAGACCGGCGAGGGCCCGCAGCGGCTCCCGTTCATCGTCATGGAGTTCGTCGACGGCAAGAACCTGCGCGAGCTCGCCGACGAGGGCCGGCTGTCGCAGGCGGAGGCCTGCCGCGTGGTCGACGCCGTGCTCGGGGCGCTCGAGTACTCGCACCGCGCCGGCATCGTGCATCGCGACATCAAGCCCGCGAACATCATGATCACCCGCAGCGGCCAGGTGAAGGTGATGGACTTCGGCATCGCCCGTGCGGTCTCCGAGACCTCGTCGACCGTGCAGCAGACGACCGCGATCCTCGGCACCGCCGCCTACTTCTCGCCCGAGCAGGCCAAGGGCGAGACGGTCGACATCCGCACCGACCTCTACTCGACGGGGGTGCTGCTCTACGAGCTGCTCACGGGCGACGTGCCGTTCCGCGGCGAGACCGCCGTCGCCGTGGCCTATCAGCATGTCAGCGAGCGGCCGCAGCCGCCGAGCGAGCGCGACCCCGAGATCTCGCCCGCGCTGGACCGGGTGATCCTGCACTCGCTCGCGAAGGACCGGACCCGGCGCTTCCAGAGCGCCTCCGAGTTCCGCGAGGCCCTCAGGCTGGCCGCCGAGGGCACGATGCCGAGGCTCGGCCGGGAGGAGGAGCAGTCCTCCGTGCTCTTCTCGAACCCGGAGGACGTGTCCGAGTCCGAGCTCGCGCTCCGGCGGCTCTCCGAGACGGGCGCCAGCTCGCGCGCGCAGAGCCGTCCGCCGGTGATGTGGATCTGGGCCGCCATCCTGACCGTGATCGCCGTGGTGGTGGCCGTCGTGTTCTGGCTGGTGACCCTCGCGCCCAAGAGCTTCGCGCCCGACACCAGTCGTGAGGTCCCCGAGCTCGTCGACGTCGACCGGGACGCGGCGCTCGAGACGCTCTCGGAGCTGGGGCTCGTCGGGGTGCCGGTCGAGGTCGCGAACGAGGAATTCGGCGCCGGACGCGTGATCCGCACCGATCCCGAGGCCGGCGCCCGCGTCGCCACCGGCGCTTCGGTGCGTCTGTTCGTCTCGACGGGGCCCGAGAGCGCCGCGGTGCCCGACTTCACCCGCATGTCGCTCGAGCAGTACACGGCTGCGCTGAACGAGCTCGGCCTCGAGATCGGCTCCGTGACCACGCAGGACGACCCGTCCCAGCCCGCGGGCTGGGTGCTCGGGGTGCATCCCACGGTCGGCACCGAGCTCACCCGCGGCGAGACGGTCGACGTGGTCACCTCCACCGGGCAGGTGCTCGTGCCCGACCTGATCAATCAGCCCCTGAGCGCCGCGAAGACGCTGCTCGAGGGATCGGGGCTGAACGCCAACCCGCTGCCGGACGCCAGCTGCGCGATGACCCCGAACCTGACCATCATCAGGCAGTCCATCGTCGGCCAGCAGCCGCAGAAGTCGACCGTCGACATCTACTACTGCTCGGGCTGAGCCGATCCGCTCAGGCCGACATGAGCGGCGACAGCGTGGCCGCGATCTGCGCCGCGTTCGGCGAGCCGACGAAGGTGAGCCAGTTGCCCAGCTGGCGGTAGCCGCCCTCGGTCAGCACCGACTCGGGGTGATACTGCACGCCGTAGATCGGCAGTTCGCGATGCCTCAGCGCCATCACGATGCCGTGCTCGGTCTCCGCCGTGATCACGAGCTCGGCCGGCACGGTGTCGCGCACCACGGCCAGCGAGTGGTAGCGGGTGGCGTCGAAATCGTGCGCGACGCCCTCGAAGAAGGCATCGCCCGAGTGGTGCACGCGCGAGACCTTGCCGTGCATGAGCTCCTCCGCGTGGGTGACCGTGGCGCCCATGGCCTCGGCGATCGCCTGGTGTCCGAGGCAGACGCCGAGCACGGGCACGCCGGTCGTGAGGGCGATGCGCACCATCGCGATCGAGACGCCGGCCTCGGCGGGGGTGCCGGGCCCGGGGGAGATGAGCACGCCGTCGAACTCGGTCACGAGCTGCTTCAGCTCGCCCACGCTCACTGCGTCGTTGCGGATCACGCGGGTCTCCGCGCCGAGCTGCTGCAGGTAGCCGTTCAGCGTGTAGACGAAACTGTCGTAGTTGTCGATGACAAGGATCCTCGTCATGGGTTCACCGTCGCTTCCTCGCTCATCAGGTATGTCGCCACATAGGGGTACACCCACGTGACCAGGGCGTAGACGATCGCCGCCGCGACCCCGAGGATCACGATGATGCGCAGCCACGCGGGTCCGGGCAGGAATCGCCAGATCAGGGAGAACATCAGGCCGCATCTCCTCTCGGGGCCTGGTGGGCCTCCATCCGCGGATTCTGCTCCAGCAGCTCGGCCGGCGGGCCCTCGCTCAGCGGCTGATAGCTCTCGAACACCGCGTAGACGATCGCGCGCTCGTCGCTGCCGGCCTCCTTCGGGTGGCAGGTGGTGAGCGTCAGGATGCGATCGGTGCCGGGGATGCCGTCCAAGCGCGGGAAGGGGGCGAGCACATCGACCTCGTTCGGCAGCACGTACTCGACGGAGCGGAAGCGGTAGGTGTACCAGCCCACCGGCGTCTCGAGGAAGAGCGCGTCGCCGAGGCGCAGCTCCGCCACCTCGCGGAAGGAGTTGATGAGCGGCCCCGAGCGGTGGCCGGCCAGCGCGGTGTTGCCGATCTCGCCGGGCATCTGCGTGTCCTCGTAGTGGCCGATGCCCTTCTCGTCGAGGTTCAGCACCGTCCACCAGTCGGTCGTCTCGGCCACCCGGTTCGCGAAGGTCTCGCCGAACGCCGGCACGTAGAGAACGCCGAAGACCTCGGCCGGGCCGACGCGGGGCACGACAGGGATCTCGCCGTCCCAGGGCGCCGGATCGGCGGCGGTGGCCTCGTTCCAGCGGGCCGAGTCCTGGCTCGAGAGCTCCTCCTGCTTCGCCGTCACCACGACCTCGGTGTTCCAGTACTGCCAACCGAGGTAGCCGACGACCGCGAGCCCGGCGACGAGGAGCAGCTCGCCGATCACCGTGAGCGGGCTCAGCCTGCGCCTGCGCTTCCGGGGCGCAGCCCGGTGCGAGCCGCCGGGTGATGCGGCTCGGTCTGCACCCGCGGCGAAGGCGGAGTCCTCGGTCACCCGATCATCCTATGCGGGCTCGCTGAGAGCGTCCGCGGAGTCGGGGCCCGCGGTTACGCAGAGAGCGCGAACACGCCTGAGTGGTGTGTCCCGGGAATGAGTGCCTGCTGTGGTGCACCCTGCAGCCGCGCTCGCTTCGCCCGCGGCCATGGCCGCGGCGGGTCCGGCGAGGAATCGCGCTGCGATTCCTTCTCGGCCGGGCACCGCAGTCGACGATGCCTCCAGCATCGCCTCCCTCCTCCGCCTCGCGATCACGACCGCAGGGCACATCCTCGCAAGACACCCACTCCCGGGACACACCACTAGACTCATATGCATGGCAGCTGGGAAAGAAGTGAGCAAGAAGTCGAAGGCGGTGTCGCAGGATCGCCTGGAGCGGGCCGAACTCCGCAAGGAGGCACCCAACCCGGTGTGGTTCAAGCCGCTCATGTTCGGCTTCATGCTGGTCGGGCTCGTCTGGATCGTGCTCTACTACATCACCAGCGCGAACCTGCAGCTGCCCGTGCCGGCATTCGGTCAGGCCAACATCTTCGTCGGCTTCGGCCTCGTGCTGATCGGCTTCCTCATGACGCCCTGGTGGAAGTAGAAATCACACCGGTGTAATTCATCCCCAGCTGGGGATGAACCTGTGGACAAATCCCTCAGGCCAGCCAGGGCACCGAGGGCAGCACGACCCAGTAGAGCGCGCCGAGGGCGACGAGCACCGCACCGAGCAGGACGAGCACGAGCATGCGGGACGCCTTCCGTCGCGGGCCACGGGTCGCCAGCAGCAGCCCCATCGTCGCGGCGCCGACCACCATGCCGCCGAGATGCGCCTGCCACGAGATCGCGGCGCCCGGCAGCAGCCCGATGGCGAAGTTGATCGCGACGAGCACCGCCAGGGAGACGATGCTCACCCCGGCCGCGCGGTGGGCGATGAGCGTCGCGGCCATCACGCCGAAGATCGCCCCCGATGCGCCCACGGTCGGCACTCCGATGGTGGAGGGATCCGCGTAGGCCCAGAGCATGACGCCGAGGGATCCGCCGAGACCGGAGAAGAGGTACAGCGTCAGGAAGGCGGCCCGGCCGATGACCTGCTCGAGATGGCGGCCGAACAGCCACAACGCGTACATGTTGAACAGCACGTGGAACAGGAAACCGGTCGAGTGCGTGAAGACCGAGGTCAGCATGCGCCACGGCTCGAAGGCGACGTCGCTGTAGCGCAGGGCGGACACCCAGTCGGGCAGCGAGTAGACCGGCGCGTACCAGAGCGCGTGGGTCACCTCGTTCTCGCCGAGCCAGTTGCTCAGCAGCTGCGCGACGAAGACCAGCCCGCAGACCGCCATGACCGCATACGTCACGACCGGCGTTCCGCGGTCGCCGACTCGGCGCGCGGTCGCGCGGCTCGAGCGGGCCATCCGCTGCCCGGTGCTCGGCTTGGCCTCGCGCACGCAATCCGGGCAGAGCACGCCGACCGCAGACACCGTCTGGCACTGCGTGCAGATGGTGTTGCCGCAGCGCTGGCAGAGCGTCAGGCTCGGGCGGTCGGGATGCCGGTAGCAGACGTCGTCGGGGCCGAGATCGGCCCGTTCGCCGAACTGCGGCGCCGATCCGCCCCCGGACACCGGGGTCAGGCCTCGACGACGTCGACGCCCGTGATCACCACGTCGTCGACCGGGCGGTCCATGGCGCCCACGGGCACCGCGGCGATGGCGTCGACCACGGCCTTCGAGGCGTCGTCGGCGACCTCGCCGAAGATGGTGTGCTTGCCGGTCAGCCAGCCCGGGGCGGTCGTCGTGATGAAGAACTGCGAGCCGTTGGTTCCCGCGAGGCGGCCGGTCATGTCGGGGCGCTTGCCGGCATTCGCCATGGCGAGCTGGTACTTGCGGTCGAAGACGAGCTCGGGGTGGATCTCGTCGTCGAAGGTGTAGCCGGGGCCGCCCGTGCCGGTGCCGGTCGGATCGCCGCCCTGGATCATGAAGTCCTCGATGATGCGGTGGAAGATCACGCCGTCGTAGAAGCCCTTGTTCGCCAGGTCGACGAAGTTCTTGACGGTCTTGGGGGCGTGGTCGCCGAAGAGGTTCAGCACGACGTCGCCGTGATTGGTGTGGACGGTCGCGACAGCGGTGTGAAGAGTCATGCCTGCCAGTCTAGAGCGTGCGGCACCTCCTCGTCCGCCCGGCGCGAGGCGGGCGAGGGGCGCGCTCCCCTGGGAATCCGCTCCGCCCGTGGGCGCACCGCCCCGCGCTTCGGTGTAGCGTTGAGGGAAGCGGAATTCGCACGGAAGGCGGAGGTTCTCAATGTCTCTCTCTCGCAAGCGTCGTCGTGAGTTGCGTCGACTGCGCTCCCAGACTCAGGACCTGCTCGATCAGCAGCGCGTCGTGCTCGCGCAGGCCGGCTCGGTGCTGCAGGAGGCCGGCCGCCAGGCGAGGCGCCTCGGCGACGAGCACGTCGCCCCCCGCGTCCACGACGCCATCGAGGGCGTGCGCCCGACGGTCGATCGCGGTGTGCTGCAGGCCCGCCGGGCCGCCGACAACGTGCGCCGCCTGAGCGCCCCCGTCGTCGCGGGCGCGCTCGCCGGCACCGTCCGCGCGCTCGAGCGCCTCGAGAACCAGGACGCCGCGCGGCAGCTGCGCGGCTTCGGCGAGCGGCGGGGCATCCTCGCACCCGTGAAGAAGAAGCGCCGGGTCGGCCCGATCATCGCGATCGTCGCGGGCGTGACCGCGGCCGCGGGCGTCGGCTACGTGCTGTGGCAGGCGTTCCGCAGCGATGACGAGCTCTGGATCGCTCCGGAGGAACCCGCTCCGCTCGACTGACCCATTCCGGATCCGGGCCGCCGGGCGTCGAGCGGCCGGGCTCGCGAGGTCGCCCGAGCCGGGGCGGATCCGCCCCTCTGCCTGGCGGTCTACTTGGCGGTGCGGTTCTGCCGCCGCTGCGCGCCGCCGCGGGCGCGGGCATCGATTCCGGCCATGCGCAGTCCGGTCTGCACGAGGGAGAGCGTGCGCAGGGCGCGCACCTCGCGCAGCGAGACCCAGCGCGCCTCGTCGGAGGAGCCGTCGATCTCGTGCCGCAGGGGCCCGTCCTTCACCGAGGCCCGGTACACGATTCGGATCGTGTGCAGTTCGGGCTCGATGCCCTCGGGCACCTCTTCGCGCACCATGACGCGGGAGTCGACGCCGAGCAGCTTCCCGACGCGGGCCTCGAGGCCGGTCTCCTCCAGCACCTCGCGCACGACGGCGTCGCGCGGATCCTCGCCGCTCTCGAGCCCGCCGCCCGGCAGCGTCCACCCGTGCATGTGGCCGCGCCGCCAGTGGGTGAGCAGCAGGCGACCCCGCCGCTCGACCACCGCATATGCGGCCACTCTCAGATCCATGCTTCGAGCCTAGCCTGCCCGCGGCGGCCCGAATGCCACTCTCGGATGCCGTCCGCGGGGCGTCCCGGCTACCCGGCGGCGGACCATCCCCGCAGCCATCGCTCGAGGCGGCGATAGGCCTCGGCGCGCGCATCGGGCGCCGAGAGGAAGACGTCGTGCAGGGCGCCGTCGATGCGCTCCACCGTCACGCTGCGGCCGAGCCGCAGCGCCGCGCTCGCGACCCCGTCCAGGTCGAGCACCGTGTCGCAGCGGGTCATCTCCTCGCGCCAGTTCAGCCCGAACAGCGAGCGCGCCGAGAGCAGCACGCAGCTCGGCGCGCCGACCTCCAGGCCGGCATCCACCCGGGCATGCCCGGCCAGGATCGCGCTCAGCCAGCCGGCCCGCACCGGCATGGTCTGCGCAGGCCTCCAGTCGAGATCCACCGACTCCTGCTCCCCGGGGGCGGCGACGAGCTGCTGCGCGCGATGGTAGAAGCCGAGGTCGAGCTGCGGCAGCGCCAGCTCGCGGGGGGTGAACTTGGCCCGCAGGTTCACGACCGGCGCGAGCGCCCGGCGGGCGGCCCCGCCGATCTGCAGGGCGAGCCACGGGCTGTTCAGCAGCAGCGCGTCGGCGATCCCGGGATGCCGGTCGGCCCAGAGGCTCAGGATCAGCCCACCGGTCGAATGCCCGAAGAGCGCGAGGCGGCGCGGTCCCGCGCGACCGGGCGCCGGAGCCCCGGACGCCGCGGCGCCGGGCGGCTGCGAGTCGGGCACCTCGTACCCCATGACGGCGAGCGCCTGCTCGATCTCGACGCCGTAGTCGTCGAGGTGCTCGATGTAGCCGGGGGTCTGGCCCTCGTGCAGGCTGCGGCCGTACTTGCGCAGATCGAGCGCGAAGAATCGGGCACCGCGATCCGTGAAGAAGCGGGCCAGGTCGCGCTGGAAGAAGTAGTCGCTCCAGCCGTGCACGTAGAGCACGTCGACGTCCTCGAGCGGACGGGCGAGCGCGACGAGTCGGGACCAGAATCCGAGCGGCCGCGGCAGCGAGCGCACGAGCGTCGCGGTGAGCGGCCCCTCGTCGTCGGCGCCGAGGTCGAGATCCAGGCGCTCGAAGCCCTCGCCGAGGATGTCGGGGGCCCACTCGCTCACGGCCTCAGCCTACAGTCCGCGCTTCGCCCTGCTCCGGCGCACGGCCGCCCCCGCCACGATCACGTTGCTCGCCACCACGAGCGCGACGCCCAGGAGCTCGACCGGCGAGAGCGCCTGGTGCAGCACCACCCAGCCGAGCAGCACGGCCCAGACGGGATGCAGGCTCGTGAGCGTGCTGAAGAGGCCCGGCGTCAATCGGCGCAGCGCCATGAGGTCGAGGGTGTAGGGCACCACCGAGGAGAGCACCGCGCCGACGAGCAGGAAGCCCAGAGCCCACAGCGGAGGCGTGTGGGCGACGAGCCAAAACACCGCGAAGGGGAGCAGGAGCACCGCCGAGATCAGGTTCGCCGCGGCGGTGCCCTGCACCCCGGACAGCTCCGCGCCGAGCCGTCGGCTGAGCAGGATGTACGCCGCCCAGGTGAGGGCGGCGGCCAGGGCGAAGGCGATCCCCGCCACGTCGGTGCTCGGCCCGGGCTGCACGATCACCACGACCCCCACCGCGGCGAGCACCGCGCACCCGATGTCGATCAGGCGGCGGGAGGTCGCGATCGCCACCCCGAGGGGACCGAGGAACTCGAGGGTGACGGTGAGACCGGTGCCGATGCGCTCGAAGGCCGCGTAGACGCAGATGCCCATGACGCTGAACACGAGCGCGAGCGCCGCCACGAGCAGCCACTGCGACCGGGTGAAGGCGCGCAGTCGCGGGCGGGCGAGCAGCAGGTAGATCGCCGCCACGAAGAGCTGGCGGATCGAGACCACGCCCACGGGCCCCAGCACGGGGAAGGTGAGCGCCCCGACCGAGGCGCCGAACTGCATGCTCGCCGAGCTGCCGGCGGCGAGCGCGACGCCGGATCCTGTTCGGCTCTCGTCACCCGCGAGGGCGCGGATCGGGCGGCTCATCCGGCCACTGTATTGCGCCGACGACCGCCGCGGAGCCCGCGTTGTACTTGCCGCAACGGAGCCGCGCTTTGCCGGAGCGGCGAGCCCGGCGATGTGCCGCGAGCAGCGGGCCGATCGGGCCGGGGGAGGGGATCAGTCCTCGAGCAGCGCGATCGCTATGCGGTCGATGATCCACGCGGCCACGCCGACAACGGCGGGGATCGCGAGGTCGAGGAGGAAGAGGCCGGTCCCCACGCCCACGAAGAGGACGGCCTCGATCACCAGCTTCGCCACCGCGGGCAGCGGCACCGCCGCCTTGGGCGAGAGGAAGACTCCCCAGAAGGTCGCCACGACGACCACGCCGCCGATCGCGATCAGCCAGCCCCACCACTGCGGGAAGAGGCGCATGGCGATGACCGCCACGCCCACGAGCAGGGCGAGCTCGATCACGAAGCGCACCGCCAGCGCGATCGCGAGACCGGGCGGGGCGTCGGGGCGGAGGGCGCCGCTCATGCGCCGCTCCGCCGCCGCCCCGTCGGCCGCTGCTCGATGCCGATCATCTTCCGCCGTTCAGCGCGGGGGAAGGGACTTGTAGAAGACGATCCCGTTGCCCTGGCTGTCGTAGGTCACCGCGCGGCGCTCGTGGGCGTCGTCGTACGGCGCACGCGCGATCCCGCCGCCGTGCTCGTCCACGGCCGCAGCCGCGCCGTCGACGTCGTCGGTCTTGATGCCGACGACGACCTGGCCGGGGATCGGGTGGTCGAGCGGGGTCGCGAGCGCGAGGGTGATCGTGCCGCCGTCGAGGGCGGCGAAGTGATCCCCGTCGCGGAACTTCAGCGGAAAGCCGAGGGTCTCCGTGTAGAACTTGATCGACTCCTCGAGATCGTCCGTGGCCAGCACCACCATCTTCACCTGCATGTCGCCCATGATGTCTCCCTCTTCCCGTCTTCGCTCGGATGCCCGGCGCGGCGCGATGATGCGCGATCGCCCGGGTACCTCCAGGGTAGCCCTCGCCGTTCCCCCGCGGGAGGGCAGTTGAGGCCGGCGAGAGGGAGGCGCCCGCCCGGGTCGAGAGGCGTCGACGGAGGCCCGGTCAGCGATGTCGCCCGTCACGATCGCCGTCCTGGTCACGGTGTCAGTCCAGGCGCGCCGCCCAGGCCCGGGGAGGGGCGCCCTCCCGCTGCGCGAACACCCGGGAGAAGGAGCTGCTCGTGTACCCGAGCTCGGCGGCCACCTGCGCGACGGCTCGCCCCTCGCGCAGCTGCCGGCGCGCGAGCGACATCCGCCAGCCGGTGAGGTAGTCGTGCGGCGTGGCGCCGACGAGCTCGCGGAAGCGCTGCGCGAATGCGCTGCGCGACATGCCCGCCCGGCCCGCGAGCGACTCGAGCGTCCAGCCGCGGCCCGGATCCTCGTGCATGCCGGCGAGCGCACGCGCGAGCTGCGGATCGGAGAGCCCGGCGATGAGCCCGGGCGACAGCCCGATGTCCCGCGGGTGGTCCAGCAGCCAGCGCAGCAGCTTCAGCAGCGCGATCTCGAAGAGGCGGTCGACGACGTGGCGGCGCCCGCAGCGGAACTCGTCGATCTCGGCGAACAGCAGCTCGAGCGAGCGGTCGAGGCCCGCGACCTCGGCGATCGGAACGGTGACGGCATCGGGGAGCGCCCGCACCAGCGGATGCTCGGCGCCGCCGTCGAACTCGAGCTCGGCGCAGGCCAGCTCCACGCCCGGCCCCGCGTGGAAGACGTGCTCGAACGCCCGCGGGTAGAACAGCAGGCTCGGCCCTTCGACGGAGCGCAGGGCGGGACGGCCCTCGTCGCCCACGAGCAGCCGGCCCGACCGCAGGACGTGCAGGAAGCCGCGGCCCGGCTCGGCCGCGTAGCGCTGGGTGTCGCGCAGCGGCCCGAGATGGAACTGCCGCGCCCGCACGGAGAAGCGCTCGAGCACGGCGTCGAGGCGATCGGTGGGCTCCATGCGACCAGATTAGACGATCTGACAAGAATCATGGACAGAAAGATGCGAATCGGCCATCCGTCGGAGCGAGACTGGGAGCAGCCGGCCCGGAGGGCCCGGCGCTCGGAGCAGAACGAGAACAGAAGACAGAAGGAGACCATCATGTCGCGCGTACCCCTCATCGATCCCGCCGAAGCCGACGATCGCGTGGGGCCCCTGCTGGGCCGGATCGACGGCGCCTTCGGCACCGTCCCGAACATGTTCCGCGCGGTCGCGAACTCGCCCGCCGCGCTGCAGTCGATGTGGGGCGCGTTCGGCGCGTTCTCGACCGGATCGCTCGGCGCCGCCCTGACCGAGCAGATCGCCGTCGCCGTCGCGGACCGCAACCGCTGCCGCTACTGCCTCGCCGCCCACACAGCGCTCGGCGGGAACGCCGGCCTCAGCGAGGAGAGTCTCGCCGCCGCGCAGCGCGCCCGCTCCGACGATCCCCGCACGGAGGCGCTGCTGGCCTTCGCCGTCGAGCTCGTCGAGCATCGCGGCCAGGTGGATGCGCAGAGCGTCGAGGCCCTGCGCGCGCACGGCTGGAGCGACGAGCAGATCGTCGAGACCGTCGCCCAGGTGGCACTGAACCTGTTCACCAACTACATCAATATCGCCCTCGACGTGCCGGTCGACTTCCCCGAGGTCGCGTTCCAGGGGTGAAGGCGGCGCGCACGGCCGCGTCGATGATCGGCGCGGGGTCGACCGCGGCGTAGCCGCCGAAGACGTGCAGGAACAGGCCCTCGAAGCAGACCGCGACGGCCTGCACCGCGAGCTCCGGATCGGGCGCTCTCAGCTCGGCGAATGCCGCGAGCACGGGCGCCTCGATGGCGGAACGGCCCTGCGCGAGCGCCGCGCGGACGGCCTCGTCGTGGCCCGCCTCGACGAGCAGCGCGAGGCGGGCCGAGGTGACGCGGCGGCCGGGACCGACCATCTCCTCGAACAGCTCGACCAGCGCCGCGCTCAACTCGTCGGCGCTCTTCGCGCCGCGCAGGGCGGCCACCGGCCCGGCCTCGCTCGCGACCATCGCCTCGCACACCCCGACGAGGAGCGCCTCGCGCGTGCGGAAGACGTTCGAGCTCGAGCCCTTCGGCAGTCCGGCACGACGGTCGACCCGCAGATGGGTGAGCGAGCGGATCCCCTCCTCCGAAAGCAGCTCGATGGCGGCGTCGAGCGCGCGGTCGCGATTGGTCGGCACGTAGCGATGATACTACGGTCATAGTGACAGATCACTACGACCGTAGTATTCTTCGGGCATGGTCACCGTTCTCGCGATCGTCACCGCGGTGCTGCTGTTCGCGGCGGTCGGGTTCGGTACGGCGAGCCTGCGGCGGTGGTGGATCCGCGCTCCGCGCGGGGTCCCCGTCCCGCGGGTCGTCGCGCACATCTCCCTGCAACTCGCCGCCATCGGCCTGTGGATCGGCTTCACCGCCACCGGTCGCCTGTGGATCGGGTGGCTCGCGTTCGCCGTCGTCACCGTCGGACAGGTCTTCGGCGATCTGCTGATGCTCGCGAGCCATCGGAGCAGGCACCCGGAAGCGGGGCGGATCCGCTATGGAACGCTGGCCGCGGACGTGCTCGGCTTCAGCCGGCCCGCCGCGGCGCTGCACGCGATCGTCGGCGCGCTCGGCTTCTTCCTGATGCTCGTCACCTGCATCGTCGCCGCCGCGATCGGCTGACCGCCTCGCCCTGCCCCGCCTCGCCCTGCCCCGTCGCGACCCGCTCAGCCGCGCCGCCGCGTCCGCCGCGCCGCGGCCTCGCTCGAGGTGGCAGGATCGAGGCATGGCAGGCCCGGCTGATGCGGATCGGACCCCCGACGGCGAGCTGTACGAGGAGCGGTACCCCGACTCCACGCACATCGAGTGCGTCTGGCAGGCCCGCGCGGTGCGCGAGGAGCGCTATCTGGTGCCGGCCGTCGAGTACTGGGACCTCTGGTTCGCCCGCCAGGCCGACGGCGGACTCGCCGCGGGCATGTCCGGCCCGACGGTCGGCCATCGCTGGATCAAGTCGGTCGTCGGGGAGCACGGCTGGGGCGTGCAGCTGCAGGCCCACGTCGTCATGCCGGGCGTCGGGAAGAAGCTGCTGCTCGGCGGCGAGCAGCGACTCCCCGTCGAGGACGGCTGCGTCGTCATCGGCGCGCATCGCGTCCGGTTCCCCGAGTACGGGGAGCTCGAGGCCTTCACGGAGCGGCTGCTCGAGCTCGGGATCCTGCGCTCCGACGAGGAGGTGCGGCGGGTGCTGTCGGGCGACGACGTCGGCTACTCCGAGCGCCAGTGGCAGCGACGGGTGCGCGACGCGACGGGCCTCACCCGGAAGCAGATCGCGCAGCTCGCCCGCGCACGAGACGCCTTCGCCCTGCTGCACCAGGGCGTCGCGCCGGCAGAGTGCGCGGTGCGGTGCGGCTTCGCGGATCAAGCGCATCTGACGCGATCCCTCGGCCTGCTCCGCGGCGAGACCCCGGGGCGCATCCTCGCCGACCGGAGATGACGGAAATCTTCAATCGGGCGCCCGCCGCTCCCTGATCGAATGGGGTCATCCCATCCGATACCGAGAAGGAGCACCCGATGTCCATTCCCGCCGCCCCCGAGGGCTACGCCACCGTCAACCCGTTCATCATCACCCTGAACGCCGAGGAGGAGATGCGCTTCGTCGTGGAGGTCTTCGACGGCGTCGAACGCCCCGAGGCCCGCACCGTCGACGAGGACGGGCTGCTCTTCCAGGGCGAGGTGGCCGTCGGCACCACCACGATCATGTTCGCGGAACGCAAGCCCGACTGGCCGTTCACTCCGAGTCTGCTGCAGGTCTACGTGCACGACATCGAGGCGACGCTCGAACGGGCGCTCTCGCGCGGCGCAGAGCTCATCACCAGGCCGACCGACTTCTTCGGCACGCGGTTCGTCCGCATCAAGGATCCGGGCTCGAACATGTGGTGGATCTGGCAGCACGGCGAGATGGACTGGGACGAGAAGGCGAACGCCGACGCGTGGGACGGGGATGCGCCGGCCGAGAGCTGGGGCGCCATGTCGCCCGATCTGGCGTACATCCGCAACACGATCGTCGAGGCGCTGCCGAAGCTGAAGGACCCGCTCGCCTGAGTCTGCGGCAGACTGGACCCATGGGAACCACGAACTATACGGACACCTTCATCCAGGTCGCCGAGGACTGCCCCGTCCTGGCCGCCGAGGAGCCGCCGGTCCGGGGCGAGGCACCCACTGTCGCGGCCCTGCACTACGGGCTCATCGCCGAGCGGCCCTACGAGCTCACGAGCGACGACGTGCTGTTCGAGGTCTACGCCGTGCGCAACGCGGTTCCGGCCGAGGCGAGGGAGGAGGCGCGCGCGGCGTTCTTCGCCAAGAGCCAGCCCTGCCTCCGCGCCTCCCCGCTCGGCAAGCGGTACGGCTGGGGCATCCACCACGACGGTCAGAGCAGGGTGGCGCTGGTCCCGCTCGAATCCGATTGGTACTGGGCCCTTGCGGCGGACCCCTCCCTCAAGCAGCTGCGGGCGATGCGATCCAAGCGCGGCTGAGGCGACGCTAGTGCTCGTCGAGCCCTCGGGGCCACCCCTCGGACACCGAGCGCCGGGCTGACCCGGGATCATCGCCGGCGCCGGCGTAGAGGCGCACCAGCCCCGAGCGCATGACCGGCTCGACCGCCTCGAACGGCATCACCCCGGTCACGAACAGCATGCAGGCCCCGTGGCCGAACATCCAGATCTCATTGGCGAGGAGCACCGGATCGGCCTCCGCGGCGAAGCGCCGCGCGTCGATGCAGCGCTGCACCGCCCTCACCAGCCGGCCGAGCGTCGTATCGGCCGCGCGTTCGTCGGGAAGCGGAAGAGAGCCGTCGAACATGAGCGCGTAGAGCTCGGGGATCCGCCGCGCCGAGGCGGCGTAGGCGGCGCCGGTGGCCGCGAGGTCCGCAACGGGATCCTCGCTGTCGGCGAGCGCGGCCAGCCCCTGGGCGAGGCGCGTGAACCCCTCCTGCCGCACTGCGCCGAGGAGTCCCGGCATGCCGTCGAAGTAGGTGTAGACGGCCATCGTCGACAACCCGGTTCCGTCGACCAGTCTGCGCAGGCTGACGGTCTCCCGGCGGGCCAGCATGGCGGCCGCGCGCTCGATGAGCAGCTCGCGGATCTCAGGACGGGAGGGACGGACCACTTGACCATTCTATAGCGGTGTTATTTAATAGCAGTGTTATCGAATGAAGGAGGATGCCATGTCCGTTCAACTGCTCAACCCGCCCGCTCTGCCCCAGCCGGAGGTGTACGCGCAGCTCTCGATCGCCGAGGGCTCGCGTCTCGTGTTCGTCTCGGGCCAGGTCGCCCGCGACGCCGCGGGCGCACCCGTCGGCGGCGGAGACCTCGCCGCTCAGGCGGAGCAGGCCTACGCCAACGTCCACGCCGCGGTGACCGCCGCCGGCGGCTCCTTCGCGGACATCGCGAAGCTCACGGTCTACCTCGTCGACTGGGAGCCGGGCAAGATGGCCCAGCTCGCCGAGGGCGCCGTGCGGGCGGCGCAGCGACTCGGCTTCGACCTCGTGCGGCCGATCACCCTGATCGGCGTCGCCGCGCTCGGCGAGCCGGACATGCTGATCGAGGTCGAGGCCGTCGCGGTTCTGTCCTGACCGGGTGCTCGCACCGCGATGCCGCTACGCACCGATGCTTTGCGCGAGCCCGAGGAGGATGCCCTCGGGTCCGCGGATGTAGCAGAGCCGGTACACGTTCTCGTACTGCACCACTTCGCTGCTCACGAGCTGCGCGCCGTGCGTGCGAAGCCGGATGAGCGTCTCGTCGATGTCATCCACCTCGAACATGACCCGCAGATAGCCCAGGGAGTTCACGGGCGCAGCGCGGTGGTCGGCGACCACCGCCGGCTCGAGGAAGCGTGAGAGCTCGAGGCGCCCGCGTCCGTCCGGCGTGCGCATCATGGCGATCTCCACGCGCTGATCGCCGAGACCGGTGACGCGTCCGGCCCACTCGTCTTCCGCCATGGCCCGGCCTTCGAGTTCGAGCCCCAGTTCGCGGAAGAACTCGATCGCCGCCGACAGGTCCTCGACGACGATGCCGACGTTGTCCATTCGGATGGTCATGAGCTCAGCCCAGCGCCTCACCGGCGAGATGCCGGCCGAAGTTCGTGAGCGCCTCGTCCCAGCCGTCGTAGACGAAGCCGTCGCCGGGCTCGCCCGCCCACCCGCGCAGGTGGAACACGAGCTCGGTGCGCTCGCCCCGGGGGATGAGGGTGAGCGTGATGACCGGTGCGTCGTCGACGGGCGCATCGGGCTCGCCCCAGGTGAAGACGAGCCGTTCGACGGGCTCCACTTCGAGGTACTCGCCGCCGGTCGGATACTCCTCACCGGTCTCGTCGTTCGTCATCGTGTAGCGGTACCGGCCGCCTACGCGGACGTCGCAGGACACGCTGTCGGTGGACACCCCGAAGGGATGCAGCCACTGCGCCAGCTCGGTCTCCTCGGTCCAGGCCCGCCACACGAGCTCGCGCGGCGCGTCGAAGACGCGGGTGATGGAGAATTCGGGGGCGTCGGCGGCCGACGCGTCTGTCGCGTTCATGTTCATGTTCTCGGCTCCTCGGGTCGATCGGCGGTCGATCGGGTCTTCATGGTCTGGAGATGCGCATCGAGGGCGTCGAGGCGCAGGTTCCACTCGCGGCGCTGCTCCTCCACCCAGGCCGACGCCCGATCGAGCGGCTCGGCCTGCATCGAGAGGGTCCGCCACTGGGCCTGGGCGGTCCGGGTGACGAGCCCCGCGCGCTCCAGCACCTTCAGATGCTGGGAGATCGCCGGGGCGCTGACCGTGAACGGCGCAGCCACCTCGCCGACGGTCGCCGGTCCCTGCGCCAGCCTCGAGAGGATCTCGCGGCGCGTCGGGTCGGCGAGTGCGGCGAACACGAGGCTCAGGGGATCCGATGCGGTCATTTCGATAAATCCTTAATTAATCTATTTCTTAAAAAACGCACGGATCGGATGGGATGTCAATGCCTGCGCGCGCTGAGCGTCCGCCGACGATCCTCGGATCAGCGAGGAGGATTCAGAGCGCTCTTGAGAGACTGCAGGTGAGCACGGCTGGAACCGGCCGCGGTCTCTGCATCGCGCGCGATGATGGCCTCCGCTAATTCCTGATGCGTGGCGTGATCGGCATCGCTGCCGTAGGCCTTCCGGATTCGGAGCATGTCGATCATCGCCCCGCGAAGACGCGGGGTGAAGGTGTCGAACAGCTCGAGCAGGATCGGGTTGTGCGCCGCGGCGACGACGGCGCGGTGGAATGCGGTGTCGGTATCGACATGGCTCTCGAGCTCGGAGCGATGCTCGGCCCGCTTCCCCAGAGCCTGGCGGATGGCGCGAATGTCGGCGGGCGTGCGACGCTCGGCGGCGAGGGCTGCCGCCTCGCACTCGATCGCGGCACGGGCCTCGATCACCGCCACGATATCGGTGCGGCGGAGCACCGTATCCCAATCCTCCGGAGCATCGAGCGCGGTGACGAACACGCCTGCGCCCTGACGCGTTGCGAGCACACCGCGCCCGGAGAGCTGACGGATCGCCTCGCGCACGGTGGAGCGGCCGACGCCGAGCTGAGGAGCGAGGGTCGTCTCGCCCGGCAGCTTCGCACCGAGGGTCCACTCCCCCGACCGGATGCGGTCGAGCAGTACCTCGGCGGCCTGATCCGCGAGCGGAGTTCGCCTCACCTGTGCCATGGACTCATTCTAGCTTCTCTACTTGTCTGAGGAGTTGTGCTAGAGTATTGCCATGTTCTCGACCGAGTTCCTTCTCCTTCATCGCCACGGCGGGGCCTGACCAAGACCGGCTCCCCGACGTGGAGCCGAAAGCCGTGCCGGTCGTCTGAATCCGGATGAAGGAACCCCTCCAATGACCGCCACTGCTTTCCCCCGCATCTCGACGCCTGCCGGCTCCGCGCCCGACCAGGCGCCCTTCTGGAATCGACAGCGTCGGTCGCAGATGCCCTCGCACCGCTATTCCGATGTGTACTCGCGGGTCGAGGTGCCGCTGACCGAGCGCGACTGGCCGACCACGCGCCTCACCGCTGCCCCGTTGTGGGTGCCGGTGGATCTGCGCGACGGCAACCAGGCGCTCGCCGAGCCGATGGACCCCGCCCGCAAACGCCGCTTCTTCGAACTGATGGTCGCGATGGGCTACAAGGAGATCGAGGTCGGTTACCCTTCCGCATCGCAGACCGACTACGATTTCGTGCGCCTCGTCGCGGAGACCGGCATCGCCCCCGACGACGTGACGATCGTCGTCTTCACCCCGGCGCGACGCGACCTCATCGAGCGGACGGTCGACTCGATCCAGGGGATCCGAAATGAAGTCGTGATCCACATGTACACCGCCACCGCTCCTGTCTGGCGCGATGCGGTGCTCGGTCGCTCGCCGGCCGGCCTGAAGGAGCTCATCCTCGGCGGAGGCCGCGACGTGCTGGAGTTCGCGGGGGACATGCCGAACGTGCGGTTCCAGTTCTCGCCCGAGGTGTTCAATCTCACCGAGCCCGGCTATGCGCTCGAAGTCTGCGACGCCATGACCGAGTTGTGGGACGCGCGACCCGAGCGCCCCGTGATCCTCAACCTGCCCGCGACGGTCGAGGTCGCCACGCCGAACGTCTACGCCGATCAGATCGAGTACATGCACAAGAACCTCGTCCGTCGCGACGGCGTGATCCTGTCGGTGCATCCGCACAACGACCGCGGCACCGGCATCGCGTGCGCCGAGCTCGCCGTGCTCGCCGGAGCCCAGCGCGTGGAGGGCTGCATCTTCGGCAACGGGGAGCGCACCGGAAACGTCGACATCGCGACCCTGGCGCTGAACCTGCACGCGCAGGGCATCGACCCGATGATCGACTTCAGCGACATCGACGAGATACGCCGCACGGTCGAGCACTGCAATCGGATCGAGGTGCATCCGAGGCACCCCTATGTCGGCGACCTCGTCCATACCGCGTTCAGCGGCACGCACCAGGACGCGATCAAGAAGGGCTTCGCCGAGCACCGCGAGCGCGCCGCGGCCGAGGGCCGGGCTGAGAACCGCATCGCCTGGCGGGTGCCCTATCTGCCGATCGACCCGGCCGACATCGGTCGCGGCTACGACGCCGTGATCCGCGTGAACTCCCAATCGGGCAAGGGCGGCATTGCCTATCTGCTCGAGACCGAGTACGGCATCGAGCTGCCTCGCCGCATGCAGATCAACCTCGCCCGGCACGTCCAGGCCCACACGGACCGAACCGGCAGCGAGGTCACCGCCGCCGAGCTGTGGGAGATCTTCGAGGGCGCCTATCTTCACGACGCAGCGAGCGGCATCGAACTGGTGGACTATCGGATCGCGGACGCCGGCGCCGTCACCAGGATCACGGTCCGAGCCGATGGCGTGGATCACACTTCCGAGCACCGGGGGGTCGGCCCCGTGGAGGCGTTCGCCGCGGCACTCATCCCCCACGGCATCGCCCTCGAGGTTCTGTCACTGCATCAGACCTCGCTCCGGGCCGGCACCGACTCCGAGGCCCTGACCGTTCTGGAGTATCGGATCGGCGACGACGTCCGCTGGTCCGCGGGGCGGGACGAGTCGGTCCTCGCCGCGACGCTCAAGGCGGCGGCTCGCGCCGCTCGTCTCGACTATCGGCCGGCGATGCTGCCCGCGTGAGCGTGCTCGCGCGCCTTCCTCGACGACATCCACGCCATCATCAAGAACCCGCTACTTCAAGGAGGGCGGCAGGCGTCCAGGCCGGCCAGCTCGGGGAGCCGATGAGGGTGCCCCGCTCGAACGAGGCACAGAGACGGAACGGAGTGCCCGCACGGCTGTTATCGAGCACTTCCGCCACATCCGCGATCCGGATTGCCTCGGCGATATGGTCCCACAGGCGCTCATGGCGATCACGGATCTTCTGCTCCGGCACGGAGTGCCCGCCGCGGCGCACGCGTTCGAGGACGCGCTGCACCGCGAGTTCGACGGGAACGACGATCACGTGCAGGTGCACGAGGTAGCCCGCTTCCACGGCGTCTTCGACGAGCTGAACCTTGCTCCGGTGCGAGAACACGGTCTCAGAGATGAAGGAATCTCCCGTGCTGACCCGCTCCCGGCGCCGAGCTTCGGCGATCCGCGCCGCCTCGTAGGCATGCTCGGCTTGGGCGTCCGGCCACCGTTCGGCGGCGATCTCGTCGGCATTGATGAACGGAAGACCGGTCACCGGCATGAGAACATCGTGGACGTAACTGGACTTTCCGGCACCGTTCGGCCCGGCGAGCAGATGCAGCAGCGGCATCAGTCGCGAGCCGGATGGACGATCAGCTTGCCGTCGTCCTCGACCTCGGAGTACGACTCGCCCGCAGCTGCGAACCGTGCTGCGTAGTTCAGCTCGCCCCGCAGCGCCACCATGCGTTCGGCCCATTCCTCGCGAACGATGGCCTGCTCCTGCTCACCGAGTTCATCATAGGATCCCGCACCGGCAAGCACACTGGCGATCTGCCGGTGATTCACCGCCGGCGACATCTCCAGCTCCCGCCCGATCCGCGCCCAGTGCGCGATCTGCTGCGGCACTGTGCGCGACGTGACGAGCGTCGCCGCGAGTGCGGACTCGTACACGTCTGCGGGAAGCCGGGTCGGCTGGCTCGTCCTCGTCATGACACGATTGTAGCACCGTGCTACTGCCTGGCGCATGGCAGGGTGCGTGCTCGTGCCGCCTGCGCTCTCGCAAGTCCGATTCTCGCGACGCAGCACAGATGCGAAAACCCCGGGCAAGCCGGGGTTTTCGCATCTGTGGATCCTGGGAGAATCGAACTCCCGACATCCTGCTTGCAAACCCGCCACTTGGCAGAGGTCATCCCCCTCCGGGGTGCAGCATGAGCGCGCGTAAGTGCGTCGAGATCGTTTGCGACAACTGCTCGACGGTCAACGACGATGACTGGAGCCTGACCGCGACCGACGCGCGGCGGCTCTCACGAGCGAGCGGGTGGCACGTCGGTCTACCGGGTGGGCGCGACATCTGCGAGGAGTGCTGGGAAGACGGCGCACGGTGAGCGTGTCGGCGGCGGAGCGGGCGCGGTTCCGCTGGCACGCTGCGGAAATGAACAACGATGTTTTGCTTGCCTTCGCCACCTATCAACGATCCCGACGCCTCGCCCCGACAACGATCCGCAACCGTGCATGGCTGCTCCACGGCTTCACCGAGCGCACCGAGATCCCGCTCCTGCGCGCCACCCTCCAGGATCTCCGCGAGCACCTCGGCCGCGACGGCGTAGAGGCCGGCACCGCCCGCACCGAGCGCGGCGCGTTCCAAGCGTTCTACCGGTTCTGCGTCGAAGACGGCTACCTGACCGACGATCCCTCGGCGAAGCTGCGGCCGGTGCGGATCCCGCGCGCCGAGCCGCGCCCGTTCGCCGCCTGGCAGATTGAAGCCATGCTCTCCACGGGCGCGAGGTTCAAGACTCAGGCCATGATCCTCCTCGGCTACTACCAAGGGTTCCGCGTCTCCCAGATCGCACGGGTCCGCGGAGACGACATCGACCGCGAGGCCATGACGATTCGCACGGTCGCGAAGGGCGGGAAGATCCGCTATCTGCCGCTCCGCGCCGAGATCGCCGAACTCTCGCTCCTCATGCCGCGCGTGGGCTGGTGGTTCCCCGCTCGCGACGGCAGCGACGCACCGATCAAGGGCGCAAGCGTGACCGATCTCATCACCGCAGCGAAGCACCGCGCCGGCATCACAGACCCGCACCTCACCCCGCACTCGCTGCGCCACAGCTTCGGCTCCGAACTCGCCGACGCCGGCGTGGACATCCGCGTCGTTCAAGAGCTGATGCTGCACGAGCAGCTATCGAGCACACAGATCTACACCCGAGTGTCCCGACAGCGCAAAGCGGCCGGGATCGCCCAACTGCCGCCCGTGACGGCGCCGGCGCCGCCGGCACGGTGGGCGGCATGAACACCGGATAGGATCACCATATGCGAATCATGATCGTCGTTGCGGCACTTGCCCTCAGCCTCACAGCCTGCTCGTCGCCCGCGCCAGTCGTGGAGCGCGACGAGGAGTCTTTCATCGTCGCCATGGAGAGCTTCGGCGGGCCAGCTATCTCCATGTTCAGCGAGTCTGACCTCATCGAGGCCGGCGACTCGATGTGTGAAAGTGCCCGCGAGAGCGATCGTGCAATGAGCGAGGTCGGTGAGTCACTGAGGGAGTATGCAATCAACGATCAGAACGCCAGCGATGACACGCTGACTTACCTGTCCGCGTTGATCGAATCGTCGTCGGCGTTTCTTTGCCCTGACCTCGCTTAGCCGGCCCCGTGGTCTCCGGTGCGGACGGGGGTGTTCGCGCCGGCGAGCCCGCCAGTGACGAGCAGACCCGACCCGGACGTGATGAGCGCGACATCGCCGCGGATCCCGCCGATCACGACGAGGGTCGCGCCGGCGATCGCCGCGATGATGTAGACGATGAAGCGGGCGAGAGCGGTGTAGTTCATGAGCTGGTGTCCTTTGCTGAATTCGGGGGTTTGGGAAGGTCCGGGGCGCCATCGCGGCGGTGCCGGTAGTACATGTCCGCGATGATCCGCGCCCACCACCACACGGCACGCCCGTCCGCCTCCAGGTGCGCGATCCGGCGCCAGAGGAGGCCCAGGATCACGCCCACGGCGGTCACCGCGGCGGCGCCGACGACGCCGAGCGCGGCGAACAGCGCGACGAGGGTGGATTCGGTCACTGAGGGTCGGCTTTCAGGACGAGCCCGGCGAGGGCGTCGCGTGCGCCCTTCTCCGCGGCTTTCTCGATCACGGCCATGTCCACGGTCCCGGCACCGCCCGCGAGCTGCTGCACGGCCGCCAGGAGCGCGGCCTGCTGCCCGATGAGCTGCGCGATCAGCTCCTGATTGTGCGCGACGATCGGGAGCACCCCGTACCGGAACGTGCGCACCTGCCCGTCGATCGTGGCGTGCCCGCCGTACCAGAGCCCCTGGTACGTGTTGCTGATTTCGTTTTCGGCCTTCGCTGACATTTCGTCTCCTATCGATGCGGTGAGGTAGGGCATGGGGTCCACGAAGCCGCCGGGCAGCTCCAGCTCGAAGTGCAGGTGATTTCCGGTCGCGGCGCCGGTCGCGCCTACGTACCCGATGAGCTGCCCGGCCTGCACTTCATCGCCGGCCTTGACCGCGTACGCGATCAGGTGCGCGTACCGGGTCGAGAACGCGGCGGACCCGATCTTGATCATGTTGCCGCCGGCGCCGGCCCCGCTCGGGTAGGCGTCCCACCACAGCGCGGTCACCCGCCCGGAGTGCGCGGCGTAGATCGGCGTCCACGCCGGCGCGGCGAAGTCCTGCCCGGTGTGGAAGTCGGTGGACCCGTCCGCCCAGGTGCGGCGCCCGAACGCATCGGTTCGGACCGAGCCCGGGCAGGGGTGAACGAGGCGGATCGACATCAGACGCCCTTCACGACGCGCCACGCTATCGCGAGCGCGTAGCTCCCGGACACGGCCGCCATGTGCCTGACGGTGAGCTGCGTCTTGTCCGCGAGGCGGGTGATCGTCGCGATCGACGCCCAGGTGTAGGTGCCGCCGCCCGGGTCAATCTGGCTGGCCTGGATCGTCTCGTTCGCGGCGATCACGGTCGGCAGATCGAAGGTCACGGTTCTGCCGTAGATGCCGCCTGCTGCGGCGAGTGCGCCCGCGGCGGCCGAGACCGCGCCCTCGTGGCGGCGCCACGTACCGTCTGGGGCGGTGGACCAGAGCCGCCTGGTGCCGTCGGTGTCCTGCCAGTACGCGCCGGCCGGTGCCGGGTCGAGGGCGGCACGCTGCGCGCCCGTGCCGTGGAAGAACGCGCGCGCGTTGCTCTCGGCGGCCTGTGCGAGGTTGAGGAGGTCGGAGAACTCCACCTCGTCGTCATCCTCGTCGTATCGGTAGGTGCCTGTGGTGTCGAGCTGTCCCATGTTGGTGTGCCCTTTCTTAGCCGATGGTGATGTCGCGGAACTGCATGCTGGTCTCCGCGTCGGGGATCGTGTGTGTGAGGGAGCGGATCGTGCCGTGCTGCTGCACACCGCCCGGGAGGATCTGGACCCGCTGCCCGGCGCCGAGCGGGAGTGCGAGGGTGGTCCGGGCGGTGCCGGTGCGGCCCCGCTGTTGGGAGCGGGTCACGAGCTGTTCGGCGGCGCCGGGCATGGTGCGGATCCCGGGGCGGGTCTCGTGCAGGATGCGCTGCGCGCCGGGCATCAGGTACACGTCGAAGCGTTGCGATGGGATCAGCTCGTCCGCGTCGGTGTACTCCACAATCGCGCCGTCGTAGTAGGCGTCTTTCAGATCGGTGACGGGCAGATACTCGATCAAATTGACGGCCTGGTCGAGGGGCTGCGGTGCGGTGCGGGTGGTGCGGGGCTCCAGCCGGTAGATGCCGTCCGCGGGCGTGTAGAGCTGCCACCCGACCGCCTCCAGCACCGGGTGCAGGAAATCCCAGGCCGTCATCCCGGGCTTCCATTCCGGGCCGGCGGCGATCGCCACGTCCGGGCCGGGCATAAGTTCGACGGTCACCCAGTCGCCGGCGCCGGCGGCGATGATCCCGAGCACTTCGGCGACGAGCGGGCGAAGCCGTGTGTGCGTGGACTGGAGCACGCTGGCCGCGGTGTGCCGGTAGTCGTGGAGGCGCACGTCTTCGGACGCCAGCTCCAGCGTGATCGTGCCCTCGACCGTGTTCGGGGCGGTGCGGCGGGTGCGGAGCTGGTAGACGGTGCGCTCGGTCTCGGCCGGCAGATACGAGCCGCCCGGCACGCGGAGCGCCCGCGTGATCGCCGCCATGCTGCCGCCGACATCCGCGGTCACCGCGGCCGTGGCACCGCCCCAGAGCGCCGTCGCCTCGGCGAGTGGCAGGATCGGTTCGCCCGGGTTCCACGGCCGCGTGTGCGCCCGCGTGATCGCCTCGACGCTGCCGCCATGCTGCGCGGTGACCGCGGCGATGGATCCGGCATAGGCGGCGGTGAGGTCCGCGAGCGAGAGCCCGGGTCCGTACCGGGTTTCCAGCTCCAGCAGCAGGTAGTCGCCTTGCAGCTTCCAGATGTTCGGCGGCACGGGCGGGTAGAGGTCGAGCGTGGCCGGGATCGTGACCTCGCCCTGGATCCTGGGCGACCACTCCTCATCCTCGGAGACGCGCGCGGTGATGGGCTCGCCGAGCCCGGCCCTGGTGATGCGTTGCAGGATCCGCGCGCGAACCTCGCGGATCGGGACGACCTCGCTCATGGCGCACCGATCTCCTGAACCTCAGCCGAGACGATCCACACGGCCGCGGTCTCCTTGTCCAGCTCGCGGCGGATATCGCCGACGACGACGTACTGCATCGAGTGCGTGGGCCGGCCGTCCTCGGTGATCGTGATCACGGCCGTGCCGGTGTGCATGGTCTCGCACGCGACCGACGCGGCCTCGTCGTCGAACAGCAGCGCGACCCGGACGCGGCGCGGGCCGGCCGGCGCGAGCGTGATCGCCTGTGCACCGGACACGAGCGTGTGCGTCCTCGTGCCGGCCTGGCGGGTGGACTCGTAGTCCATCCAGATGACCGGGTGGAGGGTGGTGGTGCCGTCGCTGATCGTGGTCACGGGAGGGGCCTTCCTTCGCGGTCGACGGCGTGGAACGTAACGTAGACATCCCGCTGCTGGTTGACCCAGTTGTTCAGGATCGTGTTGGCGGTGCCGGTGTTCACCACGGCCTCGACGGCGGCCGTTCGCCGGCGAGACGTGAAGTCGTCGAGCTGGAGGGTCGCGTGCTTCGTGTCGGCCTCGGCCGTGATGCGGGCGGTCTGCGGGGCCACGAGCGCCGCGAAGCGCTCGCCGGCGGTCTCGGTCTCGGCCACGGCCGTGACGGTCTGGTTGATCGGGGAGCCGTCGACGATCGCCTGCCCGCCGTCGAGCATGGATCGCACCTGCGAGGCGTACTCGGCGCCCATGCCGGAATCGAGGATGGACTGGAGCATCGGGGCGAAGTCGACGCCCTGGTCGAGGATCGCCTGTACCTCGTCGTGTGAGAGCCCGAATTCGGTGGCGAGCTGCTGCACGTTCGTGTTGAAGTTCGCCGTGGCGTCGCGGCGGGCCTGCATCGCGGTGATGTACCCGGCCGGGTCCAGCGCCCCGGTCTCCTTGTCCTGGTACTCGTCCCACGAGCCCATCACCTCGTCAAGCTCGCCCTGGAGGGTGCGCATCTGCTCGGCGCGGGCCGCGGCGGAGGCCAGGCCGGTCTCGTTGAACAGGCGTGCTTCCGCTGCGGCTTCGGCTTGTGCATCGGCGAGGTCGCGGAGGCCCTGGGATACTTCCGCGGTCGCCACGTACTGCTCGCCGGCGGCGAGCACCGATTCTGTGGATGACTGCTGCGCAGCGAGCTGCGCGTCACGCGCCGCCTCGGCTGCCTCGTCGCTCTTCTCGATGAATGCGTTGAGGTCGCCGCCGGCGCCGGCGTAGGCAAGGGCGAGATCCCGGAACTCGACGCCCGATAGCTCGGCTTCCCGGCGGAGCTTCGATAGCGATATCGCGTTCTCGTCCGTGGGTGCGACCATGTCCATGAGGCGGTCTGCGACGGCGTCGAGCGCGTCGGCGCCTTCCCCGCCAGTCTCGATGAGCACCTGGGCGAGCTCCTGCACCCGCTCCCGGAATTCCTGTTCGGCTTTCTCGGCGTCCTCGAAACCCTTCATCATGAGCCCGATGCCGATCGCGCCGGCGACGCCCGCGGCAGCGCCGAGCGGGCCGAGATTCGACACCACTCCACCGAATGTGTCTTGCACCACCTGGGCGATATCGGAGGCGTCGCCGCGGAAGCTGGAGACGGTTTCGGAGAGGTTTTGCAGGGCTTCGTCTTTGAACTCGGCCGTGGCCTCGGCGGCGCGGTCGGTGCCGGCTTTCACGCCGTCGCCGATGTCGCGGCCTCCGCGGCCGGCCTCGCGCACTTTCTTGTTGAGCTCGTCATATTCGCGGGCGAGCTTCTCGGTATCCTTCTGCGCGTCGCGCATCGAGTCTTCGAGCTGCTCCCCGGCCCGATCACCGTCTTTCTTGACGTCCTGGAGCACGTCCGAAACGTCTTCCAGCGGCTCGATCACGCCGCGCTTGATGCCGTTCAGGAAGTCTTTCGTGTCGGACGCGACGGAGAGGGATACGCCCTTGGCCATGGGTTACCTACTCTCGAATGCTTCGTGAAGGGTGCGGGCCGCGGTCTGCGCCCACAGGGACGCGATGCGGGGAATGATGCTGGCCGCTGCCGGGTACGCGACGTAGCCGCGACGGTTCCGGGGGCGGAGCTGTCGGGTAGTGCGACGGTCATGCACCGGGTACCGGGTCGAGCCCCGCCGCCCCTCGTAGCTTTTGCGCTGATCCCGCGGTGCTCCGAACTCGACCGCCCACCACATGTCTGAGGGCTTCACGCCGCCGCGGAGCGCCTTCCCGATGTGGGCGGCTTTCAGGGTGACGTTCTGGTCCGACACGAGCGCCCGAGCGGTGCTCCCGAGTACCCGGTGCTCCAGCCGGGTGGCAGCGTGCTCGGTCACGGCACGCTGCCACTCCGGGAGGACCATCTGCCGGGTGTGCTGACGGATCTGCTTGCGCAGCTCCCGGTCTACCTGCTTGGTCGCGAGGATGACCGCCTGGAGCTGCTGCGAGGAATGAACCGAGATCCGCAGCACGACCGGCCCCTACTCTTCGGGCTCTTCGGGGGTGCCGGCGGCGAACACCGGCTTGCCGACGACCCCGCACTGCGCGGTCGCGGTGCCGTACTGGCCGACGTCGCCGCCGATCTGCCCGGACACGAGGATCAGCCCGTCGAGGGTGAACTTCGGGCCGGTCTCCAGCGGCCAGAACTCCACATCCTCGAACGTCTCGCCCTCGTGGTTGAGGAGGAAGATCGACAGCGAATCCTCGGTGGTCCAGTCCTGCGCGTAGTTCAGGCCGCACGTCCACGTCGCTTCGGTCGCGTCGGAGAACTTCGCCTCGGGCGACGCGCCCTGCCAGGTCTGAATCGAGGAGGACGGGGTGAGGACCACGCCGGAGCAGTGCGCGGCGTAGTCGGTGCCGTCGGTGCTGGCGCCGGGGATGATGACCTTGTAGTTCTTGAAAACGCGGGGCCGCACGGTCTTCTTGACGATGGGCATGGGGTTCCTTCTTTCTGTCAGTTCTTCTCGGTGACGGCCTTCACCGTCACGTCGTATCCCAGGTGCCGCTCGCCGTAGAGCACCTTGCGGGCGTTCTCCCAGTCGAGCCAGTCGATCCCGTCGATCGCGTGCAGCAGATCTGCCACGGCCGCGTCCAGGTCGTCCTCGGCTTTGTTCGGGGTGGTGAGCGCGGTCACGACGGTCACGGTGAACGTCGCGAGGTGCGCGCCGGCGGGCGCTTCGGGCAGCTTCTCGATCTCCATGAGCGAGAGCTGCACGAACCGGGCATCGGGGACGTCCACGTTGCGGCTGTTCGGGATCACCTTGTAGCCGGGCAGGTGCGGGGTGAGCGCGTCCTGGAGCTGCTTCCTGACGGATACGGCCACGACGATCACCCCACCACCGGGACGGCCCGCTTGGGGCGCAGGAGCTGCTTGACGTGCCAGTCGAGCGGGTGGGTGCTCATCGTGAACTCGCCCTCGCCGAACTCGCCGCCCGGGGACACGATGCCGGCGTTCCACATGTTCCGGGTGTGGGTGAGCTGCGCCCGGCGCAGCGCCTCCCACCCGGGCCGCTCCGGGTCGCCCACGACGGGCGCGTACGCCTCGACGGCCTCGGCCGCGGCGGTCAGCAGCTCGGTGAGCTGCGCCTCGTCGGACGGGGCGTCGAGCCACCGGTCACGCGCCTCTTCGGACGTGAGCCACGCTGCGGGCGTGACCGGTGGCTCTGCGGGCTCCTCGGGCATGATCAGCCGCCGACGGTCGGGGCGGTGCCGATGAGCACGAACGACTCGGGGCGGACCTCGAAGGTCTGGAGGTAGCCGTGGGTGGCGCGGTCCACGCCGCCTTTCGCGATCTCCAGCGCGTCGATCGTGAACGGCACGGCGCCGAGCTCGTCGAACTCCACGCCGCGCTTCGCGCCGACGATCACGGCCGGGGTGTCTTCCTCGACCACTGGGTCATCATCGGCGTCGACGAACGCGGCGTCATCGGCCTCGACCACGTACACCTTGCCGGCGTCGACGGTGCCGGTGCGCTCGGTCGTGATGTCGAACGACACGAACTCGGGCACCTTCTCGTGCGGGGTGTACAGCAGCTGCTCGTACGCCACGGAGTTCACGATTGCGAAGGTCGGGGTGTCCTTCGCGCGCTTCACGGCGAGGACGCCCTGGATGACCTGCCCCATCGCGTCGGAGTACTCGGACGGGTAGGTGGACGGGGCGATCGGGGCGCCGGCCATCTTCACGAACGTGGCCAGGGCCTTCTCGTCGGACCAGATCGCGTAGTCCTCGGCGATGAGCCGGAACATGGCCTCGATCAGCTCGGCGCCGCCGGGCAGGTCGAAGAACTCGCGGGCGAGGTCGCCGGCGAACGCCCACCGGGCGAGGGTCGATCCGAGCTTGTCGGTGTGGCTGGTGCCGGTCGGCAGCTCGGTCTTGTTGCCGGTCCAGTCGCCGCCCAGCGCGGTCTTCGGGGATGCCTTGGTGCCGCGGCCGATCTTGAAGCCGGACTTGCCCGCGGCGGTGATGTTCGTCCCCAGGGTGCCCTGGTTGATGTACTTCCGCTCGTAGGTGGTGCCCTGCCACACCTGGCCGACCCAGTTCTCCTGGAGCACGCCGGTGCCGGGGAGGGCGCCGGTGCCGGAGATCTTCGTGTCGGTCAGCGCGGCGAGCAGGGTGAGGGCTTCCTGGTCGCCGGCGCGGGCCGCGGCGACGGTCGCGTACAGGGTGGGCAGCTCCATCTGCTGCTTGGGCCGCTCCTGGGTGCGGGCGCGCGGGGCCGGCGCGGGGCCGCGCTTGGCGGCGAGGGTGCTGGTCATGGGTTCTTCCTCCTGATCTTCGGGGTTGTCTGCGTCGTCGGGCTCGGTGATCTCCTCGACGATGGTCGTGGTCGTGGTCGTGGTGTCGCCGTCGGTCTCGGTCTCGGTGTCGATCACCATGCGCCAGAGGTTGCCGTTCTCGTCGACGTATTCGGTCTCCTCGTGCGTCGTCTCCGGCTCCTCGTCGCCGGCCTCGTCTTCGGTGTCGGCGGCAGCGGCCAGCAGCGTCGCGGACGGGAACGCGGGCGCCTCCACGAGGGCGGAGGCGAACAGCTTGCCGCCGGTGGCCTTGCCGTTCTTGATGCCGACGCCTGCGACCTCCACGGACAGGTGCTTGCGCTTACCCGTCTTGATATCGTTCAGCGCGGCGTCACCCTCGGGGGTCTCGGCGATCTTGAACGAGGCGTAGAGGCCGTCCGGCTGCTCCTCGAACTGGATCGGCGCGCCCACGACCTCCTCCCGCTTGTGGTCGATGTTCAGCGACATGCCAGTGAGATCGGCGGGCACCTTCACCACGCCGGGGTCGTAGCTGAACATGCCGAGATTCGATCGGCACTCCTCGCGGTAGGGCAGCAGCAGGCCGCGCACCACGCGATCCTCCCGGGATGCGGTGAGCGTGCCGCCGTCGATGGTGATGTCAGGCATATGGGATCAGTCCTCCATGGTCGGGCCGGTCGGTGCCGGCGGGTTGTACAGCTCGTACTTGTCGAAGCGGACCCGATGCCCGCGCGCCACCACGTCATCCATGGACAGGCGCTGCTCGATCGTGCCCGTCCAGAACGGCAGATCGAGCTCGTAGAACAGGTTCCGTTCGCCGTCCTTCGTGGTGTAGGTGAGGGAGTCCACGCCGGTCGTGCCGTCGAGCATCGACGCGCGCACGTTCAAGTGCGAGCCCACGTCGGTGCGGATCGCGTTGCGCCCCTCGGTGTACAGTTCCGGCTTCAGCTCGCCGTGCGTCTTCAGCTCCATCGATGGCGGGGTCAGACCGATCGCGCCGTCCTTCGCGCGCCGCGCCGCCGCCCACGCCTTCCGGTACTCGTCGGCTTCGTCCTGGGTGAGCTGGTCGTCGATCATGTGGAGCTCGATCACGGGGATCGGGTTGCGCGCCCGGTCGACCCATGCCGATTCGACCGAGCGGGCGCCCTGGAGGGTGGTCCGGCCGACGTGCAGCAGACCCTCGAAGGGGAAGTTGAACAGGATCACTTCGCCCTTCAGGGCGGGCTCGTCGTACACGTACACGCGGCCGTCGTGAATCGTCCAGTCCCCGAACGGCACCCATTCGGCGTCGAGGATCGGCCGGCGCTCGTCCCGGGCGCGTTCGCCGCGGGTCACGGTCCAGAGGGCGACGCCGTAGAAGATCGCGTCATCGATCGTCCACAGCATCCGCTCGTAGGGCGATACTGCCGAGTCCGAGCGGTATAGGAACGACGACTGCTCGGTGACGGGGCCGGTCTTGTCGAGCTCGCGCAGCGGGAAGTTCGCGATCGTGGACACGAGGAGGTTCCGGGCCTTGGAGACCGCGGGGATCGTGAGCGCGAGATCCCGGGTCAGGGGGAGGTTCGCCTGCTGCTCTTCGGTGAGGAGGTCGGTGACGATGAGCTGCGGCAGGGGCGCGGCCGTGGAGTAGGGGGAGACGATGCCGAGCCTGTGCGCTGCGCGTTCGATGCGGGTCGCGCGGGTGAGGCCGAGCCGATCCATGAATCCCATGCCCTCCACCCTCGGCACGGCCCCCCTACGAACAACGAATCAGCGGCGTGTCGCGGCGAGACTCGGACGCCCGCTGCGCGCGCGGCGGCGCCACTGCTCGCGCGCAGCCTGCGCTTCCTCGGTGCCGGGGTGGGTGCGCTGCTCATGGGCGACGGCGCGGTCGTGCGCGTCGGCGCGATCCCACGCGAACGCCCGCCACGCGCCGCCGCACGTCTGGCACACGAGCACCACGGAGGAGTCCGAGCAATCGATCTTGATATGTGCCATGTCTCAGTCGTCTCCCATGCTCGGCCGGTAGGTGCCGGTGCGGCCGGCGTAGTGCTGGTCCCAGTTCCTGAGTGCCCGCGTCGCGGCGTCCAGGCAGGTGATGTCGCCGCCCTTTTCCGCCGGCGTCCACAGCCACACGCCCCGGTCGGAGCCGCGGACCTCGCGCTTCGCGGCGATCTCGACGGCCGCGTTCAGGCCCACCTGATCGGCGTGGCGGAGGGTGCCCCGTTCGAGGTCGCGCAGCACCTGGATGCAGCCGGCGGCGTTCTCGTTGTAGGTTTGCACCCGCATCGCCGGGCGCGGTTTCAGGACCGCGGCCTCGGTCGCGGTCTGCTCGGCCTCGCCGATCTTGTCATACGCGATCGTGGAGCCCCGGTAGGTGCGGGTGAGCTCCTGCATCCGGGCCGGGAGCCACTGCGTGCCCTGCCGGTGGTCCACGACCTCGACGTAGGCCAGGCCCAGCGGGGTGCGCCAGGCCGCGCAGATCGCGGCCACGGACCCGCCCGGCTTGATCGCGAGCCCGAACGCGACCCGCGCGGGCCGCTTCGGTTTCGCCTGGAGCGCGCCCCGCTGCCACTGGTCGGCGGCGATCGCGGTCTGCCCGAACGTCTCCGGCCACATGGACAGGTACTCGCGCGCCCACTGCGGTTTCGGGAGTTTGCGCCAGTTCTTCCGCATCTTCTCTAGCGTGGTCAGCGTGCCGATGCCGGGGTGGATCCTGGCGAGCAGCTCCATCGCCTGGTCCTCGTCCTCGATCACTTCCCACGGTGTGTCCTCGTGCGCGGCGTAGTCCACCCCGCCGATGTCGGGATCCCTGGACCTGAGCTTGTTCACCCGCTCCCAGAACGGCCCAATGCGCGCTTCGCCGGCGGTGCCAGAGATCACGAGCGCGGCATCCTCGCGGGTGTCCTGGAGCGGGATGATCCCAGCGAGCAGGTCCGCGCCCTCCTCGGGGTCGATCTCCTGCGCCTCATCGATCCACGACACGTCCCCGGCCTCGCCACGGTAGGACTCGGCGTCTGGTTTGAGCACGAGCACCTTCGAACCGTTGTCGTAGTAGATGCCCTTGCCCACCTCGCCGCGCATGATGCGGAAGCCGCGCCCGGCGGGCGGTGGCGCGGTCAGCTGGTCCTCACCGAACAGGGCGAGCGCCTGCGGGGGCCGCTTCGGCCGGGTGCCGCGCAGCCACGGCGGCAGGTCGGCGTCGTCGGCCGGCTGCACCCTGTCGAGCTGGTTCGCCCACTCACGCAACCGTGCGGACCCTTTCACGCCGGACTGTGCGGAGAACGTCACGAAGTAGTCCGGGCGGGACAGGCAGCGGCCGTGGAGCCAGCAGAAGATGGTGGTGGTCTTGGATGCGCGGCGGGGGATCTCGACCACGTACTCGTCGAGGCCGGCCGCGTTCAGGTGGTCCACGATGACGAGCTGCTGCGGTTGCAGCGGATACCGGATCGGGCGCATCGCCTTGAGCCGTGCAAGCTCGGCAGGGTCGTCGAGATCCACGAGCTCGTACCCCATGGAGCGTGCACCGCGGAGGAACTCCAGCCTGAGCTCGGGATCGTCCGACTCCGGCCCACCCCATTGCGGGCGGATCGCACCGCCCTTCACCCGCTCCCACAGGTAGAGAGAGAATTCCGTGCTGCCCCCGTGCGGAGGTTCGGACGACTGCTCAAAAAACGCCGACGAATCCGACGAGCCGCCGCGCTCGATCGTCGGGGCCGCGCTCACCATGGCCGGATGTCCTGCGCCTGCCGCCGGCGCCTGTTCGTCACCGCGGCGCCGAGCTTGCCGCCGGCCTTCTGGTTGCAGTTGCGGGGCCACACAGTGCGGCCGGACTGGTCGAAGCTCTTGCAGTGCACCGGGCCGACGTTCGCGAGCTTCGCCGCACCACCACGCGAGGCGTCGCGGCGGTGCCCCACCTGCCACTTGTGCAGGCCAAGGATCACCGGGTGCCCGCACTCCACGCACGGCAGCGCACCGCCCGCGGCGCGCATCATCGCGGTCAGCTTCTCGCGCAGCTTCGGCGAGTGCGTCGACCACTGCTGCGCCCGATGATGCTGACTCACCGCCGCCGGCCTCCCCGGATTGCGGCGCCGATCATCGCGAGACCGATGAGGAGCACGAGGCACGAGCCCAGGCCCGTCGTCCAGAGCGCACTCATGAGGCACCGCCGGTGATCTCGGCTACCCGGCGCTGGGCGCGAACCTTGGCGATCTGGTCTCCGGATATAGGCGTCGAGTACATGCCAACCGTCCAGTCCTGCGCGACCACGCTCACGCGGTCATCCGCGTAGATCAGCGCGTTCGACATTGCGGCAATGGCGTGGCGCTCGCTGGCAGTCAGCGCGGCGGGCTGGTCGCTGCTCATGCGATCCTCCGGTCTCTCTTCGTGCGGGGCAGGGTGTGGCCGCATGGTGCGGCGGTGTCGCGCATCAGCGGGTAGGAGGCGAGCAGGCGGGCCTTGCGGGTGGCGTACACCGGCCCGACACGCCCGCGGACCTGCGCGATCGAGCGGGGTGTGATCACGATTCGGGGCCAGTGCCCGTGATGGTCGGCGTAGGCGTGCCCGTCTGCCTGGTCGGCGGCGAGGATGATCGCGACGGGGCGGGCCTCGCCGGTGGTCTTGCGGGCGCTGATGGTCCAGGGGTCGCTCATCACCATGCTCCGATCTGGAAGACGACGCGCGGCCCGACACCGCACAGCTCGCACACCGCGTTCCGCTTGAAGTGGTCGATGTGATGCCCGGGCACGTACAGCGGGCACTCTTCCCACTGGCAGCCGCCGCGGTGCCCGAAGGTGTACCGGCGGCAGGCGAGGCAGCACCCGTTCTGGTCGATGAGCGCCTGCGTGATCGAGCACGAGTAGACGTGCCCGAACGAGTACGGGTCGTGATCGCGGAGCCGATACCCGGTGTCCTCGGTGATGCCACAGATCGGGCAGCGCAGGCCCAAGCAGGTTTCGTAGTGCTCGGTGTCGTGGATCGAGTGGAGGCAATCGGGCAGGACGTGATCCGGGCGCGTCTCTTCGAAGTCGGCGAGCTGCCACAGCTCGGCGGTTGCGGTCGTCATGGGGTTCTCCCTTCGAAGGTGGGCCGAGCCGCGGAGCGGCTGCGGCCCACCGGGCCGGTTCAGTTCTGGGAAGGGTCGATCATGCGGTCGAGCAGCTCCAGCGCGGACGCCTGGAGGCTCTCGACGGTCGGGCGCAGCACCTCCCTGGCTGCGTCCCTGGCTGCGTCCCTGGCTGCGGCCCTGGCTGCGTCCCTGGCTGCGTCCCTGGCTGCGTCCCTGGCTGCGTCCCTGGCTGCGGCCCTGGCTGCGGCCCTGGCTGCGGCCCCGGCTGCGTCCCTGGCTGCGTCCCTGGCTGCGTCCCTGGCTGCGGCCCTGGCTGCGGCCCCGGCTGCGTCCCTGGCTGCGTCCCAGGCTGCGGCCCCGGCTGCGCTCGCGTTCATTCGCGCCTGCCGGACCACGGGGCCGGCCGTCTGCGCGGCCACGAGGTCGGCGATCCTGCGGAGGCCGCGGAGCTCGGCGGCTTCGGCGGTGAGGCCGGCGAGATCCAGCCAGGCCGGGGTGAAGGTGCGGATGAGCCAGTCGAGGGCGAGGTAGGAGCGTGCCTCGTCCTGGCCGTCGTTGCCGGTGCCGATCATGCGCGGCAGGAACGGCACGAGGGCCTGGCGCTGCTCGTCGTCCCATCGGTCGTTCAAGCTGATCGTGAAGGTGCGGAGCACCGTCGAGGCGCACTCGGGTGCGTCGGTGTGGCCGAGTCCGGCGAGCCAGGCGACGACTTCCATGGCGCAGTGCCCGGACTCGAACGAGGAGTGCCCGCCGGGGTCGAGCATGATCGTGCCGGCCTCCAGGTCGGCGAGTCGGGCGGGGTCCGGGGCGAAGGTGGTGGTGTTCATGATGGGTTCCTTTCAGCAGGTCGGTTCGGTGTGGTGAAGTCGGCGGGCGGCGCGGGATTCGTGCACGTCGTACATGAGGGTGCGGTCGAGGTCGCGCAGCAGCAGGTAGGCGAGCTGCATGGCCTCGGGCCAGGACGGCCGTGCGGCGCTGGCGTAGGTTGCGAGCGCGCCCGGGGCCTGGGACGGTAGCTCGATCTCGACTTGCCACGGGCTCACGGCGTCGGGGTGGAGGTCGCGGTAGACGCGGGCGCGCAGCATCGTGGCGCTCATTGCATGCTCCAGTTGATGAACAACGACGCGATGGAGCAGGCGAGGCCGACGAGGGTGAGGACGAATAGGATCGGATTCCATCCGGGGCGGTTGCTCATGCTGCGGTCTCCTGCTCGGTGGTGATGGTGGTTCCGCATCCGCGGACGCACATGGTCTGGCTGATGGGGATCCAGTGCGTGAACTCTGGCTGCGCGGGGCACGGCTCGGTCTGGAGCTGCTCGGCGCGGGCCTGCTCGGCATCGGTGCGCGGCAGAGCGCGAGGGGCCGGTGCGGGGCGGCGGCGTTTGGCCTCCATCGCGGCCTCGTACTTGCGGCGGGAGTCGTAGAGGATGTTCCCGAAGTTCGAGTAGTCGTCCTTGGGCTGGTCTTCGTCGTCTGTCTCGCGCGCGTCCGCGCTTACTACCGTGACCGGTTCTAGATCTTGCTCACTAGGTGTAGTTAAGTGATGGTTCGTCCCTAGCTGGCTAGGGGGGGCTCCCCTAGCAGGCTTGGGGGCCCTAGCTGGCAAGGGCCCTAGCTGGCTAGGGGGGGTCAGGTGCTCCTCCGGCACGTTCTGAGGCTCGTTCAGAGCGACGATCTTCTCCCATGTCGGGGGCCTCCAGTTGGCGTTCTTGTCGTCGCGGAGATCGCGGTGCGAGGCGGTGCCGTCGCAGTGCCACGGGCAGCGGAGCAGGAATTCATAGCGGTTCGTGCGCATGTGCTTCTGTGTGCGGAGACCGCCGCCCTCGTTCAGGTGTGTGCGGATCTCGCCGAGCGCTTCGAGCTGGCGGACGAGCTGGCGGGCGCCCTCTCGAGAGCACATTCCTGCATCGGCGAGGGTGTCCATCGAGGGCCAGGCGCCGCCGTCGCCGTCCATGTCGGCGATCTTGAGCAGGATGAGCTTTGCGGCCTTGGTTGGTGCCTGCGTGTGCGCCCAGGCGATGCCCTGCGATGCGTTGCTCATCGGGCACCGCCTGCGGGCTGCACGGGCTCGGCGAGTGCCTCGATCTCGGAGCGCACGTAGCGGCGATGCGTGCCGCCCGGCTTGCTGACTGTGAGGTCGCCGCGCTCGGCCATCCGAGCGAGGTGAGCCGTCGTGAGACCAGAAAGCGCAGATGCCTCGGCAGGAGTCAGAGGGGTATCCCCCTCATCGGCTTGATTAGTTCGAATTGCCATGTCTTAGAAGATACATGACGATATGGATTAGCCAACCCATCAAAGCGTGTTTGTTGCGTTTAGTTTGATTCAGACCATAGAATCGGGTCATGACAACGACATGGATTGCCGAGAACGATGCGCCAATTGATCGCACAGTCGGCGAGCGAGTGCACACACTGCTTTGGCGCGGGAAGATCTCTCAGACCGCTTTCGCCCCCAAGCTGGGGCTCACGCAGCCCGGCCTATCGAAGAAGCTCTACGGCGAGCGTGGCTGGAGCCTTGACGAAGTGTCTTACGTCGCAGATGTGTTCGGCGTGTCGCTGGACTACCTGTTCGGGAAAACAGACGATCCCCGCCCGGTGGGACCGAACGGGGATCGTCTCGAAGTGGTGGATCCTGGGAGAATCGAACTCCCGACATCCTGCTTGCAAAGCAGGCGCTCTACCAACTGAGCTAAGGACCCTCAATGCGCCGCCCTCATGCGGACATCGGTGGGGCTACCAGGACTTGAACCTGGGACCTCTTCATTATCAGGGTATCTCGTGGAATCTTGACGATTCCATCTGACGTGCTGACAAGTGATTTCGGTGCGCCGGGCGAACCCCTGTGTAAGAGGATATCAGTTCGGGGCACACGCGGGGCACACGTCACATGGACGCTCCGAGGCTTCACGATCTGCCCGACGAGTGGGCGGAGACGCTAGCTACAGCGCTGGTCAATGGCCGATGCTCGCGCCCCGTCGAGACGGCGGGCGGGTTCCTCGTGCGGTGCGGATCGCGACGGGTGGCGGTATGCCCCTCGTGCGCTGAAATGGTGCGCGGTGATTGGGCGGCAATCGCTCGTAGCGGCGTGTTCGATCCCCCTCCGGGCAAACGCTTCAGGTTCTATCTCCTGACACTGACCGCGCCGAGCTTCGGGCGCGTTCACTCCATCCCGAACGCTGCGAAAGGGTACGAGTCGCGCCGCTGCCGCTGCGGGGTGCGGCACACCGAGGCAGACGCGGCGCTGTCGGGGGTGCCGGTCGATACCGACGCCTACGATTACGCGGGCGCGGTGGCGTTCAACTACGGGTTCGGACGGCTGTGGAACAACACAAAGACGCGGCTTCGGGATGCGTGGGAGTCGTTGGCGTTCTTCGCGGTACGAGAGTGGCAGGATCGCGGCGTGCTGCACCTGCACGCGATCATCCGCATTGACGCTTTTGAGGCTGGCCCGCCGTCGATGGTCGAGGCTCGCGCGAAGAGTGCGGCGGCGCGCAATCCGCTCAATGGTGCGGCGCTGCGGTGGGGTGTGCAGTCGAAGTGCGATCCGCTCACCACGGACGGCGACGGGGCGCGGTCGATCTGGTACGTCTCAAAAGTGATCGGGTACGCGCACAAAGACCTCGGCTTCAAATACGGCGAGCGTGTTGTTTAGCCGATGGTTCGGAAAGCGCCTGTGTGAGGATCGGAAAGCGTGGGCGCGACGGTCGGAAAGCGTGCCGCCGCGCCCGAGCGCCTATCCGGTGTGAGTATCTTCCGCGTTCTCGGCCGCGGTGTGGCGGCGCATGTTGGGGCCGGCCAGTTGCACGATCTCGGCATTGGAAATGATCCGGTTCAGGATGGATTCGGCGATGACGGCGTCGTGGAGCGATTTGTACCAGTCTTCGGGATCGAACTGGCTGGTCACCGCGGTGGAGCCTCTGCCTTCGCGTGCGGCGAGGATGTTGAGAAGCTCGGCCGCGGTCTCGCTGGTGATCGGCGTCGTGAGGAAGTCGTCGAGCACGAGCAGGTCGCAGGAGTGCAATTCATTCAGGAATCGGAGCCGTGCGGGGTCTGTGTGATGGTGGACGGCGAGCTGGTTGGCGAGGTCGTCGAGCCGGTAGTACCGGGCGGTGTAGTCGCGTCGGCAGGCGGCGTGCACGAGCGCTTGCGCGAGGTAGGACTTGCCCACGCTGGAGGACCCCAGGACGACGAGATTCGTGGTGCGGTCGATCCAGTGGCATGCGGCGAGACGGGCCACGACCTCACGGTTCAGGCTGCGGCCTTCGAGGTAGCGGATGTCTTCGACGCAGGCGGCCGGGTTCGGGGTGCGGGACGCCTTCAACAGCTTCATCATGCGCCGCTCGCCCCTGGCTGTGGTCTCTTGCTCGAGGGCGTGGCGGATCTTCTGCGAGAACGTCCATTCATCGAAGGTGGGGTCGTTGGCGATGTCGATGACGGCTTCTCCGAACGCGGTCATCCGCAACCGGGTGAACAGGGGCATGTCATCGATGGTGAGGTGTTGGTCACGCATCATCACCCTCGATTCCCTGGTCGCGGCCGATGAGGTTGTCGAGGCTGAACGCGCTGATTCCGGCCAGGTGAGCACGGCTGGTATCCCGCCCGGCGGGTGGGCGCGACGACGGCGGAGTATCCGCTCTGGCCCAGGCCTCTGGGTCTGTGGTGGGTCTGGCGTTCTGCTCGGCGCGGATCGCCGCGATGGCATGCTTCACGGCGGTGTAGCTGATCTGCCGGTGGGGGTCACCGTCCGTGAGCCTTCGGCAGGCGAGCTCGAGGAGCCCACGGTTCCCGCGCTTTCCGAGGTCGAGGATATTCATGCAGGAGCGGAACCCCTGCGCCTCGATCGTCTTCGAGTCCAGCAGGCGGGTCAGGGCTGTCACGGTTCCCGGGCCTGCTTTCGCGGCTTGGCGGAGGAAGTAGGCGCGGGTCCAGAGCCCTGCCTGATCTTCAAGGTAGGCGGGCGCATGCCCAGGGTCGGTGACGTAGCGATTGCGATGCCTGCCGCGCTGGTGGGTGGCGATCACTTCCCCGTCGGCGAGGACGTCGAGTGTGTCACCGACGATCCGCACGTCCACGCCGAGACCGGCGAACGCGTACGGAACGGAGTACTTGATGGTGTCGATCTGGATATGCCAGTCGCGATGCACCTTCGCTTTCCGCCACGACACCGGCTCCCACCGCTGTTCGGGCAGCTCGAGCAGCGCCGGCTTCTCGTGCTCGGCGAACCACTCCCAGCGCGATCGCTGATCCCCGCGGAACGGGGTTCGGTGGTTGATCCATTCCACCCGCTCGGCGATCGCTTCGTTCAGGTCGTCGAGCGAGGCGAACGAGCGGTCGGCGAGGTAGTGGATGACCCAGTTCGTGACGACCTTCACGCCGGATTCGACGTGGCCCTTGTCTCTGGGGGCCGCGGATCTGGTCGGGACCGCAGCGGTCCGGTAATGCTCAAGGAACCCACTGTAGGAGGAGTTCACGTCCCGGGCCCGTTCGCTCTTGCTGATCTGGTTCGACGCCGTCGATGCGTTATCGGGCACCACCAGCAGCGTGACGCCGTCGATGTATTCAAACGCTCGCCGGTGCGCATCAGCCCAGGCAGGGAACTTCTCATCCAGGCACCCGTACGCGAACACGAGCCCGGAGTAGGGCAGCGACGCCACGAACACCGACACCGCAGACACCTCACCGGAGATCGGGTCGACGATCTGCATCCGAGTGCCCGCCCAGTCGACCTGCATCGTATGCCCGGGGACGTGCTGGATCGGGGCGGTGAGATCATTGACTCGCACGTGCTCAGCGACGATCTGGCAGAACCGTTCATACCCATAGTGGCCGCGTCCATCGGCAGCATCGACGTGCAGATACTGCGCCCACAACACCTTCAGCGGAGGCTTGTTCCGCCCCAGCCTCGCAGCGACCACCTTGTCGATATCGACCGGCACGAACTCGCCGGTCACGCTCTTGCGCCCGTCAGAGAACAACCCGTCAACGTCTTCGCGTGAGAGCGCGTCGACCTGGCTGACAGCCGTCAACTGGTGTTCGTCGAGCACACGACGGACCTTCGCGATCGTACGCTGCGAGCACCCCTGCCTGGCAGCGATCTCGCGATACGGGACCTTGTCCAGCACAAGCCGCATCAACTGGCGGTAATCGGTCATGAAGAATCATTCCTCCCACCCCACGAACACTCGTCGAAGGGTTGAGAGTCATCATCGAGCAGCCACACGCGCTACCCGATGCTTACACGCACGCTTTCCGATCTCTACACAGGCGCTTTCCGAAGCGTCGTCCTAACAGCGTGTGCCCGCGGAACGGCTCGGGCATCTAGCTCGACTCGGGCAGGCGGCGCGAGAGCTTCGCTGCGATGCAGTGTGTACGGATCAGGCAGGGGTCGTGCATGAATGCGACGGTGCGAGCTGCACGGCGAAGCTGCATGAGAACTACGGGGCGCGCGGTCACGTTGTCATCTATTCGCGGCAGACCAGTAGGCGGGCGGGGTGGAGCCTCACGGGGCTGACCCGTCGCGCTCAACGGCAGAAGCGGCTGGCATGGGTGATTGAGCATTAGGCCGAGCGCTGGTCGGCTGAGGACTTCGCCGACGCGGTGCGGGCGAGGTCGTGGCTCGGGCGGAGGCGGTGGCGCTCGGCGGGCAGGCCGTCACCGGCCAGGGCACCCTGAGCGTGTGGCCCCGGTCGGGCCGTAGGCCCGTGCCGGGGCGGGCCGCGCTCGCGCGGCCCCTTGATCCTGTAGAGAAAATCTAACGAAACACTCTTCAACTACATGGATCACCGGGTCACCCGATCCGCTCTCCCCTACCGTTCACGAGTTCTTGCGACCTCACCTTGTGCTCTCGGGCTTGGTTCGCTTGCATGGTCATGCCTTCACTGTCTCAGCTGCACCGTCTTGCGCCCGATCCCGTGAACCGTCGCCTTCCCGTGCATGACGATATGCTCCGTCAGCGTTAGAACTGGTCGGCATATCTCGGCGTCCAGTAGCCGGGCTTCCGTTTCTCGTGCGCGAAGGCGAGGAAGGTCACCCGGTCACCTTCGATGTAGTAGAGCACGCGGTAAGGAAACACTTTCATGTGTCGGCTTCGCACCATCGGCTGATCGTTCCAACCCGGAAACGGTGCGCCTGCCTGTGGCCAGTCGAGGATACCGCGCACAGCAGCGGCAGCGGCAGACAGGAAATCGTCGCCTACTCCGGCTTGCTCGTCGTCGTACCAGCGAGCAGCCTCCTGCAACTCGGCAGCGGCCTCCGGGTGAATGCGGCCTTTCAACCTCACTTGCGGCGGGCGGCGAGGTCGGCGCGAATGCTGGCGAAAACCTCGTCGGTGTCGAGCAACTCGACCTTGCCGTTCTCGATGTCGTCAATGCGCTGCCGGAGTTCGCTGCGCCATGCCGCGTCTACTTCGGCATGATCGTGCTCGATGCTGTTCTCGTCTTCGAGGCTCTGCAAGCCGTGGTGAATGACAGCGGCGCGCTCGTGGTGGTTGAGCGCGAGCAGAGCCCGTTCGACCTCAAGCACATGCGCGTTCATGCCATTCAGTGTAACCGCCGAAACTTCGAGCGCGGTAGTGCCCGCACGCTCAGTGTCGCTACGCGCCTGGGTGAGCAGTCGAACCGACTGGCTCAGCACTCAACGAGTTCGTCTGGCACCGCGAAGTCGAACTGCACCATAATCGATTGCGTGTCAGCGTCGTCAATCAGGGTTCCAGCCCCCGACAGTGAACCGGCGTCGCGCACGAAGGTCGCATTTCCCTCCGGAGTCATCCAGGTGCCTTCAGGCCCTTGGTAGTCGACGAAGTGGCTGGGCACCCCGGATTGCTCATCGGTGTAGGCGAAGAGCATCGCCTCTTCGCCACCATCCGACTGCGCAACGGCGATGACCTCAAACACTCGAGTGAGAACATCTGAGGCGCTCACCGGCACGCAGTTGACTGTCTCAACGACATCATAGGTAGTTGTACCGACGGTGATGGTACCGAGTTCCGAAGTCGTAGGGCCCGTCGGGGCTTCGGTCGCGTTCTCATCCACGGGTGCTGCCTGGGTCTCAGATTCGGCAGTCTGAGAGTCAGGAGTGTCGTTGGCACCTGCGCATCCGATCAGAGCGAATACAAGGGTGCCGACCGACAGGGCAGCAAAGGTTCGGACGGACATATTTCGGACAACTGCGGTACTCATGATTGGATGATCCTTCCGTTGCTTGCCTCCCAGCCTAGTTTCGTGCATAGTACGACCGGAAGGCCCCGAGAAGTCACTTTCTCGCGGGTGCTCTCCAAATGGAAGGACGGAGTTACTGAGAATATCCATGACATCTCTTATTTATGGGAGCCAGCCTCACAAGAGTTGCGCAGCTTCACCGTCACGAGCTCCCGCGTCGCCCGCGCCTGCCGGGCGGGAGTAGGCCGAGACTGCGAGCCTTGACGAGCCAGCCCTGCGCGGTGCTCAGGGGAACCTCGTTGATGCGTGCGATTTCGGCTGAGGGGTTACGTTCGCCGTTGCGTGCGAGCCAGTCGTGTTGCAGGGCGACGAGCTGGTAGAAGTCGGGGTTCTGCTTGGGGTCGGGCGTGATCTTCTCGGCGATCTCACGTTCCCTGATTCGCCTGCCGCTGGGGAGCTTGATGCGGTCGCCGGTGATTGTGGCAACGCGCTCCATGTCGAACATCCGCTTGTTGATGTTCGCCTCGATGCGGGCGATGGGAAGTTCTCGGAGTTGCTGACTGGTGATCGAATCGCCCGGTATGCGCGGCAGATGGATCACCCCGGTGACGCGAATCTCGGGGGGTGTGCGCCAGGTCTGTCGCTGTAGGCGGATCAGCACGCGGGTGCGGGTGTCGGTGTGCTCGATGTAGCGCCAACGTCCGTCGATGGTTTCGGGCAAGTCCGATTCCATCTGATTGCGTCGCTGCTCTTCGGTAACCTGCGAATCGTCGTAGCCGAGTATCTGGTCAATGAGGTCGCTGATGTCTTCGCCGTCTCGTTCACCTGGGTAGCGATCGGGCAGATACCAGCCTGCGGGCAGGTCTTCCCCACGGATCAGCGAGCCGAGGCGTTGGCTCCTGGGCGTGTCGGGTATCGGCGGCATGGTGATAATTCTAGCGGCATCTTCCCAGCAAGTCGCACATTTGCGTAACTGCGGGATTGATGTATAGTAGTCGCACATTCGCAAATCTGCGAGTTTCGGTCCGATGCTCTGTGGTCGGTCACATCTACTGAAAGGGGCCTATCATGGCCGTTCGTTTGCTGCAAGATACCTCGCTCCCGATTGACGGGAACCGGCTGGGGCCGGTGCTGGTGGCGAGTATCGCCCCGGTGTTCGAGAACCGCGAGAAGACGGTGCCGAAGCTCGATGCGGATTCGTCGCTGCCGATGTGGGCGGTCACGGTGATGACTGCCGAGGGCGGGGTGGGCGAGGTGAAGATCGCCGCCGAGAAGCCGCCCACGGTGGTCGGCAAGCGGGTGACGCTCGCTGATCTGGTCGCCCGCCCGTGGGAGGTCGAGGGGCGACATGGGATCGCGTTTCGCGCCGCGAAGCTTATGCCGGTGGCTGAGGCGTCCTGATGTTCGCCGATCTGTTCGGGCGGGTGGCGTCGGCGTTCAACGGCACGGGGTTGCTCCTGCTCGCCGTCGCAGTTGTGGCGCTCGTCGTGCTCGGCTTGTTCCTGACGCCGCGCGCGTTCGTGGATCGTCGCTTGCGACGGGTCGCGGAGGGTGCCGGGCTGACCGTCTCGCATCGCACGAGGCAGGGCGAGCAAGCCGTCTCCTTCCCTCGGGTAATGAAGGGGACGCGCACTCCGTTCGGGTATCGGCTCACGGTCGCGTTGCCCTCGGGCATGTCGGTGGACGACGTGACGCGGCACGATTCCGAACTCGCAGACGGTCTATCCGCGCAAGAGGTCAGGGTGTCACGGGGTAGGCCGGGGGTCGCCGTGCTCGAGGTGTATCTGCGGGATGCGACGCCTGCGGCGTTCGACCTCGACGCCCTGCACTCCACGATCCGGGCGACAGGCGCGGGCCGTGATCTGTGGTTGCCCGTCGGCATCCGTGATGATGGTTCCCCGTACCGGGTGGGCCTCGGGCATCTGCTCATCGTAGGGGCGACTGGCTCGGGCAAAGGGTCGGCGTTGTGGTCGGTGATCCGCGCTCTCGATGCCCTACGGTCTGAGGGGTTGGCTGTCCTGTACGGCATCGATCCGAAGCGGGCCGAGCTTGCCGGGGTCGGTGCCGGGTTCGAGCGCGTCGAGTACGACCATACCGGGGCACTCGCCGTGCTCGAACGGGTGGGGCAAGTGATGGGCGAGCGGAAGCTGCTGGGGCTACGCTCGTTCGCCCCGACCGTGGATCGTCCGTGGTTGGTGCTCGTGCTCGACGAGTTCAACGGCCTGCTGAACGATCCTGAAGTCGCGAGGCGCAGGCGTCTCGGGGAGTTGCTGCACATGATTCTCTCGCAGGGTCGTTCGCTCGGGGTGGTCGTGGTCGCTGCGGCGCAGAACGCGCAGAAGGAATCGCTTGGGCAGTTGCGCACGCACTTTCAGACTCGGATCGTGCTGCGGGTGGAAACCGCGAGCGATGTGGACATGGTGCTCGGTGCGGGGTCTGCGGAGGCCGGCGCACGCGCCCATGAGATTCCGCCGGCGACCGAATCGAATGGGTACGCCACGGCGGGAGTCGCCTACGCGCGAAGCGACGGCGAGCCGGTGCCCGTGAGGTTCCGGTTTCCGTTCGTGCGTGACGCCGAGATTGCCGCCTGGGTGGATGCGGCGGGAAGGAGTAGCGATCATGGCTGAGCATGACACTTCGGAGGCGTTGTTTCTGTCTGAGGAACAGGCCGCGCAGATTCTCGGCGTGCATCGCACGACGCTTCGCCGCTCGGTCGATGCGGGGCTGTTGCCGCTGCATCCGATCTTCATCACCCCGCACCTGCGACGCTTTCGCCGTGATGAGGTCGAATCGCTGCGGGGCGGGCCGGTAGCCGGTGCGACGGTGAGAGGGCGGGGCCGTGGCCGTTCGTAAGCAACCCTCGGGGCGGTGGAGGGCGGTCGTGAAGATCGGTCGCCAGTACGTCGACGGGGCGCACCTTCGACTCGAAGCGAGAGGCTGAGACGTGGCACCGGCAGCGCAAGGAACAGCTTTCGGGCCATGTCGATCCGCGCGCGGGCAAGATCAGCACCGAGCGGCGCATCGCGGAGTGGTTGGAGCATCGCCAGGCGACCGCGCAGGCCACGACCGCGAAGACGGACGCCTATCTATCGAAGTGGGTGCCGCGCGCGATCCTCGTTCTGCCCCTGGATCGGGTCACACCGGGGATGCTCGCCGATTCGATGATCGGGCTGGTGGAAGCGGGACGGGCGGCGAAGTCGATACAACGGTATCGGGCGATGCTCGGCTCGTTCTTCTCGTGGGCGGTCGAGCGCAGAATCATCACGGCGTCACCCGCGAAGGGCGTGAAGGTGCCTGCCGGGGGTCGCCCGGTGGAAGAGATGCACCCGTGGACGCGGCCCGAACTCGATGCCAGGTTCGCGGTGTGGCACGCGCTGCATAAGGACATGGCCGAGGTCGCACGGTTCCTCGGCCTCACGGGGCTGCGCTGGTCGGAGGCGCGGGCGCTCACGGTCGACGATGTGTCGCTCGTGCCGTTCGCGGCGGTCACAGTGCAGCGGGCAAGGCCCGAGGGCGTGGAGACGAAGGGCACCAAGTCGGGCAAGGCTCGCCGCGTGCCGTTGGCTGACGTGCTGCTCCCCTATGTCAAGAAGCGGATGAAGGGGCGCGGCCCGGATGCACTGCTGTTCCCGCCGCTGCACCGCGCCCGGTTCCTCGACTGGTTGAACTGGGGCGAGACGGGCCAGGGGCGCACGATCCACGACCTCCGGCACACTGCCGTGTGCGTTTGGCTTGCCTCCGGGGTCAAGCCCGGCGTGGTCAAGTCGTGGGCGGGGCACGCGAGCCTCAGCACGACCGATACCTACGTTCACCACCTCGGCACCGAGGCCGACGCCGAAGGACTCGCACTGCTCAATCAGCAGACGGGGGCACACCGGGGGCACACGCGGAAAGGAGGCCGCCGAAGCGGGTGATTCCCGAACTGTTGCCATATCAGGCATTCAATATGGTGGGGCTACCAGGACTTGAACCTGGGACCTCTTCATTATCAGTGAAGCGCTCTAACCGCCTGAGCTATAGCCCCGTGACCAAGCACCGACTCTACCGGATCCCGACAGAAATCAGAAATCCGATCCGCCCGCCCCGAGCCGGGACGGGCGAACGCGTCAGTTGCTCGTGAAGCCCAGCTGGAACCCCCCGAGCATGCGCACGAGCAGGTTGTAGATCAGCGAGGCGATCGCACCGAGGGCGGTGCCCACGATGATGTTCAGGATGCCGACGACCACCGCGAAGCCGAACACCTGCGGGAAGCCGATGAGGCTCATGAGGCTGTCGTCGCCGCCGACGATGTCCATGAGCAGCTGGTCGAGGTCCGAGAGCACGCCCGTGGACACCAGCACGGTGTAGATGAGCACCGTCGCGACGACGCTCACGATCGCGAGGCACAGCGAGATGAAGAAGGAGAACTTCACCGCGGACCAGAAATCGACGTAGACGAGCTTCAGGCGCACCTGCTTGGCGGGCGCCTTCCTGCGGGTCTTCTTCGCAAGCTTGTCGGCGACAGTGTTACTCATTCACGTCTTCCTCGCTCTGGGCAGACCCGGCGGTCGGGCCCTCCTCGTCCACGGGTTCGTCGCCGCCCTCGAGGCCGCGCTCGGAATTCCGCGCGATGCCAATGATACGGTCCCCCTCTGGGAATCGTGCAAACACGACCCCCATCGTGTTGCGTCCCTTGGCCGGCACCTCGTCCACATTCGAGCGCACGACCTTGCCGCTGGCGAGCACGACGAGCACCTCGTCGGACTCGTCCACGATGAAGCCGCCCACCAGATCGCCCCGGGTCTCGTCGAGCTTCGCGACCTTGATGCCGTAGCCGCCGCGCTGCTGCACGCGGTACTCGTCGACCTCGGTGCGCTTCGCGTAGCCGCCCTCGGTCACCACGAAGACGTAGCCGCCCTCCCGGATGGTGGAGGCCGCGAGCAGAGCATCGCCCGCGCGGAAGTTCATGCCGCGCACGCCGCTCGTCGAGCGGCCCATCGGCCTGAGCGCCTGGTCCGAGGCCGTGAACCGCACCGACATGCCCTGGCGCGAGATGAGCAGCACGTCGTCCTCGGCGCCCGCGATCAGCGCCGAGACGAGCTCGTCGCCCTCGCGCAGCTTGATCGCGATGATGCCGCCGGTGCGGTTGGTGTCGTACTCGGCGAGAGCCGTCTTCTTCACCAGACCGTCGCGCGTCGCGAGCAGCAGGTAGCGATCCTCCTCGTACTCGCGCAGGTCGAGCACCTGGGTGACCGTCTCGTCGGGTGCCAGCGCCAGCAGGTTCGCGAGGTGCTGACCCTTCGAATCGCGCCCGCCCTCGGGAACCTCGTAGGTCTTCGCCCGGTACACGCGCCCGGTGTTCGTGAAGAACAGCAGCCAGTGGTGGGTCGTCGTCACGAAGAAGTGCTCGACGATGTCGTCGGCCCGCAGCTGCGCGCCCTTCACGCCCTTGCCGCCGCGGTGCTGCGAGCGGTAGTTGTCGATGCGGGTGCGCTTGACGTAGCCGCCGCGGGTGATGGTGACGACCATCTCCTCCTCGGGGATCAGGTCCTCCATCGACATGTCGCCGTCGAAGCCGTGCAGGATCGCGGTGCGGCGATCGTCGCCGAAGCGATCCACGATCTCGCGCAGCTCCTCGATCACGATGCCGCGCTGCTCGGCCGGCGAGGCGAGGATGCCCTCGTACTCCTTGATCTGCGCCTCCAGCTTGGCGGCGTAGTCGAGGATCTTCTGCCGCTCGAGCGCGGCGAGGCGGCGCAGCTGCAATCCGAGGATCGCGTCGGCCTGCAGCTGGTCGACGTCGAGCAGCCGCATGAGCCCCTCGCGCGCCTCCTCCACGGTGGGCGAACGGCGGATCAGCGCGATGACTTCGTCGAGCGCGTCGAGCGCCTTGAGGTAGCCGCGCTGGATGTGCGCCTCGGCCTCGGCCTTCCTCAGCCGGTACTCGGTACGGCGCACGATCACTTCGATCTGGTGCTTCGCCCAGGCGGTGATGAAGCCGTCGAGGGCGAGCGTGCGGGGCACGCCGTCGACGATCGCGAGCATGTTCGCGCCGAAGTTCTCCTGCAGCTGCGTGTGCTTGTACAGGTTGTTGAGCACGACCTTCGCGATCGCGTCGCGCTTCAGCACGATGACGAGGCGCTGGCCGGTGCGGCCGCTCGTCTCGTCGCGGATGTCGGCGATGCCCTGGACCTTGCCGTCCTTGACGAGCTCCGCGATCTTGACCGCGAGGTTGTCGGGGTTCACCTGGTAGGGCAGCTCGGTCACGACGAGGCAGGTGCGGCCCTGGATCTCCTCGATCTCGACCACGGCGCGCATCGTGATGGATCCGCGGCCCGTGCGGTAGGCGTCGCGGATCCCGCGAGTGCCGAGGATCTGCGCGCCCGTCGGGAAGTCGGGCCCCTTGACCCGTTCGATGAGCGCCTCGAGCAGCTCGTCGCGCGGCGCCTCGGGGTGCTCGAGATGCCAGCTGGCCGCCTCCGACACCTCGCGCAGGTTGTGCGGCGGGATGTTGGTGGCCATACCGACCGCGATGCCCACCGAGCCGTTGACGAGCAGGTTCGGGAAGCGGGCCGTGAGGACGGTCGGCTCCTGGGTGCGCCCGTCGTAGTTGTCCTGGAAATCGACCGTGTCCTCGTCGATGTCGCGCACCATCTCCATGGCGAGCAGCGACATCTTGGTCTCGGTGTATCGGTGCGCGGCGGCCCCGTCGTTGCCGGGCGAGCCGAAGTTGCCCTGGCCGAGGGCGAGCGGGTAGCGCATGGCCCACGGCTGCACGAGTCGCACGAGCGAGTCGTAGACCGCGCTGTCGCCGTGGGGGTGGAACTGGCCCATGACATCGCCAATGACACGGGTGCACTTCGAGAACGCCTTGTCGGGGCGGTAACCGCCGTCGTACATCGTGTAGATCACCCGGCGGTGCACCGGCTTCAGGCCGTCGCGCACGTCGGGCAGCGCACGACCCACGATCACGCTCATCGCGTAGTCGAGATAGGAGCGCTGCATCTCGAGCTGCAGATCGACCTGGTCGATCTTGCCGTGGTTCGCCTCGGTCGCCGGGTACTCGCCGGCCTCGTTCTCGGGGGTCGGATTCTCAGATGTCAAGGAAGCGCACGTCCTTCGCGTTCTGCTGGATGAAGCTGCGGCGAGCCTCGACATCCTCGCCCATGAGCGTGGAGAAGATCTCGTCGGCCGCGGCCGCATCGTCCATGGTCACCTGCAGCAGCGTGCGGGTGTCCGGGTTCATGGTGGTCTCCCAGAGCTCCTCGTAGTTCATCTCGCCGAGCCCCTTGTAGCGCTGCACCCCGCTCTCCTTCTGCAGCCGGCGTCCCGCCTCGGCGCCGGCGGCCAGACGGGCATCGCGCTCGGCATCGCTGAACACGTACTCGTGATCGGCGTTCGTCCACTTGATCCGGTAGAGCGGCGGCTGCGCGAGATACACGTAGCCGAGATCGATCAGCGGCCTCATATACCTGAAGAGCAATGTAAGCAGCAGGGTCGTGATGTGCTGTCCGTCGACGTCGGCATCGGCCATCAGCACGATCTTGTGATACCGGGCCTTCTCAGGATCGAAATCCTCGCCGATGCCCGCTCCGAACGCGGTGATCATGGCCTGGACCTCGTTGTTGTTCAGCGCGCGATCGAGGCGAGCCTTCTCGACGTTCAGGATCTTTCCGCGCAGGGGCAGGATCGCCTGGGTCTCGGGGTTACGGCCGGTCTTGGCCGATCCGCCGGCCGAATCGCCCTCGACGATGAAGATCTCGGAGACCGTCGGATCCTTGCTCGTGCAGTCGGAGAGCTTGCCCGGCATGCCGCCGGACTCAAGCAGGCCCTTGCGGCGGGCGGTCTCGCGGGCCTTGCGGGCGGCGAGTCTCGCGGTCGCGGCCTGGATCGCCTTGCGGATGATCTCCTTGGCGCTGTTCGGGTTGCGCTCGAACCAGTCCCCCAGCTGATCCCCCACGACCTTCTGCACGAAGGCCTTCGCCTCGGTGTTGCCGAGCTTCGTCTTGGTCTGCCCCTCGAACTGCGGCTCGCCGAGCTTCACCGAGATGACCGCGGTGAGGCCCTCGCGCACATCATCGCCGGAGAGGTTCTCGTCCTTCTCGCGCAGCAGGTTCTTCTCGCGCGCGTAGCGATTCACGAGGGTCGTGAGCGCCGCGCGGAAGCCCTCCTCGTGGGTGCCGCCCTCGTGAGTGTTGATCGTGTTCGCGTAGGTGTGCACGCTCTCGGTGTACGAGGTGGTCCACTGCATCGACACCTCGGCCGCGATCCTGCGCTCGGTGTCCTCGGCCTCGAAGGAGATGATCTCGTCGTGCACCGTATCCGCGCGCTTGGCGGCGTTGAGGTGGTGGACGTAGTCCTCGATCCCCTTCTCGTACATGAACTCGTCGTGGGGAGCGGGCGGAGCCACGAGCTCTCCCTCGTCGTTCTCGACCGGATCCTGGGGCCGCAGGTCGACGAGTGCGATGCGCAGCCCCTTGTTGAGGAAGGCCATCTGCTGGAAGCGCGTGCGCAGGGTGGAGTAGTCGAACTCCACGGTCTCGAAGATCTCGGCGCTCGGCCAGAAGGTGATCGTGGTGCCGGTCTCCTCGCTCGGCTCCCCCTTGGCGAGCGGAGCGTCGGGCACGCTTCCGGTGAACGACATGTTCCACGTGAAACCTTGGCGCTTGACCTCGATCTCGAAGCGGCTGGAGAGCGCGTTCACGACGGAGGATCCGACGCCGTGCAGACCGCCGGATACCGCATAGCCGCCGCCGCCGAACTTGCCGCCCGCGTGCAGGACGGTGAGCACGACCTCGACCGTCGACTTGCCCGGATCGGAGGAGTGCGGATCCACCGGGATGCCGCGCCCGTTGTCGACGACGCGGATGGCGCCGTCTTCGAGGATGGTGATGTCGATCCTGTCGCAATACCCGGCGAGCGCCTCGTCGACCGAGTTGTCGACGATCTCGTAGACTAGGTGGTGCAGGCCCCGCGGCCCCGTGGAGCCGATGTACATACCTGGGCGCTTGCGCACCGCTTCAAGACCCTCGAGCACCTGGATCGCGCCGGCACCGTACTCCTCAGAGGCATTCGCCTGGTTCGAATTCATGCGTGAATTGAGTCTCTCTGTCGATTTCAGCGCCGCCGCTTTCAGCGCGGATCTCCGCGCCGGGGACTTTTGCACCCCAGTCTAGCAATTATCTCCGCCGAAACCGGCGTTCACGGCGTTTCTAGGGGCGATTCCGGGCTTGGGACGTCCCCACCTCTCGGACCGATCCGAGCGGGTCAGCCGTAGGTGTCGCGAGGGCCGCGTCCGGGCACGGTGCGCGGCCCGTGCCGCCAGCTCGGCGCGCCGGGCGCCAGGAAGCGCAATTCGCGGATCCCGGATTCGGGATAGTCGTCGAGGATCCGGGTGAGGATCTCTCCCCGGAGCCGTCTCAACTCGGTCGCCCAGGCGGTCGAATCGCACTGCACAGTGAGCGTCCCGTCCCGCAAGCCGAGGATCTGGGTGTGGGGAGCGGTCGCCTCTCCCACGAAGCGGGGCCATTCCGCGATGAGGCGCGCCTGAGCGAGCTCGGAACTCCAGCCCATGTCGCGGGCGCTGATCGCCAGCAGTTCGCCGAGCAGCCGGGGCTCGCGGCCCTTCCCGAAGGGGACGCTCTGCTCCCCGTCCCCCTCCGCTCCCCCGCGAACGCGCAGCCGGCGCGGAGACTGACCTCGCCAGATCGCCTTCGCCCGCAGGTAGGCCGCGGCCGCGAAGCTCGGATCCGACCGGCGGCTCACGGCTCGACCTCTGCTTCGATGTCGACCCCTTCGGAGCCTTCGGCGACTCCGGCACGGGTCGCACCGGAACCGGTGACCCCGCCGAGCGCACCGCCGACCACGCCATCGGCCGCACCATCGAGCGAACCACCGGCAGCGGAATCAGGATCAGCGTCCGCTCCGACGACGGCACCGCCCTTGATCCGGATCCGCCTCCATCCGAAGTCCGCAGGGACGTCGTCCTCGACCGCCGCCGTGACGATGACCTGCTCGAAGCCGGCGACCGCATCCATGAGACGGGACCGGCGGCGAGCGTCGAGCTCGGCGAAGACGTCGTCGAGGATGAGCACCGGATCCCCCGCCGGCGACTCCTCCCGCAGCAACCGGGCGAGTGCAAGACGCAGGGCGAGTGCGAAGGACCATGACTCGCCATGGCTGGCGTATCCCTTGACCGGCAGGCCGTTCAATTCCAGGGAGAGATCGTCGCGGTGGGGGCCGACGAGGGTCACCGCGCGCTCGAACTCCCTCCCGCGCACCGCTTCGAGCGCAGCCCGGTAGTCTGCCGCGAGCGTTTCACGTGAAACATCCGATCCGGGTCCAGCGACGGCACCGGTCGACGTTTCACGTGAAACACTCCCCTGTCCGAGCACTTCGTACACCGATTCCGTCACCGAGGCGAGCGGGCCGTGATCCTCCCGCACCAGTGCCGAATACGACTCGCGCAACGGAGCCGCGAGTTCCCGCACCAGCCGCCGTCGCGCCACCATGATCCGGGTGCCGTGCTCGACGAGCTGGTCGTCCCAGACGCCGAGCGTCGCATCGAGGGCCGTCCGACTCCCGCTTCCCCGCGCCGACTTCAACAGGGAGGTCCGCTGTCTCAGCACCCGCTCGAAATCGGAGAGGACGCCGGCGAAGGCCGGATTGCGCGCGACCACCGCCTCGTCGAGGAACGACCGTCGCCGCGAGGGATCCCCGCGCACGATCGAGAGATCCTCCGGGGCGAAGACCACGGTCGAGAACCACCTCATGAGTTCCCGCGGCTTCACTCCGTTGCGATTCACCTGAGCCCGGTTCGGGCGGCCGCGGTTCAGCTGCACCTCGAGCAGCACCTCTCGATCCCGCGCCGCGATCCGCATGCGCACGACGGCCGTCTCGCAGCCGGCCCGGATGAGGGCCGCATCCCCGGATACCCGGTGCGAGTCGAGTGACGCGAAGTAGGCAATCGCCTCGACCAGATTCGTCTTCCCCTGACCGTTGCGGCCGATGACGAGATTCAGCCCCGGAGCGAAGGAGACCTCCGCACCTCGATAGTTGCGGAAGTCGAGCAGGGAGAGATCCGTCACCCGCATCGGCGGGGATCCTCTAGCGCAGCAGCAGATTCGGCTGCAGCAGGTAGCGGAAGCTCTCCTCGCCGGCGTCGTCCTTGCTGCGCTGACTCGTGATGAGCACCGGGCCCGGCTTGCTGGCGTTCTCGGTGCGCGTGAAGCCGATGCGGGCGAACTCGGCGTGGGTCGAACGAAGGCCGTCGAGCAGGAACTGCGGCTTCAGCGACACCACCATCTCGTCGCCGACGAGGTGGGCGTCAACGGTCTCGACCGCCTGAGCGCTCTCAGTTCCCGCGGCCTCGAGCGTCACCTGGCCCTCGACGAAGGTGAAGCGCAGCGCGGCCTCGCGCTCGAGCACCAGACCGACGCGTCCCACGGCCTCGACGAGCTCTCCCGTGCCGACGACGGCGTAGTTGTCGACGACCTCGGGGAAGAGCCTGCCCACGGGCGGGTAGTTGCCCTTGATCAGCAGGGAGGTGACGGTCTTGTTGTCGCCCGTGAACGCGATGAGCTCGCGCTCGCCGTCCTTGACGATGGCCACCTGCACCGTGCCCGACGCCGAGAAGGTCTTCCCGACCTCGATGACGACCTTCGCGCACGAGGGCGGTCAGGGACTCCCCGCCGCTGTCGCGGTGCTCCCAGTCGATGCGGCGAGTGGCCACGCGGTACCGGTCGGTGGCGGTGAGCGTGAGCGAGTTCTCGGTCACCTCGAACTGCACGCCGGTGATGACCGGGGTGACATCGTCCTTCGATGCGGCGAGCGACACCTGGGCGACCGCCTCGGCGAAGACGTCGGAGGGCACCACACCGGACACGGTGTCCACCCGCGGCACCTGCGGGTACTCCTCCACCGGCATGGCGGGCAGGCTGAACGAAGCGGATCCGCAGCGCAGCTGCACCCGAGTCTCTGCGAGCGACACCTCGACATCGGCGTGGGGCAGTCGCTGCGCGATCTCGCCGAGCAGCCGCCCGGAGACGAGCGCGCGCCCGGCCTCCACCACCTCGGCCACGACCGTGGTGCGGGCGGAGGTCTCGTAGTCGAAGGCCGACAGCGTCAGCTGCCCGTCGGCCGCCTCGACCAGGACGCCGCTCAGGAGGGGCTGGGTCGGACGTTGCGGCAGGAGCTTGGCGGCGAACGAGACGGCCTCGCTGAACACGTCTCGATTGACGGTGAATCGCATTCGGGCTCCTATACGAGGAAGGACATGACTGTCGAACGCAGCGGCAAGGCGGCGGTTCCAACATCTTTGCACACTCGTGGGACGGGCGCCCAGCCATGCCGACTCGGAGCGGTGCCGGATCCTGTGATCGAAATGCCAGTCCGAATGATGGAGCTTGTAATAGTAATAACGTCTGTGGAAACTGTGGATAAGTGGCGACACGCGCCGAATCTGTAGAAAACTACACCCGTGTGAGTTGTTGAGCGGCTCTGGACGGGGTGTGATCCGCGGAAACATGCGGAAATCTCGGATGGGCTGTTTTCCACAGCGATCGGCGACATATGCACAGAAGACGCGAATTCTCCCCAATTATTCACAGGCCGGCAGAAAGCTGTGGAAACCGGTGTCGAGCGCGGGCGCGATGAGGCGTCTCGGAGTCGCCGGCGGGCCGGCGCCGGGATCCGCCGCTCAGCGGCCGTTCTGCTTGATGCGGGCCGTGAGCTCGGAGACCTGGTTGAAGATCGAGCGCCGCTCCGCGATGAGCTTGGCGATCTTCTTGCAGGCGTACATCACGGTCGTGTGGTCGCGGCCACCGAAGAGCAGGCCGATCTTGGGCAGCGAGAGCGGGGTCAGCTCCCGGCAGAGGTACATGGCGATCTGACGCGCGAGCGCGATCTGCTGGGCCCGCGAGCTGCCGTAGAGATCGTCCACCGAGAGGTTGAAGTAATCGGCGGTGTGACTGACGATGTCGGTCGGCTGCACCTCGTTGTCCTCGTCCAGGGTGATGAGGTCCTTCAGCACCGTCTGCACGAGCGGCATGTCGATCGCCTCGCGATTGAGGCTCGCGAAGGCGGTGATCCGGATGAGGGTCCCCTCGAGCTCCCGGATGTTCGAAGTGAACTTCGTCGCGATGAACTCGAGGATCTTGTCGTCGATCTCGAGCTTCTCGTGCTGCGCCTTCTTGCGCAGGATCGCGATGCGGGTCTCGAGGTCGGGCACCTGGATATCGGTCAGCAGGCCCCATTCGAAGCGCGACCTCATGCGGTCCTCGAAGCCCCGCAGCTGCTTCGGCTGCACGTCGCTCGTGATCACCACCTGCTTGTTGTGGTCGTGCAGCGTGTTGAAGGTGTGGAAGAAGGCCTCCTGGGTCTCGGCCTTCCCCTCGAGGAACTGGATGTCGTCGACGAGCAGCAGATCGACCTTGCGGTACCTGGCGTGGAACGCGGTGCCCTGGTTGTTCGCGATCGAGTTGATGAAGTCGTTCGTGAAGTCCTCGGAGCTCACGTACCGCACCCGCACATCCGGGTAGAGCTCGCGGGCGTAGTGGCCGATCGCGTGCAGCAGGTGGGTCTTGCCGAGGCCCGAGTCGCCGTAGATGAAGAGCGGGTTGTAGGCGCGGGCCGGAGCCTCCGCCACGGCGACCGCCGCGGCGTGCGCGAGCCGGTTGGACTGGCCGATCACGAACGAGTCGAAGCGGTACTTGGGGTTCAGCCGGCTCTCGGACTCATCCTCCTCGCCGTGGCGCGCCCGGGGGGCGTCGACCGGGCGCGAGGTCTCGATGAGCGCCTCGCGCTCGGCCTCCCGCCCGTCGTCGCTCATGCTCTCCGGCTCGGAGGCCATCGGCCGCACCTCTTCGTCCACCAGGACGATGAAGTTCTCGATCTCCGCGGCGTCCGGCATGCTGCGCAGCGCCTTCATGATCGCCGGCCGCAACCGGCCCTCGAGCAGCTTCAGGGTGAAGTCGAGCTGCACCGCGAGGTAGAGGGTCCCGGCAGCGACGCCGCGGGGCACCGCGAGAGCGAGCTGAGCGCCGATGGTCGGGCCCACTTCGGGATCGCCCATCACGGTGCGGGTGATCTGCTCCCACACGCTCAGCACGTCTTCTTCAGTCACACATCCACCGCTGGCTCGTCGTCAAGGTATTCCACGATCGTATTCCCAGCTTTATCCACAACGAAATCCTTGTGATCACTGGGATCATGGGGAGTTGTCCCCGAAGATGATCTGGGCCCACGTTAGTCACAGAACTCGGCACAGGCAAGTCGATTCGGCGACACTCCGTCGCATTCGACGCACGGCGATCCGCGGTGTCCGATAATTCTCATTCCCCATGACTTTGACTCCGGGCGCCGGGACGCGTAAAGTTATTTCTTTGTATGGGCGCGATACCGTCGCAGCCCGGCATGAGCCACGGCCGACCGCCTCCGGGCGAGGCCTCCCGAATTCATCACCCGATCCGGAGTCACGAACATGAGCAAGCGTACCTTCCAGCCCAACAACCGTCGCCGGGCCAAGGTCCACGGCTTCCGTGCCCGCATGCGCACCCGCGCCGGCCGCGCCATCGTCTCGGCGCGCCGCGGCAAGGGCCGCTCCAAGCTCACGGCCTGATCCCGGAACCGGCTGCGCGATGCCGGCCAGACACCACCGAGTCACCCGTGGCGACGACTACCGTCGCATCGTGCGGGAGGGCCGCCGCGTGGGGGGCGCACTGTGCGTCACCCACGCGGTTTCGCATACCCAGGGCCGGGATGCGGCGGATCCCGAGGCCATGTCCGCCGCAGGCAGCGGGGTTCGCAGCGCCGAGCGCCCGGCCCGCTTCGGCTTCATCGTCTCGAAAGCCGTCGGCGGCGCCGTCACGCGGAATCTGGTGCGCCGGCGTCTGAAGTCCATCGTCGAACGCAGGATCGCCGCGGGCTTCACCGGAGCCGACGTCGTGTTCCGCGCACTGCCCGCGAGTGCGGACGCCTCCTTCGCCGAGCTCGAGCGCGAGGTGACGAGGTCGCTGGACCGGGTCCGCCGGCCCGCAGGAGGGGAGGCGCGAGATGTGCGGCAGTGAGGCTCCGACGATCACGCCGGAACCGGGGCTCTCCCCCTCCGGGAGCCGCGCGGAGACGGCCGTGCCCGCGATGCCCGCGCCGAACCCGCCGATCGGACTCCCCGTCCCCCGTCCGCTGCAGGAGATCTGGCTCGCCCCCCGCAACGCGGCGCTCGCCGTCATGCACCTCTACCGCCGCGTGATCTCGCCCCTGTACGGGCAGGTTTGCAGGTACTACCCCAGCTGTTCGCGCTACGCTGTGGATGCATTCCAGCGACAGGGCTTCCTGGCGGGCATCGCGCTCACCGCATGGCGGCTGCTGCGCTGCAACCCCTTCACCCCGGGCGGCGTCGATGACGCCCCCGAGCGGCGGCGCCCACGCTACGCCGTCAACTCGCGCGGCTTCGTTCGCCCTGTAGACCGAAAGGCCTGACCTCCGTGGAGTTCATCGAGACCATACTCTGGCCATTGCGCTGGCTCGTCGAGCTGGTGCTGATGGTCTGGCATCAGCTCTTCACCTGGGTCGGCATGGATCCGGCCGGCGGCGCCACCTGGGTGCTGTCGATCATCGGGCTCGTGGTGGTGGTGCGCTCGGCGCTCATCCCGGTGACCATGCGGCAGATCAAGTCGCAGCGCCGCATGATGGAGGTCGCCCCGGAGCTGAAGAAGGTCCAGGCGAAGTACAAGGGCAAGAACGACCAGTTCTCGCGCGAGGCGATGAGCCGCGAGACGATGGCCCTCTACAAGAAGCACGGCACCAACCCCTTCGCCTCGTGCCTGCCGATCCTGATCCAGATGCCGATCTTCTTCTCACTCTTCTACGTGCTGCGCCACGCCTCCGAGAACACGGTCGGCATCGCCTTCATGAAGGAGGAGCTGACCCACAGCTTCAACCAGGCAGAGATCTTCGGCGCGCCCCTGAAGATGACCTTCACCCAGGGCTGGGAGACCGGCAACTGGATGGTCGTGGGCCTGCTCGGCCTCATCATGGTGCTCATGATCGCCTCGCAGTTCTTCACTCAGCTGCAGATCATGTCGAAGAACGTGAGCGACGAGACGAAGAACTCGCCGATGTACCGGCAGCAGAAGATCATGCTGTACATCATCCCCTTCGCCTTCCTCTTCTCAGGCATCGCGTTCCCGCTGGCGCTCAACATCTACTGGTTCACCTCGAACCTGTGGACCATGGGTCAGCAGTACCTCGTGATCAAGAACATGCCGACTCCCGGCAGCGACGCGTGGCGCGCACGCCAGGCCCGGCTGCAGGCCAAGGGCAAGCTGCCGGTCGAGGGCGGCGGCGAGGACGACAAGGGCGGATCCGCCGGCCCGGCGCCGGGTCAGCGACAGCAGCCGATCAGCGCGAAGCGCGCCAAGAAGAAGAAGTGAGGTTCCCGCGATGACCGAATCGATCGCTCTGGAAGACCGCGACGAGCTGCCGACCACCGACGAGCTCGAGACCGAGGGCGACCTCGCCGCGGACTACATCGAGGGCCTGCTCGACATCGCCGATCTCGACGGCGACCTCGACATCTCGGTGGCGAACGGCCGCGCCTACCTCTCGATCACGGGCGGCGGCGAGGATCTGGACCGCCTGGCCATGCCCGACGCCGTGCAGGCGCTGCAGGATCTCACCCGGCTCGCCGTGCAGAGCGAGACCGGTCGCTTCTCGCGCCTGATCCTCGACATCGGCGGATCGCGCGACGCCCGCGCCACCGAGCTGCGCGGGCTCGTCGACGCCGCGATCGCCCAGATCGCCGCCGGCCGCGCCGAGGTCGAGCTCGAGCCCATGAGCTCGTACGAGCGCAAGCTGGTGCACGACATCGTCGCCGAGCGCGGCCACTACAGCGAGTCGCGCGGCGAGGGCCGCGACCGGCGCCTCGTCATCAGCCCGGCCTGACGCCCTCGGGTTTCACGTGAAACAGTCCGAGGTCGGGATCGAGGCGGAACCGGCCGCCGCCGCGGAGCTCGCGGGCGAGCGGATCGAGGCGCTGCGCGAGTTCGCGCGCGACCTCGGCGAGCGCGGCGAGCCGCTCGGCCTGATCGGGCCGCTCGAGGCGCCCCGCCTGTGGACGAGGCACCTGCTCAACAGCGCGGTGCTGGCGCCGCTCATCGAGGAGGGCGCCGTCGTCGCCGACATCGGCACGGGCGGCGGCATGCCCGGCCTGGTGCTCGCCATCGTGCGGCCTGACGCGCGGTTCCTCCTCATCGAGCCGATGGAGCGGCGCTGCGCCTGGCTCTCGGAGCAGGCCGAGCGGCTCGGGCTCGGGAACGTGGAGATCAAGCGCGGCCGTGCCGAGGAGTTTCACGGCGCCTTCGAGGCGGATCAGGCGACCGCCCGCGCGGTCACCGCGCTGCGGAAGCTCGTGCCGCTCGCCGCGCCCCTGCTGCGGGACGGCGGGGAACTGCTGCTGCTCAAAGGATCGGGCGTCGACGCGGAGATCGACGCGGCGGAGAAGGTGCTACGCAAACACCGGGTGCACGACATCGCGGTGGAGGAGCTCGGCACGGGTCTGCTCGCCGAGACCACCCGGGTGTTCAGGGCGCGGGTGCGCTGAATCCCTTTCCGAGTGGTCGATCCGCCGCCGCCGGATAGGATGACAGGGTCCTGTCCCCTACCGCCGAGGAAGCGATGACCGACACCGAGCACGCCCTGGTGGGCAACCACCTGGCCGACAAGGTGCGACGTCGACGCCTGCTCGAGCAGACGGTCTCGCCGCTGCCCGCGAATCCCCGGGTCATCACGGTGTCGAATCAGAAGGGCGGCGTGGGCAAGACCACGACGACGGTGAACCTCGCCTCGGCCCTCGCGCGCCGCGGCGCCAACGTGCTCGTGATCGACCTCGACCCGCAGGGCAACGCCTCGACGGCGCTCGGCGTGCCGCACCGGCCGGAGGTGACGAGCGTCTACGACGTGCTGCTCGGCGAGCGCGAGATCGAGGAGGCGGTGCAGCCCAGCACCGACCACGAGAACCTCTTCTGCGTGCCCTCGACCATCAACCTCGCCGGGGCGGAGATCGAGCTCGTCTCGCTCGTCGCCCGCGAGCAGCGCCTGCGCACCGCCCTCGAGGGCTTCCTGGGCCGCAGCGAGCGCCCCTTCCACTACGTCTTCATCGACTGCCCGCCGTCGCTCGGACTGCTCACGGTCAACGCCTTCGTCGCCGCGCAGGAGGTGCTGATCCCGATCCAGTGCGAGTACTACGCGCTCGAGGGGCTGAGCCAGCTGCTCGGCAACATCCAGCTGATCCAGAAGCACCTGAACCCGACGCTCCGGGTCTCCACCATCCTGCTCACCATGTACGACGCGCGCACCAATCTGGCGCAGGAGGTCGCGGGCGAGGTGCGCGAGCACTTCCCCGCGGAGACGCTCCGGGCCGTGGTTCCGCGCTCCGTGCGCGTCTCGGAGGCGCCGAGCTACGGGCAGACGGTGCACGCCTACGACCAGGCCTCCATCGGCGCGCTCGCCTATCTCGAGGCCGCCGCCGAGATCGCCGAACGCGGTGCCCCGACCCACCCCCACGAAGGAGCCTGAGCGATGGCAACGAAGAAGCGCGGCGGACTGGGCCGCGGCATCGGCGCACTGATCCCGCAGAGCACGGGCGAGCGTCCGGTCGATGTGTTCTTCCCCTCGCGCCCGCTCGAGGATGAATCGCAGGGCGATTCGCCGGGGGGCATCCTGGCGCCACAGCGCCAGGGGGGCGCTGAGCGCGAGGACGGGGCCGAGCTCCGAGACGGACCGGGGAACGAGCCCGGGGCCGACGACGACCTCCTCGAGGTGCCCGGGGCCCGCCTCACCCGCATCCCCCTCGCAGACATCGTGCCGAACCGGGCGCAGCCGCGCACCGAGTTCGACGAGGAGGCGCTCGAGGAGCTGACGCACTCGATCCGCGAGTTCGGCGTCTTCCAGCCGGTCGTCGTGCGCGAGATCGACCCCGCGCCGGCGGCGGGCGAGCCGCGCTACGAGCTGATCATGGGCGAGCGCCGCTTCCGGGCCTCGGGACGCGCGGGACTCGTCGACATCCCGGCGATCGTGCGCTCGACCGCGGACGAGCATATGCTGCGCGACGCCCTGCTCGAGAACCTGCACCGCGCGCAGCTGAACCCGCTGGAAGAGGCCTCGGCGTACCAGCAGCTGCTCTCGGACTTCGGCATCACGCAGGAGCAGCTGGCCGAGCGGATCGGGCGGTCGCGGCCGCAGATCTCGAACACGATCCGCCTGCTGAAGCTGCCCGAGCCCGTGCAGGCGCGGGTCGCCGCGGGCGTGCTCTCGGCGGGCCACGCGCGCGCGATCCTCTCCCTCGACGGCGACGCCGAGGCGATGCAGCGCCTGGCCGACAAGATCGTGAATGAGGGGCTGTCGGTGCGCGCCGCGGAGTCGGTCGCCGGCGAGACCCCGCGCCGCAAGGCGCCGAAGCCGCGCGCCGGGGGGATCCAGGCGCAGCTCGACGAGATCGCCGAGCGCCTGGGCGACCGCTTCGACACGCGGGTCGGCGTGAAGCTCGGCTCGAAGCGCGGACAGATCACGATCGACTTCGCGACGATCGCCGACCTCAAGCGCATCCTCGACGAGCTCGGCGACCCCGGCTTCTGAGCCGCAGCCGGCGCCCCCGCCCGCCGCACTCGACACGGCCTCCGCTCTCTGCTTGACTCGGGACATGAGCGAAGAGACCAGAATCGTGACCGCCGAACGCCTCGTGCGCGCCGAGCCCGAGGCGATCTTCGAGCTGATCGCCGACCCCGCGCTGCAGCCGAGCTGGGACGGCAACGACAACCTCGCGGAGGCCCCCGCCGGCCAGCGGGTCACGGGCGTCGGCCAGACCTTCACGATGGAGCTCACGGTCGGGGGCACGCGGGAGAACCCCGTCGTCGAGTTCGAGGAGGGCCGCCGCATCGCCTGGAAGCCGTCTCCTCTCGGCGAGGAGCCGTTCGGGCACCTCTGGCGATGGGAGCTCGAGCCGGGCGCCGAGCCGGGCGTCACGCTCGTGCGCCACACCTACGACTGGAGCGGCCTGCCCGGCACGGCCGAGCCGAAGCGCATCGCCCGCGCCCGCGGCACCACGGCCGAGAAGCTGCAGGCCTCGGTCGATCGTCTCGCGGCGGCGGCTGAGTCGGCGGAGGGCGCCCGGTGATCGCGAAGAGCCAGAAGCACTGGACCGGCGACGTCGCCGAGCTGCTGCGCGCGCGCCAGGGCTTCGCGCTCGCCGACGTCGATGCGGGTGCGACCCCGGGTCACGGCGGAGACAAGGCGGATGCGGCCGAGGACCTGGAGGCCGGCGCCGAGGAGCTGAGCGAGTACCAGGAGCGGCTGTTCGCGCGCAGCCGCACGACCGACGCGCCCGACTCGGTGCTGCTCGTGCTGCAGGCAATGGACACCGCGGGCAAGGGCGGCATCGTCCGGCACGTCGTGGGCGCGGTCGACCCGCAGGGCGTCGCGCTGGCGGCCTTCAAGAAGCCCACCCCCGAGGAGCTCGCCCACGACTTCCTGTGGCGCATCGAGAAGCGGCTGCCGCCGCCCGGCTTCATCGGGGTGTTCGACCGCTCTCACTACGAGGACGTGCTCATCGGCCGGGTGCGCGAGCTGGCTCCCCCGGAGGAGATCGAGCGGCGCTACGGCGCGATCAACGACTTCGAGAGGCGGCTGGTCGAGGGCGGCACCCGCCTGGTCAAGGTGATGCTGCACATCTCGCCCGAGGAGCAGAAGGCACGGCTGACCGAACGGCTCGACCGCCCGGACAAGTACTGGAAGTACAACCCCGGCGACCTCGACGAGCGCGCGCTCTGGCCGCAGTACATGGAGGCGTACCAGACCGTGTTCGAGCGGACCTCGACCGAGCGGGCGCCGTGGTACGTGGTGCCGGCGGATCGCAAGTGGTACGCGCGGCTCGCGGTGCAGCACCTGCTGCTCGAGGCGCTCGAGGAGATCGATCCGCAGTGGCCCCCGGCCGACTTCGACGTCGAGGCGGAGAGAAAGCGCCTCGACGCGAGCTGAGCGCCCCGACGGCGATCGCAAGATCGCGAAAGGCCCGATCCGCCCCCGCCGAGCAGGGGCCGATCGGGCCTCGTGCGATCCCGAACCGGGCTCGGCTCAGCCGATCAGATGATCCCGGCGAGGTGCTCCTCGATCATCGGCTTCGGCATGGCGCCGATGATCTCGCGCACCTCCTCGCCGTCCTTGAAGACCTTCATCGCGGGGATGGAGGTGATGCGGTACTGGGCGGCGAGCGCGGGGTTCTCGTCCACGTTCACCTTGGCGATGCGGATCTTGCCCTCGTGCTCCTTGGCGATCTCGTCTAGGATCGGCGCGACCGCGCGGCACGGGCCGCACCAGGCCGCCCAGAAGTCGACCAGTACGGGGATGTCGCTCTGCAGCACGACCTTGTCGAAGGTCTGCTCGCCGACGATGATGGCTTCTGACATGGGTTACTCCTTGGAATCTTCGAGCGACGCGAGGTAGTGCTCCGCGTCGAGGGCGGCCACGGTACCGGAGCCCGCCGCGGTGACGGCCTGCCGGTAGGTCGGGTCGACGACGTCGCCCGCCGCGAACACGCCGGGCAGCGAGGTCTTCGAGCTGCGCCCGTCGACGGCGATGGTGCCCTCGGCGGTGAGTTCGAGCTGGCCGTGCACCAGGTGGGTGCGCGGGTCGTTGCCGATCGCGACGAAGAGGCCCTCGAGCGCGAGCTCGCGCTCCTCGCCCGAGACGGTGTCGCGCAGCCGCACGCCGGTGACCGCGTCGTCGCCCAGGATGCCGGCGACCTCGGCGTTCCAGATGAACTCGATCTTCTCGTTGTCGAAGGCGCGCTGCTGCATGATCTTCGAGGCGCGCAGCTCCTCCCGGCGGTGGATCACGTACACCTTCGAGGCGAAGCGGGTGAGGAAGGTGGCCTCCTCCATCGCCGAGTCGCCGCCGCCGACGACGGCGATCGTCTTCTCGCGGAAGAAGAAGCCGTCGCAGGTCGCACACCAGGACAGGCCGTGGCCGCTCAGCCGCTCCTCCTCGGGGAGGCCGATCTTGCGGTAGGCCGAGCCGGTCGCGAAGATCACGGCCTGCGTCTCGTGCACGGTGCCGTCGCTCGTGGTGATCCGCTTCACATCGCCGTCGAGCTCGAGCGCGGTGACGTCGTCGTAGACCACCTTCGTGCCGAAGCGTTCGGCCTGCGCCTGGATCTTCTCCATCAGCTCGGGGCCCTGGATGCCCTCGGGGAAGCCGGGGAAGTTCTCGACATCGGTCGTGTTCATCAGCTCGCCGCCCGGCTCGACCGAGCTCGCGAAGAGCACCGGCTCGAGCCCCGCTCGCGCGGCGTAGATGCCGGCGGTGAGGCCAGGCCGCTGCCGATGATGATGATCTGGTGCATGTGGCTCCTCGCGCACGGGTCGTCTCGGCGGCTCCGGGCCGCTCTCAGGGGGTGCAACCCATCCTAGGCCCGGGCTATTCCGCGGAGCCTGGACCCGGGGCCCCGTCGGCGTCGGAACCGGTGGCGGAGCCCGCGGTGCCGGCCCCCGCGCGCCGGGCCTGGCGGCGCTGGCGCACGCTACGCCAGATGCCGAAGCCGAACAGCAGCGCGGCCGCCGCGCCGAGGCCCGAGAGCAGGATCGTCTCGAACGAGCTGCGGATCGTGAGCGGCAGCAGCGCCGAGGCGTACGTCCCCTCCCCCTGCGCGTCGTCGACCTGCACCAGCAGCGCCGAGTCTCCGGCCGAGATGCGGCTGCGCACGGGCACCAGCACCGTCTGGTTGCCCTCGGCCGTGATCGGCACCTCCTCGAAGCGCTGCTGGGGCAGGGAGACCCCCGCCGACATGGGCGAGACCCGCAGCAGCACGCGCGCGTCGAAGGGCAGCGAGTTGTGCAGCTGCAGCGGCACCTGGGAGGAGACGGAGACCAGCTGCGTGTTGGCGGTGGTCACCACCTGCACCCCCTGCAGCAGCTCCTCGTCGCGCTCCTGGCGCTCCTCGATCTCCGCGGCGAAATCGGCGCCCGGCTCGGCGTAGCGGGTCGCGAAGACGCTGAGCAGGCGCGTGCGCTGGTACTCGGTGAGGTACTCGGGTCGCACGAGCAGGGGGGCGAGCTCGTCGATGGAGGCGGATCGCCGTTCCGCGGCGCGCAGCAGCTCCCGGCGCTCCTCGGTGGTCTCCCCCGCCAGGAGCGACCCGGTGCCGAGGGGCTGCTGCGTCTCGGGCACGGGAGCCACCCAGGCCAGTCCGCCGAGCCACTCGACGAGCTCGGCGGGATCCGCCGCGTCGGCGACCGCGCCGCGATCGAGCGCGAGCACCGTGCCCGGCGACTGCCGTCCGGCCAGCAGCGCGAACTCGGCCGCGAGCGTCGCCCGCGCCGCGGCGCGATCGACCTCGGCGCCGGGCCCGAGCTCATCTTCGACCGCCAGCGCCCGCCGGGCGGTGCTCCCCAGGGACGTGTCGGCGACCATCGCCTCGAGGTCGCCGTCGAGCGCGAAGCGGGTGCCGCCGGACACCGCGGCGTTGCCCGAGTCGAGCAGCAGGCGGGTGAGCCCGGCGTCGCGCAGCAGCGCGAGCGTCGCGGCGTCGACCTCGCCGGCGGCCGGCCACGCCCCGGCGTAGCCCTGCGGCCAGTCGAGCAGCTCGTCGAGGCTCGGCGCCAGGGGGTTCGGCGTCTCGCGATCCGGATCCGCGGCCGTCTCGCCCGCGAAGCGGCCGTAGCGCGTCATGAACTCGAGCCCGGACGGCTGCAGCAGCTCCTCCAGGCCGAGCGCCGACTGGGCGGCGGGATCCGCGTCGGCGAACTGCAGCAGGAACGTCGGCAGCGGGCTCGCCGCGAGCCGGGTGAGGAAGGCGCGGGCCGAGGCGGGCGCCTCCAGTCCGTAGCCGCGGATCGCCGCGACGATGCGCGGGTCGATCGCCAGCGTGGCGTCCACGGCCTCGGCGGCGGTGAGCAGGCGGTCGAGCCTCGGCGCGAGCTCGGACAGCTGGGCGGGGGTGGGCATGGCGGTGATTCGTGCGGGCAGCACGAGCGGCACGACGACGGTGAGCGGGGCCTCCGCGCCGAGCTCGGCGCCGCGCCAGACGATCGGCGTGCCGCCGGTGAGCAGCGGGTCGGCGCTCGAGAGCGCGTCCGCCCCGTTGGTATCGGCCCCGCCGGCGCCGGCATCGGTCTCGGGGACCAGCTCGGCGAGCACCGCGTAGACCCCGGGCTCGCCCACCAGCGCGAAGGGCAGCCGGTCGAGCGGCACGGAGACCGAGATGCGCTGGACACCCTCGGCGGCCGTCTCCCCGACCGCGTCGCTGGAGAGGGGGATGCGGATCCCGCCCGCGGCGTCGGCCTCCGCGGCCTCCGCGTCGGACGGCGTCGTGTCCGCCGCATCGGGCTCATCGGCGTCTCCGCCCGGGGCATCCGTGCCGCCGCCCGCGGTGTCGCCGCCGCCGCTCAGGACGTCCAGGCTGTCGAGAGGCTGCGGATCCGCCTTCAATTCGATCGTGCCGCCCGGGATCGGCTCCGTTCCCGTGTTGCGGATCAGCACCTCGAAGCGCACCTCGGTCTCGTCGCCGGACAGCGCCGGCTGCTCCGCGGCGAGCAGCAGCTCCGCCTCGGGCGCGCCGCTCTCGGTCGCCTCGCCCGCGGCGGCATCCTCGGCGGCGGCGCCCTCGGCAGTGCCGTCCTCGGCCTCGTTCTCGGAGTGGAGGGGAGCTGCGAGCGCCCCGGAGGGCTCCGCGAGCGCCGGGCCCGCCCCGACGGCGATCGCGACGCCCGCCGCGACGAGCACTCCCAGGGCGCGCGCGATCCGCCGCCCCGCCGCCCGGTGACCGAGTCCCCGGCGACGGAGTCTCGTGGGCTCGCGTGACATGGCTTCGATTCTAGGGCGGGGCACTGGCCGCTACCCTGGAGGGATGCGCCCGATCGCCGAGTCCCTCGCCGCACTGCGCGGTATCGCCGAGTCGCCGGTCGTGCGTCCGATCGCCGAGGCGTTCGAGGCGGAGGGGCACGAGTTCGCCCTCGTCGGCGGGCCCGTGCGCGACGCGCTGCTCGGCCGGCCGGTCACCGATCTCGACTTCACCACCTCGGCGAGCCCCGACGAGACGCGGGCGATCCTCGACCGGCTGACGAAGAGCGTCTGGGACGTGGGCCGGGCCTTCGGCACCATCGCGGCGCGGGTGCGGGGGGAGAACGTCGAGATCACGACGTACCGCGCCGACAGCTACCGCGACGACTCGCGCAAGCCCGAGGTCGAGTTCGGCGACAGCATCGAGGGCGACCTGGTGCGCCGCGACTTCACCGTGAACGCGCTCGCGCTCATGCTGCCGTCGCAGCGCCTCGTCGACGTCTCGGGGGGCATCGAGGATCTCTTCGCCGGGCGGCTCATGACCCCGTCCTCGCCGGAGATCTCCTTCACCGACGATCCGCTGCGCATGATGCGGGCGGCGCGCTTCGCCTCCCAGCTCGACTTCGAGGTGGCGCCCGAGGTGCGGGGCGCGATGGCCGAGTTCGCCGAGCGGCTCGACATCGTCTCGGCTGAGCGCATCCGCGACGAGCTCGTGAAGCTCCTGTCGACGGCGGATCCCGTGCCCGGCATCCGGCTGCTCGTCGAGACGGGGCTCGCGGTGCGCTTCCTGCCCGAGCTGACGGCCCTCGTCGAGACCCAGGACGACCACGGCCGCCACAAGGACGTCTACGAGCACAGTCTCACCGTGCTGCGGCAGGCGATCGAGCTGGAAGCGGCGCGTCAACGCGGAAGCATCGCTTCCGCCGCGCCGCTTGGCCCGCACACGGCGGGCGCGTCAACGCGGAAGCATCGCTTCCGCCGCGCGGCTTGATCCGCACACGGCGGATCCGAGGGACCATGCCGCCGGGCCCGACATCGTCCTGCGTCTCGCCGCGCTGCTGCACGACATCGGCAAGCCCGCGACCCGGCGCTTCGAGCGCGGCGGCGTGACCTTCCACCACCACGACGTCGTGGGGGCGAAGCTCGCCCGGAAGCGGCTGCGCGAGCTGCGCTTCGACAACGACACGGTGAAGCGGGTGTCGCGCCTCGTCGAGCTGCACCTGCGCTTTTTCGGGTACAGCGACCAGCAGTGGACCGACGCCGCCGTGCGCCGCTACGTGCGGGACGCGGGCGACGAGCTCGAGCAGCTGCACATCCTCACGCGCGCCGACGTGACGACGCGCAACCGGCGCAAGGCCGAACGGCTCGAGCACGCCTACGACGACATCGAGCGGCGCATCGCCGAGCTCGCCGAGGCCGAGGAGCTCGCGGCCGTGCGCCCCGAGCTCGACGGCGAGCGGATCATGGCCGTGCTCGGCGTGAAGCCCGGGCCGATCGTGGGCCGCGCCTACAAGTTCCTGCTCGAGCTGCGGCTCGACGAGGGGCCGATCGGCGAGGAGGCCGCCGAGGCGCGCCTGAGGGAATGGGCCGAGCGGGAGGGCGCATGACCGGTGTCGAGAACTGGTTCGGGGGCCTCTCGAACGTGCTGTTCGTGCATGCGCATCCCGATGATGAGACCATCACCACCGGCGGCACGCTCGCGGCGCTCGCCGCGGCGGGGCGCGATCCCTCGCTCGTCACGCTGACCCGGGGCGAACGGGGCGAGGTGGTGCCCGGCCCGTTCCGGGAGCTGCAGGGCACGGACCGCCTGGCGCCCCATCGCGAGGACGAGCTCATGGCTGCTCTCGCCGAATTGGGGGTGGATCGCCACGCCTTCCTCGGCACCCCGCCCGCGCGGGCCGCCGCCTCGAGCCGCGGCTCTACCGCGACTCGGGCATGGAGTGGGCGGCCGACGGGCTCGCCCGCCCCTCCCCCGATGCCGGGCCCGAGGCGCTCACGAGCGCCGACGCGGTCGACCCGCTGACGGATCTCATCGCTCTCGCCGACGCCTGGGACGCGGAGGCGATCGTGAGCTACGACGTGCTCGGCGGCTACCGCCACCCCGACCACGTGCTGACGCACCGCCTCGCGAGGGCGGTCGCCCGCGGCCTCGAGCTGCCCTTCTGGGAGATCGTGGGGCCGGACTCGGGGCCGACCGGTGAGGATCCGGCCGGCGCCGGCGCCGGCGATCCTCCAGCCGAGCGCTACGACATCTCCCCCTGGTACGGTCGCAAGATCGCGGCTCTCGGGGCGCACGCCACGCAGCTGGCGGTCGAGCCCGCCGGACAGGGCGACGAGATCGTGCACGTGGGCGGGCAGCGGCAGCCGGTCGACCGGGTGGAGGCGTTCCGCCGGCTCGACTGAGCGCCTCGCACTAGGCTGGTACGCACGGGGAGGGACGCATCTCTACCGGAACGGAGCCGACCGTGAACGAGCAGAACCAGGATCAGAACGGAGCGGGCGACCCGCCCGCTCCCCCGCAGGATCCGCAGCAGGGTCCCGAGCAGGGGCAGCAGCAGAGTCCTGAGCAGGGTCCGCCCTCGACCGGGCAGGTGCCGCCTCCGTCCCCGGCTCAGGCGCCTCCCGCGCCGCCGGCCCAGCCCTGGCAGCAGCAGCCCCGACGACCCCGCAGCCGTCATCCCCGCAGCAGCCGCCTGCGCAGCAACCTCCCGCGCAGCCGCAGGCTCCGACGGCGCCGCTGCCCTCGGCCCAGCCTCCGCTCCCCCCGTCGGCGCCTCTCCAGCATCCGGCGCCTCCCCAATATCCGGCGCCTCCCCAGTACCCGGCGCCGCCCGGGCACACCGCTCCGCAGTACCCGGCTTCCCAGTACGCGCAGCCGCCGGGGAACCAGCCTCCGCCCCAGCAGCCCTACGGCGCCCCGCGGCCCCCGAGGAAGGGCCTGCCCGTCGGCGCCTGGATCGGCATCGCCGCCGGCGCGCTCGCGCTGATCGCCATCGTCATCGGGGCGATCTTCGCGATCAGGGCCGTGATGAACGCGACCGAGAACATCGTCCGGGAGATCCCCACGCCCACCAGTCCGTCGCCGTTGCCGTCTCCCACGGAAACGCCCGAACCGGATTTCCCCAGCGGTGGATCCGGCACGCTGCTCATGGGCGACACGGCGGACTTCGCCGCCGGCCCGTGGTGGGCCGTGAGCTTCGAGGACGGGTGGAACATCGAGGTCTTCGACGTGGAGGGCGAGAACCGTCTCTCCCATCCCGCTTCGGGGTGCCAGTTCTACAGCTACCAGGGCTTCGGCGGTTTCGCCTCGACGAGCGACGACGACCAGACGGCGAGCGAGAAGACCCTCGAGAACGCGGTCGCGGGCGGGCTCGGCCTCGAGTGGCAGGCCACGGGGAGCCCGAACATCGTCTTCGACCGCACGGTGCTCCTCGACGCCTACGGCTACGACGAGGTCGAGATGCTGCGATACGTCTCCGATTACACGGTTGCGGACGGCAGCGCCCGCGAGCGCGTCTTCCTGATCCGCAACTTCCAGCCGAGCGATGCCGTGCTCCTCGCGATGACCGACTGCCCCGCGGCCGCGAGCGGCACCGGACTGGACTTCCTCGACACCCTGATGGTCAACGACATGTTCTGAGCTGCGCGCCCGTATTCGACGCGACATCTGGGTCCGCGACGAGTGCCGCCTGGGCGCGCCGCAGCTCGGTGGCGGCGCCTGCGGTCATGAGCGATGGACTCGAGCCTCGGTCAGGCGTAGCCGAGGCGCACTGCGGTCACCGCCGTCGCAGTGCGGGATCGAGTGCCGAGCTTCGTGCTGATGCGTTCGAGATGATGCGCCACTGTCCGTGGTGAAAGGCAGAGCGCCGCTGCGATCTCCTCGTTGGTCTCGCCGAGCGCGAGCAGGCGCACGACCTCCCGTTCACGGGACGAGAGGGCGGGGGCCGGGCTCGGGGTGCGCGAGGCATGCTCGCCGAGGCGCGGAGGATAATCCATGCCCGCTCCCGGTTTCGGTTTGGCGAGCGCCTGGGCGATTGCGGCGAAGGCGCGGACCGCACCCGGGTCGGATCGCCAGGGCGCGCACCGACTCGCGTGCAGGGCGGCGCGAATCTGACCTCGCCGGTTCAGCACCAACGATGTCATGCCGTCGGCGAAGCCGCGCGGCAGGAAGCGCTCCTGCGCTGCACGGCTGTCGCGGTAATCGAAGGGGCAGTCCCTCCAGGTGCCGGTCACCGGGCCGGTGCGGAGAAATCGCATTCCGGCGTCTTCGTTCAGAAACCCCTGGGTGAAGTACGCTGCGAGCTCATCGTCGTAGCCCGCAACGGAGACGATCCGGTGCGCACCGTCCCCGTCGGATCCCGACTCGGTGAAGGCGATGGCATCCGCGCCGATGAGTGCGGCGGCGATGTCGAGCAGTCTCGTGTTCAGCAGGTCATCGACGTCCTCCCGTCGGCGGGCTTCCACTGCGGTCTCGGTCGCCATCGACATCATCGCCTCCTGTTGGCTTCGCCCGGCCTCCTTGCTTACGCCTTACTGTAACCCGGACCTCAGCTCAGCGGCCGTCCAGCGGGGATCGCGTAATCGGCCGCCCACGGGCGTACGCGCTCGACGGCTGCGCTCGCCGCGATCACCTGCGCATCGGCATAGCGCCGGCCCACGATGAGCATGCCCACTGGCAGTCCGTCGGCGAGCCCCGCCGGCACCGAGGCGCTCGGCGCACCGGTGAAGTTCGTGAGCACCGTGGGGCACCAGCCGATGAGCGGGTCGACGGCCTGCCCGGCGACTTCGCTCGGCCCGCGGGTGTCTCCGTCGCTCGCGTTGAGCATCGGCAGATCGATCAGGGTGGGGCCGATGATGAGATCGACCTCGCTCTGCGCCGCGAGCATCGCATCCAGGATCTGCGTGCGAACGACCCGATCCGCGGTCACATCGGCGAACGACATCGCGCGAATCCGATCCGCCCACCCCAGAGTGATGTCGGACAGACCCCCGCCGGCCGCGAGATCGATGCCTCGTTCCGCATAGCCGTCGAGTTCGCCGACGACCAGGGATCCGAGCGCGGTCATCCACGTCGTGCTCACGACATCGTGCGACACCGGCAATCTGAACGATGACTCGACGACGACGGCACCGGCGTCGGAGAACGCGGTGACGGCGTCGTCGAGCACGGCACGCACCTTCGGATTCACCGGGTACCCGCCGAAATCCGGGCTGTAGCCGATGCGAAGCCCCGTGATGTCCCCGCCCAGGGCGCCCACCCAGTCGATCTCGACGGGTGCGGAGTTCGGGTCCGCCGGTGCGTAGCGGTGCAGCCGCGACATCGTGTGAGCCGCATCGCGCACCGTTCGAGACACCGGCCCCTCGTAGATGTAGGTGCCGAGGTGGAATCCATTGGGCCTCGGCGTCGAGGGCACCAGCCCCGCGGAGGGCTGGTAGCCGACCACACCGCACCAGGAAGCTGGGATACGGATCGAGCCACCCGCGTCGGAAGCGCCGGCCACCGGCACGATCCCGTCGGCCACGGCGGCCGCACTGCCGCCCGACGAACCACCGGAGTTGCGCGTCACGTCGAAGGGGTTCCGGGTCGGACCGAAGAGCCGGTTGTCGGTGACGCCCCGGTAGCCTATGGCCGGGCTGTTCGACATGCCGAGCATCACGGCCGACGCGTCCTCCATCGCCCGCGGGTACTCCGAGACCAGGCCCTCGGGCGTGATCTGGTCGCGCAGCGCAGGGATGCCGCCCAGCGTGGCAGGCCAGCCCGGACGGAAACCGTAGAGGTCCTTGACCAGCGTCGGCACCCCGGCGAGCGGGCCGAGGTCCTCGCCGCGCGACAGGGCCGCATCGACCGCCGCCGCGTCGGTGAGTGCGCGCGCAGGATCGACGAATACGACCGCGCCCAGGCTCGGGTTGCGCTCCTCGATACGGACGAGAGCCGCCTCCGTCACTTCGACGGCGGTGACTTCGCCTCCGGCGATCTGCTCCGCCGTGCGCACGGCATCCCAGCCGGCCAACTCGTCTCGCGATCCCGCATCCATGGAAGATCCTCTCGAAGGGCACGCTCGGCGCCTGCTTTCAGCGCCGAGATCCCGGCGCCGAGCCGGTCGTACCGCCGGCATCGCCAGACTACGAAGACGGAGCCGATGCGCCATAGGGCAGAACTACCCAATCCCGCGCACCGAGACCCGATGACGTCGAACTCGTGTGCGGCCCCGATGAGAGTCGAGGGTTTGGCGCCTCGACCCGGCTGCGTTAGGATGTAAAGGTTGTCCGTCAGCCGTGCGCTCTGCACGACGAGCGGGCACGTGCATGAATACCCTCCTGCCGCAGACCGTCTGCGGCCGTATAGTCCGAAGGAGGTGGGTCAGTAATGCATCCTTACGAACTCATGGTGATTCTCGATCCCGGGATCGACGAGCGCACCGTGGCCCCCAGCATGGACAAGTTTCTGGGCGTCATCCGCACTGCGGGCGGCGAGATCCAGGAAGTCGACATCTGGGGCAAGCGCCGTCTCGCCTACGAGATCAACAAGCACAGCGAAGGCATCTACGTCGTGGTGAACTTCACCGCCACGCCCGAGGCGACCGCCGAGCTCGACCGTCAGCTGAGCCTCAGCGAAGCCGTCATGCGCACCAAGGTGCTGCGTGCCGACGAGCTCATCGCCCAGCGCGCCGCCCAGTCGAAGCGCGATCAGGCCAAGGCCGCCCGCGCCGCCAAGGTCGGCGCATAGCCATGGCCGGCGAACCGCTCATCACTGTCGTCGGCAACCTGGTTGCCGACCCCGAGCCTCGCGTCAGCCAGGCCGGCAAGTCGTGGGTGACGTTCCGCATCGCCTCGACGCCGCGCGTGCGCGATCGTCAGACCGGCGACTGGTCCGACGGTGAGCCGCTGTGGCTCGGCTGCCGCGCCTACGGCGAGTATGCGGACAACATCGCCGCGTCGCTCACCAAGGGCATGCGCGTGATCATCCAGGGCCGTCTCACCCAGCGCAGCTACACCGACAACCAGGGCCAGCAGCGCACCTCCCTCGACCTCGAGGTCGAAGAGGTCGGGCCTTCGCTGCGCTTCGCCACCGCTCAGGTCACGCGCGGCCAGTCGCGCGGGCAGGGCGGCGGCTTCGGGGGCGGGCAGCCCTCGGGCCAGCCGGGCTGGGGCCAGTCGGCCGCACCCGCTCCCGCGCGCGGCGGTGACAATCCGTGGTCCGATTCGGGCAGCGGCGGCGCACCGTCCGGCGATTTCGGCTCCGGGTTCGACGACGAGCAACCCTTCTAAACATCTTCGCCCCTGCGGGGGCAGTTCAGGAAAGAGATCAACATGGCAGGCAAGCAGAGCGGCGGAGGCCGCAAGCCGGGCCGCGGGAAGAACGCGAAGGCGCTCGCCCCGGCCAAGAAGCAGACCGTCGGCGTCATCGACTACAAGGATGTCGCGACGCTGCGCAAGTTCGTGTCCGAGCGCGGCAAGATCCGCGCGCGGCGCATCACGGGCGTGTCCGTCCAGGAGCAGCGTCTCATCGCGAAGGCCGTGAAGAACGCCCGCGAGATGGCGCTCCTCCCCTACGCCGGCAGCGGCCGCTAAGGAGGCGAGATCATGGCGAAGATCATTCTGACGCACGAGGTCCAGGGTCTGGGCTCGGCGGGCGACGTCGTCGAGGTCAAGAACGGCTACGCGCGCAACTACCTGGTGCCCCAGGGCTACGCGGTCCACTGGACCCGCGGCGGCGAGGCGCAGGTCGCGCAGATCCGCAAGGCCCGCGAGGCCCGCGCGCTGGCCTCGGTCGAGGACGCGCAGGCGCTGAAAGCCAAGCTGCAGGAGGGCAAGATCCGCCTGTTCGCGAAGACCGGCGCCGAGGGTCGTCTCTTCGGCTCGGTGAAGCCCGCAGCCGTCGCGGCGGCGGTCTCCGAGGCCGGCATCGGCGAGATCGACAAGCGCAAGATCTCCCTGCCGACCATCAAGTCGACGGGCGAGTACAGCGCGACGATCCACCTGCACGAGGGCGTCGACGCCGAGGTGACCCTCCAGGTCATCGCGCAGCGCTGATCGACAGCGAATCGCGGGGCGGCGGCCATCGGGCCGACGCCCCGCTTCGCTTTTCCGCCCCGTTCCCCTGCGTTCATCTTCGCGGGCGACCTCCCTGTCCGGACCGTCCGCGCGGCCGTGCGACGAAACTTCCTCGCAAAGCCGTGGTTTCGTCTTGACAACCGCCTTTGAAGCAGATATTTCTCCACAATCCCCGCTGGCGCAAAGCCTCAAGTTGCACCTGAGAGTTGAATAACTTCACAGCTGTGGGAACACAAAATCCCTGTTCATGACTAAAAATTTGGCTGAGGATCACGTTTCTTCCACAGGCTATCCCCACCTCTGGGGATAAGCTCCGCTGAAAACGGGCGAGTTATTCAGGTAGTTATCCACAGGCGGTTCTCCAGGCGCTTGAATCGGCCCCGCGGGGAGCCCTACGGTGAATGTCGGTGGTCGGGTGTCTGATGGGTGAACCACCGGTTCACCCGCTCGACCGGCCCGCGCCGGTCCGTCAGAAGGAGTCACGCATGTCGATCGCGCATCTCGGTCTCCCGGATCTCGGAGAGTCCTTCGACGAGAGCGGCCAGAGCGGCCGCGGCTACGACCGAATGCCGCCCTACGATCTCCTCGCCGAGCAGAGCGTGCTCGGCGGCATGCTGCTCTCTAAGGACGCGGTAGCCGACGTCACCGGTCTGCTGCGCGGCGGCGACTTCTACGTGCCGAAGCACGAGGTCGTCTACGACGCGATCCTCGCGCTCTACTCGCAGGGCGAGCCGACCGATGCGATCACGGTCGGCGACCAGCTCGCCAAGACGGGCGACCTGCAGCGGGCCGGCGGCGCCGAGTACCTGCACACGCTCACCAGCATCGTGCCCACCGCCGCGAACGCGAGCTTCTACGCCGACATCGTCGCCGAGAAGGCGCTGCTGCGCCGGCTGGTCGAGGCGGGCACCCGCATCACTCAGATGGGCTACGCCGGGGAGGGCGAGGCCATCGACCTCGTCAACAACGCGCAGGCCGAGATCTACGCCGTCACCGGCGCGGACCAGGCCGAGGACTACGTGCCGCTCTCGGTCGCGGTCGAGGCGGCGAGGCACGAGATCGAGATGGCCCACGCGAGCGAGGGCGGCATGATGGGCGTGCCCACCGGCTTCGCCGAGCTCGACGAGAAGACCAACGGTTTCGCGGGCGGACAGATGATCATCATCGCGGCGCGCCCCGCCATGGGCAAGTCGACGCTCGCGCTCGACGTCGCCCGCGCCGCGGCGGTGGGCTCCGGGGCCACCACGGTCTTCTTCTCCCTCGAGATGGGCCGAGCGGAGATCGCGATGCGCCTGCTCTCGGCGGAGGCGACGATTCCCATGCAGACGCTGCGCAAGGGCGCGCTCGATCAGCGCGACTTCCAGAAGCTCGCGGCGACCCAGGCCCGCATCAACGAGGCGCCGCTGTTCATCGACGACAGCCCGAACCTCACCCTGGTCGAGATCCGCGCCAAGTGCCGCAGGCTCAAGCAGCGCCACAACCTCAAGATGGTGGTCATCGACTACCTGCAGCTGCTCAGCTCGGGCAAGAAGGTCGAGAGCCGCCAGCAGGAGGTCAGCGAGTTCTCCCGCGCCCTCAAGCTGCTGTCGAAAGAACTCGACGTGCCGGTGATCGCCCTCTCGCAGCTCAATCGCGCTTCCGAGCAGCGCGCCGACAAGATGCCGGCGATCAGCGACCTGCGCGAGTCGGGCTCGCTCGAGCAGGACGCCGACATGGTCATCCTGCTCCACCGCGAATCGACCTACGAGAAGGAGAATCCGCGGGCGGGGGAGGCCGACCTCATCCTCGCGAAGCAGCGCAACGGCCCGACCGGCACGGTCACGGTCGCCTTCCAGGGCCACTACTCCCGCTTCCAGGACATGCCGAGCGGGCTGTAGCACGCGCCGGGCTGCCTGCGCGCCCGATCGGCTCGACCTCCCACCCGGCCCGCGCTCGGTTTGCGCCCCGGTGGGGAGCGGTAGACTGGGGAGCGAATCAAGAGAGGGGTCGTGATGTCGGCTGCGGTGGACGCTCCGGAGCGATCGACCGACCCCGCACCCGGCTGGGTGCCCTGGGTCCGCCCGATCGTGCTGCTGGCAGCGGGGCTCTTCGTCGCCTTCACGGCGGCGCTCCATCACGCGCTCGGCTTCGACCGCGGCGTGGTCGCGGTCGCGCTCGTCGCGCTGGGCGTCGCCCATCTCCTCGAGTGGCGACTGGCGCGCGAGGCGGTCAGGGGCCCGATCCCGGTGCTGCTCGCGACGATCGCCATCCTCGCGGGCCTGCTCCAGGCCGTGCTGTGGACGCCCCTCGCCTTCGGGCTGCTGCTCGCCGCCTGGGCGCTCGCCACCGGGCTCTGCGAGCTGCTGGGCGCGATGCTCGGCTTCTCCGCCCGCGGCGACGCGATCTTCCTCGGCGCGATCGGCGTGCTGCTCGCGATCCTCGTGCTCCTCTTCCTGCTCGACCCCATCGCGGTGATCGGCTTCTTCGGGGCCTACTCGGTGATCGCCGGCGTCTACCTCGGCATCTCGGTGTTCGACGCCCGGTCCAAGCGCAAGCGCGATGCGGCCGAGGCGCTCGAGCCCGCCGCTCCCCAAGCTTGAACCGCCCCGCCCAGCAACGAAAGCGCAGTATGACCGAGCCCACCCCGCCCGCACCGCAGGAGCCTGCCACCCCGTCGCGCCGCGACCGGCTTCGGCCGCTCGAACTGGTCGGCTTCTCCGCGGTGCTCGCGATCTTCGCCGCGCTCGTCGTGCTGCTCGTGCTGCGCGATCCGGCCACGGGGCTCCCCAACTTCGCGATGGCGGCCATCGCCGCGGGCGTCGCCTTCATCGCCGCGCTCCTCACGGTCGCCCTGCTCGGCCTGGGCGGGAAGCCCAGCCAGCAGGACATCGAGGCGCGCAAGGATCTCTATTCGCCGGGCGATGCCGGCGACGCCGATGATTCCGGCGACGCCGGCGGCCAGGGCGAGGCCGGCGGGGCAGGCCGAGCTGGCACTAGCCGGGTTCGTGACTCATGGCGACAGGCGCGACGATCCACACCTTCGAGGTGCAGCTGGCGGACGTGGATCGAGGGGTCTACGAGGAGCTCTCCCTGCGCGTGGCCAGGCACCCCTCCGAGACCGACGCCTTCATGGCGACCCGCGTGCTCGCCTACTGCCTCGAGTACGAGGAGGGCATCGCCTTCGGCGCGGGCGGGATCTCGTCGACCGAGGAGCCGGCCGTGCTGGTGCGGGACCTCACCGGGCGGATCACGGCCTGGATCGAGATCGGCGCGCCCGATGCCGAGCGCCTGCACTTCGGCAGCAAGCTCGCTGATCGTGCCGCCGTCTACACGCATCGGGATCCCGAGAAGCTGCAGCAGGCCTGGGCGGGCAAGGCGATCCATCGTGCCGAGAGCGTCGTGCTGCGCTCCTTCGATCCGCGCTTCGTGGACGCGGTCGTCGCCGTGCTCGCCCGCCGCAACACGATGACGGTCTCGGTGACGGAGGGGCAGCTCTACCTCGAGCTGAACGGCGTCGCGATCGACACCGCGATTCAGGAGCGTCGCGTCGCCTGACGCCGGGCCTGCCGGGCTTGCGCCTTGGCCCGGGCCCACGCCCGAGCGTCGCGGCTCGAGAGCGCCAGCAGCACGAGGATGTCGAAGGCGACCGTGAGCAGGGTCGTCTGGATGGTGATCTCCTCGCCGGCGGTGAAGTAGCCGATCGCCGCGGTCGTGATGCTGAGCGTGAGGCCCAGCATCACGAGCACCCGGGCGAAGTTGCTGCCCCGCCAGATCATCCACGCGAGCAGCAGCAGCACGACGATGAAGATCCCGCCGACGACGAGCACCGTGATGAGGGCGACCTCCGAAGCGTCGCGGGGGATCTCGAGCTCGGCGGCGAGATCCCGCCAGAACAGCGCGAAGGCGACCAGCCAGAGGACGCCGGTCAGCGCTCGCAGCATCACGAACACCGCGCCGAGCGCGGTCGAGAGCGGGCGTCTCGCCGGAGCCGAGGGCTGCGCGTCGCCGCCGAGCAGCGCGGCTGCCGGCTCGAAGGCCGCGCGCTTGCGCTCCCGCCGGTGCTCGAGCAGCCGCCCGTGCTGGACCGCCGGGCCATGATTCGTCGCAGAGCGGTGATCCGCCGCCGGACCGTGATCGAGCTCCGGCCCGCGCTCCGCCGATGACTCAGCCACGCGCGCCCCCTTCGCCCTGAGCGACGGGATCGGGAGCGGGGGAGACCGCCCGCAGGTCCAGGATCGGCAGATCCCCGTCCGTGCGCACGCTGTCGCCGCCGCCGTTGCGCGAGTGGTACCCGGTCGAGAAGTCCTTCAGCACGCGGACGACGACCTCCGTATCGGCTTCCGAGACCGACTGCACGATGTGGTCCCGCTCCACGTCGATGTCGGCGTCGATCTTGTGGGTGATCTGCAGGGTGAAGAGCGAGAAGCCCACGGCCCGGTCGAAGGTGCCGGCCGCGAGCCAGTCGACGCGCTCGCCGCCGGGCAGCAGCCAGCCGTCGGGGGTGCGCCAGAAGCGCACGTGATGCCGCTTCGCGGGATTGCCGGCGACCTCCTGCTGGTAGGCGCAGTCCTGCATGCGCCCGAAGAGGAAGAGCGGGCTGACGGGCGCCTCGTCGTAGCTGCGCCGGGTGATCGTGGAGGTGATGATCCGCCACGAGCTGCGCAGCGTCACGGGATCGGCGCGCGTCCACCCCGCCCGCCGCATCGCCTCGTGCAGCTGCGCCTCGTCGCCGAGCAGGGCGAGGTTGATCGGGTCCCCGAGCAGCCCGTCGCTCGTGCGGGTGCGCCCGATGAAGTAGTCGGGCACGTAGATGGTGGTGAGGACCCGGTGGATCCGCGGCAGCACCAGGTAGGCGAGCAGCACCCAGAAGAGGACGAGGATGACGATCCCCCACCAGCCGAGCTTGAAGCTCTCGACGATCAGCAGCCAGGCGAGCCAGATTGCGGCGATGCCGGCGAAGACGAAGAAGAACTCGTCGAGCGCGGCGAGAACGGAGATCCGGCGCCTGCGCGGCTCAGCGGACCGCGCCCCCTGAGCCGGCTCGTGCGGAGTGGTCTCCATGCGACCATGTTAATGTCCTGCAGCGCACTCCTCCGCCCGTGCCGCCCGTCGCGCAGGGCCCTCCCGTAGGGTGGACAGCGGGTGCCCCGGAGTGACGAGGGGCTCGAAGGGAGTGAGTCCATGAGACAGCAGCGGACCGTGCTGGACGCTTCGGCCGAGGTGTTCCGCGCGCACGGCATGACGGTGATCTTCGGCAACCCCGGCTCGAACGAGCTGCCGTTCCTGGCGGGTCTCGGCGATGATTTCGACTTCGTGCTCGGCCTGCACGAGCAGGCCGTCCTGGGCATGGCCGAGGGCTACGCGCGCGCGACCGGGCGCCCGGTGCTCGTGAACCTGCACGCCGCCTCCGGCACCGGCAACGCGATGGGCGCGCTCACGAACGCGCGCTACGCCAACATCCCGCTCGTGGTGCTGGCCGGTCAGCAGGTGCGGCGCACTGTGGGCCAGGAGACGATGCTCGCCAGCGCCGAGGCCGGCATGCTCACCTACCCGCTGACGAAGTTCGCCCACGAGCCGCTGGCGGCCGCCGATGTGCCGCGAACGCTGTCGCAGGCGATCTTCGAGGCCACCGCCCAGCCGCGTGGCCCGGTCTACGTCTCGGTGCCGCTCGACGACTGGATGGAGCCGGCCCTCGACGACGACGCCCTGCTGCTCGCGCGCACGGTCGACACCGCGGGCGGCGCCGCACCCGAGGCGCTGGCCGAGCTGCTCGCCGCGCTGAACGGCGCCGAGAACCCCGCCATCGTGCTCGGGCCGCAGGTCGACGCGGCCGGGGTCGCCGACCGGAGCGTGTTCGACGCCCTGATCGACCTCGTCGAGCGCACCGACGGCACCGTCTACATCGCGCCCTCGCCGCCGCGCGGGCCGTTCCCGAGCAAGCACCCGAACTTCGCGGGAGTGCTCGTGCCGGGCATCGAGTCGGTGCGGAGGGGCCTGACGGGTCACGACCTCGTGCTCGTGATCGGTGCTCCCATCTTCCGCTATCACCGCTGGGAGCCGGGCGCCTACCTCGAGCCGGGCACGGCCGTGTGGCAGGTGACGGCCGATGCCTCCGAGGCGGCGCGCGCACCGTTCGGGCGCGCCGTCGTGGGCGACGTGGGCCGGGTCGTCACCGCGCTCGCCGAGGGCGCGGTGGATCGCGGCCGGCGTCGTCCGGCTCGCCTGCTCGAGGCCGCCAGCACGTCGCCCGACGGCATGACGGGCACCGAGATCATCGAGGTGCTCAACGAGCAGCGGACCGACCGGGTGATCTACGTCAACGAGACCACGACCCTCGACCTCGACTATCTCGAACGCGTCGACATCGACGGGCCGGGCCAGTACCACTTCCCGGCCTCGGGCGGCCTCGGCTTCGGCCTGCCCGCGGCGGTCGGCTACGCGATCGCGAAGCCCGAGGCGACCGTCGTCGCGACCGTCGGCGACGGCTCGGCGAACTACGGCATCACCGCGCTCTACACGGCGGCGCAGCGGGGGACCCGCACGGTGTTCGTCATCGTGAACAACGGGGGCTACGGAGCGCTCGCGGGCTTCGCCCAGCGCATGGGCGTGCCCGACGTGCCGGGCCTGAAGCTCGGCGGCATCGACTTCGTCGCGATCGCCCAGGGCTATGGAGTGCCGGGCGTGCGCACGAGCACGCGCGAGGAGTTCGCGCGGGCCTACGCCGAAGCGCTCGCGGCCGAGGGCCCGGTGCTCATCGACGCGCGGGTGGTGTAGGCCGCTTCGGAGGGTCCACGGTCCCGGCCGCCGCGCTGCCGGCCGACCCGGCGGCGGAGGCCGCCACCGTCGATCCGAGTGCGCCGATCGCGAGGACGATCACGGTGATGACGGCGAAGCCGAGCAGGATCTCGACGGGTCCGGTCTCGGAGGCCATGGCGCCGAGAACGAGGAAACCGGAACTCAGCGCCGCCGCAGCGGGCACCATCGCGAGCGGCACGAAGGAGCGCGTCGATCCGCGGAGGGCGACGAGCCAGACGGCCGCCGCGGCCAGGAGCGCGACGGCGGCCGTGGTTCCGGCCGCCGGCTCGAAGTAGGGCAGTGCGTATCCGGTGAGGGGAAGGCGCATGACCCGGCCCCGGGCATATGCGACGATCGAGACGACGAGGAGCAGGATCGCCGCCCCCACCGCGAGAAGGCCCAGGACGGTGAACAGCCGTTTCCGCCACGCCGGGAGGGGAGGAGCCGCGACTCGCTTGCGCTTGCTCATGCGGCGCGGGATGGGGCTCTCCGTGAGCCCCTCGACCGCGTAGCCGAACAGGAGCACCACGCCGCTGCTCGACGGGATCCACAGGATGGCGAAGGCGGTCGAGTAGCCGTCCGATGACGAGTAGTTCATGACGACCCCGGCGAGCATCGAGCTGGCGGCGAGTACGCCGACGGCCGGGAGCGCTGCGAGATGCCCGCGGAAGCGATCCCGCAGGATCAGCGCGAGCGCGGTGTAGAGGAACGATGCTGCGGCGAAGTAGGCGAGCGCGAACGTGTGATCGAGCGCTGGAACGGAGCCGAGGCTCGGGCCCCGCGCCGTTCTGCCCGGCAGTCGGATCTCGAGGGATCCGTCCGGCAGCTGCGACCACGCCACCGCAAGCAGCACGGCCGCGATCGTGAGCATGACGAGTCCGAACAGCGCTCGCTTCATCGGGAGGGAGAGCCCGCGTCGCTTCTCGCTCATGCTCGGAGCCGGAGGGCTGATCTCAGCCCTTCAGGTGCTCGAGCAGCTCGGTGGCGATACCCACGTAGGTCGAGGGCGTCAGCGCGAGCAGCCGCTGCTTCGCCCCGTCGCCGATCTCGAGCCCCTCGACGAACTCCACGAGCTCGGCCTGCCCGATCCGCCGCCCGCGCGTGAGCTCCTTGAGCGCCGCGTACGGGTCGCTGATGGTCGAGCGCCCGGCGGTGACCTCGGCGCGGATCACGGTCTGGATCGCCTCGCCGAGCACCTCCCAGTTCGCGTCGAGATCCGCCGCGAGCACCTCGGGCGCCGCGTCGATCTGGCCGAGGCCGCGCTTGATGTTGTCGAGCGCGAGCACCGAGTGCCCGAGGCCGACACCGATGTTGCGCTGCGCCGAGGAGTCGGTGAGGTCGCGCTGCCAGCGGCTCGTCACGAGCGTCTGCGCGAGGGAGTCGAGGATCGCGTTCGACAGCTCGAGGTTCGCCTCGGCGTTCTCGAAGCGGATCGGGTTGACCTTGTGCGGCATGGTCGACGAGCCCGTCGCGCCCGCGACGGGGATCTGCCGGAAGTAGCCGATGGAGATGTAGCTCCAGACGTCGGTGGCGAGGTTGTGCAGGATGCGGTTGACGTGCGCGATCCGCGAGTAGAGCTCCGCCTGCCAGTCGTGCGACTCGATCTGCGTGGTGAGCGGGTTCCAGTCGAGGCCGAGGCCCTCGACGAACTCCCGGGAGATCGCGGCCCAGTCGGCGCCCGGATCCGCCGCGAGATGCGCGGCGAAGGTGCCGGTCGCGCCCGAGAACTTGCCGAGGTACTCGGTCTCGCCGATCTGCGCGACCTGGCGGCTCAGGCGGTAGACGAACACGGCGAGCTCCTTGCCGAGCGTGGTCGGCGTCGCCGGCTGGCCGTGTGTGCGGCTCATCATGGGCAGTTCGCGGTACTGCTCGGCCTGGCGGGCGAGCTCGACGATGACGGCCTCGAGCTTCGGCAGCCAGACCTCCTCGACGGCCTGCTTGACGGTGAGCGCGTAGGAGAGGTTGTTGATGTCCTCGCTCGTGCAGCAGACGTGGGTGAGCTCGGCGATGCGATCGAGGCCCTGGCGCGAGAGCTGCTCGCGCACGAGGTACTCGACGGCCTTCACGTCGTGCTGGGTGGTCGCCTCGATCTCGGCGAGCCGGTCGATCTCGGGCTGGCCGAAGCCGGCGGCCCACTCGCGCAGGGCGCGCAGCTCGGCGTCCGCGAGCGGTGTCGCACCGAGCAGCGAGTGCGAGGTCAGGTAGCCGAGCCACTCCACCTCGACGTGCACGCGCGCACGGTTCAGGCCCGCCTCCGAGAGGAAGTCGCCGAGCCCTTCGACCGCCGCGCGGTAGCGGCCGTCGAGCGGGCTGATGGGCTGAGGGGGCAGCGAGGTCATGGGGTCTCCGTGCAGTCGGGCGTGTTCGAGGGGGCGGATCGCGGGCGCGCGAGGCGCACCCGCCCATTCTCCCATGCCCGTCCCGACAGGAGACCTCGCGATCGCGGCAGTGCCATCCCTTCTCCCATTCAAAATGGTAGTATCAATACCATGATCGCCACCATCGACAAGGCCGGGCGCCTCGTGATCCCGAAGCCGCTGCGTGATGCCATGGGTCTGAAGCCGGGCGTACCGCTCGACCTGAGTTACTCAGACGGGCAGATCGTGATCGAGTACGCGCCGGTCGCGTGGAGGGTCGAGACGATGAACGGGTTCCCCGTGATCCGCAGTGACAGGGATCCGGAGGCGCCCCCGCTCACGGACGCCATCGTGCGTGAGACCCTTGAGGCGGTGCGCGATGAGGGGGTCTGAGGCCACCTGCGATACCAGTGTGCTCGTGCCGGCGCTCCTGCCGATGCACGAGTGTTTTCCGGCCTGTATCCGAGCGGTCGAAAGGGTGGTGGCGCTTCCTGCCCATGTGCTCTTCGAAACGTACAGGGTGATGACGACGCTGCCCGGTGGTGACCGCGTGCCGCCCGCAACGGTGAGAACCGCGCTCGAGGGCCTCGTCTGGAAGCCGCTGCAGCTCCCTCCGGAAGACTATCTTCCGTTGATACGTCGGCTGGTCGCAGCGGGTGTTGCCGGCGGCCCGATCTACGACGCGCAGATCGCGGCGACGGCGAAGCACCACGGCCTTACGCTGCTGTCGCGGGATCATCGCGCGGCGGCCGTGTACGACCTGGTCGGCGTCGACTACGAGCTCGTCTGAGCAGCCGATCCGCTCGAGGCTACCGGCTTCGTGCCAGCGCCTCCAGCAGCGCCGCGCAACTGCGCTCGACCTGCTCGAGCACGCGCTCGAAGGCCCGGTCGTCGGAGTAGTAGGGGTCGAAGACGTCGGGATCCTCGGGCCGTTCCGGGTCGTAGGCGGTGAGCAGCGTCAGCCGCTCCGGCACCGCGCCGCGGGAGCGCATGATCCGCTCGTGCCCGCGATCGAGCGCCACGAGCAGATCGTTCGTCGCGATGTCGCCGTCCGAGAGGCGCGCGGCGCGGTGCGCGCGGCCGTCGTAGCCCGCGGTGGCGAGGGCGGCCACGGTGCGCGGATCCGCCCCCTCGCCGACGTGGTAGTCGTGGGTGCCGCGCGAGGTGACGGCGAAGCGCCCGGCCAGGCCGGCTCGATCCGCCATCTCGCGGAACACCACCTCGCCCATAGGAGAGCGGCAGATGTTGCCCGTGCAGACGAAGGAGACGCGGAGCAGCGCGGCGCCGGTCACCGGGCTCAGCTGTCCTTCCGCTTGTTCGTGCCGAGCAGTCCGTTCAGGATGCCGGAGAGGATCGCGAGCACGAGGGCGGCGAGCACGCCCCACCAGAAGCCGCCGACGGCGAGGCCGAAGCCCGCGAGATCCGAGAGCCAGACGACGATCCAGAGCAGGAACGCGTTGACGAAGAGCGCGAAGAGCCCGAGCGTGACGATGTACAGCGGGATCGAGACGAAGCGCACGACTCTGCCGAGGGTGCCGTTCACGAGGCCGAACACGAGGGCGACCAGCAGCAGGGTGATCAGGTAGCTGTAGTCGTCGGTGGAGATGGGAACGATCCACACCCCGTGGTCGCCGGGGCCGCCCACGATGAGCGTGGTGAGCCACAGAGCGAAGGCGTTGACGAGGACGCGGATGACGGTGCGCATGCTTCCATCCTGCCTCGTGTTGCTGGAAACCGCAGCTGCGAAAGGCTTTTGCGCCCTTTCTGCGTCATAATGATGCAGCTATGATGCAAGCATGAGGACCACCGTGGATCTGCCCCCGAAGGTGCACAGCCGTGCGCTCGAACTCTCCAAGCAACGCGGCCAGTCGCTGTCGGCCACCATCGCCGAACTCGCTTCGCTCGGCCTGGCGAGGCTGGGGGAGGCGACCAGGATCGAGACGGATCCGATCAGCGGACTGCCGGTGATCTCGGTCGGCCGTGCGCTGACGAGCGAACAGGTCGCCGACTTTCTGGATGACGAGTGAGCTCTGACGGGTACCTGCTCGACGCCAATGCGTTGATCGCGCTGGTGCTCCGCGAGCACGAGCACCACTCGCGCGTGTCCAGCTGGGCGAGCGGCGCCTCCCGTCTGGCGCTCTGTCCGATCGTCGAAGGGGCTCTCCTGCGCGCCCTGCTGCGCCTCGGGGAACCCCAGCAGACCGCGACCGGTCTCCTGAGGCTCCTGTACGAGGACGCCCGCTTCGAGTTCTGGGTCGATTCGATCTCGTACACGGAGGCTGAGCTCGATCATGTCATCGGCCACCGCCAGGTCACGGATGCATACCTCGTGGCGCTCGCTCGAAGCAGGGGAGCGGAACTTGCGACACTGGATCGAGGCTTGGCCGATGCTCTCCCTGCGGGAGTGCTGCTGATCCCCTGACGTCGGGTGGGACTTGGGCTCAGCGCTCATATGCTGCTCGAATCCCGTGAGCGGGATCTGCGGTCCCGATCTGGACAGGGCTTGCCGAAGGCACTCCGCCCGTGCCGGCGCATCTGGTTTCGGTGATCCCCGAGCGTATACAGCGGTGGTGAGTGTGACGCGCGGAAGGGTTCCCCCACCGGCACACTCGACACCGCCGAATACGTTGGGCGGCAGGGCGCGGACTCAGAAAAGCAGCGAGCCCGCGAGGTAGCCGGCGGCCATCGTGCCGATCCCGACGAGGAGCGTGCGCGCGAGGGTGCGCCACAGCGACATGTGCCCGGTGCGGGCGGCGATCAGCGAGGTGATGACCAGCGAGACGACGACCGCGAAGACGATCGCCCAGACCTCGATCGCGCCCGACACGAAGACGGTGATGAGCAGGGGGATCAGCGAGCCGACCATGAAGGCGAGACCGGAGGTCGCCCCGGCCAGCGTCGGCTGCCAGCCCGGCGTCGGCTCGTCGATGTCGTGCTCGTACTCCAGCTGCGCGGCGAGCGCGTCGCGGGCGCTCAGCTCCTCGGCGACCCGGCGGGCGACGTCGGGGGAGAGGCCCTTGCTCTCCCAGTAGGCCGCGAGCTCGTCGACCTCGTGCTCGGGGCTCGCGGCGAGCTGCGCGGCCTCCTCCTCGATGATGCGGCGCTGCGCGTCGAGCTCGCCCGCCTCCTCGGCCCACTTCGCGCCGCCGAGGCCGAGAGAGCCCACGACGACCATGACGACGGCCGCGAGGATCAGGGTGCGGTCGTTCGCGCCCGCGCCGGCGAAGCCCTCGAGCAGGCCGGCGGTCGCGATGACGCCGTCGTTCGCGTCGACCGCCCACTGCCGGGGCGTCGAGAAATCGCGCAGCCGCTCCCACAGGCGGGGCTCGTCGCGCTGGGGCATGGTGGACCCGGTCCGGCTCAGGGCTCGCGGAAGGTGCGCATGACGTCGACCGCGGAGTTCGGCGCGTCGCCCTCTGCGTCGCCGTGGCCCGCCTCGAGGTGCTCGTGCTCCAGCTGCGCCTGCCGCCCCAGCACGTACCAGATGCCGAGGGCCGGGCGATCCGCCGTGTTGACGAAGAGGTGCGGCAGCCGCGAGTCGAAGGCCATGGAGTCGCCCTCGTGCAGCACGACCTCCTCCTGCTCGAAGCGCACCCGCAGCTCGCCGCTCACGATCACGAGGTGCTCGCAGCCGAGGTGGCGCATGAGGTGGCCCTCGACCGAGCTCGAGGCGCCCGGCTGGTAGGTGACGCGTAGCGCCTCGGCGTCCTGGCCGGGCAGCACGGCGAGGCGCTCCCAGCGCACTCCGTTCTCCATCTCGATGACGGGGGTGTCGGCGAGGGTCTGCACGATGGTGCCGCCGGGCTCGGCGCCGGCCGCCTCCGCGGTGTCCGACGAGTCCGAGTCGCGCGCGCCGGTGCCGCCCTCCGCTCCCGCGATGCCGAGCATCGCGTCGACCGAGATGCCGAGCTGCTGCACGAGCGCGTAGAGGGTGTCGACCGAGGGGTTCGTCTTGCCGTTCTCGATCTGCGAGAGCAGGCTCGGCGACACCCCGATCGCCGCTGCGACGCTGCGCAGGCTGACGCCCTGGGCCTCGCGCGCGGCCCGCAGGCGCGCACCGAGCAAGCTCTGATCCACGCCCCGAGTCTAGCGGTGCGGATCAGCGCTCGCGGATCACCTCGGCGATGATCGACCAGTCGCCCTCGCGGCGCTCCTCGTCGCCCACCGCCGCGTCGAAGAGCTCGTGCAGCGCGGGCGCCACGGGCAGGACGGCGTCGAGCTCGGCCGCGGCCTTCTCGGCGAGGGTCAGGTCCTTGAGGCCCAGCTGGGCGTTGAAGGCCGCCGGGAAGTAGCTGCGCTCGGCGATGATCTTGCCGTAGGTGGGGTAGACGACGCCGGTGAAGAAGCCCGCCGAGAGGATGTCGACGAAGAGCTGCGGATCGACGCCGCCCCGCTCGACCAGATTGATCGACTCGCCCAGCGCGCCGAGCGCGTGGATGAGGTTGTAGTTCACGCCGATCTTCACGAGGCTCGCCCCCGCGGCGTCCTGAGCCACGTGCCAGGTCTTCTTGCCGAGCACCTCGAAGGCGGGGGCGGCGGCCTCGACCGCCTCGGCCGGACCGCCGGCGAGGATGCTCAGCTGACCGGCCCGGGCCACGTTCGGCCGGCCCATCACCGGGGCGCCGAGATACCGTACGCCAGCGGCCGCGTGCCGGGCCTCGATCGCCCGCGCCGCCTCGAGGCTGATGGAGGCCATGTTGACGTGCAGAGCATCCGAGCCCTTCGCGGCGGCGGCCCCGGCGAGCAGCTCCTCGCTGAACACCGCGTCGACGGCCTGATCGTTGGCGAGGATCGAGACGACGATGTCGCGCTCGAACGCCTGCGCCGGGGAGTCCAGGCGGGTCGCGCCGGCCGCGACCAGCTCGTCGCCGGCCGCCTCCGTGCGATTCCAGACGCCCACCTCGAAGCCCTCTTCGAGCAGGCGGGCGGCCATGGCCTGGCCCATGCTGCCGAGTCCGATGAAACCGATGCTGGTCATTGCTGCCTCACTTCGTCGCTTCGTATGAGTCCGACGCCGAGCGTCGGGAAGGTTACTCGAGCCGCGGGCGACCGGGCACACTGGCCGCCCGCGACTCGAGGGTCAGATGAGGATCGTGAGCGGGTGCTCGATCCGGGTCTTGAAGGCCTGCAGCCACCGGGCCCCGAGCGCCCCGTCGACCACGCGGTGGTCGGCGGAGAGGGTGACCGTCATGACCGTGCCGACGCCGAGCCCGCCATCGATCACGACCGGCTGCTGCGTGGCGGCCCCGACCGCGAGGATGCCCGACTGCGGCGGATTCAGGATCGCGCTGAACTCGTCGACGCCGTACATGCCGAGGTTCGAGATCGAGAAGCTGCCGCCCTCGAGCTCGTGCTGCTTCAGCCGGCCCTCGCGGGCGCGCCCGGCCATCTCGGAGATGGTCTCGCTGAGCGCCGACAGGCTGAGCGACTCGATGCCGCGCACCACGGGGGTGAGGAGACCGCCGTCGGTCGAGACCGCCACCGCGATGTCGGCCGTGTCGAAGCGGCGGATGTGATCGCCGCCCCAGACGGCGTTCGCCTCGGGCACGTCGATGAGCGCCTGGGCCGCGGCCTTCACCACGAAGTCGTTCACCGAGACCTTGCGCGGCGCGGCCTCGTTGATCTGCTTCCGCAGCGCGAGCAGCTCGTCGACGCGGCAGTGCGCGGTCAGGTAGAAGTGCGGCACGGTCGACTTGCTCTCGGTGAGCCTGCGCGCGATCGCCTTGCGCATGCCCGTGAGCTGCACGACCTCGCCGGCGCCGCTCTCGACACCGGGAGCGGGGCCGCCGCGCTCGCCGCTGCCTGCGCGGGAGCCTGCGCCTCGAAGGCCTCGAGATCCCGGCGCACGATGCGCCCGCCGGGGCCGGTGCCCGTGACGAGCGCGAGGTCGATGCCGCGCTCGCGGGCGAGGCGGCGCACGATCGGGCTCGAGAAGCGCCGGGAGCCGTCGGCCGGGACCGCTGTCGGAGCCGCCGCCGTGCTCGCCGCCGGTGCGGGTTCGGGGGTCGCCGCCTCGGTCGGGGCTGCGACTTCGGGCGCGGAGGCGGATCCGCCGCTCGCGACCGGCTGGGCCGCAGGCGCGGGCTCGGCCCGGGGCCGCACTCGCAGCGGGGCCGGATCCGCCGCCGCACCGCCCGCGGGTCGCACCGCGTCGACCGCCGCGTCGTCGTCACCGGACTCGCGCAGGATCGCGATGGGCACGCCGACGGCGACCGTCTCGCCGGAGGGCACGAGCAGCTCGGCGACGACGCCGTCGTGCTCGGACGCGAACTCGACCATCGCCTTCTCGGTCTCGATCTCGGCGAGCGGGGTCTCGGCCGAGACGGTGTCGCCGACTCCGACGAGCCAGCTCTGGATCGCGGCCTCGGTGACGTTCGCGAGCACCTCGGGCATGCGGATCAGCACGGCCATCAGTTGCCCCCCATGTTCTGCTTCAGCGCCTCGAGGGCTGCGACGACCTCTTCGGTGCGGGCGATGGCGGCGCGCTCGAGCACCTTGGAGATGCTCGGCGAGGCCTCGCCGCCGGTGACGCGCTGCACGGGCTGGTCGAGCCAGTCGAAGTAGCGGCGCTGGATCTCGTCGGCGAGCCAGCCGCCGTACGAGGTGCCGCGGGCGCCCTGCTCGACGATGATCACCGCGTTGGTCTTCTTGATGCTCGCCTCGATCGTCTCCCAGTCGATCGACGCCCGGTCGAGCCAGCGCAGGTCGATGAGGTCGGCGTCGAGGCCGGTCTGGTCGAGCGCCTCGGCGCAGTGGTGCACCATCGAGAGGTAGCTGATCACGGTGGCGTCCGAGCCCTCGCGGCGCAGGGCCGCCGTGCCGGGCGGGATGATGTAGTCGAGGTCGCCCTCCGGTACCCGGTCCGCGCGCTGGTAGAGGTCGAGGTGCTCGATGACGAGCACCGGGTCCTCGAGCGCGAGCGCCGCGTTCATGAGGCCGACGTAGTCGGCGGCGGTCGACGGGGCGACGATGCGCCAGCCGGGCGCGGTGGCGAAGATGCCGGCCGGGTCCATGAGGTGCTGCGAGCCGTAGCCCGAGCCCATGGCGACCTTGGTGCGCAGCACGAGCGGCAGCGTGTTGTTGTCGCCGAACATGTGGCGGGCCTTGCCGACCTGGTTGAACACCTGATCCGCGGCGACCCACATGAAGTCGGGGTACATGAACTCGACCACGGGGCGGATGCGCCCGTCGAGGGCCGCGCCGCCGGCGAAGCCGAAGAACGCGTTCTCGCTGATCGGCGTGCCGATGACCCGCTTCGGGCCGAAGCGCTTCGCGAGGCCCTTGGTCGCGCCGTTCGTGCCGCCGCCGAGCTGGTGCACGTCCTCGCCGAGCACGACGATGCGCTCGTCGGTCTCCATGCGGCGCTCCATGGTCTGCGCGACGGCGTCCACGAACTTGACGTCGCGCCACTCGCCGCCGAGCTGCGCTGCTCCTGCCGGTGTCGCGGGCTCGGCCGCGGTCAGCGGGGCCAGCTCGCTCGCGTCGCCGCGGATCCCGGTATCGACGACGGCGGGATCGGGCCACAGCTCCGGGCGGATGCGGCGCTTGCCCTCGTTCTCGGGGTCGTCCTCGAGCAGCGCGTCGACGGCCGCGGCCATGGCCTGCTTGGCCTGCGCGCGTACGGAGGCGACCTGCTCCTCGGTGATGTGGCCCAGGGCGATCATCTCGCGGGCCACGCGCTCCAGCGGATCGCGGGCCTTCCACTCGGCCTCCTCCGCCTTGGTGCGGTAGCCGAAGGCGCTGCCGGGGTAGGGGCCGTTCTGGTGGAAGAAGCGGTAGACCTCGGCCTCGACGATCGTCGGGCCCTCGCCCGCGCGCATGCGCTCGAGCGCCTCCTGCGTCGCAAGGTGCACGGCGAGCGGGTCCATGCCGTCGACGCGCCAGGCGGGGATCCCGAATCCCTGGCCGCGCACCGAGAAGCGCGTGTCGGCCGAGGCGTCGCTCGCGTGCGTCGAGACGGCGTAGAGGTTGTTCTCGATGAAGAACATGACGGGCGTCTTCCAGGTCGCCGCGAGGTTCATCGACTCGAGCACCGAGCCGATCTGGCTCGAGCCGTCGCCGAAGTAGTTGATCGAGACGTCGTCGGTGCCGGCGTACTGCTGGGCCCACGCGTTGCCGCCCGCGATGGGGGCGCCGCCGCCGACGATCGCGTTGGTGCCGAGCGCCCCGGCCTCGAGCCACTGCAGGTGCATCGAGCCGCCGCGGCCGCCCGAGAAGCCCTGCGCGAGGCCGAGGATCTCGGCGAGGGTCTTCTGCAGCATCGCCTGCATGTCGGCGCCCACGAGCGCGTCGAGGTTCAGGGCGCCGCCCGAGACGTGGGCGATGGCCTTGGCGAGGAACTGGTGGTGACCGCGGTGCGAGCCGTTGACCCCGTCGCTCGAGCGCAGGGTGACGATCGAGCCGACCGCGCCGCCCTCCTGGCCGATGCTCGAGTGCGCGGGCCCGTGCACGAGGCCCTGGCCGGCGAGGTCGAGCACCGTCTCCTCGAAGGAGCGGATCAGCTGGATCTGGCCGAGCATGTTCGCGAGCAGCTGGGGATCGGCCTTCTTCCAGTCGGCCGCCGTGGTCTTCAGCTCGACCCAGGGGACCCCGGTCTCCAGCCTGCTGCGCTTGGACATATCGCTCACTCCGTTGTCTCGTGCCGTGGAATCGGGGAGGATCGGGCGCGGTCGGGCCCGATCGTCGAGTTCATTCCGATTGAACAGTTACCAATCAAACACAGATTGGATACATTTTCAAGCCCGATCGCGGGTAATATGAACTCCAACGGGGAGAATCACCCCCAGATGTATACGATCCCGATGTATGCAGGGCAGAGCGAAGGAGCGAACATGACGACTGGCATGCCCGGGCTACGGGGCGTCGAGCACATCGGCATCACCGTGCCCGATCTCGAGGAGGCGGAGCGGTTCTTCGTCGACGTGCTCGGCTGCGAGCGCGTGTACTCGCTCGGCCCCTTCCAGAGCGACGACGACTGGATGAGCGTGCACCTGGGCGTGCACCCGCGCACCGTGATGCGCGAGCTGCGCTTCTACCGCTGCCGCACGGGCGCGAACTTCGAGGTGTTCCAGTACGAGGCCGCCGACGGGCAGAGCCCGCCGCCCCGCAACAGCGACATCGGCGGGCACCACGTCGCCCTCTACGTCGACGACTTCGACGCCGCCCTCGAGCACCTGAGACGGCACGACATCGAGATCATGGGGGAGCCCACCCTCAGCAGCAGCCACAGCCTCGGCCAGACCTGGGTGTACTTCCGGGCGCCGTGGGGCATGCAGTTCGAGCTCGTGAGCTTCCCGAACGGCAAGGCCTACGAGGCGACGAGCCCCGTGAAGCTCTGGCACCCGGCCCGTCCGACGGAGTGACCGGCATGGGCGGGAGAGCGGCGAGCGCCGCGGGCACGGGACCGGCGCCGACGAGCGGCCCGGCGAACGGGACGGCGTCGAATGGGTCGGTGTCGAACGGGACGCCGGCGGGGGCGGCGGTGCGGATCACCGACGCCCTGCGCGCCGACATCCTCGGGGGCGGGCTGCGGCCCGGGGAGCGCATCCGCCAGGAGGTGCTCGCCGAGCGCTACGGCGCGAGTCGGCTGCCCGTGCGCGACGCCCTGCGTGCGCTCGAGGCCGAGGGCCTCGTGGTCCTCGTCCCCAACACCGGCGCGTGGGTCGCGAAGCTCAGCCTCGACGAATGCCAGGAGGTGTACCAGGTGCGCGAGCGGGTCGAGCCGCTGCTGCTGAGCATGAGCGTGCCGCGGCTCGAACAGGACGCGCTGGATCGCCTGCTGCCGCTCGTCGAGGCCATGCGGGGCGCCGATCACGTCGAGGAGTTCCTCGCGCTCGATCGCGAGTTCCACATGCTCACCTACTCGGGCGCCGAGACCACCATGCTCGGTGAGCTCGTCGAGCGGCTGTGGAACACCACGCAGCACTACCGGCGGGCCTTCGCCCTGCTCGGCACGGAGCGCACGGCGCGCGGCATCCACCTCGAGCACGAGCTGCTCGCGCTCGCGATCCTGCGCGGCGACGCGGAGGACGCGGGGCGGGTGCTGCTCGGGCACATCCGCACCACCCGGCTCGAGCTCAGCCGGCATCCCGAGGTGTTCCACGTGCTCGACGGCGCCTGAGGCTGTCGGGCCCGCCCGCTCCGCCGCCGCGGTGCGCGCCCGGAGACCTCAAGAGCTGCACACGATTGCGGATCCGCCGGATCTAATGTTGACTGAAACTGAACACGCGGCCGGGCCCTCGCACCGGCGCCCCGCGCGACGGAACCCAGAGGAAGGAATCGAAATGGAAGCTGCACCCGCGAACATCGCGACCGTCGTGATCGACGGCCCCGAGCGCAACCTGCTGAACCCCGAGGTGATGTCGGCCGTGGCCGCGGGGCTGACCCGGGCGAACGACGACGCGACGGTGACCGGCATCATCCTCACGGGCGCGGGCGACGCCTTCTGCGGCGGCCTCGACCTCGCCGGCATCCGCGCCGGCGGCGACCCCGTCGAGTACGCCCGCTCGCTCGCCGAGCTGCTGAAGCTGATCCCGACGCTCGTGAAGCCCGTCGCAGCGGTCGTGAACGGCGACGCCGTGGCCTCCGGCAGCTCGATCGTCGCCGCGTGCGACTTCGCGGTGATCCTGCCCGACGCGCTCGTCGGCAGCTACGAGGTGGGCGTGAACGTCTGGCCGATGGTGGCGCAGGTGCCGCTCATCAAGCGCATGGGCGCCCGCGCCGCGATGGAGAACATCGGCAGCGGCGACCCCTTCACCGCCCAGCGCGCCTTCGAAGTGGGCCTCGTCAACGCCGTCGCACCCGCGGAAGAGCTGCGCGGCACCGCCGAGGCCTGGCTCACCCGGGCGGCCCGCGGCGCCGGGGTCTACGGCGGCCGTCCCTTCTTCTATGAGATCGACGAGATGCCCTACGACGCGGCTCTCGACCTCTCGCTCGAGAAGTTCGCGGCGCAGTTCAGGGAGGCGTGACCGTGGCGCTCATCCCTCTCGCCGATATCGAGGAGCTCAGCGGCGGCCCGCGCGAGGTCGCGGAGTCCGGCCGCGCGCAGTACGGCCGGGTGCTGAACACCTGGGCCGCCATCATGAACAAGCCCGAGCTGTTCGAGGTCTATCTCCCCTTCCTCCGCGGGGTCGCGGGACCGGGCCGTCTCGAGGCCGAGGTCAAGGACACGAGCGCGCTGCTCGTGGCCGTGCTGAACAACTGCCGCTACTCGGCGAGCCACCGCTCCACCTCGGCCGCGAAGAACGGCGTGAGCGAGGAGCTCATGCGCCAGGTGGCCTCGGGGGAGTGGGACGGCCTCTCGCCGCGCCTGCGCGCCGCGCTCGAGTTCACCCGCGAGCTGACGCTGCTGCCGCCGCAGGTCTCGTACGGTGAGCTGCCCTACGGCGTGCACCCCGAGGTGCGCGACCGCGCCCGGGCCGAGTTCGACGACGTCGAGCTGCTCGAGCTCACCATGAGCATCAGCGTCTGGAACGCGCTCGCCCGCTTCCACCGCGTCATGGGCTTCGAGCTCGACATGCCCGTCGCACCGGCGGGCGTGGATCCGGCGTAGTACGCTGCGCGCAAGGGCCGGGAGGGAGCACAACATGATGATCGCCTTCGACCACACCACGTCGGCGCAGCGGGTGCTGTTCGGCAGCGGGAGGGCCGCCGAGCACGCCGCGGCCGCGATCGAGGGGCTCGGGGCGCAGCGGGTGCTGCTCGTCTCGAGTGGAACCGCCGCGCGCGCGGCCGACGAGATCGCCGCCCGTCTGCCGGTGGCCGCCCGCATCGGCGAGGCGGTCCAGCACGTGCCGATCGAGAACGCGCGCGCGGCCGTCGAGCTCGCGAAGGCGAACGAGGCCGACGCGGTGCTCGCGGTCGGGGGCGGATCGGCGATCGGCCTCGCCAAGATCGTCGCGCGCGATACCGGCATCCCGTTCGTAGCGGTGCCCACGACGTTCGCCGGCTCGGAGGCGACGAGCATCTGGGGGCTGACCGAGGATGGCCGGAAGGTCACGGGCGTCGACGAGCGCGTGCTGCCGCGGGCCGTGGTCTACGACGCGGAGCTCTCGCGCTCGCTGCCGGCGGGGCTCGCGATGGCCTCGGGCCTGAACGCGGTCGCGCACGCCGTCGACGGCTTCTGGGCACCGAAGGCCGATCCGATCAACGCCGCACTGAGCGCCGAGGGGCTGCGCGCCCTGATCCCGGGCCTGCGCGGGCTCGCGGCGGATCCCGACGACCTCGATGCGCGCGAGCGGGTGCTCTACGGCGCGTATCTCGCGGCGGTCGGCTTCGCCTCGGCCGGCAGCGGCATGCACCACAAGATCTGCCACGTGCTCGGGGGAGCCTACGGGCTGTCCCATTCCGAGATGCACGCGATCGTGCTGCCCTACGTGACCGAGTTCAACGCCCCCGCCGCGCCCGCCGCGGCCGAGCGGGTGAGCGAGGCGCTGGGCCTCGGAACGCAGGGAGGCGGATCCGCCGCCGCGGGCCTGTACCGCCTGCGCAGCGAGCTCGGCGTCGTCGACTCGCTCGCGGAGCTCGGGCTCGCGGAGGGCGACGTGCCCGAGGCGGCGCGACTCGCCTGCGAGGCGATCCCGCCGTCGAACCCGCGGCCGTTCACGGTCGCGGACGTCGAGACCATCATCAGCCGGGCCCGGCTCGGCGAACCCGTGAAGGAGTGAGGATGCCCATGAGCGATCCGATGGAGGCACCGGTCACTGCCGAGCAGACCGCGCGCGAGGAGGCGCTGATCGAGGAGGTCGTGGCCTCGTTCGAGGGCGCCGAGAGCGAGCGGCTGAAGACCGTCATGCAGTCGCTGACCCGGCATCTGCACGCCTTCGTACGCGAGGTGCGGCTCACCGAGGACGAGTGGAACACGGCGATCAAGTTCCTCACCGACGCGGGGCACATCACCACCGAGACCCGGCAGGAGTTCGTGCTGCTCTCCGACGTGCTCGGCATCTCGATGCAGGTCGTCGCGATCAACAACCCCGAGTACGCGAACGCGACCGAGGCGACCGTGTTCGGCCCGTTCTTCGTGGAGGACGCGCCCGAGATCCAGAACGGCGAGGACATGGCCTTCGGCGCCGCCGGTGAGCCCTGCTACGTGGCGGGCACGGTCACGGGCATCGACGGTGAACCGATCCCGGGCGCCCGCATCGAGGTGTGGGAGGCCGACGAGGACGGCTTCTACGACGTGCAGTACGACGACGGACGGATGGCCGCGCGGGCGCACCTCTACGCCGACGGGAACGGCGAGTACAACTTCTGGGGCCTGTTCCCGACGCCGTACCCGATCCCGTACGACGGCCCGGTGGGGCAGATGCTCGCGGCGGTGGACCGCTCGCCGGTGCGGGCCTCGCACCTGCACTTCATGGTCACCGCGCCGGGGTACCGCACGCTCGTGACGCACATCTTCGTGCGGGGCGACGAGCAGCTCGTGATCGGCGACTCGGTGTTCGGCGTGAAGGAGTCGCTCATCAAGGACTTCACGCACCACCCGGCCGACGCGCCGACCCCGGACGGCCGGGACCTCGAGGGCCGCGCGTGGTGCGAGACCCGCTTCGACATCGTGCTCGCGCCGGGCGAGGGCGAAGGGATGCGCGTCTCGGGGGCGTGAGCCGGGCTCGGCGACGCTGACGGTTCGGGAGGCTCGAGATGACGATGAATGCCCGGGTGCTGGTGGTCGGCGCCATCAACGTCGACCTGGTCGTGGCCGCCGAACGGCTCCCCGGCCCGGGGGAGACCGTGGTCGGTCCGAGCGTCCGGCGCTACGGAGGGGGGAAGGGCGCCAACTCCGCGGTGGCCGCATCGCGGGCCGGTGCCGAGGTGCGCTACTGCGGTGCGGTCGGGGGCGACGACGTGGGCGCGAGCGCACTCTCGGAACTGCGCGCGGAAGGCGTCGACGTCGCGGATGTCGCCGTGCTCGATGAGACCACGACCGGGATGGCGCTGATCGTGGTCGACCGGCGGGCGAGAACCAGATCGCGGTCGGCGCCGGCGCGAACGCGGCCGTGACGCCCGACACGGTGCGTGCCGCCGTCGCCCGGGCGGCCGGCTGGGCCGACTGCCTGCTCGTGAGCGCGGAGATCCCTCCCGAGGCGGTCGTCGCCGCGGTCGCTGCGGCGGAGGCGCACGGGATCCGCTGCGTCCTGAATCCCGCGCCGGTGCTGCCCGAACTGCTCGAGGCGCTTCCGCGCGGCCCCGTCGTGACGCCCAACGCCTCGGAGCTCGCGGCCCTGCACGCCCTGATGGGAGGCGCTGCGGGCGCGTCCGTCCCCGAGATGGCGGAGGCGATCCGCGCCCGTACGGAGGCGCCGGTCGTCGTGACTCTCGGGGCGGCCGGGGTGCTGGTCTCCGAACCGGGGATGCCGGCGGTCGCGCTTCCCGCGGGCGAGGTCGCGGAGGTGCGCGACACGACCGGCGCGGGAGACACGTTCAACGGAGTGCTCGCCGCGGCGCTCGCCCGGGGCGCCTCCGTGCTCGAGGCGAGCACCCGCGGGGTGGCGGCGGCCTCGCTGTCCGTCGCCGCGGTCGGGGCGCGAAGCGGGATGCCCCGCGCCGAGGCGATCGACGCCGCCCTGGCGTAGCCGGCAGGCCGTGCGGATCCGCCACTCTGCAATCGCGGGCTCGGATATATGCAGACCGTATATCTGAGCCCGCGATTATGTATTTGCCAGAACTCTCGCTCGACGCGCACGATGATATAGCGGTCCGCGACACCGTCCCTCGGCTCGGCCGGGCGACGGCCGGGCCCTGCCGGACAGCCCGTCCGGTCACGACGGAGTGATGCAGAAACGAGGATTTCAATGAAGAAACGCGCTCTTGCCGCAGTCGCCATCGCGGCGGCCATGCTCATGACCGGCTGCTCCGGCGGATCGGGCGACGCGGGCGGCCAGCCCGACGCCGACGGCGGGGCCGGCGCAGCGTCGGGCGCGCCCGAGGTCACCGCGGTGAACGTCGGGGTCGTGCCGGTCGCCGACGCCGCCGCGGCCTACATCGCGCTCGACGAGGGCTACTTCGAGGAGGAGGGCCTCGAGGTGAAGATGGAGGCCATGCAGAACGCCGCCGCGATCGTGCCCGGCGTGCTGAACGGCCAGGTGCAGTTCGGGCAGGGCGCGATCTCGCCGATCATCTCCGCCGCCGAGCAGGGCCTGCCGCTCGTCATCGCCGCGAACGCCGCGAACGTCCCGGAGGACGTCGAACAGGATCCGACGGCCCTGCTCGTGAAGGCCGGCTCGGGCATCGAGACGCCGAAGGACCTCGAGGGGAAGGTCGTCGCGGTGAATGCGCTGCAGGCCGCGATCGAGCTGGTGGTGAGCCAGACGATCGCGAACGACGGGGGCGATCCCTCCCAGGTGACCTACGTCGCCATGCCGTTCGCCGATATGGCCGGAGCGCTCGAGCGCGGCGACATCGACGCGGCCGGCGTGATCGAGCCCTTCCGCGCCACGGGCCTCGACGCCGGACTCGTGTCGATCGCGAGCCCCTTCGCGGAGGCGCTGACTCCGGGCCAGAGCCACGCCGTCTACTTCACCTCGAAGCAGTTCGTGCAGGAGGCGCCGAACACGGTCGCCGCGTTCGAGCGTGCCATGCAGCGGGCGGCCGAGGCGGCCAGTGCCGACCCCTCGCTCGTGCGGGCCGTGCTGGTCAAGTACGGCAATCTGCCGGCCGATGTCGCGGAGAAGATCAACCTGCCCGGCTACGGCACCGAGGTCACGCTCGAGTCGGTCGAGAAGTACATCGAGGTCATGGAGGCCCAGGGCTTCATTGCCCTGGGCTCGGTGAACGCCGCGGACCTCTTCGCGCGATGAGCACCGTCGCTGTCGGCGGTGAGCGGCGCACTGCGCCGCTCACCCGCCGCGGGCGAATCCTCTACGGAGTCGTCGCGGTCGTCGTCGTGCTCCTGCTCTGGGGCGCGGCGTCCGCCGCCGGTGTTCTGCCCGCGAACGTCGTCCCGGGGCCGGTGGACATCGCCGCGGCCTTCGGCGCCCAGCTCGTCACGGGCGACTTCTGGGCCGCGATCGGGCAGACGCTGCTCTCGGTCTTCATCGGCCTGATCATCGTCCTCGTGATCTCGACGCCGCTCTCGATCGCCATGGGGCGAGTGCGCTTCATCCGGGAGTCCCTCTGGGTCGTGATCGAGTTCCTGAAGCCGATCCCCCCGGTGGCCCTGATCCCGCTGACCCTCCTGCTGTGGGGCATCTCACCCACCATGAAGCTCTTCCTCGTGGTGTTCGGCGCGCTCTGGCCGTTGCTCACGCAGATGACCTACGGCGTTCGCGAGGCCGACGGCGTCGCACTCTCGATGGCCCGCAGCTATCGTCTCGGCGGCTGGCGCACGATCCGCTCGGTGGTCGTGCCGAGCCTGCTGCCCTTCACCGCGACCGGCCTGCGCGTGTCGGCCGCGATCGCGCTCATCATCTCGGTCGTGACCGAGATGATCACGGGTGCCGCGGGCATCGGCAAGTCCATCACGATCGCGCAGGTCGCCGGCCAGCTGGCGCCCATGTACGCGCTCATCGTGACCACCGGCCTGCTGGGCCTCGGCCTCAACGCGGTCTTCCGCCTGGGCGAGCGCCGGCTGCTCTTCTGGCACGCCTCGCAGCGGGGGGAGCAGGCATGAGGATCCTGAAGCTCGCGCTGCTGCGCCTGTGGCTGCCGGTCGTGCTCGTCGCGGCCTGGTGGTTCGGCTCGGCGAACAGCGATTCGCTCTACTTCCCGCCGCTCTCGAAGATCGTCGAGACGCTCCGGGCCGACTGGCTCGGCCCCTACTTCGTCGAGCACCTGCTGCCGAGCATCGGCAAGTTCGCCTCGGGGTATCTGATCGCGGTGATCCTCGGCGTGGTGATCGGCCTGATTCTCGGTATGAGCCCGCGCGTCAGGGCTGCCGCCGATCCCTTCGTGCAGTTCTTCCGCTCGCTGCCGCCGCCCGTGGTCATCCCCGTCGGCATCCTGGTGTTCGGCATCGGGGTGATGATGAACGTCTTCATCATCGTCTTCGGCTCGATCTGGGCGACGCTGCTGAACACCACGGACGGCATTGCGGGGGTGCACTCCCAGGTGCGGGACATGGCGCGGTCGTACCGGCTCGGGTTCTGGCAGCGCGTGCGTCACGTGCTGCTGCCGGCCGCCGCGCCCCAGATCGCCGCGGGCATGCGCACCTCGCTGCAGATCTCGATCATCCTGATCGTGGTCAGCGAGATGGTGGGGGCCACCTCGGGCATCGGCTACTACGTCATCAAATCGCAGCAGACCTTCCAGATCACCGAGACCTGGGCGGGCACCATCGTGCTCGGCCTGCTGGGCTACCTCGCCGCCCTCGTCTTCATGCTGATCGAGAAGCGCGTGCTCAAGTGGCACGCGGGCATGCTGGCGAGCCAGAACGCGGAATGACCTTCAAGGAGAGAACAGCTATGTCGAACGAAGAACCGGCACCCGTGCTGCAGGTGCAGGACCTGCACATGAGCTACGGCCGCGGGGACAAGCTGGCCAGGATCCTGGCCGGAGTCGATTTCGAGGTGCAGCAGGGCGAGTTCGTGTGCGTGGTCGGGCCCTCGGGCTCGGGCAAGACGACGCTGCTGCGCTGCGTCGCGGGGCTGCAGGCCCCCACCGCGGGCCGCACCGTGCTCGAGGGCGACCCGGTGGTCGGGCCGCCCGAGAAGCTCGCCGTGGTGTTCCAGGACTACAGTCGCAGCCTGCTGCCCTGGATGAACGTCGCCCGCAACGTGGAGCTGCCGCTCGAGCGCAAGTACGGCAGGGCCGAGCGCCGACGGATCGCCGAGGAGGCCCTCGCGAGCGTCGGCCTCGCGGGCAAGGGCGAGCTCTACCCCTGGCAGCTCTCGGGCGGCATGCAGCAGCGCGCCGCGATCGCGCGGGGGCTGGCCTATCAGCCGGACATCCTGCTGATGGACGAGCCTTTCGCCGCGGTCGACGCGCAGACCCGCGCCGAGCTCGAGGACCTGGTCCTGCGCGTGCGCGAGCAGTACGACATGACCGTGCTGTTCGTGACGCACGACATCGACGAGGCGGTCTACCTCTCGGACCGGGTCATCGTGCTCTCGGGCGCGCCGACCTCGGTGACGGAGGACCTCCGGGTGGATCTGCCGCGTCCGCGGCACCAGATCCACACCAAGGCGCTGCCGCGCTACGCCGAGCTGCGCAACCACGTGTTCACGCTGATCCAGGAGGCGAAGAGCCACGCCTCGGTGGACAGCACGAACACGGCGACGCTCATCGCGGCGGCGGAGTGAGCGCCGTGGCGACGCCGATGAACCGCTGCGCGATCGGCGAGGGGTCGATCTCCTTCGACCAGATCAGCGCGGCGGTCGAGGTGGCCACCTCCTGGACGAACGGCCGCGTGACGAGGCGGTTGAGCTGATGCTCGCGGACCGACTCGGGCATCATGGTGACGCCGAGCCCGCCGGCGATGAGAGGCATCGCGGTCTGCAGGGTCGCCACCTCCTGAACGACCGGCATCTCGTGGCCCAGGGAGTGCCAGAAGCTCTCGGCCATGCCGCGCAGACCCGGGAACTTCGGGCTCTCGGGCGGCAGGAACCAGATGAGCGAGCGGAGGTCGAGGGCGTCCACGGGCTCGTCCGACTGCCCCCAGTGGCTCGGCAGCACCGCGAGCGTCTCGAGCTCCCCCATCGGGTGCATGTGCAGGCTGCCCGCGTACATCTCGGAGAAGAGGGGGAAGTCGAGCGTGAGCACCGCCCCGACGTCGGCCCCGCCCCGCAGCACCTCCTCGACGGTGACTTCGGGGGTCGGGTCCATCAGGGTGAGCGAGGCCCGGGGGGCGAGCTGCGTGAAGCGCTGGATGATCTCGGGGATGTAGCGCCAGGCGAAGCTCGGCGCGACCGCCACGGTGAGGTGGCCCTCGCTTCCCTCCCCGAGACCGCGCAGGTGAGCCTGGAGCTCGTCGGCCTGGCGCAGGATCTGCGATGCGCGCAGGGCGAGCAGCCTGCCCGCCTCGGTCGGGATCACGCCGTGCTGCACCCGGTGCAGCAGCTGGATGCCGAGCTCGCGCTCGAGGTTCGCGACCGTGGTCGAGAGCGGGGGCTGCGTCATGTGGAGGCGCTGAGCCGCGCGTGAGAACGACTCCTCTTCGCACACGGCCGTGAAGTAGCGGAGCTGCCGGAGGTCCATGGTGGAAGCCTAATCGACGGTATACGAGAACTGAATAACAAGGCACCGAGATTCATATTTGCCATATGTCTCAGGGCTGAAAAAGATGGGAAACATCGGGACCGCCCCGCGCGCCGCGCGCGGCACGAACCCTCGCGCATCCGCGCGACGGCGGTCCCACCGAGAGCAAGGAGCACCCCAGTGAACGCACCATCGCCGCTGAGCATCGAGGAGTCCCGCCGCTATCGCACGAGGGTCGTGCTGCTCGGCACCTCCGGAGGCCCGCCGTGGTGGGACAACGCGACCCGCACGGGCATCTCCACCGCGATCTGCGTCGGCGATGCCGTCTACCTCGTCGACTTCGGAGAGGGGTGGGGCCCGCAGTTCCGCAAGTCCGGCATCGGCCCCTCCGGCTTCCAGCGCGGCATCGACAACATGCGCGCCGTGTTCCTGACCCACCACCACTCGGACCACACGGTCGACTACCCGAACCTGCTGCTCCTCGCCTGGCACAACGGGTCGGACGGGCTGAAGCGGCCGATCAGGGTGCTCGGCCCGGGCGACCGCGGCGCGCTGCCGCCGATCTTCGCCGCCGAGAAGCGCGAGGAGCTGCCTGAGGTGTGGACCCCCGAGTCGCCCACCCCCGGCATGGAGGAGTTCACGCGCAAGCTGCTGCAGGCCTATGCGACCGACATCAACGACCGCATGCGGGACAACGCGAAGCAGGATCTGCGCGAGATCTTCGAGATCTCCGACATCGAGCTGCCCGAGGGCGTCGGCGACGACCCCAACGGCGACCCGACCCCCGAGATGGAGCCCTTCGAGATCTACCGCGACGAGCTCGTGCGCGTCACGGCGATCCTCGTCGATCACCGGCCCGTGTTCCCCGCGTTCGCCTTCCGCTTCGAGACCCCCGACGGCGACATCGTGATCTCGGGCGACACGGGCGTGTGCGAGAACCTCGTGAAGATCGCCCGGGGCGCCGACATCCTGCTGCACGAGTGCATCGACATGACCTGGGTCGACGAGCTCCTCGGTCCCAACGCGCCGAGGCCCGACGAGAATCTGCTGCAGCACATGCTCGCCGCGCACACCTCGATCGAGGAGGTCGGCCCGCAGGCCGAGGCGGCCGGCGTGAAGACGCTCGTGCTCACCCATCTGGCTCCGGGCAATTCGCCGCGCGAGCGGTGGGAGCGGGCACAGGAGGGCTTCTCGGGCCGGCTGGTCGTCGGCGAGGATCTCATGGCGTTCGGGCTGGGGGAGCCGGCGTAGGAACCGGCGCTCCGGGCGCCGCCGCGGGCCCCGACGGGGTCCTTGTGCTGTCGAGGGCCTGCCGGGACTGGTCTCGAGCCCAATGAATCGGATCATCTGCTGGCCCCGAGCCAGTTCAGGCGCCGGGTGCCGCGACCTAGGCTTCCACTATCGCGACGAGTCCACCGTCGTGACGGGGCGACGGTCCGCGAGGACGCGGACGGCCTCGCTCGCCGTGCTCGCAGAGGAGACCCGAATGTCCGAAGTTGCCGCTCCGTCCGTCGTCGACGACCGTCCGCAGGATCCGCAGGAGTCGCCCGGCCTGCGCGTGAGCCCCGAGTTCGACGCCATGATGGCGCGCCTCGCGGAGAAGGCCGAGCTGATCCGCCGCGACGGACCCGAGGGCGAGAGGCTCGGCCGGCCCACCGACGAGGTGATCGCCGCGCTCCACGAGATCGACGTCTTCCGCGCGATGATGCCGCTCGAGGTCGGCGGCTACGAGTTCAGCCCGACCCAGCAGATCCGGCTGATGGAGGCGCTGGCCTGGCACGACTCGGGGACGGCCTGGACCTTCCTCGGCGTGGTCGACGTCTCCGCGCTCGTCGCGGCCTACGTCGACGACGTCGCGATCGAGGAGTACTTCGGCGAGGGCCGCTGCGCCCTCTTCTCGGGTCAGGGCACCAAGCCCGGCGTCGCCCGGCGCGTCGAGGGCGGGTACGTCATCTCGGGCGAGTGGCAGTTCAACTCCGGCTCGCCCGTCTCGACCCACCTGCACACCGGGATCCTCGGCGACGACGGCCGGTTCCTCATGGCGACACTGCCGGCGGACAGGGCCGAGCACATCCCGAACTGGGACGTGCTCGGACTGCGGGCGACCGGATCGCACGACTACCGTATCGACGAGGCCTTCGTCGCGGACACGCACACCTACGATCCGATCACCCCCGTGCAGCGGCGAGGCGGCGCGATGTTCCAGATCGAGCTGGCCTACCTCGCCAGCATGCAGCACGCGGGCTGGGCGCTGGGGGTCTGCAAGCGCCTCCTCGAGGAGATCCGCGAGCTCGGCAAGGCCAAGGCCGCCCGCCCGAGCGTCGCCACCTCGACGGACGCCTTCTACATGGCCTACGCCGACATGGAGGCCCGGTACCGCGGCGCGCGGGCCTTCCTCCTCGACGTCTGGGGCGACGCCGAGCGCACGGTGGGAGCCGGCCGCAAGCTGAGCACGGAGCAGGTCTCGCTGCTGCAGCTCGGCACCATCGCCACCAATCGTACGGCCCAGTACATCGCCAACGAGATCGCGACCTGGACGGGCACGGCCCTGATCCGCGAGTGCGACCTCCAGCGGTACTTCCGCGACACTTACACCGGAGTGACGCACCTCGTGTGCAGCCCGCCGGTGCATCAGGAGGTCGGCCGGCAGCTGGCCGGCCGCGCCGCGGACGACGCCTACTGGGCCTTCTACGACCTGATCGAGCCCTCGGCCGCGTAGCAGGCGATCGAGGCTCCGGATCCCGCCCTGGATCCGGGGCCTCGATCGTGCGTCCCGAGTACGGACCCTGGTCTCGACGACCTCGATCGGCGGCTCTCGAGCTCGATGCTACGAGGCGTCCGCGAGTGCGAGCACGCGCCGGGTGAGCTCGGAGTCCGGCTCGGCGAGGTCGTCGAGCTCGTCGAAGTGGTTCACGCCCTCGCGCTCCCAGTACTCGCCGGACAGGCCGACGCCCTGCCACGCGCGGAGGAAGTCGATCGACTGGCGCCGGTATTCGCGCGGCTGCTTCGCGCCGGCGGTGAGCAGCAGGCGGGGAGCCGCGACGGGCAGGTTCAGGATCGGACTGTTGCGCAGCACCTCCTCGGCGGAGAGCCGCAGGACCGCCTGGTCGGCGGTGAAGGGGACCGGCCGGAGGTCGAACATGCCGCTGATCGCGCAGGCTCCGCCGATGATCGACGAGGGGAGCCCGTACTCGCCCTCCCAGTCGGTCTCCAGCAGGCGCGCGACGAGGTGCCCGCCGGCCGAGTGGCCCACGACGGCGATCCGCTCGGGATCGGCGCCGTAGCGGGCGCAGTTGCGATAGGTCCACGCGACCGCCGCGCGCGTCTGGCGCACGATCTCGTCGATCGTGACGACGGGGCACAGGGCGTAGGTGGGCACGACGACCGTCGCGCCGTTCGCCACGAGCCCCGGGGCCAGGAAGCTGTGCTCGGCGCTCGTCAGCGCCATCCAGGATCCGCCGTGGATGAAGACCACCACCGGCCCGCCGGGCTCGCCGGGGAAGACGTCGAGGGTCTCGGACAGCGTCGGGCCGTACGGGATGCCGAGCTCGGAGCGCAGCTGCGCGCGTGCGGCCTCGGATCGCCGGGCGTAGGACTCCATGTAGCGGTCGAAGTCCCCGTGCTCGGAGTACTGCGGCAGCGAGGCGACGAGGTCGTACTGCTCGTCGATCTCCTCGGCGGTGGAGAAGGCGGTGCCGTCCGGGGCGCGGTAGAGAACTGGCATGGCGGTCATTAGAGCATCGGCGCGCGCCGCGATCAAGCCCGGCCGGCCGGCTCGGTCCCATCCTGGGCTCGGGCCCAACGATGACCGTGCACCGTTGGGCTGCGACCATTCACGGGCGCCCGGGCGCCGTCGTAAAATATCGGTGATACCCGCCGAATCCGCCCAGTCCGGGCGCGCAGCGGCGGAGCGGTCGCGAGGGTGCGTGGTGGATCCATGGAGTGGATGTCGAGGCTTCGTCCCCGGACGCCGATCACCGTGGACACGAGCGCGCTGTCCGAGGACGGCCTGTGGATCTACGAGCGCTTCGGCGTCGACGGCCTCGGCTGGAGCATCGAGACCTCCGAGGAGGCCATGGGCACGATCTTTGCCTCGATGCCCGCGCTCGCCGCCGAGGCGACGCTGCCGCACGTCTTCATGCGCGGGATGCGGGCCGAGGTGCTCCGCGAGATGCGGCTCGCCGCGGGCGACGACATCGGCCCGCTCACCGACGAGGCCGCGGACGTCGCCCGCGACTTCGTGCGCCGCGGTCTGGGCCTCGCGATGCTGCTCGAGAGCATCAGGATCGGCGGCGCGGTGTCGGCGGGCGCCTTCATCAAGGGCGCGAACGAGCTCATCGAGGCCCCGGAGGAGCGGGCGGACGAGACGCAGCGGCTCTCGGAGCTCTTCTTCGGGACGCTGGAGGAGTTCTCCCTCGTGATGAGCGAGGTCTACGCGATCGAGCGGGCGCGGTGGCGGGCCTCGCAGTCGGCGGAGCGGCTCGGGATCGTCAACTCGCTGCTGTCCGGGCGCCCCGTCGCCCCACGGTCGATCGACGAGGTGCTGCAGTACGACCCCGGCGCGCGCCACGTCGCGCTCGTCGCCTGGACCGAGTCCACCAGCTTCGACGACGCGGAGAAGCTGGTGAGGGCCGCCTCGGACGAGCTGCGGTCGCTGGGCGCGACGAGCACGATCGTGCTGTCGGTCGGCATCGGCACCGCCTGGGGATGGGGCGCGGTGCCGGATCGCCCCCTGGCGGCCTCCCCGCCGCCGTCGGCCTCGCCGTCGACCCCGCCGCCGGGGGTCTTCGTCGCGGTCAGCCAGGCGCACGTCGGCGAGGCCGGGTTCCGCCGGGCCCATCGCGAGGCGAAGAGCGTCGAGCACCTGCTGCGGCTCGCGGTCCCGGAGACGCCGCGCGTCCTCCGGCACGCCGACGTCGAGCTCGCCACGCTCCTCGCCGCGGACCTCGAGAACGCCCAGCACTTCGTCCGGCGCCAGCTCGGCCGGCTGGCGGTCGACGACGACCGGATGGAGAACCTCCGGACCACCCTCTGGCTCTATCTCGAGAACGAGCGCAGCGTGGCCGCGGTCGCGAGCCTGCAGTTCGTCGCGCGGAACACGGTGACCTACCGCGTCAAGCAGGCCGAGCAGCTCATCGGCCGACGCATCGACGACGTGCGGCTGAACCTGCAGTCGGCGCTGCTGCTGACGCGGATCCTCGGCGATCGGGTGCTGATCCGCCCGTGACTTGTGCTCGGGCACAGAATCCGGCGCATCGGCCTGTGGCCAGACCAGTTCTCCGCGGACGACCCGGAGCCTAATGTCGGTGGAAACGCCGGCGGAGGTCGGCGAGCGTCCTCGCCGGCCGGCGGGAGCGCGGGAGCCCCCGACAAGGCTGTCGGGGCCGGACGCGATGGAGCGGCAGATGGAATCGAGAACGGGCTACGCGGCGGTGGCGCCGCAGGACACCGAAGAGCCGGCGGCGACGACGGGCGGACTGCGGCGGGGGAGGCTCGGCGTCATCGCGATCGTCTTCCTCGTGGTCGCCGCGGTCGCACCGCTCGGCAGCGTCATCGGCGGCTCCCCCGTCATGTTCGCGTCGGTCGGCGTCACGACGCCGATGATGTACCTCGTCGTCGGCGCGCTGTTCGCGGTCTTCAGCGTCGGCTTCGTGGCGATGAGCCGGCACGTGAAGAACGCGGCGGGGTTCGTGGCCTTCATCGCCAAGGGGCTCGGCTCCCGCTTCGGCGGAGCGCTCGCGGGTGTCGCGGTGCTCGGCTACATCGGACTGGTCTGCGGCATCTGGGCCCTCATCGGCGGGATCGCCGAGCTGACGATGGCCGGCCTGGGCCTCCAGCTGCCCGGCTGGCTGTGGTGGCTCGCGGGGCTCGTCGTCGTGACCGCCCTCTGCTACATCGGCATCGACGTGAGCCTCAAGGTGCTCGGCGTGCTGGTCGTCCTCGAGATCGCCGTGCTGCTCTTCCTCGCCTTCTCGGTGCTGGTCCAGGGCGGGGCGACGGGGACGCTGGAGTTCGACGCCTTCGTCCCCGGCAACATCGTCCCCGCCGGTGCGGGCATCGCGATCCTCTTCGCGGTCACCTGCTACACGGGCTTCGAGGCGACCGTGGTGTTCTCCGAGGAGGCCAAGCAGCCGAGCCGCACGATCCCCAAGGCCGCCTACATCGCGATCACCGTCATCGGCGTCTTCTACGCATTCGTCACCTGGGCAATCGCGAACGGCTGGGGCTCCGCCGAGGTGCAGGCCGCCGCGCAGGCGGACCCGATCGGCTTCGTCTACGCGGTCGCCGACATGTACGGCCCGCCGTGGCTGTCGACCGTGATCGGCATCCTCATGCTCACGAGCTCGATCGCGATGTTCATCGGCTTCCACAACCTCCTCTCGCGCTACCTGTTCTCGCTGGGGCGGTCGGGGATGCTGCCGGCGGTGTTCGCACGGACGAGCGCGAGCGGAACGCCGCGGGTCGCGGTGCTCGCCTTCTCGGGCGCGGTGCTCGTCGTGGTCGGCGGGTTCATCCTCGCGGGCGCGGACATGATGTCCGTCATCTACAGCTGGCTGACCTCGATGGGGACGGTGGCGCTCGTCGTCGTGCTGCTCATCACCTGCATCGCGATCCTCGCCTTCTTCGCGGGCAAGGGGGCGGCGCACTCGAGGATCTGGCACACCAGGATCGCGCCTGTGCTCGCCGGGCTCGGCTTCCTCGCGGTGGGCGTCCTCGCCATCCTGAACTACGACGCCCTGCTCGGCGGCGCGGGCGACGTCGCCCGATGGCTGCTGCTGCTCATCCCGGTCGTCTTCGCCCTCGGCTGGATGCGCGCCTCTCAGCGCCGCGCCGCGGGCAAGGAGCTCGTCTTCGAGGACAGCCCGCTCTAGCCACCGGCCCGAGTGACCGCCTCCGCCGCGGCTGCGCCGGGGTCCCGGCTCAGCCGCCGGCGGCGGCGCGGTCGAGGAGCGCGCTGCACGAGGTAGGGGTCGAAGACCCGCCGGGGCGGGGCCGCCTCCGCGTCGCCGTCGATCCGTTGCAGCAGCAGGTCGGTCGCCGCGAAGGCGGTCTGCCGCATCGGCAGCGCGATCGTGGTGAGCGGCGGCACCAGGAAGAGGCCCGCGTCGTTGTCCCGCCAGCCGACCACCGAGATCTGATCGGGCACCTGCAGTCGCTCGGCGCGCAGCATCCCGTAGCCGCCCATCGCCGCCTTGTCGTCGGTGAAGACGATCGCGGTGATGCCCTGCGCGCGGGAGAGCAGGGTCTCGACGGCCTGCGGGGCCGAGGCCGGGTGGCGCTCGTGGTAGTGCGCGATGAGCGGAGGCAGCTCGGTCTCCTCGGCACCGAGGCGCAGCATGGCGCGCCGGTAGGCGCGGGCGTGCAGCTCGCCCCGCGGCTGCGACAGCGGCTCGCCGACGAGCCCGATGCGGCGGTGGCCGATCCGGTGCAGATGCTCGACCGCGATCTCGATGCCGCGCCCCTCGTCGACCACGAGATCGGAGTCGCCCTCGGGATCGAGCCCGACCCTGACCACCGGGACCGGCTCGGCGCCGCGGCCCCCGGAGGAGGCGTGGGCCTCGAGGCGGATCAGCCCGTCGATCATGCCGTCCCGGGTGAAGCGGCCGGAGGCGCGATTCGAGCCGTCCTCGCCCGCGAAGGTGACGAGCAGGGTCAGCCCCTGCCGCGCGAGGCGCTGCTCGATCGAGGTGACGAAGGCGCTGAGCGGCTTGTCGAAGAGGCTCGCCGCATCGTGGATGCTGCGCGGGATCTCGAGGCCGACCACGTCCGAGCGCGAGGTGCGCAGTCCCCGGGCGAGCATGTTGGTGCGGTAGCCCATGCGCTCGGCGGTCTCGAGCACCCGCTCGACCGTCTGCGGGCTGATCAGCAGACGCTTCTCCGGATCGAGCGCGCGCGACACCGTCGCGCGGTCGACCCCCGCGGCCTCGGCGACATCGCGCTGGGTGACCACTCGACGCACGGATGCTCGCGCGCTATCGGCCATGATCTCTATCGTTCCACAGATGCGCGCCGATACCCTGTTCATGGTCGCACTCGCGTGCACGCTCGGACGGGACGAATGGAAGGAGACTCGGTGATCATCGGAGCCTCGCTTCCCCTCACCGGGCCGCTGCAGGCCTTCGGCACGACGCTGCAGCTCGGCTACGCCCAGGCCGTCGCCGAGGTCAACGAGGCCGGCGGCATCGTCGTCGACGGCGAGCGGCGCACGGTGGAGCTCGTGGTGCGGGACAACGCGTCGAGCGGCGAGCGCGCCGCGGAGCAGGCGCGCTCGCTCGTGCTGCAGGACGGCGCCGCGGCGCTGCTCGGCCCCGCAACCCCGCCGCTCAGCATCCCCGTCTCGTCGGTCGCCGAGCAGCTGCGCGTGCCGACCCTCATCACCATCACCCCCCTGCAGGCCTGGAAGGGCGGCAACCCCGGGGGATGGCGCTACGCCTGGGACGTCTTCTTCGACGAGCAGCAGATGACGCGGACGCAGTTCGAGGCCGCCGAGCTCTTCGAGACCAACCGCAAGGTGGCGCTCTTCACCGACACGGAGGAGGACGGGGTCGTCATGGGCGGGCTCTGGGAGGAGACCGCCCCCGAGTTCGGCTACGAGATCGCCTATCGCGCCCAGTTCCCCGTCGGCGGCACCGACTTCCGCAGTCAGGTGGCCGAGGCGCTCGCCGCCGGCGCCGAAGTGGTGGTCAGCCAGGTCACGCCGCCCGACGGGGTGGCGCTGCTCGAGGAGATGCGGGCGCAGGGCTACGAGCCGCGGGTGCTGTTCCTCGAGAAGGCCGGCAACACCGGCGGCTACGTCGAGATGAGCGGCGGCCTCGCCGACGGCTCGCTCGCCGCCAACTGGTTCGCCGCGGGCATGGGCCTCGACCGCGAGCAGGAGTTCATCGACGCCTACGCGGCGCGGCTCGGCGGCGTCAACTCCGACCTCGGCAACGTGGTCGCGGGCTACTCGATCGCCAGGGTGCTGCTCGAGGCGGTAGAGCGCGCCTAGACCCTCGACGCCGACGCGTGCGCGGAGATCGCCCGCACCGACGGCACCTCGCTTGGCCGCGATCCTTCGGCGACGATCACACCGCGGTGGCCCGCGGTGCAGACCCGGTGGGCCGGGGCGGATCAGCTGCTCGTGCTCTGAGCGGTCCGGTCGCCCGGGGCCCTGCTCTCGGCGAGCGTCTGCTCGCCCGAGCCCCAATGCGTGAGGGGCACCTCCGTCACCAGCACGCGGATCGTCGGGACCGGCGCCCCGAGCGTCCCGGCGACGGCGGCCGTGACCTCCCTGATCATCGCCCGGATCTGCTCCGGGCGTCGTCCCTCGGCGATGGACACCTGCACGATCGGCATGTCGAATCCCCGAGCCCCGGCTCAGACGCTCGCGCGCCCGCCGAGGATCATCCCCGCCTCGGTCGCGGCGTAGCGGTTCGGCGTGCGGTAGTTCGTGGGCCCGACCACCGGGGTGCCGTAGGTGTCGAACTCGGCGGGCAGCTCCGAGCCGTACCAGATGATCGCGTCGTCGATCGCGTCCTGCGCCCAGACGACCGGCTGCCAGCTCGGGTCGGTGACCTGGTAGCCGGCGGAGCCCACGAGCTCGATGCGGTTGCCGCCCGGCTCCAGCACGTAGACGAACTGCGCCTGGCTGATGGCGTGGCTCGCCATCGCCGCCTCGATCTCGAGGCCGTTGTCGGTGAGCACGTCGCAGGCGTCCATGAGGTGCTGCGTGTTGCCGTAGAGGAACGCGACGTGATGGAGCCGGCCGCCCCCGCCTACGCCGTCCTTGACGAGCGCGATGTCGTGCGAGCGGGTCATGGCGCGCAGCCAGGCGCCGCCCTCGGTGTCGTCGGAGAACAGGATGTGCTCGCTCAGCTTGAAGCCCAGCTGCTCCGCGAAGAAGCGCCGGTTCTCGGTGACGTCGCGCGACAGGAGGTTGAGGTGGTCGAGTCGGCGGATCGGCACGCCGTTCAGGGGGCGGCGCTGCACGCGGTTGAGCACGACGCTGCGCTGTTCGGCGGGCGGCTCGTAGTAGGCGACCTCGAAGCCGATCCGCTGCACCGCCCCGTCAGGGGTCGTGAACTCGTAGGCGGGGCCCATGCCGACCTCGCCCTCGACCCAGCCTCGGCCGAGGCCGCTGCGCTCGATGGCCTCGACGCGGCGGTGCAGAGCCGGCACCGAGTTGGCGCGCCAGCCCGCGTGCCCCATGCCGGGGGTGTCCCTGTGGGTGATCTTCAGCGAGTGGCCGTACGGATCCTCGAAGCCGCGCAGGTAGACGGAGTCGCCGCTGCGCGCGGTCTCGATCATGCCGAGGAGGTCCCTGAAGAACCAGACGGTCTCGTCGACGACGGGGGAGAAGAGCTCGAACGAGGCGAGCTCGGCGATGTCGAAGACGAGCTCTTCGGCGGAAGCGTACACGGGTTTCTCCTTTGAAAACCGCGGTGGTGGGTGCGGCTATTCCGCGGTGAGGTGCACCGAGCCGAGGTGCGTGAACTCGGCCGAGACGACCCCGCCCGCGCGCAGCGGCACCGCGTCGGTGAGTCCGCCCGTGAGCACGATGGATCCGGCCGGGATCTCCTCGCCGCGCGCGGCGAGCGCGTTCGCGGCGAGCGCGAGCGCCTCGGCGGGGTGACCCTGCACGGCGGCGCCGGTGGCGGTGTCGACGACCTCGCCGTCGACCGAGAGCACGACCGCCTCGAGGGCGAGATCGAGCCCCTCGGGCGCGACGCCGACGCCGGCGATCGTGAAGAGGGCCGAGGACGCGTTGTCGGCTACGACATCTGGCAGCGCGAAGTCGTAGCCCTCGAAGCGGCTGTCGATGACCTCGAAGCCGCCGTAGACGCGGTCGACGGCCGCGAGCGCGGTCGCCGCCGTGACGCCGGGCCCGCGCAGCGCGTCGCGCATCACGAACACGATCTCGGGTTCGGCGCGCGGCTGGATGAGCCGATCGAGCGCCACCGGCTGATCCGCCGGCAGCACGTAGGCGTCGCTGAGCACCGCGGTGAGCGGCGAGTCGACGCCCATCCGCTGCTGCTTCGCGCGGCTCGTGAGGCCGAGCTTCACGCCGATCACGCGCTCGCCCGCGGCGACTCGCGCCTCGATGTTCGCCCGCTGCACGGCGTAGGCCGCCTCGAGGTCGAGCCCCGCCCACTCCTCGGTGATCCGCCCCCGCGGCGTGCGAGATGCTTCGGCCTCGCGCAGCGCCTCGGCCGCGCTCGCGATGCTGTCGATGCTCATCGCGCCGCCCCCGCCGTCTCGGGCGCGTCGGCCTTCTGCGCCGCGAGTGTCAGGGCGACGTCGATGATCATGTCCTCCTGGCCGCCCACATAGCCCGCCTCGCCGACGCGCTGCAGGATCTCGTACGCCGGCACGCCGTAGCGCTCGGCCGCCCGCTGCGCGTGCAGCAGGAAGGAGTTGTAGACGCCGTAGCGGCCCTGCACGATGCCGTCGCGGTCCATCTTCGGGATCAGCGGGATCATGGGCGCCATCACGTCCTCGGCCGCCGAGAGGATCGCGGGCAGGCTCACCCCGGTCGGCACGCCGGCCGCGTCGAGCGCCGCGACGAGCACCTCGGTCGGGGTGTTGCCGGCCCCGGCGCCGAGGGCGCGCAGGGTGCCGTCGATCCGCCGCGCCCCGGCCTCGGTGGCGACGAGCGAGTTCGCGACGCCGACGCCGAGGTTCATGTGGCCGTGGAAGCCGACCTGCGCGTCGTCGCCGAGCTCGGCCACGAGCGCCGCGACGCGGTCGCGCGCGCCGTCGGGCAGCAGCGCGCCTGCGGAGTCGACGACGTACACCGTCTGGCACCCGGCGTCGGCCATGATGCGCGCCTGCTTCGCGAGGTTCTCAGGGGTCGTGCGATGCGAGAGCATGAGGAAGCCCGCGGTCTCGAGGCCCATGTCGCGGGCGGCGCCGAAGTGCTGGATGCTGACGTCGGCCTCGGTCGAGTGGGTCGCGACGCGGATGTAGTTCGCCCCCGCGCCCGCGGCGCGGCGCATGTCCTCGATCGTGCCGAGGCCGGGCAGCAGCAGGGCGGCGAGCTTCGCGTGCTTCACGACGCCTGCGGCCACCTCGATGAGGCGGATGTCGCTCACGCCGCTGAAGCCGTAGTTGAAGGAGGATCCGGCGAGCCCGTCGCCGTGGGTCACCTCGATCACCGCGACTCCGGCCGCGTCGAGGGCGCCCGCGATCCTCTCGACCTGCTCCTCGGTGAACTGGTGCGCGACCGCGTGGGAGCCGTCGCGCAGGGTCGTGTCGGTGATCCTCACCGCGTCCTTGGTCGGTTGCGCTCCGGCGGGAGCGGTGGTGTCGATGCTCTCGGTGCTCATGCGGCGGCCTCCTTCGCGGCGGTCTCACGGTTCGATAGGCCGCGGGCGGCGACGAGCAGCTCGGCGGTGCGGTTCGCCGCGGCGGTCATAATGTCGAGGTTGCCCGCCCACTCCGGCAGGTGGTCGCCGTTGCCGGTGACCTCGAGGAAGACGCCGACGCGCGCCTTGCCGTTCCAGTCGGGGCGGGGATCGTCGAACTGCGGATCCGCCTTCAGCCGGTAGCCGGGCACGTACTCCTGCACGGCCCTGACGGCGCGGTGGATCGACTCGGCGATCGCGTCGCGGTCGGCATCGGGGTCGATGGCGGCGAAGACGGTGTCGCGCATGACGAGCGGGGGCTCGACGGGGTTCAGGATGATGATGGCCTTGCCGCGATCCGCCCCGCCGACCTTCTCGATGGCGTGGGAGGTCGTCTCGGTGAACTCGTCGATGTTCGCGCGGGTGCCGGGGCCGGCCGAGCGCGACGAGATCGAGGCGATGATCTCTGCGTAGGAGACCGGGGTGACCCGGCTCACCGCGTGCACGATCGGGATCGTGGCCTGGCCGCCGCAGGTGATCATGTTGATGTTCGGCGCCTCGCGGCCCACGTCGAGGTTGACCGCGGGGCAGACGAAGGGCCCGACCGCGGCGGGGGTGAGGTCGATGGCGGTGATGCCGGCCTCCTCGTAGCGCGGGGCGTTGGCCTTGTGGGGGCCCGCCGCGGTCGCCTCGAAGACGAAGTCGGGCAGCTCGCTCTGCCGCAGCAGCCAGTCGACGCCCTCGTGCGAGGCCTCGACGCCCAGGCGGCGGGCGCGGGCCAGGCCGTCGGACTCGGGGTCGACGCCGACCATGTAGCGCACGTCGAAGACGTCGCGGCGCTTCAGCTTGATGAGCAGATCGGTGCCGATGTTGCCCGGCCCGACGATGGCGACCGTGGGGCGGCCGGATGAATCGGTCATTGTCTCTTCCGTTTCTTGGCTGGGTGTCGAATGCGTCGTGTACGGGGCGGTCAGGGGCTCGGGCTCGGCCCGGCTCAGGCCCCGGCGCCGGCTCTGGCGAACTTGGCGGTCACGGAGCCGAGGCCCGCGATCTCCGCGCTGACGGTGTCGCCGGGGGCGGCGTCGATGGCGGCCGTCATGGCGCCCGCCATCACGACGGAGCCCGCCTCGAGCACGGTGCCCAGGCCGCCGAGGGTGTTGGCGAGCCAGACGAGCGACGAGATGGGCGAGCCGAGCACGGCGCCGCCTGCGCCCGTCTGCACGATGCGTCCGTTCTTCCGCAGGACGCATCCGGCGAGCCACGGGTCGCGGCCATCGAGCGCGAGCGGGTCGTGCCGAGCACCACGCCGCCCGCCGAGGCGTTGTCGGCGATCGTGTCGGGCAGCGTGATCCGCCAGTTCTCGATGCGGGAATCGATGATCTCGAGCGACGCGATCGCGTAGTCGATCGCGCCGATCGCCTGGGCCACGGTGACGCCGGGGCCGGCGAGGGGCTTCCCGAGCACGAAGGAGATCTCGGGCTCGACGCGGGGCTGGATGAAGCGGGCGGGCTCGATCGCCTCGCCGCTCAGCACGAAGTCGTCGGAGAAGAGGTGGCCGAAGTCGGGCTGGTCGACGTTCAGCTGGCGCTGGATCGCGGCCGAGGTGAGCCCCACCTTGTAGCCGGCGATCGTGCGGCCCTCGGCCTTCCACGCCTCGAGCTGCGCGAGCTGGATCGCGTAGGCCTCCTCGACCGCGACCGGTCGCTCGGGGCTTGCGAGCGGGGGGATCGGGCGACGCTCGCGCCTCGCCCGGAGCAGCTGCTCGGCCGCCTGCTGGATGTTGATGTCGGACATCGCTGACCCCCACTGTCGTGCGGCTCCTCGCCGCAGTTGACAGCCTGGGGCGGCCGCGCCACAATCACAACATGTGTTCCGCTCACCGAGACACCGGCGATTCCGCAGCGGTGCCGGTCTCGATGATCGGCCGCATGGACGCGATCCTGGGCCTCTTCCAGAGCGGTGCCCGCACTCTCGGCGGCGGTGCGCCCGGCGGCGGTGTCCTCGGCGTATCCGAGATCGCACGGCGCACCGGGATCTCGAAACCCGCCGTCTCGCGGATCGCGGCCGAGCTCGTCGAGCGCCGCTTCCTCGAACGGGTCGAGGGCGGGCTGCGCCTCGGGGTGCGCCTCTTCGAGCTCGGCAGCCAGGCGGCGGGTCCGAGCGACCTGCGCCGACTCGCCTTCGCGACCCTGGCCGATCTGCGCAGCGCGACCAGGCAGACCGTGCACCTCGCCGTACTCGAGGGCTCGGACGTCGTCTACATCGAGATCCTGCGCAGCCGCTTCACGCCCCCGCTGCCCTCGCGGGTCGGCGGACGGCTGCCGGCCTACGCGACGGGGGTCGGCAAGGCGCTGCTCGCGCACCTGTCCGAGGATCGCCTCGCCGAGGTGCTGCCCGAGCGCCTGACCCCGGTCGGCCCGCGGACGATCACCGACCCGGCGGTGCTCCGCCGGCACCTGGAGGAGGTGCGGGAGACCGGCTTCGCCTACGAGCGCGAGGAGTCGGCGCCGCTCATCGGCTGCGCGGCGGCCCCGGTGTTCGACGCCGACGACCGTCCCATCGCCGCCGTCTCGATCAGCGTGCACCTCGACGCCGTGGACCTCGTCACGCTCGGCGCCGCGGTGTCGACCGCCGCCCATGCGATCACCCGGCAGGCGGTGCAGCACCAGTTCCGCGCGGGGTGAGGGGCGCGCCCCCTGCGCCCCCTTCCCGCGAAAGAATACTGCGGGGGTGAAAGCACCCCTCGGGAGCGCTGCCCCGCGTATTCTTTCGAACCCAAGGCATGCTCTCGCGCTGGCATCGAGACCTCGAGGCAGAGAGACTTGAAGCGGCGCGTGAAGTCGTTTAGTCTGGTTGTACGTGTTCAGTCTCATGGAACAGGCGGTTCGACGAGACTCGGCGAAAGGATCACTCGACATGCCCATTCCTACTTACGGCACCAACGGCGTCGACTGGGAGGAGCGGATCAACTTCGAGCGCCTCCGCGACGGTCGCCTCGCCCGGCTGAAGGCCGAGCTCGAGAAGTCGAGCATGGGCGCGATCCTCGCCTTCGACTTCTCGAACATCCGCTACATGTCGGCCACGCACATCGGCACCTGGGCGATGGACAAGGCGATCCGCTTCGCCCTGCTCACCCGCAACAGCGACCCGATCGTGTGGGACTTCGGCTCGGCCGCGAAGCACCACGACCTCTACAACCCGTGGCTGCACACGACGACCGCGGAGATGGACGCGGATCCGCACGCGCCGCACCACGGCGCCAAGAAGCCGCGCCTCGAGTCGGGCGCCCGCGCCGGCATCTCGACCCTGCGCGGCGCCTTCCCGCCCGACGCCGGCATCGCCGAGGAGGTCGCCCGCAAGGTCAAGCGCGAGCTCGAGAAGTTCGGGCTGCTGGGGGAGCCCCTCGGCATCGACATCGTCGAGCTGCCGATCCTCTTCGCCATGCAGAAGGCGGGGATCGAGGTCGTCGATGGCCAGCAGGTGTTCCTGAGCGCGCGCGCGATCAAGCTCGAGGACGAGGTGAAGCTGCTCACCCAGGCCGCCTCGATGGTCGACGCCGCCTACACCGAGCTCTACGAGTTCCTGAAGCCGGGGGTGCGCGAGAACGAGACCGTCGCGCTCGTGGCGAAGACCCTCTACGACCTCGGCTCCGAGTACGTCGAGGGCGTCAACGCCATCTCCGGCGAGCGTTGTTCGCCGCACCCGCACGTCTACTCGGACCGCCTGATCCGGCCCGGCGACCCGGCCTTCTTCGACATCCTGCACAGCTACCAGGGCTACCGCACCTGCTACTACCGCACTTTCGCCGTGGGCTCGGCGAGCCCCGCGCAGGTCGACGCGTACAAGCGCGCCCGCGAGTACATGGACCGTGCGATCGCGCTCGTGAAGCCGGGTGCCACCACCGCCGACATCTGCGCGGTGTGGCCGAAGGCCGAGGAGTTCGGCTTCCCGGACGAGGAGGCCGCGTTCGCCCTGCAGTACGGCCACGGCGTGGGCCTGTCGATCTGGGAGAAGCCGATCTTCTCGCGCCTCATCTCCTTCGAGCACCCGGAGGAGATCAAGGAGGGCATGGTCTTCGCGCTCGAGACCTACTGGCCGTCGGCCGACGGCATCGGCGCCGCGCGCATCGAGGAAGAGGTCGTCGTGACCGCCGACGGCTGCGAGGTCATCACGAAGTTCCCGGCCGAGGAGCTGCTCGTGGCGGGGCCGCGCTACCACGCGGTCGGCGCCGACCTGCCGACGCTGCGCGACTCGCAGTCGCACCTCAACACGGTGTGGGGGCGCGGGGAGGCCTGAGCCGCCCCGGATCCGCGTTCCCGAACACGCAGTAGTGCGCCCAGCCCTGCCTCGCGCCTGGATGCTGCCGCACTCGATTCCTTGCCCGCAATGATGCAGATGTTGCTGCCTGGATGCGATCCAGACAGCAACATCTGCACTATTGCGCGGCGGCCGGCGGCGAGGAGCGAGGAAACTGCGACGCGGCGGATCAGCCGACCATGAGCTGCTCGGCCAGCTGCAGCAGCATCGCCTCCGAGCCGGGGCGCCCGATGAGCTGCACGCCCATGGGCAGGCCGGCGTCGGTGCGCAGCACGGGCGCCGTCACCGCGGGCGCGCCGACCACGTTCACCATCGAGGTCTGCGGAGCCCACTCGCACTGCAGCCGGTAGTCGCCCTCGGGGCCGAGCGCGCGGAAGGCGCCCACGCGCGGGGGCACCCCGGCGAGCGCCGGGGTGAGCACCGCGTCGTACTCGCCCCATTGCCGGGCGGCCGAGTCGGCGAACTCGTGCAGCGCGGCGACCGCGGCGGCGAGCTGCTCGGGCGGGGTGCTGCGCGCGCGGTCCAGGAACATCGACGCGAGCGCCCCTAGCCGCGCCTCCGCGCCGGGGGCGAAGCGGATGCGGGTGAGCGCCGCCGTCCACACCGCATCCGCTTCGCCCCCGGCGCGGATGCGGTGTGGACGGCGTCGTGAAGGCGATCGGGTAGCGCGAGTCGTAGACGATCCCCGCCTCCTCGAGGGTGTGCCCGCGCGACGCGAGGGTCGCGACGCCGGCGCCCAGCGCCGCGAGGGCTTCGGGCGAGAAGCGGATCGGCATCCAGCTCTCGAACGGCGAGGCGAGGCTCACGCCGATGCGGAGCCCCCGCAACTCGTCGGCCCGCCGCACCGCGGCGAGGCTCGGCTCGGCGTCCTCGGCCCGCCTCGCCTCGCGGTAGGAGCCGCGCAGCGCGTCGAAGAGGACCGCCGCGTCCGCGGCGGTGCGGGCCATGGGCCCCGAGACGGCCATGCGCGGCGCGCCGGCGGGGTCGAGGGACGCGCCGTCGAGCGCGTCGACGGGCACCGCGCCGCGGCCCGGCTTCAGGCCGACGATGCCGCAGGCCGCCGAGGGGATGCGGATCGATCCGCCCGCATCGCTGCCGATCGCCGCGGGGATCAGCCCGGCCGCGATGGCGGCGGCGGTGCCGCCGCTCGATCCGCCCGCCGTGAGTGAGGGGTCGAAGGGATTGCGGGCCGGTGCGGCGATCTCGTTCTCGGAGTAGCCGGCGATCCCGAACTCGGGCACCTGGGTCTTCCCGATCGAGACGGCGCCCGCGGCTCGCACCGCCGCGGCGAGCGGGCCGTCGGTGTCTGCGGCCACGTGCGGCACCGCGCGCGAGCCGTGGGTGGTGATGTGGCCGCGCTGATCCGCCAGATCCTTGTGCGCCGTGGCCAGGCCGGTGAGCGGCGGCAGCTCGTGGCGCTCGTCGGCCCGGGTCGATCCGATGCGGGCATCGGCCTCGTCGGCCTCGGCGAGCGCGAGCTCCGGCTGCATGCTGACGAAGGCGCCCAGCTCGAGCTGCTCCGCTGCCCGATCGAGCGTGTGCGCGACAAGCTCGCGCGCGCCGATCTCGCGACGGCGCAGGGCCTCCCGCAGCGCCAGTGCGGTCATGTCGTCGCTCATGGATCCAGGGTAGGGGGTGCGCCGAGGCGTTCGGAGCGCACCGGCCCCGGACCTCGGGTGCCGCCGTTTGTTGCGAACGATTCTCATGAGTAATAGAGTGATACGCGTTCTCGATAACGGAGCGGACCGTCCGGGTCCGCCTACGGCCCTCCCGGCCTGCGAAAGGTTTCCCGTGAAACACCCGAAGTCCCTCTCCCTGCTCGCCCTCACCGCTGCTGCGGCGCTCGCCCTGACCGGCTGCTCGAGCGGTGCGAACGGCGCGGGCGGAGGGGGAGCCGACGGCCGGTTGCGCGTCGTCGCCACGACCACGCAGCTCACCGACTTCGCGGCCGAGGTCGGCGGCGACGACATCGAGCTCACGGGGCTGCTGCCGGTCGGCGGATCGGCCCACCACTTCGACCCCACCCCCGCCGATCTGCTCGCGCTCGGCGAGGCCGACGTGCTCATCGTCAACGGGGCCGGCCTCGAGACCTTCATCGACGGCGCGGTGGAGGCCTCGGGCTTCGACGGCGCGATCATCGACGCGAGCCAGGGGATCGACCTCGACCTGGCCCGGGAGATCACCGCGGAGGGCGGCGGAGCGGGTGAGGATCACGACCACGATCACGCCGACGCGGGGGAGGATCACGCCCACGAGGGCGAGGAGGCGGGCGCCGAAGCGGATCACGATCACGCCGACGACCACGCCCACGAAGGGGAGGATCACGCCGAGGAGGACGACCACGACCACGGCGACCTCAACCCGCACCTCTGGACCTCCGTCCGCTTCGCGCAGGGCATGGTCTCGATGATCGCCGGCGACCTCGCCGGCATCGATCCCGCGCACGCCGACGGCTACACCGAGCGCGCCGACGCCTATGTCGCGAAGCTCGCGGCGCTCGACGAGTGGATCGCCGCGCAGTACGAGAAAGTACCCGCGGAGCAGCGGGTGCTCGTGAGCGGGCACGACTCGCTGCGCTACTACCTGCACGACTACGATATCGAGTTCGCCGGCAGCATCCTGCCGAGCTTCGAGGACAACGCCGAGCCGAGCGCGGCCGAGATCGAGGCGCTCGTCGCGGCGATCCGGGAGCACGGCGTGAAGGCGATCTTCGTCGAGTCGTCGATGAGCCCGAAGCTCGCGCAGACGGTCGGCGCCGAGGCCGGCGTGACCGTCGTCGACGCGGAGGCCCTCTACGCCGACTCGCTCGGCCCCGCCGGCAGCGGTGCGGAGACCTACCTCGGCGCGACCGAGCGCAACACCGCCACTATCCTCGAGGCATGGGGCTACACGCTGGATCCGCTGCCGAGCGCTCTGCAGTGAGTCGCGCGGTCCTCGCGCTGCGCGACGCCGCCTTCGGCTACGGAGGCCGCACCCGCGTCGCCCGTCTCGACCTCGAGGTCGAGGCGGGCAGCGCCGTCGCGCTCATCGGGCCCAACGGCTCGGGCAAGTCGACGCTGCTGCGCGGCATCCTCGGCCTGGCCGACCTCACCGGCGGCTCGATCGAGGTGCTCGGCACGACCCCCGAGCGCGCACGGCGCCGGGTGGGCTCCCTGCCGCAGTCGGATCAGCGGGACCGCGAGCTGCCGATCACGCTGCGTCAGGTCGTGACCATGGGGCTCTACCGTTCGCTCGGGCCCCTGCGCCCAGTGGGCGCGCGCGGTCGCGCCGCGGTCGACGCCGCGATCGAGCGAGTCGGCCTCGGCCCCTTCGCCGGCCGCCTCTTCGGCAGCCTGTCGGGAGGCCAGCAGCAGCGGGCGATCCTCGCGCGCGCGCTCGTCGCCGACCCGGAGCTGCTCCTGCTCGACGAGCCGTTCAACGGACTCGACCGGGAGAACCGCGAAGTGCTGCTCGAACTGCTGCGCGAGCTGCGCGCCGAGGGACGCACGGTGCTCGTGAGCACGCACGACCTCGAGATAGCCCAACAGGCATGCACCCACGTGCTGCTGCTCGCGACCGGGCACACGGCGGACCAGCCGGGCCACCCGGCGGCCTTCGGCACGCTCGAGGAGGCGCTCACGCTCGAGGCCGTGCAGCACGCCTTCCGCGACACGACGGTCGAGCTCGACGAGCACACGGTCACCACCGCCTACGAAGCCGGGTAGGCGCCCGCATGGACATCGGCTTCCTCGACGCCTTCCAGCTGCCGTTCATGGCCCGCGCGCTCGCGACGATCGCGGTGCTCGCCGTCGCGGCCGGGATCGTGGGTCTCGGCATCAGTATGCGCGAACTGGAATTCATCAGCGACGGTCTCGTGCACGCGGTGTTCCCGGGCCTCGTGATCGGAGCGATGGTGGGCGGATCGGCCGGCCTGCTGCCGGGCGCGGTGATCGCGGCGCTCATCGCCTCCATGCTCTTCACCCTGCTCGGCCGCCGCGCGGGGCTCGGCTCGGACGCGGCGATCGCGGTCGTGCTCACGGGCCTCTTCAGCCTCGGCGTCGTGCTGGTCTCTCGGCAGGAGGGCTATGTCTCCCAGCTGCAGGAGCTGCTGTTCGGCCGCCTGCTCACGGTGACCGCCGCCCAGTTCTGGCAGATCCTCGTGGTGGCGGCGGTGGCCGTCCTGCTCATGCTGGTCACGCTCCGCGCGCAGATCTTCAGGGCCTTCGACCCCGCGGGCTTCGAGGCCGCCGGCTTCCGCCCGCTCGCGACCGACCTCGCGCTCACGGTGTCGACCGCGCTGCTCGTCGTCGCCGGGGTGCAGGCGCTCGGAGTGCTCATGGTCATCGCGCTGCTCACGGTGCCGATGGCGGTCGCGCGGCTCGTCTCCCGCCGCTTCGCCCTCCTCGTGCCGATCGCGATCGCGGTGCCGCTCGTGGTCGGGGTGCTGGGTCTCTGGGGGTCGTTCCGGTGGTCCGTCGGGGCCGGCCTCTCGGTGTCGCCCGGCGCGCTCATCGTACTCATGCTCGTAGCGGCATATGCCCTCGCGGTGGTGGAGCGCCTCATCCTCCTCGCGGCCCGTCGGAGCTCTCGCGCGCCTGGCCGGGCGGGCGCTCGCGCGCGGCGGATCGAGGCCGCGCCGTGAACTACTTCGCCCTCGCCGCCCTCGAGCTGACCCTGCTCGGGCTGCTCTCCGGCCTCGTGGGAACGGTCATCGTGCTGCGCCGCCGCTCCTTCTTCGCCGTCGCGCTGAGTCACGCGACCTTCCCGGGCGGCGTGGTCTTCGCCGTGCTCGGCTACAACCTGCTGCTCGGCCAGGCGATCTTCGCCGCGCTGCTCGTGCTCATCATGACCACGCTCTCGCGCGTGCCGGGTCAGGGCAGGCAGGTCGCGAGCGGCGTCGTGCTGTCGTTCGGCTTCGCGCTGGGCACCCTGCTCGCGGGGCTGAACCCCGGGCTCGGGGTGCCGGTCGAGGCGCTGCTCGTCGGGTCGCCGCTCTCGGTGACCGTCGCCGACGTGATAGCCACGGCGGCGGTGCTGCTCGCCGCGCTCCTGACGCTCGCGGTCGCGCGGCGGAGCATCCTCTTCCACACCTTCGATCCGGAGGGCTACGCGGCGGCCGGCTTCCGCGCCTGGCCGGTGGAGCTCGTGGTCTCGGCGCTCACGGTCGCCGGCGTCGTGGTGGCCATGCCGGCGGTGGGCGCGATCCTCGGGGTGGCGATTCTCATCGCCCCCGCCGCCGCCGCACGCCTCCTCGCCCCGAGCATCGGCTGGATCCCGCCGCTCGCAGCTGCGCTCGGCGTGCTGAGCGGTCTCGTCGGGCTCTGGGCCTCCCGGGCATTCGACCTCGCCGCGGGCGGGGCGGTCGGGCTGGCGGCGAGCGCGGTGTTCCTGCTGGCGCTCGCCGGGCGCGGGCTCTTGGTGCGGGTGGGCGCTCGGCGGCCGGGCCCCGCGATCGACCTGTACGCTGAGTAAACGGTTCCAGTCCTCTGGCGAGATCGGAGACGCCCCATGAGCACGACCGCCCAGCCGAAGCGCAACACCTGGCAGCGCGAGGCCGTGCGCGCGGCGCTCGCGGAGGCCCGCGGCTTCGTCAGCGCCCAGCAGCTGCACCAGCGGCTGCGGGACGGGGGCAGCACCATCGGGCTCGCGACCGTCTACCGGGGGCTCGCGGGCCTCGCCGAATCGGGCGAGGCCGACAGCCTGCAGTCGCCCGACGGCGAGAACCTGTTCCGCTCCTGCTCGACGCAGGGCCACCACCACCACCTCATCTGCCGCAGCTGCGGCGAGACCCGCGAACTCGAGGCGCGGGTGGTCGAGGAGTGGGCGCAGCGCGTCGGCGCCGAGCACGGCTTCACCGACATGGAGCACGTCGTCGACCTCTTCGGCATCTGCGCGAACTGCCGGGCTTCGCGGGGCGCCGCCGGCGCGTGAGCGGCCCGCCTCGGCGTCAGCCCCTGAGGTGCGGCTCGAGGCGGTCGACGAGGTAGCGGGCGATCGCGAGCGACGAGGTCGCCGCGGGCGAGGGCGCGTTGCGCACGTGGGCGGCGCCGTCCTCCTCGGAGATGACGAAGTCGTCCGCCATGCCGCCGTCGCGGGCCACGGCCTGCGCGCGCACGCCCGCGGAGGCCCGCTTCTTCAGCGGAATCCCGGCGAGACCCGGCATGAACTCGGCGCACGCGGCCACGAAGGCGCGGCGGCTGAGCCGGAAGCGCAGCTCCGAGAACGCGGTGCGCCAGAAGCGTCCGAGCACCCGCCAGCTGCCCGGCCAGCTCGCGATCGACCAGGCGTCGGCGATCCTGAATCCCGGGGCGCCGCGGCCGTAGCCGTCGCGGGCGAGCGCGACCATCGCGGTGGGGCCGAGGGAGACGCCGCCGTCGATGTGCCGGGTGATGTGCACGCCGAGGAAGGGGAGCGCGGGATCGGGCACCGGATAGACCATGCCCCGCACGACGTCGCGCGGATCCGCCCCTTTGAGATCGAGGTGCAGATAGGCGCCGCGGAAGGGGACGATGCGCGGATCCTCCGGCGCGCCCGAGGCCGCGGCGAGGCGGTCGGACCACAGCCCCGCGCAGGCGATCGCGTACCGCGTGCGCACCTCCTCGCCCGACTCGAGCCGCACGACGGTGACGTCGCCCTCCCGCCGCAGCGAGGCCACCGGCGAGGAGAGGCGGATCTCCGCGCCCGCCTCTGCGAGGTCCTCGGCCAGGGCGCGCGAGACCTCGGTGTAGTCGACGATGCCGGTGCTCGGCGAGTGCACCGCCGCGGCGCCCACGCAGCCGGGCTCGACCTCTGCGATCTCCGCGGCCTCGAGCCAGCGGATGCCGGGCACCCCGTTCTCGCCCGCGCGGCGGAAGAGCTCGCGCAGGCGCGGCACCTCCTCCTCGTCGCGGGCGACGATGAGCTTTCCGCAGCGCTCGTAGGGGATGCCGCGACGGTCGCAGTACTCGGTGAGGAGAGCTGCGCCCTCGACGCAGAGCCTGGCCTTCAGGGAGCCGGGTGCGTAGTAGACGCCGCTGTGGATGACGCCCGAGTTGTGCCCGGTCTGGTGCGCGGCGACGGCGGGCTCCTTCTCGAGCATGAGCAGCCGCAGCCCGGGTCGGCGGCGCAGCAGCTCGGCTCCCACCGCGAGCCCCACGATGCCGCAGCCGATCACGACGGCGTCGAAGTCGATCCGCTCGCTCACGCCGGCCCCGCTTCCGCCGTGACGCGCTCCCGCGGCGCGACCCACCGCCACTCGGCGTACTTGGCCAGGCGGCCGTCGCCGCTCGAGCGGCCGGTGATGCGGCGGCCGATCCAGGGCAGCACGTGCTCGCGCGTGTACCGCAGCTGCTCGCGGCGGCCGGGGGAGGGCAGGGGGTCCGCCTCGACGACCCAGTCGCCCGGCACCGGAAGATCGAGCGCGCGCAGCACGTTCGCGGCCACCCGGCGGTGGCCGACCGCGGCCATGTGCAGGCGGTCCGAGGACCAGTACTGGCGGCCGGGCAGCTCGGGGTCGTTCCAGTTGTCGCAGAAGCGGATCCCGATCCGCTCGGCGAGCTCGCCCGCCGCCGCGGTCAGCAGATCGCCGCGCTCCCGCACCTTCGCGCCGCCGGGGATGCCCGCCGTGGGATTCGCGCCCGCCAGCAGCAGGGGCTCCGCGCCGGCCTCGAGAATGCGGCGCATGGCGAGCTCGGTCCGGGCGACGATGCCCGGGATGTCGATGCCGGGTCGCAGCATGTCGTTGCCGCCGCCGTTGAAGCTGACGAGCGTCGGCGAGAGGTCGAGCGCCGGCCCCAGCTGCTCCGCGATGATCGGCTCGAGCAGCTTGCCGCGGATCGCGAGATTCGCGTACTGGATCGGCTCGCCCACCGCGTCGGCGATGCCCTGTGCCGCGAGGTCCGCCCAGCCGCGCACCGAGCCGTCGGGCAGCTCGTCGCCCACGCCCTCGGTGAAGCTGTCGCCGACGGTGACGTAGCGGATCCGCGCCCTGCCCTGCCCCTCGCTCACCCGTCCAGCCTACGCCCGCGATTCGAGCCGCCGCCCGGACGCGACGGCTGGCACACTGGGCGCATGCATTCCTCGCGCACTCCCCTCATGACGCTCACCGGCGTGGCGCTCATCGTGCTGCCCCTGCTCGCGGTCGTGTTCAAGCTCGTCTCCTTCGGCTGGCTGTCGGTGTTCCTGCTGTTCGGTCCGGTGCTGCTGCTGGCGGCCGGCTACGCGCTGCAGATCGTGATCGCCTCGCAGGCCTTCCTCTCCGGCCGGAGCCCCATGCCGCCCGGCCCGGGGCGTGTCCGGGCGACCATCGCGGCCTGGCTGACCTCGCTCTCGGCGGTCGTGCTCTCGGTCTTCGTGATCGACGGAGGCGACACGGGCTACGGCTCGACCTTCCAGGTCTGGCTCGGCGTCTACGACTCCTCGGCCGATCCCGAGGCGCTGCACGCCGCGACCGACGGGCTCAGCTCCGCCGTCGCGCAGGTCGCCGGCTGGCTGTGGGTCGGCGGCTTCCTCTGGCTCGTCGTGGAGTGGGTGGTCTTCCTGGTGCTGCGACGCCGAGCCCGCCGCGCGGATGCGGCCGCGCCCGGTATTCATCGCCCTGCGGTTTCCTGAGCGTCGACCGAAGCCTTCCTGAGCGTCCCCCGGGATGTTGTATAGTCCCAGCAGGGGGTGAGAAGTCGGTTAACCGTGCGCTGAAACGCGCAATCAGGCAATTTCCAACGGTGCAGCGGCATGTCTTGCCCTGCTTACCGAAAGACACCGATTTCCGTCACTTACCGCAATTGCATTCCGGGGGGTATGCATGGCCATGCTTCGTTCGACCCGTCCATCCGTCCGAACCGCGCGCCGAGCGGCGGTGGGGGTCTCCTCACTGGGCCTCGCCGCGCTGCTGGCACTCGGCGCGGCCGCTCCCGCGTCCGCCGCCGCCGGCGATCCCACCGAGGGATCCTCGCAGTTCGTCACCGCGAGCGGTCTCGACCTGAGCGCCGCAGCCCTCGCGGGCACCTACTCCTCGGCGCCGGGCGGCCCGGCGAGCGCCGCCGCCGCGTTCGACGCGGCCGTGTTCGCCGCGCTGGGCGACAACATCGCGCTGCTGAACGGGGGCTACGCGCAGGTCCCGCTCGTCTACGATCCCTCGGTGCCGCAGGGCCTGCTCTCCGTCGGGCAGAGCGATATCGCCGGATACTCGGAGAGCCCCGGCGTGCTGGGCTCCCTCTCGGCGAACGGTGCGATCGACCCGGCCACGGGCGCGTTCACCGAGCTGTCGAGCGGCGGATCCACGGTCAACCTGGCCGCCGCCTTCGACGGCCTCGGGGTGTCGCAGGTGACCCGCGAGGTGCTCAGCCAGATCGACCTCCAGATCGGCACGGCCGCGAGCCAGGCGGTCGCCGGCGCCTACACCGGGGCCGGCGGCGACTACCGCCTCGACGGCCTCAGCCTCGAGCTGACGAGCCCGCTGCTGCAGCAGCTGCCGAGCCTCATCAACGTGGCGCTCGAGGGCGCGACCGTGCTCGCGCAGGACGCGCTCGAGCTCGTCGCCCCCGGCGGCGTGATCCCGCTGCCCGCCGGCACGATCCCGGATATTTCCGTGCCCAATGCTGGAACGCTTCAAGTCGGCGACGTGACGCTGACGGTCACCGCGCCGAACTTCGACAACGTCGTGAGTGACGTGATGAGCACTCCCGGCGGCGTCATCGTCGTCAGTGACGACGGCCTCGCGACCGTGAACCTGAACACGGGCGAGATCACCATCGACCTGTCGCTGCTCTACGGCGGCAGCGTGAACGGGCTGGGTGCGAACACCGAGGTCTTCACCTCGGCCAACATGACGGCGATCTCGGATGCGGTCGCGAACGCGCTCGCCAAGACGACGCCGCTCTTCGCGGGCGGGGTGGTGAGCGCACTGCACGCGACTCAGCTCGGCATGAGCATCGATGTGTCGTTGGTCGCGAATAGCCCTGCAACCCCGAATCTGAACGGCCTGACGGTCGCGACCGGCACGCTGACCGGCTCGGGCAGTCTCGACGACTTCGCGAACGGCACGAGCGTCTTCACCTCGTCGCTGGCTCAAGCGCCTGGCCTGCCGCCGTGCGCGGCACCCCCGCTGCTGCCTTGGCTCCCGTGCCTCTCGACTTCCACCGCCGTGGGTGGCGCGATCGCCATCATCAATGCCACGGTCCCCAGCGTCGCGCCGCCGGCCATCGCCGTCGTCGCCGCGCCGCTCATGGCAGCGCTCCAGGACGCCGAGGACGTCGTGATCGCCGAGGTCGACGCGGTCGTGGCCGACGTCTACCAGCGCATCACCAGCGCCTTCGACGGCCTGATGCCGTCGCTCGCGAGGGTCGTGATCAACGAGCAGCCGCTCGTCGGCGACCTCGGCCCCGACTCCTTCACGGTGCGCGCGGTCGGCGTCACGATGCTGCCGACGTTCTTCGCGTCGAGCCGGGCGCACATCGGCCTGGCCTCCTCGACCGTGCTCGCGATCGCCGATCCCTCGGTGAACATCGTCGAGACCGAGGTGAAGGCCGGCGATCAGGTGACGATCGAGGGCGCGGGGTGGAACCCCGCGGGCGGTCCGGTGACGCTCGTCTTCACCGACGCGGACTCCGCTCCTGTCGGCGATCCGTTCGAGGCGACCCTGGCGCCCGACGGCACCATCTCGGCCTCCTGGATGGTTCCCGACGGCACCCCCGACGGCGTGCTGACGCTGACCGCGACGCAGGACGAGCTGAGCCGCACCGACACGGTGAACGTGCGCACGCCGGTCGTGCCGCCGACGCCGGCTCTGCCGAAGACCGGCGCCGAGAGCCCCCTGCTGCCCCTCGGGGTCGCCGGACTCGCGCTGCTCGCCGTGGGCGGCGCGCTGGTGGCGACGCGCCTGCGCAAGAGCTGATCCCTCGCGGGTGAGGCAGGAGGGTCCGCTCGGTGAGCGGGCCCTCCTGCCGTCTCCGGCGATCCGTGCGGCCGCGGCCCGCTCTCCGGCCGGGCCCGGTCCGCCCGTCGAATTTGGTTTGCGGTCAGCGCGATTGTCGGGCTAGTATTGGTCTTTGGCTGTGCGCAGTCCCAGTGCGCAGACCGTGGGGGCGGTTCGGAAGAGATCCCGAGCCCCTGCAGACAAGAGATCTTGGGTGAGGCCATCCGGCCTCACGGTATTGGAGGAAAACCATGGCCGCAGTGTGCCAGGTGACCGGCGCCGTTCCCGGCTTCGGACACAACATCTCGCACTCGCACCGTCGCACCAAGCGTCGGTTCGATCCGAATATCCAGAAGAAGACCTATTTCGTGCCCTCGCTCGGCCGCAAGGTGACCCTCACCCTGTCGGCCAAGGGCATCAAGGTGATCGATGCCCGCGGCATCGAGGCCGTGGTCGCTGACCTCAAGAAGCGCGGGGTGAAGTTCTAATGGCGAAGCAGCAGGACGTCCGTCCCATCATCAAGCTCCGTTCGACGGCGGGCACCGGGTTCACCTACGTGACCAAGAAGAACCGTCGCAACACCCCCGACCGCCTCGTGCTGAAGAAGTACGATCCGGTGATCCGCAAGCACGTCGAATTCCGAGAGGAGCGCTAAGCATGGCCAAGAAGAGCATGATCGCCAAGAACAAGCAGCGCCAGGAAGTCGTTGACCGGTACGCCGAGAAGCGCCTCGAGCTGAAGAAGGCCCTCATCGACCCGAACGGCACCGACGAGAGCCGCGAGGCCGCCCGCGTCGGCCTGCAGAAGCTGCCCCGCAACGCCTCGCCGGTGCGCGTGCGCAGCCGCGACGTCATCGACGGCCGCCCCCGCGGCGTGCTGTCGAAGTACGGCATCAGCCGTGTGCGCTTCCGTGAGATGGCGCACCGCGGCGAGCTGCCCGGCATCACGAAGTCGAGCTGGTAACTCGTTCCGGCAACGAAAGGCGGGCGCGGATCTCAGGATCCGCGCCCGCTTTCTCTGTTCCCCCTGCCCGGGTCGTCCGCCTCGTCGCCGACCCGCCTCCGGACGCCGTCCTTCGGGCGCAGCGGAGGGCCGAGGGCGCGAATCGGCATGCGGTGTCGCCGCGTCGAAGCGGCGCGGTTCCTTCCAGCAGAACTGGATGGCGGCTCTGCCGGGGGCCAAATAGTGTCCGTAGCGGATCTCGCCCCTGCGGGGTCGTCCACATTGCCGAAGAAGACAATCAGGAGTGGCCATGGCCGACACACACAAGGAAATCGCCTTCAACGCGTTCTACATGGCGTCCCCGGCGCAGGCCTGGGCCGGGCTGTGGGCGCATCCCGAGTCCGACGGGCTCGAGTACAACACGATCAAGTTCTGGACGGATCTCGCCGAGCGCTGCGAGCGCGGCCTGATCGACGCGGTCTTCATCGCCGACATCCTCAGCGCGAACGACGTCTACGGCGGCAACGCCGATGCGGCCCTCCGCGCGGGCACGCAGTCGCCCATCATGGATCCGTTCATGCTGGTGTCCGCCATGGCGGCGGTCACCGAGAACCTGAGCTTCGGCCTGACCGCGAACACCACCTACGAGGAGCCCTACCTGCTCGGTCGGCGGCTGTCGACGCTCGATCACCTCACGAACGGTCGCGTGGCATGGAACGTCGTGACCGGCGTGCTCGAGAGCGCCGCTCGCGCGATCGGCATGACGGAGCAGGTCGCCCACGACAGGCGCTACGACATGGCCGACGAGTACATGGAGCTCATCTACAAGCTGCTCGAAGGATCCTGGGAGGACGACGCGGCCGTTCGGGATCGCGCGGCCCGCGTCTTCGCCGATGGGCGCAAGGTGCACGCCGTCAACCACCAGGGGGAGTTCTATCGGTGCGAGGGCATCCACGTCTCCGAGCCGTCCCCGCAGCGCACGCCCCTGATCTACGCGGCCGGGGGGTCCGCTCGGGGGCGGCGGTTCGCGGGCCGTCACGCCGAGGCGACCTTCCTGTCGAGCAGCGACATGGGCTTCACGAAGGGAGTCGTCGACGGGTTCCGCGAGGAGGCGGTGAAGGCGGGGCGCCGGCCCGAGAGCGTGCGCGTGTTCAACGCCGCGACGATCGTCGTGGCGCCGACCGAGGCCGAGGCGCGGGAGAAGGAGCGCGAGATCCAGCGCTACACGGATGAGGCGGGCAACCTCGCCATGTTCTCGCAGTGGCTGGGCGTCGATCTCTCGCAGTACGACCCCGACGAGCCGATCGGGCACATCGAGAGCAACGCCGTCCAGTCCATCGCCGCGCAGCTGACGCAGATCGAGGGCGACCGCGAGTGGCGTCTGCGGGACATCGGCGCGTTCGCGAAGATCTCGGGGCGCGAGGCGCACATCGTCGGCTCGACCGAGCAGGTCTGCGACGAGCTGATGCGCTGGGTGGATGAGACCGGGCTGGACGGCTTCAATCTCACGCGAACCGTGGAGCCCGACGGTCTGGAGTCCTTCGTGGATCTCGTCGTGCCCGAGTTGCAGAACCGAGGGGCGTACAAGACCGAGTACCGCGAGGGCACCATGCGGCAGAAGTTCTTCCCCGAGGGCGGGGCGCACCTGCCGTCGGATCACCCGGGCTACGGCTACCGCGCCGGACGGGCGACGGCCTGACAACCGGGAGAAACGGCGGGGCCGCGAGGAGAACTCTCGCGGCCCCTGCCGTTCCAGTGCGGCTGCACGCGCCTTACAGCGCGACGTCATTCCAGCGCGCCCAGAACGCCATCCTCGCCGGATCGGAGACGTCGTCGATGCGATCCTCGAGATCCCAGATGCGCGAGGTCGGCTTGCCCGGCTCGAACTCCGGCCACTCGAACTCGCCGCCCGCGGTGGGGTCCCCGGTCTTCGCGAACGACACCCAGGAGCGCATCATGCGCGCGGAGAGGTCACGGTCGGCGTCGCTCCAGTCCCAGTCGCGGCTGGACAGCGTGTCAAAGACGTAGAGGATTTCGGCGCCGTGGAAGGAGCGGGCGTAGGCGCCTTCGATGATGCCGGAGTCGGCGGGGATCGACGGCTCGCGGAGGAATCGGAAGTGCCACACCGGCGACTGCATGTTGCGCCGGTGCAGGTTCACGGCGAGCCAGCTCGACGAGACGAAGATGTGGTCCGCGTTGAGCTGCCAGCTCGCCTCCTGCGCCTCGGCGTCATCGCCCGCCGGGTAGAGCGCGAAGAGCTCGTCGGCGAGATCGCCGAAGTTCTCGGCGAGATAGGCGCGGTACTTCTCCAGCGTGCTCGCGTACGGGAGACCCGAGGACTCGTTGCCCACGTTGCCCGCGATGAAGGGGACATCGATGATGTCCCCGTTGTCGTAGGCCGTTGCGACGTCGGTCGGCAGCACATGACCGTCGACCACGGGGTAGGACGAGTCGAACACGTGCAGACTGATCTGCGCGCCGGGCAGGAAGTCGAAGGAGAGGCTGCCCGCGCCGCGGGGCAGCTGCGGAGCGAGGATCTCCTCTGCCGGCATGGCCCGCATCTCGGCGAGGCTCTTGCCGCCCAGCAGCGCCGAGACCTCCGCACCGGCCTCCTCGCCGGCGCGCATCGTGTGCGTGTTCGAGGGATGCCCGTAGCCGTCGAGCGCCTTCGAGACGCCGGGGCCGCTGTGCGCGATCGCCTTTTGGAAGAGGCCCCTCGCGAGAGGCGAGCTGCGCAGGTTGTGCACCGAGTGGCCGCCGGCCGAGACGCCGAAGATCGTGACGTTGTCCGGGTCGCCGCCGAAGGCGGCGATGTTCCGCCGCACCCATTCGAGCGCCAGGATCTGGTCCATGAGGCCGTAGTTGCCCGAGCCGCCGTAGCCCGACTCCGCGCTCAGTTCAGGGTGCGCGAAGAATCCCATGCGCCCGAGCCGGGCGTTCACGGAGACGAGGGTGACTCCCGCGCCGGCCAGGGCCTCGCCGTCGTACAGGGGGTTGGAGGCCGAGCCGAACTGGTAGGCGCCGAAGTGGAACCAGACCATCACCGGTCGGCCGGTCTCGCCTTCGGCACCCGTCCAGACGTTGAGGTTGAGACAGTCCTCGCTGAAGACCTTCTCGCCGCCGTAGTAGAGGGACTGCTCGGCGGGCGGAAGCTGGGTGCTGCTCGGGCCGTACTCGATCGCGTCGCGCTCGCCCTCCCAGGGGGCGACCGGCTGCGGCGGGCGCCAGCGGAGGTCGCCGACGGGCGGAGCCCCGTAGGGCACGCCGAGGAATCGTCGGACCGCGCCGTCGTCGAGGGACTCCCCGGAGAGGGCGCCCGAGTCGACTGTGACTGTCGTGCGAGTGGCCATGAGTGGTTCCTTTCCTCGGGGAGTACGCTCTCCCGCCTCCCGTAGATGATCGAGTACCGACCGGAGGCCTGCGATCTCCGGGAGGCCGGCCGAGAGTCGATGAGCAGGTTCCGCGTCGAGATCTGCTCGTGAAGGTCGGATCGGCTGTTGCTTTCCAGCACTCTCCGAGTCATGCTGAGGCGCGCGTCCGCGGGACTCAAGCAGATTCTGCTGAGGGGAATCCGCATGCGCGACGGCTCGTCGAAGGTAACGATTCCGCACAGGAGAATCTGCTTGAGCGGGTTTTCCGGCGCCGCACATCATTGCTGGACCCGAAGGGCGCGTCCGGCTCAGTTCGCGGATTCCGCGAATGCCGCCGTACGAGGCCGGGTGCATCCGGCCCGCGCCGGGTGCCGTTCTACCAGAGACAACGAGGTGAGCTGGAACATGAAACCAACGAAGAAGAAGTACGCCATCGCCATCGCTTCGATCGCGGCCGCACTGGTGCTGAGCGGATGCTCCGGCGCCGCGACGTCCGACGGCCAGGCCGCGGGCGGGGAGTCGGGCGGCGCCGAGGGGAACGACGCCGTCGCCGCGGCGCAGGCCCGCGTCGCCGAGTTCACCGCGGAGCAGCCGCCGATCGAGATCGCGCCGCTGCCCGGCGAGGTGGAGGCGGGGCTGACCTACGGCTTCATCACCTGCCCGTTGCCGGTCTGCCGCACGCTGACGGACGCCTCGGTCGAGGCCGCCGAGGCGATCGGCTGGGAGACCCGGCAAGTCGAGACCCAGATGACCCCCGAGGACTACGTGGCCTCCTGGGATCAGCTGCTGCAGGATCCGCCGGATGTCATCGCCTACATCCCCTTCGCGCCGGACTCCCTCATCGAGACCCAGCTGATCAAGGCCTCCGAGCTCGGCATCCCGGTGGTGTCGATCGCCCCGGCGGGCGACCGGCCCGACAAGGAGGGTCCGGTGTTCGCCTCGTACAACGGCTACCCGGAGTTCTTCCAGAGCGCCAGCCTGATGGCGGACCTGATCGTGGCCGACGGCGGCACCGGCGCCGACACCGTCTTCGTGTGGGATCCCGCCCTCGCCGCGATCTGGCAGCCCATCAAGGACGGCTTCGACGAGCACATCCAGGCCGCAGGCCCCGCGGCGAAGGTGCTGGAGGTCTCGAGCCAGGGCATCGGCACCGCCGTCCCCGGGCAGATCGTGAGCTACCTGCAGGCCAACCCGGACGTCAAGTACGTGGCGCTGGCGCTCGCGGATCTGAGCATCGGCGTGCCGGAGGCGCTGCAGCAGGCGGGCCTGCTCGACAACGTCAAGATCACCTCGCGGGCCCCGCAGGCGGGCAACCTCGCCAACGTGCAGGCGGGCCTCGAGTGGACCACGGTCGGCGAGGAGATGGGCTCCAACGGCTGGCGGGTCATCGACGGCCTGGCGCGCCTCACGCTCGGCGAGACCCCGAACGACGAGTGGTTCGAGCCGGCCGGCTGGGCGCAGATCTTCACGAAGGACAATGTCACCCAGACGAACGAGCCGCCGAGCACGCCCGGCTCGCCCGAGGCCTTCCTCGCAGCCTGGGGAGTCGAGTAGCCGATGAACAGCGTTCTGCCCGAGCAGGGTCGTGCACCGGGAGCCGCAGCGCTCGAGATCGAGGGGCTGAGCAAGACCTTCCCGGGCGGCAAGGGCCTGCGAAACGTCAGCCTCAGCATCGCACGGGGATCGGTGCACGCCCTGCTCGGGCAGAACGGCTGCGGCAAGTCCACCCTGATCAAGATCCTCGCGGGGGTCTACCAGCCCGACCCGGGCTCCCGCGCCCGGGTCGCGGGCCGGGATATCGAGCTGGGCTCGGCGAAGCAGTCGCGCGAGGCCGGGTTGCGATTCATCCACCAGGATCTCGGCCTGATCCCCTCCCTCGACGTCACCGACAACCTCGCGCTCGGCGTCGGCTACTCCGCACGCGGCTGGCTGTCCGACTCGACCGAGCATCGCAAGGCCCAGGCCCTGCTCGACCGCTACGGCATCGACATCGACGCTCGCGAACGGCTCGACCGGCTGAGCGCGGCGCAGCAGTCGCTCGTCGCGATCGCCCGTGCGCTGGGTGACGACGACGCGAGCGGGCCTCGCCTCATCGTGCTCGACGAGCCGACCGCGGCGCTGCAGAGCACCGAGGTCGAGCTACTCTTCTCCCTGATAGAGGCGCTGAAGCGCGAGGGCAACTCCATCCTCTACGTCACGCATCGCCTCGACGAGGTCTTCGCGATCGGCGACCGTGCGACCGTGCTGCGCGACGGCGAGCTGATCGCGAACCGCGAGGTGGCCGAGCTCGACCACGACTCCCTGGTGCACCTCATCGTGGGGCGCGCCGTCGAGGGCATCGAGCCGGGCTCGCCCCACCTCGATCGCCCGGTCGTGCTCGAGGCGAGCGACATCAGCGGCGCCTCGGTCGCGCACGCCGACATCACGCTGCATCGGGGAGAGATCGTCGGCCTCGCCGGGCTGCTGGGGTCGGGATACGAAGATCTGCCCTTCCTGCTCTTCGGCGCGATCGAGCGCGAGAGCGGCCGGATCCTGCTCGAGGGCGAGCCGGTCGAGATCCGTGATCCGCGCGACGCGATTGCCGCCGGGATCGCGTTCGCACCCGCCGATCGGAAGCGGCTGAGCTCGATCCAGGGCTGGTCGCTGCGCGAGAACATCACGCTGCCCAGTCTGACCTCGGGCACCGCCGGCTGGCTGAGCGAGCGCAGGGAGGACGCGGAGGTGGTGCCGTGGCTGGAGCTGATGCGGGTGAGCTTCTCCTCCCGCACCCTCCTGTCGACGCTCAGCGGCGGCAACCAGCAGCGCGTGGTGCTCGCGCGGTGGCTGCGAGCGAAGGCGCGGGTCATGCTCCTGCAGGAGCCGACGAACGGCGTCGACTCCGGGGCGAAGCACGCGATCTACGTCGCGCTGCGCGAGGCTGCGGCGAACGGCACGACCGTGCTGTTCTCCTCCTCGGATGCCGAGGAGCTCGTGGCGATCGCCGACCGGGTGATCGTGATGAACGACGGCAGGATCGGGGCCGAGCTCGCCGGCCCCTCGTTGACCATAGACAACCTCCTCCAGGCCACCATGGTCGGAGCGAACACGGGAGTTCCAGGAGCATGACACAGCAGCAGACCTCGACGGAGAAGGGCTCCGGCACCGCGACCGCGCGCCCCGAGCGCGGCCGCTCTCGGGGCGGCTTCATGAAGTACAGCGGCATCTACATCTGGATCGCGCTGATCGCGATCTTCGGCATCCTGGTGCCGCAGACCTTCCTCACCGCGCAGACCGCCACGGGCATCATCACGAACGAGGCGGTGACGATCATCGTCGCCGTCGGCCTGCTCTTCTCGTTGTCGGCCGGCGGATTCGACCTCTCCATCGGCCAGAACCTCGGCTTCGCCGCGGTGCTCGTGGCCACGCTCTCGACGGTGGGCGGCATGGATCCCTTCGTCTCGGTGGTCATCACCCTCGTGCTGAGCACGCTCGTCGGCGTGATCAACGGCTTCTTCGTGTCGGTGATCAGGATCCACAGCCTCATCGCGACGCTGGGCATGACCTCGATCCTGCTGGCGGCGACGAGGCTGGTGTCGGGCCAGACCTTCCGGGGCCCGGTGCCGGACGCGCTGCGGCAGATGTCGAACTTCTCGCTGTTCGGGGTCGTCCCGATCATCGTGCTCTACGCGCTGATCATCGCGTTCGCCGGGTGGTACGCACTCGAGCACACCCCCTTCGGCCGCAAGCTCTATGCGACCGGCGCGAACGCCGACGCGGCCTTCCTCGCCGGCGTGCGCACGAACCGCTACCTCTTCCTCTCCTTCGTGATCACCGGCTTCGGCTCCGGTCTCGCCGGCGTGTTCCTCGCGGGCAAGATCGGCAGCGTCGGTCCCGACATCGGGCCCGCCTACCTGCTTCCGGCCTTCGCGGCGGCGTTCCTGGGAACGACCCAGTTGAAGCCGGGTAAATTCAACGTATGGGGCACCGTGTTGGCGATCCTCCTGCTGGCGACCGGCGTCAAGGGTCTTCAGCTGCTGGGAGGCGCGCAGTGGATCACCGACGCCTTCAACGGCGTGGCCTTGCTCGCTGCGGTCTCGGTCGCCGTGGTCTCGGTGCGCCGCGCGGCCAGGGGCAGGGGTCGCAAACGCGACGTCTGAGCTCCGCGATGAGGTTCGAGGAGGCGCGGACGCGATGAAGAAGACCCGCATCGACTATCGCAAGCCCCCGTACGCGATCGACTCCATCGACAATGCGCTCCGGGCGCTGCACATGCTGCGCGACTCCGGCGCGGTGCGCATCATGGACGTCGCCGAGCGGCTCGAGGTCGCGCGCTCGACCGCGCATCGCATCATGGCGATGCTGGTGTACCAGGGGTTCGCCGTGCAGGACGACCGCCAGCGGTATCTCGCGGGCCCCGCACTGAGCGCGCCCGTCGTGACCTCGCAGCGGAACCAGGAGCTCGTGCAGACGGCTGCGCCGATCCTCGACGAACTGCAGCGACGGACGGGCGAGGTGGTGAACCTCGCGGTGCGGATCGGCGTGCACACCCGGGTGCTGACCACGATCGGAGAGGGGAAGGCGGCCCTCGAGGATCGGAGCGGACGCGTCTACCCGGCCCATTCGAGCTCCGCCGGGCGCGCGATGCTCGCGACGGAGCCGCAGAAGCTGCTCGAACGCCTGTACCGCAGCAAGAGCGCCGAGCTCAGCGGATCGGCGCTGGGCGACGCCGACTACGCGGAGCTCGTCGCCCAGCTGGAGCAGACCCGCCGGCGCGGCTTCGCGGTCTGCGACGAGGAGGTGGAGCGGTCGATCGCCTCCGTCTCGGTCCCCGTGACGCCCGTCGAGGGCCGCAAGTGCGCGGTCGTGCTGCTCACCTTCAAGTCGCGGCTCGAGCTCATCGTGCAGAACCAGCCGAAGATCGACGCGCTGTTCGACGCGCAGCAGGCCCTGCTCGAGGCGCTGGAGAGACAGCGGGCCGAGGCGCTCGCCGAGGAGGCGGAAGGGCGGTAGGCCGGCGACCTCCGTGCGGGCGCGGACGCGGGCGCGGACGCCCGTGCGCGAGTCGCGCGGTCTCCGGTGCGGCCCCCGATTCCGTCGTCCAGAATCTGGTTTCGGCACAACCGGCGGCGCGATTAGCTTCGAGCCATCGCCGGCCGGCGCGACCGCCGGGCCGCACATCCGAAGGAACGAAGAGGACGCCATGAACGAAACGCCCGAGACCGTCAACGGCGCCGAACTGCTGGTGCGCACGCTTGCGCGTCTCGGTGTCGAGGACGCCTTCAACGTCGCGGGCCTCGGCCTGCTGCCGCTCGCGGAGGCGTTCTACCGCAACCGGGACAGCATCCGATACATCTCCTCGCTCAACGAGACGAATCTCGCGCTCATCGCGAACGGCTACGCTCGTGCGAAGGGCTCGGCCGCCTTCGTCAACGTGTACCACGCCTCGGGCACGGCCCTCGCCATGATGGGGGTCACGACGGCCTGGGCCGAGCAGGTGCCGCTCGTCTTCACGTCGACCACGTCGAGCCGAGAGCTCTCGGGCCGGGACCAGTACGCGGCCGTGCCGCGGGCCGTCACCGAGATGAGCGAGCAGTTCGTGAAGTGGAGCTGCGAGGTGCCGAGCGCCGAGCGCATCCCCGAGCTGCTGGCGCGGGCCTTCCAGATCGCGAACACGCCGCCCTACGGGCCCGTGCATCTCGCCTTCCCCATGGACGTCTGGCTCGAGCGGACCGCCGATACCTCGCCGCAGGTCGTGCCTGCCGAGCTGCTGGCGGCCCCGGTCGCCTCTCCGGAGGCGGTGAAGCGGCTGGCCGATCTGCTGCGCGGCGCCGAGCGACCGTTGATCGTCGCCGGCGGCGAGGTCGAGCGCTACGGCGCCGTGCAAAGCCTCGTCGCACTCGCCGAGGCGACGGGCGCCTGCGTCGCGAGCGAGGACAAGATCTCCGACCTCGGCTTTCCCACGACCCACGAGCAGTTCATCGGCAAGCTCAGCGCCAATCGCAAGGCCGTCGCCGAGGCCGACCTCGTCGTGCTGATCGGCGTCGAGCTCACCGAGTCGGGGCTGACCGCGCCGATCGAGTTCGGCGACGCCACGACCGTGGTGCTGACCCCCGACCCCATCGCGCTCACGCGCCAGATCCGCCCCGATGCCGCGATCCTCGGCATGCCGGCCGAGACGCTGGACGCGGTGCGCGAGCGCCTGGAGGTGAAGCCCATCGGCGTGCGCCGCCGCAAGGCCCGCCTGGCGGTCGCGACCGCGCTGCACGAGCGGCGAGAGGCGCGCAGCGCCCGGATCCGCACCATCCGCTTCGACGACGACGAGCTCGCGATCAGCCGGATCGCTACGGAGGTCGAGCGAGCAATGCCAGCGGGTGCCATCATCGTCAACCACTGCGCCTCCGGTGAGCCCTTCGTCGAAGAGCTCGTGCCGATCTCCGATCCGAGCACCTACTTCGGCATCTCGAGCAAGGCCAGCGCGCAGGGGTGGGGCGGTCCGGCGGCGATCGGCATCCAGCTCGCCCGACCCGACCGTCGCGTCGTCGCGATGCTCGGCGACGGCGGTTTCATGTTCTCGTCGACCGCGATCTACGCGGCCGCGCAGTTCGACGTGCCGGTCGTCTACGTGATCCTGAACAACGGTGGCTGGCGCGACATCGGGGCCCTCGCGAAGGTCGCGGGATCGCCGCTCGTCGACGCCGAGGCCGAGTTCGGCTGGGAGTTCCTCGATCCGGGGATCGACCACACCGCCTTCGCGCAGAGTCTCGGCCTCGACGCGAGCCGGGTCGAAACCGCAGCCGAGCTGCGCGCCGCGCTGGAGCGAGCCTTCGCCTCGGCGCGCCCCACGCTCATCGAGGTCATGAACTCGCGCGAGGACGCGCACGAGTTCTCGCGGGTGTTCACCCAGTCCGAGGGCTGAGTGAACAGATCGGTCATCGAGCCTGTCGAGATGCCCGATCCGCACTCACGATCCGATCCGCCCGAATCAGTGCGAAGGAGCACACCATGAAACAGCGCCGTACCGAGCACGACGAGCTCAGCTTCGGGTTCTTCTACCCGACCGGCAAGACCAACTTCCTCTTCTCGGACGAGGCCGCGAGCACGCGCCCGGCCTTCACCGCCGAGAACATGATCGCCCTTGCCCAGGCCGCGGAGGAGGCGGGCTTCGACGCCATGTTCCTCGCCGACAACTGGTCCGGGCACCAGCGCGCCGCGGAGCTCGGCGGGCACCAGTCGCCCGGCTACCACGCGACGCTCACCGCGATGGCGCTGCTCGCGGCGACGAAGCACATCGGCGTGATCTCGAGCCTCCACACCACGCACCACAGACCGGCGCACGTGGCCCGCATGGGCGCCACCGTCGACGCCTTCAGCGACGGCCGCTGGGGCTGGAACATCGTGGCAGGCTTCAGCGCCGACGAGGCCGCGCTGTTCGGCGAGGAGTTCGTCGAGCACGATCTGCGCTACAAGATGGCCGCCGAGTTCGTCGACATCGTGCTCGCGCTCTGGAAGGAGCAGGAGCCGATCGACTTCCAGGGCGAGTTCTACCAGGTCAAGGGGCGGATCAAGCTGCCCCGGCCCGTGCAGCAGCCGCACCCGCTGCTCGTGAACGCGGGCGCCTCGCCGGCGGGCACGGCCTTCGCCGCGAAGTACTGCGATCAGCTGGTCACCCTCGGCACGGGTGAGGACCAGCTGCGCAGGCTCGACGCGCAGCTCGCCGAGCTCACCGGGGGCGAGCGCTACGTGGCGCCCACCCCCTTCTCCATGGCGATCGTGCGCGACGGCGACGGCGAGGCGGAGGAGATCTACGATCGTCTGCTCCAGTCGCTGAACAAGGAGGCCACCTTCGAGATCGCCTCGGACGTGCTCGGCGGCATCCACACCGCGAAGGAGATGTACGAGCAGATGGGCGAGCAGGAGGCCATGATGGCCTTCGGCTCGGGCAAGGGCGTGCTGCAGCTCATCGGCACTCCCGAGCAGGTCGCCGAGACGCTCATCTCGGCGAAGCGTAACACCGGCGCCACCAACGTGCTCATCAACTTCCCGCTGTGGAGCCCCGAGGAGTTGCGCGGCTTCCGCCCCGTGCTCGAACTGCTGCGCGAGGCGGGTGTCTGGTCGCCGCCCGAGACCCGCGGCTACTCCTGGTAGCCGGGACCTCGAAGAATCTGTGTCTGTATTTGCGGAAGGGATGACGGATCATGGCGAATGAGCCGATCGACGTTGCGGGTGGTCATCATGCGGTGCGCGACCGGGAGTGGCGTTTCCTCGTGGACGGCGAGCTGCGCGGCGCGGTGAACGGCGGCGCGTTCGAGCGGATCAGCCCGTTCACGCGGGATGCGATCGCGACCGTGCCGAACGGCGACGCGGCGGATGCGGAGGCGATCGCGGAGGCGGCCTGGGCGGCCCGGAAGGGGTGGGCTCGGACGCCGATGCCGGAGCGCGTCGCCGCAGTGAACCGGGCCGCGGACATCATCGAGGCGCATCGCGAGGAGCTCGCGTTCCTCGACGCGATCGACGCCGGATCGACCCTCGCGAATGCACGCCAGGACATCGGGTTCGCACTCGCCCACATGCGGCTGTTCGCGGGGCTCGCGATGGAGGTCAAGGGCGCGACGATCCCCGCGAGCCGGGGCCTGCATCTGACGGTGCGGGAGCCGGTGGGGGTGGTGCTGCGGATCGTGCCGTTCAATCACCCGTTCATGTTCGCGGCGAAGGTGTTCACCGCGATCCTCGCCGGATGCCCCGCGATCCTGAAGGCCCCCGAGGTGGCGCCGCTGTCGGCGCTCAGGATGGGGGAGCTGCTGCGGGACGTGTTCCCCGCGGGAGTGCTGCAGGTCGCGACGGCGCAGGGGCGGGAGCTCGCGGACACTCTGGTGCGGCACCGGCACGTGCACAAGATCGCCTTCATCGGTTCGGAGCAGACGGGCGCGGCGATCTCCCGGGCCGCGGCCGAGTCGGGGTTCAAGCGGGTGTCGCTCGAGCTGGGCGGGAAGAACGCGATGATCGTGTTCGACGACGCGGATCTCGAGCAGGCGGCGCAGGGGGCGATCGCGGGGATGAACTTCACCTGGTCGGGGCAGTCGTGCGGGTCGAACTCGCGTCTGCTGGTGCACCGATCGGTGCACGACGCGCTCGTCGAGCGGATCGCCCGGAAGCTCGAGGGGCACCGTCTGGGCGATCCGCTCGATCCCGCGGCGCAGCAGGGCACCGTGATCCACGAACGCCACTACGACAGCGTGATGGGGTACATCGAGGTCGCCCGCCAGGAGGGCGGCACGATCGTGGTCGGCGGGGAGAAGCCGACGGATCCGGCACTCGGCGACGGCCTGTTCGTGCCGCCGACGGTGATCACGGGTCTGCCGCTCGACGGCCGCGTCGTGCAGGAGGAGATCTTCGGCCCGGTGCTCTCGGTCATCCCCTTCGACACGGAGGAGGAGGCGCTCGGGATCGCGAACTCGCTGGACTACGGTCTGACGGCGAGCGTGTGGACGCGGGACATCTCGCGCGCGCTTCGGGTGGTGCACGAGGTCGAGGCGGGGTTCACGTGGGTGAACGACTCCTCGAAGCAGTTCCTGAACGTGCCCTACGGCGGCGTGAAGTCGTCCGGGATGGGGCGCGAGGAGTCCATGGAGGAGCTGCTGTCGTATACCGAGCTGAAGACGATCAACATCAACTACTGAACGCAATGGCGGGAAGACACGAGGAGAGCACAGTGAGCAGCGATATCAGGACCCTTGTCGCCCAGTCGTCCCGAGTGCTGGGCGCGGCGGGCCTGGACGACTACATCTGGGGGCACGCCTCGGTACGAGACCCGGACGGGCGAGGTGCCTGGCTGAAGCGCTCGGGGATCGGCCTGTCCGAGGTGACCCCCGAGGACGTGCAGCTGGTGTCCCGCGACGGGGAGGTACTCCAGGGCTTCGGGGACCGGCATATCGAGTACCCGATCCACACGGAGGTGCTCGCGGCCCGCCCGGATGTGGGCGGGGTGGTGCACATCCACCCGCCGCACGCGGTGGCGCTCGCCGCCTCGGGGGCGGAGCTCAAGCCCGTGAGCCATCAGGCGACGCTGTTCACCCCGCCGGGGGTGCCCCGATACGAGGACACGACGGACCTGATCCGTTCGGCCGAGCTGGGGGCGGGGGTGGCCCGGGCGCTCGGGGATCGCAACGCGGTGTTCCTCGTGAACCACGGCATCGTCGCGGTGGGCCCGGACCTTGAGACGGCGACGGTGACGGCGCTGCTGCTGGAGGAGGCGTGCCAGCAGCAGCTGCTCACGCTGGGGTACGGCGGGATCGAGTCGTGGACGGATGATGCCGAGGCGCTCGCGAAGCGGGAGCGGATCTACTCGCCGAAGGCGCTGGAAAAGGTCTGGGAATATCTGCTGCGCAGGCTCGAGGGCTGACGACCCCCTCGCCGAAATCGCCGGGCTGAACTAGATTCGAAGGTACTGGAGACCGCGAGGAGGTGGTCCAGGTGAGTACGTGGCAGGCTCTGCGCCGCGGGGAGTCCGTGCGCGAGCGCAGGCTGATGCTCGCCCGCGCGCACGAGCGGTTCACCACGGGTCCCGGCGACGACCCCGAGCTGCTCGGGAGGTTCGCGGCCGAGCTGCGACCGGTCGTCTACGAGTCGTGGCTCCGCTCGCGACGGGACACCGTCGACCCGAATCGGGTGCCCGATCGTCCCATCCTCGACGACGAGGAGTTGCAGGAACTGCGCCGCACGCATCCGATCGGCCGGGTGCTGCCGGTGCTGCAGCGCCTGCTCTTCGAGGAGGCGAGCGAGTCGGGCTTCATCGTCGCGGTCGGAGACGCCGCCGGGCGCCTGCTCTGGGTCGACGGGGACACGGGGCTGCGCTCGCGCGCCGAGGACATGGGCTTCCGCGCCGGCATGGACTGGTCGGAGCGCGCGGTCGGCACGAGCGCGCCGGGCAGCGCGCTGGCCCTCGACCACGCGATCCAGGTGCTGGGCGCGGAGCACTACAACCGCTTCGTCCACCAGTGGAGCTGCACCGCGGCCCCCGTGCACGACCCCGTCAGCGGCTCGATCATCGGAGTCATCGACGTGACCGGGGGCGACGCCGCGGCCTCTCCTCACGTCCTCCCGCTCATGGAGGCGACCCTGGCGGCGGTCGAGGCCGAGCTGAAGGTCGAATCGCTGCGCAGGCTCGTCGAGAGCGCCAGGCCGAAGCGGCTCCCGGAGACCGGCGGCACGCGGGCCGCCCCGGAGCGCGAGCGCGCCAGGCACCCGCGCCTGGTCGTGCTCGGCCGGGATCCCGCGCTGCTCGAGTGCGCGGCCGGGGTGCTGCCGCTCGGCGGGCGCCATGCCGAGATCCTGCTCGCCCTCGCGCAGGCCCCGCAGGGGCTCAGCGCCGCGGCCCTCGCGGAGGAGGTGTACGACGCGGCCGACTCGGAGCAGACCCTGCGGGCGGAGATGGTGCGATTGCGCCGGTGGCTCGACCAGCACGACACGGGCACCAGGCTGCTGTCGCGCCCGTACCGCCTCGATCGCGGGCTGCGCGTCGACGCGCTCGAAGCGCTCGACGCGCTCGGGCGCGGCGCCCACCGCCTGGCGCTCGCCGCCTACCAGGGGCCCGTGCTGCCGGCCTCCGACGCCCCGAGCACCGAGCGGCTGCGGCGCGAGGTCGACGCGACGCTGCGCGAGTCGCTGCTGCAGTCGGCGGCAGCCGATCCGCTCTTCGAGTACGCGGCGAACTGGGCGGCCGAGGATCGGGAGGTCTGGGAGACGCTGCTGCAGGTGCTGCCGCCGCTGAGCCCGAAGCGCGCCCGCGTCGTTGCGAAGCTGCAGGCGCTGTCCTCTGTCGAGAGCACCCGTCGGGGGTGAGAGCATCCGTCGGGAATCGACTCCCAGGGGTGCTCTCACCCCCGACGGGTGCTCTCGGCGGGATCGGCAGGCGTGCAACGTCGGTGCAACGGTGCCCGGCCTAGCCTGAGCGCACCGGGCCATCACGCGGCCCGGCCGTTCGGACCGACGTCGAAGGAGACGCACTATGACCGTGTACGCCGCCCCGGGCCAGCCCGACTCGCTGGTGACATTCAAGAGCCGCTACGAGCACTACATCGGGGGGCAGTGGGTCCCGCCGGTGAAGGGGCAGTACTTCGAGAACGTCACCCCGGTGACGGGCAAGGCGTTCTGCGAGATCGCGCGCGGCACCGCCGAGGACATCGAGGCGGCGCTCGACGCCGCCCACGCCGCGGCGCCCGCCTGGGGGAAGACCAGCCCCGCCCAGCGCGCGGAGATCCTGAACAAGATCGCCGATCGCATGGAGCAGAATCTCGAGCTGCTCGCGGTCGCGGAGACCTGGGACAACGGCAAGGCGGTGCGCGAGACGCTGAACGCCGACCTCCCGCTCGCGATCGACCACTTCCGCTACTTCGCCGGCGCGATCCGCGCGCAGGAGGGCGGCATCTCGCAGATCGACGACGACACCGTCGCCTACCACTTCCACGAGCCGCTCGGGGTCGTCGGCCAGATCATCCCGTGGAACTTCCCGATCCTCATGGCGACCTGGAAGCTCGCGCCGGCGCTCGCCGCGGGCAACGCGGTCGTCATCAAGCCGGCCGAGCAGACCCCGGCCTCGATCATGGTGCTCTTCGAGCTCATCGGGGACCTGCTCCCCGCGGGCGTCGTCAACATCGTCAACGGCTTCGGCGCCGAGGCCGGCGCGCCGCTCGCCTCGAACAAGCGCATCCGCAAGATCGCGTTCACGGGCGAGACCACGACGGGCCGCCTGATCATGCAGTACGCCTCCGAGAACATCATCCCCGTCACCCTCGAGCTCGGCGGCAAGAGCCCGAACCTGTTCTTCGAGGACGTCATGGCGCAGGACGACGCCTACTGGGACAAGGCGCAGGAGGGCTTCGCCATGTTCGCCCTCAACCAGGGCGAGGTCTGCACCTGCCCCTCGCGGGCGCTCATCCAGGAGTCGATCGCAGGCGACTTCCTCGACGCGGTCGTGGCGCGCACCGAGCGCATCACCCGCGGCAACCCGCTCGACACCGACACCATGGTGGGCGCGCAGGCGTCGAACGACCAGTTCGAGAAGATCAGGTCGTACCTCGACATCGGCCGCCAGGAGGGCGCCCAGGTGCTCACGGGCGGTGAGGTGCACGACCTCGGAGGCGAGTTCGCCGAGGGCTTCTACATCCAGCCGACCATCTTCCGCGGCGACAACTCGATGCGCATCTTCCAGGAGGAGATCTTCGGGCCGGTGGTCTCGGCGACGACCTTCACCGACTTCGACGACGCGATCCGCATCGCGAACGACACGCTCTACGGTCTCGGGGCCGGCGTCTGGAGCCGCAACGGGAACATCGCCTATCGTGCCGGCCGGGCGATCGAGGCCGGCCGCGTGTGGGTGAACAACTACCACAACTACCCGGCGCACGCCGCCTTCGGCGGCTACAAGTCGAGCGGCATCGGGCGGGAGAACCACCTGATGATGCTCGACCACTACCAGCAGACCAAGAACCTGCTGGTCAGCTACAGCGAGAGCGCGCTCGGCTTCTTCTAAAGAGCCCCGAGGGCGCGCGGGCCCCGGTCGTCGACGCGGCCGGGGCTCCGCCGCCCGGCGAGCGTAGTCTGGAAGCGACGGTTCTTACAGAGGGGTGAGAGCGATGAACGAGACGACGGATACGAGCTGCGATCTCCCGGCGCCCGAGACGGGGTGGGAGGCTCCCCCCGGCTGCGTCGACGCGCGGCCGGAGGTGGAGGGGGAATCCGAGAGCCGGCTCAGCTTCACCCCCACGGCTCTGGAACTGATCGAGAAGCTGTGGGCCCTGCACGGGCCGCTCATGTTCCATCAGTCGGGGGGCTGCTGCGACGGCAGCGCGCCGATGTGCTACCGGGAGGGGCAGTTCAGGACGGGCGGCCAGGACGTGCTGCTGGGCACGCTCGAGCTCCCGCCGCTGCCCGGCGAGGGCGAGGGGCGGCCCCGCGAGATCGGTTTCTGGATGTCGCGCGAGCAGTTCGGGGTGTGGTCGCATACCCACCTCACCGTCGATGCGGTCCCCGGGCGGGGCTCCGGCTTCTCGCTCGAGGCACCCGAGGGACAGCGGTTCCTGATCCGCTCGAGGCTGCTCTGACCGGGCGCCGCCCGCCGTCGTCTCGTGCCGAACCGGGTGCGGATCGCAGGATCCGCACCCGGTTTTTCGCGTCGAGGAATGCATTGAGGATGAAACGCGCTCGAAAACCCGCGTGATTTCGCCGTTATCTGCTCGTTATGGGGTAGATTCGTACGCGATCAACCGATCGAGCCCCGTTGTCTCGGGGATCACCTGAACATCAGGGGCACCGGCTCAGACGCCCGCCCTGGGAGGACAGAAGATGTCACTGAACAAGACTGAACTCGTCGCCAAGATCGCTGCCGAGACCGGCCAGAGCCAGGCGACCGTCTCCAGCGTGATCGACGGCCTGTTCGCCGCCGTGTCGGAGACCGTTGGCAAGGGCGGCAAGGTCTCGATCCCCGGCTGGCTCTCGTTCGAGACCGCCGCGACCGCTGCGCGTACGGGCCGCAACCCCCGTACCGGCGAGACCATCAAGATCCCCGCGGGCAAGCGCGTGAAGGTCTCGGTCGGCAGCAAGCTGAAGGCCGCCGTCAAGTAATTCACTGACGTTTCGCGAAACCCCCGGCCGATGGTCGGGGGTTTCGCGTTTCCGGGCGCACTTTCGCCCGTGCCCTCGAAAACAGTTGTCACTTTGCTGCACCAAGTCGCTAAATGGAGCAGCAAAGTGACAACTCCATGAAGGGGCGCTGGTCTCTGCGGACCAGGGTCACCCGGTGACGGCGAAGAGGCCGTGGGCCCCGCGCTCCGCGACGATCATGACATGCGACACGAAGGGGTAGTGCCCCGCCTCGGGGAAGACGAGCTCGACGAAGCCGCCCTGCGCCGGCTGCAGGGCGAGCGCCTGCGATCCGGTGCCGACGGCGGGACCGGCGGCGCTGCCGATCAGATAGCGCCCCTCCGCCCACACCGTGTCGAACTGGCCGCCCACCACGTGGAAGCTCGTCGCCCGGTTCGGCCCCGCGTCCAGCACCCAGACGCGCACCCGCTCGCCGACGACGGCCGGCAGGGGAGCGTGGTCGTACTGCGCCGCGTAGCCGTTGAACGTCACGAGGTCGGGACGCTCGGCGGCGAGGCGCTCGGTGTCGACCTCCCCGTCCTGCGGGCCGAGGTAGTACTCGCCCTGCACGAGCACGTAGCTGCGGTCGACGGCCGGCAGCTCCTCCGGCTCGATGATCACCGCGCCGTACATGCCGTTCGCGATGTGCGCCGACATGGGCATGGTCGAGCAGTGGTACATCCAGATGCCGGCCCGCGTCGCGGTGAAGGTGTAGGTGAGCGACTCGCCCGGCGCGATGGTGCGCATGGGCTCGTCGGGCGCGAGCGCCCCGGCGTGGAAGTCGATCGAGTGCCCGATCGTGCCGTCGTTCACGAGCGTGATCTCGAAGGTGTCGCCCACGCGGCCGTGCAGCACGGGACCGGGGGCGGATCCGCCGAAGGTCCAGAGCCGCTGACGCACGCCGGGCGCGACCTCCCTCACCTGCTCGGTCACGGGCAGCTCGATCCGGTGCGTCACGGGGTCGTCGGTGAGGGGCAGCGGATCGAGCACGGCCCCGTACGGTGAGAAGCCCGCCGAGGGCTCGCGCGAGAGATCGACGAGGTCGGCGGCGCTGCCCTCGGCGGCGGATCCGGCCCCGCCCGCGGCGCCGTGGCCCTCGTGCCCGCCGGACGCCCCGGCATCCGGATCCGCCCCCACCGCGACGATCTCCAGCGTCATGCCCATCTGGCGGTGGCCCACGATCGAGCACCAGCCATCGACATCGGCGGTGATGACGCCGGCGTCGATGGTCTCGCTCGCGCCCGGCGCGAGCCGAGTCCCCCTGGCCCCGTTCGCGAGCACGAGGTCGTGCACCTGGGTCTCGTCGGTGTTCTCGAGCTCGATGACGAGCCGCGTGCCCGCCGGCACCTCGATGCGGCTCGGGGTGAAGCGCATGTCGGCGGCGGTCACGCGCACGGTCTGGACGGGCGCGTTCGCGGCGTCCGGCGCGGTGCCGGCACCGGAGCCGCTCGCGCCGACCGCGCTCGCCGCCCAGCCGGGCCCGCCGACGGCCCCGGGATCCGCCGCGGAGAACCCGACCGCCACCAGCACCACCGCGAGGAGCCCGGCGACGAGCTGCCCGGCGCGCCGTCCCGGCGGGTGCTCGCCCGTGGGGGAGACGGGGCCTCGACGGCGCTCGCCGTCGGGGGCCGCGGCGGGTGTCGCAAGCGCCGCAGCCCGCTTCGCGCGCGACTGCCGCGCGATGGCGAGGATCAGCAGCGGGATGAACGAGGCCATCGCGACGAGGTAGAGCCCCGAGGCGGCGACCCGCACGAGGCTCGTCACGGGCAGGGCGCACACGAGCAGCGCGGCGTTCGCCGTCGTGACGCGCAGCGGGCCGAACCGGTCGAGCGTGCCCTCGCCCGCGCGCACGGGCACCGGCCCGCCGCCGATCGACACGGGGGCGAGGTAGCTGAGCGCGCCGATGAGCACCTGCGCGGCGAAGCCGGCCGCGAGGAAGGGGGCGACGCCGTCGATCGCCTGCCGCAGGGTTGCGAGGGGGGATCCGCTCGCCCACGCGATCCCGGTCTGCGCGGTGAGGGCGACGATGCAGCCGATCCACCACAGCAGCGCGGCGCCCGCCGAGAGCGTGGCGAAGCTGCGCGGCGGCGCGTGCCGCGCGGCGGTGACGAGCGACACCGCGATGCCCCGAGCCCCGCGGCGTACCCCGCGAGGCCGAGCACCACGAGCGGGACGAGGCCCGCCGCGGCGCCGACCGCCGCGACCGCTACCGCCGCCGCGAGCACCGGCAGGGCGACGACGGCGTGGCCCGCCGCTCGGTCGTCGGCGCGGGTGCGCAGCATGGTCGGCCACAGCGTGACGAGGGTGCCGGCGACGGTGGTCCCGATCCAGCCGAGCACGTTGATGATCGCGTGCGCGAGCACGAGGCGCCCGTCGGGATCGCCGGGGCCCGCGAGCCAGGCGCCGATCGCCGCGCCGAAGGGCAGGAAGGCCGCCGAGGCGACGTAGTAGTGCACCGTGCGGGTGAAGCGGCCCGGCAGCGCGCGGCGCAGACGTCTCGCGATGCTGACGAGGTGCCAGACGACTGCGGCGATGAGCAGCGCGGTGCCGGCGATGGTGAGGGGCCAGACGGCCAGGGGCACGCCGAGCACCACGAGCACCGCGCCCGCGTTCGCGAGCGCGAGGCGCAGGTTCTGGTTCCGCCGGTCGGCGGCCGTGTGCGGTGTGCGGGTGAGGGCGAAGCTGAAGTGCTGGCTCCAGACGAGGATCGCGTGGGTGATCGCGCCGAGGAAGAGCAGGTGCAGCAGCAGCCAGCCCGGGGCGGGCAGGAAGCGGTGGAACAGGGCCGCGGCGATGAGCAGCAGCAGCCACACGAGGGTCGGCAGGTCGCGCAGCGGCTGGAAGCCGCGGGTCGGCGCCTTCGCCCCCGTCGGGAGGTGCGCTCGCTCAGGCATCGGGGGCCTTCGCCCCGCGCTTCGGCGGCCCCGCGATCGCGCTGCCGAGGGCCGTCAGCACGAAGAGCAGGAGGGCCGCGACCCCCATCGCGCCGCCCAGGGTGAAGGCGAGGGGGACGCCGAGGCCGTCGCCGATCCAGATGCGCACCACGAGGCTCGCGTGCAGCAGCGCCGCGGGCGCCCAGAAGGCCGCGCGGTACGGCAGCGAGATGTGCAGGATCGCGGGCAGGATCGTCGTCGCGTGCGCCATGATCATCGACATCACGAAGCCGAGCAGCACGGCGTGGGTCACGGTGTCGTAGGCGCGCTGCGAGGCGGGGAATCCGAAGAGCAGCGTGGCGCCGGCCACGGCGAGCCAGAAGTAGCCGCCGAGCATGCAGGCCGCCATGAAGCGGGTCGCGCCCGCGGCGTGGATGGTGCGGCGCGCGACGTCGTGCCGCACGAGCCACACCACGAGCGCGAGGAGGGCCGCGCCCAGCGCGATCGCCCCGATCTGCGCGTTCGCGAGGAGGATCAGCAGGGCCACGACCACGAGGCAGGCGTGCACGAGCAGGCGGGTGCCCGCTCGCGGGCCCATGGCGATCGAGGCGAGCTCCACCCGCTCGGCGGCGATCGTGAGCACGAGGAAGCAGAGCAGCCAGGGGGTGATGAGGGGCATGGCCGTGCCGGCCGTCCAGAGGATCGCTGCGGCGAGCCCGAGGCCCGCCGCGAGCATCTGCACGAGCAGCTGGGCGTCGTAGCGACGCAGCCAGAGCGGGATGTAGAGGAGGGTGAGCGCCGCCGTGCCCGCGATGAGCGCGATCTTCGCGACGAGGAGCGGCACCGCGTCGAAGAGCATGAGCAGCCCCGCGAGCCCGAGCAGGGCGGGCGCGGCGTAGCCGTACCAGCGGCGCAGCGCGGTCGCGCGCTCGAGGGAGATGAGCGTGGCGACGAAGCCGAGCACGAGCAGCATGCCGTGGGTCTCGGCCAGCCGGGAGACGGAGATCGGCGCGGGCAGGCCGAGCAGCAGCAGGGCCGCGTCGAGCCCCCCGAGCAGGCAGAGGCCCGCCGGCAGCATCCAGAGCAGCCGCAGCGAGGGGCGTCGCCGGGTGCCGGTGGCCTGCACGGGGGCGGCGTCGGCGCTCATGCGGCGATCCGCAGCCGCAGCGTGCACTGTCCGGGGGCGGTGAAGGGGAGCAGGACGGATCCGCCGTCGCGCGCGCCCACGGCCTCGAGCACGCCCGCGACCATGCCCAGGTGCACCGCGCAGACGACGTCCGGGTGCTTCGCGGCCGCCTCGACGAGGGGGCACTGGCGCAGCACGAGGGCGCCGGCTGCCGATGCGTCGACCTCGGGAGAGCCGGGTGCGTCTGCGGGTGCGGGCGCGGGCGCGGGCGCGAAGCCCTGATCCCGCATCGCCTCGACGACCGCGCGCTCGGCCTCCTGCCGGGTGCGCGCCGCGGGCAGCTGCGCACCGAGGGCGAGGCCCCAGGAGCGGCCGGCCTCGCGGGCGTCGCGCGCCGGGTCCCGGCTCACCCGCGCGAGCGACTCCGCCAGCACCCCCGCGAGCTCGGCGTAGGGCGTCGCGGCGTCGCGGCGCTTCGCGCTCCACAGCCAGGAGGGGCGCCCCTTCGCGTCGCGCTGCTCGCGGGTGCGATCCAGGTAGCCGTCCTCCCAGAGCGCGGTGACGTGCCCGCGGATCGTGTTGTCGTGCCACCCGGTCGCCCGCGCGAGCGACGCGATCGAGGTCGGCGCGCCCTGCGCCTCGATCAGGTGCAGCAGGGCCTCGCGGGTCGGCGAGTGCACGCGACCGGTCGAGGACCGTCGGTGCGCGGGCGGGGCCGGACGATCCGCGGCGGGGCGATCCGCTTTCGCGATGTTTTCCACATGGTTTAGTGTAGTAAATGATTCGCTCGAGAGGGAGGCGTCATGGAGAAGGTCGAGATCCACCGCAGTCGCGAGGAGGCGGCGGCGCCCGCGAGCACCGGCTGCGCCTGCGGCGGCCACGACGAGGACCTGCCCGAGGTCGACGTGCAGACCATCCCGCACGCGGTGCGGCACGCGGCGATCTTCGGCATGCTCGACAGCCTGCGCCCGGGCTTCGGCATCGTGCTCTCGGCCACCCACGACCCGGTGCCGCTGCTGCACCAGCTCGCCGAGCGGGCCCCGAGCCTCTTCGAGGTCACGTACCTCGCCAAGGGCCCCGAGCGCTGGCGGCTGCGGATGATCCGCCTCGAGGGCTGATCCGGGAGAGCGGAGCCCTCAGTCCGCCCGCTGGGACGCGCGGTAGGCGGTCGGCGTCATCCCGGTGGACTGCTTGAAGATGTACGAGAACTGCGCGATGCTGCTGAAGCCGCAGCGCTGCGCGGACTCGGTGATGGAGAGGCCGCTCGCAGAGTCGGAGAGGATGCGCTTCGCCTCCCGCAGGCGCTGCTCCCTGATCCACGCCGCGGGGGTGTCGCCGGCCTCCGCGAAGAGCTTGTGCACGCTGCGCACCGACAGGTAGTTCGCCTGCGCCACCGCCTCGACCGAGAGCTCGGGGTCGGAGAGGTGGTCCCGGATGAACCGCTTGATCGCATCGAGCTTGGAATCGGGCCGGGCACGATCCGCATCGTTCGTGCGCCGCGATTTCATCATCAGCACCATCATCTCTATCAGGCTGTGCCGCAGGTCGGCGTACGGGGCGATCTGATCCGAGCACTGCCGCAGGCCGAGCAGCGTCGTCCAGACGACCGGGGCGATGCCGTCGCGCACGGACGCGGTCTCGACGGTGAGCTCGTCGAGCAGCCGTCGATCTTGCGGGGCGAGATCGCGCTTCGGGAACCGGATGTTGATCGACCGGTAGTCGTCCCCGACGCGGAGGGCGACCGGAGCGGTGGAGTCGTAGAGGGTGAACTCCCCGGCCCCGATGGTCGCGACCCGTCCGCGCTGCTCCACCGACTTGCGCCCGGACACCTGCAGCGAGAGCAGGTAGTGCGAGTCCTCGACCAGGTGCGCGCGCTCGCGGAAGACGAGGTGCGAATCGCAGGTCACGCTGAAGATGCGGAAGCCGACCGCCGAGAACGCGTTGATGGAGCCCATGAAGGCGGAGCGATCGCCGAAGTCGAAGCCGAAGCCGAGCGCGACCCCCGTGTTGACGCGTCGCGGCCAGCTGTCGCTCGACGTGTCGCCCCGGAGCTCCGGGACGGAGTCGGACAGAAGACTCAGAAGCTGATCCCTCGTGTTCATCTGCGGCCCCTTCGCCGGGTCAACGATTCATCGCGACGGCCGGGATCCGCGCTCCGGACGGCTGCGGTCGTCGGCCTACATTCCTACACGATGAAGCTAAGCAGCCCCGATCGGGAAGCTCAACGGTCGGGGGCGAACGGTGCAGATAGTCGAAAATGCCGGGCAGACCTGCGATAGCCCGCCGTCGCGAACTCGCGAAGCATGGGGTGTGCACCTCGGCTGAACAGGTGGATCGGTCCTCGCGACCGGCCCCCGCCCTTCCGAGGCGCGCCCACCGACTCGAGGAGGAGAACCATGGAGACCACGACCCTGACCGCCCCGGCACGGTCCATCGACGAGCGCCGCCCGGAAGACTACCCGGGCGCCGACGAACTGGTGCGGCGCGCCCGCGCGCTGATCCCGCTGATCCGCGAGCACTCGCAGGAGTCGGAGGATCTCACGACCTTCCCCGTCGCGCTGCGCGAGAAGTTCATCGAGAACGACCTCTACCGGCTCTACGTGCCCACCCGCTACGGCGGCTTCGAGGAGACGCCGCGCAACTTCATGCGCGTGGTCATGGAGATCGCCCGGGGCGACATGAGCACCGGCTGGAGCTTCGCGCTGACCGCGAACCACGCGCTGCAGATCGGCTCGTGGTTCCCCGAGGCCGCGCAGGACATGGTCTTCGGAGCGGGCGACTTCCGGGCCGCGGCCAACTACCTGCCCACCCTCACCGCGAAGAAGGTCGACGACGGCTGGCGGATCGACGGCACCGTGCAGTACTGCTCGGGCCTGCCCCACTCGACCTACTTCATGGGGCAGACCGTGCTCGAGGGGGAGAATCCCGACGGCTCGCCGCGATACGGCATCATCATCGCGCCGCGCGACTCCTGGACCATCGACGACGACTGGGGCCGCACCCTCGGCCTGCGCTCGACGGGTTCGAACACGGTGCGCTTCGACGGCGGCGTGATCCCGCACGAGCTGCTCATCGAGGATGCGAACATGGTCGACTACGTCAACCCCGACGGCTCGCCGGGCTGGCACCTCACGGGCAACCCGCTCTACGCCGGCCGCCACTTCGTCATCTTCCAGATGTCGATCGCCTCGGCCGCGGTCGGCGGGGCCTTCAGCGCGCTCGACGAGTTCGCGCGCCAGATGGACGAGAAGCGCGTCTCGCATCCGCCGTTCGACCTGCGCCACGACGACCCCGACTACCAGCGCTACTACGGTCTCGCCTACTCGAAGCTGCGCATGGCCCGCGCGGCGATCCTCGCGGTCGCCGACGAGCACCTCGCGCTCTGCAAGCGGGTCGCGGTGGGGGAGGCCGAGTACCGCGAGGCCGACGACCACCGCATCTCCGCCATCGCGCGCGAGGCGATGATCCTCGCCTGGGAGGTGACCGAGGAGTACCTCTTCCGCAACATCGGCGCTTCGAGCATCGAGCGCACGGAGCGCTTCGAGCGCCAGTTCCGCGATCTCGCGCAGGGCACCACCCACCGCTTCGTGATGCTGCGCGACGCCCTCTCGCGCAATGTCGCGCAGGACCTGCTGGCGAACCCCGCCCTGGCCGGCGAGCTTCCCTGACCCCGATCCCCGCGGTCGGCGGCGGCCCCCGTGGTCGCCGCCGGCCCCGACGCACGAGGAGTGCATCATGACCCAGAACCCCCACCGCGGCAGGACCGTGATCCGCGGCGCGCAGGTGCTGACGCAGGATCCCGCGCTCGGCGACCTTCCCGAGGCCGACGTGCTCGTCGTCGACGGCGAGATCGCCGAGATCGGACCGGGCCTCTCCGTGGCCGATGCGGAGGAGATCGACGCCGCCGGCAAGATCCTGATCCCCGGCTTCGTCGACACCCACCGTCACACCTGGCAGTCGCTCGTGCGGCACCTCGCGACCGACTGGACGCTCGGCCAGTACTTCACGGGCATCCACTTCGGCCTGAGCAAGCACTACCGCCCAGAGGACACCGAGATCGCGAATCTCCTGGGCGCGCTCGAGGCACTGAACGCGGGCGTGACGACGCTCGTGGACTGGAGCCACAACCTCGAGACCCCCGCGCACGCCGACGCCGCCATCGCCGGGCTCAGGGAGTCCGGGCTGCGGGCGGTCTTCGCCCACGGCGGCGGCGCCACGATGTGGGCGGTGCCGAACGACGTGCGCCACACCCGGGACGTGCTGCGCATCCAGCGCGAGCACTTCGGGGGCAGCGACACGAGCGGCCTGCTCACCCTCGCCTTCGCGGCCCGCGGCCCGCAGTTCGCGCCCGGGCAGGCGACCCTCGACGACTGGGAGCTCGCCCGCGAGCTCGGGGTGCGCATCACCGTGCACGTCGGCGACGGGGAGTGGGGCAGGAGCGGCCCGGTCCGCTTCATGCGGGAGCACGGCCTGACCGGTCCGAACGTCACCTATGTGCACTGCAACACGCTCTCGGACGAGGAGCTGCGGATCATCGCCGACACCGGCGGCACCGCGAGCGTCTCGGCGGACATCGAGTCGCAGATGGGCCACGGCTGGCCGGCGACGGGCCGGCTGCTCGAGGCGGGGATCCGCCCGAGCCTGTCGATCGACGTCTGCTCCTCGACCTCGGGAGACATGTTCAACGCGATGAAGACCACCATCTCGCTGCAGCGGGCGCTCGACAACGCCGCGACCGACAACGCGGACGGCCAGGTCGGCGTGAAGCTGCGTTGCAGCGACGTGCTCGAGTTCGCGACGGTGCGGGGCGCGATCGCCACCGGGCTGGACGACCGCATCGGCAGCGTGACCGTCGGGAAGCAGGCCGACCTCGTGCTGCTGTCGACCTCGGGTCTCGGCACCACGCCGCTCAACAACCCCGTGGGCGCGATCGTCTACTCCGGCAACATCGGCATGGTCGACACGGTGCTCGTCGCGGGCAACGTCGTGAAGCGGGACGGCGCGCTGCTGCGCGACGACCTCGAATCGATCCGCCGGCGTGCGACCGACGCCCGCGACGAGCTCTTCGAGCGCGCTCGCGCCGAGGAGGCGACGGCGGATGCGCGGATCGGCGGCGCCTGGCTGCCGGGGGCGCTCTCGGCGAGCTGAAGGCCGCGGTGCGGGTCCCGTCGCACAGGGATCCGCACCGCCGCGGCCTATGAGCGCGGCCACGCTGGTGCTCACCTACATCGACGTGACCGGCCTCTCCTTCTCGGGCGACGCGGCCTTCGGCGCCGGCCTCGGCCAGTTCGTCACCGAGATCGAGCTCGGCAGGCTCTGGCTGCTGCAGCTCATGCTCGCGGCTATGACCACCGTGCTGTGCTTCGCGGTGCGCGACCGCCGCTGGGTGCTGCTCGCGCTCGTTGGAGAGATGCTACTCATCGAGACCGCCAGGGTCGATCGGGTTCGACCTGCTCGACGGTCTTCCAGGGGCCGCGTTGACGGATTAGTTCGGTCTTGTAGAGGTTGTTGACCGCCTCGGCGAGGGCGTCATACGAGTCCCCGACGGTTCCCGTCGAGGGTGTTGCGCCAAGCTCGACAACCCGGTCGGTGTAGACCATCGACATGTAGTTCGACCCGTGATCGGCGTGATGGATGAGCCCATCTAGCGGACCGTCCGCACCCCAGGCGGCCATGTCCAGCGCCTGCAACGGCAGCACTTCCGCTTTCAGCGTTGAGGCGACGTTCCAGCCCACGATCCGCCGTGAATAGACGTCGGTGACGAACGCGACGTATGCGAACCCCGCCCAGGTGGCGACATACGTGATGTCTGCGACCCAGAGTCGCCGCGGCGCGTCCGCGCGGAACTGCCGCTGGACGAGGTCCCGCGGAAGGGCCTGCGTCTTGTCCGGCCTCGTCGTGAACACCTTCTTCGACTTGCGCACCCCGCGCACTCCCGCCAGGCGCATGAGCCTCGCGGTCTGGTCGCGGCCGATCTCCCACCCCTGCCGCTTCAAGAGCGCATGCATCTTCCGTCGCCCATAGACGCTGTAGTTCTCCGCATGCAGCCTGGCGACCTCGGGCACCAGCAGCTCGTCACGCAGCTGCCGGGCAGAGGCGACGCGGGTCTTCGCGGCGCGATACCCGCGGGACGTGAGGAATCCCTGCACGGCCGGGCGCAGCGTCCGGCAGATGAGCTCGACCCCGAACCGCTCTCGATACTCGTCGATGAAGCGGATTATCTCGGTCAGGGCCGGTCGAGCTCCTTCGCGAAAAACACGCTCGCTGCCTTGAGGATCTCATTCGCCTTCCGAAGCTCGGCCACCTCGCGGCGCAGCCGCTTATTCTCCTCAGCAACATCGCTTGGGACACCGGGCTTCACGCCGGCATCGACCTCACGGCGGCGATGCCACACCCGCAGCGTCTCCGCACTCATACCGAGGAGGCCGGCGACGTGTCGGACCGCGGACATCAGATTCGGGTGCTCACCGGAGGCCTTGGCCTCGTCGAGCATCCGCAGCGCCCGATCACGCATCTCGGGAGAATACTTCTGGTTCATCGTGTTCCATCCTTGCTTCAAGAACGGAACGAAACCCAGGCCGATTCAAGGAGCGGTTGGGAGGATCGCTCTGGCGACTATCGGATCCACTGTCGCCACTGTCGTACCTGCCGACGGGTCCGCTGCAGGAACGTTCGAGTTCGGTCAGAGGGCAAGCCCTCGTCCTTGGCCGAAATTAGGATTCCGACCACGCAATCGGTTGTGCTCTTGGCGCAATCCGAGTTGAAGCCTGGGAGACCAGTGAATCGACAATCTACCCAGTTTTGACTTAGAGATTCCGGACCAGATAGTTCCATACTGCCTGAACGGCGCGTGGACTATAGATGTGATCGCGCTTAGCGATGGACTCTGCCTCATCCGACCACGCCGGCCAGCCGCCCATCTGACGGGTCAGCAATTGTTGTCTAGCGGCCTGCTCAAGGACGACGGCTCGGACGACAGCGGTCTGCACGTCGGGGCCGACGGTGACGATGCCGTGATTCGCAAGGAGAAGCGCGTGGTTCGCCCCCAGATTCTCGGCCACCTGCGATCCGAGTTCTGGCGTGAGGATCAGGTCGGCTGTTCCGGTGAACCGTGGCACCTCAGGTGGAACGAAGAAGTTGGCCGCGTGACTGACCGGGCGCAGAGGCTGCCCGGTGGCGCCGAGTGCTACCGCATGTGGCGGATGCGTGTGCACCACTGCCCCGACGTCGGGGCGCGCCCGCATGATCTCAGTGTGGATCGGGTACTCGCTGTGACGAGTCCCGTCGCCCTCCACGACATCGCCGTCCGCATCGACGAGATGCACGCGCGCCGGGGTGATCTCGGCGAGACTCCATTCCGCATGCTTGATCCAGACACCTCGACCCTCTGGGTCGCGGATTGAAGTGTGCCCCCAGATGAAGTCGTCTTGATCATTAGCCGCCAGCACACGGGATGCGGTCGCCACCAACTCCCTGATCGGTTCGGCGTCCACGTTCAACCCCGGGTCGGGAGCCCGATTTGGGCCCGGTATTCGTCCGCAGTGGCGGGCGTGCGACCGAGTTGCGCCGCGATGTCTCGAGCGCGCTCGAACAGTTCGATGTTGCTGGTCAGCATCTCGTCACTGTTCGGGTGACGCCACAGGCTGTCCTCCAGGCCCACGCGGATGTTCAGGCCCATCATGAGAGCGAGCGTCGTGATGTAGAGTCCAGCCCGCCCGGCGTTGCAGACAGTGATAGAGGCGCTCGGGTCGATCTGACGGATCTGATCGACCATCAGAATCAGATGAGTCGCCATCGATTTGGCATCGGTGACATACGCGCCCGAGATGAGGGTACGGCCGACGTCAACCGGGAGCGCGTAGAGGATGATCCAGTTGGTCCTGTCGCCGGCCTTGACGATACCGGTGTCGAAGAGACGCCTCTTCGCGAACTCGATCTCGCCCGAGGAATGCACGACGATCTCCGGACTGACGCCATTGTCCAGGATAGTCCGGACCGCGGGTATCACGAATGCTTCAGGGTGGCCGGCTGCGCAAGGAGCTACCTCGGCCAGTTTTGAGGTGACAGGGCTGAGGCACTCATCGAACGATTTCCCGTTGAGCACATTCAGATTCGGCACGAAGTCGTTGCCGAAACGCTCCCTCAGCGGATCGAGGACGAGACTGTAGGCCTCCGTCGGCGGCAGATCGAGATCGAGTCGGCGGCCCTGGGAGTCCGTGACCCAGGTGAAGTCGATGTGGACACCGCAGGCGCCTGCCTCGATCACTCGGCTCGCCTCATCGATGTAGTCCTCGATGTCAATCGGCTTCTCAGCTTCGGTTCCGAAGTTCGATCGGCTGGCCACTGCGACATTGATCGCCACCTTCGAAGGAACGTCCCAGATCGGTTGCAGGGTGGCGTCGGCGGTGAAGGCATACTCCTCCATCTCGACCCGAGCGGCTTCCCAGAGCGAGGGTGCGGCATTCATCTCATTTTCTCCTTTGCCTTTGTGGGACTCGGCAGTCCGAGCCATTCAGGGTAGGGGAGCCGTTTGTCTTGACTCCAGCACAGCGACTCCATCACTGCCGTGCGGTGAAAGCCAGTAGCAGTCTGCTGTGCGGAACATTCATTCGAAACCGTTGCGTTCGCCGCTGCGGCCTCGTTCAGTGATGTGAACCCGACGAGGTGTCGGCGCTTCGATGTAAGGAAGGACTGGTCGGACAACATGACAACTCAAGCGGGGCGACTGTACGACCCCTATCTCGGCCCTGCCGTCGACCCGGCGAAGTGGTTCCACCTCGAGTTCCCGCTGCCCGACGGCGGCAGCTATGTCGCGGAGGAGCCGACGGCGACCATCGTCGCGCACGACGGGGAGCTTCGGGTGGCTGTGGCCGAGTTCACAAAGAGCCACGCTGTCCAGCCCATGGACAACTGCAAGTTCCTGCTCCTGTCCACGGAGGACTTCCAGATCCCAGCCGCGGGGACGGTCGGCTTCTCAGCGACGATCACGGCCGATCCCATCGGTGCCACCCCTTACGATGTGCGCGATGGCTTCGCCGCCTTCGTCGTCGGGGACATGGTCTCGGGGGCGATCTTCGATGTCTGTACAACGGGCGATGTGGCGTTCGCGATCCACGAGCAACTCCCCTATCCGGGGGTGGAGCGCCCGTACACCCGTGTCGTGCAGGATCCGCTCTACGTCCCGAGCGCCGAACGCGGCGCGTCCGTACGGTGCTCGGTCGAGTTCGACGCCGATGCGCGTAAGGTGATCTGGTCGGTGAACGGCGCCGTCGTCCACGAGGCCGAAGGAGTGACGATGCCCCCATCGGTCAAGGTGGGCACGGGGATCTTCACCGTCAGGCCGGTCGAGGACGGCGAGAGTCGATCCTCCCACGGACAGGGCATGTCGGCCTCCTGGCGGGACATCCGCGTCCCCGAATGACCTCGGTGCGCGGGCCCGGACCCCTGTGGACCGGGCCCGCGCATGATCTGCAGATCAGGCGGCGGTCGAGTAGTCGACCTGCTCGGCGAGCTCCCGTTCCAGTCTGGCCGCGATCTCCTGCACAGCGCTCGCCGCCTCGCGAACCCTGGGGGCGGAGGCGCGGAAGCTCGGCATCGAGACGGTGATCGCGGCGGTGGGCCAGGATCCGCCGTCGCGAATCGCGACGCCGACCGCGGCCACCCCGCGCTCGCTCTCTCCCATGTTGGTGCCGTATCCGATAGCTCGGACGGCCGCGAGCATCGGCCTGAGCCGGTCAGAGGGCGGCACGGCGGGTTCTCGGCTGAGAACGCTCGCGAGCTCCTCCGGGGCGAGCGCGGCGAGCATTGCCTTGCCGCCCGAGGTGAGGTGGGCGGGGAGCACCGCACCTGCCCGCGAGCCGATGCGCACCGGGTTCTCACCTTCGACACTGTCCAGGAATCTCACAGTTCCGCCTTCTCTGACCATCAGGTGGGTCGTCTCGTCGAGCATGCGGCTGAGGGCGTGCAGGTGCCGGTCCGCGGTGATGCGGATGTGCTCCGAGGCCGTCGCCGCCGATCCGAAGCCGCCGAGGGCCGGCCCGGCCAGGTAGCGGCGCCGCATGTCCTGGATGACGAATCCGCGGCGGAGCAGCGTGCCCAGCAGGCGGTGAACCGTCGACTTCGCGACGCCGAGCTCGCGAGCCGCGCTCGAGAGCTGCACCGCTCCGTCACGGCGGAGCATGAGCAGCAGCACCATCGCGTTGTCCACCGATTCGACGGTGTAGTCCCGATGCGGCATGACGAACCTCTTTCCCGATGAGTAGACGGATGCGCGTCGGCTGCGACCGGGGAGGAATCCGGGGAAACCTCTTCGGCGGGCTGCGCTGCCCGGCGACTCGAGGCTGTGCCCAGGTGCGGGTGGAGCCTCGTTGCTCGCTTCGCTTGTTCTAATTTACAGTGATGAGTGTAAATGATTGCACGTAATATTGCGAGACTATACTTGCCTCACTATGAAAGCGGTGCAGATTCGAAGGCAGGATGGCGGCTCCGCACTGAAGCGAAGTGCGATCGTCTCGGCCGCTCTCGAGGTCTTCGCGAGAGACGGATTCTCCCGGGCCAGGGTCGAGGACATCGCGCAGGCGGCGTCCGTGTCGACGAGGACGGTCTACAACCATTTCCAGGACAAGAGCGCGCTGTTCGCGGCCGTCGTAGAGATCAGTGCGACGGCCACATCTCACGCGTACATTGCGACGATCGACGGAATCCTCGGGGCGGTGGCCGATCCTGACGATCTCGAATCGGCGTTGATCTCGTGCGCGATGGCTCTTCGCGAGTCGGTGCCGCCGGAGCACCCGCACTGGGGGCTCGTCCGGCACCTCCACGCCGATGCAGCCCACGTCTCGGTCGACGTCGCCGACACCTGGCGCCAGGTGGGCCCGGCGCGTGTGAATCGCCAGATCGCCCTGCACTTCTCGTCGCTCACCCTGAAGGGACTCCTCCGGCTCGCGGATCCGGATGCCGCGGCCGAGCACTACATCGCCCTGATCCGCTCGACCTGGGGTTCGGAGTTCGAGCCCAGAGTGACGGAGGAGCACTCGGCCCGACAGGTGGAGCTGGCCGTCCGCACCTTCCTGTACGGCTACTCGACGGTGCCGCGGGACACCGGCGAGTAGCGCGGACTCGCCGAGCCCGGTGCCGGCCAGTTCTTCGTAGGCGCGGGTATCTGCAGCCTCGAGGGGTGCCGACCGACATACCCCGATCGTTCTGCCTGGCAGAAAACGTGTCTCGTTCGCGTCCAGTCGCCGCTTCGGGTTCCTATCGTGGCCGTACCTTCCCCGGCACGACCGTCGACCGGGATCCGTTCCGACGAAGGAGGACGTATGACCACCAACATCCGCCGAGGCAAAGTGCCGCACTCCCAGACCGGCATCACGCCCTACCTGGACGAGATCTACACGGTGAAGGGATTCTTCGGCGACTGGGCCATGCTCTACCGCAGCCACAATGTCGGCCATCCTTCCGAGTGGTCGAGCGACGATCTGATGAATCTCGGCGCGGATACGAACGCGCTGGTTCCGAGCGACTTGAATGATCCCGCGGGCGCGCCGATGCCGATCCTGGAGGGTGATGGGATCGTCGTCTCGCTCTCGCGCCGCAGCGCGCCCATGCCCTTCCTCGAGAAGAACGCCGACCACCACCAGATCCGCTTCTACCACCAGGGCGAGATGACACTGGAGACCGAGCTCGGCCCACTGGAGGTGGAGGCCGGCGACTTCGTCGTCATCCCCGTCGGGATGATGTTCCGCGAGGTCCCCAAGACGGACGACAACGCCGTCATGATCTTCGAGACCAGGGCGCCGGTCCGCCCGGCCGAGGAGCTGTGGGACAGCGTGGGCTTCAGCGCCTTCGCGATGGACTACACCCTGATGCAGCTGCCCACACCGCAGGAGTGGTCTGCAGAGGAGATCGAGGTGGAGACAGAGGTCCGTGTCCGTCTGCGTGGCGAGTATGAGAAGCTCGTCTTCCCGTTCAACCCGCTGCGCGATGTCGTCGGCTGGATGGGCGATCCGGTGATCTACAAGCTCAACATCTGGGATGTGCCCGGTATGGGCACCTCGCAAGGCTTCCTGCCTCCGCCGAGCGGTGCGGTCCTGCTGGGGGAGAACCGCGAGTTCCTCTTCACGGTCCAGGCTCCGCGACCGTTCCCCAACACGCCGGCTCCGAACGGCAGCTACGGCGCCCCCGCCCACCGCAACGACTACGACGAGGTGTGGTTCAATCATCGGTCCGACAAGGCCTCCGATACCGAGGGACACCTATGGCGCCTGTCGCCGGCGGTGGTTCACCCGGGGCTCAAGCGGCCACCGGCCTATCCCGAGAACCCCGTGACCGAGGTGCGCGAGGCCAAGATCAACTTCGACACGGAGCCCCGGCTCTCCTGGACCGCCGAGGCGCGGGCCGCCTTCTTGCCCGACCCTCATGTCGCGGTCTACACCAGCCTGTACGGCGCTCACATCGGCGTCGTGCCCGAAGAGGCCACCAGGCACGTCAAGAAGTGAGAGAGGAAAGAGCAATGGAGATTCTGACCTACGGGGCCACAGGAGTGCAGGGCGGCGCGATGGCGCGACGGCTCGCGGGAACGGGGCACTCGGTCCACGCACTGCTGCGTGAGCCCGAGAAGCTCGGGGCGTTGGCCGATCGCGGAATCCACGCGGTCGGGGGCGACATCGGGAACCGCGAGAGCGTCGAGGCCGCAAGCCGAGGTATGGACCGGGTGGTGTTCAACCTGCCGCTTGTCTTCGACCGCGAGACGGGGCTGCGCTGGGCGCGCAACGTGCTCGAATCGGCGAAGGCCGCGGACGTGGAGCTCGTGATATTCAACACCGGGAGCATCGTGCCGCCCTGGCCGACGGAGTACCTGCACCTCGACCTGAAGCGTCAGATCATCGACATCGCGGACGAGATCGGGCAGCCGATGATCAGCCTGCGGCCCAGGCTCTACTATGAGGTGCTCGGCGAACCCTGGGTCGCGGGCGCGATCCTGGAGCAGTCGACCCTGGCCTATCCGCTTCCGGCGGACTTCCGCGTGAGCTGGTGCACGGTGGAGGACGTGGGTGCGGTGGCTGCGGCCTGTCTGGATCGCCCCGACCTCGCAGGTACCGGCATCGAGGTCGGCGGACCCGCAGCGTTGACCGGTCCGGATCTCGCCGATTCGTTCACGCGGGCACTCGGCCGTGAGATCGGCTATTACCCGCTGCAGGTGTCGGACTTCGAGAAGGGGCTGCAGCAGAACTTCGGGCCCGAAGTCGGAACGGTCATCGCCGAGTCGTTCTACTACTTCGAGACCCTCGGGCCGGAGGGGATGGTCATCCCCGAGGCCGCGGCAACGGCGGATGGACTCGGCGTGACGCTCACCTCTCTCGACGACTGGATCGGCTCGCGTTCCTGGGGCGATGTCGAAGGGAGAGAGTGATGACGGGAGTGATTCCGCGTGGGAGCGCGTTGGACTCCCTGACCGCAGGACTGCTGTTCTCCGAGTTTGCGAATGCACTCGACACCAAGAACTGGCAAGCATACGCCGAGCTCTTTGTTCCCGACGGCCTGCTTCATCTCCCCGGAGCAGATCCGGTGCAGAAGAACGAACTCGCGTCGGTCTGTCAGGCCGTGCTCGGCGGGTTCTCCGATACCCATCACATGATCACGAATGTCATCTCGACCCCAGGCTCGATGGTGAACCACGTCACCGCGAATCTGCGGGCCACCCATTTCTACCCTGATTCCGATCGTGAGCCGTGGATTGTCATCGGGCGCTACATCGCCAAGACCCTGCCTCAAGGGGATGCCGTGCTCTTTCAGAGTGTCGAGTTGGTCATGGTTTGGCAGACGGGGGAAGCGCCGACCGGTATGTGACGGGATCTCGCAGGCGAGGTGTGGCCGGCCCTGAACGCGGACGCTCCGAGAAAGGCGTCCGACGGGGGGCCGTAGGCTAGAGGCACCATGCCCAGGTCCCTTCGCGTTCTCGCGCCCGCCGTGCTGCTCGCGGTCACCCTCGTGGCGCTCGTGGCGGGGCTCGCCATCGGCGGCGCGGCCGACGAGCGCGCGCTGCTCGACCCGGGGGCCGTGGTGCGCTACGGTCTGCCGGTGGCCCGCACCCTCGTGAATCTGGGACTCGCGGGCCTCATCGGCTCGCTCGTCATGGTGCTCTGGGCGCTCGACACCACCCGCCCCGAGGGGCGCCTCGCGATGGACCTCGCTGCGGCGAGCGCCGCGATCGTGACCGTGGCGAGCGCGGCCACGCTGGTGCTCACCTACATCGACGTGACCGGCCTCTCCTTCTCGGGCGACGCGGCCTTCGGCGCCGGCCTCGGCCAGTTCGTCACCGAGATCGAGCTCGGCAGGCTCTGGCTGCTGCAGCTCATGCTCGCGGCCATGACCACCGTGCTGTGCTTCGCGGTGCGCGACCGCCGCTGGGTGCTGCTCGCGCTCGCCGCCGCGCTCGCCACGGTGCTGCCCCTCGCGCTGCAGGGCCATGCCGCGGGGGCCTCGGGGCACTCCCTCGCGGTGAACTCGCTGCTCGTGCACCTCGTCGGCGCCGCGGTCTGGCTGGGCGGCCTCGTCACCGTGGTGCTGCTCGCGAAGGCCGTGGACCGGCCCCGGCTGGCGGTCGTCGTCGGCCGCTACAGCACGCTCGCCCTCCTCGCCTTCATCGGGGTCGCCTCCTCGGGCATCGTGAGCGCAGCGCAGCGCATCGGCGGCCTCGACGCGCTCTTCGGCACTGGCTACGGGCGCATCGTCGTGCTGAAGGCGGTCGCGATCATCGCACTCGGCGTCTTCGGCGTCGTGTGGCGGCGCTGGGCGATCCCCCGCATCGCGGGCGAGCGCGGCGGGCGGGTCTTCGCGTGGCTCGTCGTCGTGGAGCTCGCGGTGATGGGCGTCGCGAGCGGCCTCGCCGGCGCGCTCGGCCGCACGGCGACCCCGGTGGCGCTCGACTCGGCCCGGGAGACCGGCGACTTCACGGTCTCGCCGGCCGAGTGGCTGACCGGCGATCCGCTGCCGCCCGAGCTCACCTCGATGAGCTACCTCACGGAGTGGCGGTTCGACCTCGCCTGGGCGCTCGTGTGCGCCTTCGGCATCGCGCTCTACCTGGCGGGCGCGATCCGCCTGCACCGGCGCGGCGACCGCTGGCCCATCGGCCGCACCATCGCGTGGACCGCCGGGCTCCTCATGCTCTTCTACACGACCAACGGCGCCCTGAACGCCTACGAGCAGTACCTCTTCAGCCAGCACATGCTCGCGCACATGATGCTCACGATGCTGATCCCGCTCGTGCTCGTCCTCGGCGCCCCGGTCACGCTCGCGCTGCGCGCGGTCGAGAAGCGCCGGGACGGATCCTGGGGCGGCCGCGAGTGGATCATGTGGGGCGTGCAGACCCCGTTCTCGAAGTTCATCACCCACCCCGCGGTGGCCGCCGTGATCTTCGCGGGCTCGCTGTGGGTGTTCTACTTCACGCCGATCGCGGGCTGGGCCGCCGAGGAGCACCTCGGCCACCAGTGGATGATCATCCACTTCCTCATCTCGGGCTACCTGTTCAGCCTCTCGATGATCGGCATCGACCCCGTGCCCTACCGCTTCCCCTACCCGCTGCGCATCGTCACCCTCTTCGCGACCATGGCGTCGCACGCCTTCTTCGGGGTGACGCTCATGACCGGCGACGGGCTGATCCTCGCCGACTGGTACGGGGCCATGGGCCGCACCTGGGGCGCGACGCCGCTCGAGGACCAGAACACGGGCGGCGGCATCGCCTGGGGCATCGGCGAGCTGCCGACCCTCGCGCTCGCGCTCATCGTCGCGATCCAGTGGTCGCGCAGCGACGAGAAGGAGCAGAAGCGGAAGGATCGCGCCGCCGACCGCTCGGGCGACGCCGAGCTCGCGGCCTACAACGAGATGCTGGCGAGGCAATCCGAGCGGGACCGCCGGGCCGCCGAGCGCGGGCGCTGAAGCGGATCAGCGGGTCGGCGTCGCCACGCCCCGCAGCACGCCCTGATCCACCCCGTGCGCGAGCATCGCGAGCAGCGAATGGCGCAGCGCCTCGCTCTCCGGCCCGCGCAGGCCCTCGGTCAGCAGCTCCTCGACGCGGTCCACCCGGGGCCGCAGCTCGGCGACGGTCGACCGGCCCCGCTCGGTGAGGGTGAGCACCTTGCGGCGGCGATCCTCGGTGCTCTGCTCCCGGGCCACGAGGCCGTTGCGGGTCATGCGCTCGACGAGGTCGGCGATGGTCGAGCGGTCGAGGTCGAGCTCGGCCCCCAGATCCACTTGCCCGATGCCCGGCCTGCGCTCGAGCACCGAGAGCGCGGCGAACTGCACGCTGGAGACCTCGAGGGAGACCTCTCGGTTCCACAGCGCCAGGTGCAGCTGCTGGGCGCGGCGCAGCAGGTGGCCGGTGTGGTAGCGGGTGGAGCTGTCGGTGTTCATCTCCTCCCGACTTTATCCCGCCCGGGTGAAGATGCCGGCGAAGTAGCCCGCGATCTCGTCCGTGGCGTCGAGCGGCAGCACCTGCGCGACGTACATGTCGGGGCGCACGATCACGACGGCCCCGCGCTCGCGGTCGACGCCGCGGGTGTCGTAGTAGTCGCCGTCGCGGGTGATCGACGAGAACGCCTTCTCGTAGTCGACGAGGCCGTAGCGGCCGGTGCGCGGGCGGAGCAGGCTCGGGAGCGAGCCGAGATCGACCTCGCGGTGCGGGCGCTGCACGATGCCGCGCACGTCGATGACGCTGTCGACGTCGCCGCCCAGCTTCACGATGGGCGAGTCGGGGGAGGTCTCGAGCCACGCGCAGAGGCCCTCGAAGGCGGTCTCGTCGCGCCCGGCGAAGAGGTAGGCGCGGAAGCGCCCGTCGGCGCGGTGCACGTGGCCGAGCTCGACGCGCTGGGCGTCGGCGATCCGGGTCACCGGGGCGGAGTGGAAGCGCCTGCCGATCTCGAGGCCCGCCGCGAGCGCCTGGTGCTCCGCGCCGCCGGTCAGGAGCGACGGCGTGTAGCGCACGCCGAAGCCGGCGGTGTAGCGGCCGGCCTTCACGAAGTAGGCCTGCAGCTCGTCGGGGTCGACGCCGCCGAGTTCGGGATGATCCGGATCCTTCGGCGTCGCGGCCATCATGGCCGACCATTCGCGGTCGAAGTCGATGAGGTCCTGGGCGACCGGCTGGCGCTCACCCGAGTAGGTCTCGAGCAGCGAGGCGTCGACCTGGCCGCGCAGCACCGCGATCAGCTTCCAGCCGAGGTTGAAAGTGTCCTGCATCGACACGTTCATGCCCTGGCCGGCCTTGGCGCTGTGCGTGTGGCAGGCGTCGCCCGCGATGAAGACGCGGGGATCCGCGCCCGCCCCGTTCGCCCCGTCGACCCCGTCGCGCCCCGCCGTGTCGTCGAAGCCGTCGGTGACCCGCTGCGCGACCTCGTAGATCGACCACCACGCCGTCTCGCGGACCTCGAGGGTGTAGGGGTGCAGCACGCGGCGGGCGGTCTCCGCGATCTGCTCCTGCGTCAGGCCGCGCACCGCCGCGCGGTTGCTCTCGTCGACGCTGCCGAGGTCGACGTAGAGGCGCACGAGGTTGCCGCCCTCGCGCGGAATCAGCAGGATGCTGCCCTCGTCGGCCGACTGGATGGCGGCCTTGAGGCGGATGTCGGGGAAGTCGGTGACCGGCAGGATGTCCATGACGCCCCAGGCGTGGCCGGCGGCGTCGCCGTGCAGGCTGCGGCCGATGGCGGCGCGCACGCGGCTGCGGGCGCCGTCGGTGCCGACGAGGTACTTGGCGCGGATCGTCACGGTCTCGGGCTCGGCGCCGTCCGCCGCGCCCCCCTCGGCCTGGCCGCCGACCCGTGCGAAGGTCGCGGCCACCGGGTACTCGGCGTCGCGGTCGACCTCGAGGGAGACGAACTCGAGGCCGTAGTCGGGCTGCAGCCGGGTGGGGCTGTGCTCGGCGAAGTCGAGCAGATAGTCCTGGATGCGGGCCTGGTTGACGATGACGTGCGGGAACTCGCTGAGCCCGTCCTCCACGTCCTGCACCCGGCCGGTGCGCACAATGGCGCCGCGGTCGTCCTCGCCCGGCCGCCAGAACGAGACCTCGTTCACCCAGTAGGCCTCGTCGATGAGCTTGCCTGCGAGGCCGAAGGCCTCGAAGGTCTCGACGGTGCGGCAGGCGATGCCGTCGGCCTGGCCGAGCTGCAGCCGGCCCTCGCGGCGCTCGACGATGCGGGTGGTGATCTCGGGGAACTGCGAGAGCTGCGCCGCGAGCATGACGCCCGCGGGGCCCGAGCCGACGATGAGCACGTCGACCTCGTCGGGCTGCGGCCGGCCGAGCGCCCTGCCGGGCGCCGCGGGATGGATCGTCGGATCGCCGGGGCGGAAGCCGTCGCGGTAGTACTGCTGCACTGGGAACTCCTTCGGTCGCCGGTCTCGAGGCCGGTGCATCGAGCATATAGTCAGTACCCCAACGATTGCAAGAGGGTATTTCTCCAGCAGAAACTTGGCGCGCCCGTGTTCAGCCGGGCTGCACCGCCGCCCTATCCTGGCGGCCCGTGCTCGACTGCCAGGGCTCCGGCGAACGATCGCCGCCGGCCCGTCGAGTCGCGGCGATCCGCCTTCGAAGGAGAACGCTGAGATGACGAACCGGATGCTCGCCAAGGACAGGTTCCTGCTGGGAACCTTCACCTCGAACTGCTCGAGCGGCATGACCATCACCAAGGTGCCTGAGCGCTGGGATGCCTCCTGGGAGAAGAACCTGCGACTCGCGAAGATGCTCGACGAGGCGGACATCGACTTCATGCTCCCGGTGGCGCGCTGGGTGGGCAACGGCGGTGAGACGAACTTCCACGGCAGCGTGCTCGAGACGATGACCTGGGCCGCGGGCCTGCTCGCGAGCACCTCGCGCCTGAACGTCTTCGCCACCGTGCACACCGCGATGTTCCACCCCATCGTCGCGGCGAAGCAGCTCGCGACCATCAGCCACATCAGCGGCGGCCGCGTCGGGCTCAACATCGTGGCCGGGTGGAACAAGCCCGAGTACGAGGCCTTCGGCCTCGAGCTGCCCGAGGACCACGAGACCCGCTACGCCTACGCGCAGGAGTGGTTCGACATCATCCGCAAGCTCTGGGAGAGCGACGAGCGCTTCGACTGGGCCGGCGAGTACTTCCAGCTCAAGAACGTGCACAGCGACCCGCATCCGGTCGAGCGTCTGCCGATCCTGAACGCCGCGGGCTCGGCCACCGGCCGCGAGTTCGCAGTCAGGAACGCGGACTTCCTGTTCACGAGCGCGCTCGACCTCGCCCGCTCGAAGGACGAGAACGCCGAACTGCGGGCGCAGGGCGCGGCCGTGGGCCGCGAGGTCGACGTGCTCACCTTCTCGCACGTGATCTGCCGCCCGACCGAGCAGGAGGCGCGCGACTACCTGCAGTACACGGCGCGCGACAACGTCGATCGCGAAGCGCTCGACAACACCGTGCGGCTGCAGATCGCCCACGCCGAGTCGTTCCCGCACGACCTGCTCGAGCAGCTGAAGGACAGCTTCGCGATCGGGCACGGCGGCTTCCAGCTCGTCGGCACGCCCGAGCAGGTCGCCGACGGGATCCAGGCGCTGCACGAGGCCGGCTTCAGCGGCACGACGCTGTCGTTCGTCGACTACGTCGAGGAGTTCCCCTACTTCCGCGACAACGTGCTGCCGCTTCTCGAGGAGCGGGGGATCCGCGCGAACGGCTGAGGGCTGCGGCTCGGCCCGGCTCGGTTCCGCGTTCCGGATCCGCGTCGGGCCTTTCCGTCTCAGCTGCCGAGCGCGCCCTCGTCGGTGACGGTGACGTCGGCCTTGTGGAAGTTGAGGTGCGAGCGCGAGGCCGTCGGGCCCCGCTGCCCCAGGTAGCGCGAGTACGTGGCGCCCGCCCCGTAGGGCCGCTCGGCGGGGGAGGAGAGCCGGAAGAAGCACAGCTGCCCGATCTTCATGCCCGGCCAGAGGCGGATCGGCAGGGTGGCCACGTTCGAGAGCTCGAGCGTGACGTGCCCCTCGAAGCCGGGATCGATGAAGCCCGCGGTCGAATGGGTGAGGAGGCCGAGGCGGCCGAGCGAGCTCTTGCCCTCGAGGCGCGCGGCGATGTCGTCGGGCAGGCCCACCTGCTCGTAGGTGGATCCCAGCACGAACTCCCCGGGGTGCAGGATGAAGCCCTCGGCGGGGTCGACCTCGATGAGGCGGGTGAGCTCGGGCTGCTCCTCGGAGGGATCGATCACCGCGTACTTGTGGTTGTCGAAGAGCCGGAAGTAGCGGTCGAGGCGCACGTCGACGCTGGACGGCTGCACCATGCCGGGCTCGCTCGGCGAGAGGCGGATGCGGCCCGACTCGAGCTCGGCGTTGATGTCGCGGTCTGAGAGCAGCACCGCTCCAGTTTAGGGCCAGTTCGAGGGCTCGGTCACGACCGCGCGAGCAGGCTGGCGAGGAGCTGGTCGAGGGCCGGGGGCGGCTGCTCGGCGATGGGCTCGAGGAGCAGCTCGCGCACGGCTCGTTCCGCATGGCGCGTGAGGCGGAAGATGTCGCGCCCCGCGGCCGTCATCGCGATCACCTGCTGCCGCCGATCCGTGGGGTGCCCGCGCACCTCGATCAGTCCGTTGCGCCGGAGCCGGGCCAGGAGCTCGGTCACCGTGCCCTTGTTGAGTGCGACGCGCGCGGTGAGGGTGTTCTGATTGACCTCCTCCTCGGCGATCGCCGAGAGCGTCGTGTACTGCACCGGCGTCACGAAGGTGCCGACCTGGTCGCGCCAGATCGAGGTGTGCAGCTGGTTGCAGACGCGGAGCAGGCGCCCGAAGGCCCGAGAGGTCTCGGCCACCGAGAACACGTCGGCCGTCGCGACCTCCCCGACCGTGCGCGTGCCCGGATCGATCGCGCGGGAGTAGGCCACTCGGCTGAGCCGGTCGATCAGCGCATCGCGATCGTCGCTCGAGAGCCGGGCCAGCAGCGCGTCGTCGGCTCGTCGCAGACGCGCCGAGTCGGATCGCACCATCTCGAGGGAGGTGTCGGTCACGTAGAGGAGCTTGCGCCGTCCGTCCACCGGATCCGCCTCCACCCGGAGCAGGCCGCGACTCGCGAGCCTGCGCACGACTCCGCTCACCGTGGCCTGGTCGATGGACGCCAGCTCGCCCGCCGTGCGCTGGTCGACGCCCGGCACCCGGCTCACCGCGAGCAGCACCACGAACTGGGGCGGTGTGAGCAGGCTCGGATCCGGCGTGTCCTTGATCGTCTCGTGGGCGCGCTTCACGGCGCGCAGCAGGTGACCGATGTCCTGCTCCCACGACGAGCCCACGATCTCATCGGGGGCCTCAGGGGCAATCAGGCTCATCGCGTGGATCCTTCCTGTGTCGAGCCTACATGAGTCGCGAGGCCCCGTATTTCTTCTCTGCAAAAAATTCGTGTACATACAACTTGAGTGTTGTCAGGCTTATTCCAAGTATGTAATATGCTTCGTACACAAACGATGTGCAGCACCGCAAAGACGCTAGTCTGGTTCGGCGAGGCGTTGCACCCATGACTCACCGTCGGAGGCAAGGATGACCGCGATCTGTTCCGCACGCATCGGGAGGGGCTCGTGACGACGCTCTGGTTCGTGCTCCGCCGCCTCGCCCAGGCGGTGGTCGTGGTCTGGGCCGCGTGGACGTTCTCGTTCATCATCCTGTTCCTCCTGCCCGGCGATCCGGCACTCAACCTCGTCGCGGGCGGCGACATGGGCCAGATCGTCGACGAGGACGAGCTCGCCCGCGTGCGCGCCCAGCACGGCCTCGACCAGCCGTTCATCGTCCAGTACGCGACCCGTCTGCTCGCTGCGCTGCGCGGCGACCTCGGCGTCTCGATGATCACCGGTCGCCCGGTGACCGACATCATCGGGGAGGGGCTGCCGAGCACGCTCATGGTCATCGGCGGTGCGCTGCTGATCGGCTCGATCGTCGGTGCGCTGCTCGCCCTCGTCGCCACCTTCGTCCGCACCGGCTGGCTGCGCGGGATCCTCCTCGCGCTCCCGCCGTTTGGCATCTCGCTGCCCACCTTCTGGGTCGGCCTGATGCTGATCCAGTTCTTCTCGTTCCAGCTGCGCGTGCTCCCGCCCACCGGCAACGCGGGCTTCGCCTCGCTCGTCATGCCCTGGCTGACGCTCGCCCTGCCCACGGCCGCCACGGTCGGGCAGGTGCTCGCGAAGAGCCTCGCCACGGTGCAGGGGGAGGCCTTCGTCACCACGGCTCGCGCTATCGGCATGCGGCGCGCGGTCATCCACTTCCGCGACATCTTCCGCAACGCCGCGATCCCGGCGGTGACGATCGCGGGCGTGGTGGTCGCCAGCCTCCTGGGCGGCGCGATCGTCATCGAGAACGTCTTCTCGCGCACCGGCATCGGGCGTGCGACCGTGCAGGCCGTGCTGGGGCGCGACATCGCCGTGGTGCAGGGCGTCGTCGTGTTTGGCGCGGTGCTGTTCGTGCTCGTGAGCCTGGTCGTCGATCTGATCTATCCGCTCATCGATCCCCGACTGCGGTCGACGTTGAAGGGAGGCGCTCGATGAGCCTCGAGACCGGAGCGGCATCGCTCACCGTGACCGAGCAGGGGGTCACCGGCCCCGTCGAGCTGCGGCGCGCGCAGCGGGGCGATCGCTGGAAGAGCGGCCTTAAGCGGCTGGGACGCAGCCCGGGCTTGATCCTCGCCATCCTCGTGCTGCTCGTCATGGCGATCGCCGCCGTGTTCCCGCAGCTGCTCGCCGCCGGCGACCCCTACGCCACGAACCCCGCCGGCTCGCTGCTGCCGCCCGGAACCTCGGGGCATCTGCTGGGAACCGACATCGTGGGCCGTGACCTCTACACGCGCGTGGTCTTCGGCGCCCGGGACTCCCTGCTGGCTGCCGCGCTGGCGATGGTGATCTCCCTCGTCGGCGGCTCGCTGCTCGGGCTGCTCGCCGGCTACTTCGGCGGCAGGACCGACGCCGTCATCATGCGCGTCGTCGACGTGATGATGGCCTTCCCCGCCCTGCTGCTCGCGATGGCCATCATCACCGCGATCGGCTTCGGCACGCTCGCGGTCGCGGTCGCGGTCGGCGTCGTGGGGATCGCGGCGATGACCCGATTGATGCGATCCGAGGTGCTCCGGGTGCGTCGTCGCGAGTACGTCGAGGCCGCCGGCCTGAGCGGGGCCGGCTGGGTGACCATCCTCCTGCGGCACGTGCTGCCGAACGCGTCGGGACCGGCGATCGTGCTCGCGGTGCTCGACTTCGGCACGGCGATCCTCGCGATCTCGAGCCTCAGCTTCCTGGGCTTCGGCGCACCGCCGCCCTCGCCCGAATGGGGCTCGCTGATCGCGGACGGCCGCGCCTACCTGACCTCGGCGTGGTGGCTCAGCACCTTCCCGGGGCTCGCGATCGCCGCCGTGGTGCTCGCCTCCAATCACGTCGCCCGCTCCTTCGACGGAGGTTCACGATGACGCCCCAGACGACCCGGCTCCCGGAGGCCGGCCGTGCCGATGCGCGCGACGAGCTGCTCCGGGTGGAGGGGCTCGACATCGACTACCGCACCGGCGGGGGCCTGCTGCCGGCGGTCCGCGACGCGTCATTCGCGGTCGCGCCCGGCGAGATCGTCGCCATCGTGGGAGAGTCCGGATCGGGCAAGAGCACGCTGGCCCACGCCATCATCGACCTGCTGCCGGCCAACGGCGCGGTGACCGGCGGCAGCATCGTGCTCGACGGGGAGAACCTCGTCGGCCGCTCCGACGCTGAGATGCGCAGGCTGCGCGGTGCCCGCATCGGGCTCGTGCCGCAGGATCCCATGAGCTCCCTCAACCCCCTGCGCCGCATCGGCGAGCAGGTGGCCGATGCGATGGTGGTGCACGGGGTCTGCTCCCGGGGCGAGGCGCGCGAGCGCGCGGTGGCGCTGCTCGACGAGGCCGGCCTGAGCCTCCCCGCCACCCGCGCTCGCCAGTACCCGCACGAACTCTCCGGCGGCATGCGCCAGCGCGTGCTCATCGCCATGGCGCTGGCATGCCGGCCCTCGCTGCTCATCGCCGACGAGCCGACGAGCGCGCTCGACGTGACCGTGCAGAAGCGGATCCTCGACTCCATCACCGCGATCTCGCGGGAATCCGGCACCGCGGTGCTGCTGATCACCCACGACCTCGGGGTCGCGGCGGATCGCGCCGACCGGATCGTGGTGATGGCCAAGGGCGCCATCGTCGAGTCGGGACCGACCTCCGAGACGCTGACGGCGCCGCGCGAGGAGTACACCAAGCGGCTGCTGGCCGCGGCCCCGGGCTTCCACGCGACCGTCCGCGCGGCCGAGGAAGCCGAACCCGAGCAGGCCCGCGAGGTGCTGCTCGAGGTGAGCGGGCTCGTCAAGGAGTTCCGGGTGCGCGACGAGCTCGGGCGCCCCTCGCTGCTACGCGCAGTGGACGGTGTCGACTTCACGATCTCCCGGGGCCGCACGCTCGGCATCGTCGGCGAGTCCGGCTCGGGCAAGTCGACGACGGCGCGGCTCGCGATGGGCCTCGAGACGCCCACGAGCGGCACGATCCGCTTCGCGGGCGACGACGTCACCGCGGCGCGCGGGCGCCGTCGCCGCGAGATCCGCCGGCGGATGCAGTTCGTCTACCAGAGCCCCTTCGGCTCGCTCGACCCCCGGTTCACCGTGGCCGACACCATCGCGGAGCCGCTGCGCCACTACCAGCGCGCGGATCGCCGCGACCGCGCGGCGCGGGTCGATGAACTGCTCGAGCTCGTCGCGCTGCCGACCGCCTACGCCTCCCGCAGGCCGGGCGAGCTGTCGGGCGGGCAGCGGCAGCGCGTCGCGATCGCTCGGGCGCTCGCGATCAACCCCGAGCTCGTCGTCTGCGACGAGCCGGTGTCGGCATTGGACGTGTCCGTACAGGCCCAGATCCTCGACCTGCTCGACGAGCTCCAGCGCGAGCTCGACCTGAGCTACCTCTTCATCTCGCACGACCTCGCCGTCGTGCGGCAGCTCTCGCACGAGGTGCTCGTGATGAGGAACGGCGAGACGGTCGAGTACGGGGATGCGGAGCTGGTCTTCGCGTCCCCGCAGGACCCCTACACCGTCGCGCTCATCGACGCGATCCCGGGCCGCGAGGCCGCGCGGCGGCTGGGCGACGCCCCCTCCGATCCCTCTCCGTGACACCGCCCCACCCCACTCCATCCGATCCCGAGAGAAACAGAGAAACCGAGGAACCCCATGAACAGAAGAACGAAGCGAATCGCGCATCTCGCCGTCGCGGCGTCGGCAGTCATCGCGATGGGCGCGATGACCGCCTGCTCCTCCGGCGGCGGTGACGCCCCCGCCCCGTCCGGCGACGGCGGCGCCTCCGGCGGCGCGCTCAACATGGCGATCCCAGCCGACGAGGGCTGCATCGACCCCCAGCAGCTCGTCGGACGGTCGCAGCTGACCGTCGCCCGCGGCATGGTCGACTCGCTGGTCTACCAGGACGGGACCGATTTCAAGCCGTGGCTCGCGAGTTCCTGGGAGGTCAGCGACGACGTCACCAGTTACACCTTCGAGCTCCGCGACGACGTCACTTTCAGCGACGGCAGCGCCCTCGACGCCCAGACCGTGGTCGACAACTTCAACGCCATCGTCGAACTCGGTTCGAAGGCGCGGCTGGCCTCGACGTATCTCGCGGGGGTCGACAGCATCACGGCGCCCGACGAGCGCACCGTCTCCGTGGTCTTCGCCGAGCCCAATGCCGCGTTCCTCGCGGCCGTCGCCACGCCCAGCATGGGCATCCTGTCGGCAGCGAGCGCGGCCGAGGAGCAGTCGGCGCGGTGTCAGGGCTCGATCACCGGAAGCGGCCCCTTCGTGGTCGATTCCTACACTCCCAACGAGTCGATCAACCTCACGGCGCGCGACGACTACGCGTGGGGTCCCCTCCACGAGGGCCGTGCGTACCTCGATTCCGTCTCGGTGTCGATCGTCGCCGAGAGCAGTGTGCGCACGGGCACGCTCGTGAGCGGGCAGACCGACTACATCACCGAGGTGCAGCGCGCGGATCTGGCGACGCTCGAGGGCGCCGACATGCCGGTCGAGTCTCGGTCGAACCCGGGTCTCAGCCAGGGGCTGTTCGTGAATCCCGCGAGCGGACCGCTGGCCGACCAGGCCGTCCGCGAGGCCCTCATGCTCGGCGCGGATCGCCAGACGCTCATCGACACGACGCTGACTGAGTACCAGAAGCTCGCCACGAGCTCGCTCTCCTCCGCGACGCCCGGTTACGTCGATAACTCGGACCTCGTCGTCTTCGACCCCGAGCAGGCGGAGAAGATCCTCGACGAGGCCGGCTGGACCCCGGGCGCCGACGGCATTCGCGAGAAGGACGGCCAGCGCCTGACGGTGTCGCTGCTCTACGGCAGCCAGCTCTACGGCTTCCTCGTGCCGCTGATGGAACTGCTGCAGCAGCAGTACGCCGCCATCGGCGTCGAGATGACGCTGCGGCCGCTGCCCGACGCCGACGCGAACACCGCGTGGATCAACAAGGACTTCGAGTTGCGCATTTCGGCGCTGACCCGCGCGGAGCCCGACGTGATGCGCACGGCGTTCCTCGGCACCGATCCCGCGCTCGATGCGCTGCTCACCGAGCAGCTCGCGACCGCGGACACCGCGGCCCGGATGGACATGGTCGCCGAGGCGCAGAAGATGCTGCTCACCGAGGGCTTCTTCGTGCCGATCAACGAGCTCGCGCTCCCGATGGCGCACAGCCAGCGGCTGGGCAACATCCAGTACACGACCGACTCCCTGGTGCTCCTCTCGGAGCTGCAGCTCGCGTCGTGATCCCTCCGGGGCGGAGCGGACACCCGCTCCGCCCCGGAGCCCCCGAGACCCCGGATGGGCTCCGGGGCCACCGAACCCGCTGATCCCACGGACCGAGGAAGGACCTCATGCGCGCATACACCGTCGTGGGCGCGGGCGCCATCGGCAGCTCGCTCGCCGCGCATCTCGCGGGCCGAGGCGCGGATGTGACGATCGTCGACGCGGATCCCGCCCACGTCGAGGCGATCAGCACCTCCGGCATCACGCTCGTGCGCGGCGGCGAGCCGTCGAGCACGGGGCCGCTGCGCGCGGTGACGCCGGAGGAGCTCGACGGTCCGCTCGATCGGGTGCTGCTCGCCACGAAGTCCCACCACCTGCGGAGCGCGCTGCCCTGGCTCGCCGAGCGCCTGGCGCCCGACGGCCTCGCGGTCGTCTGCCAGAACGGGCTCGGCTATGCGGCCGCGGTCGCCGAGCTGGGCGAGGCGCGGGTGGTGCCGGCGCTCGTCAACTTCGCCGCCGACCGGATCGCGCCGGGCACAATCAGGGCGGGCGGCGCCGGGGAGCTCGTCTTCGGCGAGATCGACGGCTCCGAATCGGCGCGGGTCGAGGAGCTCCGGGAGGACTTCGCGGGCTTCGGCACGGTCGGCACGACGCCTGACATCGTCGGGCTGCTCTGGTCGAAGCGGATCCTCGCGGTGCTGCTCACCGCGACGGCGGTGGCCGACGACGACCTGCCGGTGCTCGTCTTCCGCTATCGCGAGGTCATGATCGCGCTCGCCGCGGAGGCCGTCGCCGTCGCGCGGGCCCGGGGCGTGCGCTTCGAGGAGTTCGACGGCATCGACTGGGAGCGGCTCGATGCCCGCCCCGACGAGACCGTCGACGCCGTCGAGGCGTTCCTGCGCTCGGTCCCCGACAAGCCGCGCAGCGGCGTGTTCCGCGACCTGCGCGACGGCCGCGTGCCGTGCGAGGCCTCCGGCGACCTCGAGCAGCTGCTCGGCGCCGCGCGCGAGACCGCTGTGAACGTCCCGCTGCTCGCCCGGCTGCATGCCACCATCGTCGATCTCGAGCAGGGGCGCGCCGGCTTCGACCACGGCCACCTCGACCGACTGGCCGCCGAGATCCATCACTAGACACCGATTGAAGGAAGCAATGTCCCTCACGATTCCCTCCGGGCCGCGGACGCCCAAGACCCGCAGGAACGACTCGACGATGCGGTTCGGCCTCATGTGGCCGAACTCCCCGTCTCCCAACGTGACCTCGGGGGTCATGGCCGCCGGCAACCCCGACGTGCTGCAGATCGACTCGCACATCGCGCTCGCGCAGACGGCGGAGAAGATCGGCGTCGACTTCGTCTTCTTCGCCGACGGCTACACGAACCACGGCAAGCACAACGCGCGGGTCGGCCACGGCGAGCCGTGCATCTCGGCTCCGATCTGGGCGCCGATCGTGATGGCGGCCACCGAGCACATCGGCGTCGTCACCACCATGCACGCGCGCTACCTCTCCCCGGTCGTGCTGGCCCGCCTCGGCGCGAACCTCGACGTGCTCTCCGGGGGCCGCTGGGGCTGGAACATCGTGCCGGGCTCCAAGGGCTCCGAGGAGGCGCTCTTCGGCCTCGACGATCCCGTGGACCACGACGAGCGGTACGCGCTGGTCGCCGAGACCCTCGCCGCCGTGCGCACGCTCTGGGGCGCGCGCGGCGAGCCCATCGACTTCCAGGGCAGGTACAGCCACCACCAGGGCGTGCCCCGCGGCCCCTATCCGATCCAGGAGTCCCCCGCGATCTTCAACGCCGGCGTCTCGGAGGCGGGCAAGAGCTTCATCGCCGAGCACGCCGACTACGCCTTCTTCGCCGTGACCGATGACCTCGACGCGGTCAAGCAGACCGTGGACGACCTCTCGGCGCGCGCCGAGGCCGCCGGCCGCGATCCGCTCTCCGTGAGCGCCGCCGGGTCCATCGGGATCGTGCTCGGCAGGACCCATGAGGAGGCCCAGGAGAAGTACCGGGCCATCGTCGACTCCGTCGACATGGAGGCCGCCCGCGGCTGGGCCCGGGGCTTCCTCGGCGGCAGCCAGACCTACCAGAAGACCTTCGGCACCGACCTCGACGCCGCCGCGCGCAAGATCGGCGTCGCAGCCGGCAGCACCGTGCTCGTCGGCACGGCCGAGGAGGTGGCCGAGCAGCTGATCGACATCCATCGCAGCACGGGTCTGCGCGGCTACATGCTGCTGACCCTCAACTGGAACCCCGAGGAGGTGGCGCTCATCGGAGACGTCTTCCCCCACCTGCAGCAGGCCGGCGTCTGGACCCCGCCGGCCGAGCGCGGCTGGTCCTGGTGACCGGCCCGGGGCGCCCCGATATCCCACAAGACGCGAATGCGAAGGAGACCATGATGCAGCCGGTACCCATGTGCGAGTTCACCGACGAGGAGAACGACGCGCGACTCGACGCGGGCGGATCGAACCGCACCGACCTGCGCGCGATCGACGTGCACGTCCACTATCTGCCGCCCCGCTACCGCGGCCTCGTCGTGGGCGCGGGCATCAGCAAGCCCGACGGCCATGTCGGCGGCGTGCCGGAGTGGAGCGCCGAGGCCCATCTCGAGCACATGGAGCGGCTCGGCATCGAGACCTCGGTCGTGTCGATCTCGACCCCCGGCGTCGAGTTCACCGGCGAGCTGCCGGACGGGATCCTGGCCGCCCGCACGGCGAACGAGGAAGGCGCGGAGCTCGTCGCAGCCCATCCCGGCAGGTTCGGCTTCTACGCCGCGCTCCCCGCGTCCGACGTCGATGCGGCTCTCGCCGAACTCGAGTACGCCGATGACGAGCTCGGCGCGTGGGGCGTGTCCCTGCTGAGCAACGTGCGCGGCACCTACATCGGCGACCCCTCGCTCGAGCCGCTCTGGGCCGAGCTGTCGCGGCGCAGCATGCCCGTGCTCATCCACCCCACGCAGCCGTCGAACCTCGTGGAAGGTGTCATGGAGGGATGGTCGAAATCGATGTACGAGTACTTCTTCGACAGCACCCGCGCCATCATCGGGCTGATCTTCTCGGGCATGCTGGAGCGCAACCCCGGCGTCAAGCTCGTCGTGCCGCACGCCGGGGCGGCCCTGCCCGCGCTCGCGCGTCGCATCGAGCGGAACGTGTGGCGCGCGAACCGGCTCGAGCCCGGCAGCCACCCCTCGTTCGTCGGCTCGCTGCAGAACTGCTACTTCGACCTCGCCGGCAGCGTCGTGCCGTACCAGCTGCCCTCCCTGCTCAGCCTCATCGACGACACCCGCATCCTCGCCGGCAGCGACTACCCCTTCACGGGCCACCAGATGGGAGCCGAGCTCATGGCCGATCTGCGCACCACCGAGCTGCTCTCCCCCGAGCAGAAGCGCCGGATCCTGCGCACGAACGCGGGCGCGGTCTTCCCGCAGCTGGCGGAGAGCGGGGTGGCACTGTGAGCGGCACCCGCGACTTCCCCCAGGCCTCGGGCTACGAGGGCTACCGGTCGTTCCAGTACCTGAGGGCGGGCATCGACTACAAGGACTACGAGTGGGAGGCCGAGATCGACCGACTGCCGCTCTACGAGGCGGGCCTCACGCCCGAGCAGGCCGCGCACGCCGAGCGCCTGCTCCAGGAGAGCCTCGTCATCAGCCTGCACGACCACCCCCAGGTCTACCCGAGGAACGTCATCGACGAGGGTCCCGACTACGCCTCGCAGGGGCGTACTCCGGTCGGCTACGAGGGGCTCTCCTATTCGGGAATGGACGTCGTCTTCGACAATCTCGCGGGCCCAACCGGCTGCATCATGAGTCGTTACGGCTGGGACTGGAACGACGTTGTCTACGACATCGGGCACCGACTCGCCGATGTCGCGCACCAGCGCTACGTCGAGATCATCCGCACCGTGTCCGAGATCGAGTCGATCCGCGGCACGGGTCGTCTCGGCATGGTGCTCGCGCTTGAGGCCGCGTCACCGATCGACAACGACATCGACCGGGTCGACATCCTCTACGGCTTCGGCATCCGGCAGATGGGCCTCGTCTACAACGAATCCAATCTGCTCGGCGGTGGTCTCAAGGAGTACCGCGACGGTGGGCTGACGAGGTTCGGCCACCGCGTCGTCGAGCGGATGAACCGGCTCGGCATGTCGGTCGACCTCTCCCACGCCGGCGACCGCACGACGCTCGACGCCATCGCCGCCTCGGAGGCGCCGGTCATGATCACCCACGCCGGCGCTCGCGGTGTCTGGCCGAGCGAGCGCATGAAGCCGGACAGCGTGCTCAAGGCGCTCGCCGAGAGGGACGGACTCTTCGGCATCGAGGCGGCCCCGAACTCGACGCTCACCCCGCAGCACGACACGCACACCCTCGACGCCGTCATGGCGCACTTCGAGTACTGCGTCGAACTGATGGGGATCGACCACGTCACCTTCGGCCCGGACACCCTCTACGCCGATCATGCCAGGCTGCACGAGGCCTTCGCGGGTGTCTTCGGCAACGCGGGCGAGCAGCGACACGTCGGCCCGGATCCGGAGACGCGCATCGGGGTCACCGACCCGGCGAAGCCGAAGTCCGACTGGTGTGCGGGCATGGAGAACCCCACCGAGAACTTCCGCAACGCGATCGGCTGGCTCGTCGCTCACGGATACTCGGACGACGACATCCGCAAGGTGGTCGGGGGGAACACGCTCCGCGTGCTCGAACGATCATGGTGACCGAGACCCCCGGCGAGCTCGCGATCCGGGTGTATCGCGAGCTGCACCGCCACCCCGAGATTGGCCTGCGCGTGCCACGCACGCTGCGGACGATCGAGGAGGCGCTCGCGGGACTTCCGCTCGAGCTGCACCGCGGCGAGGCGATCGACTCGCTCGTCGCGGTGCTGCCGGGCCCCGCCGGGGGGCCGGTCGCCGTGCTGCGGGCCGACACGGACGCACTGCCCATCGAGGAGTCCTCCGAGCACGAGCTGCGCTCCGAGATCGAGGGCGCGATGCACGCCTGCGGCCACGACGGCCACTCGGCCATGCTCGTGGGCGCCGCGCACGCGCTCGCCGCCTCCGAGCTGCGGCCGCCGGGACCGGTGGTGATGATGTGGCAGCCCGGCGAGGAGGGCTACGAGGGCATGGCCGCGATGATCGACGAGGGGCTCATGGAGCTCGTGGACGGGCTCGGGCCGGTGCAGCGCAGCTACGGGCTGCACCTGCTCTCGGATCCCGGGGTGCCGCGCGGGGTGTTCACCGGCCGGGCGGGGCCGAGCCACGCCTCGACGGCGACCTTCGAGATCGTGCTCGAGGGACGCGGCGGCCACGCGGCCTTCCCGCATCTGGCGGAGGATCCGGTTCCCGCCTGCGCCGCGCTCATCTCGGCGCTGAACGTCGCGATGACCCGCACGCGGGACCCCTTCGACCCGGCCGTACTCACGGTCGGGGCCGTGGCGGCCGGCGACGCGCCGAACGTCATCGCGGAGCGCGCCGTGCTGCGGGGGACGATCCGAGCGTACTCGGTCGCCTCCGGTGAGCAGATCGTCGGCATGGTCCGGCGGACCGCTGACGGCATCGCCGCCGCGCACGGGCTGCGGGCGGAGGTCCTGATCGAGGGCGGCTACCCGTCCGTCGTCAACGACGCGGCCTGCGTGGAGCACTTCGCCGATGTCGTGACCGCCGCCCTCGGCGAGGGGCGGTTCCAGCCCATGAGGAATCCGCTGCCCGCGGGCGACGACTACGCGCGCCTGCTCGAGCGGATCCCCGGTGCCTTCTTCATGTTGGGCGCGGGGCTGCCGGACGCCGCCGGGACGATGCACCCGAACCACTCGCCGGGGGTGCGGTTCGACGAGTCGGTGCTGGTCGACGGCGTCGCGGCGCTCGCCGCCATCGCGCTCGACCCGCTGCCCGCGGCCGGGACCGAGGAGGCGGCCGGGACCGCGGAACCGCGGGTGAGGGGATTCCGGGCGGCGGCGGATTCGGACATGCTCGAAGGAGACACGGAATGAAGGAGGCGACGATGAAGGGGTTCGCGGGCAAGGTGGCGGTCGTCACCGGTGCGAGCGGGGATATCGGCCTGGCCATCGCGCGCGAGCTCGCCGCGGGCGGGGCCGCGGTCTGGTGCGTCGACGTCAGGCCGCCGGCGCAGGGGATCGAGGGCGAGGAGGGGCTGCGGTACGCGGAGCTCGACATCACCGATTCCGCCGCGGTGACGGCGTTCTTCGAGCGGGTGCGGGCCGAGGGCGGCCCGGCGACGCTCGTGGTGAACGCCGCGGGCGGCCCCGGGAGCGTGCGCACCCCTGTCGACGAGGTCACCGACGAGGCGTGGCACCGGGTGCTCACCCTGAACCTGACGGGCACCTTCCACTGCTGCCGGGAGGCCGTGCGGCACCTGAAGGCGGCGGGGCTGCCGGGCTCGATCGTCAACATCTCCTCGGGGGCGGGCAGGACGTACTCCCGCACCGGGGTGCAGGCCTACGCCGCGGCGAAGGCCGGGGTCATCGGCCTGACGCGGCAGCTGGCCCGCGAGCTGGGGCCGCACGGCATCCGCGTCAACTGCGTCGCGCCGGGCCTCATCGTCTCGGACGGCACGCGCGAGGAGATCGGCCGCCTCGGCGACGAGAATCTCGCCACCCACCTGAGCGGAGTCTCGATGGGCCGCCTCGGCGAGGCGGAGGACATGGTCGCGCCCGTCGTGTTCTTCCTCGACGATGCCGCGGGCTATGTGACGGGGCAGACGATCAGCGCCGACGGCGGCTCGATCATGCTCGGCTGAGCACTCCTCCGGAAGCGCGGTGCGCCCTCTTCGAAGGGGCGCACCGCGCTTCCGCGTCCCCGGTCCGGCACGGTTCGGATCGCCGTTGATTCAATATGAGACAACCCGCCCGAGGCCGCTCCGGCCCGCCTAGCATGAGGATTCACGAGGCGGGACCTCGGCGGCGGCGGCGAATCGAACGGCCCGGGCCTCCGATCGTCCTGCACGGCGGGCCGGGCTCTCGGAGCCGAGCCGGACGATTCGAGGGAGAGCAACGTGTATCGAGTATCGGTGGACACCGGTGGCACCTTCACCGACCTGGTGGTCCGCGACGACCGCAACAACGTCTACATGTCGAAGGCGCTCACCACGCGGGAGCGCGCCTACCTCGCGATCGAGCAGGGGCTCGAGGACATCGCGAAGACCATCGGCATCGGCGTCGACGAGCTCGTGCGCCGGTCGAGCCAGATCAACTACGGCACGACCCGCTCGACCAACCTCGTCGTCACGGAGCAGACGGCGAAGACGGCGCTGCTGACCACCGAGGGCTTCCCCGACGTGCTGCTGCTGCGCGAGGGCGGCAAGCCCGATCCCTTCCGCCGCCTGCACTACCGCGGCCCCTACGTTCCGCGCTACCTGACCTTCGAGATCGGCGAGCGCATCGCGAGCGACGGGTCCGTCTACACCCCGCTCGACGAGCGGACCGTCGTCGACGCCCTGCACCGTTGCCGGGAGGCGGAGGTCGAGGCGATCGCGGTCAGCCTGATCTGGTCGATCGGCAACCCGGTGCACGAGCTGCGCGTCGGGGAGCTCATCGAGCAGCACCTGCCCGGCGTGCCGTACACCCTCTCGCACCGGGTGAACCCCAGCATCCGCGAGTACCGGCGGGCTCGGCGACCGCGATCGACGCCTCGCTGAAGCCGTCGATGCAGAGGTTCTTCGGCGATCTCGAGAGCGACCTCGAGGAGGCGGGCTTCGCCGGCACGCTGCTGATCTCGACCTCCTACGGCGGCGGCTGGCACGCGGACCGGATCGCCGAGCAGCCGGTGTACTCGATCGGCTCGGGCCCCTCGATGGCCCCCCTCGCGGCCATCGACGTCGCCGACCACAACCTCCCGGGCGGCGCGGCGGAGAACATCCTGCTCGTCACCGACATGGGCGGCACCACCTTCGACCTGGCCGTCGTCGTGCGCGGCGAGGTCGCCCGCACGACCGACACCTGGCTCGGCGGCAAGTGGATCGGCGACATCACGGGCGCCCGCTCGGTGGACATCGAGAGCATCGGCGCCGGCGGCGGATCGATCATCTGGGTCGACGGCGGCGGCCTCATGCGGGTCGGGCCGCAGAGTGCGGGATCCGAGCCCGGCCCCGTCTGCTACGGCCGCGGGGGCGTCGAACCCACGATCACCGACGCGGCGCTGGTGCTCGGCTACCTCGACTCCTCGAACTTCCTCGGCGGCCGGCTCGGGCTCGACCTCGAAGGCGCCCGGCGATCGCTCGAAGGGGTCGCCGAGCGCCTCGGCATGACGGTGGAGCAGGCCGCGAGCGCGGCCCTGCACATCTCGGTGGACAACATCGTCACCGCGATCCGCGAGAAGACCGTCGCGAAGGGCATCGACGCCCGCGAGCTCGCAGTCGTCGCCGGCGGCGGCGCCTCGGGCCTCACGATCGGCCTCATCGCGCGCGAGCTCGGCGCGGGCTCGGTGATCCTGCCGAAGGCGGCCGGGGCGATGAGCGCCTACGGCGCGCTCTACTCCGACATCGTGAGCGAGTTCGACGCGGTGACCTTCATGACGACCGACAGCGAGGGCTTCGCGGTCGACAACGAGGGGATCCGCCGGGTGAGCGCGGCGGCCGAGGAGTTCTTCGGCACGCTCGACCACGGCACCATCGCCGGCACCTCGACCGACTTCTACATGCAGGCCCGGTACCCGATGCAGGCCTGGGAGCTGACGATCCCGCTCGGCGACCGGCAGACACTCGACGGGCTCTCGGCTCGGGACGTGGAGGAGCGCTTCCACCTCGAGCACGAGCGCGTCTTCGGCGTGCGCGAGGTCGGCAAGCACATCGAGATCGTGGCCTGGGGCGCCCGCGCCCGCGCGCAGCTTGCCGCGAGCCCCGAGAAGGGCAGCTTCGTCTCCTCGGGCTCCGCGGGGTCGGCCACCTCGCGCCCGGGCTACTTCGGGGACACCGGCTGGCAGGAGACTCCCGTCCTCGACGCCGTCGGGGTGGTCCGCCGCGGCAGGGTGCAGGGCCCCGCGATCATCCGCGAGGACATCACGACCATCGTCATCCACCCCGGGCAGCTGCTCGAGGTGCTTCCTTCCGGCGACTACCGCCTGAGCAACCGGACCGCCTGAAGCGGCGAGCAGAGGGAGAGAATCATGAGCACCGCCTACTCGACCAGCATCATCGACATGTCGGTCATCGCCAACCGCCTCGACGGCATCGTGCGCGAGATGGAGAACACCCTGCTGCGGGCGGGCCGATCCGCCGTGCTGAACATGGCGCGCGACTTCTCGTGCAGCATCATCACGGGCGACAACCGGCTGCTCGCCACCGCCGAGGGCCTCCCGGTGCACGTCATCGGCAGCGACCGGCTGGGGGTGGCGATGACCACGATCCACCCCGATCTGCGCGAGGGCGACGCCTTCCTGCACAACGACCCCTACGCGGGCAACACCCACGCGGCGGACCTCACGATGATGGTGCCGGTGTTCGTCGACGGCGTGCACATGTTCACGACGCTCGCGAAGGCGCACCAGGCGGACATCGGCAACTCGGTGCCGAGCACCTACATGCCCTTCGCCCGCGACGTCTACGAGGAGGGCGCGCTCATCTTCCGCGCCACCCAGGTGCAGCGCGACTTCACCGACATCGCCGACATCATCAACATGTGCCGCAGCCGCATCCGCGTGCCCGATCAGTGGTACGGCGACTACCTGGCGATGGTGGGCGCTGCGCGCATCGGCGAGCGGGGCCTGCAGGAGCTGACGAGGAAGTACGGCGCGGAGCGGCTCCGGGACTTCATCGACGACTGGTTCAACTACTCGGAGCGCATGATGCGCGACACGATCGGGAGGATGCCCGCCGGGATCGCCGAGGGCACCGGCATGCACGACCCGGTGGGCGACCTCGTGCCCGACGGGGTGCCGGTGAACGTGAAGGTCGAGATCCTGCCCGAGGAGGGCCGCGTCATCGTCGACCTCCGCGACAACATGGACTGCGTCGACGGCGGCATCAACGAGTCCGAGACCTGCGCGATCAACAACTCGATGACCGGCGTGCTCAACTGCCTCGACCCGAACGTGCCGCGCAACGCCGGCAGCTTCCGCTGCATCGAGGTGCTGCTGCGCGACAACTGCATCGTCGGCCGTCCCTCGTTCCCGCACTCGACCTCGGTCGCGACGACCAACGTCGGCGAGCGCCTCGTGATGACCACGCAGCGCAGCATCGCCGAGCGCTGGCCGGGCGAGGGCCAGGCGGAGGGGTCGAGCGGCCTCGGCGCCGGCTTCGCGGTCGTCTCCGGCAAGGACTACCGGGGCAACCAGCCCGTCGCCTACATCAACCAGCTCTTCCTCGGCAGCCAGGGGGGACCCGCGAGCCCCGGCTACGACGGCTGGCTCACCTACGGCAACTCGGTGACGAACGGCCTCATGCTGCGCGACAGCGTCGAGGTCGACGAGCAGAAGTACCCGCTGCACGTGAGGCAGCTGCGGATCCGCCCCGACTCGGGCGGCGTCGGCCAGTGGCGCGGGGCGCCGGGGACGATCCTCGAATACGGGCCCTCCCACGCGACCATGACCGCGTACTACGTCACCGATGGGAACGCCTACCCGCCCCGCGGCGCGGTCGGCGGCGGCCCGGCCGCCCCGTCCGAGCCCTACGTGCTCACCCCCGAGGGCGAGGAGGCCACGGCGCCCCTGATCGGCAGCATCGGCCTCGAGCCCGGGGAGTTCCTCGGCCACCGTTTGAGCGGCGGAGGCGGCTACGGCGATCCGCGGCTGCGCCCGGCCGAGCAGGTGCGGGAGGACGTGCTCGCCGGCTTCGTCTCCTTCGCGTCGGCCCGCGACGACTACGGGGTCGTCTTCGTCGAGGACGTGTTCTCGGAGGCGCTCACGGTCGACGAGGCGGCGACGGCGGAGCTGCGCGCGGCGGCCTGACGGCGTTCAGCCGATCCGGCGCAGCGCGTTCGCCGCCCCGGCGGGCGCGTCGTCTGAGAACCGCTTGGTGTATTCGAGGATCGCGAGCTTGCCGGCGAGCGAGACGTGGTGCTCGGAGTTCAGTCGCGCGGTCTTCGGATCGCGATCGCGCGCCGCGGCCTCGGCGATCGCGACGATCTCGGTGTAGGAGATGCTGACGCGCTCGGGATCGATGAAGGCGAAGTAGCGGAAGATGCCGATGCGGGCGTGGATGCCCTCGAGGGTCGAGGTGAGCACCGGGTTGCCCGCGCCCTCGAGCAGCAGCCGGTAGAACTCGCTCTTGCTCTCGCTGCGGCTCTCGAGGTCGCCGTGCAGGTAGCTCTGCTCCATGCCGCGGACGAGCTCGCGCATGGCCTGCGCCTGCCCGTCGTCGGCGCGCCGCGCGAACAGCTCGGCGGCCAGGCCCTCGAGCTCCTGCCGCACCTCGTAGAGCGCCTCGATGCCGGCGGGGGTGAGCACGGTCACCATCGGGCCGTGCCCCGGGCGGACGGTGACGAGGCTCTCCGACTCGAGCTGCCGCAGCACCTCGCGGATCACGGTGCGCGAGACGTCGTAGCGCTCGCAGAGGCTCTTCTCGTACAGGCGCTCGCCGGGCGCCAGCGTCCCGTCGACGATCTCGGCTCGCATGGCCGCCGCGACCTGCTCGCGCAGTGGGGCTGCCTGGCGCGTCACCGCTGTGGTCGACATGTCTCAACTCTCCGTGCGCGAGTACTCGAACACCACTCAATTGTAAGGGAGGCCGCGGGCGCGCTCGCCGCCGGGACGAGCGCGTGCGAGCGGCCTCAGGAGACCGCGGCACCCCTCCAATCCGCGGCGCGGAACGAGAGGGGGACGTAGTCGACGGCGACGCCGAGCTCGGCGGCCGCCCGGAAGACGAAATGAGGGTCCCGGGTCAGCTCGCGCGCCAGGAACACCGCGTCGGCGCGGCCCTCGGCGAGGATGGACTCGGCCTGCGCCGGCGTCGTGATCCTGCCGACGGCGGCGGCCGAAACCCCGCCGAGCTCGCGGACGGTCTCCGTGAGCGGGACCTGGTAGCCCGGGGTCGCGGAGATGAAGATGTCCCTGACGAGCCCTCCGCTCGAGATGTCGAAGAAGTCGGCGCCGCGCTCGGCCGCCCACGCCGCAACGCAGGCCGTGTCCTCCGCGGTCCAGCCGCCCTCGATCCAGTCGGTGCCCGAGAAGCGGATGAAGAGCGGCATGGACTCGGGGATGACGTCGCGCATCCGGTCGGTCACGGCGAGCAGCAGCCGGGCCCGGTTCTCCAGGGAGCTGCCGTACTCGTCGGAGCGGTGGTTGCTGAGGGGGGAGAGGAAGGTGTGCAGCAGGTAGCCGTGGGCGGCATGGATCTCGACGACGTCGAAGCCGGCGTCGACGGCCCGTCGCGCCCCCTCGCCGAAGTCGTCGACGACCTTGCGGATGCCGGCCTCGTCGAGCTCGAGCGGGGCGTCGAAGCCGGGGGCGGCGATCGCCGAAGGCGCGACGGGCTCCCACCCGCCCTCGGCGATCGGCTTCGTCCTCCCGGCCTCCTCGGTGAAGCCCCGGTAGTCCGAGCCCTTGCGGCCGGAGTGCGCGAGCTGCATGCCGGCGAGCGCGCCCTGCGCGTGCACGAAGTCGACGACGCGGGCCCATCGCTCCCGCTGCCGCTCGTTCCAGATGCCGGCGCATTCGGAGGTGATCCGGCCCTCGGGGCTCACCGCGGTGTACCGGAAGGCCAAGTCCTTCGGCCTCCCCGAGTGAGGTCGGGGCCGGGCTCCGTCGGCAGCGCCCTTCAGCCCTCGGCGACCTCCGTCAGCGCGAAGAGCAGCTCGGCCAGCCGGTCGCCGAGATCGTCGAGGCCGCCGGGCGCGCTCGGGCCCGCGAGCGCCGAGGCGCGCAGCGCGCTCTGGTACACCTCGCCGAGCACCGGTATCGCATGCTCGACGGGCAGCACGAAGCGCCGTCCCGCCGCAGCGATGACCCGCTCGACGACGCCCGCGATCCCGGCGTAGAAGCGGGTCATGAACTCGTGGTGGTCGGGCGCGATCGAGGGGTCGCGCATCGCGAGCAGCAGCAGTTCGGTCTCGAGCACGAACCATGCCGTCGCATCGGTCGGCGGGGCGAAGAACTCCACGATGTAGCGCGCGGCCTCCGGAGGCCCGATCCGCGGCCCGCGGTCCCGCAGCAGCGGTTCGAGCTCGAGCGCCTTCTCCTGGAGGTCCCGCGCCCTCCGGTCGAACTCCCTGGCGAGCAGCTCGAGGAACAGCTGCTCCTTGCTCGAGAAGTTCGAGTAGAAGGCGCCGCGGGTGAAGCCGGCGCGCGCGCAGATCGCCTCGACGGAGGCGCCCTGCAGGCCGTCCTCGGCGAACACCTCGGTCGCGGCGTCGAGCAGTCGCTCGCGGGTCGCCCGCCGCCTGGCGCTCGGCGCCGGCACGGCCTCGCTCTCCGTACGCATGATCCTCATTCTCGCACGCGCCTCCGTCTGAGCGGAGCAGCGCCGTGCATCCCGCCGGCGGCTGCGGGAAGGGGCGCGTCATGGAACTTTTCGCAGAGCGTAATCGCTGTGAAACGCATTCCTATTGTTCAGTCACACTTCATAACCTATTCTGATAAGCACCGCCGTAGTTGCGATTGGAGGAGAGATGCCTACGTCCACCGAAGTCGCCCCGACCGAGGCCGCCCAGTCCGCCCAGTCCGCCCACGAGGCGGGTGCGACTCCCCACGAGGCGGAGAAGCTCTCCCACGCCGAGTCGGGGCTCGACTCGGTGCGGAGGGCGCTGAGGCTGGTGACCGCGCTGCAGCAGGGCGAGGTGCTCGCGGTCAAGCAGGCCTCCGAGCTCCTCGGCGTCGCTCCGGCGAGCGCGCACCGCCTGCTCACCACCCTGAAGCTCGAGGGCTTCGCCGCGCAGACCGGCGACCGCCGGTACCGCGCGGGCGCCCGGCTCTCCCCGCTGACGCCGCAGGCGATGACCCGCGAGGACTTCAAGGCGACGGTCTGGCCGGTCATCACGGACCTGCAGGAGGCCACCGGCGAGACGATCCACGTCTGGGCGCGCCAGGGGTCCGTGCTGCACCTGGTCTCCGCGATGCGCGGTTCGGCGACGGGCTCCGTGCCCCACGATGCGCTCAGGCGCATCCCCGCCTATACGACGGCCAGCGGCCGGGCGCTCCTCGCCGAGCTGCCCAACGAGAAGGTGCAGGACATCCACAAGCGGGGCTTCCTGCCCTGGCGCGACGCGAAGATCACCTCGCTCTCGGCGCTGAAGCGTCGTCTCTCCTCCATCCGCAGGGAGGGCTTCGAGACGACGGTCGAGGAGGCGATGCAGGGCACGAGCGGCCTCGGCATCTGCATCCACGACCCCTGGAACCGGCCGGTGCTCGGCGTCGGCCTCGCGGTCCCGAACCGCAGGTTCGCGCGCGCCGACGTCTCGCGGCTGCACGACGTGCTCGAGGATGCGCGCAGACGGGCGGAGAAGGAGCTCACCCGCCTGTACGTCGAGCGCCAGTTCTTCGGCGCCGAATAGGCCGAGCCGGCAGCGCGCCGGTCGGCGACGCCCGCCGGGCGACCCCGTCCGCCGCTATTTCGGCGAGCGGAACTCGCGCGCCGCGCCGTGCGCGCACGCGATCCGCTCCCCTAGTCTCCCGAACCAGTGGCGCGCCGAGCCCGGCAGGGGCATCGGTCCGCGCCCGAGGGAAGGGAACGGACCGATGAACGAGATCGCGACTGCGGGGGGCCCGGAGGCCGACCTCGAGGGGCTGCTGGCACGGATCGCCGAGCTGCGCCCGCTGCTGGCCGAGAACGGAGCGCGGGGCGAGCGGGACCGCCGGGTGCCGGAGGAGTCGATCGACGCGCTGAAGCGGATCGGCGCCCTGCGGGTGTCGGTGCCGAAGCGCTACGGCGGGCTCGACCTCGGCCATCTGGACGCGATGCGGGTGGGCCGCGAGGTCGGCCTCGCCGACGGGGGCACCGCGTGGGTGGTCTCGCTGCTGAACTCGGGGGCCTGGTACACGCGGCACTTCTCGGAGCGGGCGCAGGACGAGATCTTCTCGGAGAGCCCGGACACCCTGGTGTCGGCGGTCGTCGCTCCGACGGGAACCGCGCGGCGGGTGCGCGGCGGCTACGTCGTCACCGGCGAGTGGTCGTACAACTCCGGATCCTGGCACGCCGACTGGGCGCTGCTCGCGGTGCGGCTGCAGGACGAGCGGGGCGAGACGACGGGGGAGGGGCAGGTGCTGATCCCGGCCTCGCACTACTGGATCGAGGACGTCTGGCGCGTGGCGGGCATGCGCTCCTCCGGCAGCAACCTGCTGCTCACGGAGGACGCGTTCGTGCCCGACCACCGCGCGATCGTGACGGAGGAGCGGCCTCCCGCCCGGGGCGGGGCCGCGAGCGCCGGGACCGCGAGCGCCGGGGGGACGGGAGCCGAGGGCACGGGCGACGGCGAGCGCGCGTACCGCGCCGCCTCCGTGCCGCTCGCGCTGCTCGGACCGCAGCTCGGCCTCGGCCGGGCGATCCTCGACGCCGTGACGGTGGACGCGCGGAAGCGGGGCATCGCCTACACCGCGATCGAGCGGAAGGCCGACTCCGTGGCCTTCCAGCTCGACATCGCGCGGGCTGCGCAGATGCTCGACACCGCGGATTTCTTCGCCGAGCGCGCGGGGGCCTACCTCGACTCGATCGAGCCCGGCGACCCCGTCGACTACCTGCCGCGGGCGCGGGTGCGCGGGGACGTCGGGTGGGCGGTCGAGAACGTGACGGAGGCGATCCGCATCCTGCTCTCGATCCACGGCTCCTCCGCCTTCGCCGACGCCAACCCCGTGCAGCGGTTCTGGCGCGACCAGGCGGTGGTCGCGCGGCACGGCTACGTCTCGCCGTCCTTCAGCCTCGAGGTCTACGGCAAGGCGGTGATGGGGGTGGAGAACCTGGACGCAGTGGTGCTCTGAAACCCACCTCCGGCTCGGTTCCGGCAAGCGAAATCTGAGCGCCGATTCTGTGCCGGGGCGAGATCGCGTCGCTACCTTGCCGTTAGCGATGCGGCCCGGAGCCGTGCTGCCACGAAGGAGCGAATCATGGATCGAAGTTCACGGCGAATGCTGTTCACGCATTTCACGAGCTTCGCGCCCGCCGGGCCGGCGGGTGCTCAGTGGGACCATCCGCGGGCGCGGGACTTCGACTACCTGAACCTCGACCACTGGATCAAGCTCGCGCGCGCCCTCGAGGACGCGCGCTTCGACGCGTTCTTCTGGGCGGACCACAGCGGCGTGCACGACGTCTACCGGAGCTCCTACGAGACCGCGGTGCGCGAGGCGACGCAGTTCCCGCTCGGCGATCCGCTGATGCTCACGGCGGCGCTCGCGAGCTCGACGACCGACCTCGGCTTCGCGTTCAGCTCGAACGTGATCCAGGATCACCCCTACTCGTTCGCGCGCAAGCTGTCGACGCTCGACGCCCTCACCCGCGGGCGCATCGGCTGGAACATCGTGACCTCATTCCAGCCCTCGGCCTGGCGCAACTTCGGCTACGACGAGGTCGCGGATCACGCGGCGCGCTACGAGCAGGCCGAGGAGTACGTCACCGTGCTCTACAAGCTGCTGCAGGGCTCCTGGGAGGACGGCGCGGTCGTGCGCGACCTCGAGCGGCGCGTCTACGCGGATCCGAGCCGGGTGCACCCCATCGGCCACGAGGGCGAGTACTACCGGGTGCCCGGCATCCACGTCAACGAGCCCACCGCGCAGCGCGTGCCGGTGCTGTTCCAGGCCGGCACCTCCGAGGACGGGCGCGGCTTCGCCTCGCGCAACGCCGAGGGCATGTTCATGCACCCGCACAGCGTCGAGGCCGCGGCGAAGCTCGTGCAGGACATGAAGCGCCGCCTGCGCGAGAACGGCCGCGCCGAGGACGACCTCGTCTTCCTCGTCTTCAAGACCTTCATCGTCGGCTCCACCGAGGAGGAGGCGAAGCGTAAGAGCGCCGAGGCCGACGAGTACCTGAGCAGCGACGCGAGCCTCGCCTTCTTCAGCTCGACGATCGGCACCGACCTCTCGGAGATCGATCTCGACTCGCCCATCGGCGAGCTCGAGACGAACGCCGTGCAGGGTCACATCCGCGCGCTCATCGACGCGGCGCCCGACAAGGGATGGACGTTCCGGGAGCTCGTCACCACGCTGACCGGCGCCCGCACGGTCGGCACCCCGGAGCAGATCGCCGACGAGATCGAGCGGTGGCGCGCGGCCGGGATCCACGGCTTCAACGTGAACAGCATCACCGGCCCCGACGACACCTACGACTTCCTCGACCACGTCGTCCCGGTTCTGCAGCGGCGCGGGCTGATGCAGACCGAGTACGCACCCGGCACCTTCCGGGAGAAGCTCGCCACCGCCACCGGGCTTCCGGCCGGGCCGCGGCTGAACGAGCGCCATCCCGGGTACCGCCACCTCCACAGCGCCGACCGCGGATGACGACGTCCGCAGGCGCACCACCACATATCGCACGAGAAACGGAAGAGAAATGAAATTCACCAGGAACATCGTCAAGGGGATCGCCCTCGGCGCCGCCGCCCTGCTGGCGGTCGGCGCGCTCGTCGGCTGCAGCGGCAGCGGCAGCGGGGACCAAGGCGGCGACGGCGGCGGGACCGATGACGGCATCACCGTCGGCATCAGCGTCGCCGCGGGCCAGAACTCCACGCTGCAGGCGATCGTCGAGGGCCTGCGCGCCGAGCTCGAGACCGTCGGCGGCGAGCTCATCACCGCCGACGCGAAGCTCGACATCGACAAGCAGATCGCCGACATCGACACCTTCGTCAACCAGGGCGTCGACGCCATCGTCGTGATCCCCATCGACTTCCCCACCCTCGGCAATGCGCTGCAGCGAGCCGACGCGGCGGGCATCCCGCTCTTCGCGAACGATGCGGTGGTGGGCGACGACGTGACCGCCGAGCAGCTCGCGCCCTTCCAGGCGCAGGTGCGCACCAAGCGCCCGGCCGACTCGGTCGCCGACTTCATCGAGGAGCGCACCGGCGGCGAGGGCCAGGTCGCCGCGATCACCATCGCGGCTCCGGTCGCCCAGATCGAGTTCTTCGTCGACGAGTTCCAGGCCGACATCGAGTCCCGGAGCGGCCTGGAGTTCGTGGGCGCCAAGGGCAACCCGAGCGACGACGCCGCGGGCGCCCGGCCCATCGCCGACGCCTTCCTCACCCAGTACCCCGATCTCCGGGCGATCTTCTCCTACAACGACCCGAGCGCGGTGGGCGCCTCCGCCGCCGCGACGGCCGCGGGCAAGCGCGACCAGGTCGTGATCACCGGCTTCAACGCCAGCCAGGACGGCCTCGACGCGGTGAAGGACGGCACGATCGACGCGACGTGGGACTACCGCGCCCCCGACCAGGGCCAGCTGCTCGGCCGCCTCGTCATCGCCACCGTGCTCGACGGCAAGACGACCGGCCACCAGTACGAGGTCGAGAGCCAGATCGTCACCGCCGAGAACATCGACGACTTCGTGCCGTGGGAAGAGCGGATCGAGCTGATCCGCAAGGGCGAGTACGCCGGCATCTCGATCGACTGACGTCCCGCCGCGGAGAAGAGACCAGACCATGATCGAGATCGACGGGATCTCCAAGCACTACCCGGGGGTGACGGCGCTCTCCGAGGTGAGCTTCGCGATCCGCGAGGGCGAGGTGCTCGCCCTCGCGGGGGAGAACGGCTCGGGCAAGTCGACGATGATGAAGATCCTCGCCGGGCACATCCAGCCCGACGGCGGACGGATCCTCCTCGACGGCGAGCCCGTGCAGTTCCACACCCCGACGGATGCCGTCGCGGCCGGGATCGGTCTGGTCGAGCAGGAGCTCGCAGTCGCGACGCACCTGACGGTGGGGGAGAACATCCTGCTGGGCGCTCCCCCGCCGTCGCTTCGGCGGGCTCATCGACTGGCCCGCCGTGCGGCGACGGGCCCGCGAGATCATGGACCTGCTCGGGATCGACGTCAGCCCGCGCGCGATACTCGGGGAGCTGCCCGTCAACGTGCAGCAGCTCGTGGCGATCGCGTGCGTGCTCGCCCGGAGGCCCAGGGTCATGCTGCTCGACGAGGCGACGAGCTCGCTCTCCGAGAGCGAGACCGCCCACGTGCTCTCCATCGTCCGCTCGCTGCGCGACCAGGGCATGTCGATCGTCTTCATCTCGCATCGCATGCGCGAGATGCGCCAGGTCGCGGATCGGATCGTCGTGCTGCGCGACGGCGAGGTCAGCGGCGAGGCCATGATCGACGACGTCAGCGATGACGAGGTCGTGCGCATGCTCGTCGGCCGGGAGCTCAAGGAGATCTTCCCCGCGAGCTACCGGAGGCCCGAGGAGCGCGAAGTGCTCGTGGTCGAGGGACTCGAAGCGGGGCGGGCCCTGCACGACGCCTCGCTCCGCGTGCGCGAGGGCGAGATCGTCGGCCTCGCGGGGCTCGTCGGCTCGGGCCGCTCGACGCTCGCCCAGTGCATCGGGGGCGCGATCCGGCCGACCGCCGGGAGCATCCGGCTGCACGGCGAGGAGGTCGCCTTCCGGCATCCCGCCGACGCGCTGGCGGCCGGGATCGGCTTCGTCGGGGAGAACCGTAAGACGCAGGGGATCCTGCCCGGCCGCTCGATCACCGAGAACATCACCGTGATCAACACCTCCGGCGCCGCCGCGTCGCGGGGCCTGCTCTCGCGGAAGCGCGAGCAGGCGCGGGCGCAAGGCGCCGCAGCGGAGGTCGGCGCCAAGTACGGGCGCCTCTCCGAGCCGATCGAGAGCCTCTCCGGCGGCAACCAGCAGAAGATCCTGCTGGCGCGCGCGATGATGCGCAAACCCCGGCTGCTGGTGCTCGACGAGCCCACGCGCGGGGTCGACATCGGCGCCAAGTCGGAGATCTACACACTGATCGACCAGGCGGCCGCGCAGGGCACGGGCCTGCTCGTGGTCTCCTCCGAGCTGCCCGAGCTGCTCGGGCTCTGCGACAGGATCTTCGTCCTCTCGCACGGCCGGGTGGTCGGCGAGCTCGACCGCGCGACGGCCACCGAGGAGCGCATCGCCGCGCTGGCATTCACATCGACAGAAGAGGCGGAAGCAGAATGAACTCCCAGCCATCCATCCCCGTGGGGAAGAACCGGACGCGCACCCGGTCGGTGGGCGTCAGGGTCCGCGGCGGCAGGAGGTTCACCTTCGACCCGCGCCTGACGCTGGCGATCGTGCTCATCGCCATGATCGTGCTCTTCGCGATCCTGCAGCCCGTCTTCCTCACCTCGGGCAACCTGCTGAACATCCTCCGCCTGCAGGCGGTGCCCATGATCCTCGCCGTCGGCATGACGATGGTCGTGCTGACGGGCGGCGCCGACCTGTCGGTGGGATCGGCGCTCGCGCTGTCGGGCATCGTCGCCGGCATCCTCTATCTCAGCGGCATGCCCATCTGGGTCGTGATCGGCGGCACGGTGCTGTTCGGCGCCGTGCTCGGCGCGGCCAACGGCTTCCTCGTCGGCATAGTCGGGATGTCGTTCTTCGTCGTCACGCTGGGCACGCTCTCGGCCTATCGCAGCCTCGCGCTCGTCGCCTCCGACGGCTCGGCGATCCAGATGAGCGGCGAGCGGGTGCTGCTCTTCCTCGGCGACGGATCACTGGGCTGGCTGCCCGTCCCGGTGCTGATCACCGCGATCATCGTCCTGCTCGGCTACGTGGCGCTCGCCCACACCGGCTGGGGGCGCAGGATCTACGCCGTCGGCTCGAACCCGGAGGCGGCGCGTCTCTCGGGCATCCGCGTGGGTCGCGTGCTGTTCTCGGTGTACCTCGTGAGCGGCCTGCTCGCCGGCGTCGCCGCCGTGATCCAGGTCGGCCGCCTCACCTCGGCATCGCCGCTCGTGGGCCAGGGGCTCGAGCTGCAGGTCATCGCGGCGGTGCTGCTGGGCGGAACCGTGCTCTCCGGCGGATCCGGCGGGCTCGGCGGCACCATCATCGCCGTGTTGCTGCTCGGCGTGCTGCAGAACGGTCTCACCCTGTCGGGCGTGCCCGACTACTGGCAGGGCGCCATCACCGGCGCGATCCTGATCATCGCCGTCTACCTCGACCACGTGCAGCGCAAGCAGCGGAGCTCCTTCGCCCCGATGAAGAAGCGCAGGATCGCGGCCCGCTCCACGCGGACCGCGGAGAAGTGAGAAGCAAGGAGAATTCCGATGTCCCGACGCATTCTGAACATCGTCCCGGTGCCCGTGCCGCCGGAGGCGCTCGACGCCTTCGCGGCGCAGCTCCCGGGCGAGGCGATCCACCCCGATTTCGAGAACGTGTTCGTCGCCGCCCGCGCCGGCGCGACGGTGATCGACAGCCCCTACGAGCAGCTGCTGGCCGAGGCCTACGTGCTCGACGCGGGCTGCCGCGCCGAGGAGGAGGGGTATGCGGCCGTCGCGGTCAACTCGATGAGCGACTCTGCGCTGTCGGCGCTGCGATCCCGATTGAACGTGCCGGTCACCGCGCCCGCGAGCTCGGCGATGCTGCTCGCCTGCATGCTGGGCAAGAAGTTCTCGGTGGTCACGATGTGGCCCGAGTGGCACTCGCTCTACGAGAAGACCATCGCCGAGCACGGCATCGCCCACCGCGTGGCCTCGATCCGCGACATCGGCGTGCGCCCCGATGCCGCCGAGCTGCTCGCGGGCAAGGAGGAGGTCGTCTTCGATGCGCTGCTGCGCGAGTCGCGCGCGGCGATCGACGAGGACGGAGCGGACGTCATCATCCTCGGCTCGACGACCATGCACCAGAGCTACGAGTTCCTCCGCGCCAACCTCGAGGTGCCGGTCCTCAGCCCGGGCCTCGTCGCGGTCAAGATCGCGGAGCTGCTGGTGCTCACGGGCACGAGCCACAGCAAGAAGGCCTACCCCTCGCCCGCGCGGGCTCAGGACGACCTCTTCACCCAGCCAGTCGTCTGATCGGGCTTCGGCCCGGACGCTTTTGCAACGAAAGGAAATCAATTGTCGAACGGAATTCTGACCTCACACCGGAGCGATGCCAAGTCCAAGCTCCAGGCCTCGCGCCTCGCGGCGGTATGGGAGGCGATGAATGACGAGGGGTACGACGCGTTGATCGTTGCGGGGCGCGGGTTGCTGACCCAGTACGGCTACCTCGAGTACGTCGTCGGCTTCTGCCCCCTGGTGCGCCTCACCTACGCGGTGGTCGTCCCGGGGCACCAGCCGGTGCTCGTCACCCCGACCTCGTCGGACGCCTGGTACACGCGGATGGCGACCGAGCTCACCGACATCCGGATCGCCGGCCAGGGCGACGTCATCAGCAAGCAGGACAACCTGCCCGCCGCGGTGGCCCAGGTGCTCGTGGATTACAAGCTCGACCGCGGCTCGATCGGCATGGTCGGCCTGAAGCACATCGTGCCGGTCGGCGACTTCGAGGACTTCAACGCCGCCCTGCCCGATGCGAAGATCTCCGACGCCACCTCGGTGGTTGGCCGCGCGAAGGCCGTGAAGTTCGCGGAGGAGCAGGCCGAGGTGCTGCGCTCGTGCGCGATCGCCGATGCCGGTATGCGCGCCTTCGAGGAGCGCGCGGCGATCGGCGTCACCGGGTGGGAGCTGTGGGGCGACATGCAGCGCGCGGTGCGATCCCGGGGCGCGCGCGAGGTCCTCATCATGGTGAGCAACGACCCGTTCTTCAACGCGCCGCCGCGCGACGAGCCGCTGCAGCAGGGGGACATGGTCTGCGTCTACACCGAGATCACGGGCCCCAACGGCTTCTGGGTGGAGAAGGCGAGCCTGTACGAGATGGGGGCGACGAGCGACGCGAAGCGCGAGATGGCCGAGCTGTGCCTCGCCAGTCACGCCGCCGCCGCCGAGCGGCTCGTGGCCGGATCCGCCGCCTCGGAGGTGGCCGCGGCGCTCGAGGGCACGGTCGCGGGCCGCGACGTCGAGTTCGGCATCTGGCACGGGCACGGGGTCGGGGTCGACCACGACACCCCCGTGATCACGAAGACCGACAGCACCGAGCTGGTGCCCGGCATGACCATCGCGATGCACCCGAACTTCACGAATCGGGCGCAGACCGTCGGCGCCAGCATCGCCGACACGTATATCGTCCAGGAGCAAGGGCCCGCGGTGCGCGGCTCGCAGCTCGACCAGCAGCTCACCCGTATCGAGAGGACGGTCTGAATATGAGCTATACCGTTGGAATCGATGTCGGGGGCACCTTCACCGATCTCGTACTCACCGAGACCGGCGGCGGCTACCGGCGCCAGCACAAGACGCCTTCGGTGCCGGCCGACCCGGCCGAAGGCATCCTGACCGGGTTGCGGGATCTGGCCGAGCTCGAGGGGCTCTCCCATGCGGAGTTCTTCGCGGGCATCGACCTCATCGTCCACGGCACGACGGTCGCGACGAACGCAGTGCTCACCGGCGCGGGGGCCCCGACCGGCATCCTCACCACGGAGGGCGTGCGCGACATCCTCGAGATGCGCCGCGGCATCCGCAGCCGCGAGCACCTGTACGACAACAAGTACTCGGCGCCGCCGCCCCTCGTGCCGCGCGACCGCCGCCTCGGCGTGCCCGGCCGCATCGACGTCTCGGGCGAGGTCGTCGCCGAGCTCGACGAGGACGCCCTGCGCGCCGCGGTGCGCAGCCTCGTCGACAGCGGCGTGCAGGCCCTCGCGGTCTGCTTCATGCACTCCTACAAGAACCCGGCGCACGAGCGCCGGGCCCGCGAGGTCATCGAGGAGGTCGCTCCCGACCTCTTCCTGTCGGTCTCCTCCGAGGTGCTGCCGCAGGTGCGCCTGTACCCGCGCGTCAGCACGACCGTGATGAACGCCTACCTCGGCCCCATCGTCGAGCGGTACATGGCCGAGATCATCTCGCGCCTCGCCGACAACGGCTTCGCGGGCACCCTGATGGTGATGCAGTCCAACGGCGGCATCACGCAGCCCGCGAACGTCGCGCATCTGCCCGCCACGATCACCATGTCCGGCCCGGCCGCGGGCCCCGTGGCCGCGCACGAGTTCGTGCGGCGCCAGGGATGGGAGAACTGCACGGTCGTCGACATGGGCGGCACCAGCTTCGACGCCTCGCTCGTGCTCGGCGGCGAGGTGCAGATCACCCGCGAGGGCGAGATCAACCGTCACGTGATCGCGCTGCCCACCACGCACGTGCACACGATCGGCTCGGGCGGCGGCTCGATCGCCTGGATCGACCAGGGCGATCTGCTGCAGGTCGGCCCCCGCAGCGCGGGCGCGGTGCCCGGTCCCGCGGCCTACGACCAGGGCGGCACGGAGCCGACCGTGACCGACGCGAACATCGTGCTCGGCTACCTCGACCCCGACTACTTCCTGGGCGGCCGCAAGAAGCTGCGCGCCGACCTCTCGGAGGCCGCGCTGCGATCGCGCGTCGCCGAGCCGCTCGGCATCGACGTGCTCGAGGCCGCCGCGGGCGTCTACGAGCTCGTGAACCTGCAGATGGGCGCCGGCACGAAGAACGTCTCGGTCGAGCGCGGCTTCGATCCGCGCGAGTTCCCGATGGTGGTCGCCGGCGGCGCCGGCCCGATCCACGCGGGCATGATCGCCCACGAGCTCGAGATCCCCGTCGTGATCATCCCGCGCCTCTCCTCGGTGCTGTGCGCCTCGGGCATGCTCGTAGCGGATCTGCGGCACGACTTCGTGCGCGGCTTCGCCGGGCGCCTGTCCGAGCTCGACCTGGCGCACGCGGCCGGCCTCGTCGACGAGATGGTGCGCGAGGGCGGCGCCCTGCTCGCCGACGAGGGCGTGGCGGAGGCGGACCGCAAGTACGTCGTGTCCGCCGACGTGCGCTACCCGGGTCAGCACCACGAGGTCACCGTCAACTTCGACGTCGAGGACATCGATCCGGCGCGGCCCGAGCGCATCTCCCGCGTCGCCGAGCTCTTCCACGCCAGTCACGAGCAGCTGTACGGCTTCGCGCAGCCGCAGGAGGATGTGGAGCTCATGAGCCTCCGCGTCGCAGCAGTGGGCGCGCGAGGCGGCATCTCGCTCGACCTCGTGAGCGACGTCCCCGCCGAGGCGGCGCAGCCCAAGGGCACCCGGGCCGCCTACCTGCACTCCGAGCAGAGGAAGGTCGAGATCCCCGTGTACGAGGGCTCGAGCCTCGGCCCCGCCCAGCGCATCGCCGGCCCGGTGATCGTCGAGGAGCCGACGACGACCATCTTCGTGCCCGAGTACTTCGACATCGAGTTGCACCCCTCGGGCAGCTACCTGATGATCGCGAAGGATTTCGATCGGGAGAACCTCCCCCAGGAAGGACGTGCATGATGACGAACACGCAGACGGTCGCACGCGACGACGCCGCGCTGAACCCGGTGCTGGTGTCGGTCGTCTCGAGCCGCATCCGCGCGATCGGCGAGCGCATGGGCCTCGTGATCGAGCGCAGCGCCCGCTCCCCGCTGCTGGTCGAGGGGCGCGACTTCTCGCTCGGCATCTACGCGGCCGACGGCACGCTCATCGAGCAGACGGAGTACATCCCGATCCTCGGCTACGCCGCGGCGCCGACCATGCAGCACGTGGCGGAGAAATTCCGCGGCAAGGTCGCGGAGGGCGACGTCATCCTCCACAACGACCCCTTCACCGGCGGCAACCAGCCCGCCGACTGGAAGATCATGAAGCCGGTCTTCTTCGAGGGCGAGCACATCGCCTGGGTCATGATCACCGCGCACCAGGCCGACGTGGGCGGAGCGGTCGCCGGCGGCTACAACCCCGACGCCACCGAGATCTGGCAGGAGGCGCTGCGCATCACCGCCGTCAAGATCATGGAGGCCGGCGAGATCCGCGAGGACGTCTGGGATCTGATCTTCGGCAATGTGCGCCTGGCCATGGTCGAGTACGACGTGCGCGCGATGATCGGCGCCTGCACCGTGGGCGAGCGCGAGCTGCAGCAGCTCGTGGGCCGCTACTCGGTGCCGACCTTCGAGGCCGTCGTCGCGCAGATGCTCGACGCCGCGGAGGCGACGGCGGCGCAGGTCATCGAACAGATCCCCGACGGGGTGTACGAGCACTCGTGGGTCGTCAACTACGACGGCATCACCGAGGGCAGCCGCATGACCCTGCGGGTGCGCATCGAGGTCAAGGGGGATCGCATCTCCTTCGACTTCGCCGGCACCGACCCGCAGACCCCGGGCTATGTGAACGCGCCGCTCGCCGTGACCCTGTCGTCGGTGATGGTGACGTTCTTCATGCTCGCGGGCGTGGACATCCCCCACAACGACGGCATCATGCGGCGCATCGACATCTCGGTGCCCGAGGGGTCGTTCCTGAACTGCCGGTACCCGGCGGCGTCGGGCTACGGCAACCACCTCTCGGATCAGATCTGCTCGGCGATCATGGCCGCGCTCGCGGACGTCCTGCCCGAGCGGGTCACCGCGGGGTGGAATCCCCTCCTGTGCGCCATCATGAACGGGATGAACGAGACGACCGGCGAGCCCTTCGTCGACATCCTCATCAACTCCTCGAAGGGCGGCAGCGGGGGCACCCACGGCGTCGACGGCTTCGACCACATCGGCCTCATCGCCTCGGGCGGCGCGCTCGGGGCGCAGGATCCCGAGATGTTCGAGATCATGACGCCGCTGTTCGTCGAGCAGTTCGAGTACGCGACCGACTCCGCAGGTCCCGGCGAATGGCGCGGCGGCCTCGGCGTCGACTCGCGCTTCCGCATCACCTCGGGCGGCGTGCAGGCGAGCATCTTCGGCGACGGCGACGAGCCGCAGTCGGCCGCTCCGGGCCTGCGCGGGGGGCTCCCGGGCGCGGTGAACCTCATCGAGTTCATCTACCCCGACGGCACGGTCGAGAAGCCGTTGAACAAGGACCTGGTACGGGGGATCCCCGCCGGCACGATCTTCCGGGAGATCGCGGGCGGCGGCGGCGGCTTCGGCGATCCGCACCGCCGGCCGGCGGAGCGCGTGGCGGAGGAGGTCCGCTACGGTTACATCTCCGTGGAGTCGGCGCGCGACGACTACGGGGTCGTGGTGGACGAGTCGGGCCGGCTCGACGAGGCGGCCACCGCGGCGCTCCGCGGCGCGTAGGCGCGGCGCCCGGCGCCCGGCCATTGCGGCGGAAGGCGGGCATCCCTCGGGGAGGGGTGCCCGCCTTCCGCTTCCCGCCTTCCGCTCGGCGGAGCGCGGGGGAGGGTCCGAGCCTCCGAGCGCCAGCCTCAGAGCCTCAGAGGTCGAGCCTCAGAGGTCGAGGCTGAGCCGGGGGGTCTGCGAGCGGGAGCAGCAGACGGTGATCCGGGTGTTGGACGCCTTCTCGGCCTCGGTGAGCACCATGTCCCGGTGCTCGGGCCGGCCGTCGACCACCCGGGTGATGCAGGTGCCGCAGACGCCGTTCTCGCAGGCGGTCTCCACGGGGATCCCCGCGTCCCTGAGCGCCGCGACGATGGTCTGCTCGGCGCCGACGGTGATCGTCCGGCCGGACCGGAGGGCGACGACCTCGAACGGATCCCCGACGACATCGATCTCGGCGCCGAAGTGCTCGAGGTGGACGCGGCCGGGAGGCACGCCGCGCTCGCCGGCCTGGGCGCGCACGAAGTCCATGTACCCGCGGGGTCCGCAGACGTAGACCTCGTCCCGAGCCGCCAGCGTCGCGAAGTCGCGCGGGGAGAGACGGGTTCCCGCGCCGCTGAGGTGCGTGCGGATCCTCGACGCGAACGGCAGCGAGCGGAGCTCATGGCCCCAGGCCAGGTGGTCGAGGTCGCGCGCCGAGAGATGCCAGACGAAGTCCCCGCCGCGCTCGTGCAGGTGCCACGCCATCGCGAGCATCGGGGTGATCCCGATCCCGCCCGAGAACAGGACGAAGCGGGAGTCGCGGTCCGACTCCAGGGGGAACAGGTTCTTGGGCGGGGACACGGCGAGCTCCTCGCCCGCTCTGATCCCGTGCATCGCCCGGGACCCTCCGCGGGACTCGGGCTCCAGCTTCACCGCGATGCGGTAGACGCCCTCCTCGGGCCGCCCGGTCAGGGAGTACTGCCGGATGAGGTCATCGCTCACGTGCACGTCGATGTGCGCGCCGGGATCCCACGGGGGCAGCGCCGCTCCGTCCGCGGCGCCGATCTCCAGGCCCACGATCCCCCGAGCGAGCATCCTCCGGCTCAGCACCCGGGCGGGCAGCGCGCGCGTCTCGTCCGCTCTCCGCTCCGAGGCGGCGAGGACGGCGGTCTCCGCCGTCGCCGCACCGGTCTCCGGGACCAGGGCGACGGGCAGGGAGGAGAAGCTGTAGATGGTGTTGTTCAGCTGGATCTCGGGCGTGCCCACGGCGATCTCCCTCACCCGCGGCAGCATCGCCTGCAGCAGCGAGACCATCTCGAGCTGCGCCAGGTGCTGCCCCATGCACATGTGGATGCCGCTGCCGAACCCGAGGTGGTCGCGCGGGTGGCGCGTGATGTCGAACTCGTCGGGGTTCTCGAACACCCGCTCGTCGCGACTGGCGGAGGCGTAGAGCATCATGACCCTCGCCCCCGCGGGGATCTCGACCCCCTCGATCTCGACCGCTCGCGAGGTGTGGCGGGCGAAGGAGCGCACCGGGGACGCCATCCGCACCGCCTCGTTCGCCGCGTTCCGCGCCAGCTCGGGCCGTTCGCGCAGCAGCCGCCACTGCTCGGGGTGCCGGCCCAGCTGATAGATGAGCTGCCCCGTCGCGGCGATCGTCGTGTCCAGGCTCGGGGTCAGGTAGTCGCGCATCCCCACCGGCGCGAGCTCGGGCGCGAGCCGGCCCTCGCGCACCAGCTCGTACAGCCTCCAGGACCAGCTGCCCGGACGGAACTCCTCGGGGCGGGCGTGCACCTCCATGTACGCCCGCTGCTCCTTGAAGGTCTCGACCGCCGCCCGCCCGCGCTCGTTCCGCGAGCCGAGCACGTCGAACGCCGCGGATGCCCACCGCAGCATGTTGTCCTTGCCGAAGTCCGGCAGCCCCACCAGATCCCTCACGATCATCAGCGGCAGATGCGGGGCCAGCTCGGCCATCGCGTCGAAGACTCCGCGCCCGGACAGGCGGTCGATCAGCGACTCCGACTCCTGCTCGAGGCGGGAGCGGATCTTCTCGAGCGCCCCCGGCAGCAGCGGCGCCGAGGTGGCCTGACGCAGCGTCGCGTGCCGTTCCCCGTCGGACGAGGGCGTGCTCCCCAGCGATATCCCGTTGGCGTACGCGTTCGCGGCGACTCCTCGGCCGCTGATGAAGGTGTCGTGATCGCGCAGGGCCGCGGCCACGGCTGCGTGGCGGGTCAGCGCGAAGTTGCCGAGCCGAGGCAGCCACACCACCGGGCCGAGTGCGCGCATCCGCGCGTACCGCGGCCACGGGTCGCGGATGAACTCGTCCGAGTAGAGGTCCTCGTCGTATTCCGGAGCCGAGGTCGAAGCTCCTGCCGCTCTCGCCATCTGTTCCCTCCCTGAGCGCTCGTCGGATCGTCGCCGGGCCCGGAGCGCCGCCCGCCCGTCTCGGGACGCCCGACCGCCCGGCTGCCCCGCCGGACACGAGAAGCCTCGCAGCCGGTGATTCCGCATGCAAACGGTGTTTTCCAACGTATTTGTTCGATAAGTTCGAATAATCAGACGGCCGACCGCGACCGAGGAGCGCGCATGGATGCGAATCAGACGAACCTCTGGCAGGACCTGTCCCTCCGGCAGCTCGCCCACTTCGTCGCCGTGGCGGAGGAGGGGACCATCAGGGCGGCGGCCCAGCGGCTGTTCATGTCCCAATCCGCGATCTCGAACTCGATCACCGAACTCGAGCGCACGCTGGGGCTCGGGCTGTGCGTTCGCCGCCGCTCGCAGGGGGTGTCGCTGACGCCCACCGGGCGGCAGGTGCTGGCGCAGGCCAAGCAGGTGCTCGGCGAGGCGGCGAAGCTCGGCATGATGAGCCGCGGCGAGGGATCCGAGCTGGCCGGTCCGCTCAGGGTCGGCTGCTTCGTGACCCTGACGCCCACCGTGCTGCCGCGGCTCCTGGTGGAGTACACGTCCCGGCATCCGCTGGTGGCGATGAGCTTCGTCGAAGGATCCCAGGAGGTGCTCCAGGACAGGCTCCTCTCGGGAGACCTCGACATCGCGATCATGTACGACCTCGATCTGAAGACGGATCCGGAGCGCGCCGTCCTCTACGAGCCCCGGGCCTATGCGCTGTTCGGAGAGGGCCACCCGTTCGCCGAGCTCCCCTCCGTCTCCCTGGAGCGGCTCGCGCCCGAGCCCCTCGTCCTCGTCGATGCGGCTCCCAGCACGAGCTATGCGATGTCCCTCTTCGGCGCGCAGGGGCTCCGTCCGAACATCCGCCTCCTCACCCAGAGCTACGAGTTCAGCCGCTCCATCGTCGCCCGGGACAGCTCCTGCTACGGGATGCTCGTCCAGCGACCCGTGAACACCTCGAGCTACGAGGGCCTGCCGATCATCGAGCGGGAGATCACCCCGCTTCCCCCGCCCTGCCCGGTCGTGCTGGCGTGGTCGAAGGACACCCGCCTCTCCCCGCCCGCCGCCGAGTTCGTGACGCTGGCGCGGCGGCTGTACGCCGACGCTGGCGCGGATCGCGGCTCCCACGACGCGTCCTGATCGCCGTCGCCCGGGCCGCGATCCGCATCATCAGGGAGTTCCGAGCCTCGGCGGATACATTGGTGTATTGAAACGAATACACTTCTGTATCGAACCGTGCACGGGAGCCGGCGCAGCGGTTCGCCGCGCCGCCGCGTCGCGCGGCTTCCGATCCCGATCCGAAGGACCGGCATGTCGTCTCTGCTGTACGCCCTCGGCCGCTGGGCCGCCCGCGCGCGCTTCGTCGTGCTCGGCGCCTGGCTGGTGCTGCTCGCGCTGCTCGGCGCGGGGGCGGGCCTTTTCGCGCAGGGCGCGAACGCCCCCATCACGATCCCCGGCACCGAGTCGCAGGCCGCGATCGACGCGCTCGGCCGCACCTTCCCGGAGGTGAGCGGATCGAGTGCGCGCATCATCGTGGTCGCCGCCGAGGGCGACCGGGTCGACGCCGAGCCCTACCGGGGCGCCATCGTGGACGCCGCGGCCGAGCTCGAGGACCTGGACGGGGTCCGGGCGGTCTCGACCCCCTTCGCCGAGCTCGCACCCAGCGGCCTGAGCGACGACGGCGCCGCCGCGCTCATCACGATCCAGATCGATGCGAGCGTCTCCGACGTCCCGGCGGTCACCGCCGAGGGCATCGTGCAGGCGACGGAGGGCCTGCAGCGGGACCTCCCGGCCGGAACCCAGGCCTCCTACGGCGGCGACGTCTTCTCCACCTCGATCCCCGGCTTCACCGCGACCGAGGCGATCGGCGTCGTCATCGCCTTCATCGTGCTCGTCTTCACGCTCGGCTCGCTCATCGCCGCCGGCATGCCGCTCCTCATCGCGATCCTCGGCGTCGGCATCTCGGTCGCGGGCATCTACTTCACCACGGCCTTCGCCCCCATGACCTCGACGACCCCCATGCTCGCGCTCATGCTCGGGCTCGCCGTGGGCATCGACTACACCCTCTTCATCGTGAGCCGGCACCAGGAGCAGCTGAGGTCCGGCCTCGGAGTGCGCGAGTCCATCGCGCGCGCGACCGCCACGAGCGGCAGCGCCGTGGTCTTCGCCGGTCTCACGGTCATCATCGCGCTGCTCGGCCTCTCCGTCGCCGGCATCCCCTTCCTCACCGCGCTCGGCGTGGCGGCCGCGGCGGGCGTCGCGGTGGCGGTGCTCATCGCGATCACCCTGACGCCGGCGGTGCTGGCGATGGCGGGGGAGCGGATCCTGCCCAAGCGGCAGCGCCTCGCGCTTCTCCCGGCCGGTCCGGTCATCTCGACAAGCTCGATGACCGGGGCGGGCCCGGTTGTCGAGCCCGTCGAGCCGGTTGTCGAGCCTGTCGAGCCGGTTGTCGAGCCTGTCGAGACATCCGGGCCGAAGCCTAGCCGCGCCGAGCGCTTCTTCGCGGGATGGGTGCGCGCGGTCACGGCCAAGCCGCTCCTCACCATCGTCTCGGTGCTGCTCGTGCTGGGCGTCGCCGCCATCCCGGCGGCGAGTCTGCGCCTCGCGCTGCCGGGCGCCGAGTCGCTCGAGCACGACGATCCGGCCAGGGTCACCTACGAGCTCACGGGCGAGCACTTCGGCGAGGGCGCGAACGGTCCGCTGCTGCTCACCGGCTCGATCGTCGCGAGCAGCGATCCGCTCGGCCTCATGGAGGACCTCGCCGACGAGGTGCGCGCGATCCCGGGCGTCGCCGAAGTCCCGCTCGCGACCCCGAACCAGGGGGCCGATACCGGCATCATCCAGGTGATCCCCGAGGAGGGGCCGCAGGCCGAGAGCACGGCCGAGCTCGTCGCCGAGCTGCGCGCCCACCACGACGAGTGGCTCGAGAAGTACGGGGTCAGCCTCGCCGTGACCGGCTTCACCGCGGTCGGCATCGACGTCTCGCAGCTGCTGTTCGGCGCGCTGCTGCCCTTCGGCGTGCTGGTGGTCGGGCTCTCGCTGATCCTGCTCGCCATGGTGTTCCGCAGCGTCTGGGTGCCCATCAAGGCGACGCTCGGCTACCTGCTCTCGGTGGGCGTCGCATTCGGCGCGGTCGTCGCCGTCTTCCAGTGGGGCTGGCTCGCCGAGCCCTTGAACGTGCATCACGCGGGACCGGTGCTGAGCTTCATGCCGATCATCCTCATGGGGGTGCTCTTCGGCCTCGCCATGGACTACGAGGTGTTCCTCGTCTCCCGCATCCGCGAGGAGGTGGTGCACGGCGCCGACAGCCGTACCGCGATCCGCCGCGGATTCGTCGGCTCGGGACGCGTGGTGACGGCCGCCGCGATCATCATGTTCGCGGTCTTCGCCGCCTTCGTACCCGAGGGCGATCCGTCGATCAAGGTCATCGCCCTGGGGCTCGCCGTGGGCGTCTTCGTCGACGCCTTCATCGTGCGGATGACCCTCGTGCCCGCCGTGCTGCAGCTGCTGGGCGACCGCGCGTGGCGCATGCCGCGGTGGCTCGACCGCCTGCTCCCCGTCTTCGACGTCGAGGGCGAGGGCCTCGCGCGCGAGCTCGAGCACGCGTCGTGGCCGTCGGATGCGCCGGATGCCCGCATCGCGGGATCCCGCCTCGTGCTCGGCTCCGAGCTGCGGGTGCCCGAGCTGCGCGTCGGCCCCGGACAGGCGCTGCGGCTCGACCCCGCCGATCCCGTGTCGGCCCCGCTCGCGGCGACGCTGAGCGGTCGCGGCCCGCTGCGCGCCGGCACCCTCAAGGTGACGGGCCTGCTGCTGCCCGAGCGCGCCGCGGCCCTGCGCCGTCGCGCCGCCTGGGCGACCCCCGCCACGATCGCCGAGGCGCTCGCCGATCGGCCCGACCTCGTGGTGCTCGATCTGCGCGGCTGGGACGCCGCCTCCGGCAGCCTGCGCGCGGCCGAGCGGATCGAGGAGGCCCGGGTGCTGCTCGGCTCCGTCGTCCGGATCCCGGATCGCGGCGCTTCTGGGCCACCGACGACGCCTGCGTCGACGCCCGCTCCGACGAACCCCCCGACGCTCGTCGTGCTGGGAAGCCGGGCGCAGGCCGAGGCCGCGCTGCCGTCCGGCATCGAGATCGTGGAGCCCGGTGCGGCGCCGGCACCCGCGGGTGGACTCCTCGAGACGATCGGAGCGGAACGATGAGCGGAACGCTGCAACGCCTGCGCCCCGGCCGCCCGATCGGCTGGCGCACGATCCTCGGGCTGCTGCTCGTGCCGCTGACCGCCGCGGGGGTGCTGCTGTGGGGGCTGTGGAACCCGAGCGACCGCCTCGACACCATGACCGCCGCGGTGGTGAACCTCGACGAGCCCGTCGAGGTCGACGGGCAGCTCACGCCGCTCGGTCGCGTGCTGGCCGGCGAGCTCGTCGGCGGTGGTGGCGGCAGTGGCGGCGAGAGCGGCGAGGCGGCATCGGACGCCGGCTTCACGTGGGTGCTCACCGACGAGAGCGACGCCGCGGCGGGTCTCGACGACGGCCGCTACACCGCGATCGTGACGATCCCCGAGAACTTCTCGGCGGCGGCCACCTCCTTCGCCCGCGCGGCTGGCGGGTCCGACGGTGCCGCGGCCGAGGACGCCGCGGCCACCGCCGCCGCACCCGCCGAGGCCGAGCGCGCGGTCATCGACGTGGCCACGAGCGAGCGCGGCCGTCTGCTCGACGCGGCGCTCTCGAACATCGTCGTCACGACGGCGACGTCGGTGCTGAACGAGCAGCTGGGCAGCCGATTCGTGGGCGGCGTGCTCGTCGGCATGAGCGAGCTGGGCGCCGGAATCGGCGAGGCCGCCGACGGGGCGGGGGAGCTCGCGGACGGCGTCTCCCGCCTCGCGGGCGGCGCCGACGCGCTCGCGGGAGGCGTGACGCAGTTCTCCGGCGGCGTCTCGGAGCTCGCCTCGGGGGCCGCCGGCCTCGCCGGGGGGACCTCCGAGCTGGCCACCGGCGCCCGCGCGGCGGCCGGGGGCAGCGCGGCGCTGGCGCAGGGGGTGCGCGACTACACCGACGGGGTGAACTCCGCCGTCTCGGGGCTGCAGGCCGGCGCCGGGCAGGCGATCGCACCGCTGCAGCAGCTCTACGCCCTGATCGAGGCCGACGCGGTGCCGCTGCCGCCCGGGCAGAGCAAGGACGAGGCGCTGGCCCAGCTGGCGCAGGTGATCGCGGGGCTGCAGTCGGCGTCGGTCGACGGCCCCGGCAACCCCCTGACGCAGTTGAAGGACGGCGGATCCGCGCTCGCCGGCGGGGCCCAGGCCTCGGCCGAGGGCTCGGCCCAGCTGGCGACGGGAGCCGAGGGGGTGGCCGCCGGTGCGTCGCAGCTCGCGGGCGGCGCCGCGAGCCTCGCGACCGGCGCCGCGGAGCTCTCCTCGGGAGCCTCCGGCCTCGCGAGCGGAACCCGCGAGGCGTCCGGCGGGGCCTCCGCCCTCGCCGACGGGCTGGTCGAGGCGGCGGATCGCGTACCGAGCTACACCGAGTCCGAGGCGCAGAGCCTGGCCGAGACCGCGGTGCAGCCGGTGGAGGCGCGGGGCTCGAGCGACGAGCTCTTCAGCGCCTCGGGCGTGCCGCTGTTCGCGGGGCTGGCCCTCTGGGCGGGTGCCTTCGCCTCGTTCCTCGTGCTCGCCCCGCTGTGGCGGCGCAGCGGGGAGGCGGCCCGCGGCGTCGGCGCGATCGCGCTGCGCAGCGCTCTGCCGGCTGCGGCGATCGGCGCGGCACAGGGGCTCATCGCGGGCCTCGTGCTGCCGCCGCTGCTGGGCTACGACGCGCCCCAGTGGTTCGGGTTCCTGGGCCTCGCGGTGCTCGCGGGGGTGAGCTTCTCGCTGCTCTGCCAGGGTCTCTCGGCCCTGCTCGGCGGCCTCGGGCGCTTCCTGGCCTTCGCGCTGCTGATCGTCGCCTTCGCCGTGGGCGTGGTCTCGACGGCGCCGCCGCTGCTGCGGGCGGTGGGCGACGCGAGCCCGATCGGCGCGCTGTTCTCGGGCTTCCAGTCCGTCGCCATGGGCTCGGCGGGTGCGGGGTCGGCCGTGTGGGCGCTCGTGCTCTGGGGTCTCGGCGGTCTGGCGCTGACGGCCCTCGCGGTCGCGCGCTCGCGTCGCGCACCCCGCCCATCTGCGCTGCGCCCGCCCGCGCCGCACGCATCCTCCCGCTGAGAGCACCCCTGGGGGGTGAGAGCACCCCCGGGGAGGCTCGCCCCACGGGTGCTCTCACCCCCGACAGGTGCTTTCAGCCGGGCGGAGATAGGCGCATAACTCTAGAGACGATCGTGCGTATTGTGTTATGTTCAGGGGACACGAAGGAGGCCCCCATGAGCGTCGAACGCAACACCCGCGAGATCGAGGACGGCGTCGTCACCGACCTGCGCGAGAAGATGACCTACGGCGGCTATCTCGACCTCGACACGCTGCTCTCGGCCCAGCACCCCGTCAGCAGCCCCGAGCACCACGACGAGATGCTGTTCATCATCCAGCACCAGACCTCCGAGCTCTGGATGAAGCTCGCCCTGCACGAGATCGTCAGCGCCCGCGAGCTGCTGCGCGCCGACAACCTCGGCGAGGCGCTCAAGCGGATCGCGCGGGTCAAGCACATCCAGGAGGTGCTCACCCAGCAGTGGTCCGTGCTCGCGACCCTCACGCCGACCGAGTACGCGCAGTTCCGCGGCAGCCTCGGCAACTCCTCGGGCTTCCAGTCGGTGCAGTACCGCGCGATCGAGTTCGCGCTCGGCAACAAGAACGCGCGCATGCTGCGGGTGTTCGAGGCCGAGCCCGAGAACCACGCGATGCTGCGGGCCGAGCTCGAGAGCCCCACCCTCTACGACGAGTTCCTGCGCCTCGTCGCGCGGCGCGGCCTGCCGGTGCCCGAGGAGGTGCTGCACCGCGACGTCACACTCGCCTACGAGATGAGCGAGCCGCTCGTCGACGTGATCCTCGAGATCTACACGCGGCCCGAGCTGCACTGGGATCTCTACGAGGCGTGCGAGGAGCTCGTCGACCTCGAGGACAACTTCCAGTTCTGGCGCTTCCGCCACCTGCGCGTCGTCACCCGCACGATCGGCATGAAGACCGGCACGGGCGGATCGAGCGGCGTCGGCTTCCTGCAGCGGGCCCTCGAGCTCACCTTCTTCCCGGAGCTCTTCGCCGTGCGCACGCGGATCGGGGCCGCGGCGTGACCGGGCCGGCCGAAGACGCGGACCTGCTCGACCGCGCCCGTGCGCTCGACGAGGCGGACGAGCTCGCCGGCTTCGTCGACCGCTTCGAGCCCGCGGCGGGGGTGGCCGCCTATCTCGACGGCAACTCCCTCGGCCGCCCGCTGCGCGACACCGCCGAGCGTCTGCGCGAGTTCGTCGCCGGCGACTGGGGCTCGCGGCTGATCCGCTCCTGGGACGAGCAGTGGATGGAGCTGCCGTTCGAGCTCGGCGACCGCATCGGCCGCGTCGCGATCGGCGCGGCGCCGGGCCAGACCGTCGTCGCGGACTCCACGACGGTGATGCTCTACAAGCTCATGAGCGCGGCCGTCGCCGCCAGGCCGGGCCGCGACGAGATCGTCATCGAGGGCGGGAACTTCCCGACCGATCGCTTCGTCGCCGAGGGCGTCGCCGCGGCGCACGGCCTGACCCTGAAGCGCATCGAGCCGGATCCGGCCGGCGCCGACTCCGCCGCCCTCTCCGCCGCTCTCTCCGGCGGCGTCACCGTCGCCGATGTCGCCGCCGCCGTCTCCGAGCGCACCGCGCTCCTCGTGCTCAGCCATGTCGACTACCGCTCGGGCGCGATCGCCGACATGCGGGCCATCACCGCCGAGGCGCACCGCCACGGCGCGCTCGTGCTCTGGGACCTCTGCCACTCCGTCGGGCTGCTGCCCGTCGAGCTCGACGCCTGCGGCGCCGATCTCGCGGTGGGCTGCACCTACAAGTACCTGAACGGCGGCCCCGGCGCCCCCGCCTTCGCCTATGTGCGCGCGGACCTGCAGGGCGGGCTCGCCCAGCCCATCTGGGGTTGGATGGGGGCCGCCGACGTCTTCGGCATGCGCGAGCGCTACGAGCCGGCCGCGGGCATGCGCGCCTTCGTCAGCGGCACGCCGCCGGTGCTCGGCATGCTGCCGATGCAGGGCATGCTCGACCTCATCGAGGAGGCCGGGATCGAACGCGTGCGCGCGAAGGCGGCCTCGCTGACCGGGCTGGCCGTGGAGGCCTACGACGCCCTGCTCGCGCCGCTGGGGGTGCGGCTGCTGACGCCGCGCGATCCCGAGCGCCGCGGCGGGCACGTCACCTTCGGCCATGAGGGTTTCGAGACGGTGGTGAAACGGCTCTGGGCCGAGGACGTCATCCCCGACTTCCGCCGCCCCGACGGCATCCGCGTCGGACTCTCGCCGCTCAGCACGAGCCATGCCGGGGCGCTGCGGGGGGTGCTCGCGATCCGCTCGGCGATAGGCTGAGCCGATGGCCACGGTTCTCGACGACTTCGACGCCCGCCCCGGCAGCGTGGCCTCGCTGCTGCGCACCGTCGTGGGCGTCTACCTGCGGCGGATCGGGGGGCGGATCGCGGTCGCCGATCTCGTGGCGCTCCTGGGGGCGCTGGGCGTCGATTCGCCCCAGGCCCGCACGGGCATCGCCCGGCTGCGGGCCAAGGGGCTGCTCGTCTCCGAGCGGGGTGGGCGCGACCCCGATGGGGCGGCCCGCGCGCCCGCCTACGCGCTGAACCCCGACGCCGTGCCGATGCTCGAGCGCGGCGACCGGCGCATCTTCCAGGTCCGCCGCATGGTGCCGGACGAGCCCTGGTGCCTCGTCTCCTTCTCGATCTCGGAGGATCGGCGCGGCGCGCGCGGCATGCTCCGGCGCCGGCTGCAGTGGCTCGGAGCGGGCCTCGCCGCGCCCGGCCTCTGGATCTGCCCGGGTCATCTCGTCGACGAGGCCGAGCTGATCCTCGCCGACCTCGGCCTGCGCGAGCATGCGACGATCTTCCTCGCGGAGGAGCCGCGGGTCGCAGGCGCCCTCGCCGACGCGGTCGCCCGGTGGTGGGACCTCGACGGGCTGGCTGCGGCGCACCGGACCTTCCTCGAGCGTGCCGCGCTGCTGCCCGGAGCGTCCTCGCCCGAGCGCGCCTTCGCCGGCTACGTCGGGCTCGTCGACGCGTGGCGGCCGATCACCTACATCGATCCGGGCCTGCCGGCGGCGCTGCTGCCCGCGGGCTGGCCGGGGCTCGAGAGCGAGGGCGAGTTCGCCCGGCTCTCGGAGGAGCTCGCGGGCCCCGCCTGGGAGCACGTCCGCGCGGTGACGGGCGCCTGATCCGGCGGGGCGAGGCCTGTGCGGATCAGTGCGCGGGAGCGTCCTTGATGAGATTCGTGATGCGCATGGTGCAGCAGCGCCGGCCCTCCTCGTCGCGCACGACGATCTCGTGCACCGTCACCGAGCCGCCGAGGTGCACGGGGGTGCAGACCGCCGTGACGTAGCCGCCGGTGGCAGAGCGCGTGTGGGTCGCGTTGATGTCGACGCCGACCGCCAGCCTGCCGGGGCCCGCGTGCAGGTTCGCGGCGATCGAGCCGAGCGACTCTCCGAGCACGACGTGCGCGCCGCCGTGCAGGTAGCCGATCGACTGGCGGTTGCCGACGACCGGCATGCGCGCGACCGTGCGCTCGACGGTGAACTCGAGCACCTCGATGCCCATCACGTCCGCGAGCTCGCCGATGCCGTTGCGCGCGACGAAGTTGCCCTCGCCGGGGGAGGCGCCGGGGAACCCCGCCGAGGCCTTCGTGCCGGGCTCGGGCTCACCGGCACCGGGCTCGGGCTCACCGGGCCCGGCAGCGCCGCGATCCGCCGCCATCAGGCCTTCCCGCCGGTGAACACGGGCCGCCGCTTCTCCTGGAAGGCGGCGAAGCCCTCGCGGTAGTCGTCGGTGTCGCAGAGCGCGGCCTGGGCCCGGTTCTCCGCGGCCATCGACTCCCAGAGGCCGACGCGCCGGTCGCGCAGCTCGCGCACGAGCTCCTTCGACGCGAGGAAGGCCTCGGTGGCGCCCTGGGCCGCGGCTGCGGCCGTCGAACGCGCGACGGAGAGCACCTCGTCGTCCGGCAGCGCGCGCGAGAAGAGCCCGGCGGCGACCGCCTCCGATCCGCTCATGAGCCGGCCGGTGTAGATCAGATCGAGCGTGCGGTGCGCGCCGAGGCGCTCGAAGAAGAGCGCGTGCCCGCCCGAGTCGAGGGTGGCGCCGAGGTTCGCGAAGGGGCTGCCGATCTTCGCCGACTCGGCGACGTAGACCACGTCGGTGGCGATGAGGAGGCCGAGGCCCACGCCGAGGCACGCCCCGTGGGCGACCGCGAAGGTGGGGGCGGGGAAGTCGCTCATCTGCTCCATGAGCGGCTGGATCAGCCCCTCGAGGTAGCCGATCACGTCGTCCTCGCGGGGGTCGACGCCCGCGATGTCGCGGCCGGCGCAGAAGGCCCGGCCCTCGCCGCGCAGCAGCAGCGCCCGCACGCCCGCGGCGGCGGCCTCGTCGTAGGCGGCCGAGAGCTCGGCGATCCCCTCGGGGGCCAGCGAGTTCAGCTTCTCCGGGGCGTTCAGCACGACCTCGGCGATGCCGTCGGTGATGGTCAGGTCGATCATGGTGTCTCCTTCGCGCGCAAGGCGGATCCTGCGCGCCTGTCTGGCAGATCGCTCATCTCGATGCTTCGACAAGCTCAGCACGTCGCAGCTCGATGAGCGCAGAACGCTCAGGCGTCGTAGTCGACGACGACGCGGTCCGAGGTGGGGTGCGACTGGCAGGTGAGCACGTAGCCGAGCTCCACCTCGTCCTTCTCGAGCGCGTAGTTCTCGTGCATCTGCACGCTGCCCTCGATCACCCGGGCGCGGCAGGTGCCGCAGACGCCGCCGGCGCACGCGAACGGCACGTCGGGGCGCACGCGCAGCGCGGCGTTGAGGATCGTCTCGTGGGCGCTCACTGGGCTCTCGACCGTGCCCGACGAGCCGTCGAGGGTGAAGTCGATCGTGAAGGTCTGCTCGCCCTCCTTCAGCTCGATCTGGCGGGCCCGCGGCGCCTGCACGCCGGGCTCGCCGGTCGTGAACAGCTCGAAGCGCACGTGGGCCTCGTCGACTCCCAGCTCCTCGAGCAGGTCGCGCGTCGTCTGCACGAGCTCGAAGGGGCCGCACAGCACCCACTCGTCGACCGCGTCCGCCGGAATGATGGAGGTGAAGATGGTCCGCAGCTTCTCCTCGTCCAGCCGGCCCGACATGATGGGGGCCGCGCGCTGCTCGCGCGAGAGCACGTGGTGCAGCGCGAAGCGACGGGGGTAGCGGTCCTTGAGCTCCGCGAGCTCCTCGACGAACATCACGTCGAGCGAGCTGCGGTTGGTGTAGATGAGGTCGAAGCGCGAGGTGTCGCTCTTCTGCAGCACGCGGTTCGCCATCGTGATGACGGGCGTGATGCCGGATCCGGCGGCGACGCCCACGACCTGCTTGCCGTCGAGCTGGTCGAGATTCGAGGTGAAGGTGCCCTGGGGGGTCATCACGTCGAGCTCGTCGCCGGCCTGCAGGTTGTCGTTCACCCAGTTGGAGAAGAGGCCCCCGATGTCGCGCTTGACGGCGACCGAGATGCGATCCCGAGCCGGCGGCCGGCAGATCGAGTAGGAGCGGCGCACCTCCTCGCCCTGCACGTGCGCGCGCAGCGCCAGGTACTGGCCGGCCGAGTAGTCGTAGTCGCCCGCGAGCTCCTCGGGGATCTCGAAGGTGACCTCGACGCTTGCGTCGGTGAGCGGTCGCACCTCCGCGACGCGGAGGGTGTTGAAGGTCGCGCGCTTCTTCGCGCCGAGATTCGTGGCTGCCATGGTGGCTTCCCTTTCAGTGGGCCGTTCAGCGGCCTGTGTCAGTGGACCTTGAAGTAGTCGAACGGCTCGTCGCAGGCGAGGCACTGGTAGAGCGCCTTGCACGAGGTGGAGCCGAAGCGCGAGATCTCGCGGGTGTGCAGCGAATGGCAGCGGGGGCACTTCACCCCGATCTGCACCGGGATCGGGCCCTTGCGGGCGTCGGAGCGGTGGGTCGGCGGCGCGATTCCGTACTCCTCGAGCTTGCGCTTGCCGGCCTCGCTCATCCAGTCGGTGCTCCAGGCCGGCGAGAGCGTGTACTCGACCCGCACCTCGTCGAAGCCGGCCTCGCGCAGCCGCGCGGCGACGTCGTCGCGCATCTGGTCGATCGCGGGGCAGCCCGAGTAGGTCGGCGTCAGCACCACGCGCACCGCGTTGCCGACGGCCCGCGCCTCGCGCAGCACGCCCAGATCCTCGATCGTGAGCACGGGGACCTCCGGGTCGAGCACGGTCGCCGCGATGTCCCAGGCGCGGGCCGAGGCCTCGTCGCTGGGGCGGACGCCCGTGGTCAGCTCGGCGCTCATCACCGCTTCACCACTTCGCTCCGGGGTGCCGGCGGCTGAGCCACTGCATCTCGGCGAGGATGTAGCCGAGCTGCGTCGAGTGCCGCCCCTGCCGGCCGCCGCAGGCCGCCGGCTTGGCGGCGGGGGCCTCGAGCCCGGCCTCGGCGAACACGGCCTCGAGGGTCGCGTCGAAGCCGGGGCGCAGCGAGGAGGGCCGCGCGGCGATGCCCTCGAGGGAGTCGGTCAGCTCGTCGTCGATGAAGAGCTCGTCGACGTAGGGCCACTGGTCGAGGAGCGACTGGACGATGCGCCGGCGCGACTCGTCCGTGCCGCCCGCGAGGCGCAGCGTCCACTGCACCGCGTGATCGAGGTGGTAGCTCACCTCGCGCAGCGCCTTCGCCCCGATGGCGGCGAGCGACTCGTCGGCGCTCGACTCGAGCGCCCGGTAGAGCTCCACCTGGTAGGCCGAGAAGTACAGCTGCCGCGCGATCATGTCGCCGAAGTCGTTGCCCGGCTGCTCGACCAGCCAGCAGTTGCGGAAGTCGGGCTCGTCGCGCCAGTAGGCCATGTCGTCCTCGGAGCGGCCCGTGGCGGTGCCCGCGAAGTGCAGCAGCGCGCGGGCGTGGCCGAGCAGGTCGAGGGCGATGTTGCCGATCGCCATGTCCTCCTCGAGCTCGGGCGCCCGCGAGATCCACCAGCCGAGCTGCTGGGAGAGGATCAGCGCGTCGTCGCCGAGGCGCGTCGCGTATTCGGCGACCTCGGGGCTCGCCACGCGGCCCGAGCCGGGAAGCTCGGCCGAGAGCAGGGTCTCGTCGACCGAGACGTCGCCGTGGTGGTCGAACTCCGTCTCCGGCTCGGCGCTCACAGGTGCTTCACCCCCTCGGCCCGCGTGTAGTAGATCGCGTGCCGGTAGTTCTTGCCCGCGGGCGACTCGAAGAACTCGCCCTTGAGGTCGGGGTCGCTCGTGGTGACCGCGTCGGCGGGCACGACCCAGATCGACACGCCCTCGTTGCGGCGGGGGGAGAGGTCGCGCGCGTGGCGCACCGCCATATCGGAATCGGGCGCGTGCAGCGAGCCCACGTGCACGTGGCTCAGGCCGCGGTTCGCGCGGATGAAGACCTCCCAGAGGGGCCAGTCCTCGGTGCCCGTCTCGCCGGGTGTGGACATCCTCGTCTCCTTACGTCAGGTGGTTCGAAAAGCTGTGTGCGGGTTCGGTCGGGAGACCGACGCCCGAAGGGCGCCGATCCTGCGGGTGCGGATCGCGGCCGGCCTCAGGCGGCCAGACGGGCCTCCGCCTGCTTGCGCGCGTAGGCGGTCGCCGCCTCGCGCACCCAGGCGCCGCTGTCGTGGGCCTCCCGGCGGCGCTTCAGCCGCTCGGTGTTCGCGGGGCCGCGGCCGTCGAGCACGGCCTCGAACTCGCTCCAGTCGATCTCGCCCATGATCCACTGCCCCGTCTCCTCGTCGAAGCGCAGGTCCTTGTCGGGGCACTCGAGGCCGAGCGCCTCGAACTGCGGCACGCACATGCCGACGAAGCGCTGGCGCAGTTCGTCGTTCGAGAAGCGCTTGATCTTCCACGCCATCGAGCGGGCCGAGTTGGGGGAGGCGTCGTCGGAGGGGCCGAACATCATGAGGGCGGGCCAGTACCAGCGGTCCACCGCCTCCTGCGCCATCTGCTTCTGCTCGGGAGTGCCCTGCGCGAGCTCGAGCAGGATCTCGAAGCCCTGGCGCTGGTGGAACGACTCCTCCTTGCAGATGCGCACCATGGCGCGACCGTAGGGTCCGTAGGACGCGCGGCAGAGGGGCACCTGGTTGCAGATGGCGGCGCCGTCGACGAGCCAGCCGATCGCGCCCATGTCGGCCCAGGTGGGCGTGTGGTAGTTGAAGATCGAGGAGTAGCGGGCCCGGCCCTCGATGAGCTGCATGTTCATCTCCTCGCGCGTGATGCCGAGGGTCTGCGCGGCCGAGTAGAGGTAGAGGCCGTGGCCCGCCTCGTCCTGCACCTTGGCCATGAGGATCGCCTTGCGCTTCAGGCTCGGCGCACGGGTGATCCAGTTGGCCTCGGGCTGCATGCCGATGATCTCCGAGTGGGCGTGCTGCGAGATCTGGCGGATCAGCGTCTTGCGGTAGGCCTCGGGCATCCAGTCCCGGGGCTCGATGCGCAGATCGGCCTCGATGAGGGCGTCGAAATGCGCCTGCTCCTCGGTGGTCTCCACGGCGGTGACGCTCGTCGTCATCTGGGGCCTCCTTGCATCAGATTTCTATGATGGCGGAAAAGTGAGATACTGGTGTCCGGTTAATTACTGACCGTCCATTCAGTTAGTATACTCAATCCACGTCACCACGCAACGAGGGGATCCCCGGGATCCGCTCCGAGCACGATCCCCGCAATGGAGCGTCAATGACAGAGCCGTCGCACAGTGAAGCCGCCGGGACCCGCGAAGCGGAGTACGGGGACGCCGCCGTCGGGGACCACCCCGTCGCCTGGAGCCCCGACCCGACCTGGGCCGCCACTAACATGGCGCCGACGGACAACACGAAGACCTTCCTCGGCATCCGCATCGTCGAGCTCGAGCGGGGTCGAGCCGTGCTCACGATGACCGTGCGCCCCGAGATGGCCAACGGCTTCGGCATCACCCACGGCGGCATGGTGTTCACGCTCGCCGACACGGCCTTCGCCTACGCCTGCAACGAGGGCGAGTCGCCGACGGTGGCGGCCGGGGCCGACATCACCTTCGCGCGGGCGAGCCACGCGGGCGACGTGCTCACCGCCACGGCCGTGCGCCGCTGGGCGGCGGGCCGCAACGGGCTCTACGACATCACCGTCACGGATCAGCACGACCGGGTGATCGCCGAGTTCCGCGGCCGCTCCTTCGTGACCAACCGCCCCCTCCCGTCCTCCGAGGACGCGGCCGCGGCCGCCGGGCCGGCCGAGTAGCGCCGAGCAGACGAAACAGACCTGTCAGAGAAGCCAGAGAAGAGAGCACGCGATGACCCAGTCAGCACAGTCCGAGATCGGCATCCACCCCGAGGAGCGCCTCGACCGCGCCGCGATCCAGGCGCTGCAGCTCGAACGCCTGCAGTGGACGGTGCGCCACGCCTACGAGAACGTCGAGTTCTACCGCAACAAGTTCGACGAGGCGGGCGTGAAGCCCGAAGACGTCAAGACGCTCGACGACGTGCAGAAGCTGCCCTTCACGACGAAGCACGACCTGCGCGAGTACTACCCCTTCGGCATGTTCGCGGTGCCGATGGACCAGGTGCGCAGGATCCACGCCTCCTCGGGCACCACCGGTCGCCCGACCGTGGTGGGCTACACCCAGAACGACCTCGACAACTGGGCCGACCTCATCGCCCGTTCGCTCTACGCCTCGGGCGTGCGGCCGGGCTGGAAGGTGCACAACGCCTACGGCTACGGCCTCTTCACCGGCGGCCTCGGCGCCCACGGCGGCATCGAGCGCCTCGGCTGCGCGGTGATCCCCATGTCGGGCGGCCAGACCGAGAAGCAGGTGCAGCTGATCACCGACTTCCAGCCCGACGCCATCATGTGCACGCCCAGCTACCTGCTCACGATCGCCGACGCCTTCGAGGCGGCCGGCCTCGATCCGCGCGCCACCAGCCTGAAGGTGGCGATCTGCGGAGCCGAGCCCTGGACCGACGCCATGCGCCACGAGCTCGAGGAGCGGCTCGACCTCAAGGCCGTCGACATCTACGGGCTCTCCGAGGTGATGGGCCCCGGCGTCGGCAACGAGTGCGTCGAGACCCAGGACGGGCCGCACATCTGGGAGGATCACTTCCTGCCCGAGATCCTGGACGAGGATCTGCGGCAGGTCCCCGACGGCACGCCGGGCGAGCTGGTCTTCACCACGCTCACCAAGGAGGCGTTCCCGGTGATCCGCTATCGCACGCGCGATCTCACCGAGCTGCTGCCGGGCACCGCCCGTCCGGGGCACCGCCGCATCGCGAAGATCACGGGCCGCAACGACGACATGATCATCCTGCGCGGCGTGAACATGTTCCCGACGCAGATCGAGGAGATCGCGCTGGAGGATCCGGAGCTCAGCTCGCACTTCATCCTCGAGCTGACGCGCAAGGGCAAGATGGACGCCCTCACCGTGAAGATCGAGCCGCGCGAGGGCGTCAGCCACGAGCACGTCGACGAGTCGGTCCGCACGCTGCAGCACCACATCAAGAGCCGCATCGGCACCTCGGTCGCGGTCGAGGCGGTGCCGTCGGGCTCGCTGCCCCGCTCGCAGGGCAAGCTGCAGCGTCTCTACGACCTGCGCGAGCAGGGGTAGTCCTCGCCGATTCGATCCTTCCCCCCGGACCAGCCCGGCCTGGTCCGGCCCGGTCCCGAATCAGGGTCGCTCGAGGCGTCCATTCCGTGAAATGAGCGCCCGAGGCGACCCCGATTCTTGCGACCGTCGGTCGTACGGGAGCGAGGCGCCCTGGCGACACGCGCGGGCCGAGAACTACCGCCGATTGCCTCGCCAGGTCATCCAGGCGGCCAGTGCGCCGGCACCGCAGCCGACGAAGAAGCCGATGCCCATGAAGAGGGTGAGATAGCGATCCATCTCGGAGAACAGGGGATCCCCGGTTCCGTTCTCGGGGAAGGCGAGTGAGAATGCGGTCCAGGCCGCGGATACTCCCGCGACGATCGCAGAGGCGCCGGCGGTCCACCTCGCGGCATCGTCGGTCTTCCTCCGCACCAGCTTCATGACCAGGTGGATCAGGCCGGAAACGCCGACACCCAGCAGCAGCGCGAGTGCGACGGGCAATACGACGAAGATCAGGAGAAGGGGATGCATCGCGTGCGAGTCCTCCTGGCCGGAAGGTGCAGATTCCATGCAGGAGACGATGCGGGTCGGTCCATGGTTTGATCATAGGTTATGCACTGCTCATGATCGGTCCGCGAGATTCAGAGGAGGCAGGATCGTGCCGGCGAAGTCCGATGGGGAAGAATAGAGGGGTGAGCGCATCTTCGACCAGGCCGCCCGCCAGGCGCGGCCGCCCGGGCTACGACCAGGAGGAGATGCTCGACATCATCGTCGAGGTCTTCAACGACCACGGCTACGAGGCGGCCACGCTCGAACTCATCGCGAAGCGGCTCGGGCTGTCGAAGTCGGCGGTGTACCACCACTTCACTTCGAAGGCCGAGATGCTCGAGCTCGCCCTCGATCAGGTGCTCGGCGCGCTCGAGGCCGTCTTCGAGGCGCCGGAGGCGCTGGAGGGATCGGCGCTCGAGCGCACCCGCTTCGTCGTGCGGGGCGCTGTGCGCGTCGCCTGCGAGCAGCGCAGCCGGCTCACGCTGCTGCTGCGGCTGCGCGGCAACTCCGAGGTCGAGCTGCAGGCCATGCAGCGCCGCCGTGCCTTCGACGCGCGGCTGCGCCGCATCTTCGAGCTCTCGCTCGAGGAGGGCACGCTGCGCTTCGACATCGATCCCGGCCTCGCCGAGCGCTTCACCTTCGGGCTCATCAACTCGATCGTCGAGTGGTACCGGCCCGAGGGCGATCTGCGCCCCGATCAGCTCGCGGAGGCGGTGCTGCTGTTCATGCGAGGGGGTCTGCGCCCCGAGGGCATGGCGATCCTGCCGTGATCTCGGCGGGGATCCCCGGGTGCTGATCGCAGCCGCCCTCGGAGGAGGGCCCGGCCGGAGTCAGGAATCCGCGGCGCTCGGCAGCCCGTAGTTCCTGCGGAAGCTGTCGTGCTCGTACTCCTTGCGGAACCGGCCCCGGTTCTGCAGCTCGGTGATCACGTCGCGGAACCGGTCCATGCCGTCGAACTGCACGTCGACGTTCACGTTGAAGCCGTCGCTCACGCCCGTGTCGCGCCACTCGATGATCGTGTCGGCGATCTGCTCGGGAGTGCCGAACAGCGCGCGCTGACCGCGGGTGAGGTTGTGGTGCACGAGCTGCTTGACGGTGAACCCGTTCGCGCGGGAGACTCCGCCGATGTCGTTCCGACGGTACGTGATCACCTCGTCGTCGGTCGGGTGATCCTCGAACAGCGCGTAGGGCAGCTCCCTGTTCGGGTCGAGCTTGTCGGCCGGAATGCCCAGCGAGTTCGCGAGATTCCGCACCAGGAACCTCGTCTCCATGAGATCGTCGAACTCGGCCTTGCGCTTCCGCGCCTCGGTCTCGGTGTCGCCGACCACGGCGTACAGGCCCGGCAGCACGACGAGATGCTCGGGATCGCGCCCGTTCCGCGCCGCGATCTCCTTGACCTCGGCGTAGAACGCGCGGTCGCGATCCACATCGGGCTGCGAGGTGAACAGCGCGTCCGCGTACTTCGCGCCGAACGCCCGGCTCACCGGCGAGATGCCCGCCTGGAACATCACCGGGCGATCGCCCCGGTAGCGTCCCGTGAGCTGCAGCACGCCCGACGACCGGTAGTGCTCGCCGTCGTAGTCGACCGGGTGCGTCAGTGCCGGATCGATGTAGACGTCGTTCTCCTTGTCGGCGACGATGGCTTCGTGCGGCAGCGAGTCCCAGTGCGCGGTCACGATCTCGACGAACTCGGCGGCCCGTGCGTAGCGCGTGTCGCGATCCACCTGCTCGACCGGCAGGCCGAGGGCGTGGAAGGCGGCGTCGTCCTGGCTCGTGACGATGTTCCAGCCGGCCCGGCCCTTGCTGATGTGCTGCAGGCTCGCGATCGAGCGGGCCACCAGGTACGGGTGGTTCAGCTGGGTCATGGCCGTCGAGATGAGGCCGAGGTGCTTCGTCTCGCGGGCGATGGCGGCGAGCAGCACGGCGGGATCGAGCCCGCGCCGCGGCTTGCGGAGGAAGCTGGGGGTCAGCACCTCGGGGGTGTCGGGCAGGAAGATCGCGTCGAACAGGGCCGCCTCGGCGCGCTGGGCGAGCTCGATCTGGTGATCGATGTCGTCGATGAGCACCGTGGGATCGTCGAATGCCTTCCAGCTCGCGTCGTGCCTGCCTGAGGTGTGAAAGATCAAATTCAATCGAATTTGCTTCGTCATTCGTGCAACCCACTTTTCTCGCCGTGTACTGGAAAGTTTAGTCGGGGCGGATTGCGCCTCATGCCGTCCCGCGCCCGCCGCCGCCCGCGAATCGCCTGCGATAGGAGGTCGGCGAGGTGGCGTAGCAGGCGGTGAAGTTCTGCCGGAACGTCACGTCGCTCGCGAAGCCGCACGCCGCAGCGACGCGGGAGATGCTCCAGTCGGTGGACTCCAGCAGCCCGCGGGCCTCGTCGAGGCGCCTGGCGAGCACCCAGCGAGCCGGCGTCGAACCGGTCGCCTCCCGGAAGCGCCGGGTGAAGTTGCGCGGGCTCATCCGTGCGCGCTCCGCGAGCTCCTCGACGGAGAGCCGCCGATCGAGGTTGGCGAGCGCCCAGTCGATGACCTCGCCGAGCGGGTTGGCGCCGTAGCTCGCGAGCGGTCGCTGGATGTACTGCGCCTGACTTCCCTCGCGATGCGGGGCGACGACGATGTGCCGCGCGATGGCGTTCGCGGCGGCGGTGCCGAGTCGCTCGCGCACCAGGTGGAGGCATGCGTCGAGCGCCGACGCGGTCCCCGCGGAGGTGAGGACGTCGCCGTGATCCTGATACAGCGCGTCGGAGCGCACGTCCACCGCCGGATACTGCGCGGCGAGTTCCGCCGCCGCGGCCCAGTGGGTGGCCGCGGCCCTGCCGTCGAGCAGCCCGCTGCCGGCGAGCGGAAAGGCGCCGAGGCAGAAGCCCGCGCAAGCGGCACCCGTCGCATGCGCGGAGCGGATCACCTCGACCAGCTCGGGTTCGGGGGCCCGGAAGTCCTCGGTCCAGGACGGCAGCACGAGCAGATCGGCGGAGACGGCGAACCCGGGGCCGTGCACCTCGTTCAGCTGGAATCCCTCGGCCGAGCGCACGGGTCTGCCGTCGAGGGTCCACAGGGCGGTCGACCAGCCTTCGGCGAGCCGCTGGCGGGAGACCTCGCCGAACACGAGCAGTGGCGCGGCGAGGTGGAAGGTGGAGATGCCCTCGAAGGCGTGGATCGCGATCCGCATGTTGTCCCGATCTCATCGAATATGTGCTGCCGCGCCACTCACATTACCCCTCATGTTCGCCGATGATGAGGGTGAGCGGCTTCCGATGCCGCGCCCAGACTCACAGGAGGTTTCGCAATGACCGCACCACGACGCGCGCTCATCGTCATCGATGCGCAGCGGGACTACTTCCAGGGGCCGCTGGCCATCCAGCACCCGCCGCGCGAGCAGTCGCTCGCGAACATCCTCGCCGCCCTCGAGACCGCGGAGCGGCGGGGGATCCCCTCGGTGCTCGTGCAGCACGAGTTCCCCGAGGGGGCGCCCGTCTTCGCCGCTGGCTCCGAAGGGCAGCGGTTGCAGCCCGATGTCGAGCGATGGGCGGATCGCGCCTCCGCGCGAGCGGTCAAGAGCCTCGCGAGCGTCTTCACCGCCGAGGGAGTGCTCGATCGGCTGCGCGAACAGGAGATCGACACCGTGACCCTCGTCGGGTACATGACGAACAACTGCCTGATCGGCAGCGCCGCGGCGGCCGAGCCGCTGGGGCTCGCGGTCGAGGTGCTGTCGGACGCGACGGGCGCGATCCATCTCGCGAACGACGCGGGCTCGGCGTCGGCCCGGCAGATCCACGACACGCTGATGGTGCTGCTGCACTCGAACTGGGCCGCGGTAGCCGAGACGAGCGCGTGGGCGGCCGCGGTGGCCGACGGCCGGCCCCTCGCGCGCGGAGACCTCGGCGCCTCTGCGGTGCAGGGCGCCGCCGCCTTCGCGTGAGCGGCTCTCAGGCGACGACCGGCGCCTTCGACACGAGCGTGAGCACGTCGTAGGTCGCGACCGTGTCGCCGTTCTGATTCGTGAGCACCGCGTCCCAGTGCACCTCGCCGTACTCGTCGGTCTCGCGCGGGATGATCTGCTTCGCGGTGAGCGCCACGCGCACCCTGTCGCCCGGCGACACCGGGGTGACGAAGCGCAGGTTCTCGAGGCCGTAGTTCGCGAGCACCGGACCCACGTCGGGCCACACGAAGAGGCCCGCGGCGAAGGAGAGCAGCAGGTAGCCGTGAGCCACGCGTCCGGGGAAGAACGGGTTGGCCGCGGCGGCCTCCTCGTTCGTGTGCGCGTAGAAGGTGTCGCCCGTGAACTCGGCGAAGTGCGAGATGTCGTCGAGGGTGACCTCGCGCTCCTCCGACACGACGCGGTCGCCGATGCGCAGCTCCTGCAGCGACTTCTGGAAGGGGTGCACGTCGTCGCGCGTCGGCGCACCCGTGTGCCACACGCCGGTGATCGCGGTCAGCATCTCCGGGGTGCCCTGGATCGCGGTGCGCTGCATGTAGTGGAACACGCTGCGCACGCCGCCGAGCTCCTCGCCGCCGCCCGCGCGACCCGGGCCGCCGTGCACGAGCATGGGCAGGGGCGAGCCGTGCCCGGTCGAGCTGCGCGCGTTCTCGCGGTTCAGCACGAGGATGCGACCGTTCGCCGAGGCGGCACGCAGGGTGAGATCGGAGACGAACGAGGGATCGGCCGAGGCGACGCTGGTCACGAGCGACCCGCCGCCGCGGATCACGAGCTCCGCCGCCTGCTCGGGCGTCTCGTAGGCGATGACCGAGCTGACCGGGCCGAAGGCCTCGGTGTCGTGCACGCGCTCGGCGTTCGCGTCGGCGAAGCGGAGCAGGATCGGCTGCAGGAAGGCGCCGGTCTCGGAAGCGCCGTCGCCGTCCGCGCTCTGCCCGGCGCCGAGCACGATCTCGCCGCCGTCGGCCGCGAGCCTCTCGACCTGGCGCAGCACCTCGTCGCGCTGCTCGGTCGAGGCGAGCGCGCCCATCGTGACGCCCTCCTCGCGCGGATCGCCCACGACGATCTTCTCCTCGATGCGGGCGCGCACGGCCTCGACGAGATCGTCGGCGACGGCCGCCGGCACGATCGCGCGGCGGATCGCGGTGCACTTCTGGCCCGCCTTAGTGGTCATCTCGGTGACGAGCTGGCGCACGTAGGCGTCGAACTCGGGCGTCCCGGCGACCGCGTCGGGGCCGAGCACCGAGGCGTTGATCGAGTCGGTCTCGGCGTTGAAGAGCACCCCGCCCGTCTGCACGGCCTCGTGGCGGCGCAGCGACTCGGCGGTCGAGGCGGATCCGGTGAACGAGACGATGTCGCCGAGCTTCGCGTGATCGAAGACGTCGCGGATCGAGCCCGAGACGAGCTGCACCGAGCCCTCGGGCAGCAGCCCCGACTCGACCATGATCCGCACCATGTGCTCGGCGAGGTAGGCGCCGGGCGTGGCCGGCTTGATGATCGAGGGCATGCCCGCGAGGAACGCGGGCGCGAGCTTCTCGAGCGAGCCCCAGACGGGGAAGTTGAAGGCATTGATCTGCACGGCCACGCCGGGAAGCGTCGTGCGGATGTGCCGGCCGAGGAACGTGCCGTCCTTCGCCAGCACCTCGAGCGGGCCGTCGAGCTGCACCTTCGAGTTCGGCAGCTCGCGGCGGCCCTTGCCCGAGTAGGTGAACAGCACGCCGATGCCGCCTTCGATGTCGACCCAGGAGTCGCCCTTCGTGGCGCCGGTCCTGTACGAGAGCTCGTACAGCTCCTCCTTGCGCTCCATCAGCGCCTGCGCGAGCTGCTTCAGCAGCACGGCGCGCTGGTGGAAGGTGAGCGCACCGAGGCTCCTCTGGCCGACCGTGCGGGCGTAGTCCATCGCCGCGCCGAGGTCGAGCCCCTCGCTCGAGACCGTCGCCACGACCTCGCCGGTCGAGGCGTCCCGCACCTCGGTGCCGGTCACGCCCTCGGCGGGCGACCACCAGGCGCCCTGAACATAGCTCTGCAGCATTCGCGTCATCTTGGCGATTCCTTTACTTCTGGGTCCAGTCGTAGAAGCCCCGGCCGCTCTTGCGGCCGAGCCGGCCCTCGGCGACCATGTCGCGCAGCAGCTGCGGCGGGGCGAAGCGCGGCCCGAGGTCGCGCTCGAGCTGTTCGGCGATGCCGAGGCGCACGTCGAGACCGACGATGTCGGTCGTCTTCAGCGGACCGGTCGGGTGCCGGTAGCCGAGCTCCATCGCGAGGTCGATGTCGGCCGCGCTCGCGACGCCCTCCTCGACCATGCGGATCGCCTCGAGCGCGATCGCCACGCCCAGGCGGCTCGAGGCGAAGCCGGGGGAGTCCTTGACCGTGATGGGGGTCTTGCCGAGGGCGCGCACCCAGCCGCGGGCGGCCTCGGCAAGCGCGGGGTCCGTCTGCTCGTGGACGACGATCTCGATGAGCGTCGAGGCCGGCACGGGGTTGAAGAAGTGCAGGCCGATGAACTGGCCCGGGCGCGTCAGCGCGGCGGCGAGCTGCTCGAGCGGGATCGATGAGGTGTTCGAGGCGATGAAGGCGTCCTCGGGCAGCTGGCGCTCGATCTCGGTCAGCGCCTCGAGCTTCAGGTCGAGGATCTCGGGCACCGCCTCGATCACGAGCCGCGAGGCGCCGAAGGCGTCGAAGTTGGTGGTGACGGTGAGCGCCTGCTTCAGCTGCGCCGCGCTGCCGTCGAAGCCGCGGGCGACCGAGGCGTCGATCGACGCCTCGATGCGCTCGCGCGCCGCGTCGGCGCTCTCCACGTCGCGCTCGACGACGGTGACGTACGCGCCCGCGAGCAGGAAGGCGTGCGCGATGCCGCCGCCCATGCGGCCGCCGCCGAGCACGCCGACGCGCGAGGGGACGGTATCGGGGTTGGTGTTCTCGCTCGTCATTTCGCCTTCTTCCGTTCGAGGAACTCGGTCATGCGGCGCATCTTCTCCGGGCTCTCGAAGAGGATCGCCTGCTCCGCGAGGTCGATCGCGGGATGCGCGTCGCGCGGGGCCTGCAGCACCCGCTTCGAAGCCTGCGTCGCGGCGGGATCGAGCGAGGCGATGCGCGACGCGATCTTCTCGGCGCGGACGAGCGCCGCGTCGGCGTCGGGTTCGAGGTGGGTGATGAGCCCGGCGCGCAGCGCCTCCTCGGCATCGAGCACGCGGCCGGCGAGCAGGATCTCGGCCGCCAGCGGCTCGCCGACGAGCTCGCGCAGCCGCCAGGTGGCCCCGGCCGCGGCGATGATGCCGAGCCCGGTCTCGGGATTGCCGATCTTGAGCGTCGGGGTGCCGACCCTGATGTCGGCCGCGTAGGCGAGCTCGGCCCCGCCGCCGAGCGCGTAGCCGTCGAGCACGGCGATCACCGGCATCGGCAGCGCGTTGATCCGCTGAAAGGCGCGCGTGTTGATGCCCGCACGGGCGTCCGCGGCCCGGCGCTCGCGCAGCTGGGCGATGTCGGCGCCGGCGGCGAAGGTGCCGCCCTCGCCGCGCAGCACGAGGGCGCGGGGAGCCGCCTCGAGCTCGGCGCACAGCGCGTGCAGCGCGTCGACGAGCTCCTGGTCGATCGCGTTGCGCTTCTCCGGACGGTCGAGGCTCGCGAGCACGTGCGTGCCGCGATCCTCGATCTTCAGGGGGCCGTTCGAGGTCTCGTTCTCTGCCATACCGCTTATTCTCACACCCGCTCGATGATGGTCGCGGTGCCCTGGCCCACGCCCACGCACATGGTGGCGAGGCCGTAGCGGGATCCCTCGCGCTCCATGCGGTTCAGCAGGGTGATGAGGATCCGCGAGCCCGAGGAGCCGAGCGGGTGGCCGAGGGCGATCGCGCCGCCGTCGGCGTTCACGATCGCCGGGTCGAGGCCCAGGCGTCGGATCGACGCGATCGACTGCGAGGCGAAGGCCTCGTTGATCTCGATGGATCCGATGTCCGAGGCGGCGAGGCCCGCGCGGGCGAGCGCCTTCTCGGTCGCGGGCACCGGGCCGAGACCCATGATCTCGGGGGTGAGGCCGTGGCGCTCGACGGCTTCGCCACTCGCGACGACGAGCGCGCTCGCGCCGTCGTTGAGCGAGGAGGCGTTGCCCGCGGTCACGACCGATCCGCCGGCGACGACGGGGCGCAGTCCCGCCAGCACCTCGAGGGTGGTGTCGGGGCGGGGGCCCTCGTCGACCGAGACGACGTTCTGCCGGCCCCGGCCGAGATCCACCGTCACGGGCACGATCTCGCGCTCGAAGCGCCCCGCCTCGATGGCCGCGGCGGCGCGGCGATGGCTCTCCACCGCGAAGGCGTCGCAGTCCTCGCGCGAGATGCCGTCGACGCGCGCGACCTCCTCGGCGGTCTCGGGCATCGAGAAGGTCGCCTTGTCGCGCTTCAGGAACTCGGGGTTCGTGAAGCGCCAGCCGATCGAGGTGTCGAACTGCGCACCGGGCTTCGCCCAGGGGCGGGAGGGCTTCTCCTGGACCCAGGGGGCGCGGGTCATCGACTCGACGCCGCCCGCGACGATGATGTCGGCGTCTCCGGCGCGGATCGCCTGCGATGCGTTCGAGACGGCGGTCATGCCCGAGGCGCAGAGGCGGTTCACCGTGTAAGCGGGCAGGGAGTCGGGCAGACCCGCGAGCAGTACGGCCATGCGGGCGACGTTGCGGTTGTCCTCGCCGGCCTGGTTCGCGCTGCCGAGGATCACCTCGTCGATCGCGTCGTGCGGCACGCCGGTGCGCGCGACGGCCTCCCGCAACACGAGAGCCGCGAGGTCGTCGGGGCGGACGTTCGCGAGTGCGCCGCCGTAGCGGCCGACGGGCGTGCGCACCCCGTCGACGAGATAGGCCTCGGGCATGGGTGTCGACCTCTCTGTCTGCGCGTCCCGCAGTCGTGCGACGCGGGTGCTCTCACGAATTAGTAACCGTACGGTCAGTTATGCCTTCCCAGGATAGACGCAGCGGGCCGATCGCGCCAACCACCCTTCCTGCGACCCGGTAGGGAGGCGCGGAGCCGGGGAGAGAAGGGGGCGCGGAGGGAATGCGAGCGCCTACAGCCGCGGGTAGGCGAGCATCGGGTTCTCGATCTTGTCGACGACGCTGCGCAGGAAGCCGGAGGCGTAGCCGCCGTCGCAGACGCGGTGGTCGAACACCAGCGACACCTGCGCGATGCGGCGCGCGACGATCTCCCCGTCGACCACCCACGGGCGCTCGATGACCCGGCCCATGCCGAGCATGGCGACGTCCGGGTGGTTGATGATCGGCGTCGAGCCGTCCACTCCGAAGCCGCCGTAATTGTTCAGCGTGAAGGTGGATCCGGTCAGCCGCTGCGGCGGGATGCGTCCCGTGCGCGCCTCCGCGCCGAGCTCCCGCAGCGCGGCGTCGAGCTCGCCGAGCGACAGCGCGTCGGCGCGCGGCAGCACCGGCACCGAGAGCCCGCGCTCCGAGTCGACTGCGAGGCCCAGGTTGACCCCGTCGAAGCGGATGAGCTCCGTGCCGTCGTCGCTGAGCCGCGAGGCGAGCAGCGGGTACTCCTGCAGCGCCATGAGCACGTAGCGCGCGACCACCGTCGTGATCGACGGCGGGCGCTCGCCGGGAGCGGCCATCAGCGGGCGCAGCCGCCACAGCTCGGTGAAGTCGACGTCGACCCAGACCGTGGCCTCGGGGATCTCGGTGCGGCTGCGCGAGAGCTTTGCGCCGACCGCCTTGCGCAGCGGCGAGAGCCGTTCGCGCTCGAGCACGGCGAGGCCGTGCAGGTCGCCGCCGATACTGCCCGCGCTGGTCGCGGCGCCCGCGACGGGGGCGACAGGATCCGCGTCGCCCGTCGTCGGCCGCGACGCGGCCGCGAGCACGTCGGAGCGGGTGACCGCCCCGTCGGCCCCGGTGGGGGCCACGCTGCGCACGTCGACGCCGAGCTCGCGGGCGAGGCGCCGCACGATGGGGGAGCGCACGGCGACGGGGCCGTCGGGCGCCGAGGGCCCCGCGGGCGCCTCCTGCACGGCGGTGTTCTCGGGATCCCGAGTCGCCCTGTTCGCCCTGCTCGCCTCGCTCGCCCCGGCCGGAGCCGAGCCCCGGCGGCGCCTGCGCCCCTTGCCCGTCGCGCTGCCCGTGCCGTAGCCGATGAGCACGTTGCCCGAGCCGGTTCCGGGGTCGGCGCCCGCGCGCTCCTCGGTGCGGTACGCCTCGGTCTCGGCGGATCCGCCGTCGCCCGACTCCGCGGGCGGCGAGGGCGGGGGTGCGTCGGCGCCGGCCGATCCTCCGCCCGCCGCGTCCGCATCGGCGGTGTCGGTTCCGTCGCCCACCTCGATCACCGGAGCGCCGGTGTCGATCGCGTCGCCCTCGGCGCCGTGCAGCGCGAGGACGGTGCCCGCGAACGGGGTCGGCAGCTCGACGATGCTCTTGGCGGTCTCGACCTCGGCGATCGCCTGGTCGGTCGCGACGGTGTCTCCGACGGAGACGAGCCACTTCACGATCACCGCCTCGGTGAGTCCCTCGCCGAGGTCGGGCAGCAGGAAGGTCTGCGTGCTCACGAGCCCTCCTCCCAGTGCAGGGTGTCGATCGCGTCGATGACCCGATCGACGTCGGGCAGGTACCAGTGCTCGAGCTTCGGCGGGGCGAAGGGGGTGTCGAAGCCGGTGACGCGCCGCACGGGGGCCTCGAGGTACTCGAAGCACTGCTCGAACACGCGGGCCTGGATCTCGGAGGCGACGCTCGCGAAGCCGGCCGCCTCGGCGATCACGACGGCGCGCCCGGTCGAGCGCACGGCCGCCGCGACGGTCTCGTCGTCGAAGGGCGTGAGCGTGCGCACGTCGACGACCTGCGCGCTGCGGCCCTCCGCGGCGAGCGCCTCGGCGGCCTCGAGCGCGATGCCGACGGACGGCCCGTAGGCGATGAGCGTCACGTCGCTGCCCTCCCGCACGACGCGCGCGCGGCGCAGCTCGGCGGTGACGGAGGTGTCGACCTCGCCCTTGGACCAGTACAGCTTCTTCGGCTCCATGAAGACGACGGGATCGGGCGAGGCGATCGCGGCGCGCAGCAGCGAGTACGCCTCCTGCGGCGTCGAGGGGGAGACGACCGTGAGCCCCGGGGTGTGCGCATAGTAGGCCTCGGACGAGTCGCAGTGGTGCTCGACGCCGCCGATGCCGCCGCCGTAGGGGATGCGGATGACCATCGGCAGCCGCACCGAGCCCCGCGTGCGGTTGCCCATCTTCGCGACGTGGCTCGCGATCTGCTCGAAGGCCGGGTAGGCGAAGGCGTCGAACTGCATCTCGACGACGGGGCGCAGGCCGTTCATGGCCATGCCCACGGCGGCGCCGACGATGCCCGACTCGGCGAGTGGGGTGTCGAAGCAGCGCTCCTCGCCGAAGCGGGCGGTGAGCCCGTCGGTGACGCGGAACACGCCGCCGAGGGCGCCGACGTCCTCGCCGAAGACGAGCACCGAGGGATCCTCGGCGAGCGCGTCGGCGAGCGCGCGGTTCAGGGCGCCGGCCATGGTCATGGTCTCGGTGCTCGGCTGCGCGGCGGGGGCGGATCCGCCCTCGGGCCGCGCGGGGTTCTCCTCCGGCGCGGCGGCGGGCCTGGTGGCCGTCGTGGTGCTCATGCCGTGACCTCCGTTCGGGTGATCTCGTCGTGCAGCGACTCCCACTGCCGTTGCAGGGTCCGCGGACGCTCGGCGTAGACGTGCTCGAAGAGGTCCTCGGGATCGAGCCGCGGCTCCCGGCCCGTCGCGTCGCGCAGCTGCTCGGCGATCGCCTCGGCGTCCTCCGCGAAGCGCATCTCCTGCTGCTCGTCGAGCGCGCCCGCGTCGACCAGATACCGGCGCAGCCGGGTGAGCGGATCCCGCTCGATCCAGCGCTGCACCTCCTCGCGTTCGCGGTAGCGGGTGTCGTCGTCGGCGTTCGTGTGCGCCTGCATGCGGTAGGTGTGCGCCTCGACCAGGGTCGGCCCGTCGCCGCGGCGCGCCCGATCCACCGCCTCGCCCAGCACCGCGAGCATCGCGGCGGCGTCGTTGCCGTCGACCCGGCGGCCGGGCAGGCCGTAGCCGATGCCCTTGTGCGCGAGCGAGGGGGCCGCGGTCTGGCGCGACAGCGGCACCGAGATGGCGAACTCGTTGTTCTGCACCAGGAAGACGACCGGCAGGTGGAAGACGGCGGCGAAGTTCAGCGCCTCGTGGAAGTCGCCCTCGCTCGTGGAGCCGTCGCCGCACAGCGCCAGCACGACGGTCGGCTCGCCGCGCAGCTTCGCCGCGTGCGCGAAGCCGACGGCGTGCAGCAGCTGCGTCGCGAGGGGCGTCGACTGGGTGGCGACGCCGTGCTCCTTCGGATCGTAGCCGCAGTGCCAGCCGCCGCGGAGGCCGACGAGGGCCTGCTCTGGCACGACGCCGCGGCCGATCACCGCGACCGAGTCGCGGTAGGTGGGGAAGAGCCAGTCGCCCGTCTCGAGCGCGAGCGCCGCCGCCACCTGGCAGGCCTCCTGGCCGTGCGAGGAGGGGTAGACGGCGAGGCGGCCCTGGCGGACGAGGGCGTTGCACTGCTCGTTGATGCGGCGGCCTGCGACGAGGGCGCCGTAGGCCTCGAGCAGACGCTCCTGCGACGGCATCGCGTAGCCGTCCTGCGGCTCGGGCGCGGCCTCGCCGTGCTCGTCGATGAGCCGGATCGGCTCGTCCGCGGGGAGCAGAGAGAATGGGACATCGGTGTCGGTCATGGTTCCAGGATCGCCCACAGTTCGCAATCGTCCAATAACCCAGGCATGTTTCAAGATGGAGGAACGCATTTTTCGAGAATGACGGTACAATCGTCTCGACTGGGGCGTCGATGCGGAGGGAAGTCGGGCGTGGAACTGGACGATGTGGATCGCGCGATCCTGGCGGTGCTGAGCGCCGACTCGCGCGCGTCGATGACCGATCTGGCCGAGGCCGCGCACATCTCGCGCGCCGCGGCCCATGTGCGCTTCAAGCGCATGGTCGAGTCGGGGGTGATCGCCGGCTTCACGGTGCGGCTGGACCCGGTGCTCGCCGGGTACCACGCGTCGGCCTACGTGACGCTGTCCGTCGACCAGGAGCAGTGGCAGGAGGCGCGCGAGCGGCTGCGCCAGATCGAGGAGATCGAGCACATCGCCCTCGTCGGCGGCGAGTTCGACGTCATGCTGCTCGTGCGAGCCCGCGACAACCGCGACCTGCGACGCATCGTGCTCGAGCAGATCCAGGCGATCCCCGCGGTGCGCGCGACCCGCACCCTCGTCATCTTCGAGGACTTCTCGAACCTGCCGGGCGCCGCCGGGTAGGCGCGAGCGCCGGGGCCGCGCCGGGATCCTCGGGTCACGGCGCTTCCTGCGCGCGGTTGAAGGCGGTCTCGTATTCCGCGGCGAGCTCCGAGAGCCTCTTCGTCATGAGTTCGTAGTAGTGCTGCATCTCCTGCAGCCGGTTTCTGAAGAGCGCCTCCGAGTCGTCGACCTGATCGCCGGTGCCTATTGCCAGATCTCGCAGCTGAGCCATCTGCGTGGCGGTGTGCTTGACGCAGTTGACCCAGGCATCCGGCGCCCATTCGAATTGCGCGCGCCGCACCCCCGGCGTCTTGATCCGGCGGATCACCCCGGTCGTCAGCAGCATGCGCGTCATCTCCGAGATCGATCCGCCGCTCACGCCGAGCCGCGCTTGCAGTTCGGCGAGCGTCAGCGGCTCCGGGCTCATCATCAGGGCGGCCGACACCCGTCCGGCCATGGGCGGCCAGAGCAGGAAGGTGGCCAGGGCCGAGCCGAGGTCTTCGGCGAAGTCTTCGGAAAGCGCCACAGATCGTCCTCACTCTGAAATCGGGTGTGCGCGGAGAACAAAACAATACCTCAGAATGAAATTTTAGATTTAGTTGAAAATTCATTCCAAATCGATATACACTCATCCGCAGTCGCTGAAGCGGGGCCCGAGTCCCCGAGATCCCGATACCAGATCTGAGCGATGACCAGCGTTTTCAACGAGGAAAAGGTTCATCATGACTCCACGTCTCTTCACCCGTACCGCCGTCGCCGGCGCGTCCGCTCTGCTCGTCGCCACCTCACTGGTGGCCTGCGCGAACACCGCGGGCGCCGACAGCTCGGCGAGCGCCGACTGCGAGAGCGTCACCACCATCGGCTTCAGCCACTCCGTGAGCGAAGCCGAGGTGGTCAAGTCGCTGAAGGAGTATCTCCGGGTCAAAGCCGCCGAGAACGGCTGCATCGAGATGCTCTTCGACAGCACCACCGGGAACAACCTCGAAACGCAGCGTGCGGCGATCGAGACCTGGGTGACCCAGGGCATCGACGCCATCGTGGTCTCCCCGGTCGATCCCAGCGCGCTCGAGGGGCTCAGAACCCAAGCCCAGGAGAAAGGCACGAAGTGGATCTCCTACGCGCTGCCGTGGGAGGGCGCCGACGGCATGGCCGGTATTGACAGCGACGCCAGCGGCACGATGGTCGGAGAGGCCGCGGCCGAGTGGATCGAGGAGTTCCACCCCGACGGCGACGTCAGCGCCGCGGTGACCACGCTTACCCCCCTCGCCGCTGTGGCGGGAGGGCGCTGGACCATTCCGATCGAGATCATCGAAGCGACCGACGTCCCGATCGTCTCCGAGCAGGACTGCGCGGACCAGGCCTGCGGGCTCGAGATCACCGAGTCGCTGCTGCGCCAGCATCCCGATCTGCGGGTCTTCGTCGGCTTCAACGACGACGCGGCGCTCGGTGCGATCACCGCGTTCAAGAACGCCGGAATCCCGCTGGACGAGGTCTTCATCGCCGGCCAGGACGGCAGCCGGGGAGCGCTGCTCGCCGTGCAGGAGGGCACAATGAACATCACCGCCGCCGTCGGTCTCGAGGATGTGGCCGACACGATTCTGCAGGTGACGCTGAACGCCATCAACGGCAGCGGCGAGACCGTGCTGGCGACCGTAGCCCAGCCGGCGACCCTGGCGGATCCCGAACTGCTGGAGCGTCTGCTCGCCCAGTTCGAGCAGCTGGGCTGAGCCGACGATGATCCCCGCGGTCAGCCTCCGGCAGCTTCGCAAGTCCTACGGCGGAAACCCCGTGTTGAACGGCATCGACCTGGAGTTCCGGCCGGGCAGTGTGCATGCACTGCTCGGGCCGAACGGGGCAGGCAAGTCGACTCTTCTCGGCTGCCTTTCCGGCGCGGTCAGCCCGGATTCCGGTGAGATCAGGATCGGCGAGGCCGTCTACTCCGGGTTCACGCCGACGGAGGCCTTCACCGCGGGCACCGCGATCATCTACCAGCACTTCCAGCTGGTCGGCTCCCTCAGCGTGGCCGAGAACATCTTCCTCGGAAGCGAGTTGCGCGGCCGCGCAGGCCTGGTCCGCTCGGCTGAGCAGCGCCGCATCGCCCGGGAGCTGCTCGCGGGGCTCGGCGCGGACTTCGATGTCGCGCTTCCGGTCGAGCGCCTGAGCGTCGGACAGCAGCAGATCGTCGAGATCGCGCGAGCGCTCCGGCATGAGCCTTCGCTGCTCATCCTCGACGAGCCGACCGCCGCACTCAGCAGTCACGAGGTGGAGACCCTGCTGGCACTGGTGCGACGGCTCGCCGAGGAGCGTGGGCTCGCGGTCATCTATGTGACGCATCTGCTTCGCGAGGTGCTGCAGGTGAGCGACGAGGTGACCGTGCTCCGCGACGGCGAGGTGCTGTGGACGCGCCCCGTGACCGAGTTGGAGATGGAGGATCTCGTGCAGGCGATCTCGCCGGCCGCGGAGGGTTCCGTCGCCGAACGGCAGGCCGTCGTCGGAGAGCGGCTCCTCGAACTCGAGCAGCTCGATTGCTCCTTCACCCGGGGGGTGGATCTCGAGATGCGCGGCGGGGAGATCGTGGCCGTCTTCGGTCTGCTCGGATCCGGGCGCACCGATCTGCTCGAGACGGTCTGCGGGCTAGGGCGTGTCTAGCAATTAGTTGTGGGTAGAGCTGGAATCCTGGCAGCATGTCACGATTCCAGCTCCTCTCAGATGCCCAGTGGACCCTGATCGCTGACCTGCTCCCCGGACCAACGGGGAAGAAAGGGCGCCCGTTCTCCGATGCCCGGCAGATGGTCGAAGGCATCATCTACCGCTACCGATGCGGCATCGCTTGGCGCGACCTGCCCGACACGTTCGGTGTGTGGCAGACGGTGTGGGCCTGGCATAAGCGCATGGCCGATGACGGTACCTGGGACCGGGTGCAGGCCCGCCTCCACGAGCACGCCGACCGTGAAGGCTTCATCGATTGGGACGTGTCGGTGGACTCGACGAGCGCGCGTGCGCATCAGCACGCCACGAACGTGACTCGGGTAAAAAAGGGCTCCGTCGAATTACAAGAATCTCCTGACCGAGCCGCTTGATCACGCGGTCGGCCGCTCACGGGGCGGCCTCTCCACCAAGACTCATCAGCTGGTCGACGGGCGGGGTCTGCCGCTCGTGACGATCTGCACGGCCGGGCAGGACGGCGATTCACCGATGCTCATTCCGTTGCTGGAGCAGTTATGCGTGGGGCGCCGCACCCGCCCGGCGGCCGTGCTGGGCGACAAGGCGTACTCGTCACGAGCCAACCGGACCCATCTGCGCACGCGTGGCATCGAGGCCGTGATCCCCGAGCCGCGGGATCAACAGGGTCACCGGAAACGACGCGGCTCGAAAGGTGGCAGGCCCCCGAGACTCGATCTCGTGAAGTACCGGGGCCGGAACGTCATCGAGCGCAGCTACTGCCGCCTTAAGCAATGGCGTGGGCTCGCGACCCGGTATGACAAGCTCGCGGTCGTGTATCGGGCTGCGGTCGTCCTCAATGGAGTCGTTGCGTGGCTGAACTATTTGCTAGACACGCCCTAGGCGCAGTCCAGGAGGGCCGGCTGCACCTCGGCGGCGGAGACACCGTCGGTACCCGCAGCTCCGGCCCGCGACGCGGGATCGCCTATGTGCCCGCCGATCGGAAGTCGCAGGCGCTCTTCGGGGCGATGAGCGCCGAGGAGAACCTGTTGATGCCGCACTATCGACGGATGGCGCGCCCGCTGCGGCAGCCCGGTGGGGAACGGAAGATCTTCACGCGGATCGCCGAACGGGTCAGCCTCCATCCGGCCGATCCCGTGCGCCCCGTCGAGCAGTTCTCCGGCGGCAATGCGCAGAAGATCTCCGTCGGCCGCTGGCTCGTCGACCAGCAGCGGCTTCGGCTGCTGGTGCTCGACGAGCCGACCCAGGGCGTGGACGTCGGCTCTCGCGGCGAACTGTACTCCCTGCTGCGCGATTTCACCGAGACCGGGGAACGGGCCGTGCTCTTCGCGACGAGCGACCCCGACGAGGTGGTCGCGCTGGCGGATCGGGTGCTGGTGCTGGCCCACGGCCGGCCGGTGGGGATCTACCCCGCGGCCATCGGCGAGGGCCGGCTGCTGTCGCTTGCGCACAGCGGCGAATCAGCAGAAGACACCCGCGCGGCTTGAGTGCGGACCACAGACGGAACACAGACAGGATCCATGACGTGACCATCACCTCCGAAGCCCCGGCCACCGCGGTCGCGGCTCCTCCCACCTCCCGCTCCCGACGGCCGGTGCTCATCACCGTGCTGGACGCGATCATGCCGATCGCCACCATCGGCCTGATGGTGTACTTCGGCGTCGCCAGCGCGGCCTTCTTCACGCTCGACAATTTCATCGTGGTGCTGCAGCAGTCCGCGCCCCTGATGATCGCAGCGGTGATGGCCGCGGTGCTGCTGATGTCCGGCAATATCGACCTCTCCGTCGGATCGATCATGGCGGTCTCGGGAGTGTGCGCGGGCCTGGCCTTCCCCGCGCTCGGGCTGGTGCCCGGGCTCCTCATCGGTCTGCTCGCGGGTGTCCTCCTCGGCGCCGTCAACGGCGCCCTCATCGGCTTCTTCGAGCTCTCCCCGATCGTGATCACACTGGGCATGCTCGCCGCGGGCCGCGGCCTGGCGCTGACCCTCGCGCCCGGTTCCCTCTTCGGCTTCCCCGAGGGCGTCGCGAAGCTCGGATCCGGATCATTCCTGGGCATCCCCTATCTCGTCTGGATCGCCGCGGCGGTGGTACTGCTCGGCATGCTGCTGATGAACCGCTTCGCCGCGGGCAAGCATGTGATCGCCATCGGCGTGAACCGACGCGCGGCATTCCTCAACGGCATCCCGGTGAAGCGCATGATCTTCTCGCTCTACACTCTGATGGGCCTGGCCGCAGGGCTTGCCGGGGTGCTTACGGTCGCCCGGCTCAACAGCGCACCGAGCGGCACGCTCGGACTCGGCTTCGAGGTCGCGATGCTCACCGCCGTGCTGCTCGGCAGCGTGCCCTTCACCGGCGGCAGGGGAGCGATTTGGCGGGTGGTGCTCGGCGTCTGGCTGATGGGCATTCTGAAGAACGGGGTGACCCTGCTGAACATCGGCCCGGAGGTCGGGGACATCCTCACCGGTCTCGTGCTCATCGTCGCAGCCGCCCTCGAGGGCATCCGCTACTTCTATAACCGTCGTCGCGCCTGATTCGTCTTCCCCGGAGGCTGCCCCGGTCCTCATTCCATATCCATTCTCGAACCAGAATTCATTCTCGAAAAGGAGAGACACCATGACCCAGTGGAAGTACATCGTGGTCGGCGCCGGCTCGGCGGGTGCGACCTTCGCCGCTCGCCGCGCGGCGGCGGGGGATCGCGTACTGCTGCTCGATGCCGGCCCCGACTACCGTTCCTCGGAGCTCCCGGACGTGTGGCGCTCCCCGAACCCGATGGCGGCGCTGATGGATCCGCAGGGCTGGGAGGGGCTCATGTACCCCGAGCTCGAGGTGACGCGGACCGAGGGGCAGGATCCGGCGACCTATTGGCGCGGTCGCGGTCTCGGCGGCAGTTCGACCATCAATGGGCAGATCGCCATCCGTCCGCCGATGCTCGACTTCGACGACTGGGCGGCCGAGGGCTGCGCCGGATGGAGCGGAGCGGAGATCCTGCCCTACTTCGCCAAGCTCGAGAGCGACGGCGACTTCTCGGGGGAGCCTTACCACGGCGCCGACGGCCCCATTCCGATCTACCGCGCGCCGCGCGACACCTGGGGGCCGGCCGACCGGGCGCTCGCCGATGGGGCGCAGGCCGTCGGCATTCCCTGGATCGACGACATCAACGCGCCGAACGCGACCGGCGTCTCCACCTACCCGATCAACTCGCGCGAGTTCCGTCGTGTGAGCGTCAACGACGCCTACCTCGAGCCGCAGCGGGAGAACCCGAACCTCACGGTGCGGGGCGGGAGCACAGTGGACCGGGTGCTCTTCGACGGGGACCGCGCGGTCGGCGTGCGCATCGTCACGGAGGAGGGCGCGGTCGAGGAGTTCGCGGACGAAGTGATCCTCGCCGCGGGGGCCGTGCACACGCCGACGATCCTGCTCCGCTCCGGGATCGGGCCCCGAGCCGCCCTCGAGAGCATCGAGGTCGCGCAGCGCGCCGAGCTCCCAGTCGGCGAGGGGCTGCAGGATCACCTGATGGTTCTGGTGGACATCGTGCTGAGCGCCGCGCTGCCGCCGGTCGGCGCGCTCGACCGCCATACCAATATCGCCGCGCGCATCGACAGCGGAGACCCCGAGGGCAAGCCGCAGGATCTCATGCTCGTGTCGCTCAATCAGAACGTGCTGGCGATGGAGTTCGCCGACACCTCGCACGGCGCGGCGGCCATCGGGGTCTGGCTGAATCAGGCGTACTCCCGCGGTCGCATCGTGCTGCGGAGCGCGGATCCGCTGGAGCAGCCCTTCGTCGAGGAGCGGATGCTCTCCGATGAGCGCGACCTGCGGCGCATGCGGACCGCCGCGCGGCTGCTCGCAGACATCTGCCGCACCGCGGAGGTCTCGGCGATCGCGGAGGTTCCGGTGGAGCGCTCGGCGGCGGACTTCTACGCGGCTATCGACTCGGGTGACGATGCGCAGCTCGACGCCTATCTGCTGGCGCGAGGCGGCGACGCTCAGCACGCCACCAGCACCTGCCGAATGGGAGCGGCGGACGACCCGAGAAGCGTGGTCGACACCGAGTGTCGGGTGATCGGCTTCCAGGCGCTGCGCGTGATCGACGCCTCGGTCTTCCCCTCCGTCCCCCGCGCGAACACTCATCTGGCGGTCGTCGCCATCGCGGAGGCCATGGCCGACCGCGTCGCGCGGTGACCGACGAATCGCGCGAGCGCGCAGCACACAGCAACCAGTAAGTCTGAGAAGGAGTACGTCGAACATGCAGAAGTTTGAGAATTACATCGGCGGTGCGTGGGTGCCGGCCGTCACCGGGGAGACGCTCGACGCGCGCAATCCGGCGGATGGACAGGTGTTCGCGGCCTTCGCCGCGAGCGACGCGGTGGACGCGGATCACGCGGTCGCCGCTGCACGCGCCGCGCAGCCGGCCTGGGCGGCGCTTCCGCTCGACGAGCGACTGGCGCGGATCGAGGCCTTCGCCGACTCCATCGAGCGGCGCGCGGAGGATATCGCGCTGGCCGAGCATCGGGAGATGGGCAAGCCCCTCGGCGTCGCCCTCCAGTTCATCAGCATCGGCCTCGCAGGCTTCCGCGCGGCCGTCGCTCAGGCGCGGGAGTACGCGTTCACCAGCCGGAGCGAAGGGGCGATGGGCGTCACCGAGGTGCACCGGGTGCCGCTCGGCGTCGTCGCCGAGATCGTGCCCTGGAACTTCACCGTGCCGCAGACGCTCGTCAATCTCGGGGCGCTGCTCGCGGCCGGGAACACCGTGGTCGTGAAGCCGTCTGAGAAGGCGACCCCCTCCGCCGCGGTGATGTTCGAGGACAACCCCCTCCCGGGCGGGGTGCTCAACCTCGTCCTCGGCGACGGGCGTGCCGGACGCGCCCTCGCCGAGCATCCCGGCATCGACCTGGTGGTGTTCACCGGCTCGGTCGCGACGGGCCGCTCGGTCGCCCGCGCCGCCGGCGAGAACCTGAACCGCACCATCCTCGAGCTCGGCGGCAAAGACGCGGTGATTGTGGACGCCGGCGTCGATGTCGGGGCGGTGGCCATGGACGTCGCCGCGGGATCCTTCATCAACAGCGGACAGATCTGCACCTCGATGGAGCGCATCTACGTGCACGAGGAGATCGCCGAGGAGTTCGTCGCGGCGCTGCTCGAAGCGAGCAAGGTGTTCTCCGCGGGCGGCCCGATGGAGATCGGCCCGCTGGTCGACGAGGAGCAGGCGGCCATCGTCGAGGCGCATGTGGCCGACGCCGTCGCCCGCGGCGCGCAGGTGCTCACGGGCGGTCGCGACGCCGGCGCGGCCGGGAGCTACTTCCCGCCGACGGTGCTCACCGGCATCACCCCGGAGATGGTGATCGCCCGCGAGGAGACCTTCGGACCGGTCGCCCCGATCACGGTGGTGGACTCCTTCGAGTCGGCGCTGGAGCTGGCGGGCGCATCCGACTTCGGCCTGGCCGCGACGGTCTACAGCCCCGACGACGCGCATCTCGCCGCCGCGCGCACGCTCGCGGTCTCGATGCTCTGGCTGAACCGCTGGCAGGGAAGCGACGGGGTGAGGGAGTCCGAGCCCGCGGGCATCAGCGGCATGGGGGCGGTCGGCGGGCTGCGCGCCTACGACGCGGCCACGCGGCCGATGACGGTCTTCCTCCCGCACGCGGAGCTCGTCGGATGAGCACGCTGCTCGCGCACGCGGAGGTCTTCGACGGCCACCGGATGCTTCCCAGCGGCACCGAGGTGCTCATCGAGGATGGTCGGATCGCCGCCGTCGGCCCGAAGCTCCCCGTGCCGCAGGACTGCGAGATCCTCGATCTCACCGGGCACACGCTGATCCCGGGGATGATCGACTGCCATGTGCATCTGGTGATCGACGGCCTCAACCCGATGAAGCAGCTGAACGATCCCTTCTCGCTGCCGTACTACGTCGCCGCCGATGTGCTGCGCCGCACGCTCGACCTGGGCATCACCACGGTGCGCGATGCCGGCGGCGCGGATCTGGGCATCAAGCGCGCGGTCGAGCTCGGCCTGATCGAGGGGCCCGAGGTGCGGATCGCGGTGACGGTGCTGAGCCAGACCGGAGGCCACACGGACGGCACCACTCCGTGCGGCCTGCCGAATCACCTGCTGCCGGAGCATCCGGGGCGCCCGCATCCGGTGGTCGACGGGCCCGACGAGATGCGCAAGCGCGTGCGCGAGCTCCAGCGCGCCGGTGCCGATGTCATCAAGATCTGCACCAGCGGTGGCGTCTCCTCCATCACCGACGACCCGCGGCATCCGCATTTCGGCATGGACGAGCTGGAGGCCTGCGTGCGGGAGGCTCGGGCCGGTGAGACCCCGGTGATGGCGCACGCGCAGGGCAAGCCCGGCATCATCAATGCGATCCGAGCGGGTGTGCGCTCGGTCGAGCACGGCGTCTTCGCCGACGAGGAGTGCTTCGAGCTGCTCAAGGCGCATGATGTCTGGTTGGTACCGACGCTCACGGCGCCGGTCGCGCTGAACCGGATGATCGCCGGCGGCGCTCCGATCCCCGCGGAGGTCGTGCGGAAGACCGAGCTCGCGCGGATCGCCCACGCCGAGATGATCGTCGAGGCGGTCGCGGCGGACGTCAAGATCGCGATGGGCACCGACTCCGGGGTGTTCCCGCACGGGGGCAATCTGGAGGAGCTGCAGCTCATGCGCGAGGCGGGCATGACGCCGGAGGCCGTGCTGCACGCGGCGACGGCATCGGCCGCGGAGCTGCTGGAACTCGACGACCGGGGGGCGCTTCGCGAGGGGCTGCGCGCCGATGTGGTCATCGTGGAGGGCGATGCGCGCGAGTTCGATCGGATGGCCGAACGGATCGCGGGCGTCTATCAGGCGGGCAGGCGCGTGCGCTGAATCGGCGACCGGCCGAGAACGCCGGTCAGCTCACCGCGACGGGATCGATGCGGGTGAGTCCCGGGATCCGGTCGAAGGCTGGATCGGTGGAGGCGATCCTCCCGATGCCGTAGGCGAGCGCCGTCGCCGCGTGCACCGCGTCGCGACCGCGCACACCGGGGTGCAGCTCGATCAGTCTCAGCGAGGCGTCGAGCACCTTGCGGTCGATGCTCAGGATCGTGAGGCGATGCATGATCTCTCTGGCGTCGGCCGTCGCCCGCTGGGGGTCGCCGGTGATGCGGAGCCGGTGGAAGGCGATCTCCTGGATCATCTCGACGCTGCCGTAGCCTCGCCCTCTGCCGGCACCGAGTTCGCTCAGCAGTTCGCGGCACGCGGTGCTGCGCGGATCCGCAGGGTTGAGCGCATAGAGTGCGACGGCGGCGTCGACGAGAACCGCCTGCTCCATGACGGCGGGGATCATCAGGCTGCGGCCTCTGCGCCGCGCGTCCGCTCGACCGTGACCATCTCGCGCTCCCAGTCCGCCTTCATGTCCTCCCAGTCGACGGGCTCGTAGCGGTTCGGATCTGCGTCCACCCGATCCCAGAGGGCCTGCCAGGAGGCGCGAGCCCCTTTCTCGGAGAGCACCATCTCCACCGCCTCGCGTACGAAGGCTCCGACGCTCACTCCGTCGGCCTTGGCTGCGGCTTCGACCAGCGCATACTGCTCAGGATCGAAGAGCACCTGCACACGTTTCTCGAGAGTCGCCATGCTCCGAGTCTACGCTCGATCATGCACATGTTCGACGAAAACATGTGCATGATCGCGGTGCTGTCAGCTCCGCAGGTACTCGCCCTGCGCGGCGATCCACTCGTCGAGGATCGTCTCGCGGTCGTCGAAGCGCGGGGTCGCGAAGGAGAGCCCGCGGGTCGGCACGCTCGCTCCGAGCTCGACGAGCAGCGGGCGCAGCGTGAACTCGACTGCGAGCGCGTGGGCGTCGCCGCCGATCGTGAACACCGGCACCGCCGTGAGCCCCGCGAGGCCGTTCGTGGGGTAGCGGTCGAGGAAGGCCTTCAGCAGGCCGGTGTAGCTGGCCTTGTAGGTGGGGCTCGCGATCACCGCGTAGTCGGAGGAGGCGAGCTGCTCGTTCAGTCTGCCGACCGTCTCGGAGCCCCAGTCGAACATCTCGCCGGCGTGATCGGCCAGCTCGATCGTGGGCAGCACTTCGGCCCCGGTGAGCGTCGCGATGCGCGAGGCGAGACCTTCGGCGATCTGGCTGGTGCGGGAGGCGGACTGCGGGTTGCCGACGACGACGGTGAGAGTGCTCATGCGCCCAGCTTACGCGCGGGGCCGCCTCGCCGGTGGGCCTTTCGAGGCATGCCAGACGTTCTAGACTGAGGTCGTGGATGTCCCAGGCCGGCAGGCGCGGCCGACGAACGACGAGGCGAGCGGAAGCGGCGCCGTGCCGAGCGGTCGCGACGCGGCGTCGACCGTGCGCCGGATCGAGATCGTGGGTGCCGGACGCATGGGGAGCGCGCTCGCCGTCGCGCTGCGCGCCGCCGATGCCGCGGCGGAGTCCGGTGCCGGGTTCGAGATCCTCGGCCCATCCGGGCGCGGGGCGCGCTGCGAGACGGCCGACGCGGTGCTGCTCGCGGTGCCCGATGCGGCGATCGCCGATGCCGCGGCCGCGATCGCCCCGGGGCGCCTCGTCGGCCATGTCTCCGGTGCGACCCCGCTCGCCCCGCTCGGCCCGCACGAGGCCTTCGGGCTGCATCCGCTCACCACGGTGACCGCCGGGATGGGCGGGCACTTCGTCGGCGTCCACGCCGCGGTCGGCGGCACGAGCGCGCGGGCGCTCTCCTTCGCGGAGGGACTGGCCGAGACCCTGGTCATGCGGCCCTTCCGACTCGCGGATGAGGATCGACCGGCCTACCATGCGGCCGCCTCGGTCGCGTCGAACTTCCTCGTCGCCCTCGAGGGCTTCGCCGAGCAGATGGCCGCGAGCGCCGGGGTGCCGCGGCAGGCGCTCGCCCCACTGGTCCGCGCGACGGTGCGCAACTGGCAGGCCCTCGGCGCTCGGGACGCGCTCACCGGGCCGGTGGCGCGCGGCGACGAGGCCACGGTGGCGCGCCAGCGCGAGGCCGTGGCCGAACGCGCGCCCGAGCGGCTGCCGCTCTTCGACGCGCTCGTGACCGCCACGAGGGAGCTCGCGGCCGAGCCGGCGGGGGCGCCCGCGGGTGGGCCCGCGGACGGCGGACGGAGCGGGATCCGATGAGGACCGTGCGCACCGTCGCCGAACTGCGGGAAGCGCTCGGCGGCGCCGGAAGCGGCAGCGCCCTGAGCGGCGGTGCTCCGAGCGGCACAGTCGGCTTCGTGCCCACCATGGGCGCCCTGCACGAGGGGCACCTCTCGCTGCTGCGCGCGGCCCGCGCCGCCCACGACACCGTCGTGCTCTCGATCTTCGTGAACCCGACGCAGTTCAACGAGCAGAGCGACTTCGACCGCTACGCCCGCGACGAGGGGCGCGACGCGCGTCTCGCGGAGGAGGCCGGCGTCGACGTGCTGTTCGCCCCCGAGGTCTCCGAGATCTACCCCGAGGGCTTCTGCACCTCGGTGAGCGTCGGCGGACGGCTGACCGAGGTGCTCGAGGGCGCCGAGCGGGGCCGCGGCCACTTCGACGGCGTGGCCACGGTGGTGAGCAAGCTGCTGATCGCGGTGCGCCCCGACGCCGCGTACTTCGGGGAGAAGGACTACCAGCAGCTGCTCGTCGTCCGCCGCCTCGTCGCGGACCTCGGCCTGCCGGTGCGCATCGTGGGCTGCCCCACCTCGCGCGAGCCCGACGGCCTCGCCCGCTCGAGCCGCAACGTGCGCCTCAGCGCCGAGGCGCGTGAGCGCGCCGGGACGATCCCCCGCGTCATGGCCGAGATCGCGGAGCGGGTGCGGGCCGGCGCCGAGGAGATCGAGCCGCTGCGAGCCGCTGCCGCCGAGGCGCTCGGGCGCGCCGGCGTCGAGGTGGAGTACCTCGCCTTCGTCGATCCCGATACGCTCGAGACCGTGGCCGATCTCGCGGCTCCGACCCGGCTCGCGGTGGCCGCGCGCGTCGACGACGTGCGCCTGATCGACAACCGACTGCTGACCCCTCCCGATACGAAGAGGTGACCGAATTGCCGAAGATGACCCTGACCCGTCTCGCCGAGATGCGGGCGCAGCGCGAGCCCATCGTGATGGTGACCGCCTACGACTACCCCGAGGCCCGGGCCGCGGAGCGCGCGGGCGTCGACATGGTGCTCGTCGGCGACTCGGGCGCTCAGGTGAAGCTCGGCTACGACTCGACCGTGCGGGTGTCGGTCGACGAGATGATCATGCTCGCGAGTGCGGTGCACCGCGGCACGGAGAGCGCGTTCCTCGTCTGCGACCTGCCCTTCGGCTCCATCGAGGTCTCGGACGCCCAGGCCGTCGAGACCGCGGTGCGCTTCGTGCGCGAGGCCGGGGTCGACGCGGTGAAGCTCGAGGGCGGGAACGAGACGAAGTCGAGCCGGATCCGCGCGATCGTCGCGGCGGGCATCCCGGTCGTCGGGCACGTCGGCCTCACCCCGCAGACCGCGACCGCGCTCGGCGGCCTGCGCGCGCAGGGCCGCACCGAGGAGAGCGCCCGCCGGGTGGTGCGGGAGGCGCTCGCGGTGCAGGAGGCCGGGGCCTGCGCGATGGTGATCGAGGCCGTGCCGACGGAGATCGTCGACGCCGTGCTGCCGCAGCTGCGCGTGCCGGTGATCGGCATCGGGGCCGGGCCGTCCGACGGGCAGGTGCTCGTGCTGCAGGACCTGCTCGGCGTCACCGAGGGCCGCACCGCGGCCTTCGTGAAGCGCTACGGCAGCATCGGCGAGGCGAGCACGGAGGCCATCGCGGCGTACGCGGCGGAGGTGCGCTCGGGCGCCTTCCCCGCGGCCGAGCACCAGTACGGCGCCGGCGAGGAGGCCGTGCGGGCCGCGCGCGAGGCAGCCGGAGCCGCCTCCGGGGAAAACGATTAGGCTGAGGCTATGGCTGATTCTTCATTCGACGTGGTGAGCAAGATCGACTCCATGGAGGTCGAGAACGCGGTGAACCAGGCCCGCAAGGAGGTCGAGCAGCGCTACGACTTCAAGGGCGTGGGGGCCGAGGTGACGCTGAGCGGGCAGGCGATCCTGATCAAGGCGAACACCGAGGAGCGGGCGAACGCCGTGCTCGACGTGCTGCAGTCGAAGTTCATCAAGCGGGGCCTCTCGCTCAAGGCGCTCGACTCGGGCGAGCCCTACGCGAGCGGCAAGGAGTACCGTATCGAGTCGAAGCTCAAGGAGGGCATCGACCAGGCGACGGCGAAGAAGCTGAACAAGCTGATCCGCGACGAGGGCCCCAAGAGCGTGAAGAGCCAGGTGCAGGGCGACGAGCTGCGCGTGAGCTCGAAGAGCCGCGACGACCTGCAGGCCGTCATCGCGCTGCTGAAGGACGCCGACGTGGATGTGGCCCTGCAGTTCGTCAACTTCCGCTGACAAACTGCAGGCTGAGCTGATGCGGCGCCGTGTGCGCCGTTTCCACGACCGTTCGTCGACGCGATGCGTCGCCGATGACGGCCGTGCCCTGCAGTTCGTCAACTTCCGCTGACGAGCCGCGGCCGATCGGCCGATCGCGGGGGTCTTCCCTCTTCGATGGCGGGCGCAATGGTGCGCGTAGTGCTGTCTGCGCCTGGGCGGATTCAAGTGGTCAGTGCAACAACACTTCCGCGATAACTTCAGCCGGCTTCGCGAACTCGAGCCGTTTCCTGGGCCGATCGTTCATCTCCCACTCAACATAATCAAGATCTTCCTGACTGAACACGGACAGATCCGTCCCTTTCGGGAAATACTGCCTCAGCAACCCATTCGTGTTCTCATTCGTGGGCCGCTGCCAGGGCGAGCGCGGATCACAGAAATAAATATCGATATCCGCCGCGACCGCGACCTCGCGATGCCTGCGCATCTCGCTGCCCTGATCCCACGTCAGGGTGCGCCGGATCCGATCCGGCAGCACGGACAACTTCTCGATGAGCCCGTCCCGGACCGCGTCGACCCGGTGCTTCTCCGCATCCACCCGAACCAGCAACAGATACCCCGACCGGCGTTCCACGACCGTCCCGATCGCCGAACGCCCGTCCTTCCCGATGATGAGGTCTCCCTCCCAATGCCCAGGAACCGCACGATCAGCCGCTTCTGGCGGCCGGTCAGCGATGAGCGTCATCCCCTGGATCCGGCCCCGACGCTCACCCTCACGACGCTGCGGCCGGCGGAGTACCCGGCCGGTACGCAGCCGCTTCTCGAGTTCTCGTTTCAACCCGCCACGGGCGAGCAGATACACCGATTGGTAGATCGTCTCGGGTGACACGCGCATCTCCGGCTGGTCGGGGAACTCTCGGCGTAACCGCCCCGAGATCTGCTCCGGTGACCGTTTCAACTCGAGTTCTCGCTGCACGAAACTTCGCAGCTCGGGGTGCATCGCGAGCTTACTCGGCTTCGGGCGGCGCGCGTTCTCAAAGGCCCGCGCATGAGCGGTCGTCGCCCGGTAGCGTCGGTGATGCCAATGCCGGGTCAGTTCTCGCGAGATCGTTGACGGGGCACGACCCAGTTCCCGGGCGATCTCACGCACCCCGCAACCTGCACGCCTGAGCGACTGGATCTCGACACGTTCCTCGAACGACAAGAACCGACCCCGTAGCTCCCGCCCCCACCGGGGTCTGACCCCGCCATGCTCGCGAATATGCGTGCGGACCGCTGACGCGCTCCATCCGATATCCGCGCCGATCTCATCAGCAGTGAAACCCTGCTGCCGGAGATCCCATAACCGGTGAACAACATCAGGAAGCATCGCAACGGAAAACTTCGGACTCATCTCAACCAACACCCTCCAATGATCAGGTGTTGCAACCACCACTAGAACCCGCGCTGCTCCGAACAACATCGAGTGCACTATCGGCGGCTTGCGCGGATGAGACGGAACGCCGACGCTCAGCTCGGCAGCGACGGCCGCGGCTCGGCCGCCGGCTGCCGCGGGATCAGCAGCGACAGCACGAACGCGATGACGCCGACGACGATCGCCAGCCAGAAGGAGAGCTCGAACGCCTGACGGCTCGGCACCGCGACCCCCTCGAACTCCACGGTGACCGCGGCGAGCACGCCGCCCATCACCGCCGCCGCGGTGGCGGTGCCGACCGAGCGGAACAGTGCGTTGAGCCCGTTCGACGCCCCGGTCTCCGTCGCCGGGACGGAGCGCATGATGATCATCGGCATCGCGGCGAAGGTGAAGCCGATGCCGACGCCCACGAGCAGGTTCGCGACGAAGATGTGCCAAGCCTCGCTGCCCCAGATCAGCACGAAGGCGTAGGCGAGCACGATCGCGGCGGTGCCGATCGTGAAGAGGCGGCGCGCGCCGATCGTGCGCTCGAGCCAGCCAGAAATCGGTGCGAGCACCATCATCACGAGGCCCGCGGGCATGATGACGAACGCAGCGCCCACCATGTCGAGTCCGAAGCCGGATCCCGATTCGACGGGCAGCTCGAGCATCTGCGGGAAGGTCACGTTCGACGCGAAGAGGGCGAAGCCCATGCAGAGGCTCGCCAGGTTCGTGAGCAGCACAGCCGGCCGTGCGGCGACCCTGAGATCGAGCAGCGGTCCCTTGACGCGCAGCTGGTACCAGCCCCACAGCACCAGCACGACCACCCCGCCGATCCCGCACGCGAGCGCGGCCACCGAGGCCCAGCCCCACTCCGCCCCGCGGGAGAGGAACAGCAGAAGCCCGGTCATGCCGAGGGCGAGGCCGATCGCACCGAGGACGTCGAGCCGCCCGGGGAAGAGCAGCACGTCGCCGGGCACGGCCAGTACCACGAACACGATTCCCGCGGCGCCGAGTCCGGCGGAGAGCCAGAACAGCGCGTGGAAGTCGGCGTGCTGCGCGAGATATGCCGCGAGCGGCATGCCCACGGCCCCGCCGACGCCCATCGTCGCGCTCATGAGGGCGACGGCCGTGGCGAGCCGCTCGGGCGGCAGCACGTCGCGCAGGATCGCGATGCCGAGCGGCACCACGCCCATCGAGGCGCCCTGCAACCCCCGTCCCAGGAGGATGCCGGGCACCGAGCTCGAGAACCCGGCGATCAGCGAGCCCAGGATCAGGATGCAGAGGAGGACGAGCACCACCCGGCGCTTGCCGTACATGTCGCCGAGGCGACCGGCGATCGGCGTCACCGCGGCCGAGACGAGCAGGGTGATGGTGACCACCCAGCTCGTGTCCTCGCGAGAGGCGTCCAGCAGCGCGGGCAGCTCGGCCTGGAGCGGCACGACGAGCGTGAACATGAACGACGAGCAGAGCCCGGTGAAGGCGAGCGCGGCCACCGTCGCCCAGCGGGGCGGCGTCCGCGTCAGGCGCCGCCGGCGCTGCTCGTCGCTCGTCGTCACCCGTCCAGGCTATCGGTGATGCTCGCGCGGCCGTCCGCGCGCCCGACGGTAGACTGTCCGGGTGATCGGCGAGAACCTCCTCGGCCCCGAGCCCACGCTGCTTCCGGCCGAGCCCCGAGTGACCGACGCCCTCGCGTCAGGCGCAGACCTGGAGGGCGTGGTGCGGGCGAACCCGGATTCCCCGCTCGCCTGGGCGCTCGCCGCCGACGAGGCGCACGCGCAGGGCCGCACGCTTACGGCCTATGCCTTCGCCAGGGTGGGCTATCACCGCGGCCTCGACGCGCTGCGCCGCGCGGGCTGGAGGGGCGCGGGGCCGATCCCGTGGGATCACGAGGCGAACCGCGGAGTGCTGCGAGCCCTCTACGCGCTGCGCCGATCCGCCGCCGACATCGGCGAGACCTCCGAGGTCGAACGCCTCACCGAGTTCCTGAACGGGGCCGATCGCACCGCGATCGCCCGCATCGAGGCCGAGACCGGCCCGCACGACGCGAGCGACGAGCTCGAGGGAAGGGGCTGAGATGCCCGCTGTACTCATCACCGGCGCTCAGTGGGGCGACGAGGGCAAGGGCCGCGCGACCGACCTGCTCGGCAGCCGGGTCGACTACGTCGTCAAGTTCAACGGCGGCAACAACGCCGGGCACACCGTCGTCGTGGGCGACGAGAAGTACGCGCTGCACCTGCTGCCCTCGGGCATCCTCACCCCGGGCGTGACGCCGGTCATCTCGAACGGCGTCGTCATCGACCTCGAGGTGCTGAAGGGCGAGCTCGAGGCGCTGTCGGCGCGGGGCGTCGACGTGTCGCGGCTGAAGGTGAGCGCCAACGCGCACATCATCACCGCCTACCACCGCACGCTCGACAAGGTCACGGAGCGATTCCTCGGCAAGCGCCAGATCGGCACGACGGGGCGCGGGATCGGCCCCGCCTACGCCGACAAGATCAACCGGGTCGGCATCCGCATCCAGGACGTCTTCGACGAGGGCATCCTGCGTCAGAAGGTCGAGGCCGCGCTCGACTTCAAGAACCAGATCCTGGTGAAGATCTACAACCGTCGCGCCATCGGCGTCGACGAGGTCGTCGAGGACCTGCTGGGCTTCCGCGAGATGCTCGAGCCCATGGTCTGCGACACCGGGCTGCTGCTGCATGACGCGATGCAGGAGGGGAAGACGGTCCTCTTCGAGGCCGGCCAGGCGACCATGCTCGACATCGATCACGGCACCTACCCCTTCGTGACCAGTTCGAACGCGACCGCGGGCGGCGCCTCGACCGGCTCCGGCCTGCCCCCGCACGCGATCGACCGCGTGATCGCGGTGGTCAAGGCGTACACGACCCGCGTCGGCTCGGGCCCCTTCCCGACCGAGCTCTTCGACGAGTCGGGCGAGTACCTGCGCGCGCAGGGCTTCGAGTTCGGCACCACGACGGGACGCCCCCGCCGCTGCGGCTGGTACGACGCGCCCATCGCGCGCTACGCGGCCCGCATCAACGGCGTCACCGACTTCGTGCTCACGAAGCTCGACGTGCTGTCGGGGCTCGAGACGATCCCGGTCTGCGTCGCCTACGAGGTGAACGGGGTGCGCCACGACGAGATGCCGGTGAACCAGAGCGACTTCCACCACGCGAAGCCGATCTACGAGGAGTTCCCCGGCTGGGCCGAGGACATCTCGGGCGCGCGCCGCTTCGAGGACCTGCCGGCGAACGCGCAGAGCTACATCCTCGCGCTCGAGGCGATGAGCGGATCGCGCATCTCCGCGATCGGCGTCGGCCCGGAGCGCGAGCAGGTGGTCGTGCGCCACGACCTGCTCGACTGAGAGGGGAGCACCATGGGCGATAAATCGGAATCCGAGGCCGAGAGCTCGGCAGAGCCTCGCCACGCCTCGCGAGAATCGGTGCCCGACTCTCTCCGAGCGAGTCGTGCGGCGCTGGCGTCGCGGCAAGGCCCAGAAATGGGCCTTGCTCCAAGCTCCAGCACGCCCGAGGAGCGCCTGCTGAGCCTGCGCTCGAGTATCGACAACATCGATGCCGCGCTCGTGCACATGCTGGCCGAGCGCTTCCGCTGCACGCAGGAGGTCGGGCGGCTGAAGGCCGAGCACGAGATGCCCGCCTCAGACCCCCAGCGCGAGGCCCGGCAGATCGCGCGGCTGCGCGCGCTCGCCGCCGACGCGCAGCTCGACCCCGAGTTCGCGGAGAAGTGGTTCAACTTCGTCGTGGCCGAGGTGATCCACCACCACCATCGTCTCGCCAACGAGGCCGCAGCCGACGAGGGGTAGCGGTCGCACCTCGCGAAAGGTCAGAAATCGCTGCGTTTTCGCGAGCCCAGCGCGATTTTCGGCCTTTCGCGCGTAGAAACAGAAGGCGCCGAGCTCGAGACCTGAGCAGATGATGCTGAGGCAAGCCTCCGCTTCGATGCGCGACGCCCCCGCGGCGGTCAGACTGGAGCGATGAGCAGGTTCACTGCGGCGGTGAGACGCTACCCCCTGGTCGCGGCCACGCTGCTGGTCGGCGCCGCGGGGCTGGTGCTGCTGGCGACCCCGTGGCGCGACGCGGCCCCCTGGGCGGTCGGCGCCTATGCGCTCGCGATCGCGGCATGGGAGGCCGTGGGCATGGTCCGCAGCCTGCTGCGCGGGCACGCGGGGCTCGACATCCTCGCGGTGACCGCGATCACCGCGGCGGTCCTCGTCGGCGAGCCCTGGGCGGCGCTCGTCGTCGTGCTCATGCTCACGGGCGGCGCGGCCCTCGAGGACTACGCCGAGCACCGCTCGAAGCGCGAGCTGAACGCGCTGCTCGCCCGGGCCCCGCAGCGCGCCACCCGACTGCGGTCCGACGGCAACGCCGAGCGGGTCGACGTCGACGAGATCGGCGTGGGCGACGAACTGCTCGTGCGGCCGGGCGAGCTCGTGCCGGTCGACGCGGTGCTGCTCGACGAGAGCGCGAGCTTCGACGAGTCCTCGCTCACGGGCGAGAGCCTGCCCGTGGAGCGCAGCGCGGGCGAGCGCGTCTCGAGCGGCGCGGTGGGCGGATCGGCGGCGGTGCGCATGCGGGCGGTCGCCGTGGCGGCCGACAGCGAGTACCAGCGCATCGTACGACTGGTCGAGGAGGCCGCGGGCAGCCGCTCGCGAGTGGTGCGGCTGGCGGATCGCTACGCGGTGCCCTTCACGCTGGCCGCGCTCGCGATCGCCGGCGCGGCGTGGGCGCTGAGCGGCGAGGCGGTGCGCTTCGCCGAGGTGCTCGTCGTCGCGACCCCCTGCCCGCTGCTGATCGCGGCGCCGGTGGCGTTCCTCGGCGGCATGAGCCGATCCGCCCGCTTCGGTCTCATCGTGAAGGGCGGCGGCACCCTCGAGCAGCTGTCCCGGGTGCGCTCGGTGGCCTTCGACAAGACGGGCACGCTCACGAGCGGCCGGCCGACCCTGCGACGGGTGCTGCCGGCCCCCGGTTTCGCGGAGGACGAGGTGCTGCGGCTCGCGGCCTCGGCCGAGGTGTACTCGTCGCACGTGCTGAGCTCCTCGGTGGTCGCGACGGCGAAGGCACGCGGCATCGCGCTCGCGCCGGTCGTCTCGGCCGAGGAGAGCGCGACGAACGGCGTCGCGGCGGTGCTGGAGGATGCCGCGTCGACCACCGTGCGCGTCGGCAAGCCCTCGTGGGTGGCGGCCTTCGCCGAGGGCCTCGAGGCAGCGGTGCTCGAGCCGGGGGAGCTCGCGATCTACGTCGCGGCGGACGGGCGCTTCGCCGGCGCGATCGTCATGCGGGACGCCGTGCGCGAGGAGGCCGGACGGGTGGTGGCCGAGCTGCGCGACCTCGGCATCGAGCGCATGCTCGTCGTCACGGGCGACGTGTCGGCCACGGCCGAACCGATCGCCGCGGGCCTCGGCATCGACGAGGTCCACGCCGAGTGCCGGCCCGGCGACAAGGTGCGCATCGTCGGCGCGGTGCGCCCGCGGCCGCTCTTGATGGCGGGCGACGGGCTCAACGACGCCCCGGTGCTCGCCGCGGCCGACGTCGGCTTCGCGATGGGCGCGCGCGGATCCACCGCGGCGAGCGAGTCGGCCGACGTCGTGAACCGCTTTGACGACCTCTCGGCGCTGCCCCGCGCCGTGCGGATCGGCCGCGACACCGTGCGCATCGCCCTGCAGAGCATCTGGCTCGGCATCGTGATCAGCGCCGGGCTCATGCTGGTGGCGGCCTTCGGCTTCCTGCCGGCTCTCGCGGGCGCCTGGTTGCAGGAGGTCGTCGACCTCGTCGCGATCCTCGGTGCGCTGCGCGCGATCGGCCCGCGCTCGGAGCGGCGGTCGTCCCCCGCGCGTGAGCACCCCTAGGGGGTGAGAGCACCCCTGGGGAGACGCCCCCGAGGGGTGCTCTCACCCCCCAGGGGTGCTCTCGCGGATGGGGCAGGGCGTACGAATGAGCGCGCGGCGGCGATGGCGGCCAGCACGCGCCCGCGCAGCGCGTTGCCGCGATCCGCGAAGCCGCGCTGCAGCGCCGCGTACTCGCGCTTGCCCGCCGCGGTCTCGATCGCGATCGGCTCGAGGGGAGCGCCGCCGGCCCCGGTGAAGCCGCTCACGTCGTAGGGCGAGGCGCGCATGTCGACCTCGCGGATGTCGCGGGCGAGCTCGAACGCGTCGAGCAGCACTTCACCCGGCACGATCGGCCCGAGCTTCGCGGCCCACTTGTAGACGTCCATGCCGGCGTGCAGGCACCCCGCCTGCTCCATGGCGGGCTGCGTCTCCCGGGTCGGGGCCAGCTCGTTGAGGGGGCGCGCCTCGGGGGTGAAGAACCGGTAGGCGTCGAAGTGGCTGCACGTGATGCGGTGCGAGGCGACGACGGCGTCGGTGCCCGCACTCCCGAGACGCAGCGGGAGGCCGGCATGGCGGATCCGCTGCGGTTCCGCGCGGTACACCATCGCCCACTCGTGCAGCCCGAAGCAGCCGAACGCCGGGGTGCGCTCGAGGGTCGCGGCGAGCAGTCGCTCCACGTAGTCGACGGTGCCACCGCGTCTCGCGAAGTAGGCGCCGAGGTCGACGGCGGATCCGCCCCGCCCGGTCGCGGGGTCCGCCGTCTCCGCGTAGTACCGCCAGCCGGCGCGATCCGCCATCGCGTCCTCGAGCACGATCCCCGCGCCCGGATGCCAGCGGCGCAGCTCTGCCGGGGTCACCGAGTAGTACGTCCAGAGGAAGTCCTCGACGGGGTGCTGCTCGTGCCGTGCCCGGCGGGAGCGATGCCCAGCGGAGAGGGCGTCGGCCCGGGCGCAGTGCGCCCGCTCGTGCTCGCGCCATTCGGCGCGCGGCAGCCGGAGGAACGACGCACGGGTCGTTCCGGCTTGCTCGAGAAGATCGGCGGGCACGGGCATATGTACAGGCTACGCGGGCGCATCACCCGCCACCCTCGCGCATCGCAGTGATCGCCACGGTGCGGTAGCCTACGTCCTCAGGGGGGGCTCTGCGGGGAGCGGAGTAGGTGCGTCGTGGAGCGCAGGGGGATTCAGTTGCGTGAGTCGAAAGGTGGGCGCGGTCGGCCGGAGCCGCAGCTCCGACGTGCCGGGGACCGGACTCCGCTGGGTCGGGTCATCGGGCGGATCGAGTACTGCTGGGGAACCGGAGCGTACGCGCAGGCCGCGGAGCTGCTCGAAGAGGACTTCCTCGCGGCATGGTACGGGTTCAGCCCTGACCGCCTGGCCGAGATCGTCGCGACGCTGGTGCGCGAGGGGGAAGTGAAGAGCCCGCTGCTCCTGGTCGCGAATACGGCCTTCTCGCCCGGCGGCGTAGCCGGCCTCCTCACCGGGGACGGCATCCCCGGGTCGGACGACGACGATGCCTCGCGGGAGTCCCTCATCGGGCCGACGGCCATCGTCCTCGTCACGCAGATGTTCGCTCTGCGCGTCCAGGGCCGGGCGAGAGAGGCGATGGAGGTCTCGGCCGAGCTCGAGCGCCGCTTCGGCGGTATCCGGCCGATCTTCGACAGTCTGCGCGGGTGGGGGCTCTTCAGCTCGGTGCAGCACGGGATCACCGCCATGCTCGCCGGCGACTTCGGGGTCGCCATCGAGAGCTTCACCCAGGCCCGGATGCACCCGCTGTACCCCCCGCTGGCATTCCTCGCACGCGATGCCTGCGTGAAGGCGGCGATCCTCGAGGCGCTGTACGGCTCCGTGGAGCAGGCCCGGCATCTCCTCGATCGGGCCGGCGAGTTGCCGCGCACCGAGAGCTGGGCCGAGGAGGTCATCGACGCGGGGCAGACGATCGCCGCTGCGCTCGTGCGGGCCGACGGCCCTGCGGAGGCGCTGCGCATGCTCGACGGCGTGTCGTTGGGGGAGATCGGTGAGATCTGGCCGTTCTACGTCGTCGCACTGCAGCGCATCTGCCTCCTCGCAGACGGTCTCGGCGAGGCCCGGAGGCGGGTCGAGGTGATCGAGCGGCTGCCGCTGCCCTATGTCGAAGGGCAGGGATTCTCCGGCAGCGCGCTGCCGCTCGCCGGCGCGAGGCGCGCGACCATGTCCGGAGATCTGGCGGAGGCCCGGGGGCGGCTCGAACGCGCCGACGGCTCGATCGCCGTCGCGCGCATGCTGCTCGCCGAACTCGAGCTCGGCGCGGGGCGTCCCCGCGAGGCGCTCACGCACGCGGCCGAGTTGCACGGGGAGACGCAGCACCTGCGGGCGCTCGAGACACGGCGGCTCGCGGTCATCTCGGGAAGCCAACTCGCCCTCGGATCGCCCGACGAGTGCCGTGAGGTGCTGCAGTTCGCCCTCCGTCGGCCCGGCGGGCTGCGACCCGACGAAGTGCTCCTCTTCCCCGCCGAGGTGCGCCGTTTCGCTGAGGAGCGCCTTGAGGAATGGCCGCGCACGGAACCGGACTCGACCGTGCACTCCGGCGCCTTCCTCGATTCGGGGGCGGCCCTCACCGAACGCGAGCTGGAAGTGCTGCGAGAACTCGCGGCGGGCCTGTCCCGGGAGCAGATCGCGAAGGCGCAGTACATCTCGATCAACACGCTCAAGGCCCATCTGCGCTCGGTCTACCGGAAGTTGGGCGTGAACTCCCGGGCAGGCGCGGTGCTCGAGGCGGAACGGCGCGGTCTGATCTGAGCGCCGGCCCGCCGGCTCGACGCCGTCGACGGTGAATTTCACCCGCTGTTTCACCCTTGGCGGCGCGCGGCCGTCCGCTCCACCTGGATAGTTTCGGGTGAAGACCGCAATCGTTTGAGGTCTTCGTGGGGGATTCGCGGGATCGTTGCGGAGTGCTGTCGCACTGCCGGGAGCGACTTCCGCGTGGGGGTACGGCCGGGGGGACAACAGGCTTCTCGGACGATCATGCACGACTGTTCGGGGAGACGACGTGTCGAATACTGTTGCTGACCATGCGGGCAAGCCTCGCCGCTTCGCACGCCTGAAGAAGTGGCTCGCGGGCGGGCTGAGCGCCGCGCTGGCCGTGGGCATGCTGGCTGCCGGAAGTGCGACCGCTGCGCACGCCGCCGATCCTGCGGTGCTGCAGATCTTCAAGAAGGTCATCGTCGACGGGGAGACCTACGATCTCCCCGACTTCCCTGACGTCGCGGTCGACGAGGAGTTCATCTGGAGCATCGAGGTCGTCTGCCAGCAGCTGACCGACCGGTGCATCGATGCGACGCTCACCGATGTGGTGCCCGCGGAATTCGAGATCGTCGAGGGCGGCATCAACACGGGCGCGATCCCGTCCGAGATCGGCGTGGACGGTCAAGCCGTTACGATCGCCTTCAAGGAGCCGCTCGAACTCCCGGTCGGGCAGTTCGGGCTGAACTCCGGCGCGACGGTCTCGATCCCCGTGAAGCTGCGGGCGATCCCCGTCGAGCAGAGCGGTGACCAGTTCACCAACACCGCCTCGGTGGTGGCGGAGAACGCGCCCGAGGTCTCGGATTCGGCCGGGGTGACTGCGAGCGTCGAGTTCACGCTGCTCGCCGACGCCTCGAAGGTTTTCGACCCGACATCGACGCTGGCCGAGGCCGGCGCTCCGGTCTCGCTCGCCATCGGCGGCGCGAACGCGTCGAACGGCGCGGTGAACACGCTCGTGGTCCAGGATCCGATCGACCCGACAGCGAGCCCCAACATCTTCCAGCAGTACCTGCAGCTCGACGACCTGACCTCGGCGACGTGGCCGACGGGAGCCGAGACCGCGGTGGTCTCGGTGTACGACGTCGCGACGAGCACCTGGGTCGACGCGCCCGCGGTCACCGCACCCGGCGCCCTCGCGCTGCCCGCGGTTGATGCCGCGAACCGCGGCGGCATCCGCATCGCCTTCACCTCCGTGAACCCGACGATCCCGGTCGGGGCGACCACGAGCGTGCAGCTCGCGCTCTCGCAGCGAGCCTCGGCGAACGGCATCACCGCCGACACCGTGCTGAACAACGTCTCGACCGCGCAGGTGTCGGTGGGCGAAGACGACTCGCCCGTCGACCAGGCACCCGCCTCCGTCACGCTGCGCCCCGCAAGCACCGCGGTCGAGGCGTCGAAGGACATCACCCCGCCGCAGGTCGCAGTGAGCGGCCCGACGACGACGGCCACCGTGACCCTCGGCGCCGAGAACACCGGCACGCGCACGCTCGAGACCCTGACGATCAGCGAGCCGAGCAACCCCGCCGATCTGTCGGCGGGCAACCTGATGTCGCCGAACTTCCCGGGCGGCGGCGTGACCTTCCAGGGCTTCGGCTCGGTCACCTGGCCCGTGACCGCGACGGGGGTCTCGGTGACCTACCACTTCGCCGACTCCTCGACCGAGACCGTGACCTCGGACGTGTGGAACACCATGCCGGAGCCGACGAGCACCGAGCGCGTCACCGGCTTCAGCATCACCTTCACCGGGGCGATCGCCGAGGGCGCCGAGGCGACCGTGCCGTTCACGGTGGACGCCTCGGACACGGACGGCACGCAGTTCCCGAACGGCCGGAACATCACGGGGCTCAACCAGATCACGGTCTCCGGCACGACCCCGGGCACGACTCCGGATCCCCTCCCCGACACGGCGGAGGACGACCTCACGATCTTCGCCGAGCAGATCAGCATCGTCACCGAGAAGTCGCTGACGCACGATCGGCTCTACTCGATCCCGGGACAGACGACCACCGCCCGGCTCAAGACCACGATCCTGGCCTACCCGCAGACGACCCAGAACGCGACCCAGGTCATCATCGACGATCCCTCGGTGACCACCGGCGTGACCGACTGGTACGAGCACTTCAACGCCACGGCCATCACCCTCACGCAGATCCCCGCGAACGCCACGCTGACGGTGCAGTGGCGCGATGCCTCGGGCGTCTTCACCGACATCCCCGGCATGGCCGGCATCGCCGGCGGCACGATCTTCAGCGCGCCGATCACGAACCCGTCGCCCGATCTGATCACCGGCATCCGCTTCGTCTACAACTCCAATGACGGCTTCGTGCCCGGCCAGGAGCTGATTCCGAACATCACCTACACCACGCGCGCGACCTTCCGCACGAGCGGCGCCACGATCCCGAACAACCACGCGGATCCCGAGAAGTCCCTGGAGACCCCGCTCTTCAGCCCCGAGAACTGCTCCGCCTCCGAGGCGAGCAACGGGAACCTCGACTCGGGCCGGGTCGAGGTGGCCCCGCCGTGCCCGATCGTCGACCTGATGCCGACCGGACCCGGCGTGGGCCCCGGCATCGACAAGGAGTGGAACCCCGATCTGGTGTTCAGCCACTCGCGGCAGAACACGACCGTGAACCTCCGCTGGTCGGCCGGCGTGCAGGACCTCGACCAAGTCATCATCGGCGACGTCGCGACCGATCCGGCGACCGGGCTTCCCGGCCAGCTGGGAGCCGCGAGCGTCTTCGACTCGTTCAACCTGACGCGCATCGGCCCGATCGCCGACCCGCTGTTCGCCTTCGACCAGGTGCAGGTGCAGATCTCCGACGGCACCTCCTGGAGCGATCTCTCGAGCTGCACCGCGGCGGCGCCCTGCACGGGCGGCACGATCCCCGCGATCAACCTCACGACGACGCAGCAGGAGACCACCGTCGCCGTGCGCTTCATCGTCAGCGAGCGGCCGGGCCGCACCCCCGCCGACCCCACCCAGCCGCTGCCCGGCACCGGCGTGGCCGTCGGCGGCACCCGCACGATCCCCCTCACCCTGCAGCTGCGCGACGAGCTGCGCACGGCCCCGCACAACCCCGTGGTCGAGGGACCGATGTACAACTCCGACGATCCGAGCGAGGTGCTAAACACCAGCTCGATCGAGGGCTACGTCGACGGCACCCGGACCCACCGCGACACGGACGGCGACACCATCCAGATCGTGGACCTGACGCCCGCGGTCTCGACGACGAAGACCTGGGAGGGCGGGCCGATCGCGATCCCGTCCGACTGGAACTCGCAGACCCCGCCGACCACGCGCGTCTCCCTCTCGACCGTCAACCAGACCGCGGGAGTGATCCAGCCGGGCAACATCTCGGTCGGAGGACGCGTGAGCGAGCTGCGCATTGTGGATCCCGGTCACGTGGACCCGCTGTTCGTGAAGTCGCCGTTCGAGGAGTTCGATCTGGTGCGCTTCCACAGCCTCACGACGCCGTCGGGCACCGAGAGCATCGAGATCCAGTTCGCGGGCACCGGCGCTCCGGCGACCGTCACGACCGATCCCGGCCAGCCCGGAACGCCCGCCGCCCAGGCCTGGGCGGCGCTGCAGGCGCTGCCGGTCTCCGAGCTGCGCGCGGTCACCGGCATCACCGTGATCTTCCGCGGGGACATCGAGTCCGGCGCCGCGAACGGCACGGGCGGGCTGCAGTTCGACCTCGAGCTGCGCCAGTTCGAGCGCACCTCGGGCACCGCCGTGACCACCGTGAACTCGCCCGTCGACAACACGGTGCGCGGCACCGTCAGCGACAAGCGCTGGGATCCCGTCACCGAGGGCTTCTACGACCGGGTGCTCGGCGATGACGACGACGCCAGCGTCTCGCTCGTCGGCGGGTCGCTCTCCGTCGTCTCCGCGAAGAGCTTCAACCCGACCTTCCAGACCGAGCCGAACAACCCCGAGGTCACCATGACCCTCGGCGCGACCCCGGGCGGCTCCGAGCGCACGAGGACCCTCGTGCTCACGGACGACCGGGCCACCTTCTGGAACGGCTACGACTTCAAGCGCGTGGCGAACAGCTTCTCGCTGCCGGGCTTCGCCCCGGGCCTCAACCCGCTGCAGGTCGAGTTCAGCGTCTGCACCGGGCGCACCTTCGACGCGGCGGACATCGAGGCCGACCCGACGCTCGGCTGCGAGGCGACCGGAGGCTCCTGGTCCGCCTACACCGCCCCGGTGCTCCCGGCCGCCGCGCAGGGCTGGGCCCCTGCCGACCCGGGCGAGGTGCAGGGCATCCGCATCCGCATCACCCGCCAGGGCAACGTGCAGTGGGAGAACCCGCGCAACCCGACGGTGAACGTCCCGCTCGTCATCGAGCGTCGCGCCGATCTGCGCTCGGGCGGCCCGGTGCCGTCTACCCTGAACGACGGCACCGATCCGGCGCCCGGCCAGGCGACGAAGGGCTTCACCGTGAACACGGTGCGGGCGGACGTGGCCGGCATCTGGGGCGGAACCGCGACCCACAGCTCGAACGCCACGATCGAGTACCGTCACGCCCGCAACGCGGTGCAGGTGGTGAAGCAGCCGATCGGGGTGAAGAGCCCCGGCGTCCCCTTCGACTACACGCTCACCGTGCGCAACTCGGGCGACCGCGAGATCATCGATCCGGTGGTTACCGATCGCCTGCCCTACGACGCGACGCTCGGCACGCTGGTGCAGTTCAACCCGGACGCGGATCCCGCGACCCCGCGCTACGCCTTCGCCCTGAGCGGACCGGCACCGTCGGAGAACCCGATGCCGACCTGGCTCGACGACGGCGATGACGGCGTCGTGGTCGCGGAGGACCTGGCCTCGACCACGCCGACGATCGCCTTCACCTTCCCCGCGGGCACCCGCCTCGCGCCGGGCCAGACCTACACCATCACCTTCAAGATGATGTTCGTCCCCGGCGTGACCGAGGGGCAGCCCGTGGTCAACGGCTTCGACGTCAGCGGCGACCGCGTCTGGGACGAGTGCGGCGTGATCCCGGGCAACCCCGGGCACACCGCCCAGCTGCTGAACGACGCCACCGAGTGCAGCACGACTGCGCAGGTCACCCCGCAGCGGCTCGCGTCGATCCGCGGCGTGAAGTCGGTGCGCGCGGTGAACCCCGAGGGCGGCTTCAACAACCACGGCTTCGCCGACGCCGCCGCGTGCGCGAACCGCGTCGACGGGGAGCAGTACGCCTTCCAGCCGTGCGTGCCGCGCACGATGCCGGGCCAGACCGAGCAGTGGCGCCTCACCATCACGAACAACGGCACGACGCCGATGAACCGGGTGGTGGTCGCCGACTACCTGCCGCGTCCGGGCGACTCGACGCTCATCGCGGGCTTCCCGCGCAACTCGCAATGGACGCCCGTGCTGCAGGCCACGACGCCGACCGTCGCCGGCGTCGACGGGACGCTCCAGAGCTACGTCACCACGGCGCCCAAGGCGAGCATCTGCATGGCCGGCGTGAACACGCCGACCGATGCGCAGCTGGCCTCCTGCATCGACGAGGCCGGCGGTCTCGCCGAGGCCGCGACGAAGTTCGTGCCGTTCGCGAGCCTCTCGGCTGAGGAGCTGGAGAACGTCACCGCGCTGCTCTTCGTGGTCAACCCGACGGCGCCGAACGGCATCGTGCCGGGCGCGGTCATCGACATCGGCTTCGAGACCGAGACGGGGCCGTTCAGCGTGCAGAACGCGGCCGACCCGCGCGCCTACAACTCGCTCACGGTGTCGGCGCTCTACCCGACGACGAGCGCGGTGAACTCGCCGATGAGCGTGCTCACCTCGCGCGACCAGTCGAACGTGGGCATCGCGCTCATCACCGGCTCGATCCAGATCGAGAAGGAGATCACGGGCGACGGCGCGGGCTTCGTGCCCGACGGCCAGGTCTTCAGCGGCACGCTGATCTGCACCTCCGACGGCCAGCCGATCCCGACGATCCCCTTCACGGTCACGGTCGACGAGCCGACGGTGATCCGCAACCTGCCCGCCGGCGCCTCGTGCACGGCGACCGAGACCGCGGCCTCGGGACAGACCTCGTACACCGCGAGCACGGTGACGGTGCTCGACGATCGCGTGGCGGATCCGGAGAACCTGCCGACCATCGAGATCGACAACGTCTACGAGCTCACCGAGCTCGTCGTGTCGAAGACCGTCGAGAGCGATGCGGATCTCATCCCGAGCGGCTTCGAGTTCACGGTCGTCTGCACCTTCCTGGGGCAGGAGATCGAGCTCGACGAGAGCGACGCGAGCTTCACGCTCGACGACGGCGAGTCGCACACGATCACCGGCCTGCCGGTGAACGCGGAGTGCACGATCACCGAGACCGACGACCGCAGCGCCGACTTCGTCTCAGTCGAGGCCGAATCGCTCGACGCCGACGACGCCCCCTGGGGCACCGTCACCGAGGGCGACTCGGATGCGGTGATCGACCGCCTCGCGCCGTCGACGGGCTCGAACGCGGCCGAGTTCACCAACGTCTACGGCGACTTCGCGGCGATCCGCGTCGAGAAGGACCTCGTGGGCGGCGCGGCCGACCTCGCCGAGGATCTGACCTTCGACGTAGACGTGGTCTGCACCTTCGAGGGCGAGACGCTGCTTGAGCAGACCGTGCCGCTGAACCGCGGCAACGGCTGGGGCACGACGCTCAGCTCGCTCGTGGCGGACGCGGAGTGCGTCATCACGGAGCCGAGCCTGAACGGCGCCGACGCGGTCGTCATCACCCCGAACGACGGTGAGGACACCACGACCGGTACCGTGACGATCCCGCGGGAGACCAGCGAGCCGGTGGTCGTCTCGGTGACGAACCGCTACCTCGCGGGCTCGATCGAGGTCGAGAAGGCGATCACGGGCGACGGCGCCGAGCTGTACGGCACGGGCGACTTCACGGTCAGCCTCGCCTGCACGCTGAACGACGAGCCGGTGCGGGTGATCGACGGCGCGACGCGCACGCTGAACGCGGAGAACCTCACGGCCGAGTACACGGGCATCCCGAGCGGCGCCGAGTGCGTGCTCACGGAGCCCGAGAACGCCGGCGCGACCGAGAGCCGCATCCGTCTCGGCCAGGACGACTGGGCCGACGCGAGCGATCCCGGGGCGAGCTTCACCGTGGTCGTCGACCCGACCGTCGCGTCGAACGACGATCAGGCGCAGACGCCGGCCGAGCTCGAGAACCGCTTCGATCTCGCCGAGATCTCGATCACGAAGAACGTAATGAGCGAGGCGGTGGATCAGGACGGCGAGCCGATCGAGTACGGTCCGTTCGAGGTGGTGCTCAGCTGCACCTTCGAGGGCGCCGAGATCGAGATCCCCGAGGGTGCGACGCGCACCCTCGAGAACGGCGAGACGGTGACCTGGACCACGCTGCCCGCGGGCGCGCTCTGCACCGTCGAGGAGACCGACGCGGCCGACGCCGACGAGGTCTGGTTCGAGCTGCCCGACCTGGGCGCCGGTGAGGAGCCGGGCGAGGAGCCCGGGGAGGAGCCGGGCACCGAGGTGCCGCCGGTCCGCGTGGACGGCCAGGTGCTCGACCTCGCCCCGCTCGTGCCCGTGGGCGACGAGACGGCGGTCAACGCGGCCGATCTCTTCAACGCCTTCGACAGCACGCGGCTCGACATCGTCAAGCAGCTCGTCGGCGACGGAGCGTACCTCGGCAAGGACAAGGTCTTCGAGGTCGAGCTCGTCTGCACCCTGACCGACGCGACGAGGCCGGACGGCGCCGAGGTGTGGAACAGCACGATCGCGCTCTCGGCCGCGAACGACTGGCGGGCGGAGGTGCAGGGCCTCGCGTCCGGCGCCGAGTGCCGCATCGCCGAGGTCGAGCGCGGAGGCGCGGATCGCACGCAGATCAGCGTCGCAGGCGTCGTGATCGGCGCGTCGAGCGGCGAGTTCACCGCCGACGACGCGGAGATCAGGATCGCCGTGGCCAACACCTTCTATCCCCCGCTGTCGACGACGGGCGCGGGAGCCGTCGGGTATCTCGCGATGCTCGCAGCCCTCCTGCTGCTCGCCGGCGGCGCGGTCGCCGCGATCCGGCGGCGGGAAGGGCGGCACTCGGCCGAGTGACGGCGCGGGCAGGGATCCTGCGCTCAGTCGCAGGATCCCTGTCAGCCGTGCCCGATAGCCTGGAGCGCATGGACTACTGGGCCGAGATCGCGGGGCAGCCCGCGGCGGTGCGCGCGCTCGAGCACGCCGCCTCGCCCGGGGGTGCTCAGGAGCTCTCGCACGCCTGGCTGATCACGGGCCCGCCCGGCTCGGGGCGGTCCAACATCGCGCTGCGCTTCGCGGCGGCGCTCGTCGCCCGGGATCCCGGCGACCGCGAGGCCGTCTTCGCTCAGGTGCGAGCCCGCACCCACCCCGACGTCGTGGTGCTCGCGACGCAGAAGGTCGTGATCGGCATCGACGACGTCCGCGACATCGTCACCACCGCCTACTACGCCCCGGCGGAGGGGCGGCACCGCGTCATCGTGATCGAGGACGCGGATCGCATGCCCGAGCGCACCTCGAACGTGCTGCTCAAGGCGCTGGAGGAGCCGCCGGAGCGCACCGTCTGGGTGCTCTGCGCGCCCAGCGAGGCGGACCTGCTGCCGACCATCCGCTCCCGCACCCGCTCGGTGCGGCTCGTCACCCCCTCGCCCGAGCAGATCGCCGGGCTGCTCCACGAGCGCGACGGCGTCGACGCCGCCGCGGCCGAGCGCGCGGCGAGGCTCGCGCAGAGCCATATCGGCATGGCGCGGCGGCTCGCCGCCGACCCGGAGGCCATGGCCCGGCGCGAGCGCACCATCGAGGTGGCGCTCGGCGTCGTCACGCTGAGCGACGCGATGGCCGCCGCGAACGAGCTGCTGAAGGTGGCCGAGTCCGACGCCTCGGCGCTCACCGAACAGCTCGACGCCGCCGAGCGCGAGCAGGCCCTGCGCGGCCTCGGCATCGCGCCCGGCGCGGCCGTCCCGCCGCAGCTGCGCGCGCAGATCCGCGCGCTCGAGGAGGATCAGAAGCGCCGCGCCACGCGCAGCCTGCGCGACGGCATCGACCGCATCCTCACGGACCTGCTCTCGCTCTACCGCGACGCGGCGCTCGAAGCGCTCGGCGCGGGGCTCGAGCTCGTCAACCGGGAGCAGGCGGCGCGGATCGCCGAGCTCGCCGAGGGCTGGGGGGCCGAGCGTGTGCTGGGCGCCGTCGCCGCGGTGGAGCAGGCGCGGGATCGACTGAGCCGGGGCGTGACCCCGGGGCTGGTGCTCGAGGCGATGTTTGCCGGGACCGTCATGGCGGGCGCGGCCGCCGCGGGTACTGCCGGCGCCGACGGGACCGCCCGTACGGTCGCCCGCGCGGGACGATGAAGGGAATGGGCATGGTGAGACGAGGCGGCACTGCGGGACGAGGCGGCGCAGCGCGCCGGCGCACCGCGATCGCGACGGCGGGCGTGCTCGCGGCGGCACTGCTGCTGAGCGGCTGCGCGCCGCTCTTCGCGATCATCGACCAGGCGCGGCAGCAGCTGGAGTCGCGCGGCGGCGAGCGACCGGCCGAGGTCGACGGCAGCGACTTCGAGTCGCAGCGGCCGGAGTGGCGCAGCTGCTCCGGCGGCATGGAGTGCGCCGAGGTCTTCGCCCCGCTCGACTGGAGCGACCCCGAGGGCGAGCGCATCACCCTCGCCCTGGTCAAGCAGCCCGCCCTGGGCGGCAACCCGATCGGGACGCTGTTCGTGAACCCCGGCGGTCCCGGCGCCTCCGGCGCCTCCTTCATCGCGGAGAGCATCGACTACGCCGTGGGCGAGCCGCTGCAGCAGGCGTACGACGTGATCGGCTGGGACCCGCGCGGGGTCGGCGACTCGTCGGCGGTGGCCTGCCTCGACGCGCGCGGCATGGACGAGTACCTCTTCGGCCTCGGCGAGACCGAGGGGCTCGAGGAGGGCAGCGACGAGTGGATCGCCGCCGCCTCGGAGGAGTCGGCGGGCTTCGGCGAGGCCTGCCTCGACGCGACGGGGCCGCTGCTCGGGCACGTCGACACCGACTCGACGGTGCGCGATCTCGACATGCTGCGCGCCATCGTCGGCGACGACAAGCTCAACTACCTCGGATACTCCTACGGCACCTACATCGGGGCCCGCTACGCGGACGCCTTCCCCGAGCGCGTGGGCCGGCTGGTGCTCGACGGCGCGATCGACCCCTCGGCCGACGAGGCAGAGGTGGTGCGCCAGCAGACCGTGGGCTTCGAGGCCGCGCTGCGCGCCTATGTCACCGACTGCCTGAACGATTCCGGGTGCCCCGTCACTGGCAGCGTCGACCAGGCCATGGCGCAGTGGGGCGCGCTGCTCGACCAGGTGGACGAGCGGCCGATCGAGGCCTCCGACGGGCGGGTGCTGACCTCGGGCACCCTGCTCACCTCGATCATCACCCCGCTCTACTCCCAGGACAACTGGACGTATCTCGACCAGCTCTTCGAGACCGTCTCGGACGGCGACGCCGACCTCGCGTTCATGCTCGCCGACTTCTACTACGGCCGCTCGAACGGGGTGTACGAGGACAACTCGACCGAGGCCTTCATGGCGATCAACTGCCTCGACTACCCGGCCGCGGTGCCCCTCGACGCCGATCGCATGCGCGCCGACGCCGACGAGCTCGCCGAGCTGGCGCCCACGATCGGGCGCTTCCAGGGCTTCGGCGACGTCTTCTGCGCGAGCTGGCCGGTGCGCGGCGCCCTGACCCGCGACCCGGTGACGGCGGCCGGCGCCGACCCGATCCTCGTGGTCGGCACGACGGGCGACCCGGCCACCCCCTACCGCTGGGCGGTGGCCCTCGCCGAGCAGCTGCGCAGCGGCGTGCTCGTCACCTTCGAGGGGGAGGGCCACACCGCCTACGGGCAGAGCGATTGCGTGACCGCGGTGGTCGACGACTACTTCCTGCGCGGCACCGTCCCGACGGCGGATCCGCTGTGCACGTCGTGATAAAGTAGTTGATCGTGCGCTGAACCCCGGTTCGGCCACGCCGACTTAGCTCAGGGGTAGAGCAGTTCCCTCGTAAAGAACAGGTCGTGGGTTCAAATCCCACAGTCGGCTCCACGTGTTGAGGCCCGCGTTGCGGGCCTCAACTGTTCCACCGGCTATCGCCGACCGTGGGTGTGCGCCCACACCACGGCCTGGATCCGATCGCGCACCCCGAGCTTCTGCAGGATGTTCGAGACGTGCGTCTTCACGGTCGCCTCGCCGAGGAACAGCTCCGCGGCGATCTCCGCGTTCGAGCGCCCCTCGGCGAGCAGTCCGAGCACCTCGCGCTCGCGCTCGGTGAGGCCCGCCTCGTCGAGCGCGTCGGCGCTCGGGCCCTCGCCGCCGGCACCGCCGGCCTCGGCGGCACGGGCGTCCCCGCCGCCGGTCGGCAGGATCGTGCGGTCCTCGGCGATCCGCTCGATCACGGCGCGCGTCACGTCCGGCCCGAGGAGCGCCTGCCCCGAGGCGAGCGCACACACCGCGTCGATGAGCTGCTCGGCGCGGCTCGTCTTCAATAGGAATCCGCTGACGCCCGCGGCCAGCGCGTCGAAGAGGTAGCGCTCGTGCCCGAAGGTCGTGAGGATGAGGATCGCGGTTTCCCGTCGCCCCTCGAGAATGCGCCGAGAGGCCTCGGTGCCCGGTGCGCCGTCAGGCGAAGCATCGCTTCGCTCGGCGCGCCCGGTCCCATCGTCCCGCCACGAGTCGAGGATTCTCCGAGAGGCCTCGATGCCGTTCATGACCGGCATCTCGACGTCCATGCAGATGACGTCGGGGCGCAGGGCGGCGGCCTGCTCCACCGCGGCGGCTCCGTCGGCGGCCTCCCCGACCACCTCGATGCCGGGCTCGGAGTCGAGGATCACCCGGAACCCCGCCCGCACGAGCTCCTGGTCGTCGACGAGCAGCACGCGGATCATGCGGGCACCGCCGCCCGCACCATGAAGCCGCCGCGCTCGCGGCGTCCGGCGCTCACCGACCCGCCGACGGCGCCGATCCGCTCCCGCATGCCGCGCAGCCCCAGGCCGGAACCGGCATCCGAGTCGGCACCGGATCCGTCGCCGGATCCGCCGAGCGTCTGCCGCGTCCCGTCGTCGCTCACCTCGAGCTCCACCGCCTCCGCCGTGAAGCGCAGCCGCACCTCGGCCGAGGCCCCGCGCCCCGCGTGCTTGCGCACGTTCGTGAGCGCCTCCTGCGCCACCCGGTAGAGGGCGACGTCGACGAGCATGGGCAGGGGTCGCGCCTCGCCGGCGACGATCAGGGCCGTGGGCGTGCCGGTGCTCTGCGACTCCGCGACGAGCGTGGACAGCTGCGCGATGCCCACCGTCGAGGAGACGCCCTCCGCCTCGGGGGTGCGCAGGGTGTGCACGAGGCGCCGCAGCTCGTCGACCGCGGAGCGGGCGCTCTGCTCGATGAGCTCGAGCGACGCCGAGGCTCCCCGGGGATCCCGGTCCAGGGTGCGCCGCGCCGCGGCGGCCTGGATGCCCATGACGGAGACGTGGTGCGCCACGACGTCGTGCAGCTCCCGGGCGATGGCGATGCGATCGAGCGCCACGGCCTGCGCGGCGCTGGTCTGCCGCTCGAGCTCGAGCTCGCGGCCCTGGGCCTCGAGCAGCGCCTGCGTGCGCGCCGCGCGCCAGCCGCGCTCGCCGAAGAAGTAGGCCCCGCCGAAGTACATCAGGTTGGTGATGATCTGCAGCACCGCGAAGGTGGCGTAGGCCGAGAAGATCCCGGATCGCGGGAGGCCGGGGAACACGGCGCTGTCCGCCGCGAAGAGCAGGCTCACCACGAGCCAGGCGATCATGGCGACGGCGATGATCACCCGCGACCACACCGAGAGCGCCCGGTTCTGCTCCCAGGCGCCCACGGTGTAGAGCGCCAGGAAGAGGCAGATGTTCACGACCAGGATCTCGGGCACCCCGAACTGGCCGCAGACGAAGAAGCCGATCGATACGGCGACGGCGACCGGCACGGGCCAGCGGCGGCGCACGGCGAGCGGCAGCGTGCAGAGCCCCAGACCGATCACCCAGACCCAGGGCTCCGGCGTCTCGTCGTAGATGCCGGTGCGCTGGTAGAGCAGGGAGGTGGTCGCCGCGGCGAGGGCGAGCAGCAGCGCGAGCACCGCGTCGATGCGCAGCGCCTCCGCCGGAGGTCTCGGTCGTGCCCAGTGCTCGCCGTGCAGTGCCATGGATCCAGCGTAGAGCGGACGGAGGGGTGGCGCCTCCGACCTCAGGAGGAGGCGGATCCGCCTCGAGGAGGATGCACCGGCCCGCCGGCACCTCGTAGCGTGGAGGCGAGGAAAGGAGCGACATGATCGAGATCGCAGGCGTCTCGCGCAGCTTCGGCAGCCGCAAGGTGCTCGACGACGTGAGCTTCCGCGTCGAGAGCGGACGCATGACCGGCTTCGTTGGCGGGAACGGCGCGGGCAAGACCACGACGATGCGCATCATCCTGGGGGTGCTCGCGGCGCAGAGCGGCGAGGTGCGCTTCGAGGGGCAGCCGATCACGGTCGCGGATCGCGCCCGCTTCGGCTACATGCCGGAGGAGCGGGGGCTGTACCCCAAGATGAAGGTGCTGGAGCAGCTGGTCTATCTGGGCCGCCTGCACGGCCTGACCGGGGGCGAGGCGAAGGACTCCGCCGAGGGGCTGCTGAAGCGCCTCGGGCTGGGCGAGCGGATGAACGATCCGCTCGAGAGCCTCTCGCTCGGCAACCAGCAGCGGGCGCAGATCGCGGCCTCGCTCGTGCACCGCCCGACCGCCCTCGTGCTCGACGAGCCCTTCTCCGGGCTCGACCCGCTCGCGGTGGAGGTCGTGCTCGGCGTGCTGCGGGACTACGCGGCCCAGGGCGCGCCCGTGCTCTTCTCCTCGCACCAGCTCGACATCGTCGAGCGGCTCTGCGACGATGTCGTCGTCATCGGCGACGGCCGCATCCTCGCGGCGGGATCGCGCGACTCCCTGCGCGCCGAGCACTCGGGACGCGCCTTCGAGATCGAGCTCACGGGCCCCACCGCCGACGCCGGATGGGTGCGCGAGCAGCCCGGCGTCACGGTCACCTCGCTCGACGGGGGCTTCGCCCGCTTCGAGGCCGACACCGACGAGGCGGCGCAGGCGGTGCTCGCGCGCGCCGTGGGCGGATCCGCCGCGATCCGGCGCTTCGGCCAGGTCACCCCCTCGCTCGCCCAGATCTTCAAGGAGGTCGTGAAATGAACGCCGCCACCAGCCAGAACCCCGTCGGAGGCCGGCAGCTCAGCGCCGCCCAGGGGGCGTGGATCGTCGCCGAGCGGGAGATCAGCACGAAGCTGCGCAGCAAGGCGTTCCTCATCTCCACGGGCGTGCTGCTGCTGCTCATGCTCGGCGCCGTCGTCTTCGGCGGGATCATCTCGCAGACCGGCGGCTTCGGCGGCAAGACCTCGGTGGCCGTCGTCGCCGAGACCGCGGCCAAGGTCGACGCCCAGGTCTTCGACGTCACCTCGGTGGCGGATCGCGCCGCCGCCGAGCGCGCCGTGCTCGACGGCGATGTCGACGCCGCCGTCGTCCCCGGCGGCGACACCGAGGTCGGCCTCACGGTGCTCGCGGCCGACGAGCCGCCGATGGGCCTCGTCCAGGCGCTCTCGGCCTCGCCGTCGATCGAACTGCTCGACCCCGTGTCCCAGAACCCGCTGATCGCCTACTTCATCGCGATCGCCTTCGGCATCGTGTTCATGATGAGCGCGATCACCTTCGGCGCGACGATCGCGCAGAGCGTGGTGGAGGAGAAGCAGACCCGCATCGTCGAGATCCTGCTCGCCTCGATCTCGGCCCGCACCCTGATGGCCGGCAAGATCCTCGGCAACAGCATCCTCGCGCTCGGGCAGATCGTCGCGATCGCGGCGCTCGCCTCGGTGGGCATGCTCGCCACGGGGCAGGATCTGCTGCTCGGCGAGCTCGGCAGCTCGCTCATCTGGTTCGCGATCCTCTTCGCCCTCGGCTTCGTGCTGCTCGCCTCGCTGTATGCGGCGCTCGCCTCCCTCGTGTCCCGGCAGGAGGACGTGGCCTCGGCGACGAGCCCCGTCATGTGGCTCATCATGATCCCCTACATCGCGATCATCATGTTCCACACGAACCCCGAGGCGCTCGCGATCATGAGCTACATCCCGTTCTCGGCGCCCGTGGGCATGCCGATGCGCCTCTTCCTGGGCACGGCCGAGTGGTGGGAGCCGTACCTGTCGGCGCTCGTGCTGCTCGTGTCGATCGCGATCGTGATCCGGATCGGGGCGCGCATCTACGAGCGGTCGATCCTGCGCACCGGTCAGCGGGTGAAGCTCGGCGAGGCGCTGAAGGCCGACGCCTGAGGAACGTGACGGTCGAGACCGGGCGCGCCGCAGGCGTGCTCGGCCTCGACCGCTCCCGTCCGTCCCCGTCGACCCGGGGCGAAAGGCCGGCTTTCGCGCTGGATCCCGGAACACGCAGCGAGAATCGGCCTTTCACGGGGTCGGGTCCCTACTCGCGACCCCGCAGCCGGTCGATCTCGCGGCGGTCGCGCTTGGTCGGGCGGCCGGCGCCGCGCTCCCGCACCACGGCGGCGGGCCGCTCGACCCTGGGCGGAGGGGGAGGCGTGAGGTCCTCGAAGAGGGCGGCGGCCTCGGTCGCGCTGCCGCGCCGGGTCGCGAGCCCCGCGACCCGGTAGATCCGCTCGAGGCCGTGCAGGCGCACGCGCACCGTGTCGCCGATGCTCACCGGCTGCGCGGGCTTGGCCGTCGCGTCGTTGACGCGCACGTGCCCCGCCTTGCAGGCCGCGGTCGCCTGGCTGCGCGTCTTCGCGAGGCGCACGGCCCAGACCCAGGCATCCACTCGTACCGACACGCCCCGAGCATACCTGTCGCAGAATAGAGGGGTGGAGTACGAGACCATCGCGGGGCCGGTCGATGCCGAGATCGAGATCTCGCGGTCGAGGTTTCTCGCGCGGCTCGAGCGGGTGGACACCGAGGCGGCCGCACGGGAGGTCATCGCCGCCGTGCGCGCCGAGCACCCGCGGGCCCGCCACCACTGCAGCGCGTTCGTGCTCGGAGCGGCGCAGCGCATCCTGCGCTCGAACGACGACGGAGAGCCGAGCGGCACCGCCGGCGCCCCGATGCTCGACGCCCTCGTGAGCGCGGGGCTGAGCGACGTGGTCGCCGTCGTCACCCGCTACTTCGGCGGGGTGCTGCTGGGCGCAGGCGGGCTCACCCGCGCCTACCGTGCGGCGGTCGCCGAGGCGGTGCGCGACGCCCCGCGCGTGCGCCGCGCCGAGCGTCGCGAGCTGCGAGTGCGCACGGGGTACGACATCGCCGCCCAGGTCGAGGCCGAGGCGCGCCGCCGGGGCTGGACCGTGGGGGATGCCGAGTACGGTGAGGCCGTCGAGCAGGCGTACCTCGTGCCCGAGGCGGATCGCGGAGCACTCGCGGCGCTCGCGGCCGAGCTCAGCTCGGGATCCGCGGTCCTCGTGCCCGGCGGGCTCGCCTACGTCGACCTGCCGGTCGGCGCTCCCTGAACTCCTGAGCCACCCGAACGCCGACCGTCCCCGAAACAGTCGTCACTCTGATGCGCCATTTCGCGATTTACCGCACCGAAGTGCCAACTGTTTCGAGAAAGAACGAGGACGAGCGCGAAGGGGCGGGCGGCCCGGCAGAATGGGACCATGAACGATGCAGCGCCGATGGCCGAAGCGCCGACCGCGGAGCCGCCGATCGCCAGGGCCCCCGCGGGGACGTTCCGGGGCGCCGCCCTGCCGGGGGTGAAGGCCTGGCGCGGCATCCGCTACGCCGAGCCGCCGACCGGCGAGCTGCGCTGGCGCGCGCCGGTCGCGCCCGCCGACGTCGACCCCGATGAGGAGGGCGTCGTCGACGCGCTCGAGTTCGGCCCCGCCTGCCCGCAGTCGCGCACGGCCGCGGTGCCGATGCATGGGGACATCCGCTTCGACGAGGACTGCCTCTCGCTCAACGTCTGGGCGCCCGAGGGGCACGAGGATCCGCTGCCCGTCATGGTCTGGCTGCACGGCGGCGCCTACCTCTTCGGCACCGGGGCGCAGAGCCTGTACGGCGGCGCCGAGCTCGCCGTCGACGGCGTGGTCGTCGTCACCCTCAACTACCGCCTCGGCGCCCTCGGCTTCCTCGAGCTCACCCGCTGCGGCGAGCCCGGCGAGTTCGACGGCAACCTCGCCCTGCGCGACGTCCTGCTCGCGCTGCGGTGGGTGCAGCGCAACATCGCGGCCTTCGGCGGCGACCCGTCGCGCGTGACCCTCTTCGGGGAGTCGGCGGGCGGCGGGCTCGTCACGACGCTGCTCGCGACGCCGTCGGCCGAGGGGCTCTTCCACCGTGCGATCGCCCAGTCGTCGCCGGCCTCCAGCGTCTACGGCGAGGACCGCGCCTTCGGCGTCGCCCGGCGCGTGCTCACCGAGGTGGGCATCTCGGTGGGCGACGCGGGCGAGCTGCGCGACGTCCCTCTCGAGGAGGTGATGCAGGCCGTGCTGAAGGTGTTCGGCGACGTGCCGGCCGAGGCGCCGGGCACCATCGCCTTCGCGCCCGTGGTCGACGGCGAGCTCGTGCCCGAGTCGCCCGTGCAGGTGCTGCGCGAGGGGCGTGGGCTGCCGGTGCCCCTCATCATCGGGACGAACAAGGACGAGGCGTCCATGTTCAAGTTCCTGAAGTCGCCGCTGGTGCCGGTGAGCGACGCGCGCATCCTCGGGATGCTGGCCGACATCAGGGAGGAGCGCCCCGAGCTCACGGTGCCCGACATCGAGCGGGTGCGCACTGCCTACGAGGGTCTGCGCCGGCAGGCGGTGGGGCTCGGCATCGGCCGGGACATCGGCTTCCGGCTCCCCGCGCTGTGGATCGCCGAGGGGCACTCGGAGGTCGCGCCCACGTGGCTGTACCGCTTCGACCACGCCACGCCGATCCTGCGCCTCAGCGGCCTGGGTGCGATCCACGCGAGCGAGCTGCCCTACGTGTGGCGGCGGATCGGCGACCCCTCCACGGAGCTCGCCTTCCGGCTCGGCGGGCGTCGCGTCGCCGAGCGCATCTCGCAGCGGATGAGCGCGCGCTGGCTGGCCTTCGCGAAGGGGGAGGACCCGGATGCGGAAGGCATGGCCGACGCGCCCGACTGGCCGCGCTACGAGCCGGAGAGCCGGGAGAGCCTCGTGATCGCGGAGCGGGATCGGATCGTGGCGGATCTCGACGCGGAGCTGCGCGAGGGCTGGGGCGACGAGGTGCTCGCCTTTCCCTGAGCGGGCGGTCCGGCGCTCGCCGAAGCGATGCCCGCGACGCGGCGCGCGCCGTCAGCCGAAGATCATCGGGGTGTCGAAGTCCTCGTCATCGTAGGCGGAGCCGAGCAGGTCGGGGTCGAGGTCGCAGACCACGGGCACGTGATCGCTCGGCCCGTCGCCCTTGCGCTCCTCGCGGTGGATCGAGGCGCCCGTCACCGCGCCGGCGAAGGCGGGGGAGCCCAGGATGAAGTCGATGCGCATGCCCTCGTTGCGAGGGAAGCGCAGCTGCTTGTAGTCCCAGAAGGTGTATCCCTCCGGCACGAGCGGCCGCACCACGTCCTCCAGCGGGGGCGAGAAGGAGGCGAACATCGAGCGCTCATCGGGAGAGACGTGGGTGGAGCGCCCCTCCTCGAAGGAGGGATCGCCCATGTCGGCGGCCAGCGGCGCGATGTTCCAGTCGCCCATGAGCGCGAGGGGCAGCTCGGGATCGGCCTCGATCCACCGCTCGGCGTCGGCGCGCAGCGCGGCCAGCCACTCGAGCTTGTAGGCGTAGTGCGGATCGTCGAGCGCGCGGCCGTTCGGCACGTAGAGGCTCCACAGGCGCAGATCGCCGACCGTCACCCCGAGCGCGCGGGCCTCGAGCGGCAACCCGTTCGGTCCGACGCCCTGGGCGGCCTCCTGCCCCTTGATGGGCTTCCCGAAGCCGGGCATCCCCTCGAAGCCGTAGGCGACCTCGGTCATCTCGTGGCGGCTCGCGAAGGCGACGCCGTTCCACTGGTTCAGGCCGTGGATCTCGAGGTGATACCCGGCGCGCTCGAACTCGTCGGCGGGGAACTGCTCGGGTCGGCACTTGATCTCCTGCATCGCGAGCACGTCGATGTCCTCGCGCACCAGCCAGTCGACCACGCGGCCGGCTCGGGTGCGGATCGAGTTGACGTTCCAGGTGGCGATGCGCATGGATTCAGCGTAGTCCAGCAGTCAGTTGGGAACGGCCGAGCCCGCGGCCCAGAGGCCCGCGGCGCGCCCGGAGCACAGCGAGAAATCGCTGTGCTCTTCACGGACGCGGGTGGCGATGCGCATGGGCTCAAGGCTACCGGCTTCGCGGCCGGACCCGTTCGGCCTTCAGCGCCTCAGCCCATCTCGGCGAAGGTCTCGGCCACCCAGTCGGCGGTGAACTCGCCCACGTAGGGCATGTTGTCGAGACCGATGTGCTCGGCGCCGCCCTCCTCCTGGGTGAAGATGCGCAGCTCCCGCTTCGGCGAGTTCACCGCAGCCTCGTACTCGTCGTGGGCGTACGAGACCGGGATCTGCCGGTCGCCCTCGCCGTGGGTCACGAGGAAGGGCACCGTGATCCGCTCGACGACCCCCTCCAGGCGCATGTTCTTCGTCTTCTCGATGAAGTCGTCCATGTCGCTCGCGCCGAACACCCAGTGCACGTGGTCCCAGTAGTGCGGTACCGGATTCTCGCCCTCGCGGCGGCGGCGCGCCTCCTGCACGGCGGCCCAGTCGTAGTTCGCGCCCCACGCGACGGCGAGCGCGATGCGCTTCTCGAACGCCGTCGCCCGCGGCACGTAGTACCCGCCGAGCGACCAGCCGACGAGGCCGACCTTCGAGACGTCGACGCCCAGCTCCTCGGCGTGGGCCTCGATCCAGTCGAGGGTCGCCGCGGCCCACACCTCGGTGTCGAAGCGGGCGCGGAGATCGCGCATGCGCAGGGCCTCTCCCGAGCCGGGCGGGTCCATCATGAGCGTCGAGATGCCGCGGGCCGCGAGCTGCTGCGGGAACCCGGAGGTGTACATCATCTCCTTGGTGGAGTCGAGACCGTTCCACATCACGACGAGCGGCTTCGGCCCGTCGCCCGGCGCGCGGTAGAAGTAGCCGGGCAGCGACGAGTCGACGCCCTCGACGCCCTCGTCCGCGCGGACGTAGGGGATCTCCACGGTCGTCATCGGCACGTCGCCGAGCCGGGCGTGCTTGAGCAGCAGGTCGATCGACTTCTGGTACGCGGCCTTGCGGCCCTCCCAGTTCGGCGACTGCAGGCGCTCCGCCTGCGAGGTGTAGAGCGCCGCGCGGTAGTACTTCTCCGAGGCGCCCTTCCTCCAGCCGCGCGCCTCGTCGGTCTCGGCCGCGGCGAGCAGCCGATCGGCGACCGCCTGCCACGAGGCGTAGAGCAGCTCGGTGCCGGCGTCGTCGCCGTGCTGCGACGCCTCGAGCACCGGGCGCGAGGCCTTGTCGACGTCGTCGATCAGGCCGCCGTTGTTGAGCGTGGCGACGACCGACATGCTCCAGACGTAGTTGGTGGGGAAGTACATGTACATGGGTGAGGGCTCCTGGGTCGAGGTCTAGTGCGGGATGCCGAGCTCGGTCACCGTGCCGTCGCGGCGGATGCTGGTGAACGAGTTGTAGGCGACGAGGATGTCGGAGAACCTGCCGTCGGCGTCGAGTCGATACGAGATCACGCCGTGGAACTCGAACCTGTCGCCCTGCACCACCGGGCCGAAGAGCGATTCGGGATCGTCGCGCTCGGCCGTGAAGTAGGTGTCCATGCGGATCGCCACGTTCGTGTCCGAGCCGACGAAGTCGGTCGGCTCGAGCCGCTCCTCGAAGGTCGACCAGATCTTCGCGTAGTGATCCTTCATGCCCTGCACGCCGTCGAACTCGAGCGTGCCGTTCTTCATGTGCATGTTCTCGGCGAGGTAGTCCTCGAAGGCGGTCTCGTCGCGGCGGTTGAACCGCGCGATGTAGTCGTCGAACTGCTGCTTCTGCATGTGGGCCTCCTCAGGCCGTTCCGGTGGTCGATGTCTGCTGGGCGGGGCGCACCGCGTCCGAGAGGAAGGTGGCGACCCCCGACAGGTACTGCCCGCCGTCGACGCCGATCTCGGCGCCGGTGACGTAGGAGGCCGCGTCGGAGAGCAGGAACACCACGACGTTCGCGACCTCCTCGGGCCGGCCGCCGCGGTGCAGGGGGGAGACCGCGAGGTTCGCCTGCAGGAAGGCCGGCGGGGCGCTCGCCGTCATCTCGGTGTGGATGTAGCCGGGATGCACGAGGTTGACGCGGATGCCGCGCGGGCCGAGTTCGGTGGCGGCCGAGTGGCTGAGCCCGCGGATCGCCCACTTGCTCGTGGTGTACGCGGCGGTGTAGTGGCCGGTCACCCCGGCGGCCGAGCCGATGTTGACGATCGAGGATCCCTCGCCCATGAGCGGCAGCAGCGCCTGCATGCCGAGCATCGGGCCGGTCGTGTTGATCGCGAGCACGCGATCCCAGTCCTCGCGCTCGACCGCGCCGATGCGCACCCGGTGCGTCACCCCGGCGTTGTTGACGAGGCCCTTCACACGGCGGCCGCCGAGCGAGGCGGCGAGATCCGCCCACCCCTGCTCGTCGCTCACGTCGAGGCGGCGGTACTCCACCGTGCCGGGCAGTCCGACGGCTGCGGCCAGCAGCTCGGGAGCGCCGTCGTGGATGTCGGCCGCGACCACGCGGGCGCCGTTCCGCGCGAGCAGCAGCACCTCCTCCGCGCCCTGGCCGCCGGCCGCGCCGGTCACGACGAAGAGCTCGCCCGCGAGACCGGGCAGCAGCACCTCGCTCACGCCCGCACCTCGTGGGGGCGGTCGAGCAGCTCGATCAGATTGCCCTCGGGGTCGGCGACGAAGGCGGCGTGCACGCCCGCCTCGGGCGCCGGGAACGGCGCGGCTATGCTCGTCGCCCCCGCCGCGATGAGCCGGTCGTAGATCCGGGCCGTGTCGTCGACGCGGAAGCAGATGTGCCCGTATCCCCGGGTCAGCAGGGCCGAGGGCGGGTCGGCCGGCAGCGGCGCGACGCGCTCCGAGCCCTGCTTCTCGAGCAGCTCGATCGCGACGCCGTCGGGTCCGAGCAGGAAGATCCCGCGCAGTCCCACCGCCGCGATCTCGAACGGCTGCGCCGTCTCGAAGCCGAAGGCCCGCTGATACCAGTCCACCTGGGCGTCCAGGTCGGCGACCGACAGCCCCACATGATCCACGTGCATGGCGTCTCCTCGTCTCGCTCGTATCGACTCAGTCGCGCGGCCCGTGCCGCATCAGGCCGTCCCGCACGTTCTCCGGCAGCGCCCGGAGCACGTCCTCCTGGTATTCGCCGTCGATCAGGACGAAGGCGACCCGGGCGATGCCGTCGCCCCGGTTGGCCCAGGCGTGGTCGGTGCCGCGCTGCACGACGATGTCGCCGGCGTGCGCGGTCACCTCGCTGTCGTCGAGGAGCAGCGTGATCTCGCCCTCGAGCACGATGCCGTAGTCGATCGACTCGGTGCGATGGATCGGCGACTGCAGGCCGCGCTCGTCGAGATGCCCGGGCAGGAATTCGTTGATGCGGATCCGGGTGCCGCTCGCGGGCGGCGGCACGGTGACGTCGCCGATGGTCGGATCCTCCGGACCGGCGTGGATCGGCGCGGGCGCGGGGGTGGTCTCCCAGACCTCGTGGAAGGTGACGCCGTCGGCCGGCAGCTCCTTCGTGATCGGGACCGGGCCGTCGCTGACCACGACCGAGACGCCGTCTTCGGTATGGCCGGTGACGATGCGGCGCGGGACTCGGAACCCGCTCACGGCGCCGGCACCAGTGCGACGAGGGCCTCGGCCATGACGCGACCGGGGTCGGCGTCGGGCGAGCCGGGGTTCTGCTCCCAGTGGGCGAGCTGCAGGGAGGCGTCGACCACGCCCTTGATGCGTGGGATGCGGCGGGCGTAGAAGGCCGCGAGCTGCTCCTCGAGATCGCCCTCCTGCGTGAGGTACTCGGCGAGCACCAGCGAGTCCTCCACGCACTGCGCGGCGCCCTGCGCGATCAGCGGCGGCACGGCGTGCACGGCCTCGCCGAGGGCGAGCACGCGGCCCCGGTGCCAGGGCCCCTCGACGAAGATCCACTCGATCTCCTGGAAGTTCAGGAAGGTGTCCGCGTCGATGGAGTCGCGCAGGAAGTCGTACTCCCCGTGGAAGTCGGCCATCAGGCGCCGCACCTCCTGCCAGCCCTCGAGCCCGTTGTCGGGGCGCACCGGTTCGCAGAGCACGAAGATGTAGCACTGGGTGTCGCTCACGGGCGTGTAGCCGACCTTGAACGCGCCGCCCGGGCCCGAGGGGAAGGCGATGCCGCCCTTCATCTCGGGCAGGCGGTCGGTGACCGCGCGCCAGATGCCGAGGCCGCTCGGGGCGCGATCCTCGACGATGCCGAGCTTCGGCCGGGTCTGCGACTTGATGCCCTCGGCGATGATGATCAGATCCCACGACTCGGTCGTGCCGTCGCTCAGGGTGGAGGTCGCCGAGCCCTCGTGGTTCTCGAACGACTCGAGCTCGGTGCCGAGGCGCACCTCGACGCCGAGCGACTCGGCCCTCTCGAGCAGCACCTCGTGCAGGTCGGGGCGGAGCGCTCCGATCGTCGCGGGCAGATCCTCGCCTCCGGTGCGCGGGGTCTCGAGGTGCGTGATCAGATGACCGTCGGCGGTCGTGAGCGTCACGCCGTCCTCCGGGTAGCCCTTCTCGAGGATCTTCTCGATCACGCCGAGCTCCTTGAACACCCTGAGTGCGTTGCCCTGGATGGTCAGGCCGTGCCCGACCCGCGCCCACGCCTGTGCGCGCTCGACGAGCGTCACGGCGACGCCCTCTCGCGCGAGCGCGATCGCCGCAGTCAGGCCGGTGAATCCGCCACCGACGATGAGCACCTTGCTGACCGACATCTTCGTCACTCTCCTCACGGACGCCTCGGTACATCCGGCGGACGACGATCGCGTCCCTGCATCCTGTGCAAGACGTTATGCGGGAGCGGCGTGCGCACGCCACCCGCAGCGGCGATGCCAGCTATCGGGCGCGGGTGCTATCGGCTCAGCGCCCCGGCCTGCGCGATGCCGTGAACGGTGGCGCGGAACCAGGAGTGCGCGGGATCGTGCTCGTGCACCGGATGCCACCACAGCCGCTCGATCAGCTCGACCGCGGGGAACGGCGTCGGAATGGCCACGGTCGCCGTCGACGCGCCGACGCGCTCGATGAGCCGGCGCGGCACGACGCCGATCAACTCGGTGCCGGCGACGATGGTCGGGATCGAGAGCAGCGTCGAGGTCGCCACGCGGACGTTCACGCGGATGTCGAGCTCGCGCATCCGGCGTTCCGCCGGGGTCATGTGGGCGCGCCCGAAGTCGCAGCGGATGTGCGGGGCATCGATGAAGTCCTCGAACGAGATGCTGCCGCCCGAGACGACCGGGTTGTCGCGATCGGCGATGACGACGTATTCGTCGCGGAACAGCTCGACGCCCGGGACCTCGATGCCGATGCCCGGGACCGCCACGATGAAGTCGTTCGCGAGCAGGTCCCTGCCGGCGTCGGTGGGGTCGGCGGGGAGGCGCCGCAGATCGAAGCCCAGGCCGCCGCCGGCCGCGATGGCGATCGCGAAGACGGGCCGCAGCTCGATGGCCGCGTAGTCGGTGAGCAGGATCCCGAACCTGCGGTTCGCGAGGGCGGGATCGAAGGGCTCCTCCTGCCCGAGCGCCTGCGCCACGAGCGGCAGGGTGAGCTGCACCTGGGGCAGGATCTGCCGCGCGAGCGGAGTCAGCTCGTAGTCGCGGCCGATCCGCACCAGCAGCTCGTCGTGGAACACGGTGCGCAGCCGCGCGAGAGCCGAGGACATCGTCGACTGGCCCATGCCGAGCCGCTCGCCCGCGCGCGTGACATTGGCCTCCTCGAGCAGCGCGCGCAGCGCGACGAGCAGGTTCAGGTCCGGGTCACTGATAGCCACATGATGCATGGTATTCGCTCCGGCCGATGGTTGCCCATGGCGGATCGACGTACGCTCGGGAGAAATCGCGCCGCTTCGGCGCCCGAACGCGTCAACCGAGGAAAGGGTCGATGATGACTGAACGGCTGGTATCCCATCTGCGCTACGCGGCGCTCGCGATTCCGAACTTCCAGGAGGAGCGCGACTTCTTCGTCAAGCACTGGGGTCTGACCGAGGTCGAGAGCGCCGAGGGGCTCGCCTACCTCGCGGCCGAGGGATCGCCGGAGCCGTACATCCTCCGGCTGCGCCAGGACGACAAGCGCATCGACCTCGTCGGCCTCGCGACGAAGGATCGCAAGGATCTGCACGCGCTCGCCGACAAGCTGCGCGCCGAGGGCGTGCAGTTCGTCCACGATCCGCAGGATCTGCAGGGCCCCGGCGGCGGCTACGGCTTCCGCGTCTTCGACGGCGACGGCCGCGTGCTCGAGTTCTCGACCGACTACGAGCTGCGCGAGTCGCGCAAGATCCGGGAACGCGAGCCGATCCCGGTGAAGCTCTCGCACGTGGTGTTCAACACCGCCGATCTCGCGACGACCGCGCAGTGGTACATCGACCATCTCGACTTCGCGATCTCGGATTCGCTCGTGCGGCCCGACGGCACCGACCTCATGCACTTCATGCGCTGCAACGAGAACCACCACTCGATCGCGGTCGCGAGCGGCCCGCACCACTCGCTGCACCACCTGTCGTTCGAGATGCGAGGCATCGAGGAGTGGATGCGCGGCTCGGGCAAGATCCTGCGCGCGGGCACGCGAATGATCTGGGGCCCGGGCCGGCACAACGCCGGAGACAACACCTTCGCCTACTTCCTCGACCCCGCGGGCAACACGATCGAGTACACCACGGAGCTCGCCGTGCTCGACGAGGACACCTGGCACCCCTCGCGGATGGACATCAGCGAGCTGTCCACCCAGGATCAGTGGGGCACCGCTCAGGAGATGAGCGAGCTGGTTGCCCGCGAGTCGTTCAACGACATCGACAAGGGCCTCTTCGTCGCGCCTCCGGTGTGAGCGGGCGCGCCGTCGCCGTCAGGCGGCCGGCGTCGTCAGCATGAGACGGGACATCGTCACGAGGCGCTCGCCGAGGTCGTCGGGCCCGAGCGCGCCGGAGGCGCGGAACTCCGAGCCGAAGGCGACGTCCCACGAGGTCGCCTCGAAGACCATGGCGAAGGTGGAGCGGATCGTCGCCTCGGGGTCGTCGTGGGCGAAGCCCTCGGCCCGGTCCAGCATCCGCGCGGTGAACGCGTCGGCCATGGCCTGGACGGCCCGGGTGCCGGTCGCGCGCATCGCGGGGTCGACGGCCGCGCGCAGCACGACGGCCCGCACGATGGCGGCGTGGGCGCGGAAGTGCTCGACCAGGAGGCGCACGGCGCGCTCGGTGAACGCGTCCGCGGCGAGTGCGTCCCACTCCGGCGAGGGGGCGTAGAGCGTCTCGATCTCCGCCGACAGCTCGCTCAGGACGTGATCGTGGATGGCCCTGACGAGCGCCTCCTTGCCCTCGAAGCGAGTGTAGAGCGCGCCCGCCGAGACGCCCGCGCGGCGGCACACCTCGGCGATGGAGAGCCCCTCGTAGCCGCGTTCGGCGAAGACCTCGGCCCCGGCTTCCAGGATCCGCTCGAGGGTGCGCAGCGATCGCGCCTGGAGGGGCGGTCGCACGCCGTCTGGAGGGAAGCTCACCCTTCCAGTGTCGCAGGTGCCGGTGCCGCGGCGAGCGTCTTCAGGCGGGCCACCGGGATCCGGTAGCCGACGGCCGCCGCACCGCCGGGCCACTGCAGCAGCGCCCGGCCCTCCGAGAGGTCGCCGTCGATCACGGCCGGTGCGACTCCGAGCGGCGGCGCGCCGGCGATCTTCACCTCCGTCCCGCACGCCTCGGTCCAGGCGTAGGGGACGGGCGCGTACGGGGGAGCGTCGTCGTCGAGCAGGCTCCGAGCCGCCGCGGCGCCCTGCGCGAGCGCGTTGGTCCAGGTCCTGTCGCGCCGTGCGCCTCCGGGGGAGCGCACGGTCGCGGCGTCGCCCGCGGCGACCACCGTGCGCCGCAGCCGGCACCGGTCGTCGGTGAGGTACCCCGTGGCGGCGTACTCGGGCGCGATCACGTCGGGCTCGGCGCCGATGGCCGCGAGCACCAGATCGGCCTCCCAGCGCCGGCCGTCGGCGGTGATCGCGGTGCCGTCGCCGAACGCCCCGCCCGGCGACTCCACGAGGCGGATCCCGGCCGTGCGCACCCGGTCGGTCAAGACGTCGGCGAGCATCCCCCAGCGCGCCGCCAGCGCACCCGGCCGGATCACGAGGGTGGTCTCGATGCCGCGGGCGTGCGTCGCCGAGGCGAGCTCGTAGGCGAGGAAGCCGGAGCCGACGACCAGCGCGGATCTCGCGCGGGCCATGCGGGCCGAGACCCGCTCCGCATCGGCGATCGTGCTCACCACCTCGACGGACGGATCCCGGGGGCGTCGCGCCCTCGTGCCGGTTGCGAGCACCAGCCCGTCGTAGGGCAGCCGCTCGCCGTCGGCGAGGTGGACCCTGCGTTCGTCGAGATCCACCCGGATCGCCCGGACCCCGGTGCGCAGCTCGGCGTCCGCGACGCCGAGCGCGAGGTCCCCGGCCTCGACCCCGCCGCTCAGGAAGGCCTTCGAGAGCGGCGGCCGCGAATAGGGAGGACGGGGCTCCCCGCCGACGATGACGAGTCCGCCATCGTGCCCGATCTCCCTGAGCGCGACTGCGGCCGCGGCGGCGGCCGGCCCGCCGCCCACGACCACGATCCGCCCGCCGCGCGGCACGCCCATCAGGCCTCCCGCACCAGCAGCGCCGCGACCGGGCAGACCCGGGCGCCGGCAGCGGCAGCGGCCCGATCCGCCTCGGGCACCTCGCGGCCCTCGTGCTCGAAGACGACGTAGCCCTCCTCGTCGAGCGAGTACAGCTTCGGTGCGACCTCGGCGCACAGGCCGTGGCCCTCGCAGCGCTGGGCGATCACCTCGATCCTCATCGCGGACTCCTCTCCCGGACGAGACGGACGGGGATCCTCTCCCACGTGTTGAGCATCGAGTTCTCGGCGATCACGGGCTCGCCGGTGAGCTCGATGCGCTCCACGGACTCGAGGAGCGCGTGGAAGAGCGCGTGGAGCTCGAGCCGGGCGACGCCCTGGCCTGCACAGCCGTGCGTGCCGTACCCGAAGGCCAGGTGATCGAGCGGGTTGCGGCGCACGTCGAACTCGTCCGGCCTCTCCCATTTGCGCTCGTCCCGGTTCGCCGAGGCGAGCAGGTTCCAGATCCGCGCCCCCTCGGGAATCGGGACGCCTCCGAGCACGGTGTCGTGCGCGGTCAGCCGGGTGAAGCCGCGGATGGGGCTCTCGAAGCGCACGAGCTCGTTGATCGCCGAGCTCACCAGGGCCGGGTCGTCGCGCAGGATCCGCCACTGCTCGGGCCGCTCGGCGAAGGTCACGAGCAGATGCCCGATCGCGGTCGCCGTGGTCTCCAGGGAGGGGCCGAGGTAGTCGATGAGCAGGGCGGGGCATTTGTCGGGCGGGATCACGCCGGCGTCGGCGGCCGCGAGCACGTCCGCTCCGAGGCTGCCGGGTGCGAGCTCGCGCCGCTCGGCGAGCTCGACCGTGAACTCCGCGATGCAGCGCGACAGCTCGATGTTGCGCGGCGTCCTCTCGCTGACGGGCCCGAGCAGGTCGGTGCCGCCCTGCGCCCACTCGAACAGGTGCTCGCGGTTGCGCCGGGGCAGGCCCAGGAAGTCCGGGATCACCGAGAGCGGCATCGCCTGGGCCAGGTCGGAGACGCCTTCGATCTCCTCTTTCGCGAGTGCGGCGTCGACCACGCCGCGGGCCTTGGCGACGATCTCGTCACGGCGGCCGCGCACGGCACGCGGCTGCAGGCCGGTGGCGACCACCGAGCGCAGCAGATCGTGCTCGGGCGGATCGCTGGCCAGCGTGGTCCGGCGGATCACGGCGTTCGCCGTATCGGTGAAGGCCACTCCCTCACCGGAGATGAAGGTCTCGTGGTTCTCGAGCGCCGAGCGCACCTCGTCGTAGCGGGTCACGGCGTAGATGTCGTGCCTGTCGAGGTGGACGACGGCACCGAGCTCGCGCAGCTCGCGGTACTGCGCGAGGCGACCGTCGCGGTCGTACCTTTCGAAGAGGTCGAGGTCGGTGGCGGCTGCGCTTGTCGGCATGGCTCCTCCTTGAGCATCGGAATCGGACGATAAAACAGAATCAGAATTCTTATTCTCTTACAAGCATCCGGCGGAGATGCCAGCCATCGCGCGGACATGGGCCGCGCTCGGCAGCCCGGGGCTCAGAATGGGGAGGGTGTCCGGAGACAGCATGAAGACCCGGGGCGCTCCCGCCGTCGCGACGCCCGGCCTGAGCGTCTCGGCGCTGGCCGCGCTCGGCATCGTCGCGATTCTCGGGCCGCTCGGCTCGGACGTCTTCCTGCCGGGGCTGCCGACCATGACCGAGGCATTCGGCGTTCCCGCCGAGCAGCTGCAGCTGACCCTGAGCGCGTTCACCATCGGCCTCGCGGCCGGCCAGCTGGTGGCGGGGCCGCTCTCCGACGCCGTAGGCCGGCGCCGGCCGCTCGTGCTCGGCACCGCCGCCGCGGCCGCGGCCGGAGTCGGCGCGGCCTTCGCCCCGAACCTCGCCCTCCTCGTCGTCGCCTGCCTCGTGATGGGGCTCGGCACCGCGTTCGGCGCGGGCACGACCCGCGCGGTGGTCAGCGACCTCGCCGAAGGCGGTGACCAGCTCACGCGCGGCTTCGCCCTGCTCAACACCCTCGTCGCGATCGGGCCGATCGTCGCGCCCATCGCGGGCATGGCCCTGATGCTGGTCTGGGGGTGGCGGGGCATCTTCGCCGGCTACGCGGTGCTCTGCCTGGTCGGGCTCGTCGCGGTGCTCTGGCGGGTGCCGGAGTCGCTGTCGCGCGAGGCGCGCGTGACGGGCGGCTTCGGGGCGATCCCGCCGACCGTCGCGCGGGCGTTCCGCTCCCGCCCGTTCCTCTGCGGCGCACTCGTCGTCTGGTTCGGCTTCGCGGCGTCCTGGGCCTACATCTCGGGCTCCTCCCACATCGTGCAGACCGTGCTCGGCTTCGACGCGACCGTGTACGCGATCACCTTCGCGGTGAACGGCTGCGGGCTGGTGCTCGCCGGACTCGTCGTCGCGCGCCTGGCCGGCCGGTTCACCGATCACCGGATCATGGGCATGGGCCTCGGACTGCTGAGCCTCGGCGCGCTGCTGGTGGGCGTCGGCGCGGCGCTCGCCGGCGGCGGTGCGCCCTCGCCGTGGCTCGTGCTGCCGGGCCTGTTCTGCTTCGCCGCGGCGATCGGGTTCTATCTCGGTCCCGGCATGGTGCTCGCGGTGAGCGAGCTGCGCGGCACCGCGGGAACAGCGCTGGCGCTCGTCGGCGCCGTGCAGTTCGTCGTCGCGGCGATCGTCTCGCCGCTGGCCGCCCTCGGGAGCGGCAACAGCCTCGTCCCCTTCGTGATCACGGTCGCGGCGGCCACCGGGGCCGCATGGCTCTCCTGGGCGCTCTTCCGGGATGGTAGCCATCGCGCACCGGCCCTGGTCGGGGCGGAGAGCCGGTCATAGGCTCGGAGCCAGTTGCGCGGCCGAGCCGACGCACCCACGACGATCGCGCGGCGGAGCCGCCGTGTCCACCGAAGCAGAGGAGCTCGACGATGACCCTTCCCGCCGACCGATTCGATGGCAGGCTCGTGCTGCCCGGCGACTCCGACTTCGAGGAGGCCGTGCTCGGCCGGGTGTTCAACGGGCGCCGCCCGGATCGTCGCCCCGATGCGGTGCTGATCGCGGCGTCGGTCGAGGACGTGCGCCGGGGGGTGCTGCTCGCGAAGGAGCGGGGCTGGACGGTGGCGGTGCGCTCCGGCGGCCACGCCTGGGCGGCGTGGAGCGTGCGCGACGGGGGCCTCCTCATCGATCTCGGCGCGCTGGACGACATCGACTACGACGCGGAGACCGAGATCGTGAGCGCGGGGCCCGCGACCAAGGGCGGCGAGGTGCTCTCCCCGTATCTCGAGGAGCGGGGCCGCTTCTTCAACGGCGGCCACTGCCCCTCGGTCGGCATCGGCGGCTTCCTGCTGCAGGGCGGCCAGGGCTGGAACCAGCGCGGCTGGGGCTGGGCGGCGGAGAGCGTCGTCGCCGTCGACGTGGTGACCGCGGACGGCGAGCTGGTGCGCGCCGACGCCGAGCAGAACAGCGACCTGTACTGGGCCGCACGCGGGGCGGGCCCCAGCTACCCGGGCATCGTGGTGCGCTTCCACCTGCAGACCCGCCCGAAGTTCGGCGCGCTGGCGCACACCGTGCACGGCTACGAGCTCGAGGACTTCACCGAGGTCATGACGTGGATGTACGAGAACCACGCCAGGATCAGCACCGACGTCGAGATCGTCTGCGTCTCGCAGATGACCGAGACGCCCGACGGCGGGCAGCGGCGCCTGCTTCTCGTCACCGCGCTCGCCTTCGGTCCCGACTCCGACACCGCCCGCGAGTACGTGGCGCCGTTCAACGAGATCCCGGTCATCGACCGCGCCGTGTTCGTCGTCGACGGCGTCCCGACGACCCTCGCCGAGCAGCGCGCGAACCAGGAGGTCGCGAACCCCGAGCACGCCCAGTACATCTGCGATTGCGCGTGGATCGACGGCGACTACTCCGCCGAGGGCATCGCCGCGATGGTCGAGGGGATCCGCCCCCTCTTCACGACGAACCCGACCGAGAAGGGCTTCGCGATCTGGATGAGCAACGCGCCGCGCCGCGAGCTGCCAGATATGGCGTTCTCCCTGCACACGGACGCGTATGTGGCGGCCTACACCGTGTACGACGACCCCGCCGACTTCGCCCGCAACCGGGCCTGGGTGACCGAGGTCTACGAGCACGCGCAGCCCGTCACGGCCGGCCAGTACCTCGGAGACTCCGACATGACGAATCGTCAGCTGAAGTTCATGGCGCCCGAGAACTGGGAGCGCCTGCAGGGCGTCATCCGGGATCGCGATCCCGAGGGCCGCTTCGCCCGATACCTGGCCAGCGACCCCGCCACCATCAACACCAACCACTGGGAGCTGTGAGACCATGACACGCATTCACTTCGCCGCGGATCACGGCGGCTACGAGCTGGGTCGGCGCCTGCAGGAGCGCGCCATCGCCGGAGGCTTCGACGTCATCTGGCACGGTGCGGACGAGCTCGACCCGGGGGACGACTACCCGGGCTTCGCCGTGCGGATCGGCCAGGCGGTCGTCGAGGATCAGGACGCCGGCGTCGACGCCTTCGGCGTGCTCGTCGTGGGCGAGCCGGCTGCGGGCGTCGTCGCCGCGAACAAGGCGAACGGCGCGCGCGCCGTGCCGGCCACCACGCCGAACGAGGCGATCAGCGCCCGTCGCATCATCGACGCCAACGTGCTGGTGCTCGGCGGCGTCGCCTACGAGCCTTCGGCCTGGCTCTCGATCGGAGCGTTCGTGCGTACCGGCATGGCGCCGGTGGTCGAGCACGGGCGCCGCATCCTCCAGATCGAGGAGTACGAGAACTCGGGCACCATCGAGGGGTGGGCGGTGCAGCTCGAGCCCGAGCAGATCGCCCGCCAGTACGCATGAAGCACCGACGCCCGAAGCGAGGCATGTTGCCGATCATCGAGCTTGTCGAGATGCCCGGCGCCGTACCCACCCGTGCAATTGGATCAGGAGGACGCGCATGAGCCGTGCATTGCTCTACGATCGGGTCGGCGGCCCGGAGGTGCTCAGGATCGCCGAGGCTCCCGACACCGCGCTCGGTGCGGGCGAGGTGGCGCTGCGCGTGCGCGCGGCAGGCCTCAACCCCTTCGACGCGAAGGTGCGCAGCGGCTTCATCCCCTTCGACGCGCCCTTCCCCCGTCGCGTCGGCAGCGACGTCGCCGGCACCGTGATCGCGGTGGGCCCGGGCGCGCGCTACTGGGACGGCTCGCCCGTCGAGCCCGGAGACGAGGTGCTCGGTCGCGCCGACGGCTCCGTGGCCGAGCGGGCGATCGCGCAGGCCTCCGATCTGACGCGGCGCCCCGAGGGGCTCGACGTCGCGGCCGCCGGCGGACTGAACGTCGCGGGCCTGACCGCGGTATCGGTGCTGACGACGGCGCCCGTTGCCGCCGCCGACACGGTGCTCGTGGGCGGCGCTGCAGGTGCGGTCGGCTTCGTCGCGGCGCAGCTCGCGCTCGCCGCGGGCGCGACGGTCGTCGGCACGGCCTCTCCGCGCAACCACGAGCTGCTGCGCTCGGTCGGCGTCGTGCCGGTGGCCTACGGCGACGCCGTCGCCGAGCGGGTGGCGAGCACGGCGCGGTCACCGCGGTCTACGACTGCCACGGCCGCGATGCCCTCGACGCCGGTGTCGCGCTCGGCGTGCCGGCGGAGCGCATGGTGGCGATCGCCGCCTACCAGGCCGTCGACGAGCTCGGCGTGCATAACGCGGAGCGCGCGGCGCGGACCGCCGAGAATCTGGCGCGCCTCGCCGGCGAGATCGCGGCCGGTCGGCTGGTCTTCCCGGTCGCCCGGACCTTCCCGCTCGATGCGGCGGTCGCCGCCTTCGAGGCGCTGGAGGCGCCGCACCCGCCCGGCAAGATCGTCGTGACGCCCTGAGCCGGCCTTCTCCCCGCAAGGACTTGGCGCGGATGTGCAGTTATCCGTCATGTACTGCACATCCGCGCCAACTGCTCTGCAAGGGCAGTCGCCTGTGCGGGTCGGACGCGGGGCTCAGCCCCGCCACACGGTCTTGAGGTTGCAGAACTCGCGGATGCCGACGGCCGCGAGCTCGCGGCCCACGCCCGAGTCCTTCACCCCGCCGAAGGGCAGCTCGGGGTACGAGGCGGTCATGCCGTTGACGAAGACGGCGCCCGCGTCGAGGCGGTCGATGAACCACTCCTGCTCGTCGGCGTCCTGCGTCCACACCGCCGAGCTCAGCCCGAAGGTGGTGCCGTTGGCGATGCGCAGCGCCTCCTCGCGGCTCTCTGCGCGGTAGACGGTGGCGACCGGGCCGAAGGCCTCCTCGAGGTGGAGCCGCATCTCGGGGGTGATGTCGGCGAGCACGGTCGGCTCGTAGAACCAGCCGGCGCCCTCGGGCGCCTTGCCGCCGGCGAGCACCCGCGCGCCCTTGGCGACGGCGTCCTCGACCTGGCCGGCGAGCTCGTCGCGGCCGCCCTCGGTGGCCAGCGGGCCGATGTCGGTCGACTCCTCGAAGGGATCGCCGAGCTTCAACGCCGCGGTCTTCCGGGCGAACAGCTCGGTGAACTCGTCGTAGACGTCGGCGTGCACGATGAAGCGCTTGCCCGCGATGCAGGACTGCCCGTTGTTCTGGTTGCGCGCGGTCACCGCGACCGTCGCGGCCCGCTCGATGTCCGCGCTGGGCATGACGATGAAGGGATCGGACCCGCCGAGCTCGAGCACGACGTGCTTGACCTCGGAGCCGGAGATCGAGGCCAGCGAGCGGCCGGCCGGCTCCGAGCCGGTCAGGGTCGCCGCCTTCACGCGAGGGTCGCGCAGCACCCCCTCCACCCGCGAGGCGGGGATCAGCAGGGAGTGGAAGGAGCCCTCCGGAAAGCCTGCGCGCTCGAAGAGCGTGTCGAGGTACAGGGCCGCCTGCGGCACGTTCGAGGCGTGCTTCAGCAGACCGGTGTTGCCGGCCATGAGAGCGGGCCCCGCGAAGCGCAGCACCTGCCAGATCGGGTAGTTCCACGGCATGACCGCGAGCACGATGCCGATGGGCGCGTACCGGGTTCCCGCGGCCGACGCCCCGACCGCGGCGGGGTCGGCGAGGGGCTCTGGCGCGAGGAACTGCTCCGCGTTGTCGGCGTAGAAGCGCAGGCCCTTCGCGGCCTTCAGCACCTCGGCCCGCGCTCCCTTGATCGGGCGCCCCATCTCGAGGGTGATGAGGCGCGCGGCCTCCTCGACGTCCTCCTCGAGCAGATCCGCAGCCCGGTGCATCCACTCCGCGCGCTGGGCGAAGGAGGTCTCGCGCAGCACCTCGAAGGCGGCCTGCGCCCGGGCGATCCGGCGTTCGACCTCCTCCTCCGTGTGGGCCTCGAATGTCTGCTCGGTCTCACCCGTGAAGGGGTTGATGGTCGCGATGGCCATGCGCTTGCGCTCCTCGATGGTCGGTGGTGGCGGCGAATTCGTACCGGCGTCTCCGCGAGCGTACGACGTCGGAGGTCGTTCCGCCATCGCGGGCGACGATGGCAGGCATGCCCGCACCCCGCTGGTTCGATATTCGATATTCGATCATCCTGGGGAAATGCCATCACTGCAACCCCGACGAATGACCGATGCGGTGGTCCGCGAGCTCCGCGAGCGGATCGTCTCGGGCGAACTCGCGCCCGGGATGCGGATCGACATCAACACGCTCGCCTCCGAGCTGGGGGTGAGCCACACGCCCGTGCGCGAGGCGATCCTGCATCTCGAGGGCCTCGGCATGGTGACCCGCCAGCCCTACCGCGGCACGGTGGTCACCGGGATCGACCCGAATCGTCTGGAGGAGATCACCGCGCTGCGCATCGACCTCGAGGGCCGGGCGACGCTGCTCGGCGTGCCGAGGCTGTCGGAGCACGACATCGCGCGCATGCGCGAGCTCCACGAGGAGCTCGCCGCCGACGAGGCGGACGGATCCCTGGGCTCCGACGGCTTCAACGGGCTCAACCGCGAGTTCCACGGCGTCGTCTACGCGGCCGCGGACTCGCCCACGCTGCTGCGTCTGATCGAGACGCTGCAGGACGAGGCGGATCGCATCCGGCTGCGGGTCGACATGCAGGGGTCGACCGCGCCCGCCTTCCACGCCGAGATCCTGCGGGCCTGCGAGCGGCGCGACGCGCAGGCCGCCTGCGAGGCGACCAGGAGGCACCTGCTGGAGTCCTTCTTCGCTCTGCGGGGCGGAGACCGTGCGCCGGGCGAGGGAATCCTCGCGGGCGTGATCCGCGACACGAAGATGGAGACGATCCGATGAGTGAAGACGCCTTCCGCGCCGAGCCGCCGACCCTGTTCCTCACCGACGAGGACGTCGAGGCGCTCGCCGACTGGGACGGCGCGATCGACGCGCTGCGCGAGGCGTACAGTCATCCCGACGAGCCGGGGTCGACGCCCGAGCGCGCCGTGGCGGTGACCGCGACCGGCTGGCAGCGGGTGATGCCCTCGGCGCCTCCGGGCGCGAAGTACGCCGGTTCGAAGACCATCTCGGCCTCGCTGCGGAACGGCCTGGCGAGCTACCTGATCACGCTGTTCGACCAGCGCGATTCCCGCCTCGTCGCCCTCGTCGACGGCAACCGCATCACGGGCCTGCGCACCGCCGCGACCGCGGCCGCCGCTCTCACCGCGCTGCTGCCCGGTCGGCCCGTCGCCGCCGCCGTGGTCGGCTCGGGCTTCGAGGCCCGGGCGCAGCTGCGCGCGGCCTCCCGGGTCGCCGATATCGCGGAGGCGCGGGTGTCGAGCCCCACCGCGGCCAACCGCGAGCGCTTCGCGGCCGAGCTCTCCGACGAGCTCGGCATCCCGGTGACCGCGGTCGCCGAGCCCGAGGCCGCGGTCCGCGGCGCGGGGCTCGTGCTGTGCGCCGCCAGATCCCGCGACGAGAGCCCGACCGTGAGATCCGAGTGGCTGGACGACGACGCCACCGTGGTCTCGGTCGGGTCCACGACCCCCTCGCAGCGGGAGCTCGATCCCGCGATCATCGGCCGCGCCTCGATCGTCGTCGCCGATGCGCTCGCCGAGGTGCTCCACGACAGCGGCGACATGATCGAGGCGCGCCGCGCGGGTCTCGACCCCGACGCGGTCACGGTCTCGCTGCACACACTGCTCGCGGGCGACGCGACCCGGCCCGAGCGCGGCATCGCCGTCTACAAGTCCACCGGAAGCGGGTTCCAGGACATCGTGCTCGCCGAGCTGCTGGTCGACCGCGCGCTCGAGCGGGGCCTCGGCACGCCGCTGCCGGTCGGCATCCTGACCATTCGCAAGTAGCCCCGGCGCCACCGCTGACGCATCACCACCACTCCAGAGGAGAAGAACACCATGGCCGGATACACCAGGTCCGAGGCCCGCGACTGGGCGCGCGAGCGCCTCGTCGGCGCCGTCAACTGCACCATCCCCTCGTTCACGCGCGACCTGCGCGACATCAACGAGGCGGGCATCAGGCACGACATCCGCCTCGCCAAGGAGCACGGCTTCCTCGGCACGCTCGGCGTCTCGGAGATCAGCATCACCCTGCCCGAGTACCTCCGCTTCCTCGAGATCGTGAAGGACGAGGCGCAGGACGATCTCGTCGTCGTGCACCATGCCAGCTGGAGCAACCTGGAGCAGAACATCGAGGCGGTCAAGGGCGCCGAGGCCGCGGGGGCCGAGCTCGTCCTGCTGTCGTACCCGCCGAACTTCTACCCGGAGTCGGAGCAGGAGGTCTACGACTACACGAAGGCCGTCTGCGACGCCACGAACCTCGCGGTGATCCTGTTCCCGATGTTCCTGTGGGGCTTCAGCTCGCGGATCCATCCCTCCGACATCCCCGCCCGCCTGATCCGGCGCATGCTCGACGACATCCCCAACATCGCCGTGATCAAGGCGGAGGGAGGCTTCCCCTCGATCATGGGCATCGTCGAGTGCCACCGGCTGTTCGGCGAGGAGGTCGTGATCTCCTGCCCGATCGAGGGCGAGCTGCTGCCGCTCGGCCAGCTGATCCCGATCCAGCTCTCGGCCACCAGTGACCACGAGTTCTGGGGCCCGACGATTCCCGAGGCGATGCGCCTGCTGCGCGCGGGCGAGTTCCAGGAGGTCACCGACCTCTACTGGCGGATGCACCCGGCGCGGAAGGCCAAGAGCGCCGTCTCGCAGCAGCTCAACGGCGGCAACTTCATCAACCGGCAGCTGTGGAAGTTCCAGGGCTGGCTGCGCGGCTACAACGGCGGGCCGCTGCGCCTGCCCACCCAGCGCATCCACGATCCGCAGATGAACCAGCTGCGCAAGGGCCTCATCGATTCTGGCTTCGAGCCGAGCACGGACCCGTTCCGCGACTTCTTCATCGGCCGCAACCCGGCCTGATCCGATCGGAGACCGAAGATGAGCACCACCCCCGACATCATCCCGGCGGTCGTCGCCGACATCGACCCGGCCGTCGTGCAGGCGGCGCTCGCCGAGATGGCGGCGATCCTGGGCCAGGATCGCGTGCTGCCCGGCGACGGCGACGGCGAGTTCCGCGACCCCTATCAGCCGGTCGAATGGCTGGCCTTCGCGGCCGCCGGAGTCGTGCAGCCCGACACCGCCGAGCAGGTGCAGCAGATCGTGCGCATCGCAGCGGCTCACGGGGTGCCGGTGTGGGCGCAGGGCCAGGGCCGCAACAACGGCTACGGCGGCGCGGCCCCGCGCGTCTCCGGCGGCATCACGATCAACTTCCGCCGGATGAACCGCGTGCTGGAGATCGACGAGGAGCTCGGCTACGCGCTCATCGAACCGGGCGTCTCCTTCCAGGAGCTGTACGAGGCCGTCGAGGCTGCAGGCGCGAACCTCATGGTCAGCGTGCCCGATCTCGGCTGGGGTTCGATGGGCGGCAACCAGCAGGACAACGGCCTCACCTATCTGCCCTACGGCAAGGACTGGCGCAACATCTGCGGACTGGAGGTCGTCACGGCCGACGGCGAACTGCTGCGCACCGGCATGGGGGCGATGGCGGGCAACCAGTCGTGGAACCTCTACCGGCGCAGCCTCGGCCCGACGATCGAGCCGCTGTTCTTCCAGGGCAACTTCGGCGTCGTCACGAAGCTCGGCGTGTGGCTCATGCCGAAGCCGGAGGTCATCACGCACGTCCACATCGACGTGAAGCGCGACGAGGATCTGATCCCGCTCGTCGACACGCTGCGCCGGCTGCGGCTCGACGGCACGATCGACGGCGTGCCCTGCATCCTGAACACCCTGCTCATCGCCTCGACCATCGCGCCGCGCGCGCACTGGTACGAGCCCGAGGAGGGCGTGATCCCCGACGAGGCCATCGACGAGATCGCGGAGCGGATCGGCATCGGCCGCTGGCATCTGCGGCTCGCGCTCTACGGCGACCGCCCGGTCAACGAGCACAACCTGGCGAAGATCGAGCGGGAGTTCGGCGCCATCCCCGACGCCCGGATCCGCAGCGCGACCACCGGGCCGGAGGAGTGGGCCGAGCTGCCCGATCCCTCGGATCGCGTCTACGCCGGGGTGCCGAACCAGGACTGGACGACGATGGCCGGCTGGCGCGGCGGCGAGCACGGCGGGCACATGTCGTTCACCCCGGTGGCGCCGCTCACGGGACGCAAGGTGTACGAGCTGCAGATGTGGCTCAAGGCCCGGTTCGAGAGGAACGGGCTCGACCACACCGCCGACCTGATCGTCGTGAACGAGCGCTCGCTCTGCAGCGTCGCCGGCATCACCTTCGACATCGACGACGAGGAGGCGACCGCCGACGGCTACCGGGTGATGCAGGAGCTCGTGCGCGAGGCGGGCGGGATCGGCTACGGCGAGTATCGCGCCCATCTGCACTTCATGGATCTCGCGCAGGAGCAGTTCGGCTTCGGCGATCACGCCTACCGGCGCTTCGTCGAGCGGATCAAGGACGCGGTGGATCCGCAGGGGATCCTGAGCCCCGGCCGCCACGGCATCTGGCCCGCGGCGATGCGGGGCGGGCGATGAGCGCCGCACGGGCGACGGGCGCCGCACGGGTCGCGGTCGTCTCGGGCGCGGCCCGGGGCATCGGCGCGGCCATCGCCGAGCGGCTGCGCGCGGACGGCTTCACCGTGGTGAGCCTGGATCTGCAGCGCCCCGACGCGGCGCGCGAGGGGATCGTCGACCTCGTCTGCGACATCGCGGATCCCGAGGCGGTCGCGGCGGCGGTCGCGCGGGCGGGGGAGGAGGGGCGGATCGACGCGCTCGTGCACTGCGCGGCCTATCAGGTGATCGCGCCCTTCGCCGAGCTCGACCCCGCGGTGTGGGACCGCACCTTCGCGGTGAACGTGCGCGCCGGCTTCGACCTGGTGCGCGCGGTGCTGCCCGGCATGCGGGCGGCGGGCCGGGGACGCATCGTCATGATCACCTCGTCGAGCCAGTTCACCCCGCCGCCGATGATGACCCACTACATCGCGAGCAAGGGCGCGCTGACCGGCATGGTGCGCGCGCTCGCCACCGAGCTCGGCCCGATGGGCATCACCGTGAACGCGGTCGCCCCCGGCCTCACCGCCACCGCGCACGCGCTCGAGGACGTGCCAGAGGCCCACTTCGAGCTGGTGCGCTCGCGCCAGGCGATCCCGCGCACTGGCCGGCCGGAGGACATCGCCGCGGTGGTGTCCTTCGCGGTCTCCGACGACGCGGCCTTCATGACCGGGCAGACCCTGCTCGTCGACGGCGGTGAGGGGCGGATCTAGCCCCGCGTCCCGAAACTGCGAATACCTGGCATGTCGAATGAGGGGGAGCGCTTTCGACGCCCCGGCCATCAGGATGGACTCATCCGAGGAACGAAGGAGTTGCAATGGGACGGCTGCAGGGCAAGGTCGCGCTGATCACGGGGATCGGCGCCGGCATGGGCCGGGAGGCCGCGAGGCGCTTCGCCGCCGAGGGCGCGAAGGTCGTCGGCTGCGATCTGAACACCGCGAAGCTCGATGAGGTCGTGGCCGAGGTCAGGGCCGCGGGCGGCGAGATCACCGGCTTCACGGTTGACGCCGGCGACCCGCAGCAGGTGTCGCAGTGGATCGACGACGCCGTATCGACGTACGGCGCGATCGACGTGCTCTACAACAACGCGGGCTGGCAGGCGCCGTTCCGCACGATCGACGAGCTCCCCGTCGAGGACTGGCAGAAGAACATCAACCTCGAGCTCAACATCGTCTTCTACGCCGTGCACTTCGCCTGGCCGCATCTGAAGGCCTCCCGCGGCGTGATCATCAACATCGGCTCGATCGCCGGCATCCGCGGCGTCGAGTTCATCCCGCAGAACGTGCACGGCACCGCGAAGGGCGGCGTCATCAACCTCACCCAGCAGCTCGCCGTCGAGGGCGGCCCGTTCGGCATCCGCGCGGTCTGCATCTCGCCCGGCTTCATCGAGACCGAGGCGACCGCGTTCCTCGTCAATGATCCGCCGCCCCCGCTCAAGGAGACCTGGGACCGCATCCCGCTGCGCCGCGTCGGCCGGCCCGACGACATCGTGAGCGCCGCGGTGTTCCTGGCCTCCGACGAGGCCTCGTGGATCACCGGCGTCAACCTCGTGGTCGACGGCGGCGGATCGGTGCTGGGTTGAACAGCCCGCTCGGCCAGGCACAGGGAATAGACGGACGGAAAGAGGAATGACGATGACGGAGCAGAACGGCGAGCTCTCGCTCGAGACGAGGCTGGGCAAGCTGGAGGCGGTGCAGGCGATCCAGAACCTCATGGGCCGCTACTCGTACTGGCACACCGCCAACATGCACGGGGAGTGCCTCGACCTGTTCGCCATGACGCGGGACGACGTCAGCGCGGAGATGATGTGGGGCGTCTACGAGGGCCCCGAGAGCCTGCGCCGGCTCTACCCCGGATACCACGTCTGGACCGACGGTGACATGAAGGGCAAGATGCACATGCACCTCATGACGACGCAGGTCATCGAGGTCGCCGACGATCTGCAGACCGCGCGCGGATCCTGGATCTCCCCGGGCCTCGAGACGATGTCGTTCGTCGCGGGCGATTCGAACGACGCGTTCTGGGCGTGGTGCAAGTACGGCGTCGACTTCATCCGCGAGAACGGCGAGTGGAAGATCTGGCACCTGCACGTCTACGGCCTGTTCATGACGCCGTACGGCAAGCCCTGGACGGAGGACTCGATGGAGCACGGCGCCCCGCCCATGCCCGACGAGTTCCTGCCCGACAAGCCTCCGACGACCTACTGGATGTACTCGCAGGATCGCGTCTACGCGAACGAGCCGGCGCCGCCGGCCCCCTACGCGACCTTCGACGAGGCCGATCGCTACTGATCCGACGCCTCCCAGCGCTGTGCCCTCGCCGACTCGGCGGGGGCACAGCGTCGTATGAGCCGCCTGCGCCGCGCGTCAGAGGCCGGCGGCGGCGAAGCCGGCTTCGAGGATCGCGTAGCCGCGGCGAATGGTCTCGATGGCGGTCTCCCGCACCGCCTCGGGGGATTCGCCGCGCGCCATCGCGGCGCCGCGCGCCTCCATCGCCGACCAGTGGAATCCGGTCATCGCGCGCGCCAGGCCGTCTGCCAGCCCGCCTCGCTCCAGGCTCGGATCCTGCTCGAGCAGCGCGTCCCTCGTGATGCGCGTGTGCGCCTCGAACATCGAGAGCCGCCGCTGCTGCAGCGTGGGGCTCATGGCGATCATGTGCACGGCTTGGGCGAACTCGCCGGGGTAGCCGGGGTCGAGGTCGATCATGTCGAGTGCGTTCTCCATGACCGCCTCGCTGATGCGCTGCCCGGGCCTCCGCTCGCGGAGGCTCCGCTCGAACATCGTCAGCACGAGTTCGTCGTGTCGGAACACGATGTCGTCCTTGCGCGGGAAGTGGTTGAACACGGTTCGGGTCGAGACCCCGGCCGCAGCAGCGATCTGGGCCATGGTCACCCGTTCGAAGCCGTGCTCGGAGAAGAGCGGCCAAGCGGCGTCCAGGATCCGCTCCCGGCGTTCCTCGCGGGCACGTACCCGCGCGTCCGTCGACGGTGTGCTCATCGATACCTTCCATCGTTCGAGAAGAATGTGCAGTCGATGCAACTAAGTGCTACTGTCACTTTACTTGCAGTCGATGCAAGTACAAAGTCCCAGCATCGAAGGAGATGTGAGATGCCCCGTCCCGAAGAGAACATCGCGACCGCCATCGCATTCTTGCAGACCGGGCTCGATCAGCGCCGACCCGAAGAGGCGATCGAGAGGTACGTGGGCGATGAATACATCCAGCACAACCCCAATGTGGCCTCGGGCAAGCAGGGCTTCATCGATATGGTGCACGAGGTGTTCGACCCGATGCCGGAGGACGCTCCGAGCCCGACGCTGAAGAAGACCATCGCAACGGAGGATCACGCCTGGCTGCTCTGGCACTCGCCGGACCGCGAGCCCGGCGGGCCCGGCGGCGCGCTCGTGGAGATCTTCCGCTTCGACGGGAACGGCAAGATCGTGGAGCACTGGGATGTGCACGCGCCCCTGAAGCCCGCGGCCGAGTACAAGCACGCGAACGGGGCGTTCTGATGCGCGTCGCGAAGGTCGCGATCGTCGGGGCCGGCCCCGCGGGCGGCTCGGCGGCCGTGTGGCTCGCCGAGCGCGGCGTCGACGTCACCCTGATCGAGGCGAGCCACAACACCTCGATCAACGGGCAGGCGGTCACCTTCGGGCCGCAGATGCACCGGGGCATCCACGAACTCGGGCTGCTCGAGGAGATGGTGTCGCGCGGCAACAACTTCGACGGCGTGGCCGCCGATGTCGAGCCCGGCGGCGAGACGCGCGCGGCGAAGTCCGAGCCGATGGTCCCGGGCGTCCGGCCGATGCTCACGATGCGGCGCCAGGAGCTGCACGAGCTGCTGGTGGAGCGGGCGCAGCGGGCCGGCGCGCGCTACCTGCTCGGAGTGAGCTTCGAGAGCCTGCGCGATCTCGGCGATGCGATCGAGATCACACTCTCCGACGGCCAGGTGGAGCGCTACGACCTGCTCATCGGGGCCGACGGCATCCGCTCGAAGGTGCGCGGGTTCATCGCCCCCGAGGTCGAGGTCGAGCCGCTGCCGCAGGGCGCGTACCGCGCGGTCGTCGACGACGTCACCCGCGACGACCATCCGGGCCTCAGCTACATGGGCTCGCGCGACGACTACATGTGCGGCTACATCGAGCTCTACGGCGGCCTCACCTACGTGACCATCGCCTACAACCACGAGGAGGAGCGGATCGCGCACGCCGATGTGCCGCGCAGGATGCGCGAGATCCTCGCCCCGGAGCTCGGCGAGATGGCGCGCCTGCGCGATCTCGTGACCGACGAGCTCGCCGACATCCCCGGGCGGGTCAGCTTCCGCAAGATGGAGACCGTCATGGTCGACGGGCCCTGGCACCGGGGCCGGGTCGTGCTCGTCGGGGACGCCGCTCACGGCACCACGCCGAACCTCGGCCTGGGCGCGGGCAGCGCGATGGAGGACGTGCTCGTACTCATGCGCAAGCTCGCCGACGACTCGCCGAAGACCCTCGACCGGCTGCTGGAGGACTACTCGAACGAGCGCCTCGCCCGCATCCTCGTGGTGAACCGCAACTCGGCCCGGCTCTGCCGACTGCAGTGCGAGCACGGCTCGAACAGCCCCGTGCTGCTCGAGGAGTACGCGAAGGCCGCGGCAGAGTTCGATGCGACGGTCTCGCCGACGGGCTCCAGCGCCTACGTCGACGTGTTCGCCGACTTCAGGGATTCGGACGCCGCCTGATGCACTCCGCCGCCGACGCCCACGCGGAGCCCGGTCCCGGCAGCCGGGAGGCCTGATGCTGGGCTTCATCCTGCGCCGAGTCGGGCTGGGGCTGGTGATGCTCTTCGCCGCCGTCACCCTGATGTTCTTCCTCGTGTCGGTGAACCCGGAGTCGATCGCCCGCACGATGCTGGGCGGCTCGGCGACCCCGGATGCGATCGCCGATCGCGTCGCGGAGATGGGGCTCGACCGTCCGATCGTCGTGCGCTACGGCGAGTGGCTCCTCGGCCTGCTGCGCGGGGATCTCGGCGAGTCGTACGTGTGGGGCACCTCCGTCAACGCCACCATCGCCCAGCACCTGCCGGTCACGCTGTCGATCGTCATCGGGGCGGTGCTCGTCACCGCGGTGCTCGCCGTCCTCCTCGGGACGACGGCGGCGCTCCGTCGCGGCTGGATCGACCGCCTGCTGCAGCTGCTCGCGGTCTTCGGCACCGCGCTGCCCGGCTTCCTCGTGGCGCTGCTGCTGGTCACCGTGTTCGCCATCCAGCTGCAGTGGTTCCCCGCGATCGGCTACACCGCCTTCGCGAAGGATCCGCGGATGTGGGCGCTGGGACTCGTGCTGCCGGTCGCCTCGATCTGCGTCGTCGCGACCTCCGCCGCGGCGATGCAGATGCGGGCCGCCGTGATCGAGGTCGGCAATCGCGATTTCGTGCGCACCCTGCGCAGCCGCGGCTTCTCCGAGCGGCGGGTCGTCGGCGTGCACGTGCTGCGCGCGGCGGCGCCGGTGGTGCTCAGCGTGCTGTCGCTGCAGTTCGTCGGCATGCTCTCGGGCGTCGTCGTGGTCGAGCAGATCTTCGCGCTGCAGGGCATCGGCAGCGACGCCCTGAACGCGACGACGAAGGGCGACGTACCCGTCGTGCTCGGCGTGATCGTGGTCTGCGTGGTCATCGTCGTGCTCGTGAACCTGGCCATCGACCTGCTCAACGCCTGGATCAACCCGAAGGTGCGATTGACATGACCGACAGCGCTCCCGTCACCGGGCACTTCCGCGTACCGCGGCAGCCGAATCGCGCCAGGCGCTCCGGCGGTTCGGCGCTGCGGCGCTACCTGCGCGATCCGGCGGCGGTGATCTCGACGCTCGCGATCCTGGCCATCGTGCTGCTCGTTGTGTTCGCCGACCTCGTCGCCCCCATCGACCCGACCGCCCTCGATCTCGGGAACGCCAACGCCGCGCCGAGCGCGGCGCACTGGCTCGGCACCGACTCGGCGGGGCGCGACATCTGGTCCCGCGTGCTGCACGGCGGTCAGCTCACCCTGGTCGGCGCCCTCGTCGTGATCGTCGTGTCGAACGTCATCGGCATCGTGGGGGGCCTCCTCGCCGGCTACTTCGGGGGCTGGCTCGATCATGTCGGGTCCTGGCTGTCGGCGCTGCTGATGGCGCTGCCCGCGCTCATCGTGCTGCTCGCGGTGCGCGGCACCCTCGCAGGCGCCGTGCTCGCGATCATGGCGTTCTTCGGTGTGTTCATCTCGCCCATGCTGTTCCAGGTGGTGCGCACGGCGGTGCGCGGGGTGCTCGGCGAGCCCTACGTCGACGCGGCCAGGGTCTCGGGGCTCAGCGACCGCCGCATCGTGTTCCACCACGTGCTCTCGGCGATCCGCGCGCCGCTCATCATCCAGACGATGCTCATCGCCGGCATGGCGATCGGGGTGCAGTCGGCGCTCGACTTCCTGGGCGTCACCGGCACCGCGACGACCTGGGGCGGCATGCTGAGCGAGGGCTTCACGAGGATCACCCTCAACCCCTTCGCCGTGTTCTGGCCGGCGCTCTTCCTCGGCGTCATGACCGCGGCGCTCATCCTCATCGGCAACGGCCTGCGCGACGCGCTCGACACGAAGGAGGCGCCGCCGCCCGCGCGGACGCTTCGCGGCGCCGATGTGCGCACGGCGACGACCGCGGCCTTCCGGCCGGCGGCCGGGGCCGCGGCCGAGGGCCCCCTGCTCGCGGTGCGCGGGCTCACGGTCCGGTATCCGGGGCGAGACGGCGACGATGCGACCGTGGTGTCGGGCGTCGATCTCACGATCCGCGCGGGCGAGGTCGTCGGCCTCGTCGGCGAGTCGGGATCGGGCAAGACCCAGACGGCGTTCTCGATCCTGGGCCTGCTCCCCGGCGTCGCCCGCGTCACCGCCGGCAGCATCGACTTCCGCGGGGTGGAGCTGCTGAGCCTCAGCCGCCGCGGCCTGCGACAGATGCGCAGCGGCGGCATCGCCTACGTGCCGCAGGAGCCGATCTCGAACCTCGACCCCAACTTCACCGTCGGGCAGCAGCTCACCGAGGTGCTGCGCGTGCTGAAGGGGATGCGCCGCGCCGAGGCGCGTCGGCGCGCGCTCGAGCTGCTCGCCGACGTGCAGATCCGCGAGCCCGAGCAGGTCTTCCGCAGCCACCCCCACGAGATCTCGGGCGGCATGGCGCAGCGGGTGCTGATCGCCATCGCGCTCGCGCTCGAGCCCGCGCTGCTGATCGCCGACGAGCCCACGACGGCGCTCGACGTCACCGTGCAGGCCGAGGTGCTGATGATCCTGCGCCGCCTGCAGGCCGATCGCGGCATGGCCATGCTGCTCGTCACGCACGACCTCGGGGTCGCGGCGGGCATGTGCGATCGCGTGAACGTCATCCGCCACGGCGAGATCGTGGAAGAGGGCGACGTCGAACAGATCTTCCACGCGCCGCGGCATCCGTACACGAAAGAGCTGATCGCCTCCCAGCTCGACGATCGCCCGGCGCGTGGAGCACTCTCGAGCACGACGGGAGGAGCACGATGAACGCGCTGCTCGAAGTCGATCGGCTGACCGTGCGCTACGGCGGTCGCCGTGCGCAGAAGTCGGCGCCGCCCACCCTCGACGCGGTCTCGCTCACCATCGACCGCGGTGAGGCGGTCGGGCTCGTCGGCGAGTCCGGCTCGGGCAAGACCACGCTCGGCCGCGCCGTGCTCGGCCTCGCCCCCGTCAGCGACGGCCGCATCCGCTTCGAGGGGAGGGATCTCGCGGAGCTCTCGAAGTCTGCGCGCCGGGCGCTCGCCAAGGATCTGCAGGTGGTGTTCCAGGATCCCTACGGCTCGCTGAACCCGACCTTCAGCGTGGGCCGGATCCTCGCGGAGCCGCTGTTCGCGGCGGGCAGCGTCAGCCGCGCCGAGGCGGACGAGCGCGTCGCGGAGGTGCTGCGCAAGGTGCATCTCGACCCCGGCGTCGCCTCCCGATATCCCCACGAGTTCTCGGGCGGGCAGCGGCAGCGCATCGCGATCGCGCGGGCGATCGTGCGCGAGCCGAAGCTCGTCGTCTGCGACGAGCCCACGTCGGCGCTCGATCTCACGACGCAGGCGCGGATCATCGATCTGTTCCTCGAGTTCCAGCAGGAGATCGGGGTCGCCTACCTCTTCATCTCGCACGACCTCGGCGTCGTGCGCGCGCTCTGCCACCGGGTGGCCGTGCTGCGCGCGGGGGCGATCGTCGAGACGGGGCCGGGCGGGCTCGTCACCTCCGCCCCGAGCGACCCCTACACGCAGCAGCTGCTCGCAGCCTCGCCCGTCGCCGACCCCGCGGTGCAGCGCCCTCGCTGGGCGCCCGCCGCGACCCCGACCCCGGTCCCGTGACCGCCCGCACGAACCCCGCAGAACCCATGGCCGCGCCAGTGCCGGCGCTGCCAGGACACCCAACCGAGAGGAATCAGAAATGAGAGAACGACTCGCTCGCACCATGCGAACGGGGGCCGTGGCCGCGGTCGCCGGCTTCGCCCTCGTGCTCGCCGCCTGTTCGGGCGGCGGATCCGGCACGACCGGCGGCGACGGGACCGGCGGCGATGAGCCCAGGCACCTCGGCGTCATCACCCCGGCGCCGTTCGTCAGCTGGGACCCGATCGCGGCCTTCACGCCCTACGGCGGCGGGCTCTACTACCAGGCCGTCTACGACACGCTGATCCGCGAGGACGCGAGCGGCGAGCTGCAGCCGAACCTCGCGACCGGCTGGGAGTACGACGACAGCCTGACGACGCTGACGATGGATCTGCGCAGCGATGTGACCTTCACCGACGGCGCGGCCTTCGACGCCGACGCGGCGGTCGCGAACCTCGAGCGCACCCGGGTCACCCCCGGGCCGCGCATCGCCGACCTCGCGAACGTCACCTCCGTCACCGCGGTCGACGCCGACACGATCGAGCTCGTGCTCAGCGCCCCCGACCCCGGCCTGGTCGAGCAGCTCGCCCGCGCCGCGGGCCAGATGGCGAGCCCGGCCTCCCTCGACGCCGGCACCTTCGACGCCCCGGTCGGCAGCGGCCCCTACGTCCTGGACGCGGCGAACACCGTCGACGGCGAATCCTACGCCTTCGTGCGGAACGAGGACTACTGGAACGCCGAGGCCTGGGGCTTCGACAGCGTGACGGTGCAGTGGGTGCCCGACCCGAGCGCCCGTCTGAACGCGCTCAAGGCCGGGCAGGTGAATGCGACGGCGGTGGAGTTCACCCAGCTCGAGGAGGCCGCTTCCGCGGGGCTGACGGCGATGGAATTCGGCGGCGGTCTCGTCGGCATCCAGTTCCTCGACCTCGCGGGCGACTCGCCGATCTCCGATGTGCGCGTACGTCAGGCCATCAACTACGCGCTCGACGCCGATGCGCTGAGCGAGGCGTTCAGCGCCGGCACCGGTCGCGTCAGCGACCAGCCCTTCGGCCCGCACAACGCCGGGTTCGTCGACTCCCTGGAGGACCACTACACGCACGACGTGGCGAAGGCGAAGCAGCTGCTCGCCGAGGCCGGCTACCCGGACGGCGTCACCATCACCCTGCCGGACTCCTCGGGCGCCTTCCCGGGCCTCCCGATCATGGACGCGATCGTGCAGCAGCTGGGCGAGGCCGGCATCACGGTCGAGGTCGTCGACTCGGCCCTCGACTTCCCCGAGATCGTGAACCAGATGTTCACCGCCGCCTACCCGGCGTGGGTGACCCAGTGGGCGCTGGCCAGCGACTGGAACGTCGTGTCGCAGTGGCTGCTGCCCAGCTCGACCTTCAACCCGTTCCATGTCGAGAACCCCGAGGTCCAGGCGCTCATCGACGATGTGCGGGGCTCCACGGGCGAGGACCAGGTGAAGGCCTACCAGGCGCTCAACACCTTCCTCGTCGATCAGGCCTGGGGCGCGTGGCTGTACGCGACGCCCTACGGCTACGCGCACGACGACACCGTCGTGGCGCAGGAGCACCTCGGCGAGCAGTCCGCCTGGCTCGGCGACCTGTCGCCGGCGGAGTAGTGCCGATGAAGCACTACGCGGATCTCCTGCTCGACGCGATCGTGGCGCACGACCCGGGCATCCTGCCGCTCGCGCCGCGCTACCGCGCGACCGAGAACTCCATCCCCGCCGCCCTCGGCCAGATGCGGGCGTTCACCCTCGGCGAGGGGGTGAACGCCCGGGGGCCGCTCGTCGTCGACGAGGACCTCGGTCAGGTCGTCGTCGTCGCGAACCTGCAGCTGGGCGGTGCCCCCGCGACGTTCTGGGCGCGCATCGCGGTCGTCGACGGGCTCGTCGCCGAGGTCGAGCTGTACCACGTGCAGTCTCCCGCCGAGGGCGGCTACGTCATGCTCGCCGAGGAGATCGGCCGCGAGCCCGCGCCCTGGCACGCGGAGATCACCGACGACGTCCGCGCGAGCCGCGACGAGCTCGTCGCGCTCGGCCGCGGGGTCTTCATCGATGCCGAGTACGAGCTCGCCGACGTCGCCCCCGAGTGCTGGCTGATGGAGCAGGGCGGCATCGTGTGGGAGTACACGGAGTTCAGCGATCTGGCGTTCGGCGACGGGCTGCAGAGCGATCGGCCCACGGCCGAGAAGCAGCCCATGCTCGCGGGGCTGCCGCCCTTCCGGCCGCTCGACCCCGAGGCGCGCCTGATCGCCTTCGACACCGCGGGCGGGTACGCCGTCACGATCGGCCTGGTACCGGGCTACACGATGCCCACGGTGACGAGCGTCGCCAACACCTCAGCCTTCGTGCCCGCGACGATGCACGAGATCCACGGCAGGTCGATCCTGCCGCAGTGGCTCGAGGGTCGGAGCGTCGTCGCCGAGGACGAGGTGACCTGCGTCTCGATGCAGATCCTGCGCTACTTCGACGGCAAGCTGCAGGGGCTGCAGATGTTCAACAGCCTCACCGGCGCCGGCGCGCGGCCGGTGTGGGTGAGCTGACACGGCCGAACGGCGAAGGCCCCCTGCGTGCAGGGGGCCTTCGCGTTATCCGGTCAGTTCGCGAACGAGATGTGCTCGCGGCTGTGCGCGCCGCTCTCGGCCTCGTCGACGATCGCGATCGCGAAGTCGGCGCCTGAGATGACGAGCGGGCCGGCTTCGCTCTCGAGCGCGATGCCTCCGCCGGTGCGGTACGAGCCGGTGCGTTCGCCGGGGGCGAAGCCGCCGAAGATCGTCGCGGGGCTCGCGTTCACCCAGTTCACGTCGGCCTCGCCCGAGGCGAGCCAGTCGAGCACGCCGGCCATCTCGCTCGCCTCCGGGCGCGCCTCGGCGGGGAATTCGTCGAGCTCGGCGAAGCGCGGGGCGCCCGGGGCAGGGCGCAGCGAGCCGAAACCGCCGACGACGATCAGGCGATCCTCGGGCGACTTCGCGAGCGCGACGACTCCTCGGTAGGCCTCGAGAATGCGGCCTTCGAGCTCGCCGCGCGGCGAGAGCGCGCCGATGACGACGTCCACGCCCTCGACGGCCTCGGCGACGGCGACTGAGTCGAAGACGTCGCCGTGCAGGTAACGGACGCCCTCGACAGCCTCTTTCGGCGCGTTGCGGCTGAACGACGTGACCTCGTGGCCGCGCGAGGCGGCCTCTGCGACGATGTTGGCGCCGGCGTAGCCGGTTCCGCCGATGACGGTGATGGTGGTCATGGAGATTCCTTTCGGGGTGGAGAGGTGAGCCGCGGGTCGCGGATCAGAAGAAGGCGGGGTCGAAAGGGCCGAGTCCCTTGCCGAGCAGCACCCGGCCGGCGGACTCGGTCGAGAAGCCCCAGTCGGAGGTCGGGTGGCTGGCGATGACCTCGGCGTCGTGCAGGATGCGCGCGAGCGCCGCGCCCTCCTTGTGCACGCTCGATCCGGCCTCGGCGACGATGGCGCGGACGGCCTCGACGCAGAGCCGGATCGAGCCTGCCGCGCAGAGGTTCAGCCGTGCGCGGTCCTCGAGCGTGACCTCGTCGACGCTCTCGCCGATGGCATCGCCGATGGTCCTGACGAGACGCACGCCGTCGTTCAGCAGGCTCAGGGCCGAGTAGACCTTGAACATCGCCGCGCCGTACGCGGCGTGGATCACCGCCGAGTCGCGGGGCTGCACTTCGGAGAAGGGGTGGAAGCGACGATCGACGGCCGCGCCGAAGAGCTCGCCCGCGGCCTGCGCCGTGCCCACGAGGAAGGCGGTGTGCATGAGCAGGATCACCTGCAGGGCCGGGTACCGCATCAGCAGGTAGTCGAACTCCGAGGCGGCGAGCTTCGTCGCGCCGAGCGCTGCGAAGCTCTCGCTGACGGCCCGGTGCTCGGGGACGAAGACCCCGTCGGCGCTCACATCGTGGCTGCCGGTGCCCCTCATGCCGGACATCGCCCAGTCGTAGTGGATCGTCGTGTCCGACACCGGCACGAAGAACCGGGTCATCTCGCGACCCTCCGGGGTGTCGACGAAGCCACCGAGCGTGAGCCATTCGGCCTGCACGCAGCCCGAAGCGTAGCTCCAACGGCCGGTGAGCCGGTAACCGCCCTCGACTCGTTCCACGGCGTTCGTCGGCCGGGCGGCGCCGCTGCCCGCGACGAGCGCGTAGCCCCGGTCGTCGAACAGCTCGTCGCGCAGGGTCCTGCCCATGCGCGCCGAGTACCAGCTGTTCTGCATCAGGTACGAGGCGATCCAGCCGTGCGAGGCGTCGCCCCGCGCGAGCGTGCGCACGACGTCGACGAAGGTCTGCAGATCGGCTCCGATGCCGCCGAGCTCCGGCGGGGTGATCAGCCCGAGCAGCCCCGATTCCCGCAGCGCCAGCCAGGAGGCATCGGGAACGGTGTTCTCGCGCTCGCCCTGAGCCGCATTCTCGCGGAAGACCGCCGCGAGCGCCTCGGCGCGGTGCAGGATCTCGGTGCGGTCCATGCTCTGGACGCGGTCCATGGGTGATGCGGTGACGGACACTGTCGGCCTCGATTCTCCGGGGCGCGCAACCCTTGCGCGCCGTCGCAGAGGCCATTTAATTAGAATGCAATATCATTTGTCAATCTAAGTAAGTCGATCATTGGTAGCGCCGTTGCTGATAGCTGCACCCTCGATCCTCAGTGCAGGATCGGAGCCGGTCAGAAAGCGGGCTCGAATCTGACCTTGCTCCCGGCGGTTCCGCTGTTGCCGGGTCTGTTACCGGGTGGCCGGTCGGTGTACCCTCGCCCGGTGGGTGAGACCCAGTCCAGCGTGCCGTCCCTGCGTTGGGACACCCGCCACCCGGTGTGATGCTTCAAAGTGTGGTGCCCTCTGCAGAGGCTCGCGAGATTCGTCGTCGCGGTCGGGCCGCCCTTCGCGGCATCGATCGTGTGATCGAGGTCGCATTCGATCGCGGATCTGCGGCAACCGATGAACCTGCAGCGCTGGTCCCTGACCCGGAGGAGCCGTCGCATGGCCTCGCTGGGCCGGTACCGCTCCACGCTCAACACCTCGCCGGTGGCCTCATTCGTGCGAATCAGCTCCCAGATGGGAGTCTCGGCCGCGAGGTCGCGTGCGGTATCGGGGCTGATGGGCCCGTACCCGCCCAGCACCGCCGGTTCCAGGGTAGAGTGTGCCGGCCAACCGGCCTCGGCGGCGACATCCTCACCGAGTGCGGTGGCGGGGACGATCACCTGGACGTGGGCCTGAATGCCCGGAAGGTTGCCGGGCACCCCCGCTGCAACCTCCACGGGCTCCCCGGTGAGGAGGAGGTCGGCGAACAGATCGGTGCGAATCTCGTCCCGTAGACGCCGCCGGGAGGTCGCTCCAGCGCCCAGCCCCGAACCCGCGTCTGCAGTCGTGCCTGCCGCAGCTTCTGACCGGGCCGCGGCCATGGCAGCCGTTTCCTTCTGTTCGATACGCTGAGCTATGACCGTCAACCTCTGGTAGATGCTGTGCGCCTCGACTGCGGGCAGGTGCGCGATGACATCCGCCATGCCGTCCTCCTGATCCACCAGCACCACCCGGCGCCGTGTACGCGCCCGCTCATGCCGCTCTGCGATCGGATGTTCGGCGTGCTCTTCTGCGAGACGCCTCGCGATCGGGCGCAGTCGGGCCGGGGTCTCGCGGACCGCGACCTCGAGCACCGCCGTCTCGTACGCCTGACGCCGGGTTTCGGTGTTCGGGTCGTGTTCGATCTCCCCGATAATCGTGCCGGCGTCGATGATCACCCGGGTGTGCTGCTCGGACACGGTCCCGGCGCGATAGGCCTGGTACACGTTCGGGTAGTCGTGGGTCAGGGTCTGCGCGTGGCAGAGTTGCCGTTCGACGGTGTGCTCGCTCTGCCGGGTGAGTGCGGCGATCTCGGCGCGGGAGGCTCGGTAGGCCAGCTCGGCACGCGGCCCGTCAGGGATCATCGAGAGATCGTCCTGGGATTCCGCGGCGGCGAGTTCGAAGATGATCGCGAGCTCGTGCACCCGGTCGGCCTCGGCCTGACGGATGCGCCGTTCGATAGCGGCGAGACGGGTGAGGGCGGCGTCGAGCTCAGCGACCAGCAAGCTGCTGGGGCCGAACGCGGTACGCGGGAGGTTCATACCCCTCAGTGAACCAGGGACCTCCGACGTTCAGAGCCCGGAACAGGCCCACCCCAGAACAAAGATCGACGGAGTTTCTTATTGAGAACCCTACAAAAAGGGTGGGCGCAGCGGAGACAAAGAGCGGGCTGCGGCTCTCAGACGTCGTCCCCGGCGCTGGAATCCCCAATGCCAGAGTCCCCGACGCCCGAGTCCTCGACCTCCTGGGCCAGGCCGCGGAGCGTGCCGACCAGCCGGGTCCGCTCGGCCGCCGGAACCGAACGGGCCCACTCGATCTCCAGCCCGTGCAGGGCGATCATCGCCTCCCGCAGCAGTTCGAGACCGGCCGGCAGGATCGACACCAGCTTCGTGCGCCCGTCCGCCTCGACGTCGGGGCTGTTCACCTCGACCAGGCCGTCGCGGCGCAGCCCGCGCAGCAGGCTCGAGACGCTCGGCGCGGTGACCCGCGTCAGGCGCGCGATCTCCGAGGGCGTCGTCGGGCCGAGAGCGGCAAGGGTGCTGAGCACGTGCATGGCGGTGGAGGATCGGCCGAGCTCCCGGAACACCACCGCCTGCCGCTGCTTGATGAGCGTGGCCACCCGATTCACCGCCATCGACAGCAGCGCCGCGTCCATCTCGGCGCCTGGCACCATGCGCTCCACGAGGCGCTCGTAGGCGTCCTGGTACTCCGATTCGGAGAGCTGCGCCGCGGCCGCGGGAGCGCGATGCGGGTCTGCGGGCATCTCGACAACCTTTCGCCTGACGGTTCAGCCAGCCTAGTACGCGCCGGCCCCGCGGGCTTCCGCGATACCTGGCATGGAGGCGGAGGTGTGGGCGGCGCCCGGCGCGCTCGCCAGGATGGATGGATGCGCCGAAGGAGGGCACACGTGGAGCGAAGACGCGACGCGAAGGAGACCGAGACCGGAGCGGGGCTGTCCGCCGGCATGATCTCGGCGGTGATCGCCCTGACGCTGATGGGTCCGTTCACGAGCGACGGGCTGCTGCCGGCGCTGCCGGCGCTTGCCGCCGAGTTCGGGGCGAGCGCCGACCGGGTGCAGCTGACCATCACCGCGGCCACCTTCGGCGTCGCGATCGGGCAGTTGCTGCTCGGCACGCTGTCCGATGCGCGGGGCCGCCGGGGCCTGCTGCTCGTCGGCGGCGCCGGCATGGTGCTGGCCTCCGTGCTCGGCGCCGTGTCGACCTCGCTGTGGATGCTGATCCTCGCCTGCGGCCTGCTCGGCCTCACGAGCGCCGCCGGCCTCGCGCTCGGCCGCGCCGTGCTGGCCGACCGGCTCAGCGGCGGCATCCTCACCCGCGCCTACTCGCTCTGGGGCGCGGTGATCGGCGTCGCGCCGATGCTCGCGGCGGTCGGCGGCGCGCAGATCCTGACCTTCTCGGGCTGGCGCGCGATCTTCTGGGCCTTCGCCGCGCTCGCGCTCGCCACCCTGCTGCTGACGGTGCTCTGGCTGCCCGAGACGCTGCCGCCCGAGAGGCGGGTGCGCACCTCCTGGCGCACCTTCGGGCAGAGCCTCGCCGAGGTGTTCCGCTCGAGGGTCTTCGTCGCCTCCTCGTTCGTCGCCTGGCTGGGCTTCGCGGCGGTGTTCGCCTACACCTCGGCGTCGCCGTTCATCCTGCAGACGATGCTCGGCTTCAGCCCGACGGGGTTCTCGCTCGTGCTCGCGGCCGACGGCGCAGGGCTGATGATCGCGAGTGCGATCGCCGCCAAGCTCGCGATCAGGTTCACCCCGGTGCGGCTCATGGCGATCGGCCTGTCGATCGCGTCGCTCGGCGCGCTCGCCGCCGTGTACGCGATCGCGTTCGACGCGGTGAACGCCGTCACGATGGTCACCTCGATGGTGCTCGTCGGCGGCAGCATGGGCTTCGTGTTCGGGGCCGCGACCTCGCTCGCGCTGCTCGATCTCGGCCGCATCGCCGGCACCGCGCTCGCCGTGATGGGCGCGCTGCAGTTCGTCTTCGCCGGCATCGCCGCGCCGCTCGTCGGCGTCGCGGGCGATCGCAGCGCGGTGCCGTACGCGATCGTGATCGCCGTGATCGTGGTCGGGTCGTGGATCTCCCTCGCCGCTGCGGCGCGGGTCAGCACCGGCCGATGGCAGGCATCCGCCCCAGCTGCGGCGGATGCCGGGTAGGCAGGCGAGTATGGAGGCAGCGAGCGAAGGAGCCCCCATGCGATTCATCGACCTGTCGATGCCCCTCGACGATGTCATCCCCGTCGATCCGCCGTTCCTGCGGCCTCAGATCGAGTACAAGGATCACATCGGCGGGCTGCAGGACATGTACAAGATGTACGGGATCCTCCCCGAGCAGCTGCCGGACGGGCAGGGGCTCGCGGCCGAGACCGTCACGATCACCACGCACGCGGGCACGCACGTCGACGCGCCCTGGCACTACCACCCGACCATGAACGGCGGTGAGAAGGCCTGGACGATCGACGAGGTGCCCTCGACTGGTTCTTCAGGCCCGGCGTGAAGCTCGATCTGCGCCACCTGCCGAGCGGGCACCTCGTCACCGCCGCCGATCTCGAGGTGGCGCTGCGGGGCAGCGGGCACGAGCTCCAGCCCTTCGACATCGTGCTCATGCACACGGTCGCCTCGGCCGCCTACGGCCGTGACGACTACATCGACACCGGCATCGGCTTCGGCCGCGAGGCCACGCTCTTCCTCACCGACCGCGGCGTGCGTGTCGTCGGCACCGACGCCTGGGGCTGGGATCTGCCGGTGAGCGCGGGCCGCCGGCTGTTCGAGGAGACCGGCGATCCCTCGAACGTCTGGGAGGGGCACAAGGCGGGCGCCGATGTCGGCTACTGCCAGATCGAGAAGCTGCAGAACCTCGAGTCGCTGCCGAGCACCGGCTTCACCGTGGCCTGCTTCCCCGTGAAGGTGCGCGGCGCCTCGGCGGGCTGGACGCGCGCGGTCGCGCTCATCGAGGACTAGACCTCTTATATAAGAGGAGCATCATGCGCATCGCACGCTGGGAGATCGAGGGCAGGGTCGAGGAGGGCCTCGTGCACGAGGGCCGGCTCGTTCCCTTCTTCGAGGGCACGACCGTGGCCGGTCTCCTGGAGGCCGGCCTCGAGGCCGCCCTCGCCGCAGGCGAGCGGCTGCTCGCGGATCGGGGCGGATCGGAGCACGAGCTCGCCGCGGCCAGGCTGCTGGCGCCGCTGCAGCCGGCGTCGATCCGCGACTTCGTCGCCTTCGAGGAGCATGTCGAAGGCGTTGCGGTCTCGGTGGACGGCAAGGGCGGCGTCCCCGAGGCCTGGTACCGCTACCCGACCTTCTACTTCACGAACCCGCACTCGGTGCTCGGCCCCGACGACACCGTCACCCCGCCGCAGTGCGAGGCGCTCGACTTCGAGCTCGAGCTCGCGGCGGTCGTCGGGGCGCCGGCCCGCGACGGCTCCGACCTCACCCCGGCCGAGGGGGCGGCGGCGATCTTCGGCTACACGATCATGAACGACTGGTCGGCGCGCGACGTGCAGGCCCGCGAGATGCAGGTGCGCCTGGGCCCGGCGAAGGGCAAGGACTTCGGCACGGCGCTCGGGCCGTGGATCGTGACCGCCGACGAGTTCGCCGATCTCGTGGACGAGGAGGGATTCCTCCCGCTCGAGCTCGAGGCGAGGATCAACGGGGAGCGCATCGGGCACGACCTGCTCTCGAACATGGGCTGGCCGTTCGGGGAGCTCGTCGCCTACGCCTCGCGCAACACGCGGGTGGTGCCGGGCGACGTGCTCGGCTCGGGCACGGCGGGGAACGGGGGCTGCCTCGGCGAGCTCTGGGGCCGGAACGGCTCGCGCACGCCGCCGCCGCTCCGGGAGGGCGACACCGTGACCCTGCGCGTGGAACGCATCGGCGAGCTGCGCGGAACGGTGGGACCTGCGCGCGAGGTGCCCGAGATCCCGCCTGCCCGGAAGCGCAGCCGCGCACGGAGCAGGTAGCCGCCGCGGCGATGGTTGGCATCGCCCCGGCTCGGTGGCCGGTGCGCTCGTTTGGTCGTAGCGTGAGGAACGCCGGGAGCAGACCCGACGACGAAGTCCGAGAAAGGAACCCCCTGATGGCTTTTGTGTGCAGCGCGACCTGGATCGCGAAGGACGGCGAGGCGGAGACCGTGCGCTCCGCCCTCGAACAGCTCTCGCCCGCCTCTCGGGAGGAGCCCGGCAACCTCTACTACCAGGCCCACCAGAACCCGGACGAGCCGAACGTCTTCCGCATCTTCGAGGTCTACACCGACGAGGCCGCCTTCAAGGCCCACGGCACCTACCCCCACTTCGAGAAGTGGGCGCTCGGTCAGGCGATCCCGGCCCTCGAGACGCGACAGCGCGACTTCTCCGAGACCCTGGACTTCTGAGATGGCGCAGTATGCGCGCTTCGTCGGCCCGAACGGCATCGTCCATACCGGGCGGGTGCAGCACGGCAGACTGCAGGACATCCCGGGCGATCCCGAGATCCTCGACCTGCTGAACAGCCCCGAGGAGGTGCGCCGCGACATCGAGCTGCGCGCCGGGCGGCTGCAGAAGCTGCCGGTCGAGAACGCGACGCTCGCCGTGCCCGTGCAGCCGCGCGCGATGCGCGACTTCCTCGTCTTCGAGGCGCACATCGCGGGCATGAAGAAGACCGAGGGCGGCGACGGCAGCGTGCCGCCGCAGTGGTACGAGGCCCCGGCGTTCCTGTTCATGAACCCGTGGTCGGTGCTGCCGAGCGGCGCCGAGATCCCCATGCCGCCGTTCACGCAGAAGCTCGACTTCGAGCTCGAGGTCGCGATGATCGTGAAGCACACCGTGCGCGACGTGCCGATCGAGGAGGCCCACGAGCACATCGCCGGCTTCTGCCTGCTCAACGACTGGAGCGCGCGCGACATCCAGGGCAACGAGATGCGGGTGGGCCTCGGCCCGTCGAAGGGCAAGGACTTCGCCAACACGCTCGGGCCGTGGCTCACGACGCCCGACGAGCTTGAGCAGTACCGCGAGGGCGACCGCTATGCGCTTGAGATGTCGGTGGCGATCAACGGCGAGGTCGTCGGCACCGACAACCTGCGCAACATGTCGTGGTCGTTCGAGGAGATGCTCGTGCACGCCTCGCGCGACGCCTGGGTCGGCGCGGGCGACGTGCTGGCGACGGGCACGGCGTCGCAGGGTGCGCTCTCGGAGCGCTGGGCGCGCGCCGGCGGCGAGCTCGTGATCCCGCCGCTCCAGGTGGGCGACGTCGTCACGATGACCGTGGAGGGCCTCGGCACGATCGAGAACCGCATCGGTCCGCAGCGGAGCCCGGGGCACACGGTCCCGCCGGCGAGACGGACGTACGGCCCCGACCGCCTGTGACTCTCCGCGGTTCGGAGCGGGACGGAGGTCTCGATTATGCTGTGACTCACGCGCAGGGAAGCGGGGTCGTCGGCATGGATGCACTGCGAGGCATGGACATCAACCTCATCGTGGTGCTCGACGCCGTGCTCACGGAGCGCCATCTGAGCCGCGCCGGGGAGGTCATCGGGCTGACCCAGCCGGCCGTCAGCGGCTCGGTGGCGAAGCTGCGCAAGATCATCGGAGACCCCCTCCTGGTGCGCTCCGGCCGTACCTTCGAGCTCACCGAGCGCGCCCGGGAGCTGCAGCCGCTCGTGCGAGAGGCGCTCGACGAGGTCGGCCGCACCTTCGACCTGCGGCCCGCGTTCGATCCGCGCACCAGCGATCGTCAGTTCAGGATCGCCGCCTCCGACTACGCCCTCTCCGTCATGACCGCGCCGTTGCTCGAAGTGCTGGCGGAGGAGGCGCCGCTGGCGTCGGTGGAGTTCGACGCGCTCAACGACATCGACCCCGTCGATCTGCTGCGCAGGGACGTCGTTGTGGCCTCGGCGGGCCGGGGCGTTCCCGGCAAGCACCAGTCGCTGTTCTCGGACGCCTTCGTCTGCCTCGTGAGCCGCGACAATCCGCGGCTCGAGAACGGGGCGCTGACGCTCGAGGATCTCTCGGAACTGCCGTACATCGACGTGAAGTTCACCGAGAGCGTGGTCATGCTCGCGAACGACGCCCTCGTCGCCGCGGGCGTCAACCCCCGCGTCGCGCTCACCGTGCCGGGATTCCTCCCGATCCCGTTCATGATCGAGAACACCGACATGTACGGCTTCGTGCCCAAGCGCATCGCCGAGCTCTACGCCGACCGCCTGGGCCTCGTCGTCGCCGAGACGCCGGTGCCGCAGCGTACCCTGGTCGAGGTCGTCTACTGGCACCCGTCGAAGACCGATGATCCGGCGCTGCGCTGGCTGGTCGGGATCCTCCGGGAGACCGCCGAGCGGGTCGAGTTCCGTTCGGAGCCGGACGCCGAGCTCGTCTGAGGCGCCGCTCTGCCGCTCATCTCGAAGCATCGAGACCAGGATCTGCGCACCGCCTCAGAGGATCCGCTCGGGAAAACCGACGGAGGCCTCGCGCAGCGGCGGTGCGACCGCGATCGCGGCCGCGCGCTCGGGATCCGCCGTGTAGACCTCCTCGGCGGCACGGAATGCGGCCTCGTCGCCGGGATGGGAGATCGCCCAGGTGAACGTCTCCGCCTCGCGATCGAGGTACGCCCACTCGATGGTGAAGCCGGCGCGCTCGCGCAGCGGCGGGATGCGCGGCAGCCACCACGCGAGGAACTCATCCGCCGTGCCCGGACCGAGCAGGTAGCGGCGCAGCATCAGCGTCCGCCGGCCCATCAGTCGCTCACGATCGTTCCGCCGTCGACGACGATGTTCTGCCCGGTCGTGAAGCCGCCCGCGGCCGACGCGAGGTAGAGCGCCGTGCCGGCCACGTGGGCGGGGTCGCCGAAACGGCGCATCGGGGTCTTCGCGAGCCTCGCCTCGCGGCCGGGCCCCTCGGTGATGGGCTTGGCGAACTCGGTCGCGATCACGCCGGGCGAGATCGCGTTCACCCGCACCCCCGAGGCGCCCCACTGCACGGCGAGGTTGCGGGCGAGCTGCGCGTTCGCGGCCTTCGTGATGCCGTAGAGCCCGATCCGCGAGTTGCCGCGCAGACCGGAGAGGCTCGACATCACGATGAAGGATCCGCCGCCGCGCTCGGCCATCTGCGGGATGGTCAGGTTCGCCAGGTGCAGCACGCTGCGGACGTGGATGTCGAACATGCGGTCGAGCTGCTCGTCGGTGCTGCTCGTGTGCGGGCCCGTGTCGAGGGCGACGCCGGCGTTGCAGACCACCGTGTCGATGCGCCCGTGAGCGCGGAGCGTCGAGTCGACGAGGGAGCCGAGCTCCTCGTCCGAGGTCACGTCGCAGGCGCGGCCGTCCACCGGCAGGCCCGCCGCGGCGAGGTCGGCCGCGACCGCCTCCGGGCGCTCGGCGGCGAGCCCGCTCAGCACGGTGCGCGCACCCGCCGAGGCCAGCACACGGGCCGTCGCGAGCCCGAGGCCCGAGGTCGCCCCGGTGACGAGCGCGACGGTTCCCCGCAGCGAGAAGAGCTCGGCAGCCGATGGCATGGTCGCAGTCATGACGCCCACGCTAGACCGCCGGCCGCATGCGGCATACCGCTCGGGGCGATGGCTGCCATTGCGGCGGCGCGAACCCGCGCCCATACGTGCTGTCGATGGCTGTCATTGACGCGCTGCGCTGGCGGACCGTCGTCGCGACGTCTTGGATGGGAACCATGGCCACCGAGTGGTGGCCGTGCGGCAGCGCAGCCGATAGGAACGCCGGGCTGCCGCCGAGGATCAGGAGGTAGTTCAGTGTTCAAGGCAAAGGCGGCGACATCCATCGCGGCGCTGGCATTGGCCGCGCTCGCGCTCACCGGCTGCAGCGACGGGCCGGCAGCGACGGATACGGGCGGTACCGGCGATACCGGCGGCGAGACCAGCGCGGCGGCGCAGGAGGCGCTCGACCGGGCGTTCGCGGGCGTCGGCTCGGACCTCAGCGATCTGGAGCCCACCACCGTGCCCGAGGGCGTCAACCTCTACGTCATGTCCTGCGGCGAGCAGATCGCGACCTGCCACAAGCCGGCGGCGGCCGTGGTCGAGGCCGCGGAGGCCGCGGGCTGGACCGGGCAGATCGTCGACGGCAAGCTGAACCCGGAGGGCTTCGCCACCGCGATCCGCCAGGCGATCGCGGGCGGCGCCGACGTGCTCGTGCCGATCGGCATCGGCTGCGGCGCTGCTGCCGCGGCCTTCCAGGAGGCGAAGGACGCCGGTGTCACGATCATCGGCGGCGGCGGCGTCGACGACTGCGATCCGAAGATCTGGGATTCCGAGCGCCTCTGGCTGCCCGACATGCCCCCGTTCTTCTTCACGATGGGCGGCCTGATGGCCGACTACGCCTTCGGGGCGAACAACGGCGAGGTGAAGGCCGTCGTGATCAACAGCACCACCAACGTGTGGGGCGCCTGGATCACCGAGAGCTTCGAGGACCAGCTGGATTCGCTCGGCGGCGGTGAGGTGCTCGAGGTCATCGACGTCTCCGATCAGGAGACCGCCGACAACTCGTACATCCAGAAGGTGACGAGCGCGCTGCTCGCCAACCCCGACGCCAACGTGCTGATCGTGCCCACGGACAGCTACCTCGAGACCGGCCTCGCAGCCGCCATCGACCAGGCGGGCTTCGCGGATCAGCTGACCGTCATCGGCGGCTTCGGCGGCGACGGCGCGATCGACATGATCCGCACGGGCCAGCCGGGCATCACCGCCACGGTCGCACTGGCGCCCACCTGGGAGGGCTGGGGCTCGGTCGACACCGCGATCCGGATTCTGAACGGTCAGGAGCCGGCCTACATCGGCCAGTCGATCCAGGTCATCGACGCCGACAACAACCTCCCGGCTTCGGGTGGGTACGAGGGCTCGATCGACTTCCGCGCGAAGTTCCTCGCGTCCTGGGGCAAGTAAGTGACCGAGGCCCCGACCAGCACCCCCGAGGCGACGAGCGACGGCTCGTCGCCTCGGGGCGGAGCCCGCTCTGCGCATCGAGCGGCTGAGCAAGAGCTTCGCGGGCACGCGGGCGCTGAACAACGTCTCGCTCACGGTGCGCCCCGGCACCGTGCATGCGCTGCTCGGCGGCAACGGCTCGGGCAAGAGCACGACGATCAAGATCCTCGCGGGCGTCTACTCCGCCGACCAGGGCGAGTTGGAGGTGCTCGGCAGGCGCTTCGATCTGCAGAGCTACTCGCCGGCGACGGCCCAGGAGGCCGGCCTCAGGTTCGTGCACCAGGATCTCGGCCTGTTCGACGAGCTCTCCATCGAGGAGAACTTCGCCCTCGGCAGCGGCTATCCCCGTCGCGGCGGCGGGATCGACTGGCGGGGCCTCCGCAGGCACGTCGCGGAGCTGCTGGCCGAGTATGAGCTGGCGATCGATCCGCAGATGCCGGTCGGCCGGCTGCGCCCTTCGGACCAGACCATGGTGGCGATCGCGCGCGCCCTGCAGGACCAGAGCGGGGGCAGCCGGCGCGTCCTGGTGCTCGACGAGCCCACCGCACGGCTCGCGGCGCACGAGTCCGAACTGCTGCTCGAGCGGGTGCGCCGTCGTGCCGAGCTCGGCCAGACCGTCATCATCGTGAGCCACCGTCTGCGCGAGGTGATCGCCGTCGCCGACGATTTCACGGTCTACCGCGACGGCCGCGTCGCCGGCACGATCGAGGGCCGCACGCCCTCGGAGGACGAGCTGATCGAGGTCATGGCCGGAGGCCTGGTCAAGGCGCTGCGCCCGACCGGGGAGGCCGCCCATGCCGAGCGCGAGCCGGTGTTCTCCGTCTCGGGTCTCACCGGCGGGCCCGTCCGCGGCATCGATTTCACGGTGCACCGGGGCGAGATCCTCGGTCTCACCGGCCTCGTCGGATCCGGCCGCTCCAGCGTGCTCAAGATCCTCTTCGGCGAGCACCGCCCGGCGAGCGGCACCATGGAGTTCGAGGGCGAGCCCTTCGCCCCCCGCGATATCGGCGAGGCGATGGCGGCCGGCGTCGCGCTCGTCCCCGAGGATCGCGGAGCCGAGGCGGCCTTCCCCGAGCTGTCCGTCTCCGAGAACATCGCCGTCGCGACCTACAAGGAGAACTGGACCGGCGGCGTCATGCCGCGCGGCAGGGAGCGCCGCACGGCCACGGGGCTGATCGAGTCGTTCGGCGTCAAGGTCGCCGGTCCCGACGCGCTCTTCTCCTCAATGTCGGGCGGCAACCAGCAGAAGGTGGTGCTCTCGCGGTGGATGCAGCGCGCGCCGAAGCTGCTGCTGCTCGACGAGCCGACGCAGGGCGTGGACGTGATGAGCCGCGCCGACATCTACGACATCATCCGCCGCGCGGCCGCCGAGGGCTGCACCGTCATCGTGGCCTCGAGCGACCTCAGCGAGATCCACGCGCTCTGCGACCGTGCGCTGGTGCTGAGCCGGGGCAGGATCTCGGACGAGGTCATCGCCGGCGACCTCGACGTCGATGAGCTCACCAGCCTGGTGCTGCGCGAGAAGACCATTCCAGATGCGACCACGGAGGCGCAGCAATGACCGATTCCAGTGCCCCCCAGACGAACACCGTGTCGATCGCGGTGCCCCGCCAAGCCCCCTGGCTGAAGCTGCTCGAGGCCTACGCGCTGCCGCTCCTGACGGTGCTCGTCTTCGTCTTCTTCGCCTTCTTCCCGCTCTCGGCGAAGGCGTTCCCCACGATCAACAACGTGAACGTGATCCTGGGCAGTCAGGCGGTGATCGCGCTCATCGCGGTCGCGGCTCTGTTCCCGCTCGTCTGCGGCTACTTCGACTTCTCCCTGGGCGCGACCGCGGCCATGACGCAGGTGCTGTGCGCCGGGCTCATGGCGCGGGCGGGGCTGCCGCTCTGGCTGGTGGTGATCGTCTGCGTGCTGCTCGGCATCCTCGTCGGCGTCGTCAACGGCTTCTTCGTCACGAAGCTCGGCATGAGTCCGTTCGTCACCACCCTGGGCATGGCGATGCTGATCACGGGACTGATGATCTGGTACACGGGCGGTCAGTCGATCGTCAGCGGCATCAACCCGGCCCTGATCCGCTTCGGCTCGTCGCGCCTCGCCGGGATCCCGACCGTGTTCTTCATCACCCTCGCCGTCGCCGCGATCGCGTGGTACTTCTTCACGCACACGCCCTTCGGCCGCTCGCTCTACGCCGTCGGCTCGAATGCGACGGCGGCGAAGCTCGTCGGGCTTCCCGTCACGAAGAACGTCTGGTGGAGCTTCATCGTCGCCGGGGCGATCGCGGGTCTCGCCGGAGTCATGCAGCTGGCACGCTCGGGCAGCGGCACCGCCTCCGACGGCAACTTCCTGCTGTTCCCGGCGCTCGCCGCCGTGTTCCTGGGCGCGACGGCGATCAGGCCGGGCTTCTTCAACGTCATCGGCACGATCATCGGCGCGGTCTTCGTGTCGGTCTCGGTCAGCGGTCTGACGCTGTCGGGCGCGAGCGGCTGGGCCTCGAACGTCTTCAACGGCGTCGCCCTGCTGGCGGCGGTCGGGCTCTCGACCTATCTGGGCCGCCGACAGAGATCGGGAGCCTAGCCGGCCGCGTTCCGCAGTCGTCTCGACCGTGCCCGGGTGCTCACCGCCCGGGCACGGTCGTTTCGCCTGCCGTCGCACCGGTCTGCGCTCGGGGTTCGGGCGGCGGTCGGACGGCGGCGTCGGACGGCGGTCTGGCGGCGGCAACATAACGGTTCCGTGATTCATCGTGCGATTTTCGCGAATCTGCCATATAGTCATGATGAATATGCCCTTTCATGACGGGTATATCCTGCGACGAAGGAGGGTCAAGGGTGATCTCGAGCAACAAGGTGATCGTCTCGGCGGCGGTGACGGGTTCTGTGCACATCCCCTCGATGAGCGAGTACCTGCCGGTCACGCCGGAGGAGATCGGCCAGGCCGCGGTCGAAGCCGCGCAGGCCGGTGCCGCGATCGTCCACCTGCACGCCCGCTACGACGACGGACGCCCGTCGCCCGAGCCCGAGACCTTCGCCCGCTTCCTTCCCCGCGTCGCGGCCGAGACCGACGCGGTGATCAACATCTCCACCGGCGGCGCGAGCTCCATGACGATCGAGGATCGCCTCGCGGCCGCGACCACCTTCAGTCCGGAGCTGGCGTCGCTCAACATGGGCACCATGAACTTCGTCTTCGCGGGGATCGCGGATCGCATCACCGAGTACCGCTTCCCCTGGGAGCGGGACTACGTGCTGGCGAGCTACAGCCACCCCTTCACCAACACCTTCGACAAGATCGAGTACACGCTGCGCGAGCTCGGCGAGGGGAACGGCACCCGCTTCGAGTTCGAGTGCTACGACATCGGCCACCTCTACAGCCTCGCCCACTTCGTCGACAGGGGGCTCGTGCAGGCGCCGTTCCTCGTGCAGGGCGTCTTCGGCATCCTGGGCGGCATCGGCGCCGACATCGAGAACCTCGACTACATGGTGCAGACGGCGGATCGGCTCTTCGGCGACGACTACACCTACTCCGCGTTCGCCGCCGGGCGCAAGCAGATGGAGTTCACCACCCGCAGCGCCGAGCTGGGAGGCCATTCGCGGGTCGGGCTCGAGGACAACATCTTCATCGGGAAGGGGGAGAAGGCGGTGTCGAGCGCGCAGCAGGTGGAGAAGATCATCGGCACGCTGCGGGGGCTCGGCAAGGAGATCGCCACTCCGGACGAGGCTCGCGAGATGCTGCACCTCAAGGGGAGGGCCGCGACGAACATCCCGGCGCCCTGACCGGACCCCGTCCCGGTCGGCGGGGAGGCCGTCAGGAGCAGGTGAGAGCTTGACAGACCCCACCCCCTTCCGGCTATATTCATCAAGGCGTACGCACACGATTGCATAACCCATCGCTCGCTCAACGAGGAGACAGAGTCCATGCCCGACACGAACCAGTCCGCATCAGGCGTCCGGCCGTTGCTGCGGGTGTCCAACCTGACCCGTCGTTTCGGGGGTGTGGTCGCGCTTGATGATGTGAGCTTCGACGTGGCCGAGGGGGAACGCCTGGCGGTGATCGGTCCGAACGGGGCGGGCAAGAGCACCCTGTTGAAGCTGATCGCGGGGCAGGACCGGCCCACGTTCGGGACCGTGTCGCTTGAGGGTGCGGGGCAGATCAGCGGGTCCAGCCCCCGCCACATCACTCGAACGGGGATCTCGCTGGCCCGGCAGGTGCCGCGCCCGCTGCGCTCGCTCACCGTGTCCGAGAACGTCGCGGTGGGTATCGCGGCTGCCGGGCATCGCGGGCACGGCCGCGCGCAGCACCGCATCGAGGAGATCCTCGAGTCCACCGGCCTGGCGGGCAAGGCAGGACGGGCCGCGGGCACCCTCCCGCTGCTGGATTTGAAGCGTCTCGAGGTGGCGCGGGCGCTCGCGAGCGCACCACGGCTGATCCTGCTGGACGAGGTGAGCGCGGGCCTGAGCGAGAGCGACCTGTTCGAGGTGATCGAGCTCATCCGGGGCATCGGGGAGCAGGGCACGGCGCTGGTGATCGTGGAGCATGTGCAGGAGGTCGTGAAGCAGCTCGCGCAGCGGGTGATCGTGCTGAACTGGGGGCGCTTGTTCGCGGAGGGCACCCCGGAGTCCGTCGCGGATGACGAGCGGGTGCGGGAGGTGTACTTCGGGGCGCGGGACGCGGACGCGATCGAGACCGTGCCCCGGGAGCGGCCGGTCCTGCAGCCCGGGCAGGGCCTCGTGCTGCGGGACGTGGTCGTGAAGCGGGGGCAGCATCTCGCGTTGAACGGGGCGTCGCTCGAGGTGCCGGCGGGGTCGGTGACGGCGGTGCTGGGGCCGAACGGGGCGGGGAAGACGACCCTGTCGCAGTGCATCAGCGGGCTGCTCCCGGTCGCGGCCGGCGAGCTGGAGTACGACGGGCGGGATATGCGGAAGGTGCCGGCGCATGCGCGGGCGGCGGCGGGGATCGCGCACTGCCAGGAGGGGCGGAAGCTGTTTGCGGGGCTGACCGTGGAGGAGAACCTGATGCTCGGCGCGTTCGGGAAGCGGCGGACCGAGCGGCAGGATCTCGCGGAGCTCGTGCTGGCCGACTTCCCCGTGCTGCATGAGCGGCGGACGCAGGTCGCGACGACGATGTCGGGCGGGCAGCAGCAGATGCTCGCGATCGCGCGGGCGCTGATGTCCGGGCCGACGTTGCTCGTGTTGGACGAGTTGACTCTTGGCCTGTCGCCGAAGGCGGCGGACGAGATTTATGAGGTGCTCGAGCGGATCACCGAGCGGGGCACCAGTCTGCTGCTGCTCGAGCAGAACGCGGAGCGGCCGACGCGGCTCGCAGACCAGGTGTATGTGCTCTCGCACGGCAAGGTCGTGTTCTCTGGCGCGCCGGGCGATCTCTCCCAGGAAGACCTCGTGGCAGCCTACCTCGGCTGACACGATCCGGTGCCACGCACCGACCCCGAAATCCAGAATCCATATATACGGACAGATCAACGGAAGAAAGGTTCACCATGTTGAAGAGAACGATGATGACGGCCGTCGCAGGCGTCGCGGCGCTCGCGCTCGCGGCCTGCTCGGGCGGCGGAGGCGGCGACACGGGCGGCGATGGCGGATCCGCCTCCGGCGACGTGATCAAGATCGGCGCGGCGCTGCCGATGACCGGCGGGCTCGCCTCGTTCGGCCCGATGATCGAGTCCGGCTACCAGCAGCTCGTCGACGACGTCAACGCAGACGGCGGCATCGAGATCGACGGCACCAGCCACCAGGTGGAGCTGATCGTGCGCGACAGCGAGTCCGACTCGACCAAGGTCGCCGAGGCCTCGCGCTCGCTGGTGCTCGACGACGGCGTCGTGGGCCTGCTCGGCTCGGTGACGCCGCCGCTGGCGGTGCCCGCCTCGACCGTGGCCGAGGCCGAACAGGTTCCCTTCGTCGGCACGCTCACGCCGGTGCAGTCGTGGCTCGCGGGCAACCCCGAGGGCTGGAGCTACGCCTGGAACTTCTTCTTCGACGAGGACGACATGACCGCCCTGCAGTACAAGGTGGCCGACCTCACCGAGACGAACAAGAAGGTGGCGCTGTTCACCGACAACGCCGAGGACGGCACCGTCATGGGCGCGCTCTGGGAGGAGAAGGCCTCCGAGTTCGGCTACGAGGTCGTGCAGCGGGCGATCTTCCCCGTCGGCACCACCGACTACACGCAGTACATCAACGAGCTGAAGTCCTCCGACGCCGACGTGCTCATCGCGCAGATGATCCCGCCGGATGCGATGGCGCTGTGGAAGCAGCTGAAGGCCGCCGACGTCGACCTGCAGCTCGCCTTCGCCGAGAAGGCTGCCAGCACCAGCGCCTGGCCCGCCGAGCTCGGCGAGATCGCCGAGGGCACCATGATCACCGACTGGTACATGGAGGGCGACCCCAAGGGAGCCGAGCTGCTCGAGCAGTTCGCCGCCCAGGTGGGCGTGAACCCCGAGGCCGGCGCGGCCGTGCTCGCCTACTCGGCGGCGAAGGTGCTCACCGACGCCATCGCGCGCGCCGGATCCCTCGATCCCAGCGTGATCAACGAGGAGATCGCGAACACCTCGGGCATGTACCCCTCGGGCTACGAGATCGAGTTTGGCGACGACCACGCCTCCCGCATCGAGCCCGTCTCGTCGCAGTGGGTCGGCCCGGACACCAAGCAGATCTTCCCGCAGGTCGAGGGCATCTCGCTGGTGGTTCCGATCGCCGGGCTGCAGTAGCACCCGGCCGCGGTAAGAGGAGAGTGTGATGGTCGATGCCGGAGTGATCCTGTCGGGACTGCTGACGGGTACCCTGTACGCGCTGATCGGGCTGGGCCTGACCCTGCTATCCGGGGTCATGCGCCTGGTCAACCTCGCGCACGGCGAGCTCATGATGGTCGGGGCGTACCTCGCCTCGGTCGTGCTGGGACTCTTCGGCGTCGACCCTCTCCTGACCCTCGTGATCGTGGTGCCCGTGGTGATGCTCGTGGGCTACCCGCTGCAGCGCCACGTGTTCACCCGGCTGCTGCGCCGGAACGAGGAAGCGCCCATGGTCGCGACCTTCGGCCTGTCGCAGCTGGTCATCGCGATCCTCGTGATCCTGTTCGGCGGGAACGTGCGCTCCCTGTCGGCCCCGTACGCGACCCAGGGCCTGGAGCTGCTGGGCACCACGGTGCGGGTCTCGTCGATCATCACCGCGGTGATCTCCGTCGTGCTCGTGGTCGCGACGTACCTGGTCGTGCAGCGCACCCAGTGGGGCGCCGCGCTCCGGGCGTCCGCGGTCGACCCGCAGACCGCGTCCACGATGGGCATCAACGTGGAGCGCGTGTACGCGCTGACGTTCGCGGTCTCGGCGGCGTTCGCCGCGATCGCGGGCATCCTCGTGGGCATCGGCTTCGCGTACTCGCCCACCTCGGGCGCGAAGTACATGCTGATCGGCTTCACCGTGGTCGTGCTCGGCGGCTTCGGCAGCGTCTTGGGCACCCTGTGGGCGGGCCTGGGCATCGGCGTGATCGAAGCGGTCGGCGCGGCGGTGTTCGGCACCGAGTTCCGCGAGCTCGTGATCTACGCCACCTTCATCCTGATCCTGATCGTCGTGCCGATCGTGGTGCGCATCGTCAAGCGCTCCCGCGAGGCGAAGGCCCAGCGGCGCATCCAGTACGAGAGGAGCGCCGCGTGAACGCGCCCACTTCCTTCATCACCGGGATCGCCCGGAAGGCCCCCGGGGCATGGTCGTGGGCGGGCCTTGCCGCCGGCGGCGTGATCGTGTACCTGGTCTCCTCCGCCCTGACCCCGCGCACGATGGACGTGCTGATCTCGCTGTTCATCTACATGGCCGGCGCGGTCGGGTGGAACATCATCGGCGGCATCGGCGGTCAGTTCTCCCTCGTGCACGCCGCCTTCGTCGGCGCCGGCTCCTACACGGCGATCATGGTCACCCGCGAACCGCTGGGACTCTCCGCGCCCGTGGCGATGCTGTTCGCGATCGTGGTCGGAGCGGTGCTCGCGCTCATCGTGGGCTCCTTCCTCTTCTTCCTGCGCGGCATCCTGTTCGCGATCGCGTCGCTCGCCGTCGCGATGGCGATCATGGCGTGGATGACGATCTGGGAGTTCACGGGCGCCTCGCAGAACCTCAGCGGCGTCGGCAGCCTGATCCCGCGCAGGCCCGAGCAGTTCAACTACGCGATCGTCGTGGTCGTGGCCGCGATCGGGATCTCGCTGCTCGTGCAGCACTCGCGCTACGGTCTGCGGCTCAAGTCGGTGCGCGACGACCAGGAGGTCGCCGACAGTCTCGGGGTGTCCCCGTTCTGGACGAAGCTGCGCGCGATGGTGCTCTCGGGCGCGATCATGGGCGCGGTGGGCGCGCTGATCGCGTGGCAGGTCGGCTCGGTCGAGCCCTTCTCGGCGTTCAGCCTGAACTGGACGATCAACTTCATCGTGATGGCCGTGATCGGCGGTCTGGGCACGATCTGGGGGCCCGCGATCGGCGCGGTGATCATCTACTACGGCCTGACCGTGCTGCTGCAGGGGTTCCCGTACGTGAACCTCGTCGTGTCGGGCCTGCTCATGATCGTCCTGATCACGCTCCTGCCCGGCGGCCTGATCGGCGGGGTGAAACACGTGATCGAACGGGCCCGGACCCGGCACGGGACACCACAGACACCACCCACCACAACAGCCACGACGGCGGTCCCCGCGGGCTGACACTCGCGCAGGACAGGGGGAGGATCGGCGCTCGCCGATCCTCCCCCTCTTTGCGCGCCCGCCCTGCGCCCGCCCTGCCCTCGGCCCTGCGCCCCACCGCGTGAATCGTGTCGTGTTTGATGGAGGGTATTCCTGTATCGAAAGGAACCCCCGGCATCATGCCCGTCCCCTACCCAGCAGAACTCCGCGAACGTGCGGTTCGGCTCGTAATCGAAGCCCGTCAGAACCCCGCGACCCGTGATGGCGCGATCACGAGGATCGCGAAGCAACTCGACCTCCTCCCCGAGACGGTCCGGAAATGGGTGCGCCGTGCCGAGATCGACGAGGGTATCCGCCCCGGCACGACCAGTGAGGATGCGGCCCGGATCACGGAACTCGAGCGCGAGGTACGTGAGCTTCGGCGCGCGAACCAGATCCTGAAGTCCGCGTCGGCTTTCTTCGCGGCGGAGCTCGACCGCCCCTCACGATGACCGAGAAGACCGCGTACATCGACGCCAATCGCACCGAGTTCGGGGTCGAGCCGATCTGCCGGGCACTTGAAGACACGCCCGCCCAGATCGCCCCGTCAAGCTACTACGCGGCGAAGAACAGACCGCCCTCGGATCGTGAGCTGCGCGACCATGGCCTCTGCGAGAAAATCGCCCGCATCCACGAGGACAACTATGGCGTCTACGGTGTGCGGAAGATCCACGCCGCGCTTCGCCGTGAGGGTGAACGCGTCGCGGAATCGACAGTGCGCCGCCTCATGCGGCAGCTCGGACTCCGCGGGATCTCGCGAGCGAAAGGCCCCCGAACCACGAAGCCGGCCCCGGAGACCGGCCGCCCCCTCGATCTCGTGAACCGGCAGTTCATCGCGGCTCGTCCGAACGAGTTGTGGGTCGCCGATATCACCTACGTCAGGACCTTCTCGGGGTGGGTGTACGTCGCGTTCGTGCTCGATGTGTACTCGCGCATGATCGTCGGCTGGCAGCTCTCCACCCGCCTCTACACCGATCTCGCGCTCGACGCGCTCCGGATGGGGATCTGGCGACGCCAACGCCAAGGTCATGATCTTGCCGGGCTGACGCATCACTCCGATAGGGGCGTCCAGTATCGAGCGATTCGCTACACGGAACGGCTCGCGGAATGCGACGCGGTCACGTCCGTCGGCTCCAAGGGCGATTCGTATGACGCGATGGCCGAGGCACTGAACTCGCTCTACAAAGCCGAACTCGTCCGCAACCTCGGCCCGTGGCAATCGATCAATGATCTCGAGATCGCGACCGCGGAATGGGTGGACTGGTGGAACGAGCGCCGCCTCCATGGCGAACTCGATCAGCGCCCACCCGCCGAGGTCGAGACCGCCTACTGGGCGACCTGTCAGCCCTCACTTGCCTTGTCTGAAACCAACTAAAACACTCTCTACCAAACCCGACACTTGACACGGTTCCTACGAAGAGGTTGTGGAAGCTGATGACCGCGAGGAGGGCGGCCGCGAGCATCGGGCTCAGGAGGGATTCCAGGTCGTAGGCGAGCCGGGACAGGGAGAGTGCTCGCGTGTACTCGCGCTCGTCAGGAAGTACGGACGGGATCACGGCCTGGAACGTCGGCGTGAACGTCGCGGACGCGGACTGCAGCAGGAAGATCAGAACATAGATCTGCCACGCTTCCGCCACGAACGGCAAGGAGATAGCGACCCCGGCACGGATGAGGTCCGCGCCGATGAGTACGGGCCTCCGGGGTAGGCGGGCGACGAGCGCGGTCGTGACCGGGGACACGGCGACGTAGGCGACCATCTTGATCGTCATCGCCACACCCATCACGATGCCGGCCTCCCCGCCGGAGATGTCGAACGCGAGCAGGCCGAGCGCGACAGTGAGGAGCCCGGTCCCGAGCAAGGCGATGATCTGCGCGCCGAACAGCTTCGCATAGATCGGGTTACGAAGAACGGCAAGCATCAGAGGCCCTACTGGTCACTGAAGATCGTGGGTTGATTGCTGGGGCGCGATGTGATGCGGTGGCAGCTGTCCGTTCGCGACGGCATGCTCAGCCTGCTTGATCGCCTCGATCACAAGCTTGAGTGCATGCTCGTCCGTGAGACGGTACAGCACGCTCGTGCCCTCGTGCCGAGTTGTCACCATGCGCGCCATCCGCATTCGGGCAAGGTGCTGAGACACCCCGGACGGCTTCTTCCCGACAAGTTCCGCGAGCGCGTTCACGGGCAGCTCTTCGGCCCGGCGGAGTGCAAGAACGATCTTGATTCGGGTCGGGTCCGCGAGGATGCCGAGTACCTCGGCCGCGAGATCGACACACTCCGACGCGGAGTCCATCTCGCGAGCACCCATATCTGCATTCATACGCAGATATTAACATTATACGTTCAAGGTGCACTAATGGAGACACCGTTCCGGCCCGCTGGAAACTGGAATCTACCAACAGCCGGGAACCCGTTCGTCTCCGGGCCAGGCGAGTGCTCGAGTCGTGCCGAGACGGCGGCCGGGCCCGGTTCCGTGGGTTTCGTACATCGATTCCGCTCTGGTGAGTGACGGGTTTTGTAGCTCTTGCACGATGGTCACCTGATGGTCATTTCGAGAACGTAGGGTCCGGAACATGATCCGGGACGCAGCTAAACTGCAGAGCACCGCGCGCGACTTGTCGGAGCTCGGGCTCTCATTGAGCAACCAGTCGACACCTCCTACCGCCGAGACCTGCGAAGCGATCGGCCTCGCACTCGTGGCGCTCTCCGGCGCGCTGCAAGACATCGCCGAGGCCCTGACTGCGCCGCAGCTGACGTCGGCCTAGAAGGGACGGGCCGGTGGAGACCAAGGCCGTGGGCGATGTCGTGTACACGCTCAACCGTCGGGAGTCCCCGGAGAACGATCTGGGGAACTGGTACTGGTTGGGTGCAGACGGCAGCGTGCTCGAACCCACGGAGGCCGAGTTGCGTGCGTTGAAGATCAGCGACGACGTTCTGGACGACCGGATCCCGGATTGAGCGGATCGCCTCCCGAACGTCGACGGAGAGAGGGAGATCGTCCTCCGCCCGATGCGTGTGACGGCTGGAGTCCTAGAGTGAAGGCATGAGCGCGGAGAAGGGGCCGGACCGCGAGCCGAAAGGGCTCTCCGAAGCGCGTGTGCGAAAGGCGAGCAGCCGGGATGCCGCCACGGTCGGCCGATTGCTCTACGATTTCAACCGCGAGTTCGAGACGCCGACGCCCACGGCCGAGCAGTTCGCCACCCGCTTCGAGGCACTGATCGAGCGGGACGATGTATCGGTGCTCCTCTCGGAGTCGCACGCGGAGGCACTCGGCTTCGCCTTTCTCACGATGCGCCCCACTCCCTACGGCGACGGCCCCCTGGTGCAGCTCGAGGAGCTCTACGTCGAGCCGCGGTGCAGGAACCGCGGTGTGGGCACGACCCTGCTGCATGCGGCTCTCGCGGAGGCGAGTGCCCGCGATGCGGTCGAGATGCACATCAACGTCGACGAGGACGACGTCGCCACCCGCAGGTTCTACGAGCGATACGGATTCGTCAATCTCCAGCCGGGCGGCGAGTTCCGCATGCTCTGCTACCTGCGCGAGCTCTGATCGAGGGCCCGCGCGCCGGAGCGTGCGTCCCGGAGCTACCAGTGATGGCGGAAGGCGAACCGGCCGTCGACGAACACATCGAAGTACTTCGCGCCCCCGTCGATGAGCTGCTGAGCGATCAGCCGCACCGAGACCATGTGCTTCTCGTGCACGCCGACCTCGAGGTCGAAGACGTTCGGCATGACGATCCCCAGGTTCCCGCCGCTGTCGACCGCGAGAACGCCGTCGACGCTGACCGTCACCCGGTTGCGGATCCCGGCCAGCCTCACGGTGACCTCGTGTCGTTCTTGAACGCCCACGGTGAAGGCGAAAGTCGTCGGCATGAGGTCAACTCAACCACAGATCGCGTGCCGGCCGAGGGCACGAGCACCCCGTTTCGGTCCGCCGATCGTCGTCACGGCTTCGGCACCACCTTGGCGTCCTGGGCGGGGAAGACCACCTTCTGAATGATGATGATGCCGCTCGCGGCGATGGGGATCGCGACGAGCGCGCCGAGGACCCCGCCGAGCGCACCCCCTCCGACCGCGGCGATCACCACGATCGACCCCGGGACGGCGACCGCCTTGCTCATGATGCGCGGGCTGAGCACGTACGCCTCCACCTGCAGGTAGATGACGTAGTAGATGAGCGAGACGAGCGCGGTCAGGGGGGATGCGAACAGGCAGATCAGCGTGTTGATGATCGCGCCGCTCAGCGTTCCGACCAGCGGGATGAGGGATCCGATGAATGCGATGAGCGCGAGCAGCACGGGCATCGGAGCGCCGATGATCGAGAGGAATATCAGGCTGAGGACGCCGTTGATCAGAGCCAGGCTGATCTGCCCGATCACGTACCGCCCGACCGCGCCTGACACGTCCTCAAGGAGCTCGGTGTAGCGCGGACGCGCGTGGGCGGCGACGAAGCGGGCGGACACCTTCTTCATCGATCGGAGCGACGCCATGAAGTACAGGGTCAGGATGAGCACGATCGTCACTCCGGTGAGCCCGCCGGTGATCCCCGCCCCGATCGCGAGCAGGCCGCCGCCGATCTGCGTGAGGTTCTGCGGGTCCTGGACGAAATCCAGCGCGCCTTCGAGCGCCTTGTCCAAGGAGTCCCCGTACTGGTTCGTCAGATCGAGGTACCACTGGCTCGTGACGAACGCGTCGATGAGCTCCGGCGCATCCTCGACGAGGGAGGCGACCTGGTCGACGATGATCGGGATGATCGCGATCAGGATCCCCGCGAAGAGGAGCACCACGGTGACGACCACGACGGTGACGGCGGCCGGACGCGGAAGCTTCCGCTCGAGCCACCTGACGATCGGGTCGAGGCCCAGTGCGAGGAACAGCGCGATGCCGATGTAGATCAGGACCGTCGCGAGCTGACCCACGATCGAGCCGATGAGCAGCGCTATCAGAACGCCGAGCGTGCCCACGAGCCCGAATGAGAACGGATGGATCCGCTCCGACAGGAGCGGCCGTGCCGCCACCGCGGAATCAGCGGGCTCCGGGCCGGCCTGCTCTCTTCTCGTCTTCATCTCGGCTCCTCCCGACGCCACCTGCGTTCAGGTGAGCATTTTCGCGCTCGGCGCACGCCGAGTCAACACGAGCGGCGAACCCTTGACAGGGCGCGCTCAGAGCGGGTGGCCGTACCTGAGCAGGAAGACGATCGCGGAGACGATCGCATAGGCGAGGAAGGTGACGGCGATCCAGGGGCACGCCCATCGGCTGGTCGCGTAGTCGCCGCGCCTGAGCGCGGGAAGCATGAGCACGAGCCCGACGACCTGCACGGCGGCGAGCCCCAGGTATGACCAGTCCTCGAACACCCAGGCCAGCCGAACGAAGTGCAGCGCCACGCACAGACCGATCCACCACCCGTACCACCTCGTCAGCTTGCGACGCGCGAGGAGGATGCACCCGCCGCCGATGAGCACCGCCTCGGCCAGGACGACCAGGCCGAAGACCCAGTAGCGCCCTTCGAGCGCGGTCGGCGTCGACCAGTTGCGCCACACGACGATCCCGAACGCGATCGCGATCAGCATCCCGACCACCGACCCGGCGCCCAGCCATCCGCGCAGCTTCGGCTTCGGATCCTCCTGCGACCACCCGAACCACCCGGCGGCCATCATGGCGAGCCATGCGATGGCGAAGGCCTGGTCTCGTAAGAACTCGGTGAACATGATCCCCCTGCCTCCCACACTAGAGCGCGGCCGCTCGAACGACCACCCGGCGACGTACCTTACGTTTATTGATCGCGTAGCCCAAGTCGTGCCTCACATACTTTGATCGCGTACTTCCTACGCTCGGCAGGTATGAACAAGGGTGTGGTGTCGGTGGCGACTCGTATCGAGGTGACGAAACAACTCAAGCAGGCGTATCGAGTTGCGACACGGTCTGAGAAGTCTGGGATTCTGGATCATTTCTGCAGCTCGACCGGGGTCTCCAGGGTCACTGCGAGACGGTATCTCACTGACCCGTTGCTCGGGGTGAAGAACGTCACAAAGATCGACCGACGCCGTCACCGTCCCACGAAGTATTCGGCCGCGTCGAAACGAGTGCTGGTGTGGTTGTGGCGGGTGATGATGTACCCGTGTGGGAAGTACATGAAACCGATGCTCCCTGAATGGATTAGCCGGCTTGAAGCGCATGGCGAGCTGCGCGAGGGTGAGCATGAGTACTCGGCTCGGGTGCGTGACGAGTTGCTCCGGATGTCTGCGGCGACGATCGACCGATACCTCCGCGAACACCGGAACGCACTCGAGCTGAAAGGGATCTCCGCGACTCGTTCTGGTGCGCTGCTGCGCACCTCGATCACGATCAGGAAAGCCGGGGACGAGGCAGAGCACGAGCCCGGGTTCATGGAGTGTGACACCGTCGCGCATTGCGGGCCAACGTTGAAGGGCGAGTTCGCGAGAACCCTCACCGCCACCTGTGTGGAGACAGGATGGACCCACCTGGAAGTGCTGCGCAACAACGCCCGAGTGCACATGCTCGCAGCCCTTGATCGGGTCGAGGCCGCGTTGCCGTTCGGGATTGCGGGCCTGGACTGCGATAACGGGAGCGAGTTCATCAACGACAAAGTCGTCGAGTGGGCAGGTGAGCGGAAGATCTTCTTCACTCGCTCGCGCCCGTACAAAAAGAACGATCAAGCCGTCGTGGAATCAAAGAACAACCACATCGTCCGCAAGTACGGGTTCTACTACCGATACGACACCACCGACGAGCGAGAGGTGCTCGCCAAACTCTGGCAGGTAGTGACGCTGAAGATGAACTTCTTCACCCCGACAAGAAAACCCATCGGCTGGGTAAGTGACGGGCAGGGGCGGAGACTGCGCGTGTATGACAAGCCGAAGACCCCGTACCAGCGGGTTCTCGAGTCAGGGGTGCTCTCCCGCGTGCAAGAACGAGCGCTGCGGGCACAGTATATGAAACTCAACCCGGTCGAACTCACCCGCGACATCGTGAGGTACCAGGGCATGCTCATCACCAAGGCGAAGTGGAAGACCGAGGTGCTCACCGCCGAGGTCGAGGACGCGAAGAAGAACCGGCGCAAACGCCAGACCGGTGGGGTGAAACTCCGCACCGCCTGAGCAATGGGTTATGCGATCAATCTATGTGAGGCACAACACCGATTACGCGATCAACTTGACATGAGGCACCACGCCCGGCGCGCATGGGACGAGGTGCCTATGGGCCGCGGACGTGTCCTGCCGCCCTCGGCAGCACGGCAGGGACACGGCGGGGCGCCTCCGGACGCGGCCGGATCGCGCGAGACGCGGTCGGAGCTAGCCGAACGCCACGCGCACGAGCTCGGCGACCTTCGCGGCGGTGGCGTCGTCGAGCTCGTCGAGGTACCAGGCGCACGGCCGCAGCGTCGTGCCGGCCTCGCGATCCACCGTCGCGTGCTCGGAAAGACCGAGCGTCATCACCCCGTCGTCGAGCCGGAAGAACACCACCACCGGGGTGCTGCGGCCGGTGGCGTAGCCGGGCATGCCGTACCAGATGCGCGGCTTGAGCTTCGGCCCGGCGCCGATGATGGTCTCGTGCAGCCGCGCGCCGATCGTCGCGTAGGGTTCCGGCATGCCGGCGATCTTCTCCAGAACCGCCTGCAGATCTTTCTCGGACTTGTCGGACTTGATAGCCATGGGTGATCTTTCGCTCGCGCCGCATTCGCGGCATGGGTGAACACAACCGGCCCCTGATAGGGGTCGGTTGCGCAATCTCCACCGCGGACGTGTGCTGACCGGTGTCAGTCCTCTCCGCGAATGTGTCAGACGAGCACTTCGTCATCGACTGCGCGAGGGCACGGAACGTGCCTCCATCCACCCTAGCGGTGTGTCCCGGGAATGGGTACCTGCTGCGGTGCACCCATTCCCGGGACACACCACTGGCAAGTGCGAGAATGGCCGCATACCCTTCAAGCGGCACGACGGCGCGGGAAGCCGTCGCGCGGGATCGGACCGGAGCGGGGCGGAGGCGGATCATGGCGGAGCTCGACGACATCCGCGGGATCGCCGCGACCCTGCCCGGGTTGACGGAGACCAGCGGCGGGCAGGCTGGGGGATGGGCCTGGCGCACGAAGAGCGGGCTCGTCGTCTGGGAGCGGAAGCCGAGCGGTGTCGACCTCCGGCAGCTCGCGTCACTCGACCGCACCTGGCCGGAGGGGACCGTCATCGCCCTGCGCACGGACGGGCAGGAGCCCAAGGAGATGCTGCTCGCGTCCGATCCGGCCGTCTTCTTCTCGATCCCGCACCTCGAGGGCTACGACGCGGTCCTGTGCCGTCTCGACCGCATCGACCGCGACTATCTGGCCGAGCTGATCATCGAGGCCTGGCTCACCCGTGTCCCGAAGCGGGTCGCGTGGGAGTGGCTCGCGGAGCACGGACTTGAGGAGTGAAACGGTGAGGAGGGGAGCATGGCACGCATCCTGGTGACCGGGGCCTCCACCGGCCTCGGCCTGCTCACGGCCGCCTCCCTCTGCGATGCGGGGCACGAGGTCGTCCTGCACGCGAGGCACCCGGAGCGCATCGAGGATCGAACGGTGCTGGGGAAGGTGAGGGGCGCGGTCTACGGCGACCTCGCCGACCTCGAGGCGGTGCGCCGGATCGCCGAGGAGGCCGACCGCTACGGTCGCTTCGATGCGGTGATCCACAACGCGGGGGTCATCAGGGGCCCCGACATCGTCGCGGTCAATGTCATCGCTCCGTACGCGCTCGCCGCACTGATGGAGCGTCCCGCGCGGACGATCGTGGTCTCGAGCTCGCTCCACCGCTCGGGTTCGCCGAACCGCCTCGCGGAGCAGATCGCGGGCCGGCAGGACACCGGTTACAACGACAGCAAGCTCTTCGTCACCGCACTCGTCATGGGCCTCGCCCGGCGGTGGTCCGACGCTCTCGTGCACGCGGTCTGCCCGGGTTGGGTGCCGACCCGGATGGGCGGACCGTCGGCGACCGATGACCTGGCCGAGGGGCACCGCACCCAGGCGTGGCTGGCGACCGCGCGGGAGGCCGAGATCGAGCCGCGCACCGCCGGCTACTGGCACCACCGCGCTCCCGAGCAGCCGCATCCGGCGACGCTCGACCACGCGGTTCAGGATCGCCTCCTCGCCGCGCTCGCCGCCCGCACCGGGATCGTCCTCCCCGAGTAGCGGCCGCGCGCCTCGCCGGAATCGCGCAGCGACGCGGGGGACGCGGGGGAGCGGGCCCCGAGCCGTCGTCCCCCGGCACCTCGTCCGTCGAGCAGGTCGGCTTGACAAAATGGATACCCCCATGGGTATAGTGATCTCAATATCAAAATACCCTCTGGGGTATCTGGTGTCCCGTGACCGAGAGACGAGAAGGGCCGGATCATGTGCCGAGCGGTGACCTGCCAAACCTGCGGGAAGACGACCTGGGCGGGGTGCGGCCAGCACGTCGCGATGGTGAAGAGGAGCGTGCCCGCGTCCGACTGGTGCAACGGGAAGCACACCCAGGCCCAGATCGACGCGGCGAAGGCGAGCCGGGGCGGGATCCTCTCCCGCCTGTTCGGCCGCTGAGTCTCGGCATCGAACCGCCGAGGCGAGAAGAAGAACGAGAACGGAGCGGATCATGGCGACCAGGAATCTGACCCAGAGCGACTTCTCGGAGGCCGTGAGCGGAGGCGGCATCGTCTTCGTCGACTTCTGGGCCGCGTGGTGCGGGCCCTGCCGGGCCTTCGCTCCCACCTTCGAGCGCGCGTCGGAGCAGCATCCCGACATTGTGTTCGGCAAGGTCGACACCGAGGCCGAGCAGCGGCTCGCCGCCGAGTTCCGCATCACCTCGATCCCCACCCTCATGGTCTTCCGCGACGGGATCATGGTCTACGCCCAGCCCGGGGTTCTCGCCCCGCAGCAGCTCGACCAGCTCATCCGGGGCGCTCGCGACCTCGACATGGAGGACGTGCGGAGGCAGCTGGCCGAGCGCGAGGCGCAGGCGGCCTCCTGAATCCCGGTCATCCCACTATCTGCTGCATATAAGTTAAGGAGTCAACATGCTGCTGGAACGCATCTACGACGAGGATCTCGCGCAGGCGAGCTACTTCATCGGCTGCCAGGCGAAGGGCGAGGCGATCGTGGTGGATCCGCGGCGCGACCTCGGCGTCTACCTCGACCTCGCGGTGAAGCACGGCATGAGGATCGCAGCCGTCACCGAGACCCACATCCACGCCGACTACCTCTCGGGTACTCGCGAGCTCGCGGCGAGGACGGGGGCGCAGATGTACGTCTCCGACGAGGGCGGACCCGACTGGACGTACTCCGATGCCTTCGATGGCGCCGTGCGCATGAAGCACGGGCACCGCATCGAGCTCGGCAACATCACCGTCGAGGCCGTCCATACCCCGGGCCACACCCCCGAGCACATGTCGTTCCTCGTCACCGACGGAGCGCAGTCGAGCGAGCCGGGGTTCATGCTCACGGGAGACTTCGTCTTCGTCGGGGATCTCGGCCGCCCGGATCTGCTCGACGAGGCCGCCGGCTTCGTCGATACGCGCTTCCAGGGAGCGAAGGATCTCTTCGCGAGCCTGCGCCACCGCTTCCTCACCCTGCCCGACTACGTGCAGGTGCTGCCGGCGCACGGCTCGGGATCGGCCTGCGGCAAGGCGCTCGGCGCGATCGCCGCGTCGACCGTCGGCTACGAGCGCAACTTCTCGTGGTGGAGCGACTACCTGAAGAACGACGACGAGCAGGGCTTCGTCGACGAGCTGCTCAGCGGGCAGCCCGACGCGCACGCCTACTTCGGACGCATGAAGCTGCAGAACAAGGTCGGCCCCGCGGTGATCGGCGAGGTGCCCGAGCTCGTCGAGTACACGGCGGAGAGGCTGCAGAGCGCCCTCGCCGGCGACAGCGCGATCCTCGTGGACACCCGCCCGGCGAGCGAGGTGCACCTCGGCACCGTCGCGGGTTCGCTGAACATCCCCGGGGCCGCGAAGGCTGCGAGCTACGGCGCCTGGGTGGTCAACCCCGAACTCGAGCGGCGACCGCTCGTGCTGCTCGCGGGCTCGCGCGAGGAGGCCGAGGAGATGCGGGATCACCTGCTGCGGGTCGGGATCGACGCCGCGCGCGGCTGGATCCGCTCCCTCGACGGTCTCGAGCCGGCCGTGCCCGAGGTCGTCAAGCCCGAAGACCTCGACGACCTCCGACGCGTCCTGCTGCTCGATGTGCGCAACCGCACCGAGTACGCGGAGGGGCACCTCCCGGGCGCCGAGCAGCTCTCGGGCGGCCGCATCCTGTGGAACCTCGACAGCCTCCCCGCCCCCGACGCGGGCACGATCCTCGTGTACTGCCAGAGCGGGGTGCGCAGCTGGTCGCGGCCAGCGCACTGCGCCGGGCGGGATACGACATCGCCGAACTCGAAGGCGGCTACGCCGCCTGGTCCGCTCTTGCGGGCGGCGCCTCCGTCCCGGCCGCCGCCTGATCGCGGCTCCGACCCTATAGCCCCGCCTTGATCACCGGAACAGAATCGAAAGGACGCACCGTGCGCCGCCTCATCGCCATCCCCCTCTCCGCCGTCGCCCTGCTGCTCGGTCTCGCGGCCTGCTCGTCGGCACCGGACGCCTCCGCAGGATCCGACATCCTCGAGGTCGGCGGCGAGGCGATCCTGCTCGACGTGCGCACGGCGGAGGAGTACGCGACCGGGCACCTCGCGGGCGCGCAGCTGCTCGATTTCAACGGCGGCGAGTTCGCCGCCGCGATCCCGACCCTGGATCCCGAGGCCGAGTACCTCGTCTACTGCCGTTCGGGCAACCGCTCCGGCCAGGCCGTCGCGCTGATGGAGCGGGCGGGGTTCACGAAGCTCACCGACCTCGGCTCGCTCGAGCAGGCCTCCCGGGCGACCGGGATCGGGATCGTCGCGGAGTGAGCGGTTGCGGCGGAGCGGCGACAGGGCTGCCCCTCCACCGTCGAAGAGGGCTCAGGCGTCCCCGGCGCAGCGGAAGCCGATGTGGCTCATGCCCGTGTCCTCGGCCTGGGGCGAGCGCGCCGCCGGCCGGAAGCGCAGGCAGTAGTCGGGCGAGCACAGCTGCGAGCCGCCCTTGAGCACCCGGCGGACCGTCCCGGGGAAGTCCGGCTCGGCGCTCGCGGCGGCCAGCAGGTTCTCGCGCCCGCCGGCGTCCACCGCTCGGGATCCCGGCGGCACGTGGCGAGGCGAGTAGTAGTCGCTCGTCCACTCCCACACGTTGCCGATCATGTCGTAGAGGCCGTAGCCGTTCGGCGGGTACGATCCCACCGGGGCCGCGTCGCCGACGCCCCGGTTGTCGTAGGGGAAGCGCCCGAGCCAGGTGTTCGCCTGCGCCACGCCGCCGGGGTAGGCCTCGTGGCCCCAGGCGAAGCGCTCGCCCACCCGGCCGCCGCGCGCCGCGTACTCGTGCTCGGCCTCGCTCGGCAGGCGCTTGCCCGCCCAGGTCGCGTAGGCCTGGGCGTCCTCGTAGGCGACGTGCACCACGGGGTGGCGCTGCCGATCCTCGATCGAGGAGCCCGGTCCGAAGGGATGCCGCCACGACGCTCCGGGCTGCCAGCGCCACCACCCGCGCCAATCGCGCAGGTCGACCGGCCCGTCGCTCGGGGTGAACACCATCGCGCCCGGCACGAGTTCGGCGGGATCGGCCCCGGGGAAGGCGGCGGGATCGAGCTCCCGCTCGGCGACCGTGACGTACCCCGTGGCGTCGACGAAGACCGCGTACTCGGCATTCGTGACCTCGTAGCGATCGATCCGGAACGCCGCGACGGGCCGCTCGTGCACGGGTCGCTCGTCGGGGTAGAACTCGTCCGAGCCCATCAGCAGCGTGCCCGCCGGGATCATCACCATGTCGTCGCCCACCCGGTCACGGTACCAAATGCCGGGGTGCTCCCGTCATCCTGCCGGGGTCTTCTCGAAGTCCGTTCCCCTGCGCGCACCGGAACCGCCCGCCTGCCTGCCCATCTGCGAGATCCCGGACCCTGGAAGTTCCATTGCGAATCGCGTCGAAAGGTCAATATTCGTGGTGAGTGCCGCGGGGAACGCCGCGGATATTGACCTCTCGACAAGCATCGTGCGGCGGGGGCTCCACGCGGTCGACCGTTTCGCGCGCACGGAATACCGCAGGATGGACGTGAAGAAGCTCCCGTCCTCCTGCGGTCGTGCAGCGGCTCGCGGGATCTCGCCCCGAGGTGGATTCTGCGACTCCGCGCAGAACGACGGAGGGGTGATCGCTAGGCTGCTGGAAGGGCGCAGCGCGGCAGCAGCCGCGTCTCCGCGCCCGCCGATCGTGGGGAGGGAGCCCGACATGCCTTCGGAACTCGTTCAGGACCGCCCGGAGTACACCGTGCGCCGCATGTTCGTCTCGGAGATGAACAACGCCGTGTATCTGCTCACCGCGAAGGCCTCCGGCGAGCAGATCCTCATCGACGCGGCCGACGACGCGGAGGCGCTGCGCGCCCTGCTCGCCGACGGGGCGGGCGACGCCGCGCGGGCCGGGGGGCTGCGCTGGATCCTCACGACCCACGCGCACTGGGACCACACCCGGGCGACGGCGGATCTCGCCGCGGCGTCCGGCGCCCCGGTCGTGATCGGCCGCGACGACGCGGCGCAGCTGCAGGAGGAGCGCGGAGTGGTCGCCGACCGCGAGCTCGCGGGCGGCGAGCGCATCGCGATCGAGGGGCTGGAGCTCGAGGCGATCGCACTCCGCGGGCACACGCCGGGGTCGATCGCGTTCGCCACGGCCGACGGCGACCCGGTGCTGCTGTTCACCGGAGACAGCCTCTTCCCCGGCGGGGTCGGCAACACGCGGAACGATCCGCAGCGCTTCGAGCAGCTGTTCGCCGACGTGTCGGAGCGGCTCTTCGACCGCTTCGGCGACGACGCGATCGTCTACCCCGGCCACGGCGCGGAGACGACCCTGGGGGCCGAGCGCCCCGCCCTCCCGGAGTGGCGCGAGCGCGGCTGGTAGGCGGCAGGCCGGCGGGGGACTCGCCTCCGCGTCAGTCGATGACGAGCTCGCCCATCAGGTCCCAGCCCTCGCCCTCGACCTTGCGCGAGATGATCCTCGGCGTCGCGACGAGCAGGGTGCGCATCTTCTCGAGGCCCTTCGCGAAGTGCTCCGAGTTCACATGGGCCGCGGCGGCCTCGTCGTCGCGGAACGCCTCGATGAGCACGTACTCGCTCGGATCCTCGACGCTGCGCGTCCACTCGTACCAGAGGTTGCCGGGTTCGGCCCGGGTGGCAGCGGTGATCTCGGCCGTGTGCTCGATGAAGGAATCGACGTATTCGGGCTTGACCTGATGCTTGACGACGATGAAGTACATGCCTCCGAGTGTAGGCGCAGCGGTGCGCTAGAGTTGGGGGAGTACGCACGTTTCGGTCAAGGAGTGTCATGTCGAGTTCTGCCGCCACTGAGTCGGTCTCGGAGTCGCCGCGCGCCGCTGCGGATTCGGTGTTCGCGCCCTCGACGCAGCCCAGTGCGGGTGTGGGAAGCGTCCTGCTCGTCATCCTCACGGCGGTCCTCGTCTTCGGCGGCTTCTACGTGATGAGCATCGCGTTCAGCTTCGAGCCCGCCATCGCGGCCTGGGTGTTCTGCGCGGGCCTGGCGCTCGATGTGATCGGCTTCTGGCTCTCCTTCGGGCTGATCTCGGCGCTCGGCCGCAGGTAGTCCGCCGCCTCTCGCGGTCCGGGCGGTGGATACCGTCGGGGACCTCGGCAGCTCACGATGAGTTCATTCAGCGTTGTCATCCCGTCGCTCAACGACGCGCGAATGCTGGAGCACTGCCTCGCGGCGCTGGCGCTGCAGACCCGGCAGCCGGATGAGGTGATCGTCGTCGACAACGGCTCGACCGACGACACGGCGGCGGTCGCCGAGGCGGCGGGAGCGCGCGTGGTCACCGAGCCCGTCAGGGGCGTGCTGCGTGCGACCGCGGCGGGCTTCGATGCGGCTCGCGGCGACATCATCGGCCGTCTCGACGCCGATTCGCGTCCGGCTCCGGACTGGATCGCCCGCCTCGAGGAGCGCTTCGACGCCGACCCCACCCTCACCGCCCTCACCGGTCCGGGCATCTTCTACGGCCGGGGCGCCGGCTGGCGCTTCTTCGGGCAGTACATCTACATCGGCGGCTATTTCTGGTTCATCGGCCTCCTCGCCGGCACCGTGCCGCTCTTCGGCTCGAACCTCGCGATGCGCAGGGAGGCCTGGGCCGAGGTGCGCACGCGCATTCATCTCGAGGATCCGCGCATGCACGACGACCTCGACATCAGCTTCTCGCTGACCCCCGGGATGGGGGTCGAGCTGGACAAGCGGCTGCGCGTCGAGGTCTCGGCGCGCCCCTTCGACAACTGGGCGGGGGTCTGGCGCCGGGTCAGCTGGGGCTTCCACGGCATGCGCGTCGCGCTCTCGGAGGTGGGCTGGGCGCGTCGTCGCAGGCTGTGGGCCGAGGGCCGCAGGCGGAGGGCCGCGCGGCAGGCGCGACAGCCCTAGCTCCGCAGCAGCGGCTCGGCGGCTCAGCGGCGCATGAGCCGCAGCATGGCCTCGGTGAGCTGGTGCGGGGCGGTCTCGCAGGGGCTGTGCCCGGTCGGCAGGATCAGCGACTCCGCACCGAGCCGCTCGGCGAAGGCCCGGTGCGCCTCGGCGGGCCAGACGTCGCCCGTGCCGGCGGCGACGAGCAGGGGGATCCCCGTCGCGCGCAGTGCCTCGGCGGAGTCCGGGATGCGCTTCATGAGCGCGAGGATGTCGCCGACGCTCGATGGGCGGGTGAGCTCGAGGCGCGCCTTCACGAAAACCGCCCGGTGCGCGGGCGCGCGGTGCACGTTGTAGCGCAGCGCCGCGACGAAGGGCGTGCCGAGGGCCCGGCCGGGAACCGCCTGACTCAGCCAGCCGACCTTCTTGAAGCGGCGCAGCGATTGTCCCGGGACCGGCGGCGCCGAGAGCAGCGTGAGGCTCGAGACGAGCCCCGGATGCTCGATGGCGACCACCGAGGCGACGGTGCCCGCGAACGAGTAGCCGAGCACATGCACGGGGCCCGTCGCCCCGCCGTCCGGCCGCGCGTCCAGCACGGCGAGCAGGTCGCCGGTGAAGAGTTCGAGGCTATACCGGTCCGAGGGCGGATCCAGGTTCTCCGGTCCCGCGGCTGCCGACTCGTACTGGCCGGCCATGTCGTAGGACTCGACGCGATAGCCGGCCTCCGCGAGCAGCGGCATCATGAGGATGAAGTCCTCCTTCGAGCCGGTCACCCCGGGCACGAGGACGATCCGCTCGCCGTCCGGCGGCCCCAGCGAGATGCGGGCCAGCTCCCCGCTGGGCGCGGCGACCCGATCCCGCTCCGTTCCGGTCGGGACCGCGCCCCAATCGATCTCTCCGAGCGCGGAGTCGAGATGCTGAGCAGTATTCATCGTGCGTCAATCGGCGAGCATGAAGCGAGCGAGCTGCTCTCCGATGAGGATGGTCGGGGCGTTGGTGTTGCCGGCGGTGATGAGCGGCATGATCGAGGCGTCCGCGATCCTGAGCCCTTCGACGCCGCGCACCTCGAGCCGGGGCGTCACGACCGCCTCGTCGTCCACGCCCATCCGGCAGGTGCCGGCCGCGTGGTGATAGGTCACCGTGGCGCGACGGATGTAGTCGCGCAGCCGGTCGTCATCCGGTTCGGTCCGATCCGGGTACAGCTGTCGCGCGCCCCACTCGCTCGCGAGCGGGGCGGAGGCGCCGATCCGCTCGCACAGCCGCACCGCCGCGAGCATGGTCTCCAGATCGTCGTCGTCGCTGTAGAGTCCGAGATCGATGAGCATCCGGTCGTGGGGATCCGCACCGCCGAGCCGGACCGAGCCGCGACTCTTCGGCGTGACGAGCCCGGCCATGAGGGTGAACCCGTTCTCGGGCCCCGTCATCCACGGCTCGTAGGCGGGTTTGCTGAAGTGGACCGGCTGCACATCGGGCAGCCGCAAGCCGGGTCTGCTGCGCCAGAAGAAATGCGACTGCATGATGCCCATGCCGTCCTCGATCGGGGGCACGGGCTTCGCGTCCGTCGTGAAGATGACGGGAGTCAGGAAGTGGTCCTGCAGGTTCTCGCCCACGGCGGGGCGGTCGACCAGCACGGGCAGCCCGAGCTCGCGCAGGTGATCCGCCGGCCCGATCCCGCTGCGCATGAGGATGCGCGGGGTATCGAAGGATCCCGCCGAGAGCACGATCTCGTCGGCGTGCAGGGTGCGCAGCTCGCCGCCCTGCTCGAACTCGACGCCGACGGCCCGGGTGCCCTCGAACAGCAGTCGGTGGACCCACGCCCCGGTCTCGATCGTGAGCCGCGGCGAGTCGAGGATCGGCTTCACGTACGCGCCGTAGCTCGTGAGGCGCTTGCCGTCGCGCATCGTCACCTGCTGCGAGGAGATGCCGTCGACGGTCTCGCCGTTGTAGTCGTCGTTGTAGGGCAGGCCCGCGGCGACGCCCGCGTCGATGACCGCCTGCTGGATCGCGTTGAGCCGGTAGTCGCGGATCACGTCGAGCGGCCCGTCGCCGCCGCGCAGCTCGGAAGAGCCCTTCTCGTAGCGCTCCATGGCGCGGTAGATCGGGAGGACGTCGTCCCACGCCCAGCCATCGTTGCCGAGCTCGGCCCACTGGTCGAAATCGGCGGGGGAGCAGCGCACGTAGATCATGCCGTTCAAGGCATGCGATCCGCCGAGCACCTTGCCGCGCGGCAGGTGCAGTTCGCGATCCGCCGCGTGCCGCTGCGGCGTGCTGAAGTAGCCCCAGTCGTCCTCGCTCAGCCACAGTTCGTGCATGCGTCGCGGTTCATGGATCGCCGGGTTGGTGTCCCAGCCGCCCGCCTCGAGCAGCGCCACGTCGAGCCCCGCATCGTGGAGCCTGCGGACCACGGCCGACCCCGCTGATCCGCCGCCGATCACGATCGCGTCGAAATGTGCTGTCACCGAGTGCCGCCTCTCCTTCGAAGTCCCCTGCTCCCGGAGTCCAAACTATCGGAGGACCGGGCCGCACGGCGAGGGTCTGTTGACAGGGCACTCCACGGCTGTGAGCATGAGGGCATGGACCTACTCATCTCCCTCCGAGCCCTCGCCGACGCACTCGCGGACGGCGCGTCGATCCGCCTGCTCGACGTGCGGTGGGACCTCGGCAAGCCCGACGGCCGGCCCGCCTACCTCGAGGGGCATATCCCGGGCGCGGTGTTCGTGGACCTGAACACCGAGCTCGCGGGACCGGGCAGCCCCGAGGCGGGGCGCACGCCCATGCCCCCGATCGAGACGCTCCAGGCGGCCGCGCGCCGCTGGGGCGTCGGCGACGGCGACCGGGTCGTGGTCTACGACGACGCCGGCGGGGTGGTGGCGGGACGCGCCCTCTGGCTGCTGCGCCACGCCGGCCTGAGCGACGTGCACCTCCTCGACGGCGGGCTCGCCGCTTGGCGGGCCGAAGGACTCGAGGTCGAACCCGGCGATGTGGCGCCCGTGCCCGGCGACGTGTCGCTCGCCTACGGGGAGGTCGACATCCTGGGCGTGGCGGACGTGGGCGACTTCGCCGCCCAGGGGGTGCTGCTCGACGCCCGCCCGCTCGACAAGTACACGGGCGAGGGCGAGGGCATGGAGCCGCGCGGCGGGCACATCCCGGGAGCCGTCAGCGCGCCCGCGAGCGCGAACTTCGGCGCCGACGGCCGCTTCCGCTCGCTCGACGAGCTGGCCGAGCACTACGCCGCGCTGGGCGTCGCCCCGGGCAAGCCGGTCGGCGTCTACTGCGGCGGCGGCACGAGCTGCTCGACCGACTACATCGCCCTCACCGCGCTCGGCTACGACGTGGCGATCTATCCCGGCTCGTGGTCGCAGTACGCGGCGCACCCCGAGCTGCCGGTCGCCACGGGGGCGGATCCGCAGGGCGACTGACGATCCGGTCGCCTTGGGCTGATCCGGTCATCTCGATGCTTCGACAAGCTCAGCACGACGCAGCTCGATGACCGATCCGTACTCCGAGCCTGTCGAGGAGTACGGACCGGACCTCCTCAACGGGCGCGGTTGCGCCGGCGGATGGCCTTCTCCGGCCGCCCGCCGAGGTAGGAGAGCGCCGGGTCGACGATGAAGCCCTGGCGCAGCGCCTCGCGGCCCACGAGCATGCGGAAGACCATCTCGTCGCGGCTCGTGAGCGTCACCTCGCTCGTTACCGAGCGCCCGCGCAGCGTGATGTCCATGAGCACGACGAGGCGGTCCTGGGAATGCCCCGACGAGCTGCGCACGGTGCGCCGATCGTGCACCGGCAGTTCCGCCTCGGCGGGATCCGCATCGCTCATCTGCCAGGGATGCGCGGTGAAGCGCACCCAGTCCGCGCCGTCGCGGGTGAACTCCTCGATGGAGCTCGCGTGCAGGGCCGAGGTCTGCGCCCCGGTGTCGATCTTGGCCTTCAGCCACGGCAGCCCGATATCCGGCAGCGCCACCCATTCCCGCCACCCCACGGGGGTGCTTGAATAGGGAGGTTCGATCACCCGACCATCATGGCAGGAACTCACGGTGAAACTCGCTATTCTCTCGCGCGCCCCGCAGGCCTACTCCACGCAGCGGCTGCAGCAGGCGGCGCTCGAGCGCGGCCACCGCGCCCGGGTGCTGAACACGCTGCGCTTCGCGATCGACCTCGCGGGCGACGAGCCCGATCTGCGCTACCGGGGCAAGCAGCTGAGCGACTACGACGCGATCCTGCCGCGCATCGGCGCCTCGATCACCTACTTCGGCACCGCCGTCGTGCGCCAGTTCGAGCAGATGGACGTCTACACCCCGAACACCGCGAGCGGCATCTCGAACGCGCGCGACAAGCTGCGCGCGATCCAGATCCTGTCGCGCCACAGCATCGACATGCCGGCGACCGCGTTCGTGCGCAATCGCGCCGACGTGCGGCCGGCGATCGAGAGCGTCGGCGGGGCCCCGGTGGTCATCAAGCTGCTCGAGGGCACGCAGGGCATCGGGGTGATCCTCGCGCCGCAGGTGAAGGTCGCCGAGGCGATCATCGAGACGCTGCACTCGACCCAGCAGAACGTGCTGATCCAGCGCTTCGTCTCCGAGAGCCGCGGCCGCGACATCCGCGCGCTCGTCGTGGGCGATCGCGTGGTCGCCGCGATGCGGCGCATCGCCTCGGGCGACGAGTTCCGCTCGAACGTGCACCGCGGCGGCACCGTCGAGAAGGTCGAGCTAGACAGCGCCTATCAGGAGACCGCCGTGCGCGCCGCCCAGATAATGGGGCTGCGCGTCGCGGGCGTCGACATGCTCGAGGGCGACGAGGGGCCGCTCGTCATGGAGGTGAACTCCTCGCCCGGCCTGCAGGGCATCGAGACGGCCACCGGGCTCGACGTCGCGGGGGCGATCATCGACTACATCGCGAACCAGGTCGCCTTCCCCGAGATCGACGTGCGCCAGCGGCTCTCGGTCTCGACGGGCTACGGCGTGGCCGAGCTCGTCATGCACGCCGGGGCCGAACAGGTGGGGCGCCCGCTCGGCGACCTCGGGCTCTGGGATCGCGACATCACCGTGCTCACGCTGCACCGGGGCGTGCAGGTGATCCCGAATCCGCGCAAGCACGTCGTGCTCGAGCCCGAGGATCGGCTGCTCTGCTTCGGCAAGCTGGAGGAGATGCGCTCGATGATCCCGGACCGGCCGCGCCGCCGCGCACGCGTGCGGAAGCTGTCGAAGGAGGCCCGGGACCTCGCCGCGGAGGGCTGAGCGCTCGGCTCTACGCCCGTCCGAGAACGAGCTGGAACTCGACGTAGCCCGAGTCCTCGACCGAGACGAAGCCGAGCGTCGGCGCGTTCACCCCGAAGTCGGCGAAGACGATCGGGATCTGCCCGGCGATCTCGGCGGTCGTGCCGTCGGTGCGGGCCTGCACCGTGAAGGTGACGGTCTGCGTGACGCCCGCCAGGGTCAGCTCGCCCGTGAGCTCGCGCTCGATCGTCTCGCCCGCGGTGGGCGGCGTCTCGACCGCGATCGGCTCCGTGAGCCGGAAGGTCGCGGTGGGGTACTGGCCGACGCGCAGCGCGTTGTCGCGGAAGTAGCTGTCGCGACTCGAGCTGTCGGTCGTGATGGAGGCCACGTCGACGGTGAGCTCGGCCGCCTGCAGCGTCAGCCCGTCGACGGTGAGCGTGCCCGTCACCTGATCGGTGCGGCCGGTGACGGTCACGTCGACCCCGTTCAGCACTTCGTCGACCCGGTACCCCGCCTCGGAGCCCTGCGCGACGGTCCATTCCCCGCTCAGCGCCGCGGCGTCGAGGGGATCGGACCCGGACGCTGTGCTCTCCGGCGCGAGCGCACTGTCCTCGGCCGTCAGGGTCGGGGTCTCGGCCGCCGGAGCGGCGATGAGGTCGCGGTAGATGAGCGGTCCCGCGATCGCGGCGGCCGATCCGAGCAGCAGCACGCCGACCACCACTGCGAGGGTGATCTTGGTGCGTTTGCGCATGGCGGTACTCCGGTCTGGCGGGGCGGTCTGCGGGGGAGATCTTCCGGCGATCTTCCCCGCCGGGGATGGGTACCACTCTGCACCCCGCGAATATGAGAGCTCTGTGAGCGGGCGGGGAAGGCCCTGACTGCGCGTTGGAGCTTGGAGTTTGGAGCGAGAGCCATTTCCGGCTCTCGCGCGACGCCGGCACGAAACAGCATGGATGCGAACGCTTCGCGTTCGCCGCTGTTCATGCCGGGGCCACTGCCTCGGAGGCCGTCTCGGCCTCGGTTACCTCAGCGCCCGAAATCTGCTCACCGGCCGGCGTCCGACCAGCGTTCGGCGAGCTCGTGCTCGACGTCGAGCCAGAAGCTCTGCATCACCGAGCTGCTGCGCGCGCCCATCCAGATCGAGAAGTGCCGGTCGGCGTCGTCGCCGACCCGCAGCCACTCGTCGAGCCAGGCGTCGACGGCGTCGGCGAGCGCACGGCCCCGCGGAACGCCGATGCCCGGGCGCGGGCTGGGGCGCATCCCCTCGCGGCAGATCCAGGTGACGCCGATCCCCGGGGGCGTGGGCAACGGCTCGATCTGGATCGGGGAGAAGACCTCGATGAAGACGTTGCCGATGCTGTGGCGGGGCCGCTCGGAGAGCCAGGCGGCGAGGCCGCGCAGATCGCCCGCATCGCCCGCGGCGAGCAGGCACTCGAGCCCGTCGGGATCGAGGATCGTGAGGTGCCTGGGGGAGTGGGGTCCGCTGTCGCTCACGGTTTCATGTTAGTGAAGCCTAAGTATCGTCTGCTGAACTCTCGGCAAACGGTCAGACTGGGGCGATCCGGGCCGGTGCGGGCGGATCGCCCCTCAGCTTTTCAGCACGCGGAAGCCTCGTACCGGGTCGTAGCCATGGATCTCCCGCGTGTCGAGCACGGCCATGAAGTCGAGCACCTCGTGCGTGATCTCCTGTCCGGGGACGAGCACCGGGAAGCCGGGCGGGTACGGCGTCACGAAGCCGCCGCTGACCGGGCGCTCGCCGCGATCCACGCGCTCGCGCAGGGCGGGCAGCAGCACGTGGTCGACGCCGCCGCGCGCCTGGCCGCGGTAGAAGCCCGCGCGCAGATCGCCGTCGAGCAGCTTGCCGTCGGTCGAGAACTCGGGGGCGAAGGCGCTGAAGTCGGGCAGCGGCGGCATGGGCTCGTCGCCCGGCAGCGAGGCGTCGGGGTCGCGCTGCTCCTGCTCCTCCTCGAAGCGCTCGGCGAGCCGCACGAGCACCTCTATGAGGTAGGCGATGCCGCTGCGCGAGGTGCCGATGTTCGTCATGAAGAGCACCGTGTTGCGGCTCGTCTTGTTGACCTGGATGCCGTAGCGGTCCATCAGGTACTCGTGCTTGAAGGTGTCGCCGTCGACGCCGGTCTTCGTGATCTCGACCGTGATGCGGCTCGGCTCGACCACGAACTCGTCCTCCGCCCAGGCCTTCCACATGGCCGCGAGGCCGTCGCGCAGCGGCATCGGCCGGCCGTTGCCGCGGTACTCGGCGGGGATCAGGTCGTGCGCCGTGAGCACCCGGAAGAACCTGCGCAGCAGCGGGTGGCGGGCGATCGCCTGCGCGAGGCTCGTCGCGAGGTCGAGCTGGCGCTGCACGAGCTCGTAGCCCTCGAGCTCCACCTGGCGGCGACCGAGGTCGAGCGAGGTGAGGATCTGGTAGTTCGGCGACGTCGAGGTGTGGGTCATGTACGCCTCGTGGAAGGCCTCGCGCGCGTCCCGCAGCCAGTCCTGGTCGTAGACGTGGATCATCGAGCCCTGCCGCAGCGAGGTGAGGGTCTTGTGCGTCGACTGCGTCACGTACACGCGCAGGCGCGCGTCGGGCGCGGGGATCAGCCGCTCGCCCAGCCACACCTCGTCGGGCGCGGGGTTGCCGTCGGCGTCGAAGAGGCGCTGCCGCTGCTCCTCGTAGGCGCGGCGGTGGGCATCGGTCGCGAGCCGCTCCTCGAGCTTCTTCGTGGCCGCCATCGCGGTGCGGCGCCTCGTGACCGGGTGGAAGGCGCCGAAGGCGAACCAGGCCTCGTCCCACAGGAAGACGAGGTCGGGCTTGATCGCCAGGCACTCCGCCATCACGCGCTCGGGGTCGTAGACGAGTCCGTCGAAGGTGCAGTTGGTGAGCGTCACCATGCGCACCTCGTCGAGGCGCCCGGCCGCGCGGTAGTCGAGCAGCACCTGCTTGATGCGCGAGAGCGGCACCGCGCCGTAGAAGGCGTAGTCGTTGAGCGGGTAGGCGTCGAGGTAGGCGGGTCGCCCGCCGGTCAGCATCATGGCGTGGTGGTGGGACTTGTGGCAGTTGCGATCCACCACCACGACGTCGTTCGGGGAGACGAGCGCCTGGTGCACGATCTTGTTCGCCGTCGAGGTGCCGTTCGTGACGAAGAAGGTCTGCTTGGCGCCGAAGGCCCGGGCCGCGAGCTCCTGCGCCTTCTTCAGGGTGCGTACGGGGGAGAGCAGCGAGTCGAGGCCGCCCGAGGTGGCGCTCGTCTCGGCGAGCATCAGGTTCAGGCCGTAGAAGTCGGCGAAGTCGCTGATCCACTTCGAGCCGACGACCGATCCGCCGCGCGCGACGGGGAGTGCGTGGAAGACGCCGACCGGGCGCCGGGCGTGATCCCGGATCGCGTCGAAGAACGGGGTGTCGTAGAGGTGCGAGATCCGGCGCAGCAGCGACAGGTGCAGCTCGAGCTGGTCCTCGCGGCGGAACACGCGGCGGAAGCGCTTCGAGAGCGCCCCGGCGAGATCCTCGATGTTGGCGCCGGCCATGAGGTAGAGGTCGATCTCGGGGCGCAGGCTGTGCAGCACGTCGGCGAGGCGCACCACCCGCTGCACCGACGAGAGCGCGCTCGAGGCGGGCGCCATCTCGACGCCGGCGGTCTGCCAGGCGAGGGTGATGGTCTCCTGCAGGTCGCGGCTGAGCGCCTGCTGGCTGCGGCCGCTGAAGCCGGGACGCACGATGCAGGCGAGGATGTTCGGGTTCGTGATGAGCGCCGCGATGGCGTCGTCGGCCGAGGGCACGACCACGTAGTCGTAGATGAAGGCGTCGACGGGCGAGCGCAGCCGCATGGACTCGGCGCGGATCGCGTCGCGATCCGCCTCCGTCGTCTCGTCGATGATGAGTACCTCGAAGCGCGGCCGGGGATCGGTGTCGTCGTGCAGCTCGGCGCGCTCGGCCTCGTCGAGGATGTCCTCCCGGGGGTCGTCGGGGACCGTGGACCCCCGCAGCCGCTGCACGACCCGTCCGATGCGGTCGAGCGCGGCCTGGTAGTCGCCCTGCTCGAGCAGCTCGGCGATGCCGCGCACGTAGCGCTTGCCGAAGCCCGCCCAGTACATCTCGATGGTCTCGAGCGCCCGGAGATTGCGCGCGATCTCGCTGTCGGCCGAGAGCGCGGTGATGTCGTCGCTGCCGTGGGCCACGCGCTTCACGGCGAAGCGCAGGTACTCCCACGCGTCGCTGCGCACCCGCCACGTGCTGGCGGGCATTCCGGGATTGCGTTCGAGGGTCGTCATCGAAACCTTCCTTCCGGCTTCGTGCCGGCGCGCTCCCTGGGAACGCCCCGGCAGTTCCCGGCCGAGCCGCCGGGAGAGTGCGGTGAGCCCTCATTGTATGTGCTAGCGGGGGCGCTCATCCGCATACGGCGTACTCGGCGGGACGGTCGGCCGGACACCCGGACGACACCGGGCGGCCTCTCCGCGCGGATAAGCTGGGTGCATGACGGCATCGAACGAGCGCAGGCATCGCATCGCGGTGCTGGGCGGCGGCCCCGGCGGATACGAGGCGGCTCTCGCGGGCGCGCAATTGGGGGCCGAGGTCACCCTGATCGAGCGCTCGGGCGTGGGCGGGTCGGCCGTGCTCACCGATGTGGTGCCCTCGAAGAGCCTCATCGCCACCGCGGGCGCCGCGCAGTCGGTACGCGACTCGGCGACGCTCGGCGTGCAGGCCTTCGTGCCGGGCGGCGACGGCAAGCCGGTGCGGCCGGAGATCGCGGTCAACCTCTCGGCGGTGAACAAGCGGCTGCTCGCGATGGCGGCGGCGCAGTCGGTCGACATGCAGCGCACCCTCGAGGAGGCAGGCGTGCGCGTCGTGCACGGCGAGGGCCGGCTCGACGGCCCGAACGCGATCATGGTGTCGACCGCCGCGGGCGACACCGGCACGGACTTCGACCGCGTCGAGGCCGACACGACGGTGATCGCGGTGGGCGCGCGCCCGCGCGAACTCGACTCGGCGAAGCCCGACGGCGAGCGGATCCTCACCTGGAAGCAGCTCTACGAGCTGAGCTCGGTGCCCGAGCACCTGATCGTCGTCGGCTCGGGCGTCACCGGCGCCGAGTTCGCGAACGCCTATCGCACCCTCGGTGCGCGCGTCACCCTCGTGTCGAGCCGCGAGCGCGTGCTGCCGGGCGAGGACGCCGACGCGGCGACCGTGATCGAGCGCGAGTTCGCGCGGATCGGCATGACCGTGCTCGCCCAGTCGCGCGCCGAGTCGGTCGTGAGCACGGGCGGGGGCGTCGTCGTGACGCTCGCGGACGGCCGCCAGGTCGAGGGCTCGCACTGCCTCATGGCGGTCGGCTCGATCCCGAACACCGAGGGCATCGGCCTGCAGGGCGCGGGCGTCGAGCTCACCTCGAGCGGGCACATCCGCGTCAACAAGGTCGCGAACACCCGGGTGCCCTCGATCTACGCGGTGGGCGACTGCACCGACTTCTACCCGCTCGCCTCGGTCGCCTCCATGCAGGGGCGCACGGCGATCATGCACGCGCTCGGCGACTTCGTGCGGCCGATCGATCTGCGCAACGTGGCGGCCAACGTCTTCACCTCGCCCGAGATCGCGAGCGTGGGGTGGAACGAGCGCACGCTCGCCGAGGCCGAGGGCATGGCCCGCTCGGTGCAGTACACGATCCCGCTCGGCATCAACCCGCGCGCGAAGATGCTGGGCATCCGCGACGGCTTCGTGAAGCTCTTCTGCTGGGAGGCCTCGCGCACCGTCATCGGCGGCGTCATCGTGGCGCCGAACGCGAGCGAGATCGTCTTCCCGCTCGCGCTCGCCGTCGAGCACCGGCTCACGGTCGACCAGGTGGCCTCGGCCTTCGCCGTCTACCCTTCGCTCTCGGGCACGATCACCGACGCCGCCCGTGCCATGCATGCGGGCGTGAGCGCCTAGGAGATGCCCGTCTCCGGGCATTTCAGCGAGCGCCGAGGCCGTCTCGGCCTCGGAACGACGGGAAGAGGATCATGATGGCTGCACGTTCTTCGAGAGCTCTCGCCGCGCTCGCCGCGGCCCTGCTGCTCATCGGGCTGACCGCCTGCTCGGGCGCGGCGAAGCCGGCGCTCGTGCCCTCGGACACGGGGGCGGATCCGGTCGTCACCGTCTCGGTCGTCGACAACCGCTACGAGCCGGCCGAAGTCGAGATCGAGGCCGGTCAGGCGGTGCGCTGGGTGTTCGAGGGGGCGATGGAGCACGACGTGGTCGCCGAGGACGGCAGCTTCGTGAGCGAGCTCGTGACCGAGGGCGAGTACGTCCACGTCTTCGAGGAGGCGGGGGAGTTCCCCTACGACTGCTCCGTCCATCCCGAGATGACGGGCAGGGTCGTCGTCCGCTGACCTGGTGCTCCTGCCCGTCCCCGCCCCGGTGAGAGCAGGCGTTGGGGCTGAGAGCACCCCCTGGGAACCCGCTCCCGCGTGTGCTCTCAGCCCCAACACGTTCTTTCGCGCCGAGTTGCGGGGGAGCGGCGGGGCGGGGAGGGGGGCGGCGGGGGCTCTAGCGCGAAGCGGGGGCGGTGAGCCGCACCGACTCGAGCCGCTCGGCCGGGGTCGGCGCCGCATGCACCGTGATCAGCTCGTCGGCGTCGGCGTACTTCGCGAAGGCGTCGAGCTCCTCGCGCACCCGCTCGGGCCCGCCGATCGCGGTGAAGCGCAGCATCTCGCGGATCTGCAGGCCCGCGGGGGAGTCGTACAGCTCCATGGCCTCGCCTGCGTTGAGCTCCTGCTCGCGGCCGCGGGAGAGGAAGCGACGCACCCGCTCGAGCTCGGCGCGCACGAACATCGACTCGGCCGCGGCGTCGGTCTCGGCCGCCACGACGTTGACCCCGGCGAAGACGTAGGGCTCGGGGTTCGTATCGCTCGGCCGGAACTCCGCGCGGTAGTGCGAGATGGCCTGCGTGAGCAGCTGCGGCGAGAAGTGCGAGGCGAAGGCGTAGGGCAGGCCGAGCTGCGCCGCGAGGCTGGCCCCGAACATGCTCGAGCCCAGGATCACGAGCGGCACCTTCGTGCCGCGGCCCGGGTAGGCGTTGACCGCGGTGCGGGGCAGCTCGGTGCCCAGCAGCGCCTGCAGCTCGCGCACGTCGTTCGGGAAGCCGTCGGCCGCGCTGGGCGAGCGGCGCAGCGCACGGAAGGTGGCCATGTCGCTGCCGGGCGCGCGCCCGAGGCCGAGCTCGATGCGGCCCGGGTGCAGCTCGGCGAGCGTGCCGAACTGCTCGGCGATGACGAGGGGCGAGTGGTTCGGCAGCATGATGCCGCCGGCACCGAGCCCGATGCGCTCGGTGTGCGCGGCGACGTGCGCGATGAGCACGGCGGTGGCGCTCGAGGCGATCGCCGACATGTTGTGGTGCTCGGCGTACCAGACGCGGCGATAGCCGCCCGCCTCGGCCGCCCGCGCGATCTCGACGGAGTGCGCGAGCGCGGCGCCGATGTCGCCGTCCTCCTCGACGGTCGCGAGGTCGAGGATCGAGAGCGGCACGGAGGTCATGCGGGGGACAACGCGCTGCGATCCGCCGCTATTCCGCGGCTCTCGACGGAGGCGCGGTGCGGCGCGAGCCCCGGGCGTCGCACGGCCTACTCGCCGGCGACGACGCTCAGCAGCAGGTGCCCGCTCGGCACGGTCTGGCCGACCGGGGCGTCGATGCCGCTGACCTCGCCGTCGTGGGGCGCGTAGATCGACTGCTCCATCTTCATCGCCTCGAGCACCACGACGAGGTCGCCCTCGGCGACCCGCTGGCCCTCTTCGACCGCGACCTTCACCACGGTCGCCTGCATCGGCGCGGTCACCCCGTCGCCCGAGGCGCCCGAGACCGAGGCGCCCTTGGCGCGGCGCGGCGCGGGGCCGCGCGTCACGTCGGCATCGGCGAGGGGCAGCAGCGACGAGGGCATGGTCACCTCGATGCGCCGGCCCTCGACCTCGACCACAACGTTCTGGCGCTTCAGCGTCTGCTGCAGCGACGGCACCTCGCCCTCCCAGGGCTCGATGTCGTTCTCGAACTCGGTCTCGATCCACAGCGTGTAGACGCCGAAGCGCCCGTCGGCGGCGGTGAAGGCGGGATCCCGCACGATCTTGCGGTGGAAGGGCAGCACGGTGGGCAGGCCCTGCACCTCGAACTCGTCGAGCGCGCGTCGCGCCCGCTCGAGCGCCTGCTCGCGCGTCGCCCCGGTCACGATGACCTTGCCGAGCATCGAGTCGAAGGCGCCCGAGACCACGTCGCCCGCGGCGACGCCCGTGTCGATGCGCACGCCCGGGCCCGAGGGGGCCTTGAACTGCACGACCGGGCCGGGGGCGGGGAGGAAGCCGTTGCCGGGATCCTCGCCGTTGATGCGGAACTCGAAGGAGTGCCCGTGCGCCTCGGGGTCGTCGTAGTCGATGACGCCGCCCTCGGCGATGCGGAACTGCTCGCGCACGAGGTCGATGCCCGTCACCTCCTCGCTGACCGGGTGCTCGACCTGCAGGCGGGTGTTGACCTCGAGGAACGAGATCGTGCCGTCCTTCGCGACGAGGAACTCGCAGGTGCCGGCGCCCACGTAGCCGACTTCGCGCAGGATCGCCTTCGAGGAGCCGACGAGCGCGGCGTTCTGGGCCTCGCTCAGGAAGGGGGCCGGGGCCTCCTCGACGAGTTTCTGGTGGCGGCGCTGCAGCGAGCAGTCGCGGGTCGAGACCACCACGACGTTGCCGTGCTGATCCGCGAGGCACTGCGTCTCGACGTGGCGCGGCTTCTCGAGGTACTTCTCGACGAAGCACTCGCCCCGGCCGAAGGCCGCGACGGCCTCGCGGGTGGCCGACTCGAAGAGTTCTGCGACCTCGTCGCGCTCGTAGGCCACCTTCAGGCCGCGCCCGCCGCCGCCGAAGGCCGCCTTGATGGCGACGGGCAGACCGTGCTCGTCGACGAACGCGAGCACCTCATCGGCATTGGCGACGGGATCGCTCGTGCCGGGCGCGAGCGGGGCGCCGACCTTCTCGGCGACGTGTCGGGCGGAGACCTTGTCGCCGAGGCGCTCGATGGCCTCGGGGCTCGGGCCGATCCAGATGAGTCCGGCGGCGATCACGCGGCGGGCGAACTCCGCGTTCTCGGCGAGGAAGCCGTAGCCGGGGTGCACGGCGTCGGCGCCCGAACGGCGCGCGACGGCGAGGATCTTGTCGATGACGAGGTAGGTCTCGGCGCTCGTCGTGCCGTTCAGCGCGTAGGCCTCGTCGGCGAGCTGCGCGTGCATCGCATCGCGATCCTGGTCCGCGTAGACGGCGACCGAAGCGATGCCGCTGTCTGCGGCGGCGCGGATGATACGAACGGCGATCTCACCGCGGTTGGCGATGAGCACTTTGCGAATGCGCGACATGCAGCCCAGCATATTGGAGGGCGGGGGCCGGACCTTGGATCTTCCCGCCAAAGCTCCGGCGTTTCCGTTGCCGAAGTACACAGCCGAAGTGCACAGCCGAAGTACCCAGCCGAAGCGCACAGCGCGGTAGCCTGAAGGTCCTACCGGTCGGCCCGGCTCCGCGGGTCGCGACTTCTCAGGAGGCACCCGTGGCGAGCAACACCGAATTCGACGACCTGCTGGCCCGGGTGCCGCTCGCGGATCTCGCGGGCCAGTTCGGGGTCGACCAGACGACCATGGAGACTGCCGTGCGCCAGGCGCTCCCGGGCCTCGTCGGGGGAATGGCGGTGAACGCGAGCGAGGATCGGGGCGCCGCGCAGCTCGCGCAGGCGCTGCAGCGCCACACCGGCGCCGAAGCCCGGCCGAAGCTGAAGGCGATCGACACCGACGACGGCAGGAAGATCGTGAACCACGTGCTCGGCGACCGCACCGACAGCGTCGCGCAGGCGCTCGGCTCGCAGTCGGGCGATTCGGCGATCGCGGGCCTGATCCCGCAGCTGCTGCCGGTGCTCGCCCCGCTGGTGATGCAGTTCCTCGCGGGGCGCGTGGGCGGATCCGCGAGCGATGGGGGAGCCGGCGGCCTCGGAGGCGTGCTGGGCGATCTGCTCGGCGGGATGTTCGGGGGCGGATCGAGCGCCGGCTCGCAGTCCCAGGCCTCCGGCGGCCTGGACGATCTCCTGGGCGGCCTCCTCGGCGGCGGATCGGGCGGATCCGGCCGGGGCTCCTCCTCGGGCGGCCTCGACGACCTGCTCGGGGGCCTGCTCGGCGGGAGGTAGGGCGCCGCCGCGGGGATCGAACGACGGCCTGCGGCCGCGACGATGCGGCGTCCCCGCGCGGAGATCACGCAGCGGGATGCAGCGCCGCCCGCAACTGCCCGGCGATCCACCTCTCGAACTCCTCGGGGCTCCACCCGGACCGTCGCACGAGCCGGTCGTAGACCTCGGGCGCGTTGAGCGTCCACACCGCGTCGATGAGGCGGTCGAGGGTGTACCCGGCGGGGAGGCCGAAGCGCTCGGCATACGCGGTCATCGCGTGCGTCGTGCCGATCCGGCGCTCCCGGTCGATCGTCGCCGCGAAGCCGCCCGCCCCGCCGTCCAGGGCCTCCCCGGGGAACAGCACGGCTCCGACGAGCCCGCCGACGCGCTCGTGCACGAAGCGGGTCCAGGCGGCGTAGGCCGCGATCCACTGCTCCGCGCTCTCGGCCAGCGCGAGCGCTCTGAACGCCGGGCGGTCGCTCATCGCCACGGGCTCGTCGTCGCCCGCGAGCGTGACGTTGTAGCAGGCCTTGAGCACCTCGGCCTTGCCGCCCACCGCGTTGTACACCGTCTGCGGGCTGACCCCGGCGGCTTCCGCGAGGGCGGCGATGCTGAAGGAGCGGTAGCCTTCCGAGACGATCAGCCGCCGCGCCGCCGCGAGGATGCGCAGTCGGGTCTCCCTCGCCGCCTCGGCGCGGGACGAGTTGTCGTAGCTGCGGGGCATTGACACGCTCTCCAATCGGGTGGAAGCTAATTCCAATGGAATAATGATCCAGCGAATCCGGTGAAAGGCAGTCTCTCATGTCCAATCCTGCGAGGACCGCAGCCATGCGGGTGTTCGACGCCATCAACTCGGGAGATCTCTCCCGCCTGCCCGAATGCGTGACCGACGATTTCGTGGACCACGGTTCGCCCTTCCCGCTGCCGCCCGGCCCCGAGGGCTACGCGAGGATCCTCGGCTTCGTGCACGACGCGCTCAGGATCCGCTACTCCCTCGAGGACTTCATCGAGACCGACGACCGCATCGTCATCCGGGCGCGCGCCACCGGGGTCGGGCTGGCCGGCTTCCACGGCCCCGAGGCGGAGGGGAGGCCCTACGAGATGACCACGATCCACGTCTACCGCACCGAGGGGGATCGCCTCGCCGAACACTGGGGAGTGCGTGACGAGATGGGCGCGCTCGTGCGCATGGGGGTCCTGCCGGCGCCGACCCCGGTTCCGGAGGCCCCGGGAGTCGCGTGAGCGACGTGCGCGGTCGATAGACTGGGCGCGTGGTCAATCCGGACATCCAGGGCAGGGTCTACCCGCCCACTGCTCCCTATCTCGTGGGGCGCGAGAAGGTGCGCGAGTTCGCCCGCGCCGTGCTCAGCGACGCCCCCCTCCACCACGACCCAGAGGTCGCGCGCGCCGCGGGCTTCGACGACGTGGTGGCCCCGCCGACCTTCGCGATCGTGGTGCAGGATCTGACCCTGCAGCAACTGCTCGCCGACCCCGAGGCCGAGGTCGACTTCTCGCGCGTCGTGCACGGGGACCAGCGCTTCACCTACTCGCGTCCGATCGTCGCGGGCGACGAGCTCACGGGGACCATGACGGTGACCGGCGTGAAGCAGCTCGGCGGCAACAGCATGGTGACCTCGGCGACCGAGATCGTGGACGCCGCGGGGGAGCACGTCGTCACCGCGGTCTCGTCCCTCGTCGTGCGGGCGCCCGACGAGGCGGACGGCGCTGAGGAGGACGCGGCATGAGCGGCCCCGACTTCGACTCCCTCGCCGTCGGCGACGTCGTCGCCGAGCGCGAGATCCTCTTCACGCGCGACCGCCTCGTGCGCTACGCGGGCGCCTCGGGCGACTTCAACCCGATCCACTACCGCGACGACGTCGCGCGCTCGGTGGGGCTGCCCGGCGTGCTCGCGCACGGCATGCTCACCATGGGCGCCGCCGCGTCGGTCGTCACCGACTGGCTCGGCTCGGCGGGGCGCGTGATCGATTACCAGACTCGCTTCACGCGGCCGGTCCTCGTCGATCCCGAGACCGGGGCGCAGGTGACGGTCACCGCGACCGTCGGCGCGCTCGACGCGGCCCTGCGCACGGCGCGCATCGACCTGCGGGTGGTGTTCGACGGGCAGACCGTGCTCGTGAAGAGCCAGCTGGCGGTGGCGTTCGCTTGACCTCGCTCGCCGAGCTCACGACCATGCGGGTCGGCGGCCCCGCCGATCGCGTGCTGGTCGCGCGCAGCGCCGAGGAGCTGCGGGACCGCGCTCTCGAGCTGTGGTCCGAGGACGAGCCCTGGCTGCTGATCGGCGGCGGATCGAACACGGTCGTCTGCGACGAGGGCTTCCCGGGGCCCGTGCTGCTGGTGCGCAGCGAGGGGATCGACCGGGTCGACGACGAGTCGCTGCCGGCCGACCGCGTGCGCCTGCGCGTGCAGGCCGGCCACGACTGGGACGCGCTCGTCGCCGCCTGCGTGGAGCGCGGCTGGAGCGGCATCGAGGCGCTCTCGGGCATCCCGGGCCTCGCGGGTGCGGCCCCCGTGCAGAACATCGGCGCCTACGGGCAGGAGCTGTCGGACGTGCTGCACTCCATCGAGTTCCTCGACGCCGAGCTGGGCGAGACGATCCGCATCCCCGCCGCCGAGCTCGAGCTCGGCTACCGCAGCTCCGCGCTCAAGGCCGGGCGCGAGGGCGTCGTGCTCTCGATCGACATCGTGCTCGACGAGCACCCCGAGCGCGAGAACCCCCCGTCTCAGCCGATCGCCTACGGTCAGCTCGCCGACGCGCTCGGCGTGACCATCGGCGCCCGCGTCTCGCTGCGGGAGCTGCGTCGCGCGGTGCTGCGGCTGCGCGCCTCGAAGGGCATGGTGCTCGACGAGGCGGATCACGACAGCTGGAGCGCGGGATCCTTCTTCACGAATCCCATCGTCTCCGAGCGCTTCGCGCGCGAGCTGCCGGCCGCCGCCCCGCGCTACCCCGTCGCCGGGGAGGAGCCCGCCGCGCAGGTCACCACCTTCGAGGAGCTCGCCGCGGGCGTGCCGCTCCGGGTCCCCGCGGCGCCCGAGCCGCGCCGGGTGAAGCTCTCGGCGGCGTGGCTCATCGAGCGCTCGGGCGTCTCGCGCGGCTTCCGGCTGCCGGGCTCGGGCGCCGCCATCTCGTCGAAGCACACGCTCGCGATCACGAACCGCGGCGCCGCGACGGCCGACGACGTCGGAGAGCTCGCGCGCTACGTCGTCCAGCGGGTGCAGTCCGAGTTCGGGGTGCTGCTGCAGCCCGAGCCGAACCTCTACGGGATTGAGCTATAGCTCCAGCCCGAAGCGGTGTGGCTTGGAGGGTATCCACAATAGTGGGTGGGCCCGGATCCGCACCCCGTTGTGCTCTCGAGGGTGGACGATTGCCGCTCCCGCGCGCTCGCCGTAGCCTGGCAGCAACGCAGGGTCGCACTCTCGCACCCGCTCATCGACTCGTCTCGGGGGAGCTTTCATGACACCGCACCACAGGCCTCAACTCGACATCGAAGCCGTCAGCGACGCGCTGCTCGGCGAGTGGAAGGCGGATCGCCTCGAGTCGCGCCGCGTCGCCTCCGATCCGCGCTTCCACAACATCCCCGGCCAGTCCATGGAGGAGCAGCGCGAGCGCGTGCTCGGCCAGCTGCGCCTGCTGGTCGAGGAGGGCGCGATCCAGCGCGCGTACCCGAAGGACCTCGGCGGCAAGGACAACCACGGCGGCAACCTCGCCGCCTTCGAGGAGCTCGTCCTCGCCGACCCCTCGCTGCAGATCAAGAGCGGCGTGCAGTGGGGTCTCTTCGGCGCGGCGATCCTGCACCTCGGCACGCGGAAGCACCACGAGAAGTGGCTGCCGGACGTCATCAGCCTCGAGCTGCCCGGGGCCTTCGCCATGACCGAGATCGGGCACGGCAGCGATGTGGCGTCCGTCGCGACGACCGCGACGTACGACCCCGAGACGGAGGAGTTCGAGATCCACACCCCCTTCCGCGGGGCGTGGAAGGAGTTCCTCGGCAACGCCGCCCTGCACGGCCGGGCCGCGGTCGTCTTCGCCCAGCTCATCACCCAGGGCGTGAACCACGGCGTGCACGCCTTCTTCGTGCCGATCCGCACGCCCGAGGGCGAGCTGCTGCCGGGCGTCGGCTCCGAGGACGACGGGGTGAAGGGCGGCCTCAACGGCATCGACAACGGGCGCCTGCACTTCACGCACGTGCGGATCCCGCGCGAGAACCTGCTGAACCGCTACGGCGACGTGGCCGCCGACGGTACGTACTCCTCGCAGATCGACAGCCCGGGGCGCCGCTTCTTCACGATGATCGGCACGCTCGTGCAGGGCCGGGTGTCCCTCGACGGCGCCGCGGTGAACGCGATGAAGGCGGCGCTCGCGATCGCGATCCGCTACGGCAGCGAGCGGCGCCAGTTCCCCGGCCCGGACGGCCGCGACACCGTGCTGCTCGACTACGGCCAGCACCAGCGCCGCCTGCTGCCGCTGCTCGCCCAGACCTACGCGATGCAGTTCGCCGGCCACCGCCTGCTCACCGCCTTCGACGAGGTGTTCTCGGGCAAGAACGACAGCGACGAAGCCCGGGAGGATCTCGAGACGCTCGCCGCGGCGCTGAAGCCCCTGTCGACCTGGGCCGCGCTCGACACCCTGCAGGAGGCGCGCGAGGCCTGCGGCGGCGCCGGCTTCATGGCGAAGAACCGGCTCACCGGCCTGCGCCACGATCTCGACATCTACGTCACCTTCGAGGGCGACAACAACGTGCTGCTGCAGCTCGTCGGGAAGCGGCTGCTCGCCGACTACGCCGCGCAGTTCAAGGACGCCGACAAGGCGGCGCTGGCCAAGGCGGCCGTCGGTCAGGTGGGCGAGGGGCTGACGCGCTTCGGGCTGCGGCAGATCGGGCAGAGCATCGCCGACCTCGGGCGGATCGCGCGCTCGGTCGAGCACGTGCGCAGCGCCGACGCGCAGCACGCGCTGCTGACCGATCGCGTGCAGACGATGGTCTCGGAGGTGGCGCTCGCGCTGCGCGACGCGACGAAGAACGTGCCGAAGGGCGACAAGCGCGCGAAGGCGATCGCGCAGGCCGAGGCGTTCAACGCGCAGCAGCACAAGCTCATCGAGGCGGCCCGCGCGCACGGCGAGCTGCTGCAGTGGGAGGCCTTCACCGAAGAGCTCTCCCGCTTCGAGGGCGACACCCTGAAGGTCATGACCTGGCTGCGCGACCTCTTCGGGCTCACCCTCCTCGAGCGCCACGCCACCTGGTACCTCGTGAGCGGCCGCCTCTCGGGCAGCCGCGTCGAGGCCGTCAGCTCGTACATCGACCGCCTGATCGGGCGGGTGCGCGAGGTCGCGCTCGACCTGGTCGAGGCCTTCGGGCTCACCCCCGAGCTGCTGCGCGCGGAGATCGCGACGGGCATCGAGGCGGAGCGTCAGGAGGAGGCGCAGGCCTACGTCGACGAGCGGATCGCCGCGGGGGAGTGGCCGATCCACGAGAAGGAGCTGCGGGCCCGCGCGAAGGCGAAGGCCGAGCGCGGCTGAGGGCGATCCGCCCCGCTCCTGTCGGATCGGGTGCGCGGGTGCGGCCCCGGCCCGCACTCGCGCACCCGCCGATATGACGTACCGATGCGGCGCCCAGGAGCGGAAGCCGCGACTCCCATAGGCTGGAGGGTGTGACGCATCGCACCATCTCTCCCGCCATCGCACGCTCCTGGCTGCTCGTCCCCGCCTCCCATCCCGAGCTGTTCGAGGTCGCCCTCGCCTCCAGCGCCGACGCGATCATCATCGACCTCGAGGATGCGGTGGCGGCGAACGACAAGAAGCAGGCGCGCCGCGACACCCGCGAGTGGCTGAACAGCGGGCACCGCGCCTGGGTGCGCATCAACGACGCGGCGAGCGATTTCTGGAACGACGACTGCGACGCCCTTGGACGGACCGAGGGGCTTGAGGGCATCATGCTGGCGAAGAGCGAGTCGGCGTCGCACATCTACGACACCGCGGATCGCCTGCCCGACGGCACCCGGATCCTCGCGCTCGTCGAGACCGCCCGCGGGCTGCAGCACGTCGAGCAGATCGCCTCGGCGTCGTCGACGTTCCGCATCGCGTTCGGCACCGGCGACTTCCGCCGGGACACGGCGACCGGCGACGATCCGATGGCCCTCGCCTACGCGCGCAGCCAGCTGGTGGTGGCCTCGCGCGCCGCCAGGCGGCCGGCCCCCATCGACGGCCCGACGCTGGACTCCTCGCAGCTGCTCGCCGGCACGCAGCTCGCCAAGCAGATGGGCATGAGCGGCAAGCTCTGCCTGTCGCACGAGCAGACCGACACCATCAACGCCGGCCTCAGCCCGAGCCACGAGGACATCGCCTGGGCGCTCGGCTTCGTGCACGCGTTCGAGCGCTCGGGCGGTGCGATCACCGACGGCTCCGACCTGCCGCGGCTCGCGCGGGCCCAGCGGATCATCCGCGAGGCCGAGGACTTCGGCATCGAGGTCGAGGCGGCCGACGTCGACCATGCGAGCTACTGAGTTTCGGCATAATGGGCGAATGACGAATCCCTGGCGCATCGACTCCTCGCGCAGCGCCGTGCTGGTCATCGACATGCAGCGCGACTTCGTCGAGGAGGGTCGCCCGATGGAGGTGCCCGCCGCGCGAGACGCGATCGCGGGTATCCAGCGGGTCTCCGAAGCGGCCCGCGCCGCGGGCGCGCCGGTCGTCTACACGCAGCACGTGCTGCTCGACGACTTCGACGTCTCGCCGCTCGAGACGGCCTACAACCCCAAGCTGCTGAGCGTGGGCATGCGAGCCGGCACCGACGGGGTCGAGATCATTGACGAACTCGCGCCCCGGCCGGGTGAGCCGGTGATCCCGAAGCATCGCTACGATGCCTTCCACAACACGCGCCTCGACTCCGTGCTGCGGTCGATCCGCGGCCTGAACGGCATCGATACCGTGATCATCACGGGCACGCTCACCGAGGTCTGCTGCGAGTCGACCGCCCGCAGCGCCTTCATGCGTGACTACCGGGTGGCCTTCGTATCGGATGCGACCGGCGCCCTGCTACCCGGCGCGCAGCAGGCGACGGAGGCGGCGATCGGCACCTTCTTCGGACGGGTGCTGACCGCCGACGAGGTGGTGCGGGAGCTCGCGGGCTGAAGCGATCCTGAACTCGGATGTCGGCCAGGGTCTTCCTCAGGTCCGTCATCCTGTGCGCACCCGAATCACCGCCCGCCCGCCTGCCCGTCTGCCCGCCTGCCGCCTGCGGGATCCCGAACCCTGGAAGTTCCGCGGTGAATCGCGCCGAGAGGTCAATATTCGTGGTGTTGCTCGGGGGACGCCACGAATATCGACCTCTCGGCACGCATCGCGCGCGGCGGGGCCTTCACGAGGTCGGTTGTCCTGTGCGCACGGAAGAGCGTAGGACGGACTTGAAGAAGGCCCTGGGCGGCCGCGGCCCTGAACCGCCGCGGGCATAGGGTGGATCGCATGACGGAGGCCCTGCGCACCCTGTACCCGCCACTCGAGCCGTACGAGCGCGGCATGTTCGCCGTGGGCGACGGCCACGAGCTCTACTGGGAGCAGTGCGGCAATCCTTCGGGGAAGCCCGTCGTCTTCCTGCACGGCGGGCCCGGCGGCGGCTGCACCCCGGACCACCGGCGGTACTTCGACCCGGCGAAGTACCGCATCGTGCTCTTCGACCAGCGCGACTGCGGTCGCAGCACGCCGCACGCGAGCACCCCCGGCGCGGATCTGTCGACCAACACGACCTGGCACCTCGTCGCCGACATCGAGCGGCTGCGCGCGCAGCTGGACATCGAGCGGTGGCAGGTGTTCGGCGGATCCTGGGGCTCGACCCTCGCCCTCGCCTACGCCCAGACCCACGCCGAGCGCGTGACCGAGCTCGTGCTGCGCGGCATCTTCACGCTGCGGGCGAGCGAGATCCGCTGGTTCTACCAGCACGGCGCCTCCGAGCTCTTCCCCGACGCGTGGGAGCAGTACCTCGCCGTCATCCCGGAGGCCGAGCGCGGCGACCTCGTCGCGGCCTACCACCGCAGGCTCTTCGACCCCGACCCCGCGGTGCACGTGCCAGCGGGAGTCGCCTGGACGGTCTGGGAGGCCTCCACGATCCGGCTCATCCCCGACGAGGTGGGCATCGCCGCGGCGCGTGACGACGAGGCGGCCGCGGTCGCCTTCGCCCGCATCGAGAACCACTACTTCACGAACGGCGGCTGGCTCGAGGAGGGGCAGCTGATCCGCGACGCGGCTTCGCGGCTGAGCGGCATCCCCGGCGTCATCGTGCAGGGTCGCTACGACGCCTGCACGCCTCCCGTCACCGCCTGGGATCTGCACCGCGCCTGGCCCGAGGCCTCCTTCGAGCTGATCCCCGACGCCGGGCACGCCGCGAGCGAGCCGGGCATCGTCGACGCGCTCGTGCGGGCGACCTCTCGCTTCGCTCCGTAGGCGTTGCTGCATCGACAGCAAAGCGGCGCTTTGCGAGGCAGCGACGCGGGCGCTTCTGCGCCCGGTTGTGACGGCGCCGCGCGAGCCCGCGAAAGCGATGCTTTCGCGCCGGCTCACGCGCCTCTCGCTTCGCCGAGCTGTAACGAGACGTTCACGCAAACGGTCGCGTGTCGCGCCCGGCGCCGAGGCCCGGCGGGCGTAGCGTGTGAACCACCAGGCAGAGCGCTTGGGCGAGGTGACCTCGCCCGACGACACGGTCGCCCGCTGAACCGGAACCCCCGGGCAGAAGGAGTCACCGTGGCCGACACCCAGAATCTCCGCAACCTCGCCGACGAGACGGCGGATCGCGCCGCCGCCGCGGCGCCGGGATCGCACGAAGCACTGCCGCAGGCCGAGCGCACCTACGTGCTCGACACCTCGGTGCTGCTGAGCGACCCGGGGGCTCTGTTCCGCTTCGCCGAGCACGCGGTCGTGCTGCCGGTCGTGGTCATCACCGAACTCGAGAAGAAACGCCACGACCCCGAGATCGGCTACTTCGCGAGGCGCGCCCTGCGTCTGCTCGACGGACTGCGCGAGCAGCACCTGCGCCTCGACTTCCCGGTTCCGGTGGGGGAGCAGGGCGGCACCCTGCGGGTCGAGCTCAACCACAGCGACCTCGACATCCTGCCGAGCGGCATGCGTCTCGGCGACAACGACACCCGGATCCTCGCGGTCGCGCAGAACCTCGCGAACGAGGGGCTCGAGGTCACGGTCGTCTCGAAGGACCTGCCGATGCGCGTCAAGGCCTCGGCGCTCGGCCTCGGCGCCGAGGAGTACCGGGCCGAGCTCGCGAGCGACGACAGCTACTCGGGGGTCGCCGAGATCGACCTCGACGAGGAGGCGATGGCGACGCTCTGGGACGAGGAGCGCCTCGACGGCGTCGACGCGGCGGCGGATCTGCCGCTCGGCACCGGGCTGATCCTGAACTCTCCGCGCGGGCACGCCCTGGGCCGCGTCGACCGCGGCGAGGGCGGCACCGCGGGCCTGCGCCTCGTGCGCGGCGACCGCGAGGTGTTCGGGGTGCACGGCCGCAGCGCCGAGCAGCGCCTCGCGATCGACCTGCTGCTCGACACCCAGGTGGGCATCGTCTCGCTCGGGGGCCGCGCCGGCACCGGCAAGTCCGCGCTCGCGCTCGCCGCGGGGCTCGAGGCGGTGCTCGAGCGGCAGCAGCACCGGCGGGTCATGGTGTTCCGCCCGCTCTACGCGGTCGGCGGGCAGGAGCTCGGCTACCTGCCGGGCGACCAGCAGGAGAAGATGAACCCCTGGGGTCAGGCGGTCTTCGACACCCTCGGCTCGATCGTGTCGCAGAACGTGCTCGACGAGGTCGAGGCGCGGGGGCTGGTCGAGGTGCTGCCGCTGACGCACATCCGCGGTCGCTCGCTGCACGACGCCTTCGTGATCGTCGACGAGGCGCAGTCGCTCGAGCGCAACGTGCTGCTCACGATGCTGAGCCGGATCGGCCAGAACTCGAAGGTGGTGCTGACGCACGACGTGGCGCAGCGCGACAACCTGCGGGTGGGCCGCCATGACGGCATCGCGGCGGTGATCGAGAAGCTGAAGGGGCACCCCCTCTTCGGGCACGTCACGCTGATGCGCTCGGAGCGCAGCGACATCGCGGCCCTCGTCACGGACCTGCTCGAGGAGTAGCGGCCTCGCCGCGGCGCGCCTCCCTCCCCGCCCCGACAAACAGTTGTCACATAAACGCAGTATTCGGCGAAATTCTGCACCGAAGTGACAACTGCTTATCGGGATGGGCAGCGGGGAGAAGAATGGGAATGCCGCGGGCGCGCATAGGCTGGAGGGGTGAGCGCGAGAACCGTCGAAGAGCTGCTGCCGGGGCCGATGCTGGAGCGCTTCCGCGAGCGGGCACCGCGATACGACGCCGAGAACGCCTTCTTCGCCGAGGATCTCGCCGAACTGCAGGCCGCCGGCTACCTCGCCGCGCCGGTGCCGGCGGAGCGAGGCGGATCTGGCCTCGGCCTCGAGGCGCTCATCGCCGCCCAGCGCCGCCTCGCCGCCCACGCACCGGCCACCGCGCTCGGCGTGAACATGCACCTGGTCTGGGTGCAGGTGGCGCGCTTCCTGCACGATCGCGGCGATGCCCGCCTCGACTGGGTGCTGGACGAGGTCGCGGCGGGCGAGGTCTTCGCCTTCGGCATCTCCGAGGCCGGGAACGAGGCCGTGCTGCTCGACGCCTTCTCGACCGCCGAGCGCGACGAGCGCGGCTACCTGGTGACGGGCACCAAGATCTTCACGACGCTCTCGCCGGTGTGGACGAGGCTCGGCATTCACGCGAGATGCGTGGACGGCGTCGAGGGCGCGGATCCGCGACTCGGCCCGGTCGATCGCGACTCGCCGCAGCTCGTCTCTGCTGACGACGACTCGCCGCAGCTCGTCTTCGGCTTCGTCCGCCGCGACCGCGGCGAGCTCGCCGAGGGGTCGATCTCGCATCCCGGCGCCTGGAACCCGCTCGGCATGCGTGCCACGCAGAGCTGGACCACCCGGCTCGACGGCGTGCGGATCGCCGAGGCGGACGTGACGGCCCGCATCGCGCCCTTCGATGGCAGCGATCCGCTGATCCTCTCGATCTTCTCCTCGTTCTCGCTGCTCACGGCGGCCGTCTACGCGGGGATCGCGGATCGCGCACTCGAGCTGGCGACCGAAGCCGCACGGCGGGTCGTGCCGCTGCTCGGCGGGGGAGAGGCGCCGCGACTCGAGGATCCGGACGTCGCCGCGCGGCTGACCGAGGCGGTGCTCGATCACCGGGCGAGCCTCGACACGCTCGCAGTGCTCGCAAGAGACGTCGATGAGCGGCGCGGCCGCGACGACTGGTTCCTCGCGCTCGCCGCCGCTCGAAACCGGGTCACCGACGAGGCGCGAGATGCGGTCGAGGTTGCGATGCGCCTGACCGGCGCCACGGCCTTCGACGCCGAGAGCGAGTTCTCCCGCCTGTACCGCGACGTGCTCGCGGGACTCTTCCATCCCTCGAGCTCGGCGTCGCTCGCGCGCACCGTCAGGGGCGGGCTCGCCGGCTGAGGCAGGCGCCCGGACCGGGGCGATCGGCTCGGCGACCGCGGATGGGCGGCCCCGTCAAGGGGGTAGATCCGGGGGAAGATCGCCCGGGCCGTCATCACCGGGGGTTGATGATCCTGTGCGCTGGGTGATAATGCTCTGTGGGGGCCGTATACGCGTCCGGCCGGATCCGGGGAACTGGGGGGAGTCGGGACGGGCGCGCAGCGACGAGGGGTAACCATGTCGACCACCGGGGAGCGCGCAGGGGCGCGTGCCGGGGAGCGCGCCGATGCGTTCTCCGCGGAGAGCAGAGCGAAGCACCGCGGTCGGAGCGCCGGGGCGAGTATCGAGCCGGGCGCCGCGGGTGTCGGGGGCGCCGCGGATGCCGCAGCCGCGATCGCGAGCAGGGACGCCGAGCTCTGCGATGCCATCCGCGGCGAGCCGGTCGAGTCGTTGCGCGCCAAGGAGGCCTTCGCCGAGTTGTACGCGGCGCATTACGACGCCGCGATGGTGAGCGCCTACCGCCTGCTCGGCGACCGGCACCGCGCCGAGGACGCCGTGGCCGAGGCCTTCGCGAAGACGCTGCGCGCGCTGCGGGGCGGGCACGGGCCGGTCGAGTCGTTCCGCGGGTACCTGCTGACCGCGGTCAAATCGGAGGCGCTGCGGGTCTCGCCGCTCGATCGGCGGACCAACGCGGTGCCGGTCGACGAGATGCCGGAGGCGGCCGAGCTCTCGGTGGAGAGCCCGGTGAGCGCCCTTTCGGAGCGCGACCAGCTGGTCCGAGCCTTCGGCGCGCTGCCCGAGCAGTGGCGGCAGGTGCTCTACCTCACCGAGGTCGAGCAGCTGCCGATCGTGCAGGTCGCCGCGCGCATCGGGGTGTCCACCCGGGCGACGAACTCGATGGCCTTCCGAGCGCGCGAGGGACTGCGCTCCGCCTACCTGCAGCAGTACGCCGAGATCTCGCCGGCTCAGTGCGCGAGCGCGGCGGGCCTGCTCGCCCAGTTCGTGCGCGGCGGGCTGCGCAAGCGCGGGACCGCGGTGGTCGAAGCGCATCTGCTCACCTGCGAGCGGTGCCGTCAGCAGCAGGTGCGGCTCGCGAGCATCAACGACCGGATGAGGGCGTGGATCGGTCCCGCGGCCGCGGGGCTCGGCCTCGGCACGGCCGCTGCCGTGGGCGGGGCCACGAGCGGCGGAACCGCGGCATCGGCCGCGATGCCGGCGGCGGTGGCGGATCCGGTCGGCGCGAGCGGCGCGGCCGGGCAGGCCGCGACCACCGCCGCGCGGGAGGGCGGGGGCGCCGCCCTGCGCTGGATCGCCGCCGCCGCGGGAACGATCGTCGTCGCGGGCTCGGCGTTCCTGCTGTGGCCGCGGGCCGAGCAGCCGGCGCCCGTCGCGACGGATCCGCCTCCGGTCGCGCCGGTCGTGAGCCGCCGGCGCCAGTAGTCGAGGTCGTCCCGGAGCCCGAGCCGCCTCCTGCGCCCGAACCCGCGCCCGAGCCGGTGGCCGAGCCCCTGCCCGAGTCGACGCTCGAGTACGTGCCACCGCCCCCGCCGCCGTGGGAGAGCGACGAGTCGCCGAATTGGGTGGTCGTCGAGTAGAGCCCGTCATGGGCTCGCGCCCGCCGCCGCGGGATTCCGAAAAAACTTTCTCCGAGTCGCGAACACTTCTCGGCCTCCTCCGGTCTTCATCTTGCGGGGAGAGAAGATCTCGCTGCGTGCAGCGGTCACCCCGTTCGGAGAGATGAATGGAGACACGAATGACGAACATCGAGTCGCGCGCGGTGCGTCGCGCGAAGCGAGGCTCGGCGGTGCGGGGGCATTCGCGACGGGTGGCGGCATCGGTGCTGTCGCTCGCGCTGGCGTTCTCGCTCGCGCCGGTGAGCGGCGCCTTCGCGGAGGAGTCCGACGGGAGCGGCGACGCCGGCTCCGGGACGAGCGTCGAGCAGCCCGGCAGCGGGCAGTCCGGGACGGGGCAGTCCGGCGCCGAGGGCGAAGCCGGTGGGGGAGCCGGCGGCGCGGGTGATGCCGGCGAGCCGAGTCCCTTCGACATCGGCGAGCCTGACCCGAACTTGCCCGACCTCGACCTGAAGGTGCGGATCAAGAACGACGGCACCGGCGACGGCGCCGGCGGCGCATGGACGGGCGAGAACAACCAGGACGACGGCCCCGGCAACGACTCGGGCCCGAAGAACGGCATCGTGCGCGTGAACGACACGGTGACCTACGAGGTCGAGTACGCAGTGCCGTCGGGCACGGCGGACAACGTGACCTTCATGCTGAAGCTTCCGAAGGGCATGGAGATCGTCGAGCTGCCGGGCTTCTGCTCGCAGGACGGGGCGCCTCGCCCGGGTTCCGGGATCTCCCCGGCGACCGCCGGCGAGCCGACCATTCCGCTGACCGCGACCTCGATCGATGAGCTCGGCGAGCAGACCCTGACCTGCAACCGCGGCACCATCAGCTCGGGCACCGACATCGTCGACGTCACGGTGCGGGTGCTGAACGTCGCGCATCAGGGGCAGGATCTGCCGATCCTCGCGGCGGAGCTGACCGCCGACGGCCACAACGGAGCCGTCGCGCCCGTGCTGCCGAACGTGAAGGCCTCGGCCCGGCTGATGTGGGACATCTCGAAGAACGGGGTCGCACTGGAGGAGAACAGCGGGTACGTGAGCGGCCCGGCAGATCTTGCCTGCCCGTGGGATAGCGCGCTGGTCTGCAAGGTCACGTACTACTCAGTGCTGTTCTCGGCCCCCGCCGGGGGGAAGGGTGCAATGCCCGCCGTCGGTGATGTGACCTTCGTCGACGACCTCTCGCCCGAGGCGATGTACCCGAGCCTCACCTCGGCGCAGCATGCTGCGATGAATGCGGATCCGGACAAGTACGGCAGCCGGATCGTCTTCGCCAACTTGGATACGAACTACAACCGTCCGGGACATGAAATAGGCGGCACGCTGGTCTATCCGCTCACCGAGACGAACTCGGTGCGCGACTCGGGGACGATCACGATCGATCAGCCCGGGCCGGGCGAGCCGGCGGAGTTCACGATCGTCGATGCGGACTGGTCCCTGCGAACCTATCCGACCCAGGTCTCGTATCCGGTGGGTAACGCCCTTCCCGGCAACGCGGCCTATGCGGTCTCCAGTGCATTCAGGGTGTACACGCCTGTCGCGACCATCCGCGATTTCGGTGTCGAGTCGAACAACTCCTGGACGCTCAGCACCTACAACTCGTTCACCGATCTCGATATCCGCGGCTTCGATCAGGCGACCGATGTGCAGCACTCGGACGATCAGCCCGGCGCTGATGCCGCGCACCTGCCTTCGGGCGTCCCCGCGCCGGTGAACTGGAACGACTATCGCACCACGACTCCGCTCATCAGGTTGCCTGGTGGCTTCGACAAGTTCTTCATGGGCTTGCCCGGACTCGAAGGCAACATCAGCCCCACGCTGTTCGCGCCCGGCAACACGGCTCTGGGTGAGGGACCCCCTGGTGGGGCGACTCGCCTGAGCGGCGGGATCACCGTTGCACCTACGCAGATGATCACCTCGCAACTTTCCGTTGCGGGCTCGACTCCTTCATTGCCCGCGGAGGTGAGCTGGGTCGGCTGCGACGCGTGGGACAACACCAAATTGAATCTCGCCACCGGCGATTTCGGGCCGGGTCTCTTCGGCGGCGCCATGCAGCGCGTTCCCTCGAACGGGGACGGCGTGTGGGTGTCGGGGTACAACAATGTGCCCGAGCCGAAGTACTACGCCACGGAGAAGTCCGAGGTGCCCGAGCTCACCGTGCAGTACTCTGCCACCCCCGGCGGTGCCGGACCGGCTTCCCTCTGCGGTGACGATATGGGCCCCTGGTACAGCGACCCCTCCGAGGTGCCGGGCAACGACCCCGGCCTTGCCGCCGAAGGAATCTACACTGCGGTATCGCGGGTACGGGTTCACATGGTGATCCCGCCTGCCGTGGAGGCCAATGCCGCGACGGGTCTCGGTGTCCGCGCCTCCGTGTCGATCGCGCTGCGAGTGGCGGACAACGGTATGGCGGCCGGTACCATCCTGCCGAACTGGGGCACTGAGAAGCGGGTCAACTTCGATGATCTCTCCCTCGAGGAGGTGCTCTCCGCGCCGGGTGAGCCGAGACAGAGCACCTACAACCCTGCTGACCACACCGGTGCTGCGGGCGATCGTCTGATCCTCGCCCTTGCGCAGGCGCGCATCGACAAGCAGGTGCGCAAGGGCGACAGCGGATCCTTCTCCGATACCCCTCCGGCAACGACGGGCGGCGACTTGGTGCAGTACCGTCTCGCCCCGTCGCTCACTTCGGGCGCGGCGACACCGGGCATCCTGAAGGACGTCTGGGTGGAGGACTGCCTGCCCGACTCGCAGATCTACGCCTCCGCCACCCGCCCCCCGGTGCTCGTGGTGCCCGGCGTGACCGCGGCGACCATGCCCGCGGATGCGAAGCGGCCCGCCTGCGATGTCGGCGAGACCTACATCCGCTGGGTGCTGCCGAACCACGAGGTCAACACCGCGATCGAGCCGATCATCATGTCGGTGAACGTCGACCCGACCGCCGAGGACGGCGTCTACGTGAACGACGTGGTGGTGTGGGCGAAGGACGACGCGTCGACGCTGGCGCAGCGCACCAACGATGCGCCGATCCAGGTCTCGAACGTGCGCGGCATCCGCATCACGAAGCAGCCGCTCACCCCGGTCGTGCAGATCAACCGCCCCGACTCTGCAGAGGGTCAGCGCGAGCTGAACGAGTGGTCGATCCGCTTCTCGAACCGTCTGCCGGGCAACGCTCCGGTGCCGAACGATCCGGATGTGATCGACGTGCTGCCGAAGCAGGGCGCGCTGGGATCGAACTTCCACGGCACGTTCCGGTTCCATTCGGTCGAGGTGACCGAGGGCGATCTCGACGACCAGCCGACGCGGGTGCTGTACACGAAGGCGGCGAACCCGTCGGACGACCCGCGCGTCGCCTCGAACGGCGCTTCGGGCGCGACCGTCTGGTGCGATGCTCCTGCGGGAGGCGCGGTGGTGTCGGGCAGCGGTACGGCCTCGGCCTGCCCGGCCTCGGCCTCCGAGGTGACGGCGGTGCGCGTGCAGCGGCCCGGTCCCTTCGGCAGCGGCTCGGCGATCCAGTTCACCATTCGCATGGTCGGCCTCGACAACCGCGGCGGCGACGTCTACGTGAACCGGGCGACCGGCTTCGCGACCGGACTGGAGAACGCCGTGCGCTCGCCCGAGTCGCCCGAGGTCGCGATCGAGTCGTCGATCGGCGACTACACCTGGTGGGACCTCAACCGCAACGGCGTGCAGGATCAGTGGCGAGGTGCCGCGGAGCAGGCGGCATCAGGTGTGACCGTGCGCGTCACGGGCACCGACGACCTCGGCAACCCGGTGTCGCTGAGCGCCACGACCGACGCCGATGGGAAGTACCTGTTCCCGCAGCTGCGCTCCTCGAACGAGGCCGGGTACACGGTGACCTTTGTGAAGCCCGACGGCAGCGAGTTCACGGTGCAGACCGCGGGCGACGACCGCGCGATCGACTCGAACGCCGACTCGGCGACGGGCGCTTCCGATCCGGTGGTGCTCGGGCGCGACACCCACGACTTGACGATCGACGCGGGCTTCACGCCCTACGGCGGTCTGCAGATCGTGAAGCAGATCACGGGCGCGGGCGGCGACTTCGCGGCCGAGGACGTGCTCGAGTTCACGGTGGTGTGCGAGTTCGAGGGCGAACCGGTCGAGCTCGCCGATCCCGCGGACCCGGATGCCGATCCGGCGACCGAGGTCACCCTCTCGGTCCCGGTGAACGGCGCGGCGCAGGTGCTCAGCGAGGTGATCGCGGGGATCCCCGCTTACGCGGACTGCGTGATCACCGAGACCGGCAGCGGCAGTGCGGACGAGACCGCCGGCCCGGTCGAGGTGCAGATCTCGTGGGACGCCGCCGCGCAGCGCGCCGGAGTCGAGCGGGCCTCGCTCACGAACTTCTACTCAGCCGGAACGGTGGCCGTGAGCAAGCAGCTCACGGGCGACGCCAAGGCCGTGGAGTACGTGAAGAACGTGGCGTTCGAGGTGCTGGTCACCTGCCAGATCGAGGAGCCCGGCGAGGGCGATGAGACGATCCGCACCACCGTGTACTCGGGATCGGTGCTGATCAAGGGCGGCCAGACGAAGATGCTCGTCACCGACGAGGGCGATCCGCGGGCGCTGCCCCTGGGCACGCGCTGCTTCGGCGAAGAGGTCGACACGGGCGGGGCCGCGGTCGCGACCGTCGACTTCGACTCGTTCGAGAAGGCCGCCGTCGTCACCGCAGGCAGCGCCGACGAGCTGCAGCAGCTGAGCATCACCGCGGTCAACACCTTCCGGTGCACCGAGGAGATCTGCGGCAGGCTCACCCTCACGGGCGGTCAACTGGCCGGCATCGTGATCGGCATCGCCGGTGCGGGGATCGCGCTCGCGGGCCTCGTGATGCTGGCACTGAAGCGCCGCCGCCGGGAGCACTCGGTAACCCCCTAGGCCGAGCCCGAGCGGCGACAACCCGGGGTGCGCGACGGCTCGCCGCGCGCACCCCGGCCGCTCATCGGCACCGGGTTCTCCAAATCCCCCTGAATACCCCGTGCCGGTGAGCATCGCAGCGGGTCCGACGAATCCCCACGTCGGGCCCGCTGCACCTTTCCCATCCCCTGCCCGCGAGGGTACCGGATGGGTGAAGGCCGGGCTCAGATCCCGAGGCCGGCGAGCGAGGCCTCGAGAGCGGGTCGTACCGCCTCTTCGGGGAAGTGGCCGGCGATGTGCAGCACCGCGAGGCCGTGCACCATGCCCCAGAGAGCGACCTCCAGAGGCTCCATGTGCGTTTCGGCCGTAGGCTCGCCGCTCACACCCGCCGAAGCACCGGCCTCCTCGCCGGCTGCCGTCGAGCCTCCCGCCGCATGCGCCGCAGCCGCCCGCGCAACTCCGTGCAGCAGCCGTTCGTTCTCCCGGATCAGGGGCGCCATCTGCTCGGAGGGGTCGCCCGGTGAGCAGATCTCGGGATCGAAGATCACCGCGAAGGCCCCGGGATGGGCGCTCGCCCAGCCGACGTAGGCGACGCCCATGTCGAGCAGTGCCTCCCGCGGGTTCGCGGCGTGCTCGGCGGCCTCGCGCTGCGCGGCCACGAAGCGGCGCATGGCCTCCACGCCGACGGCCTCGAGCATCGCCGTGCGATCCGCGAAGTGATGGTAGGGGGCGTTGTGGCTGACTCCGGCCTGCTGCGCGACCTTGCGCAGGCTGAGGCCGGCGGCGCTCTGCGTGTCGAGCATGTCGAGCGCGGCCGCGATGAGCTCGGCCCGCAGATTGCCGTGGTGATAGCTCCGATCAGAACTTGACATAGTCAAGATTCTAACTAATCTTGACAGTGTCCAGTGATTTGGTCAGCGTCAAGATCATCGAAATGCAAGGGAGCACTCATGTCTACTCTCGTCATCGACGGCCACCCCGACCCGCAGTCGCTCACCGCCGAGCTCGCGCGCCGCTACGTCGCCGCGCACGGGGATGCCGAGCTGCTCGCCGTGCGCGAGCTCGCGTTCGACCCGAATCTCCTGCACGGCCACCGCGGGGTGCAGGAACTGGAGCCCGACATCATCGAAGCCTCGCGCAGGATCGCGGCCGTCGACAGCATCGTCATCGCGACGCCGGTGTGGTGGGGGTCGGTCCCAGCGCTGCTCAAGGGCTTCTTCGACCGGGTGCTGCTGCGTCGCTGGGCCTTCGAGTACCGGCGCGGCCTGCCGGTCGGCCTGCTGAAGGGCCGCAGCGGACGGGTGATCATCACCTCCGACTCGCCGCGCTGGTACCTGTTCTTCGTCGGAGACACGACCGCGAAGCACGTGCGCGGCACCACGCTGCGCTTCTGCGGGCTGAGGCCAGTGCGCCTCAGCCGTTTCACCAGCGTGCGCACGAGCACTCCCGCGAAGCGCGAGCAGTGGCTGCGCAGGATCGAGGCCGACGCCCGGGCCGACGCTGCCCGGGGCGCGCGCAGCACGTCGACCCCATCGGATCCCGGTCCTCTCGAGGCGGCCCTGGAGAAGCTCGGCCGGCTCGAGCAGCCCGCGCGCTGAGCCGCCTCAGGGCTCGGAGACCTCGATCACGGTATCGGCCGGATCCGGACCCCACGGCCCGAAGATCGGACCGTCGGGATCCACCACATCGACGTAGACCTCGGCGGCCGTGCCTCGCCGTTCGCCCTCGCACACGCGGAAGGTGAGGTAGTACCAGCCCGCCGTCGTGAAGCGGATGCGGCGGATCGCCTCGCCGTTCTCGTCGAGCGGGATCTGGAACGCCTGGCCCGGGAACACCGAGGTGAGGCAGACGGTGCCGTTGCTCGGCCCGGTGATCAGGTACACGTAGCCCGTGTCGGAGGCCTCCGAGAGCGGTATCGACTCGGAGGAGGCGATGATCGAGGCACCGTTGACCTGAGGCGGGGTGATCGTGAAGGATCCCACATCGGCGGGGGAGGAGGCCTCATCGGTGTGCGCCCACACCCGGAACTCGAATTCGCCGACCTGGTTGGAGAAGAGCAGGGGGGTGTCGAAGACCCAGTCCCCGTTCTCCGCGACCGTCGCGGCGTAGAGCCTCGGATCGGTGAAGCTGTTCGCCTCGGTCGCGAGGAGCGCAGCTCCACCGCCACTTCGGCTCCGGGCTCGGTGGTCCCGCTGAGCACCGGGGCGAGGTAGCCGGTGCTGACGAGCGGCGTCTCGATCCCGGATCGGAGCTCGGAGTCCGGCGTCGATCCCGCCGGCATCGGTCCCGGAACCGACCCTGGAGGAAGCGGCTGCTGCGGCGACGGCGTGACGTAGTAGTCGTCCGGCAGTGCCCCCATGTCGACCGTCATCGCCGGAACGGCGGGATCGGTGTTGCCGCGCCCGAGCACCTGCCCGGCGGGGGAGTCCCCCTCCGCATCAGCGGAGGCACCGTCCGCGCCCTTGTCCCGCGCCTCGACGGGACCGGGGTCGGAACGGCCCCCGGATTGGCTGGATGTAGCCTCCTGCCCCGAGTGGGCCGGCTGCTCGGCGGGCAGGATCGGCGGTGCGCCGACGATGATGAACGCGCCCAGGCTCGCGGCGAGCGTGACGCCGCCCAGCGCGAGCAGTGCGGTCGCGGCTCCGGCGCCGATCGCGGTGGCCGAGAGCTGCGAGGCCGCCGCAGTGCGACGCCGAGCGCCGCGAACCCGAGCGCGCCGAGCGTGGTCCGCTGCATGCCCCTCGCGGAGGAGCGGAGTTCGCGATCGAGGTTCGCACAGGTCCCGCACTCGCGCAGATGCTCGGCGATGCGCCTATCGGGAGAGCCGCCTTCCACCACAAGCTGGGGGAGCAGCCGTGCGACATGCTCGGAGCTCTCGCGCAGTGCGGGCGGTATCTGCTGCGCGAGCCACTGCAGCCGCAGCCCCGTCCGGGCGCGACGGTACAGCACGGACACGGCGTTCGGCTTGATGCCGAACTCTGCGGCGATCTCGGGGCGCGGCACGTCCTCGACCTCGGTCAGCCAGAGCACCCGCTGCCATCGCTCCGGCAACGCCTGGAACGCCGCGAGCATCTCCGCCGATCGGTTCCGGTCGATGAGCGCGCTGAGCCCGTCCTCCAGCTCGATGCTGTCGAGATCCGGATCGGTCTCGACCAGGTCGGTCTCCTTCCGCCAGCGCATCGCGATGTTCCGCATCGTCGTGAAGAGGTAGGCGCGAAACGCGCTCTCGGGGCCGTTGCCGGCGACGGTGATCTGGTGATAGACGGCGAGGAACGACTCTGAGGCGAGATCGTCGGCCCTGCCGGGGGCGAGCCGGCCGGCGAACCTGAGCGCCGGCTGGATATGGCGGCGCCAGAGTTCCGTGTACGCATCCGCTTCACCGCCCCGCAGCAGCGTCAGCAGCTCGGCGTCGCTGGACCCGCCTACAGCGGGGGCGCGAAATTCTCTCCCCAAAACTCTCCCCTTTTGAGCCGCCCGTCCGGCTGCAGCGTCGCGGCTGCTGGAGGACGGCAGTCACACACCCCCTAATTACATGAGAGTCGCTGCGGCGGCAGAAGTGACGCGGAGGACAGAGATTTCTGCGGGATTCCCAGGTCTCTCACGGGTCGGGACCCATCGGGAGCGAAATATTCGCGAGGCGCGTCACCTCTGCCGGGTCGCCGGCTCTCTTCTCTGTGAGAGGCATGGCTCCGCATTCCCCGGTGCGGGTCGAGTCTCTACCAGGAGGTGCGGCTCCGCATACCCCGAAGCACGAGCCGCACCTCCATTTTCCGGGGTGCATATGAAGAACGACAGGGAGAGATCAATGGCGGAAGTTCACGCCGATGCTGAACAGCAGCGGCCACTGGGCCGGCTGAGACGGCGCATGAAGAGGGCCGCCGGCGCGGTCGCGGCTGCGGCGGTGATCGCATCGTCGCTCGTCGTCGGAAGCGCGGGCGCCGCCCAGGCGAATACGTCGACGGTGCCCCCGGCGGCGAACCCGGCGATGGCGGATCGATGCGACATCGACCTGGCCATCCAGCTGGACTACTCGACCTCGATGACGAACGCGCAGCTCACCGCTCAAGAGACCGCGGTGAAGGACCTGGCCACGGCGCTTCAGGGCTACCCCGTGCGCATCGCGCTCTTCAACTTCGGCTCGAACTCGCCGATCGACGGAACCGCCGCCAACACGCCGCCCCTGCTGACCTCGGTGCAGACCCAGGCGGGGGTCGACGCGATCCACGCGAAGCTCGATGCCTTCAGCCGCTCCGGCACCAACTACACGAACTGGCAGGCGGCCTTCGACACCGTTCGCGGCACCGGCGAGTCCTACGACATGCTCGCTCTCGTGACGGACGGCAACCCGACGCGGATCAACCACCCCGGCATGATCCAGGACACCGCCGACAACCCGGTGAACCAGGCCATCGTCGACGGCGGCGTCACCGCGGCGAACCAGCTCAAGGCCGAGGGAACCCGCATCGTCGGCGTCGCCGTCACGGACAACCTGGGCGGCACCGGCTCCAACGCCTACCAGGCCATGCTCAGGCAGATCCCCCAGGTCTCCGGCCCGGTCGAGGGCAGCGACTACTACCTCGGCGGTCTCGCGAGCCTGCAGCAGACGCTGCTCGACCTCGTCAACGCGAACTGCGCGACGATCGATCTCGACAAGGTCGGCACCCTGTCGGCAGACGGGAGCACGATCGACTACGAGTTCTCCATCGAGAATACGGGCATCGTCCCGCTCACCGATGTCCGCCTGACCGATCCGCTGCCCGGGCTCTCCGCCATCACCTGGGGCGTCTGGCCCAACCCTGCTGCACCCGGTGTGCTGCAGCCGGGCGAGTCGGTGACCGCTACCGCGAGCTACACGGTGACGGCCGAGGACCGCGAGAACGGGAACGTGCACAACGAGGCGACCGCAGACGGTCTCCCTCCCACAGGAACGAGCCGTGTCACTGACCGTGACACGGAGGACGTGCCGGTCCTTCCCGCCGACCCCTCGATCAGCCTGACGAAGACCGCCGATCCGCTGAGCTACTCGGCAGTCGGCCAGACGGTCACGTACACCTTCCTGGTGGAGAACGACGGCGATGTCCCGCTGACCGCGGTCGACGTCAACGACGAGCTGGCAGGTCTGAGCGACGTCACCTTCGATGTCTGGCCGGGCGCTCCGGGCGAGCTCCAGCCGGGGCAGTCCGTCACCGGAACGGCCACGCTCACCATCACGCAGGCGCACATCGACGCGGGCAAGATCGACAACACGGCGACCGCTACCGGAACGCCTCCCGCCCAGCCGGGCGGCGGCACCCCCGATCCGGTGACCGACACCGACGACGCGACCGTCACCGGTCCCGCGCTCGCACCCGCTCTGACCCTCGAGAAGGAAGCGGACGTCGACGCCTACGAACTCGGCGATGAGATCACCTACACCTTCACGATCGAGAACACCGGCAACGTCACGCTCAGTGGCGTCACGGTCACCGACCCGCTCCCGGGCCTTTCCGCGCTGAACTACACCTGGCCGGCCGGCAACGCCGACGGCGTGCTCGAGCCGGGTCAGATCGCGACGGCGACCGCCACCTACACGGCCACCCAGGCCGATGTCGACCGCGGATTCGTGCACAACGCCGCGACCGCGACCGGTACTCCGCCCCCCGGGCCGGACCCGGAGAACCCGCCGCAGCCGCCGGTCACGCCGCCCGCCGAGGTGACCGTGCCCGGGCCCGACGCCGATCCCGCGATCGAGCTCGACAAGTCCGGCGCGCTCTCGGAGGACGAGACCACGGTCACCTACACCTTCGTGGCGACCAACATCGGCAACGTGACGCTCACCGACGTGGTGATCACCGACCCGCTCACCGGCCTCTCCGTCATCGTCCACGATTGGAGCGATGCGACGGCCGAGGGCGTGCTCGCCCCGGGCGAGTTCGTGACGGGCACCGCCACCTACACGGTGACGACGGGCGACCGCGACGCCGGATCGATCGTCAACCTCGCAACGGTCGTGGGCACCGGCCCCGATCGTCTCGAGGATCCGACGGACCCCGATTCACCGGTCGTTCCGGGCGAGGAGGTGAGCGACACCGATCCGAACCAGCTCGATCTCGCCCAGACGGCGGCGATCCAGCTGATCAAGGACGGCGAGCTCGAGGGCGGCACGGATGCGGCCTCGCAGCCCGGCGACCTCGTGGACTACACCTTTACGATCACCAACACCGGCAACGTCACGCTGAGCGGCGTCACGGTCACCGATGAGATGCTGGCCGAGGCCGGCGTGACCATCGTGATCGAGGACGACGCATGGCCGGGCGACGTCGGCGTGCTCCAGGCCGGCCAGAGCGTCATCGGTCACGCGAGCTACCCGCTCACGCAGGCCGACATCGACAACGGCCGGGTCGACAACGTCGCCATCGCCACGGGTGTCTCGACGATCCCGGATCCTGAGAACCCGGGCGAGTTCGTCACCCCGAACGACGACGACGAGGCCACCGTCCCCGTGAACGCCGATCCGGCGCTCTCGCTGGTGAAGACCGGCGGGTTCGACGACGAGGCGGTCGTGGGCGACACGGTCACCTACACCTTCACCGTGACCAACACGGGTAATCAGACACTGAGCGATGTCACGATCACGGACGAGATGCTGGCCGACGCCGGCGTGTCGATCGTGTTCGCGAACGACGCGTGGCCGGGCGCCGCGGGCGTGCTGGCTCCGGGCGAGTCGGTGGAGGCGAGCGCGGTCTACACGCTCACCCAGGCCGACGTCGACGCGGGTCACGTGCACAACGTCGCCTCCGCGACGGGCACGCCTCCCACCCCGCCGGGTGGCGAGACCCCGCCGCCGCTGCCTCCGGTCGAGGACGACGTGGATCTCCCGATCCCGGGCGACGCGTCGATCTCGCTGGTGAAGACCGGCGAGCTGGCAGGCGATGCCGTGGCCGGCGATCTGGTGGAGTACGCCTTCACGGTGACCAACACCGGTGCGCTGACGCTGAGCGGCGTCTCGATCGCGGACGAGATGCTGGCCGACGCCGGTGTGTCGATCGTGTTCGCGGACGACGCGTGGCCGGGTGCCGAGGGCGTGCTGGCTCCGGGCGAGTCGGTGGAGGCGACGGCGAGCTACCCGCTCACCCAGGCCGACATCGACGCCGGCGGCGTCGTGAACGTCGCGAGCACCGAGGGCACGCCGCCGAACGCGTACGATCCCGAGGACCCCGAGGGCCCCGGCATCCCGCGCGAGCCGGTGGAGGACGACGACACCGTCGTGATCCCGCTCGATCCCGAGGCAGGCATCTCGTTGCAGAAGGACGGCGTGCGGGACGGCGCCTCGACCCCCGGTGAGACCGTCACCTACACCTTCACGGTGACCAACACCGGTGCGCTGACGCTGAGCGGCGTCTCGATCACGGATGAGATGCTGGCTGCCGCCGGTGTCGACATCGTGTTCGCGGACGACGCCTGGCCGGGCGCCGAGGGCGTGCTGGCTCCGGGAGAGTCGGTGGAGGCCACGGCCGTCTATCCGCTCACCCAGGCCGACATCGACGCCGGCGGTGTCGTGAACGTCGCGAGCACCGAGGGCACGCCGCCGAACGCGTACGATCCCGAGGACCCCGAGGGCCCCGGCATCCCGCGCGAGCCGGTCACCGATGAGGATCCCGCGTTCGTGCCGGTCGATCAGGCGCCTGCCATCCAGCTCGTGAAGACGGGCGAGCACCTGGCCGCGGCCCCGCAGCACGCGGGTGACCTGGTCGGATACACCTTCGTGGCCACGAACACGGGCAACGTCACGCTGAGCGATGTCGTGATCACGGACGAGATGCTGGCCGACGCCGGTGTGTCGATCGTGTTCGCGGACGACGCGTGGCCGGGCGCCGAGGGCGTGCTGGCTCCGGGCGAGTCGGTGGAGGCCACGGCCGTCTACCCGCTCACGCAGGCGGACATCGATGCCGGTCACGTGGACAACGTGGCGGTCGTCGTAGGTACTTCGCCGGATTCGATCGACCCCGAGAACCCGGACGGCGACCCCATCCCGGGTGAGACGGTCGAGGATCGTGACGACATCACGATCCCCGTCGCCCCGTCGCCCTCGATCTCGCTGGTGAAGACCGGTGAGCTCGACGCCGAGGCGAAGGCCGGCGACACGGTCACCTACACCTTCGTGGCGAGCAACACGGGCAACGTGACGCTCACCGGTGTGGAGATCGTGGATCCGCTGCCGGGGCTCGGCGAGCTGAGCTACGTGTGGCCGGGTGCCGCGGGTGTGCTGGCTCCGGGTCAGTCGGTCGTGGCGACCGCGTCGTACACGCTGACGCAGGCCGACGTCGATGCCGGCGCCGTGGACAACACGGCCACCGTCTTCGGCACGCCGCCGAACGCCTACGATCCCGAGAACCCGGATGGCGAGGGGATCCCCCAGGAGCCCGTCACCGATGAGGACAGCGCGACGATCCCGCTGCCGCCCGCACCGGCGATCGAGCTGGTGAAGACCGGCAGTGCGACCGGGAAGGCGCTCGCGGGAGACCGCATCGAGTACACCTTCGTGGCCACCAACACCGGGAACGTCACCCTGAGCGGCGTCGTCATCAGCGATCCTCTCGCGGGCCTGTCGGTGCTCACCTACCAGTGGCCCGGCGAGACCGGCGTGCTGGCCCCGGGCCAGTCGGTGAAGGCGACCGCGAGCTACGTGCTCACGGCCGCCGACATCACGGCTGGCTCGGTGGTGAACACCGCCACCGTGATCGGCTACGCGCCGGACGGCGACGACCCCGTCGGCGGCCAGTCGGTCACCGATGGGGACTCGGCGACGGTGCTCACCGGCAAGCTCGCGGTCACGGGCGGAACCGCGGCCCCGCTGTTCGGGATCGGCGCCGTCGGCGCGCTGCTGCTCGCCGCGGGCCTGGTGCTCCTCGCCCGCCGGAGGAAGCAGGAGGCGTGAAGTCGAAGCTGAGCGCCTGGACGCTCCCCGTGGTCGCCCTCGCCCTCACCTCGTGTGCGGGCGGGGCGGCCACCGCCTCGGGCGAGGAGGCCGCGACGGCCGACGCCTACGTCGCGGTCACGGATCAGCAGGGCGCGGTCCCGGGTTTCGTCGGCGCCGCCGGCGACGCCGAGACCGAGCGCTGCGAGGCCGACGGCGACGGCTGGACCGCCGAGGGCACGGTGACGAACCCCGAGACCTCGGCGCAGGGCTATCGCATCTACGTCGCCTTCAACCGCAACCGCGACACGCGGGGCCTGGTGCAGGTCGACGTGGCGTCGGTCGCGGCCGGCGCGACTGAGAGCTGGAAGGCCGAGGCCCCGGTCGCGGGCGACGACCTCAGCTGCGTGCTGCGGGTCGAGCGCTTCGAGCCGCAGGGCTGACGCCCTGCCGAAGCAGGATGCCCCGGTCCGAGGACCGGGGCATCCTGCTTCGCAGAGGGGGCGTTCTACTTCGCGACGCCGGGGTGCGTCATCGAGAGCAGGTCGAGGGCCTTGTCGAGGTCGGCCTCCGAGACCTCGCCGCGCTCCACGTAGCCGAGGTCGATGACCGCCTCGCGCACCGTGATGCCCTTCTTCACCGAGTGCTTCGCGATCTTCGCTGCGGCCTCGTAGCCGATGAGGCGGTTGAGCGGCGTGACGGTCGACGGGCTCATGCCGGCCAGAGCCGCGGCGCGCTCGAGGTTGGCCTCGAGGCCCGCGACGGTCTTGTCGGCGAGCACGATCGAGGCGTTCGAGAGCAGGCGGATCGACTCGAGCAGCGCGGTGCCCATGACGGGGATCTGCACGTTGAGCTCGAAGGAGCCCGAGGCGCCGGCCCAGGCGATGGTCGCGTCGTTGCCGATGACGCGCGCGCACACCATGAGCACGGCCTCGGGGATGACGGGGTTCACCTTGCCGGGCATGATCGACGAGCCCGGCTGCAGGTCGGGGATGTGGATCTCGGCGAGACCGGTGTTCGGGCCCGACCCCATCCAGCGGATGTCGTTGTTGATCTTCGTCAGCGAGACCGCGATGGTGCGCAGCGCGCCAGAGGCCTCGACGAGGCCGTCGCGGTTCGCCTGCGCCTCGAAGTGGTTGCGCGCCTCGGTGATGGGCAGACCGCTCGAGGCGGCGATCTCGGCGATGACCTTCTCGGGGAAGCCGAGCGGGGTGTTGATGCCGGTGCCGACGGCGGTGCCGCCCTGGGGCACCTCGGCGACGCGGGGGAGGGCCGCCTCGACGCGCTCGATGCCGTAGCGGATCTGCGCGGCGAAGCCGCCGAACTCCTGGCCGAGGGTGACGGGGGTGGCGTCCATGAGGTGGGTGCGGCCCGACTTGACCGCCGAGGCCCACAGCTCGGCCTTCGCCTCGAAGGCCTCGGCCAGGTGCTCGAGCGCGGGCTTCAGCTGCTCGATGAGCGCGCCGGTCACGGCGATGTGCACCGAGGTCGGGAAGACGTCGTTCGACGACTGCGAGGCGTTGACGTGGTCGTTCGGGTGCACGGGCGCGCCGAGGTGCTTCGTCGCGAGCGTGGCGAGCACCTCGTTCATGTTCATGTTCGACGAGGTGCCCGAGCCGGTCTGGTAGGTGTCGACCGGGAACTGATCGTGGTGCGCTCCGCCGATGACCTCGTCGGCCGCGGCGACGATCGCGTCGGCGACGGGGGCCTCGAGGATGCCGAGCTCCTTGTTCGCGATCGCGGCGGCGCGCTTGATGCGGGCGAGCGCCACGATCTGCGCGGGCTCGAGGCCCTTGCCGGAGATGGGGAAGTTCTCGACGGCGCGCTGCGTCTGCGCGGCGTAGAGCGCGTTCTTCGGAACGCGCACCTCGCCCATGGTGTCGTGCTCGATGCGGTACTCGATCTCGGCGCTTTCGCCGCGCTGCTTTTCGGTCACGTTCTTCCTTCGCTGGTCGTGGTTGGTTGCTTGAGAACAGGGGGGCGGATCAGCCGAGCGGCGCCAGCTCGATCGCGAGCGGCCCCACCGCCGTGTAGGGCACGGCGCGGCCCTCCGTGAGGCGGTACTGGCAGCCGACGATGCCGAGGGCGCCGCGATCCACCGCGTCGCTGATCGCGCGCGAGTTGCGCAGCAGCTCGTTGACGGTGGCCTCGAGGTGCAGCCGTCCGACGGCGTTCGCGTCGATGGAGCCGGCCTCGGCGTAGGGGGTCTGACGATGGTCGCGGTGCCACAGCTGCTGGACGGAGGGCAGGATCGGCGCCAGCGTGTTGCGCACCGACTGGGTGACCGGGCTCGGCGCGCGGCCCGACTGGTCGATCGCCGCGGCGACCGCGCCGCAGGAGTCGTGGGCGAGCACGACGATGAGGGCGGTGCCGAGATAGGAGACGGCGTACTCCATCGAGGCGGTGATCGACTCGGCGACCACGTGGCCCATGTTGCGGGCGATGAAGAGGTCGCCCAGGCCGCAGTCGAAGATGATCTCGGCCGCGAGACGCGAGTCCGAGCAGCCGAAGAGCGCCACGTCGGGGGCCTGCTGATTGACGAGTTCGGTGCGCCGTTCGACGTCCTGATTCGGGTGGCTCGAGATGCCGCCGATGAAACGCTCGTTGCCTGCGATGAAGGCGTCCCACGCCTGCTGCGGCGTGACTCGGGGGGTGACAGCGGTCATCTCGGCTCCTCGGCTTCAGCGTTTCGTCGTGCTCGTTCTCGTGCTCGTGTTCGGGATCACGCCCCGCCGGCCCCGCCATCCACAGAGGCCGCAACCGCGACGGCGAGCTCGCGGATCACCTCGGGGCGGTCGGTGCCGAAGACCAGCAGCGTCGCGTCGCCCGCCCGGCCTTCCAGGCCGAACAGCATGTTCGCGCCGTCGGGGCTGCGATCCGTGTGGTCGTAGACCGTCCACTCGATGCCGCCCATGGTCTCCGTGCCGGTCGCGGTCTGCTGCTCGAGGCGATCGGCGATCCATCGCGCGTCGACCGCCTGTCCCTCGGCGTCGAAGGCCTGCACGACCGTGGCGTAGGCCTCGTTCGACGTGGTGTAGCCGATCTGCCAGTACTCGACGCCGCCGTCGGCGCGGAGGCCGGCCTGCTTCGCCTTCCAGTCGGCGGGCACCTCGGGCACGACGAGCTGCCGGCCGCTGCTCGACGAGTCCGTGCTCGCGACGGCGGCGACGTCGACCGAGTAGTCCTCGAAGCCGCCGGTGCCCCGCGGCACCATGAGCACGATGATGAGCACCGCGCCGAGCGTCACGAGCAGCGAGAAGACGAGGTTGTTGACCGTCTTGCGCTGACGGTACATGCGGCTGTCGTGCGCCTTGCGCGCGGCGGTCTCCGCCGCCGTCTCCGGGCGGCCGAGCTCTGCGACGATGTTGCCGCTCTTCTTCGCGGCCACGGTCAGTCGTCGCCCTCGGAGTCGTCGGAGGCGCCGTCCTCGGCGGCCTGCGCCCCGGCCCGCGCGGCCTCGAGCCGTCGACGCGCGCCGAGCAGCCACTCCTCGCAGCGCGCCGCCAGTCGCTCGCCGCGCTCCCACAGCTGCAGCGACTCCTCTAGGGTCGCCCCGCCCTGCTCCAGCCGGTTCACCACCGCGACCAGTTCGTCGCGCGCCTGCTCGTAGCTCAGCGACGCGGTATCGGCCGCCGTGGATTCTGCCATGGCTTCGAGTTTAACCTGCTCGGATGCGACCGAGCTGCGGCCGGGGGCTACGACGCGTCGTCGCGGGGAGCGGGGCCGCTGCCCGCGTGTCCGCCGATTGGGTGCTGCGACCGCCACCCGCAAGGGGACGCGTATCGTCGTCCGTGAGGCATCCTCACGACGATTCGCGTCCCCTGGAGCGGGCTCAGGAGCGACCCGTGCTGGTAGCGCCGAGCGTCCCGCCGGCGAGCGAGAGGCGGATCGCGGTGCCCGCGGGGGCCTCGGTCGGATCCCGCAGCACCTCGCCCGGCGTCCCGTCGGCGCCGACCAGCTGCGCGATGGCGTAGCCGCGGTCGAGGGTGGCCCGCGGGGAGAGCGCGGTCAGGCGCGCGCGGGCGTGGGCGAGCTCGGCGTCGCGATCCCGCACCTCGCGCTCGGCCAGCTCGGTGCCGCGGGCGATCCAGCGCACGAGCTCCTCGGCGCGCTCGTCGACGATCCGCCCGGGCTGCGCGAGCGCCGGCCGCGCCCGCAGCTGCGCGATCCGATCGGTCTCGTGCGCGAGCAGCTGGCCGAGCCGGCCGCTCATGCGGCTGCGCGCCTGGTCGACAATCGCGAGCTGCTCGCCGACGTCGGGCACGATGCGCTTGGCCGCGTCGGTCGGGGTGCTCGCCCGCAGGTCCGCGACCTCGTCGAGCAGCGGGCGATCCGCCTCGTGCCCGATCGCGCTCACCAGCGGGGTCGTGGCCGCGGCCGCGGCGCGCAGCACCCGCTCGTCGCTGAAGGGCAGCAGGTGCTGGAAGTCGCCGCCGCCCCGCGCCACCACGATCACGTCGACCTCGGGGTCGGCGTCGAGCGCCTCGATGCCGGCGGTGACCTCGGCCGCCGCGCGGTCGCCCTGCACGGCCGCGTAGTGCACGCGGAAGCGCACGCCCGGCCAGCGCAGCGTCGCGTTGCGGATCACGTCCTTCTCGGCGTCGCTGTCGCGCCCCGTGACGAGGCCTATGCACTGCGGCAGGAAGGGCAGCGGGCGCTTACGGTCCGCGTCGAAGAGGCCCTCCTGCTGCAGCGCGCGCCGCAGCTGCTCGAGGCGCTGCAGCAGCTCGCCGAGGCCCACGTGGGAGAGCTCGAGCACCTGCACGGTGAGGGATCCGCCCTTCACCCAGAAGTTCGGCTTCACGAGCGCGATCGCGCGGTCGCCCTGCGCGAAGTCGCCGTTCAGCCCGCGGGCGACGGACTGCCAGATCGTGAAGCTCACCGTCGCGTCCTGCGTCAGGTCCTTGAGCTTGCCGTAGACATGGCCGCCGCGCACCTGCCACTGGGTGATCTCGCCCTCGACCCAGACCGTGCCGAGGCGGTCGATCCACTCGGCGATCTTGCGGCTCATGAGGGCGACCGGCCACGGCGTCGCGCGCGTCGCCGGGGCAGTGGTGGAGGCCATGCGCCCAGCCTAGCGAGGTGCCGCGAGATGCCCGGCCCCGACGCCGCGCGGGTAGGCTGGGCGCGATGGATCACGCACCGAACGGCCTGCTGCTGGTCGACAAAGCCGAGGGCTGGACGAGCCATGACGTCGTCGCGAAGGCGCGCCGCGCCATGGGCACGCGCAAGGTCGGCCACGCCGGCACGCTCGATCCGATGGCGACCGGGCTGCTGATCCTCGGGGTGGGGCCCGCGACCCGTCTGCTCACCCATCTCGTCGGCCTCGACAAGACCTACGAGGCGACGATCAGGCTCGGCGTCTCGACGGTCTCCGACGACCGGGAGGGCGGGATCCTGGACATCGCGGATCCGGCCGAGGTGCAGGCGCTCGCCGCCGCGCCCGAGCGCATCGCGGCCGAGGTCGCCCGGCTCACCGGCGACATCGAGCAGGCGCCGAGCGCGGTCAGCGCGATCAAGGTCGACGGGCGCCGCGCCTACGACCGGGTGCGCGCCGGAGAGCAGGTCGAGCTGAAGAGGCGCCCGGTGACGATCCGCTCCTTCGAGATCGAGCCGCCGCGCCTCGTCGCCGCCCACGGCCTCTCGGGCGGGGATCTGCCGGTCGAGGTCATCGACGTCGACGCCCGGGTGGAGTGCTCGTCGGGCACCTACATCCGCGCGCTCGCCCGCGACCTGGGCGCCGCGCTCGGCGTGGGCGGGCACCTCGTGGCGCTGCGCCGGACCGAGGTGGGGCCCTTCGCCGTGGGCGACGCGGTCTCGAACGAGGCGCTGGCCGACGGGGCGGCGGATCCGGGATCCCTCATCGCCCCCGCCGACGCGGCCGCCAGGCTCTTCCCCGTGCTCGCCCTCGACGAGGAGCAGGAGCGGGACCTCGGCCACGGCAAGCGCCTCGAGCTCGGCGAGACCCAGCTCGCGGAGACGCCGGCGGATGCCCCGCTGGTCGCCGCGGTCGCCCCGAGCGGCCGGCTGGTCGGCCTCGTCTCGGTAACGGGCGGCCGCACGAGGGTGGTGACGAACTTCCCGGCGGCGGGGGAGGGCCCCGCATGATCCTCTGGTTCGCCATCGCGCAGATCGTCGTCGCCGTGCTCGCAGGCGTGGTCTGCCTCGTCGGCTTTCTGCGGCGCAGGGCGCCGGGGGACCTCGAGCTGGGTGCGACCCTCCTCGTCGGCCTGCTGCTCGTCGCGCAGATCGTGGTCGCGATCGTGGCTCCGCTGGCCGGGAACCCGGCGCGGGGCGATCCGCTCGAGTTCTGGATGTACCTCATCACCGCGACCCTGCTGCCCTTCGGGGCGGGGCTCTGGGCGCTCATCGACCGCAAGCGCACCGGCCAGTTGGTGCTGATCCTCGTGCACCTCGCGGTCGCCGTGATGCTCTACCGCATGCTCGTGATCTGGGGCTGAGCGTTCTGATCCGCCCCATGTTCGAGCGGCAGGAAGCGACGCTAAGCTGGAAGCCGTGCCAGTGAACCCGAGCGATGCGCAGCCGACGAATGCGAAGCCCCGCACCGACGGCCTGGGTCGCGTGCTCATCGCGGTCTACCTCATCCTCGCGCTCGCGGCGACCCTGCGAGCGGTCTACCAGATCGTCGCGAAGTTCGACGAGGCGCCGCTCGCCTACTCGCTCTCCCTCGCCTCGGGCATCGTCTACATCGTGGCGACGATCGCCCTCATCCGGCGCCGGGGCGCCTGGCGGGCGGTCGCCTGGGTGGCCCTCGCCTTCGAGTTCGCGGGCGTCCTCGTGGTCGGCGTGCTGAGCTACACGGCCCCCGCGCTCTTCGCGCACAACTCGGTCTGGTCGTACTTCGGGCTCGGCTACGGCTTCATCCCGCTGGTGCTGCCGTTGCTCGGCATGATCTGGCTGCGACGCGACGGCGTGCGCCAGCGCGAGCGCGAGGCCGCCGAGGCGGCGGTGCGGGACACCGCGGTCGGACCCGCCGCGTCGGCTGACGGGCGGCCGGGCGCCGAGAGCGGCACCGGGACGGGGACGACTGCCGAGGCGGAGGTGCGGTGATGCGCAGCTTCCACTCCCTCGACGAGATCCCGAGCGACGCCTTCCCCCGGGGCACCTCGGTGGCGATCGGCAAGTTCGACGGCGTGCACCGCGGGCACCAGGCGCTGCTCGCCCGGGCCTGCGAGCTCGCGGCAGAGCACGACCTCGAATCGGTCGTCTTCACCTTCTTCGAGAACCCCCAGCGCATGCTGCATCCCGAGCTGTCGCTGAACCCGCTCATGAGCTCGCAGCAGCGGCTCGACTCCTTCGCCGCGTCCGGCATCGACACCTGCATCATGGTGCCCTTCACCGAGGACTTCGCCGAGATCCCCGCCGAGCGCTTCGCCGAGCAGGTGCTCTCGAAGCTGCTGCGCACCCGCCGGCTGAGCGTCGGCCCGGACTTCCGCTTCGGCTTCGAGGGGGCGGGGGACACCGCGATGCTCACGAAGCTGGGGAAGCGCTTCGGCTTCGAGCTCGAGGTGATCGACGTCATCGAGGAGGGCGATTTCGGCCGGATCTCCTCCTCTCGGGTGCGCGAGGCGATCACCGAGGGGGACGTCGCCGACGCGGCGCGCCTGCTCGGGCATCCCCTCGAGCTTCGCGGCACCGTGGTGCGCGGCGACGCGCGCGGCCGCGATCTGGGCTTCCCCACCGCCAACCTGGGCGGCGAGATCGAGGGCATGGTGCCCGCCGAGGGCATCTACGCCGGCTGGGCGGTGGTGCGCGGCGAGCGGCACCCGGCCGCGATCTCGGTGGGCAACAACCCGACCTTCACGCCGGACGCCGAGCCGCGGGTCGAGGCCTTCCTGCTCGACTTCGACGGCGAGCTCTACGGCGAGCCCATCAGAGTGCAGTTCGCCGAGCGGCTGCGCGGCAACATCGTCTTCGACGGCATGGAGGCGCTCATGGAGCGCATGGCCGAGGACGTGCGGGAGACGCGCGCGATCCTGTCGGAACGGGACGCGTCGCGCTCCGTCTGAGATCGCGTCGTTGTCGCGGCGGTTTCGACTCCTCCGCTGGTGATAGACTGGATCCAGGCCGTAGCAGTATTCCCTCTCGAGCCGCCGTGCCGCGCACGACGTCTGGCCGAGGGGCCCACCGGCCTCGCAGCCCCCGACGGGCCTGCGCTTCCTCAGATCAGGAGCTTCATGGCACTCACCACTGCCACGCCCCCCGCCGTCTCCCAGGCGCCGGGCAGGTCGACGGGCACCCGCACCGCGGGTCGCAGACGACACACCCACAACGAGGGCATCATCCCGCTGCTCGCGCGCGCCGTGCGCGAGGTGGAGGCCTCCGCGCAGCGGGGCAAGGCGACCCCGGCGAACCGCACCAAGTTCCACGTCATCGCACTGCTCATGCGCGAGGAGCGCGCGCGCGTCAAGACGGAGGAGGGCGTCTCCGACTCCGAGCGCGCCGAGACGCTGAAGCGGCTCGACGGCGTCGCCGCGATCCTCGCGAAGACCGCGGCGCGCGATACGAGCCTCATCACGCTGCTCGAGCCGACGGCGACCATCAGCGAGGCGACCCGCGCGCTCAAGCGCAAGATGATCGCCCAGGCCGGCATCGAGCTGCCCGCCGATGAGCCCGAGCCCGAGCCCGTCGCCGCCTACGTGCCGCCCGAGCTCGCCGAGCGCCAGGTCGTGCCGCCGCGCATCGAGCAGCGCATGCTCGCGAACCCGTTCCTCGAGCCCGACCTCACGCGATCGACGAAGCCGACCCCGGTGGTGCGGCTCGCGAACTGGGAGCTGCTCGGCCCGCTGCTCAAGTCGTTCGAGCAGGGCGGCGGCGGCAGCGCCTGCATGGAGCTGCCCGAGCCCCCGGTTCCGGATCGCCTGGCTCCTCCCGGCCTGGAGCTCATGGCGCACCAGGCCCGCTTCCTCGCGAGCGTGCGCGACGGGCACCGCAGCTTCCTGCTCGCCGACGAGCCCGGCCTCGGCAAGACCGCGCAGTCGGTGATCGCGGCCTCGGTCGCGGGGGCCTACCCGCTGCTCGTCGTCGTGCCGAACGTCGTGAAGATGAACTGGGCGCGCGAGGTCGAGCGGTGGACGCCGCATCGCCGCGTCACCGTGATCCACGGCGACGGGGACGACATCGACGCCTTCGCCGACGTGTTCGTCGTCAACTACGACATCCTCGACCGGCACCTGAGCTGGATCTCCCGCTTCGGCTTCCGCGGCATGGTGGTCGACGAGGCGCACATGATCAAGAACGTGCAGTCGCAGCGCTCGCGCAACGTGCTGGCGATCGCCGAGAGCATCCGGGAACGGGAGCCCGGCGGGCGGCCCCTGCTGCTCGCGCTGACCGGCACGCCGCTCATCAACGACATCGACGACTTCCGCGCCATCTGGCGCTTCCTCGGCTGGATCGACGCCGAGAAGCCCGGCCCGGAGCTCATGGCGAGACTCGAGAACAACGGCTGGACGCCGGCCGATGCGGGCTTCTACCCCGAGGCCCGCCAGACGGTCATCGACATGGGCATCGTGCGGCGGCGCAAGATCGACGTCGCGGCGGATCTGCCCTCGAAGCGCGTGGTCGACCTGCCGGTCGAACTCGACGACGACCTCGGCCGCGGCATCCGTGAGGCCGAGCAGCTGCTCGCGCAGAAGCTCGTGCAGCGCTTCAACACCCTCAAGGCGGGGCGGATCGGCCGCGAGCTCGGCGACGACGCGATCATCCGCATGGTGTGCGCGCAGGAGCTGGAGGAGTCGAACGCCTCGGGCGACGGCGTCAACGTCTTCACGATGGTGCGCCAGATCGGCCAGGCGAAGGCCGGGCTCGCCGCCGACTACGCGGCGCAGCTCGCGCGCTCGGTCGGCAAGGTCGTGTTCTTCGCGAAGCACATCGACGTCATGGATCGCGCCGAGGCGGCCTTCGCCGAGCGCGGGCTCGGCACCGTCTCGATCCGCGGCGATCAGACCGCGCCGTTCAGGCAGAGCCAGATCGACGCCTTCAACAACGATCCGGCGATCCAGGTCGCGGTCTGCTCGCTCACCGCGGCGGGCGTGGGCGTGAACCTGCAGGCCTCCTCCGACGTCGTGCTGGCCGAGCTCAGCTGGACCGACGCCGAGCAGACGCAGGCGATCGACCGCGTGCACCGCATCGGCCAGGAGGAGCCCGTGACCGCGTGGCGCATCGTGGCCGCGCAGACGATCGACGCGAAGATCGCCGAGCTCATCGACGCGAAGGCGGGGCTCGCCGCTCGCGCCCTCGACGGCGCCGAGGCGCCGCGCGAGGACGAGGACGCGGTGCAGCTGCTCGCCCTCATCTCGGTGCTGCGGGGGGCGCTCGCCGCGTAGGCTGGACGCATGCGCATCGGTATCGTCTGCTCCGGGGGCGACAGCCCGGGCATGAACGCGGCGATCCGCGGGGCGGTGCTGCGCGGCGTCGAGGTGCACGGCATCGAGATGATCGGCTTCGAGGACGGCTGGGAGGGCTTCCACCAGGGACGCCTGCGGCCGCTCGACCGTCCGGCGGTGCGCGGCATCTCGCCGCTCGGCGGGGTCTTCCTCGGCACGAGCCGGGTGCAGCCCTTCGCGGGGCGCCGCGGCGAGCCCGTCGACCTCGCGGAGTTCCGCGAGCGCACGGCCGCGTATGGCCTCGACGGCTTCATGCTGATCGGCGGCAACGGCACGCAGACCGTCGGGGCGATCCTCGACGAGTACGGGATACCGGTGGTCGGGCTGCCGAAGACCATCGACAACGACCTCGACGCCACCGACTACACCTTCGGCTTCGACACGGCCGTGTCGATCGCCGCCGAGGCGATCGACCGGCTGCGCACGACGGGGGAATCGCACCGCCGCTGCATGGTGCTGGAGGTGATGGGCCGCGACGCGGGGTGGATCGCGCTGCACGCCGGCATGGCCGGCGGCGCGCAGGTGATCCTGCTGCCGGAGTACCCGGAGACGCTCGAGCAGGTCTGCGACTGGGTGCGCGGGGTGCGCGCTCGCGGCCGCTCCTCGCTCGTCGTCGTCGCCGAGGGCTTCCGCCTCTCGGGCGAGCAGACGATCGCCGACGGCATCGACGAGCTCGGCAGGCCCCGGCTCGGCGGCGTGGCCGAGGTGCTGGCACCGCTCATCGAGCGCTGCAGCGGGATCGAGACCCGGGCCACCGTGCTCGGCCACGTGCAGCGCGGCGGCACGCCGACCGCGTTCGACCGGGTGCTCGCGACGCGCACGGGGATCGCCGCGGCCGATGCCGTCCTCAGGGGGGACTGGGGCACGATGGCCGCGCTGCGCGGCACCGAGATCGAGATGGTGCCGCTCGCGAGCGCGGTGGGACGGCTGAAGACCGTGCCCGAGGGGCGCTATGCGGAGGTGCGGCTCAACTTCGGCTGAGGGTTTGAACCGAGCCCGAGGGCGGGCTCGGGACATACGGCGCGCAACGCGATGCGTTGCATTTAGCGCCTTGGTCCAAGCCTGGCCTTGACGTCGTTCAGCGACGGGTTGGTCGCCGCGCTGCCGTCGGGGAAGACCACCGTGGGCACCGTCTGGTTGCCGCCGTTCAACTGCTCCACGAGCTCGGGGGTGCCCTCGGTGCGCTCGATGTCGACCTCCGTGTAGCCGATGCCCTCGCTGTCGAGCATCTTCTTCAGGCGCTTGCAGTACCCGCACCACTCGGTCGAGAACATGGTGATGCTGCCCGCCTCGGGCACGAAGTCGGTGAGGGACGCGCTCATGATTCACTCCTCCGGGATCGATCCGCCTCAATCCTACTCCCGGCCCGTGCGCGGAAGCCGTGAGGCACCTGCCGACACCCCGCTCCCGACTTGACCGGAATGCCGGGGGATTGCGAAGATGAACTGCACGCGGACGTGGGTGAATTCTCGATGAATTCGAGGTCTCGCCCCGTGAGCGGGCACCGCTCGCTCACGCAGGTTTCGAACGAAAGACGCCGGTGGAACTCACTCTCATCGTGCTGCTGGTCATCGCGCTGGCGCTCTTCTTCGACTTCACCAACGGGTTCCACGACACCGCGAACGCGATGGCCACCCCGATCGCGACCGGGGCGCTCAAGCCGAAGACGGCCGTGCTGCTCGCCGCGATCCTGAATCTCGTCGGCGCGTTCCTCTCGACCGAGGTCGCGAAGACCATCTCCGGCGGGCTCATCAACGAGGGCGACGGGGGAGTGCTCATCACCCCCGAGATGATCTTCGCGGGGCTCATCGGGGCCATCGTGTGGAATCTCGTGACCTGGCTCTACGGCCTGCCGTCGAGTTCGTCGCACGCCCTCTTCGGCGGGCTCATCGGCGCGGCGATCGTCGGCGCCGGCTTCAGCGCCGTCAACGGCGGGGTCTTCCTCTCGAAGATCCTGATCCCCATGGTCGCCGCCCCGCTGACCGCCGGGATCGTCGCCTTCGTCGCGACGAAGATCGCCTACAGCATCACGCGGCGCCACGACGGCAAGAAGGACGGCCGCGGTCGCTTCCGCTACGCCCAGATCGTCTCGTCGTCGCTCATCGCGCTCGCCCACGGCACGAACGACGCTCAGAAGACGATGGGCGTCATCACCCTCACCCTCGTGGCCTGGGCCTCGATGGCGCAGGGGCAGACCCTGCCCGGGTGGGCCGAGGTCGGCGAGGGCGGGGGGCCGCCCTTCTGGGTCATCCTCACCTGCGCTCTCGCCATCGCGCTCGGCACCTACTCGGGCGGATGGCGCATCATCCGCACGCTCGGCGCCGGGCTCACCCAGGTGAAGCCGGCGCAGGGCTTCGCCGCCGAGACCTCGACCGCCGCGACGATCCTCGCCTCGAGCCACCTCGGTTTCGCGCTGTCGACGACCCAGGTCGCCTCCGGCTCGGTCATCGGCTCGGGTCTCGGCCGCCGCGGCTCCAGCGTGCGGTGGCGCACGGTCGGGCGCATCGGTCTCGGCTGGCTCTTCACGCTTCCCGCGGCCGGCATCGTCGGCGCGGCCGCCGCGGTGATCGCCCATCTCGGCACGGTCGGCGTCATCATCGACGCCGTGCTCGGCTTCGGCTTCATCCTCTTCATCTTCTGGCGCTCGCGCCGCAACCGCGTCGACGCCTCGAACGCGATCGCCGTGCCCGATGTGGCCGAGTCGGGCTACGCCGTGCGGATCCGCCGCGGCAAGGTGCGGCCGGTGCCCACCGAGACCGGCACCGTGCCGCCGCTCACCCCCGTGGCGCAGTCGGCCGTGCGCTCGGACAAGGCCGCGCGCGAGGCCGAGGAGGCGCGGCTCGCCGCCGAGCGGGCGCGCCAGGAGGCGGAGGAGGCCGAGCGCCGTGCCGCCGAGAAAGCCGAGAAGGAGGCCCGCCGGGCCGCGAAGCGAGCCCGCGAGGACCGCTCCCGGAAGGCTGCCGAGAAGGGGAGGGGCGGATCGTGATCGACTGGATGGCGTTCCTGATCGTCTTCGGCTCCGCGCTCGCGGCGTCCGGACTGCTGGTCGCGCTCTACTCGCTCGGCATCCGCTTCCTCGCCACCCCCGCGCCGAAGGTGCGCCGCGCCGACGGCAGCTTCGAGCCCGACGGCCCGAGCCGCGACGACGAGGACGACGACGTCGACGACCTCGGGCGCCCGCGCTGGGCCACGATCGCGGCCTACGCCTGCTTCGGGCTCTCCATCGCCGGGGCGCTCTACGGGATCTACCTGATAGTGCCCGCCCTCCACGGCTGACGCCGTGTCGGGCGGCCTGTATCGATACGCCGCCGTGGGCGGCGTTCTCGGTCGAAGTTCGCGACGCGATGCGTCGCTCATGCTTCGCCCGCTGCCCTCCACGGCTGACGCCGTGTCGGGCGGCCTGTATCGATACGCCGCCGTGGGCGGCGTTCTCGGTCGAAGTTCGCGACGCGATGCGTCGCTCATGCTTCGCCCGCTGCCCTCCACGGCTGACGTCGCCCCCGCGTGACGGCGTGAGAGCACCCCTTGGGTGTGAGAGCACCCGTCGGGGGACCTCCCCTGGGGCTGCTCTCACCCCCGAAGGCTGCTCTCACCGCGCGGGGCCGGGCCGAAGACCGGCCGAAGACGAGCCGAGCCGAGCCGGGTAGCCTTGGCAGCATGAGCGACGGATCCATCCCCACGATCGTCACCGGGCTGCGGCACGGCTTCCGCCAGGGCATCACGCGGCCCGAGGCCTGGCGACGCGGGCAGCTCGAGGCGTTGCGCCGCATGCTGCAGGAGCGCGCCTCCGACTTCGAGGCGGCCCTCGCCGCCGACCTCGGCAAGTCGGGCACCGAGGCGCAGCTGACCGAGATCGGCTTCGTCATCGGGGAGGTCGACCACGCGCTCGCGCACCTCTCGAGCTGGATGCGCCCCCGCCGCGTCACCGCGCCCCCGGCGATCCAGCCGGCCTCGGCGCGCATCGTGCCCGAGCCGCTCGGGGTGGCGCTCATCATCGCGCCCTGGAACTACCCCCTCATGCTCGCCCTGTCGCCGCTCGTCGGCGCGATCGCCGCGGGGGACGCCGCGATCGTGAAGCCGAGCGAGCTCGCGCCGGCGACGAGCGCCGCGCTCGCGCTGCTCGTGCCGCAGTACCTCGACCGCCGCGCGATCGCGATCGTGGAGGGCGGCGCCGAGGAGACCGCCGAACTGCTCGCCCAGCGCTTCGACCACATCTTCTACACGGGCGGCGGTCGCGTGGGTCGCATCGTGGCCCGGGCCGCGGCCGAGCACCTCACGCCGATCACGCTCGAGCTCGGCGGGAAGTCGCCCGCCTACGTCGACGGCACCGTCGCGCCGGCCGCCGCGGCGAAGCGCATCGCCTGGGCGAAGTTCCTGAACGCCGGCCAGACCTGCGTGGCCCCCGACTACGTGCTCGGCACGAGGGAGACGCTCGACCGGCTGGCGCCCGCGAGCGCGGGCGCGATCCACGATCTCTACGGCAACGCCGTGCGCCGCAACCCCGACTACGGCCGCATCGTGAACGACGCCCATTTCGAGCGGCTGGTGTCGTACCTCGGCGACGGCGAGATCGTCGCGGGCGGCGGGCGCGACGCGGCCGAGCGCTTCATCGAGCCGACCGTGCTGAGCGTGGCGGACCGGGACTCGGCCGTGATGCGCGACGAGATCTTCGGGCCGGTCCTGCCCCTCGTAGAGGTGGCGGATCTCGACGACGCCATCGACTTCGTCGCGGGCCGAGACAAGCCCCTCGCGGCCTACGTCTTCAGCGACGACGCCGGGGTGCGGCAACGGTGGACCGCCGAGACCAGCTCGGGGGCGCTGACCTTCGGGGCGCCGATCCTGCACCTCACCGTGCCCGACCTGCCGTTCGGGGGCGTCGGCGAGAGCGGGCAGGGCGCCTACCACGGCGAGCGCTCGTTCCGCGTGTTCAGCCACGAGAAGGCCGTGCTCGCCAAGCCGCTGACTCCCGACACGCTCGGCCCCACGATCATGCCGCCGTTCACCGGGCGGAAGGACCGGCTCGTGCGGCAGTGGCTCGGCCGTCTGCGCTGAGCGCGGGCCGGGGCCGCGGATCCGGTCGCGGATCCGGGATCAGGCCAGCAGGCGCAGGGTCTCCGACGGCTTCTCGCCGAAGGCCTCGCGGTACTCCACGGAGAACCGCCCCAGGTGCCGGAAGCCGCAGCGCATCGCGACCTCGGTCACCGAGCAGCGCGTCGGATCCGCATCCAGCAGCATCGAACGGGCCGCGCGGAGACGGTTCCGTCGCAGCGCCTCCGCGAGGTTCACGCCGAGCTCGCGCTGCACGTTCTCCTGCAGCGTGCGCAGCGGCACCCCCAGCTGCTCGGCGATCTGCAGCGGGCTCGACTCGAGGCATTCGGGCGAGGCGATGCGCTCGAGGAAGGCCGTGACCAGTTTCGTCTGCGGGCGCTGCGCCGCGGTTCGGGAGTAGACGCCTCCCCGTCGGCTCTCCGTGGCGCCGAGCAGGATGCGCGCGACCAGCCCCTCCGCGACGTTGCGCGAGAGGAAGGCGGGGAAGGATCGGGCCGCGCCCGAGTTGATGTCGTCGTGGGCGAGGGTGAGCTCGGCGGCGAGAGCTCGGCCGGCCCCGGAGGAGAGGGTGAACGTCGGAGGAAGCGGGATCGCGGCTCCCGGCTCGCCGAACATCGCGGCGGCCACCCGTTCGATGCGCTCGTTCGGTATCGAGACGACGAACTGCGGGGAGTCGTCGAGCCAGTGCAACCGGAACTCGCGATCGGGCGGCAGCAGCATGGGGGTCTGCGGATCGCAGAACCAGTGCCGGTCCCCGATCTCGAGGACCGCCTTGCCCCAGAGCGGGATGCACACGAGGTGCCGCTGCCGCAGGGGATCGGCTTCGATGGTGAGGGGCGAGCCGTAGCCGATGTGATGCAGGCCGACCCCGTCGATGTCGCCGGTGCGGGCGGTGAGCCGGAAGCGCTCGCCCTGCGGGTCGATGCGGTGCGGCGTGAACTTGCGGCTCACGATCTCGACGGCGTCGTCGCGATCGGTCGACTCCTCGGTCGGCAGGTGGTCGAGCACGGAGGTGTAGGCGTACGGGGTGCTGGGCATCGGATCCTCCCGCTGATCGGATCGCCGGTCGCCGGCGCCGCGGCTCTTCGTATTATGCTGCAGATCCTGCCGCGGCCGGGCCGCACGAGCCCGGCCGCGCGGCTGCTCAGTTGTTGGCGTAGGCCTGGGCGAGGCGCTTGAAGGCTTCGTCGAGCGCGTCGTCGTAGTCGAGCTGCTCGAGCTCGTACACCGAAGGGCGCCCGGTCGCCATCGCCGCACCGGCACGGGCCGCCTTGGCGACCCAGTCGCCCGCCGCGTCCAGCAGCCGCCCCTTCTCCACGACCTCGTTCACGAGACCGACGGCGAGCGCGCCCTCGGCGGTGAAGGGCTCACCGCTCGCGAGGTTCTGGATCGCGGCGCGCGCGCCCAGGCGCTTGATCAGCGGCACCTGCGCCACGATGGGCCACACCCCCACGCTGACCTCGTACGAGCCGATCATGGCGTCGGGCGCCGAGACGGCGTAGTCGCTCGCCGCGACGAGCGCGCCGCCGGTGGCGACGGCGTCGCCGTTCACGACCGCGACGACGGGCTTGGGCAGGGTCGGCACCAGCTTGAGGATGTCCACCAGCGCGGAGTAGAAGGGGATGGGATCGGCACCCGCCTTGATCGCGGGCACGTCGAGTCCGCCGCAGAACACATCGCCGGCACCGGTCAGCACGATCGCGGAGGTGTTCGGATCCGCACCCGCCGCGCGCAGGTCCGCCTCGAGCTTCGCCATGTTCTCGGGGTTCAGCAGGTTGCGGCCGGGGCCCTCGATCACCACGGTCGAATATGCGGTCTCGGTGCTCATGGGGATTCCTCTCTTATCGTGGTCATGGTGCGCTCCCGGCTCGGAACCGGCCGAGGATACGGTGCAGGCAGAGTCGCAGACGCGTTCGGGAGGGTCAATCGAAGCTCCGCAAATATCGCGGAGCGAAATACCCATCGCTCGTGTTTCGCTATGTCAAAGTGTGCGAAATCTCGGCACCGCTGTTTCGCTGTGAGAAATAACGTTCGGCCTCACTAGACACGTTTTTCCACCTGTGGTGGGCTTTCGCTGGCCGCGACGACCCGCGGCGACGGCCTCGCGGCTCGCGTGCCGTCTCCTCGAACGAAGTGGAATGCCGGGCGCCCTCGCGTCGGGCGAGAGGGAGCTGAGAACTATGGCTAACGATCGTATTCATCGCAATCCGGCCCCGGTGATTCCGGGGATCTCCGATAGTGTGCGGGTGTCTTCGGGGGATCTGCTGTTCGTGTCGGGTGCGGTCGGTTTCGAGGCGGATGGTTCGGTGCCCGAGAGTTTCGAGCGGGCGATCGAGTTGACCTATGCGGAGTTGGAGCGGGCGCTTCAGGCCGGGGGTGCGTCGTTCGAGGATCTGGTGCGGGTGAATGTGTACATCACGCATTTGGATCAGGAGAAGCTGGCGACGTGGCGGACGACGCGGGATCGGGTGGTGAGCGCTCCGGAGCCGTCGGCGTCGACGGTGATCGGGGTGTATTCGTTGTTCAACGATTCGAAGATCGAGATCGACGCGATCGCCGCCGTCTGACCCGCGCGCGCGAGCGCACCACGACCACCGCGCAGACGCGCACCGCGCGCAGCGACGCGCGTAGGAGACACCGAGAAAGGAAACTACATTGGCTGAACAGACATTGGCTGCGGATATCCCCGGCCTGCTCGCGAGGATCGACGAGTTGCGTCCGATGCTCGAGGCGAACGGGGCGAAGGGCGAGGCGGACCGGCGCGTGGCGCAGGAGTCCATCGACGCGCTCGAGGCGATCGGCGCGTTCCGGGTGACGCAGCCGAAGAAGTATGGCGGGTTCCAGGGCCTGTCGCAGGATCATGTGGACGTGGCCCGCGCGGTCGGCCGCGGCGACGGCGGCACGGGCTGGATCACGGCGCTGATCAACATGGCCGGCTGGCTCACCGCGCTGCTGCCCGAGCAGGCGCAGGACGAGGTGTGGGGCGAGGACCCGAACACCAAGGTCACCGTCGTGCTCGCGACCAACGGCAAGACCAAGCGCGTGCCCGGCGGTTACATCGTGTCCGGCGAGTGGGGCTACGCCTCGGGGTCGTGGCACGCCGAGTGGTCGTTCCTCGGGGCTGAGCTCGTGGACGAGGACGGCAACTTCGACGACGCGGCGCAGTTGCTGATCCCGAAGACGGATCTCGGCTACAAGGACACCTGGTACGTCGCGGGGATGCGTTCCAGCGGCAGCAACACCTGGGTCGCCGAAGACGTGTTCGTGCCGGATCACCGCGTGCTGCGCGGCACCCCGGCGATCCTGGGCCAGTACCCGGGCACCACCGAGGACACCCCGAACGTGTACCGTGCGGGCTGGATCCCGTGGCTGAACGTGATCCTCGCGGGCGCGCAGCTCGGCATCGGGCGTGCGGTGCTCGACAAGGTCATCGCGGGCGCGGCGAAGCCCATCGCGTACACGAGCATCGCGCACAAGAGCGACTCGGTCGCGTTCCAGTTGGATGTCGCGAAGGCGGCGCTGACGCTCGACTCGGCCGATCTCATGATCGAGCGGGCGTGCCGCGAGATCGACGAGCCCGCGGCCGCGGGCGAGTACCCCGACTATCTGACGCGCGCGCGCAACCGCGCCTACGTGGGCTGGGCCGCGGAGACCGTGAGCCGGGCGATCGAGACGCTGCTGACCGCGCACGGCTCGGGCGGGTTCGCGGAGGTGAATGCGATCCAGCGGTTCTGGCGCGACCAGGCGGTCGCGGCCCGCCATGCCTTCATCCTGCCTGCGCTGGGGTACGAGCTGTATGGCAAGGCGCTGCTGGGTCGGGATGACGGGGATAGCGTCACCCCGCTCGTCTGAGTCGCCGGAGGCCGTCGGCTGGACAGCATCCGCGACACTCGGATAGCCGTCTCATCCCGTGCTTCGTTAGCTTGAAACCGGGCCCCTCATCGGGGCCCGGTTTCAGCGCTATACGAAGAGGTAGAGACACATGCGTGACACCAGCGGGTTCGCCCCAGACATCCCGACCATGATCCGGCGCATCGACGAGCTGCGCCCGCTCATCGCCGAGCGCGCATCCGAGGGCGAACGGCAGCGCCGGGTGACGCCCGAGGTGTTCGAGGCGCTCGCCGAGATCGGCACCTTCCGCGCCTCGCTGCCGAAGAGGTACGGCGGCTATGCGGCCGGCGTGCGCGACAAGATGGAGCTCTCGCGCGCAGTCGCGCGCGGCGACGGCGGTGCCGGATGGATCACCGCCATCATCCTCGGCAACAACTGGATCCTCGGCCAGTTCCCCGAGCAGGCGCAGGACGACGTGTTCCTCGCCGACCCCGATGCATGCTGCTCCGGCGTCATCCCGGTGACCGGGCGCGCCGACGTCGTGGAGGGCGGCTACCGGGTCTCGGGCAAGTGGGGCTACAACTCGGCGCTGGGCTACACCAGCTGGGCGCTCATCGCGGCCGCCATCCACGACGAGAACGGGGAGTTCGCCGGCACCGCCCAGTTCGCGGTGCCGCGCAGCCAGGTCTCCGAGGAGGACACCTGGTTCGTCGCGGGGCTGAAGTCATCCGACAGCCGCACCGTCGTCGCCGACGACGTGTTCGTGCCCGCGCACCGCGTGCTGCGGCACGACGCCGCGATGTCGGGCACCGGCGCGACCGAGAACGCCCAGGGCTTCCGCAGCGCCTTCGTCGCCTCGCTGTCGGTCTGGCTGATCGGCCCGCAGCTCGGCATGGCTGAGGCCGTCTACGACCTCGTCAGCGAGAAGGCGCTCAGCAAGGGCATCGCGTACACGAGCTACGAGACCCAGGCCGATTCGACGGCCGTGCAGCTGCGCATCGCGAAAGCACGGCTGCAGATCGACACCGCCCTGAAGTTCGCGCGCGACATCGCCGACACCCTCGACGACTACGCCGAGCGCGGAGAGAGCCCCGACGCGCTCACCCGCACCCGCATGCGAGCCGAGACGGGCTGGATCACCGAGAACCTGCAGGCCGCGGTCGACTCGCTGCTCACCGTGCACGGCTCGGGGGCCTTCGCCGAGGTGAACCCGATCCAGCGCCACTGGCGCGACCTGGAGGTCGCCGCGCGGCACGCCCTGATCCTGGGGGACGTCGGCTACGAGATGTACGGGCGCGCGCTGCTCGGCCGCGCCCCCGAAGAGGTGAGTCTGCTCATCTGAGCGACGAAAAGGGGGCTCGGTCGATCGACCGAGCCCCCTTTCGCGTGCGGCGCTCAGGCGGCCCCGAGCTTCTTCTTCAGCCTCGGCAGGGTGCGCCGGTAGGCGCTCGGCTTCACCGGCGCGAGCCACTGCGTGAAGCGCGTGCCCTTGCCGACGTTGAGGCCGACCTCGTCGAGCACGTCGTCGATGTTGTGCATCGAGAAGGGCACGACGAAGGTGCCGCGTGCGTGGTGGCCCTTGGTGCGGCTCTCCATCCAGGCGAGTCGCTCCCGCACCGCTCGTCGGCGCTCCTCGACCGGGGGCACCCGGTGGCCGCCGTGCAGGTAGCTGGCGATCCAGATCGCGCCGGTCTCCGCGCTGAGCGGGCTGAAGAACGAGGAGTTGTAGCCGCCGAAGGTGAGATTCGGCACGTCGTGCGGCAGGATGTGCCGGTAGAGCTCGAAGCTGCCCTTCTCGTCCTGCAGCCTGGCCTGCAGCTCCTCCGAGAAGAACGGGACCACCTGCTGGTGGCCGGTGCCGCAGATCACGACGTCGGCGCGGATCACCCGGCCGTCGCTGAGCTCCGCATGGGGCGCGCCGTCGACGGCGACGAAGCGCACGATCCGCGTGTCGCGCAGCGCGACGATCCGCCCCTCGGCGACGGCCTCGAAGAAGCCCTCGCTCGCGAGGCTGATCGACGACTTCGCGATGTCCTCGAGACTGCCCTGCGGCACGAGCCCGAGCTCCTCGAGCTTCAACTGCTTGGTGCTGACCGACTGCACGCTGCCCATCATGCCGTTGCGGATGCCCTTGCCGGCACCGTGCAGGAACTTCTCTAAGCCGCGGCGGTCCGAGTAGGGGAACAGCGCCTCGCCCAGGCGGGTGAGCAGCAGGTTCTTGTAGTTGACGACGCCGCCGATGTAGCGAGGCACCTTCCACAGCAGGTCGCGGGCCACCACGGTGGTGCTCGCCGCGACCTTCGCGACCTCGACGGCGGTGTCGTGCGCCGACTTGCCGTAACCGACCATGATGACGTGCTTGCCCGCCACCTCGTCGAGCGAGTGCACGTCGGAGGTCGCGCACAGGCGCCCGCCCGCCGCCTCGAGCACCTCGACGCCCTCATAGGGCGGGATGAAGGGCTCGGAGAAGATGCCGTTCGCGACGATCAGGTGGTCGAAGTGCTCGGTCTCGGTCTCGGTCGCACCGTGGACGGGTCCCGGATCGGTGCTCGAGAAGGTCAGGGTCCAGCCGGTCTCGTCGGGCTCGGCCGATATCACCTCGGTCGACAGCCGCAGCGCCGGCTCCAGGCCGAACTCCTGCACGTAGAGCTCCAGGTACTGCTGCACCTGCTCGCCGGAGGGCCACTGCGGGTACTCCTTCGGCATCTTCAGCTCGGAGAGCGCGTAGCTGCCCTTGTCGTTCTGCGTCCTGAGCCCCGGGTACCGGCGGATGCTGCTCCACACCCCGCCGACGTCCGGCGCCTTCTCGAAGACGGTGACGTCGTGCCCGAACTCGCGGTGCACGCGTGCGTTGGCGAGGCCGGAGAACCCCGCGCCGATGATTGCGATCTTCATTGATCCGCGCCTTTCTGAGTCCGCGCCGCTCATTCGGCGAGCAGCGGGATGGTGCTGATGGTCGATTCGGGTCCGATGGCGGAGTAGCCGCCGTCGGCGGCCCAGTCGGCCCCCGTGACGAAGCTCGCCTCGGGGGAGAGCAGGAACGCGACCACGCTGCCGACCTCCACAGGACGGCCGACGCGGCCGAGGATGTGGAAAGGGGCCGCGACGCGGTCGGTCTTCTCGACGGATCCGCCGCTCAGCTGATTCATGACCGCCGACCAGGTCCAGCCCGGGCTCACCGAGTTCACCCGGATGCCGTCGCTCGCGAAGTCCAGCGCGAGGTTGCGCGTGACCTGTACGAGGGCGGCCTTGCTCGCCGGGTAGACCCAGCGCCCCAGCTGCGCCACCCTGCTCGAGATGGAGGTGATGTTGACGATCGCACCCGTGCCGGAGGCCGCGAGGTGCGGCCGGGCGATCACGGAGGCGCGCACCGCGCCGACGAGGTTGACGTCGAGCGTGCCGAGCCACTCCTCGCGGCTCGTGTCGGCTCCCCGGTCGCCGTAGCTGCAGGCGAGGTTCACGAGGCCGTCCAGGCGCCCGTGGCGTTCGACGACACCGGAGACCAGGCGCTCGAGCTGGGCGTCGTCGGTGACGTCGGCGGCGACGAACTCGACGCCGGAATCGGCCGCCGCGAGTGCCGCGCCGCCCGGCTCGTCGATGTCGGCGATCGTGACGAGGGCTCCCCGTGCACGCAGCGCCTCGACGATCCCGGCGCCGAGCAGGGTCGCTCCTCCGGTGACGATGACGACGGGGTTCTGGGGTTCCGCCATATGCGTTTCCGCCTTCCTGAGTGGTGATGATTGTGTTCACACTAGGAATGCGGATCGGCGCGGGCTATCCGCAGCCCGCGGATCTTATCCGGCGGCGATCTCGCCGGGATCGTGACCGGCGAGCTTCGCGCTCATGGCCTGCGCCGACTCGATCATAATATCGGCGATCTCCTTGCGCCGGGACTGCGAGAAGCGGGCGCTCGGGATCGCGCCGCTCAATGCGACGATCGCCGATCCGTCGGGGGAGTGGACGGCGACCCCGATGCCGCAGACGCCCTGCATCGCCTCTTCGATGTTGGTCGCGTAGCCGTGCTGGCGCACGGTGTGCAGGTGCCGCTTCAGCGCGGCGATCGAGGTGACGCGTTCGGAGCGCCATTTGGGCAGGCCGTGCACGTGCATCTGCTCGACCTCCTGGTTGGTGAGCGCCGCGAGCAGCGCCTTGCCTGCGGCCGAGCAGTACGCCGGCACGCGGTCGTAGGCGCTCGCCCGCACCGAGAGCTCCTGCGGGGAATCGATGCCGTCGAAGTTGCGCACGTAGATGCCCTCCAGGATCCAGAGGTTCACCGTCTCGTGGACCTGGGCCTGGGTCGCCGCGAGCAGGGGCCGCAGCAGCTTGCGCAGCACGCGGGGCGAGAGCAGGGTGCGCGAGTCGGAGGCGAGGTTCGGGCCGGGACGATATCTGCGGTTCGGATCCTGCGCCGCGAACTGCTGGTTCTTCAGCGAGGTGAGCAGACGGTACGCCGTCGGCGGCGTGACGTCGAGCTCGGCCGCGGCCTCGGTGACGCTCAGCGAGCCCCGTTCGCGAAGCAGCAGGATGAGCCGAAGGGCGCGGTCCACCGATGAGAGCGGAGCTTCAGAGTTTCTCATAGGGAAATTTATACACGTTAGATTGCGTAATGGGGAATCAGGTTCCTAATGTCCTTACTTACGCGAAGCCGGTCATCCGGCCCCCGCGGCAGACACATCCCAACGACGCGAAGGACACGCAGACACATGCCAACACACGCGGAACGCGATCGCCGCTGGAACCTCCTGGACGACCTCTGTCGCGAGCACGGCTTCGACGCGCTCGTCGTCTCCGGCAACGACTACCGGGGGCACAAGGGCGGGGTGCGCTGGGTCTCCGACTACAACATGCATCACCGCTCCGCGCACGCCGTCAAGATCCCGGGGCAGCCCGCCACGGTGGTGGTGTCGGGGAACCTCGCAGGCGCGCGCGCCCGCCAGGCCGACTGGACCGACGACTACCTCTTCCCGGGCAGCATCGGCGAGGGACTCGTCGAGGCGATCGGAAAGGCCGGCAAGGTCGGACGGATCGGCGTCACCGGGCTCGGCCAGATCATCAAGGTCGACGAGTACCTGGCGCTGCAGCGGGCCTTCCCCGGTGCCGAGCTGGTCGACGCGACCCACGCATTCGATCAGGTGCGCCAGGTCAAGAGCGCCGAGGAGATCGCGGGTCTCGAGGAGTCGGCCTACATCCTCGACCAGTGCTTCTCGCGTCTGCTCGAGATCGCACGGCCCGGCATCACGGAGCGCGAGATCGGTGCGGAGATGTACCGCGTCGGTCACCTGCTCGGGGGAGAGGATCCGCTGTTCCTCACGATGTACCACGACACCCTGCGCGACGGCACCCAGTACTCCTCCTTCGCGCCGCCGCGCGATCGCGCGCTCGGCACGCACGACGTGCACACCTTCTCCTTCGAGATCACGGGTCCCATGGGCTACTGGACCGAGCTCTCGCGCATGGTGACCTTCGCGAAGCCGAGCGCCGACCAGAAGCGCCTGGCCGCGGCGGTCGCCGCGGGCATCGGCGCGGCCGAGCAGACGCTGAACCCGGGCACGTCGCCCGCCGACGTGCAGCGCGCCATCATCGCCGCCGTGGAATCGCACGGCGCCAAGTCGGCATACTGGTCGGGCCACTCCATCGGCATCGACGTGCTCGAGTACCCGTGGATCGGCCTGGACGTCGTGGAGGACGACACCAACAGCGGCGACGAGGTGGTCGGCGAGGGCAACACCTTCGCGATCCACCCGATGCTCATCGACGAGGAGCACGGGGTGAGCGGCTACATGTCCGATACCTTCGTCATCGGCTCCGACGGGGCCCGCAAGCTCTCCGAACACCGCACCGCGTTCTACCGGATTTCGAAGGGAGAAGTCCATGTCGTCGAAGACTGAGCCGACAATCAATCCCATCACCGCATCGGTGCTGCAGCGCCGGGTCGACGCCATCGCGAAGGAGATGGCGACGATCCTCATGCGCTCCAGCCGCTCCCCGATCTTCAACGAGATCGGCGACCTCGTGACCGTCGTCTTCGACAAGCACGGGAACACGCTGGCGCAGGCCGAGTTCGCGGCGATCATCGCCTTCGGCGCCCACCCCTCGCTGCAGTACATCATCGACTACTTCGGCGACGACATCCACGAGGGCGACGTCATCATCCACAACGACGTCTACCACGGCGGCAACCAGAACGCCGACACCGGCGTCTACCTGCCGGTGTTCAGCCGGGGCGAGCACGTCGGCTGGGTCGCGGCGAAGGGCCACATGGCCGACATCGGCGGCATGACCGCCGGCGGCTACGACCCCAACGCCCGCGACATCTGGCAGGAGTCGCTGCGCATTCCCCCCGTGAAGCTCGCGGACCGCGGCGTCGACCGCAAGGACGTGTGGGACTTCCTCTCGGCGAACATCCGCTTCGGCTACGTGATCGAGGACATGAAGTCGATGGTGGGCGCCTGCAAGATCGGCGCCGGTCGCCTCGCCGACGTGATCGAGCGCTACGGCTACGACTCCTACCTCGAGCACTTCAACTACATCCTCGAGAGCTCGGCGCGCCAGGTGCGGGCCGAAGTGGAGCGCTGGCCCGACGGCGTCTACCGCGGCGAGAGCTTCATGACCTCCGACGGCTTCGACACGACGAAGCGCTACCGCGTCGCCGTCGAGATCACGATCGCGGGATCGAACATCACCTTCGACTTCTCGGAGTGCGACGACCAGGCGCCCGGCATCACGAACATGCCCCCGGCCTCGGCGAAGGGCGCGGTGCGCATCGCGTTCCTCATGCTGCTCGCGGCCGGCGGCATCAACATCCCCACCAACCAGGGGCTGTTCGAGCCGATCGAGACGGTGTTCCGCGAGGGATCGATCCTGAACCCGGTGTTCCCCGCCGCCTCGGTCTACGGCAACCAGATGTCCGACGAGGTCGTCGAGTCGATCTTCACGGCGCTCGCCGAGGCGCTGCCGGATCGCGTGACCGCGGGCTGGAACAAGTACATGTGCACCTCGACCAACGGCGTCGACCCGCGAACCGGCGAGCCGTTCGGCGTGCTCACGGTGTTCCAGCGCACCGGTCCCGGCGGCAGCCAGGGCGCCGACGGCTGGGACGCGCTCGGCTTCACGGGCACCGCCGGGCAGATGCGCGCGCCCGACCCCGAGATGTTCGAGCTCAGCTCGCCCCACATCCTCGAGTACCACGAGTTCCTGCCGGACTCGGCGGGCGCGGGGGAGTTCCGCGGCGGACTCGGCACGCGCTCGGCGTGGACGAACTACGGCGAGAACCAGTTCGGCACCTCCCTCGCCGACAACATGCGCTCCGAGGGCGCGCTGCCGGCGAAGGGCCTCTTCGGCGGGCACGACTCCGGGCTCAACGATCTGACCGTCACCTACCCCGACGGCCGGGTGCACGAGTGGGGCTCGAAGGAGATCATCTCGCTGCCCTCCGGCACACGGGTCGAGTCGCTCGCGGGCGGCGGCGCCGGCTACGGCGATCCGGCGCGCCGTCCGGCCGAGACCGTCGCCGCCGAGGTGCGCGACGGGGTCCTCTCGGTCGAGAAGGCCCGCGACGCCTACGGCGTGGTGGTCGACCCCCAGACATTCGCGATCGATGCGGACGCCACGCAGGCGCTCCGCGGCACTGAGAAGGAGGCGGGAGCATGAGCATCCGCATCGGCATCGACGTCGGAGGCACCTTCACGGACTTCCTCGTCATCTACCCAGACGGACGCCGTCGGATCCACAAGACCTCGTCCATCCCGAGCAATCCGCCGATGGCGGTGCGGGCCGGCCTCGACGAGATCGCGGCGCTCGAGGGCCTCACCACCGAGGAGTTCGTGGCCCGGGTCGGCCTCATCGTGCACGGCACGACCGTCACCACGAACGCGCTGCTGACCCGCCGCGGCCCTGTCACCGGGCTCCTCGCGACCGAGGGCTTCCGCGACACGCTCGTGCTGCGCGACGGCACCCGCGAGGAGGCCTACGACAACCGGCTGCAGCAGCCCGAGGCGCTCGTGCCGCGCTACCTGCGGCTGCCGGTGCGCGGTCGCGTCGACGCGGAGGGCGCCCAGCTGCACGAGTTCGTCGCCGACGACGTGCGCGAGGCCGTGCAGACCTTCGCCGAGAACGGGGTCACCTCCGTCGCGATCTCCTTCATGCACTCGCACGCCAACGGCGAGCACGAGCGGGCCGCGGCCGAGATCGTGCGCGAGCTCATGCCCGACGCCTACGTGACGAGCTCCTCCGAGCTCATCAGCCAGGCCCGCTACTACCAGCGCACCAGCACCGCAGTGCTCAACTCCTACGCCGGCCCCATCATCAGCTCGTACCTCACGACGCTGACCGAGCAGCTCGCCGAGATCCGCTTCGACGGCCTGCTGCTGCTCATGCAGTCGAACGGCGGCGTCGCGACCCCCGAGGAGCTTTCGAAGCGCGCCGCGCTGTCGCTGCTGTCGGGTCCGGCCTCCGGGCCCACCGCCGGGCTCCTCGTCACCGGCACCCACGGCTGGGACTCCTGTCTCACGGTCGACATGGGCGGCACCAGCTTCGACGCCGCCGTGGTCTCGGGCGGCAAGCCGCTCATCATGACCGACGGCATCATCGACCGCTGGAGCATCGCGCTGCCGATGGTCGACATCCACACGATCGGCGCGGGCGGCGGCTCCATCGCCGGCGTCGACGAGGGCGGCCTGCTGCGAGTCGGCCCCCAGTCGGCGGGTGCGAACCCCGGTCCCGCGTGCTACGGCCGCGGCGGCACCCGGGCGACGACCACCGACGCCGACGTGGTGCTCGGCTACATCGACGCCGACACCTTCCTGCAGGGCGACTTCAAACTCGATCGCGAGGCCTCGCGCCAGGCGATCAAGCGCGACGTGGCCGACCCCCTCGGCATCAGCATCGAGGAGGCCGCGGCCGGCATCTACCACCTGGTCAACGTCAACATGGCGACCGGCGTGCGCGACATCACCGTGCGTCGCGGTCTCGACCCGCGCGAGTTCCCGATCGTCGTCGCGGGCGGCGCGGGTCCGGTCCACGCGGCGGCCATCGCCCGCGAGCTCGAGATCCCGGTGCTGCTGACGCCGCGCGACTCCTCGATCTTCTGCGCGGCGGGCATGCTCGTCTGCGACTTCAAGCACGACTACGTGCGAGCGATCAAGGGCCGCCTGCACGAGCTCGACACCGCGCAGCTGGTCTCGATCTGGAGCGAGCTCATGGAGCAGGGCCGGCAGACCCTGCTCGGCGAGGGCGTCGACGAGGCCGACATCTCTTACGTGCCCTCGATCGATGCTCGATACCTGCACCAGTGGTACGAGCTGAACGTCGAGCTGCCCGAGGACGGCACGGCCGCCCCCGACCTCGCCGCCGTGGCGGAGACCTTCCACCGACTGCACGAGCGGGTGTTCGGCTACTTCTCGGAGGAGACCCCGGTCGAGGTGCTCAACATCCGCCTGACCGCGATCGGCCGCACGCCGAACGACCGCATCGACCTCGCGAGCACGGTCGACCCGAACGCCGAGGTCGTCGTGACCGAGCGCGAGATCTGGTCGCTCACCGAGAACCGCATGGTGCAGGCGCCCGTCTACCAGGGCTCCACCCTGGGCCCGGGTGCGAAGGTCGAGGGCCCTGCCATCATCGAGCTCGGCACCACCACCATCGTGGTGCACGACGAGTACGACGCGGTGGTCGACGTCAACGGATCCTTCGTCATGTATCTCCGTGACCGGGCCGAGGAGATCCTTCCGCGTCTGGCGATCGGAGCATGAGCATGACTGCGACAGAGACCGAGGTCCTCGTGGCCGAGCGCGAGGCCGCGGAACTGGCCGCGCTGCTGGAGCGGATCGCCGAGCTCCGCCCCCTGATCGCGGGGAACGCGGCCGAGGGCGAGGAGAACCGGAGGGTCTCGGAGGAGTCCATCCGGGCGCTCGCCGACGCCGGCGCGTTCAAGGTGTCCCTGCCGACCCGCTACGGCGGCTACGGCCTCGGCCACCGGGCCGCGCTCGACGTCGGCCGGGAGGTCGCCCGCGCCGATGGCGGGACCGCCTGGGTGGTCTCGCTCATCAACTCGGGCGCCTGGTACACCCGGGTCTTCCCGATCGAGGCGCAGGACGACATCTTCGCGGACGATCCCGACGCCCGCGTCTCAGTGGTCATCACCCCGACCGGCACCGCCCGCAAGGTCGACGGCGGCTACCGGGTGTCTGGCAAGTGGTTCTACAACTCGGGGGCCTGGCATTCGAGCTGGGCGCTGGGCGCGGTGCTGCTCGAGGACGAGAACGGCGAGTCGCTGGGCGAGGGCCAGTTCCTGATCCCCGCCACCGACTACCGCATCGAGGACGTCTGGTACGTCGCCGGCATGCGCTCGAGCGGCAGCAACTGCCTCGTGGTCGAGGACGCCTTCGTGCCCGAGCACCGGCTGCGGAGGGTGCCCGACGTCGACCCCGACTCGGACCAGCCGTACCGCGCGGTGGCCGTGCCGCTCGCCCTGCTCGGGCCGCAGCTCGGCCTCGGCCGGGCCGTCTTCGATCTGGTGATGGAGAAGACGCCGCACAAGCCGATCGCCTACACGAGCATCGAACGGCGCAGCGATTGGACGGCCTACCGCCTCGACATCGCGAAGGCCGCGATGCTGCTCGACACCGCCGATCTCTTCGCCGCCCGCGCCGCGGACGACATGGACTCGATCGACCGGCTGGGCCGTCCCCTCGACCGCTGCACGCGTTCGCGGGTGCGAGCCGACATCGGCTGGGCGGTGGACCACGTCACCGAGGCGATCAGCCTGCTGCTGAACGCCGCCGGCTCGGGGGTCTTCGCCGAGGTCAACCCCATCCAGCGGTTCTGGCGCGACCAGGCGATCGTCGCCCGCCACGGCTACGTGTCGCCGCCGCTCGCCTACGAGATCTACGGCACGGCGCTGCTGAACGCGGAGGAGACCACCGCCACCATCCTCTAGTCATCTCACCGGGGCACATCGACCCGCGCCGCCGGCCTCGAGCGGCGCGGAGCGATCCGCCCTACCCAATTGCAGCAATCACTACCCGAAATCAACGAAGAGAGAAGGAAGAACCATGCGATACACCAAGAGGCTGCTGAGCGCGGGGGCAGTGCTGCTCGGCGCGGCGCTCGTGCTCACGGGCTGCTCCGGCGGAGACGCCGGGGGCGATGCCGGCGGCGGGGACACCGGGGGCGGGGACGACTCGTTCGTCGTCGGCTACGCCGGAGCGGTGCAGGCCAACCCGAACAACAAGGCCATCGAGGACGCGCTCCGCGTGTCGGTGGAGGACAACGGCGGGGAGCTCATCGTCACCGATGCGAACTTCGACCCCAGCAAGCAGTTCTCCGACGTGCAGTCCCTGATCAACCAGGGCATCGACGTGCTCGTGATCTGGCCGCTCGATCCGCTGAGCATCCAGCCCGCGATCCAGCAGGCCGACGAGGCCGGGATCCCGGTGCTCGTGCAGGACACCACGGAGGGCGGGCCCTACGCCTCGAACTTCCAGGTGACGAACTACGAGTCCGGCGACGCCGCCTCCGCGCTGATCGAGGAGACCGTCGGCCCGAACGCCAACGTGGCGCAGATCGAGGGGCTGCCGAGCGTCGGCGTGCTCGACGCCCGCAACCGCGGCTTCGCCGACGGTGCAGCCGAGCGCGGGCAGACCATCCTCGCCTCGCAGATCAACGAGCTCGACAGCGCCGACGGCGCCCGGCCCATCGTCGACGCGTGGAAGTCCCGCTTCGGCTCGGAGATCCAGGCCATCTTCGCCTACAACGACCCGAGCGCCATCGGCGCGGCATCGGCGAAGTCGGACGACTTCGACCCGGTGATCATCGGCATGAACGGCGACTCCGACGGCGTCGCCGCGGTGAAGGACGGCCGCCTGCTCGCGACCTTCGACTTCCACCCGGTGCAGGTGGGCGCGACGCTCGGCTGGGGCGCGCACCAGCTCTTCCTCGGTGAGAAGCTGCCGGAGACGGTGATCCTGGAGGCCACGATGATCACGGCGGAGAACGCCGACGAGTGGACCCCCGTCGCCGACATGCTGCAGAAGAAGTTCGACATCTCCATCGTCGAGGACGGCGGCGTGTCCAAGTTCGACGTGCAGGTCCGCGGCTGATGATCGCGCTGTCGGGCATCACCAAGCGGTACGGGGCGGTCACCGCACTCGACGACGTGTCGCTCTCGATCGAGCCCGGGGAGGTCATCGCGCTCGCGGGGGAGAACGGCTCCGGCAAGAGCACGCTGGCCAAGGTGCTCTCCGGGGTGGTGGTGCCCGATGGCGGCCGCATCGAGATCGACGGCGAGGAGGTGCGCTTCGGGGAGCCGAAGCACGCCCTCGACCGGGGCATCGGACTCGTCGCCCAGGAGCTGACCGTCGTGCCCGCGCTCTCGGTGTACGAGAACGTCATGCTGCCGGTGATGCGGGGGCACGCGACCCGCATCGTCAACCGGCGCGAGCTCATCGCCCGCACGCGCGCCCTGCTCGAGCGGCTCGGCCTCTCGCGCATCGATCCGCGTCGCAGGGTCGAGCAGCTGGGCCCGGTCGAGCAGACCTTCGTCGAGATCGCGAAGGCCCTCGTCACCGAGCCGCGCGTCCTGATCCTGGACGAGGCGACGAGCCGGCTCAGCGCCGAGGAGGTCGTCTCCGTGCTCGCGATGGTGCGCGAGCTGCGGGACCAGGGGCTCTCCACCATCATGATCACGCACCGCATCGCCGAGATGACGACGACGGCGGATCGCGCGGTCGTGCTGCGCGACGGCCGCTACGCGGGCGAGCTCGCGAGCTCCGAGCTCGACGAGGAGCGGCTCGTGCGGCTCATGGTCGGACGCGATCTGAAGGCCAAGGAGCGCGGATCGCGCACGGACGCGGACGATCAGGGATCGCCCGTGCTCGTCGCCGATCGAGTCCGTGTCGAGAAGGAGGGCCCCGAGGCCTCGCTCGCGGTCCACGCCGGGGAGATCGTGGGGCTCGCGGGGCTCGTCGGCGCGGGTCGCACCGAGCTGCTCGAATGCCTCTACGGCCTCCGCCCGAGGCACGGTGGCCGTCTGGAGATCGGCGGGGCGCCGGTCGCGCCGTCGAACGTGCGCGGCGCGATCGACGCGGGGCTCTCCCTCGTGCCCGAGGAGCGGCGCGGACAGGGGCTCATCGTCGGCGACACGATCGAGAACAACTACCACCTGGGCTCCCCGCCCTGGTACCGGCTCGTGCGCCGCCGCCGCATGCGCCGCGAGACCCGAGAGGCGATCGCGCGCTTCGGGGTGAAGGCGCGCGACGTGCTCGCCGGCGTCTCCACGCTCTCCGGCGGGAATCAGCAGAAGGTCGTGATCGCGCGCTCGCTGTCGAGCTCGCCGCGGGTGCTGCTGCTCGACGAGCCCACCCGCGGCGTCGACGTGGGCGCCCGCGAAGAGATCTACGACATCGTGCGCGAACAGGCGCGGTCCGGCATGGGGGTGCTGCTCGCCTCCTCGGACATGACGGAGATACTCGGCGTCGCCGACCGGGTGCTCGTGATGCACGAGCACGCGATCGTCGGAGAGCTCCGGGGCGACGAGATCACCGAGGACAACATCGGCCTGCTGAGCGCAGGCGGGAGGAAAGAAGCATCATGAATCAGACTTCGAGCCCGGCGACGGGCGCGATCGCGCCCGGGCGGAAGGGCCGTGGAACGGTGACCGGCCTGTTCGAGCAGATGCGGGTCTACCTGGCGATCGTCGCACTGCTCATCGCGCTGTGCGTCTTCCTGTCGATCACCCAGCCGAGCTTCGCCACCTGGGCGAACTTCCTGACGATCCTCGAGACCAACTCGGTGCTGCTGCTCGTGGCGGTCGGACTCACCTTCGTGCTGCTCACCGCGGGCTTCGACCTGTCGGTCGGCGGCATGCTGGCGCTCTCCGGGGTGCTGATGGGGCAGATGGTGGTGGCCGGCGTCCCGTTCTGGATCGCGATCGTCCTCGTCATCGTGGGCGCCGCGCTCGTGGGCCTCGTGCTCAACGGCCTCCTCATCGGGAAGCTCGCCCTCTCCTTCTTCGTGGTCACGCTCGGCACCATGTCGCTCTTCCGCGGGGCCGGGCTGGTGCTGACCGAGGGCCACGGAGTCTCGCTCTACGAGTTCGAGGCCGTGCGCGCCCTCGGGTCCGGCAGGGTGGCAGGAGTGCCCTGGCTTGTCATCATCGCCCTCGGCGTGCTCGTCCTCGCGATCCTCGTCACCAGGTACACGGGCTTCGGCCGCATGCTGTACGCCGTCGGCGGCGGGCCCGAGGCCGCCCGTCTCGCGGGCATCCGGGTCTGGGCCGTGAAGGCCGCGGCGTACGGGATCTGCTCGGGCCTCGCCGCGCTCGCCGGCATCCTCGAAGCGAGCCGCCTCGGCTCGGCCTCTCCCCAGGCGGGGACCGGGATCGAGCTCGTGGCCGCTGCCGCGGTGCTGCTCGGCGGCACGAGCTTCACCGGCGGCGTCGGCTCGATGGTCGGCACCCTGCTCGGCACGCTCCTGCTCGGCGTCATTTCCAACGGCCTGACCATCAGCCAGGTCTCCGCGTTCTGGCAGGGCATCGTCACGGGCCTCGTACTGCTCGCGGCCGTGCTGCTCGACTGGTTCCGCACCAGACGGGAACGACGATGACGCGGCCCCCGCGCGCCGGCCTCGGCCGGGGCGCGGGGGCCTGTCGCATACGGGCTCGGGCCGGGGCCGTCGGTAGGATGTGTCCGTGACCGAGACAGCGCCCGAACAGCCCTCCTTCGACGAGGGCGACGGCAAGAAGTTCGCCGAGACGGCGCTGCCGCTCGGGGTGCGCGTCGCGGCCGCCTGGTCGTGGCGCCTGATCGTGATCGGCGTCGCGGTCGCGGCCCTGCTCTGGCTCATCGTGCAGGTGCGCATCCTCGCCGTCCCACTCCTCATCGCCGTGCTGCTCACGGCGCTGCTGCAGCCGGTCGTGCAGTTCTTCGTGCGTCGCGGCTGGCCGCGCTGGCTCGGCGTGCTGACGGCCCTGCTCACGCTGTTCGTCGCGATCGCGGCGCTTGTGACGCTCATCGTGACGCAGCTGCGGCAGGGCCTCGGCGACGTGGCGGAGCGCTCGACGAAGGCGTGGAGCGACTTCGTGCTCTGGCTCGAGACCGCCTTCGGCCTCTCCGCCGATCAGGTCAACGGCTTCATCGACCAGGTCGTGAACACGATCCAGGGCCACCAGGATGAGATCTGGAGCGGAGCCCTCGCCGTGACGACGACCGCCGGCCAGCTCGTGACGGGGATGCTGCTCACCCTCTTCTCGCTCATCTTCCTGCTCATCGACGGCAAGCGGATCTGGTACTGGGTGCTGGGCTTCCTCCCGGCCAGCGCGCATGCACCCGTGCACACGGCAGGCCTCGCCGGCTGGGTCTCGGTCGGCCAGTACGTGCGGGTCCAGATCTTCGTCGCCTTCGTCGACGCGGTCGGCATCGGCGTGGGCGCCGCGATCCTCGGCGTCCCCTTGCCGATCCCCATCGCGATCCTCGTCTTCCTCGGCTCCTTCATCCCGTTCCTGGGCGCCATCACCACGGGCGCGCTCGCGGTCTTCATCGCACTCGTCTACAACGGGCCGTTGAACGCGCTCATCATGCTGGGCGTGGTGCTCCTGGTCCAGCAGCTCGAGAGCCATGTGCTGCAGCCGCTCATCATGGGCAACGCGGTGAAGGTGCATCCGCTCGGCGTCGTGCTCGCGGTCTCGGCCGGTGCGCTGCTCGCGGGCATCCCGGGCGCCCTGTTCGCCGTGCCGATCGCCGCCGCGGCGAGCGTCATGGTGAACGCCATCGTCGAGCGAAGATGGGTGCCGGGCACCGACCCCGTGGCCAAGTACCACAGGGATGAGAAGGCCCACCGAGAAGCCAAGCACCGCGCGCGCGGCATCGCGCGCCAGAACCGCAGAGAAGCAGGAAGAGACGCGCATGAGTGAGCAGACCGCAGCGGCGACCGCCTTCGAGCCGCCGACGCTCGAGGGCTTCGAGCAGGCGCTCGAGCTCGTGCACCGGGTGACGCGGCGCACGCCGCTCGAGTCGTCGCGCTTCCTCGCCGAGATCCTGGGCGTGCCCAAGGTCTATCTCAAATGCGAGAACCTGCAGCGCACGGGCGCGTACAAGCTGCGCGGGGCCTACAACCGGCTGTCGCAGCTCACGCCCGAGGAGCGCGCCAGGGGAGTGGTCGCGGCCTCCGCGGGCAACCACGCGCAGGGCGTCGCGTACGCGGCCCGGGAGCTCGGCATCAAGGCGACGATCTTCATGCCGCTGGGCGTCGCGCTGCCGAAGCTCCAGGCGACCCGCAACTACGGCGCCGAGGTCGTGCTCGAGGGGGCGACCTTCGACGAGACCAGTGCCGCGGCGCAGGCCTTCGTGCGGGACACCGGGGCGGTCTACATCGCGCCCTTCGACAACGTCGCCATCATCGAGGGGCAGGGGACGGTCGCCCTCGAGATGCTCGACGCGGCCCCCGATATCGAGACGCTCGTGGTCGCGATCGGCGGGGGCGGGCTCATCTCGGGCGTCGCGGCCGCCGCGAAGCTGCGGGCCGAGCGCGAGGGCCGCACGCTGCGCGTGATCGGAGTACAGGCCGAGAACACCGCCGCGTTCCAGCCCTCGCTCGACGCCGGGCACCCGGTCACGATCAAGACGCGGTCCACGATCGCCGACGGCATCGCGGTCGCGCGGCCCGGCGATCTCACCTTCGAGTACGTGCGGCACTACGTCGACGAGATCGTCACGGTGAGCGACGACGACATCGCGCGGGCCATCGTCATGCTGCTCGAGCGCACGAAGCTCGTCGTGGAGCCGGCCGGCGCCGCGGGCGTGGCCGCCATGCTCAACGGCTCGGTGAAGGCCACCGGCCCGGTCGCGACGATCCTCTCGGGCGGCAACATCGACCCGCTGCTGCTGCAGCGGGTGATCGGCCACGGCCTCGCCGCCTCGTCCCGCTACCTGAAGCTGCGCATCTCCCTGCCCGACGTGCCGGGGCAGCTCGTGCGCACCGCGAGCATCGTCGCCGAGCAGAACGCCAACGTCGTCGAGGTGCTGCACACGCGGCACGCCACCGAGCTGCCCATCAGCGACGTCGAGCTCGAGCTGCACATCGAGACCCGCGGCGTCGAGCACGGCCAGAGCGTCGTGCAGGCCCTGCGCGACGCGGGCTACGAGGTGAGAGTCGGGGAGCGCTACTGAGGCTCAGCCGGTGTAGGTCTCGACGGCGAGGATCTTGACGTCGATCTGCTTGCCGTTCGGCGCCGCGTAACTCGCGCTCTCGCCCACGTTCAGGCCGAGGATCGCGGCGCCCAGCGGGCTCTCCGTGCTATAGACGTCGAGGTCGCCGTGGGCGAGCTCCCGGTTGCCGAGCAGGAAGCGCTCCTCGTCGCCCCAGATCTCGGCGGTGATGACCGTGCCGATCTCCACGACGCCGTGCGCCTCGGGCGCCTCGCCGACGACCGCGTGCTTGAGCAGCTCCTCGAGATCGCGGATCCGCGCCTCCATCTTGCCCTGCTCGTCCTTGGCCGCGTGATAGCCGCCGTTCTCCTTGAGGTCGCCCTCTTCGCGCGCCGCCTCGATGCGCGCGCTGATCTCGCGGCGACCCGGGCCGGTGAGCTCGTCGAGCTCGTGCTTCAGGCGGTCGTAGGCCTCCTGGGTCAGCCAGGTCTGGTTCTCGGCCACACTGGCTCCTCTCTACGCAGAAACCCCAGCAGCAGCCGGGGCACTCTCTCCAGCCTATCAGGGCACGGCAAGAGGAGGCGGGGCCGGCGGGGCGGGAGCGGCCGGGTCAGCGGATCCAGCAGCTCTTGACGATGCCGGTCGTCGCGGGCCCCGTCGTCACGAGGGTGTCGGTGAAGCGGCGCGTGCGCTGATCGCTCGCCGGCAGCTCGTGCACCTTCCAGCCGATCTGGCTGTAGGACTCGCTGAGCGCCTCGAGCGCGCACACCACGTCGGAGCCAGGCGGGGCGGTCACCTCGAAGTCGACCTCGACCGTGCGCTCGTCGACGACGGAGTAGGCGAGATCCCGGAACTCGATCGTGCTCCCGGTCTGCCAGCCGCCGAACAGCAGGAACGCGAGCCCGGCGACGAGCAGCGCCCCGGCGACGCCCCAGCCGAGCCTGCGGTCGATCCGCCGTCTGCGCCCGCGCCCGTAACGGTCGTCGAGCTCGCTCTGCCGATCGGCCTCCGGCGCGGCTCGGGTCACGGGATCCTCCGAATCTCGGCTGACTAGACTGGATGGGTTGCTGCCAGCGTATCCGGCCCGAGCCGGGAGTCAGATGGGAGGCGCCGATGGCGTTGCGCTTGATCGCGGTGCACGCGCACCCCGACGACGAGTCGAGCAAGGGCGCCGCGACCTACGCGCACTACCTCGATCTCGGAGCCGAGGTGCTGATCGTCAGCTGCACCGGGGGCGAGCGCGGCGACGTGCTGAACGAGCTGGTGGCCCGCGACCCGAAGAGCCGCCGCGACCTCGCGGGGCTGCGCCGCTCGGAGATGGAGAAGGCGCGCGACATCATCGGCTTCCAGCACCGCTGGCTGGGGTACGAGGACTCGGGCCTGCCGCCCGAGGGCGAGCCGGTGCCCGCGGGCTGCTTCGCCGAGATCCCCGCCGAGGTGTCGGCCGAGGCGCTCGTGCGGCTCGTGCGCGAGTTCCGCCCGCACGTGATGATCACCTACAACGAGCAGGGCGGCTACCCCCACCCCGACCACATCCGCTGCCACGAGATCTCGAGGCTCGCGTGGGAGCTGTCGGGCGACGCGGAGAGCTACCCCGAGGCCGGCCCGCCCTGGGCGATCAGGAAGCTCTACTACGAGTCGATCTTCAACCCCGACCGCATGACCCGCATCTACGAGACGCTGAAGGAGCGGGATCCGGAGTCGCCCCTGATCCCGCAGTTCGAAGAGCTCGCGAAGCGCTTCGTCAGCCGCCCCTCCGACGCGACCGCGCGGGTCGAGGTCGGGCGCTTCTTCGAGCGCCGCGACGAGGCGCTGCGGGCGCACGCGAGCCAGGTGCCGCCCGACAGCTCGTTCTTCTTCTGGCCGAACGAGCTGCAGCGCGAGGCCTGGCCCTTCGAGGACTACCGGCTCGCGGCGTCGCGGGTCGCGACGAGCGAGTTCGAGGCCGATCTGTTCCAGGGCGTCGAGGAGGAGGAGCGATGACGATCATCGCCGTGGTGACGGGCATCGCCTACACGGTCGCGCGCACGGTCGAGGAGGACGCGGGATTCGATCCCGACGCGGTGACCCCGGGCGTGATCGGCTTCCTGGTGACGGCGGTCTTCGCACTCGCGGTGATCCTGCTCGGCTGGGACCTGGGGCGCCGGCTGCGCCGCAACCGCTACCGGGAGGAGATCCGGCAGAGCCTCGAGGCCGAGCTGGCCGAGCGCGATGCGGCCGCCGGTGAGAACGGTGCGGCGGGAGCGCCCGAGGCCGACGGCGGATCCGGCGAGCCCCGGGGGTGAGATGAGCGACGGTGATCGCCGCGACGACCCTCGCAGCCACGGTGGCCGCAGAGACCCCGCCGAGGTGCTCGCCGAGGTCTTCGGGTACCCGTCGTTCCGCGGCGATCAGGAGGCGATCGTTCGGCACGTCACCGCCGGCGGTGACGCGGTCGTGCTCATGCCCACGGGCGGCGGGAAGAGCATCTGCTACCAGGTGCCGGCGCTCTGCCGCGAGGGCACGGGGATCGTGCTGTCGCCGCTCGTCGCGCTCATGCACGACCAGGTGTCGGCGCTCGAGCTCGCCGGCGTGCGCGCCGCCGCCCTGAACTCGGCGATGGCCCCCGAGGAGCGCGCCGAGGCGACCCGCGCCTACCTCGCGGGGGAGCTCGAGCTGCTCTACCTCGCGCCCGAGCGCCTGTCCGCGCCGGGGACCGTCGAGCTGCTGCAGCGCGGCCGCGTCGCGCTCTTCGCGATCGACGAGGCCCACTGCGTGTCGCAGTGGGGCCACGACTTCCGGCCAGACTACCTGCGCCTCGGCGCCCTCGCCGAGACCTGGCCCGAGGTGCCGCGGATCGCCCTGACGGCGACCGCGACGCCCGAGACGCACCGCGAGATCGCCGAGCGCCTGCACCTGGATCGCGCCCGGCACTTCGTGTCGAGCTTCGACCGGCCGAACATCCGCTACCGCATCGAGGCCAAGGGCACGGTGCGCCGGCAGCTCGTCGACTTCGTGCGCGGCGAGCACACGGGGGAGGCGGGCATCGTCTACGCCCTGAGCCGCAAGCGCGTCGAGCAGGCCGCCGAGTGGCTGCGCGAGGCCGGCGTCGACGCGGTCGCCTACCACGCGGGACTTCCCGCGTCGCAGCGGCTCGAGGCGCAGACCCGCTTCCTGCGCGAGGAGGGCGTCGTCGTGGTCGCGACGATCGCCTTCGGCATGGGCATCGACAAGCCCGATGTACGCTTCGTCGCGCACATCGACCTGCCGAAGTCCGTCGAGGGCTACTACCAGGAGACCGGTCGCGCCGGGCGCGACGGCGCACCCGCCGAGGCCTGGATGGCCTACGGCCTCGCCGACGTCGTGCAGCAGCGGCAGCTGATCGAGTCGGGCGACGGCGACGAGGCGACCAAGCGCAACCAGACGGCGCACCTGAACCACATGCTCGCGCTCTGCGAGACGACGAGCTGCCGACGGCAGTACCTGCTGCGCTACTTCGGCCAGGAGCTCTCGAGCCCGTGCGGCAACTGCGACGTCTGCCTCGATCCGCCGCGACTCTGGGACGCGACGATCCCTGCGCAGAAACTGCTCTCGACGGTGCTCAGGATCGGCCGCGAGCGCGGGCGCACCTTCGCCGCGGGCCAGCACATCGACGTGCTGCGCGGCGTGGCGAGCGACCGCTCGCGCTCGCTCAGGCTCGACGAGATCTCGACGTGGGGGATCGGGGCCGACCTCTCGGAGACGCAGTGGCGCAGCGTGGCGCGGCATCTGCTCGCGACGGGGGCGCTCGAGGCGCGCGGCGAATGGGGCGTCCTGGCGCCCGGGGAGCCCGCGAAGGCGATCCTGCGCGGCGAGGCCGAGGTGTGGATGCGGGAAGAGGTCATCGCGCGACGGTCCGCGGCCGCGCCCGCGAAGACGCGGGCGGCCGTGGCGGGTCTCGACGAGGCCCAGACCGACACCTTCGAGCGGCTGCGGGCCTGGCGCCTGGACGAGGCGCGCGAGCAGGGCGTGCCGCCCTACGTCGTGTTCGGCGATGCGACGCTGCGCGAGCTCGCCGTGCGGCTGCCGGCGAGCCCCGAGGCGCTGCTCGACGTGCCGGGCATCGGTCAGGCGAAGCTCGAGCGCTACGGCGAGGCTGTGCTGACCCTCCTCAGCGATGAACCCGCGGCGGCCGGATCCTGACGAACCCCACATTCATGCGGATTCTCAGCTGTGCGATCCATACACTTATGAGGTGAGCGCGCGCACCAGACATCCCTTCCCCGAACCGGACAGTCTCTCCCTTCCGCTGCTCGAGGATGCGGATCGTCACGTCGTCGCGACGGAGCCGAAGCCGCGCTGGCGCGGCTGGATCCACGCCGCGACCTTCCCCCTCGCGATCGCCGCGGGAATCGTGCTCATCTCGCTCGCCGACGGGACCCTCGCGAAGTGGGCGGCCGCGGTGTACATGGCGACCAGCATCCTGCTCTTCGGCATATCGGCGCTCTACCACCGCATCAACTGGAGCCCCGGCGTGAAGAAGATCTTCCGCCGCATCGACCACGCCAACATCTTCCTGCTCATCGCCGGCACGTACACGCCGCTCGCGCTCACCGCGCTGCCGCTCGACAAGGGCGTGCTGCTGCTCATCATCGTCTGGTCCGGCGCGCTGCTCGGCATCGGCTTCCGGGTGTTCTGGATCGGCGCGCCGCGGTGGGTGTACCTGCCGCTCTACATCGGGCTCGGCTGGGCCGCGGTGATGTACATCGTCGACATCGCCAACGCGAACGTGGCGACGCTCGTGCTCGTGGTGATCGGCGGCGTGCTCTACACCCTCGGCGCGGTCGTGTACGGCCTGAAGCGCCCGAACCCGGTGCCCGGGGTCTTCGGCTTCCACGAGATCTTCCACTCGCTCACCGTGCTGGCGTTCCTCTGCCACTGGACGGCGTGCCTGCTCGTGGTCATGGATCCGGTGTACATGCGCTGAGCGGTGCAGGTCCTGACGGCCCGGCCGTGACCGAGGCCTCGCGGCCTCGGCGCCGCGTCGCGCGCGGCGGTGCCGCGCCTCGAGCTCCGCGCGCCGGTGTACATGCGCTGAGCGGGCACCCCGATTCGCGCACGTCGGACCGATACACTCGCAGAGTGAACCCCGAGCGAACCTCGCCGCGCCCCGGGCTGCTGTACCGCCTGTACCAGCGCCGCCTGCGTCGCGAGATCGATCCTGCCCGGGTGCCCCACCACGTCGCCGTGATCGTCGACGGCAACCGGCGCTGGGCGAAGCAGCGCCTGCAGGTGCGCGCGGCCGTCGGGCACCGCGCCGGCGCGCGCAAGATCCCCGAGTTCCTCGTCTGGTGCGAGGAGGCCGGCATCGAGGTGGTCACGCTCTACCTGCTCTCGAACGACAACCTGAGCGGCCGCGACGGCGGCGAGCTGGCCGATCTCTTCGACATCATCGCCGAGCTCGCGGCGGAGCTGGCCGCGACCCCGGGCTGGCGGGTCAAGCACGTCGGCGCCGTCGAGGGGCTCTCGCCCGAGCTCGCGACGGCGCTGCAGGACGCCGAGGAGGCGACGAAGGAGCGCGAGGGCATGCACGTGAACCTCGCCGTGGGCTACGGCGGCCGCAGCGAGATCACGGCCGCGATGCGCAGCATCATCGCCGAGCATCAGGCCGCAGGCGGCACCATCGACACCCTCGCCGAGCGGCTCGCGCCCGAGACCATCGGCGAGCACCTCTGGACGCGCGGGCAGGCCGATCCCGACCTCGTGATCCGCACCTCGGGCGAGCAGCGCCTCTCGGACTTCATGATCTGGCAGTCGGCCTACAGCGAGTTCTACGTCGTCGAAGCGCTCTACCCCGACCTGCGCGAGGTCGATCTGCTGCGCGCGCTGCGCGACTACTCGCGCCGGCAGCGCCGCCTCGGCAAGTAGCCCGGCGGGCCGGCAGACGCGCCGACGCGAGTAGGGGAGAATGAGGGCATGGCCATCGACACCGCCGAGCTGCCCGATCCCGACGACATGCCCCCGGACCCGGAGGACATGCCACCCGCCGGCACGAGCACCGCCGGCCCGAACCCGGGCTGGCTGAGCGACGACGAGCTCGCCTACGTGCGCGGGCGGCTGCCGGTGGTCTACGTCGAGGCGGTGCCGGTGCGCGTCGATGGGCAGGGGCTGGTCACCGAGGTGGGCCTGCTGCTGCGATCCACCCCAGACGGGGTGATGACGCGCGCGCTCGTCGCGGGCAGGGTGCGCTACGGCGAGACGCTGCGGGACGCGCTGTTCCGCCACCTCGAGAACGACCTCGGGCCCATGGCCTTCCCGCTCATCCCGGCGTCGCCGGTGCCCGCGCAGATCGCCGAGTTCTTCCCGCTGCCCGGCATCTCGCCCTACGTGGACGAGCGGCAGCACGCGGTCTCGCTCGTCTACGTCGTGCCGGTCACGGGTTCGTGCAGCCCCCGGCAGGACGCGCTCGAGGTGACCTGGATGACGCCGGATCAGGCGCTCGCCGCCGGCACCCTCGCCGAGCTCGTCGGCGGGAGGGGGCGCCTGCTCCGCCAGGCGCTCGCCTCCGTCGGCTGCTGAGCGGGGGCCGGTCATCTCGACAGGCTCGATGACCGGGGTGGGCTCGATGACCGGGGTGGGCTCGATGACCGGTAGGCGTTCATCGAGCCTGTCGAGATGAGCGCCGGGCTCAGACCGCGGAGCCGAGGAACTCCTCGAGTTCGGCACGAGCAACGTGATCCGCCTTCTGCACCGGCGGCGACTTCATGAAGTAGGCCGAGGCGGATTCCAGGGGGCCGGCGAGACCGAGGTCCTTCGCCACCTTCGCGCTGCGGATCGCGTCGATCATGGTGCCCGCCGAGTTCGGCGAGTCCCACACCTCGAGCTTGTACTCGAGGCTCATCGGCACGTCGCCGAAGCCGCGGCCCTCGAGGCGCACGAAGGCGAACTTGCGGTCCCCGAGCCAGGGCACGTGATCGCTCGGGCCGATGTGCACGTCGTCGGTGTCGAGGTTCGCCGAGATGTTCGAGGTGACGGCCTGCGTCTTCGAGATCTTCTTCGACTTGAGGCGGCTGCGCTCGAGCATGTTCTTGAAGTCCATGTTGCCGCCGACGTTGAGCTGGTAGGTGTGGTCGAGCGCGATGCCGCGGCTCTCCATCAGATGGGCCAGCACGCGGTGCGTGATGGTGGCGCCGACCTGGCTCTTGATGTCGTCGCCGACGATGGGCAGCCCGGCCGCGACGAACTTCGCCGCCCACTCGGGGTCGCTCGCGACGAAGACGGGCACGGCGTTGACGAAGGCGACGCCCGCGTCGAGCGCGGCCTGGGCGTAGTGCTTCACGGCCTGCTCGCTGCCCACGGGCAGATAGCAGGCGAGCACGTCGGCGCCGGTGTCGCGCAGCACCTGGGCGACGTCGACGGGCGGGGCCGACGACTCCTCGACCTCGTCGCGATAGTACTCGCCGAGGCCGTCGAGCGTCGGGCCGCGCTGCACCTCGATGCCGAGCGGCGGCACGTCGGAGAACTTGATCGTGTTGTTGAGCCCGGCCCAGATGGCCTCGCCGAGATCCTTGCCCACCTTCTCGGCGTCGACGTCGAAGGCGGCGACGAACTCGAGGTCCGAGACGTGGTATCCGCCGAGCCGCACGTGCATGAGGCCGGGCACCTGCTCGTCGTCCGCGGCTCCCCGATAGTATTCGACGCCCTGGACGAGCGAACTCACGCAATTGCCGATGCCCGCGAGGGCCACCTTCACTGTCATCGCACCAAGCTTTCTTCGGATCGCATCGCCCCGTCGCGGGGGCTCACCAAAGAACAACTCTACTCCGCAATATATCTTTCTCTCACGCCGGCCCCCGGCGGCGGCCGGCAGCGGCCCCATCCGTCGCCCGCCCGCGCTCGCTCGGCGCTCGCTACGCTGGGACGCGACGCCGCGGTCGGCGGCGAGGAGGACGGGGGACCGGTGCACGAGATGCAGGGCGTTCGCGACGCCGCCGAGGTGGCGATCCGCGCCGCCCGCGCGGCCGGGGCGCTCGCGCTCGAGGGCTTCCGCTCCCGCGACCTCGACGTCGACGTCAAGACGGGGATCCACGACCTCGTCACCCGGTACGACCGGGCCTGCGAAGATCTCGTCCGCGAGACGATCCTCGCCGCCTTCCCCGACTCGAGCATCGTCGGCGAGGAGGGCGGGGCCGACGAGGGCGGCGGATCCCTCACCTGGTACGTGGATCCCATCGACGGCACCTCGAACTTCGCCCGGGGCATCGCCATGTGGGCGGTGAGCATCGGCGTGGCCCGCGACGGCGAGATGGTGGCGGGCGTGATCTACGACCCCGCGAACGACCAGCTGTTCCGCGCGGACGACCGCGGGGCCTTCCTCGAGACGGGCGGCGCCGAGATCCCCCTGCGCAGCTGGGGCCACGCAGACCCCGCGCAGGCGACGGTCGCGCTCAACTTCCCCCTGCCGCGCGACCTCGTGCACGAGCCCGACCTCGCCCTCGAGCAGTTCGCGCGAGCGACCCGCGCCTTCGCGCAGGTGCGCGGGCTCGGCAGCACCTGCATCGCGCTCGCCTGGATCGCGGCGGGGTGGATCGACGCCACGATCTCGTTCGAGACCAATCCGTGGGACGTCGCCGCCGGCGCATTCATCATCAGGCGCGCGGGCGGGGTCTTCCACGGCTACCGTGACGGGGACATCGTGCCCGAGGCGCGCGACCACCTCGCCCCCCACTACTACGCGGCGATCCCGGGCGGCGAGTTCGAGCTGCTGCACGAGATCATGCGCACCCAGAGCCGGCGCCCGCTGCCCGGCCGCTGACGTCTTCCGGCCGCGCCTGCCCCGCACAACAGTGCAGGTATTGCTGTCTGGCGCCGGTGGAGCAGCAATGCGCGCACTGTCGCGCCGCCTTCGGCTGAATCTGCCTGCGGATCAGCCCCGCGGGCGCCAGGCGATGAGGTGCGCGCGGCTGAACCTCCGCGAGCAGCGTCCGCACGAGCTCTCGCGCGTCGGCCTGCGGAAGCGCGCGTGCTCGTGCCCCGCCGGGCATACGCCGAGCCACGGGGCGAGCTCATGCGCGATGTCGCCGTCGTGGGTGCGCCCGCCGACGTAGCCGATCTCGGCGGCGATGCGCTTCCACTCGCGGCCGTGCCCCGCCTCGGCGCCGGCCATGGCGTGCGCCACCTCGTGCAGCAGGATCTGGTGGATCTCGTCGTCCTCGAACTTCGCCGCGAGGTACCGGGACACCGTGATGCGCCGGTCCGTGTAGTTGCAGAGGCCGGCCCGCCGCTTGGCGCGGTCGAAGCCGAAGGCCCACGAGTCCGCGCCGAAGAGCGGATCGAGGTGCATGCGGATCAGCGCCTCGGCCCAGACGCGCACCCGCTCGAGCTCAGCCATGGTCGTTCCTCGGCCTCGATGCTTCGACAAGCTCAGCACGACGCAGGCTCGACCGGCGGATCTGCTCGAGCTCAGCCACGATCGAAGAGCTCCCGGGGCGGCAGCGGGCTCGCCGAGGCGTCGGCGTCGGTGACGGGGCGCGCCCCGCCGATCCACTCGTCGAGCTCGCGGCCCACGAGCATGCGGGCGGGATGGGGGCCGCCGGCGAGCAGGCGGGGCAGCCAGTCCAGGTCGGCCCCGCCGCCGCTGCTCGCGTCGGCGGCCGAGGCGACGAGCACCACGTTGCCGAAACGGCGGCCCTTCAGCGTCTGCGGCTCGCCGACGGCCGCGACCGTGCCGAAGACGGAGCGCAGCGTCGCCGCCTGCCCCCGGGTGAACCCCTGCCCGGCGCCGTCGGTGGCGTTGACGACGACGATGCCGTCGCCCGTCAGCAGGGGGCGGATCAGCTCGTAGAACTCGGCGCTCGAGACGTGCGCGGGCGTGCGGGATCCCGCGAACACGTCGACCACCACGAGGTCCGTGGCGCCCCGCATGCCGTCCGGGAGCCGGCCGAGCACCGCGCGGGCGTCGCCGTGGCGCACGCGGATGCTCGCCCGCTTCGGCAGCGGGGCCGCCTCGCGCACGAGGTCGACGAGCGCGGTCTCGAGCTCGACCACCTGCTGGCGGCTGCCGGGACGGGTCGCCTCGATGTAGCGCGGCAGGGTGAAGGCGCCGCCGCCGAGGTGCAGCGCCGAGATCGGGGCGCCGGGCAGCCGGAACAGGTCGACGACGTGCCCGATCCGCCGCACGTACTCGAAGAACAGATCGCCCGGGTCGCGCAGATTGACGTGGGACTGCGGAGTGCCGTCGACCGTGAGCACGATCGAGCCGGGAACCCAGCGGTCCTCCTCGATCTCGGCGACGAGGCCGTCGCTCAGCACGACCGGCTCGGGCAGTCTCATGCCGCGATTCTACGCGGCGCCTCCGACACGAGCCGTCGGGGCGGGAATAGACTCAGGGCCATCGGCCGCGACGACGCGGTTCGACGAGGCCTCGACGAGGGAGACACGATGTCAGGTTCGACGCACGAGAAGACGGGCGGATCCTTCGCCGCGAAGGCTATCATCGCGGGCATCCTGGTGGTGCTCGCCGTGATCTTCGCGATCCTCAACTCCGGCAGCACCACGCTGAACCTCTTCGGCCTGCAGCTCACGCTGCCCGGCTGGATCTGGCTGATCGCGCTGCTCCTGATCGGCTTCATCGTGGGCTCGCTCTTCCCCTGGTTCAGCGGCAGGAAGAAGAGCTGACGGCTACGGCGCCGCAGCCGGCTCGCGCGGTGCGCGGAGCCGGAGCCAGAGCGCGCGGGCGGTGAGCGCCGCCGCGATGCCGAGGGCGGCACCCGCGATCGTGTCGCTCAGCCAGTGCACCTGCACCGCGGTGCGGCTCCACATCATGAGCAGGATCCACGCGGCGGCGATCGCCCAGGCGACGCGGCGGCGGGCAGGTCGGACAGGGGCCGACGGAGAAGCCGGGGCCGCCGCGGCGATGAGCGCGAGCGACACCGCGAGAGCCGCCGCCCCCATGGAGTGCCCGGAGGGATAGGAGAAGCCCGGCGGGTCGAGCAGCGCGTCCCAGGGGCGCGGTCTCGCGACCAGCAGCTTCAGGTTCTCCGAGGCGAGGATGCCGAGCAGCATCGCCGTGGCGACGGCCCCGGCGTCGCGGATGCGCCTGAACCCGAGCAGCGCGAGCACCGCGGCGGCGGTGCAGGAGGCCGCGCCGATGCCGCTGCCGGCGACGGCGAGCGCCCGGGCGAGGCCGAAGGCGGGGGAGTCCGGCGCGACACCCGCGAGGTCGTGCCACCATCGGTCGACGGGCAGCGGATCCGCCCCGGCGGCCCGCAGCCAGATCCCGAAGGCGACGACGGCCGCGAAGAGCACCGCGGCCGTCCAGAGCATGCAAGCCCGCGGATGCGCGCGAGCACGCCCGGGGGATGCGGATCCGCCCCCGTCCGTCCGGCCCTCGCTCATCCCGTCACCCTACCGGCGGCGGATCGGCCTTGTGTTTCGATAAAGAATCTGTTACAGTTATCAGTTGCGCCTCGAACACCTGTCTGCCTTCATATTGCGGTCGGCCGTCACACTCGAAAAACGAGTGTCTTCACCGTGCTCGAAGCGATTTCTGCAAGTCCAGGTCAGACGGCCCGACGGGGCCCACGGAGGTTACTTCCTTGGCTGCTGCGCGCAACGCATCTTCCACCAATTCGCCGAAGAACGGACGCGATCACTCGCGGCTGAGCTTCGCCAAGATTTCCGACACGCTGTCGGTGCCGAACCTGCTGGCACTGCAGCTCGAGAGCTTCGACTGGCTCGTCGGCAACGACGCGTGGAAGGAACGCGTCGTACAGGCACAGGCCGAGGGGCGCGACGACATCGCCCTGAAGAGCGGCCTCGAGGAGATCTTCGACGAGATCTCCCCGATCGAGGACAACGCCGGCACGATGCAGCTGTCCTTCGAGAACCCGATCCTCGACGAGCAGAAGTTCAGCATCGAGGAGTGCAAGGAGCGCGGCAAGACCTACTCCGCCCCGCTCTACGTCGAGGCGGCGTTCTACAACACCGAGACCCAGGTGCTGAAGAGCCAGACGGTCTACATGGGCGATTTCCCCATCATGACCGACAAGGGCACCTTCATCATCAACGGCACCGAGCGCGTCATCGTGTCGCAGCTCGTGCGCAGCCCGGGCGTCTACTTCGAGCGCGCCCAGGAGAAGACGAGCGACAAGGACGTCTTCACCGCCCGCGTGATCCCGAGCCGCGGTGCGTGGCTCGAGTTCGAGATCGACAAGCGCGACCAGGTCGGCGTGCGCATCGACCGCAAGCGCAAGCAGTCGGTCACCGTGTTCCTCAAGGCGCTCGGCATGACGAGCGAGGAGATCCTCGAGGAGTTCGCCGGCTACGAGTCGATCGCGCTCACCCTGGAGAAGGACGGCATCGTCACCCAGGAAGAGGCGCTCAAGGACATCTACCGCAAGCAGCGTCCGGGCGAGCAGGTGGCCATCGAGGCCGCCCGCGCCCTGCTCGACAACAGCTACTTCAACCCGAAGCGCTACGACCTCGCCAAGGTCGGCCGCTACAAGATCAACCGCAAGCTGGGCCTCGACGCGCCGATCAGCGACTCGGTGCTCTCGCTCGAGGACATCGTCGCGACGATCAAGTACCTCGTGGGCCTGCACGCGGGCACCGAGTTCCTGCCGGGCGTGCGCGACGGCCAGCCGGTCGAGATCCGTCTCGACACCGACGACATCGACCACTTCGGCAACCGCCGCATCCGCGCGGTGGGCGAGCTGATCCAGAACCAGGTGCGCACCGGCCTCAGCCGCATGGAGCGCGTGGTGCGCGAGCGCATGACCACGCAGGACATCGAGGCCATCACGCCGAACACCCTGATCAACACCCGCCCCGTGCTGGCGGCGATCAAGGAGTTCTTCGGCACGTCGCAGCTGTCGCAGTTCATGGATCAGAACAACCCGCTCGCGGGCCTGACCAACAAGCGCCGCCTCTCGGCCCTCGGCCCGGGCGGCCTGAGCCGCGACCGCGCGGGCGTCGAGGTGCGCGACGTGCACCCCTCGCACTACGGCCGCATGTGCCCGATCGAGACCCCTGAGGGCCCGAACATCGGCCTGATCGGCGCGCTCGCGACCTTCGCGCGCATCAACGCGTTCGGCTTCATCGAGACCCCCTACCGCCGCGTCGTCGACGGCAAGGTCACCGATCAGGTCGACTACCTCACCGCGCACGAAGAGGACGAGTACCTCATCGCGCAGGCCGGCGCCCCGCTGACCTCGGACGGCCGCTTCGCCGAGAAGCAGGTGCTCGCCCGTCCTCGCGGCTCCGAGGTGGAGCTCGTCGACGCCGGCCGTGTCCAGTATATGGACGTGTCGCCGCGCCAGATGGTGTCGGTCGCGACCTCGCTCATCCCGTTCCTCGAGCACGACGACGCGAACCGCGCGCTCATGGGCGCGAACATGCAGCGCCAGGCCGTGCCGCTCGTGCGCAGCGAGTCGCCGCTCGTCGGCACCGGCATGGAGGGTTACGCGGCCATCGACGCCGGTGACGTGGTCATCGCCGAGAGCGCCGGCGTGGTGCAGGACGTCTCGGCCGACGTGGTCACCGTGCAGCTCGACGAGGGCGGCACGAAGAGCTACTACCTGCGCAAGTTCGACCGCTCGAACCAGGGCACGAACTACAACCACCGCGTCATCGTGAAGGCGGGGGAGCGGATCGAGGTCGGCCAGGTCATCGCCGACGGTCCCGCGACCGAGAACGGCGAGCTCGCGCTCGGCAAGAACCTGCTCGTCGCGTTCATGCCGTGGGAGGGTCACAACTTCGAGGACGCGATCATCCTGAGCCAGAACCTGGTGAAGGACGACACGCTCTCGTCGATCCACATCGAGGAGTACGACGTCGACGCCCGCGACACCAAGCTCGGCAAGGAGGAGATCACCCGCGACCTCCCCAACGCCAGCATGGAGGCGCTGAAGGATCTCGACGAGCGCGGCATCATCCGCATCGGCGCCGAGGTCCGCCCCGGCGACATCCTCGTCGGCAAGGTCACGCCGAAGGGCGAGACCGAGCTCTCGGCGGAGGAGCGCCTGCTCCGCGCGATCTTCAACGAGAAGAGCCGCGAGGTGCGCGACACCTCGCTCAAGGTGCCGCACGGCGTCTCGGGCACGGTGACCGCGGTCAAGGTCTTCGACGCGGAGAACGACAACGACGACGAGCTCGGCTCGGGCGTCAACCAGCGCGTCGTGGTCTACATCGCCCAGAAGCGCAAGATCACCGAGGGCGACAAGCTCGCCGGCCGCCACGGCAACAAGGGCGTCATCTCGAAGATCCTGCCCGTCGAGGACATGCCGTTCCTCGCCGACGGCACCCCGGTCGACGTGATCCTGAACCCGCTCGGCATCCCGGGCCGCATGAACTTCGGCCAGGTGCTCGAGACCCACCTCGGGTGGATCGCGAAGCAGGGCTGGAAGGTCGACGGCAAGCCCGAGTGGGCTGGGCGCCTGCCCGAGCAGGCCTTCGAGGCCGCGCCCGACACCAAGGTCGCGACCCCGGTGTTCGACGGCGCCTCGGAGGAGGAGATCGCAGGTCTCCTCGACTCGACCCTCGTCACCCGCGACGGCGAGCGGCTCATCGACTCGAGCGGCAAGACGCAGCTCTTCGACGGCCGCTCCGGCGAGCCCTTCCCGTACCCGGTGTCGGTCGGCTACATGTACATCCTGAAGCTGCACCACCTCGTGGACGACAAGATCCACGCGCGCTCCACCGGCCCGTACTCGATGATCACCCAGCAGCCGCTGGGCGGCAAGGCGCAGTTCGGCGGCCAGCGCTTCGGCGAGATGGAGGTGTGGGCGCTCGAGGCCTACGGCGCCGCCTACGCCCTGCAGGAGCTGCTCACGGTGAAGTCGGACGACATCCTGGGCCGCGTGAAGGTCTACGAGGCCATCGTGCGCGGGGAGAACATCCCCGAGCCGGGCGTCCCCGAGTCGTTCCGCGTGCTCATGAAGGAGATGCAGTCGCTCTGCCTGAACGTCGAGGTGCTCGGCGCCGACGGCCAGGCCGTGAACCTGCGCGACAACGATGACGAGGCCCACCGCACCGCGGAAGAGCTCGGCATCAACCTCTCCACCCGCTTCGAGACCTCGTCCATCGACGAGATCTGAACCCATGGCCGCATCGCCCGAGGGCGATGCGCGCGTCGGTTCCCGATACTTCAGATTTCTTTTCACCCCAAGGAGAAACATTGCTCGAGGGTACGAGTTTCAACGAGCTTCAGATCCGCTTGGCGACCGCTGACGATATTCGCAGCTGGTCGTTCGGCGAGGTCAAGAAGCCCGAGACCATCAACTACCGCACGCTGAAGCCCGAGAAGGACGGGCTCTTCGGCGAGCAGATCTTCGGTCCCAGCCGCGACTGGGAGTGCGCGTGCGGCAAGTACAAGCGCGTGCGTTACAAGGGCATCGTCTGCGAGCGCTGCGGCGTCGAGGTGACGAAGTCCAGCGTGCGCCGCGAGCGCATGGGCCACATCGAGCTGGCCGCGCCCGTCACGCACATCTGGTACTTCAAGGGCGTGCCCAGCCGTCTCGGCTACCTGCTCGACATGGCGCCGAAAGACCTGGAGAAGGTCATCTACTTCGCCGCCTACATGGTGATCGACGTCGACGAAGAGGGCCGCCACGAAGATCTCGGCGAGCTCGAGAGCGAGCTGCGCCTGGAGCTCAGCAACCTGGAGCAGCAGCGCGACCTCGCCGTCGCCCAGCGCCAGCAGCAGGCCGAGCAGGACCTCGCCGCGCTCGAGGCCGAGGGTGCGAAGGCGGATCAGCGCCGTCGCGCCGAGCAGTCGGCCGAGAAGGACATGGCCTCCCTCCGCAAGGGCTTCGACGACGAGATCGCGCAGCTGCAGCGGGTGTGGGAGGACTTCCGCAACCTGAAGGTCGGCGACCTCAAGCCCGAGGACGCGGTCTTCGCAGAGCTCATGGACCGCTACGGCGACTACTTCGAGGCCCACATGGGCGCCGAGGCCATCAAGAAGCGCCTGGAGGCCTTCGACCTCGAGGCCGAGAGCGAGCTGCTGCACCAGCAGATCGCCGAGGGCAAGGGGCAGAAGAAGATCCGCGCGATCAAGCGCCTGAAGGTCGTCAACTCCTTCCTGCAGACGGGTGCGAGCCCGGCCGCGATGGTGCTCGACGTCGTTCCGGTGATCCCGCCGGAGCTGCGCCCGATGGTGCAGCTGGACGGCGGCCGCTTCGCGACCTCCGACCTCAACGACCTCTACCGTCGCGTGATCAACCGCAACAACCGCCTGCGGCGCCTGCTCGATCTCGGCGCGCCCGAGATCATCGTGAACAACGAGAAGCGCATGCTGCAGGAGGCCGTCGACGCGCTGTTCGACAACGGCCGCCGCGGCCGCCCCGTCACGGGCACCGGCAACCGCGCGCTGAAGTCGCTCTCCGACATGCTGAAGGGCAAGCAGGGCCGGTTCCGCCAGAACCTGCTCGGCAAGCGCGTCGACTACTCGGGCCGCTCGGTCATCGTGGTCGGCCCGCAGCTCAAGCTGCACCAGTGCGGCCTGCCGAAGGACATGGCGCTCGAGCTGTTCAAGCCGTTCGTCATCAAGCGCCTCATCGACCTGTCGCACGCGCAGAACATCAAGGCCGCCAAGCGCATGGTGGAGCGCGCGCGCAGCGAGGTGTGGGACGTGCTCGAGGAGATCATCCGCGAGCGCCCCGTGCTGCTGAACCGCGCCCCGACCCTGCACCGCCTGGGCATCCAGGCGTTCGAGCCGCAGCTCGTCGAGGGCAAGGCGATCCAGCTGCACCCGCTCGTCTGCACCGCCTTCAACGCCGACTTCGACGGCGACCAGATGGCCGTGCACCTGCCGCTCTCGGTCGAGGCGCAGGCCGAGGCGCGCGTGCTCATGCTCGCGTCGAACAACATCCTGAAGCCCTCCGACGGCCGCCCGGTCACCCTGCCCTCGCAGGACATGATCATCGGCCTGCACCACCTCACCACGGTGAAGGCCGGTGCGGCGGGCGAGGGCCGCGTGTTCGGCTCGATCGCCGAGGCGATCCTCGCGATGGACGAGAAGACGCTCGACCTGGGCGCGAAGGTGCGGATCCGCCTCACCGGGTACACCGACGCCGAGGGCGCGACCAGCGAGCGCCCCGTGCTCGTCGAGACGACCCTGGGCCGCGCGCTCTTCAACGAGGCGCTGCCGGTGGACTACCCGTACTTCGAGCGGGTGGCCGACAAGGGCAGCCTCTCCGGCCTCGTCAACGACCTGGCCGAGCGCTACCCGAAGGTGGAGGTCGCCGCGACCCTCGACCGGATCAAGGACGCGGGCTTCCACTGGGCCACGCGCTCGGGCGTCACCGTGGCGCTCAGCGACATCGTGACCCCGTCGAACAAGGCCGAGATCCTCGCCGAGCATGAGAAGGCCGCCGCCGCGGTGCAGAAGAAGTTCGACCGCGGTCTCATCACCGACGCCGAGCGCCACGCCGAGCTCGTCGAGATCTGGACGGAGGCGACCGACGAGGTGGCCGCCGCCATGCGCGACGCGTTCCCCGAGGACAACACCATCTTCCGCATGGTGTCGTCGGGCGCCCGAGGCAACTGGCTGCAGATCCGCAACATCGCGGGCATGCGGGGCCTCGTGAGCGATCCGAAGGGCGAGATCATCCCGCGTCCGATCATCAACTCGTACCGCGAGGGCCTGTCGGTGGCGGAGTACTTCATCGCGACCCACGGCGCCCGCAAGGGCCTCGCCGACACCGCGCTGCGCACGGCCGACTCGGGCTACCTGACCCGCCGTCTGGTCGACGTCTCGCAGGACGTCATCATCCGCGAGGAGGACTGCGGCACCTCGCGCGGCCTCGATCTGCCGATCGCGGTCGCCGAGGCCGACGGCTCGCTCGTGCGCGACGACAACGTCGAGAACTCGGTGTACGCGCGCACCCTGGCCGCCGACGCGGTCGACGCCTCGGGCGCGGTCATCGCCGCGGCCGGCGCCGACGTGGGCGACGTGCTCATCGACACGCTGGTCGCCGCGGGCGTCACCGAGATCAAGGTGCGCTCCGTGCTGACCTGCGAGTCGGCGGTCGGCGTCTGCGCGACCTGCTACGGCCGTTCGCTCGCGACCGGTCAGCGCGTCGACATCGGCGAGGCCGTGGGCATCATCGCGGCCCAGTCGATCGGCGAGCCGGGCACCCAGCTCACGATGCGCACTTTCCACACCGGCGGATCGGCCTCGGCCGACGACATCACGCAGGGTCTGCCCCGCGTGCAGGAGCTCTTCGAGGCCCGCACCCCGAAGGGCGCCTCGCCCATCGCGGAGGCCGCCGGTCGCGTCACGATCGAGGACACCGAGAAGAGCCGTCGCATCCTGCTCACGCCGGACGACGGCACCGAGGAGAAGGCCTACCCGGTGCTGCGCCGTGCGACCCTCCTCGTCGAGGACGGCGACCACGTCGAGCTCGGCCAGCCCTTCATCCAGGGCACGCTCGATCCGAAGGACGTGCTGCAGGTCGGCTCGACCGAGAACGGCCGGCACATCCCGGGCGAGCGCGCGGTGCAGAAGTACCTCGTCGAGGGCGTGCAGAGCGTGTACCGCTCGCAGGGCGTGCCGATCCACGACAAGCACATCGAGGTCATCGTGCGGCAGATGCTGCGCAAGGTGACCGTGGTGGATCACGGCGAGACCGATCTGCTCCCGGGCGAGCTCGTGGATCGCGCGCGCTACCAGCGGATCAACCGCGAGGCGCTGCTCGAGGGCCGTCGCGCGGCGACCGCCCGCCCCGAGGTCATGGGCATCACCAAGGCCTCGCTCGCGACCGAGTCGTGGCTGTCGGCGGCCTCCTTCCAGGAGACCACCCGCGTGCTCACGCAGGCGGCGATGGAGGGATCGCGCGATCCGCTCATCGGCCTGAAGGAGAACGTGATCATCGGCAAGCTGATCCCCGCCGGCACCGGCCTCGGCGTCTACCGCGACGTCGACGTGGAGCCGACCGAGGAGGCGAAGGCGGAGCGCTACCCGAACCGCCTGTTCGCGAGCGACGCCGGCTTCGACGAGCACGACCTCTCGTTCGTGGACTACGACAGCTTCACCGCCGAGGAGTTCAACCCGGGCAGCTTCAGCTGATCCGTCCGGGTCACCCGGTTCCGGGGAGGGGCGTCGCGCGTTGCGCGGCGCCCCTCCCCGTTTCCGCCTCAGGGGGACGCGAATCGTCGTCCGGCGCCGACTCAGACGACGATTCGCGTCCCCCTGCGAGCGGGCGGTGCCGGATCCGGCCCGGTTTCCCGACACCCGCGCGGGCTCTCGGCCAGGCGCCCTCACCGCGGCTACCCTTGCGGGCAAAGGTGTGTCGGCGTTCGCCGGGCACCGGGCACAACGAGAGGGCGAAGCGATGAGCGATGAGCGCGAAGGCGAGCAGGCGGGCGCGCCCGTCGAGGAGGCGGCGGCCAGCAGCACCGAGGTGCTCGCAGCGGTCGAGCGCGCCGCCGAGGTCGGCGCTTCGACGCCGGCTCCGGGGAGCAGGCGGCAGCGGCCGAGACCGCAGCCGCCGAGACCGTGACCGCCGCCGAGACCGTGGTCGAGACCACGGTGGTCGAAGAGGTCGCCGTGGCCGGAGGCGCCGCCGCAGTGGTCGGTGCGTCGGAGACGGTCGTGGTGCCCGAGCAGTCCCGCCCGGTGATCGCGGTCGCCGACGAGCTGCCGAGCGCGGGCCCGACCGAGGCGGTGCCGACGCAGGTGCAGCCCGCGGCGGTGCCGGCGCGCGACGGCGAGATCCGCATCAGCGCCGATCACCCGATGGCCGCCCTCTACATGCAGACCCCGATGCCGCCCGACGTCAAGGGCAACCGCGGTGCGGGCGTGCTCATCGCGATCGTCGCGACCATCGCCTTCGCGATCGTCTACGCCGGCGTCCTCGCGCTGCTGCTCGCCCCGCAGCTGCCGCCGTCGCGCTTCGTCGGCGGTCTCGTCGACGGGCTGCTGGCCTGGCAGTCGGTCTTCGCGGTCGTCGCGTTCTTCGTCGGGCTCGTGGTCGTGGTGCTCGTCGTGGGCCGCGCCGGCTGGTGGGCGTACGTGCTCGGAGGCTTCCTCGTCGCGATGCTCGTCTGGGTCGCCGCCTTCGCGGGCGCGATCGTCGACGCCGACGGCTTCGGGGGCCTCGCGCGCCTCCGCCTCGACGACCTCTACTCCTTCGGCTTCATGCCGACGGTGATCGCCGCGGTGCTCGTGGCGCGCGAGGCGACGGTCTGGTTCGGGGCGTGGATCGGCCGCCGCGGCCGCCGCATCGCCAAGGCGAACGCCGAGGCGATGGCCGAGTACGAGGCGGCCCTGGCTGAGGTGCAGGCGAAGCAGCTGTGACCGGGGCCTCCCGACGCGGGGTCACCCGGAGCTACGTCGGGGGCCTGATCGCCGCCGTGTCGGTGCTCGCCGTCGCCCTGGTGATCGCGAGCTGGGGCATCATCGGATGGCTCACCGGCCTCGAGCCGGTCATGACGCCCGGCCTGTGGACGCCCATCGGCGTCGTGCTCGTCGCCCTCGCTCTGGCCGCACTGGTCTGGGGGCTGTGGCTGCAGGCGCTCGTGCTGCTGCGCGGGCGCCGCACGCCGCCGTGGGCGCATACGCTGGTGCTGGGCATCGGCGCCTATCTCATCTGGTGCCTGGGCGGCATGCTCGCGGGGCTCGGCATCGACGAGACCTGGATCAGCCCCTTCGCACTGGCCCTGGCGCTCGCCTGGGCGCTCTGCTCGCTCGTGTTCTGGGCGGTGCTGGCGCGGCGGGTCTACACCGACCGCCCGGTCCCGCACTGGCCGTGGGAGGGCCGCGACGAGGGGCCGGACTGGTTCGGCCCGGCAGGCCGCCCCGTCGATCCGGAATCGCGGACAGATGACCGCGACGACCGTTACGATCGCGACGACGAGGATGAGGACGACCCGCGATGACCGAGGGGGCGGATCGCGCGCCGGCGCCCGGGGCCGACGCGGTCGCGGATCGCGTGACCGCGGGCGTCGACGCCTGGCTGCGCTGGCTGCCCGCCTGGCAGCCGGGCACGCACCGGGGCCGTTCGCGCATGTGCCGCCGCTGCACGGGATCGCCGCTGCTCGTCGCGGCCGGGATCGAGGGGGAGGTGCCGCACCAGGTGGCGCACGCCCTGACGAGCCGGATGCAGCGGATCATCGACCGCCTGGTCGACGACTACACCGAGCGCGAGCTGCCCGCCCTGCACGCGGAGCTGACGGGGGAGCAGCTGTGGCACACGGGCGGTTTCGAGCCGGGCGCGGGGCTCGATCCCGAATACGACGGCCTCGATCTCGACCCCGAGACGGAGGACGGCCAGCCGTTCCTCTTCACCATGGCCGAGCTGGCCGAGCAGTCCAAGCCCGAACCGCCGCTGCCGAGGCCGCCGCTGAGCCGGGAGGAGAAGCAGCGCCTGCGGCAGGAGGTCGAGGAGGCCGGCCGCTACGCGGACGACGTGGGCCAGCAGCTGTGCTTCGCGCTGGCCGGGCATCGCCCGCGCATCCGCGCGGCGGTGGCGCGCTTCGTGGAGCCGCAGATCCGGGCGATGCTCGACGAGCTCTCGCAGCATCTCGAGCCGCCGAGCTGATCGCTCGCCCGGCTGCTCGGCCCGGCTGCCTGGTCCTGCCCGGCCCGGCCTGGCCGCCCGGCCCCCCCGCCCCGCCCGCAATAGACCCTTCTATGTTTGTCAAGCCGGTAACGGTGCGGGCTGGGCAGCGGTGAGTACCCGGTACACATGACGGGCGAGATAGCGTTTGAGGCCACGCCGGATCTCTTTCAGGGTCCGCCCCTGAGCCCGCCGTTTCTCAACATACGCGCGGGTCCGTTCATCATGAGTCATCCGAGTAAGCGCGACCATGTGCAGAGCACGATTCAACCGCCGATCGCCGCCCCGGTTGAGTCGATACCGGACAGTGTTCCCCGAAGACGCCGGGATCGGGTTCACACCCGCGAGCGACGCGAACGCAGCCTCTGACCGGACCCGACCGGGGTGTGACCACACGGTGAGGCAGATCGCGAGCGATACCGGCCCGAACCCGGGCTCCTCCAGCAACGGCGCCGCCGCGCTCGCCCTGACAAGTTCAGTCAGTCGTGCAAGATTCCGGGCCAACTCGTCATCGAGTGCCCGGACCCGTTTCGCGAGTCGGGTCGCTTCCGTCCGAGCGATCTGGTGCGTCAGGGATTCGCTGCGGGCCCGCCATCCGCTCACCTGCCGCAGCCCAGGGCCGGTGAGCGGATGGCGCGCATCAACCCCGAGGTCATGAATGCGCAGCAGCGCGGTGAGCGCGTTCACGCTGCGGGTCCGCTCACCGGTCATCAAGTCGCGGGCCGCGACCAGGACCCGCAGCGAGGCCCGTATCCCGTCTCCCAGGCGCGGGACACGCAGCTGGGTGGTATCGAGCGGGAGCACAGCGGCCGCGATGCGCTGCGCGTCGAGCGGGTCGGACTTCCCGACCCCGTGCCCGCGATGCGTGCCCAAGCGCGGGGCCTCAGCAACCTGGTATCCGGTCGCGGTGACCGCTGCGGTCAGGAGCGCCCCGTAAGAAGCGGTGCCCTCGATCGCCCAGAGTGTTGCGAGATCACCGCCGGTACGGCGGGCGGCCCAAGCGATCGCGCGGGCGATACCCGCGCGATGAGTCGGGAACTCGCGCGTATCGAGGACCTCACCGGTGGTGGTGAGGACGGCGTAGACGTGGTGCCTGGCGTGGGTGTCTACGCCGACGACAAACGGGCGCGTATGCGCGATGCTAGACATGACGGTTGATTCCTTCGGTGCTGACGGACTGCGGGAGTCGGCCGTTCACGGCCGGTACCGGTCCGGGGAGGAATCACTTCGGGACAACACTGTGACGAGTCACACCTCAGAGGTGGACAGCCTTCTGATCAAGTCACCGGAGTGGACCGGGCAGGTACCGGCCGGCCATCCCGCACGGTTGGGCAGGTCTATTGCAAGACACCCCAGGAGAAGGGGGTCGGTGCGCGTATGAGCCACAACCACGGGGACAGCACGGCCGGTACCTACCCTGCCAGCCAGTCCCAGACCAGCTGACACCGATCCTCACAGTGCGCGTATTGCTGTTCGGAGTTCCGCGGGTTCTAGTGGTGGTTGCAACACCTGATCATTGGAGGGTGTTGGTTGAGATGAGTCCGAAGTTTTCCGTTGCGATGCTTCCTGATGTTGTTCACCGGTTATGGGATCTCCGGCAGCAGGGTTTCACTGCTGATGAGATCGGCGCGGATATCGGATGGAGCGCGTCAGCGGTCCGCACGCATATTCGCGAGCATGGCGGGGTCAGACCCCGGTGGGGGCGGGAGCTACGGGGTCGGTTCTTGTCGTTCGAGGAACGTGTCGAGATCCAGTCGCTCAGGCGTGCAGGTTGCGGGGTGCGTGAGATCGCCCGGGAACTGGGTCGTGCCCCGTCAACGATCTCGCGAGAACTGACCCGGCATTGGCATCACCGACGCTACCGGGCGACGACCGCTCATGCGCGGGCCTTTGAGAACGCGCGCCGCCCGAAGCCGAGTAAGCTCGCGATGCACCCCGAGCTGCGAAGTTTCGTGCAGCGAGAACTCGAGTTGAAACGGTCACCGGAGCAGATCTCGGGGCGGTTACGCCGAGAGTTCCCCGACCAGCCGGAGATGCGCGTGTCACCCGAGACGATCTACCAATCGGTGTATCTGCTCGCCCGTGGCGGGTTGAAACGAGAACTCGAGAAGCGGCTGCGTACCGGCCGGGTACTCCGCCGGCCGCAGCGTCGTGAGGGTGAGCGTCGGGGCCGGATCCAGGGGATGACGCTCATCGCTGACCGGCCGCCAGAAGCGGCTGATCGTGCGGTTCCTGGGCATTGGGAGGGAGACCTCATCATCGGGAAGGACGGGCGTTCGGCGATCGGGACGGTCGTGGAACGCCGGTCGGGGTATCTGTTGCTGGTTCGGGTGGATGCGGAGAAGCACCGGGTCGACGCGGTCCGGGACGGGCTCATCGAGAAGTTGTCCGTGCTGCCGGATCGGATCCGGCGCACCCTGACGTGGGATCAGGGCAGCGAGATGCGCAGGCATCGCGAGGTCGCGGTCGCGGCGGATATCGATATTTATTTCTGTGATCCGCGCTCGCCCTGGCAGCGGCCCACGAATGAGAACACGAATGGGTTGCTGAGGCAGTATTTCCCGAAAGGGACGGATCTGTCCGTGTTCAGTCAGGAAGATCTTGATTATGTTGAGTGGGAGATGAACGATCGGCCCAGGAAACGGCTCGAGTTCGCGAAGCCGGCTGAAGTTATCGCGGAAGTGTTGTTGCACTGACCACTTGAATCCGCCTTCGGCGGAACGGCAATACGCGCACTGTGAGGATCGGTGTCAGCTGGTCTGGGACTGGCTGGCAGGGTAGGTACCGGCCGTGCTGTCCCCGTGGTTGTGGCTCATACGCGCACCGACCCCCTTCTCCTGGGGTGTCTTGCAATAGACCTGCCCAACCGTGCGGGATGGCCGGCCGGTACCTGCCCGGTCCACTCCGGTGACTTGATCAGAAGGCTGTCCACCTCTGAGGTGTGACTCGTCACAGTGTTGTCCCGAAGTGATTCCTCCCCGGACCGGTACCGGCCGTGAACGGCCGACTCCCGCAGTCCGTCAGCACCGAAGGAATCAACCGTCATGTCTAGCATCGCGCATACGCGCCCGTTTGTCGTCGGCGTAGACACCCACGCCAGGCACCACGTCTACGCCGTCCTCACCACCACCGGTGAGGTCCTCGATACGCGCGAGTTCCCGACTCATCGCGCGGGTATCGCCCGCGCGATCGCTTGGGCCGCCCGCCGTACCGGCGGTGATCTCGCAACACTCTGGGCGATCGAGGGCACCGCTTCTTACGGGGCGCTCCTGACCGCAGCGGTCACCGCGACCGGATACCAGGTTGCTGAGGCCCCGCGCTTGGGCACGCATCGCGGGCACGGGGTCGGGAAGTCCGACCCGCTCGACGCGCAGCGCATCGCGGCCGCTGTGCTCCCGCTCGATACCACCCAGCTGCGTGTCCCGCGCCTGGGAGACGGGATACGGGCCTCGCTGCGGGTCCTGGTCGCGGCCCGCGACTTGATGACCGGTGAGCGGACCCGCAGCGTGAACGCGCTCACCGCGCTGCTGCGCATTCATGACCTCGGGGTTGATGCGCGCCATCCGCTCACCGGCCCTGGGCTGCGGCAGGTGAGCGGATGGCGGGCCCGCAGCGAATCCCTGACGCACCAGATCGCTCGGACGGAAGCGACCCGACTCGCGAAACGGGTCCGGGCACTCGATGACGAGTTGGCCCGGAATCTTGCACGACTGACTGAACTTGTCAGGGCGAGCGCGGCGGCGCCGTTGCTGGAGGAGCCCGGGTTCGGGCCGGTATCGCTCGCGATCTGCCTCACCGTGTGGTCACACCCCGGTCGGGTCCGGTCAGAGGCTGCGTTCGCGTCGCTCGCGGGTGTGAACCCGATCCCGGCGTCTTCGGGGAACACTGTCCGGTATCGACTCAACCGGGGCGGCGATCGGCGGTTGAATCGTGCTCTGCACATGGTCGCGCTTACTCGGATGACTCATGATGAACGGACCCGCGCGTATGTTGAGAAACGGCGGGCTCAGGGGCGGACCCTGAAAGAGATCCGGCGTGGCCTCAAACGCTATCTCGCCCGTCATGTGTACCGGGTACTCACCGCTGCCCAGCCCGCACCGTTACCGGCTTGACAAACATAGAAGGGTCTATTGCGGGGAGGAGCAGCGCGCGTGAGCGGCGTCACTCGGCGGCGGCGCGCTCGCGGAGCACGAAGTGCTGCACCTTGCCGCTCGGGTTGCGGGGGAGCGCGTCGATGTAGTCGATGCGCCGGGGGCACTTGTAGACGGCGATGCGGGCCTTGGCGTGCTCGAGGATGGACGCGGTGAGCGCGTCGTCCCCGGCCACGCCGTCGCGGGGCACGACGAAGGCGCCCACGATCACGCCCCGCACCGGGTCGTCGCGGCCGATGACGGCGCACTCCTTGACGTCGGGATGCGACTCGATCGCCTCCTCGACCTCGGGCGCGCCGACGTTGTAGCCCGCGGTGACGATGAGCGAGTCCGAGCGGGCCTGGAAGAAGAAGTAGCCGTCCTCGTCCATGAGATAGGTGTCGCCGGTGACGTTCCATCCGCCGGAGACGTAGTCCGCCTGGCGGGGGTCGTCGAGGTAGCGGCAGCCCGTGGGCCCGATGACGGCGAGCCGCCCCATCTCCCCGGGCGGCAGCTCGTTCCCGTCCGCGTCGAGGATCGTCGCCCGGTAGCCGGGCACGGCCCGTCCGGTCGCCCCGGGCTTGATGTCGTCTCCCGCCGCCGAGATGAAGACGTGCAGCATCTCGGTCGAGCCGATGCCGTTCACGAGCCTCAGCCCGGTGGCGGCCTCGACCGCCTCGTAGGTCTCGAGTGAGAGGTGCTCGCCCGCCGAGACCCCGAGGCGCAGGCGGCGCAGCTGATCCGCGCGGTCCTCCTTCAGCAGATTGCGGTATCCGGTGGGCGCCGTGTAGAGCACCGTGATGCCGAGCGGCTCGATCAGATCGGCGAGCTGCAGCGGGCCCGACTGCTCGGCGAGGACGGTCGCGCCGCCGCTGCGCAGCGGGAAGACGACGCTGCCGCCGAGGCCGAAGGTGAAGGCCAGCGGCGCGGTGCTCGCGCTCACGTCGTGCTCGGTCAGCCGCAGGATGTGCTTCGCGAAGGTGTCGGCGATCGCGAGGATGTCGCGATGGAAGTGCATGGTGACCTTGGGCTTGCCCGTGGTGCCCGAGGTCGCGCCCAGCAGGGCGACGTCGTCCGCCGCGGTGTCGACGGCCTCGAAGTCGCCCGGCTTGCGATCGCAGGCCGCGCCGAGCGGATCCTCCGCTCCGCCCGCGACGAGGATGCCGTCCGCGCCGACCGCCGCCTCGAGCACCCGTCCGACGGGTTCGAGGTGGCGATGGTCGACGACCGCCAGATCCGGCTTCACCTTCGCGACGACCCGCTCGATCTCGATCTCCCGCCAGGCGACCATGGTGGTCACGACCACCGCTCCGGCCTTCAGCGCGCCGAACCAGCAGGCCACCGCCCAGGCCGAGTTGGGCATGCGCAGCAGCACCCGGTTGCCCGGCACGATGCCGTGATCCTCGACCAGCACCCGCGCGAACTGGTTCGCGCGCCGCTGCAGTTCGCCGTAGCTCCAGGATCCGCCGTCCGGCAGCAGCAGCGCCGGGCGCTCCGCGCCGAAGCGCTCGATCGTGCGGTCGAGCAGCTCCACCGCGGCGTTCAGCCGATCCGGGTACTGCAACTCCGGCAGAGTGAACTCGAGCGTCGGCCACTGCTCGAACGGCGGCAGGGACTCGCGAGTGAACTCGTCGACGTGTGAGGTGGGGGAGAGCTCCATCGCCATTCCCTTCGGTGCGGTGCGGGGGTCGGGCGCATCTGGCGCCGCTCGACCCACCGTATCATGCGAGTGACGATCGTCAGTATGATGAAATATCCCTCGCTGCGCCGGATCGCGGGCCGACCCTCGCCCGCTCGGCCGTCGCTTCCCGGCCCGCGAGTGCCGCAGCGGGGCGGCCGGCTCCGCCTTGCGCGAAGCGGCGTCCGGCGCGTATAGTTGATCCTTGGTGTGTTCCACCTGTGTTCGCCATGCTTGGCGGCCGGAGGGGGAGCGCCAGGGTCACGGCCCGGACGCGCGCAGCGCGCACGAGTCGCATACCCCCACGGCATACCTGCACCCGACGCGCCGCCCCGGCGGCGCGGCAGCAGGTCGGCGGTCGCGCGAGCGGCCGCTCATGCTCACCACATTGCAGCATTCCTGTCACCGTGCAGGACGAAATAGGAGAATCAGTGCCTACTATTCAGCAGCTGGTTCGCAAGGGGCGCACGCCGAAGGTCTCGAAGACCAAGGCCCCCGCGCTCAAGGCGAACCCCCAGCAGCGAGGCGTGTGCACCCGCGTGTACACGACCACCCCGAAGAAGCCGAACTCGGCGATGCGCAAGGTCGCCCGTGTGAAGCTCTCGAACGGGACCGAGGTCACCGCGTACATTCCGGGTGAGGGCCACAACCTGCAGGAGCACTCGATGGTGCTCGTGCGCGGCGGCCGTGTGAAGGATCTCCCCGGCGTGCGCTACAAGATCGTGCGCGGCGCGCTCGACACCCAGGCCGTCAAGGATCGTCAGCAGGCCCGCAGCCGCTACGGTGCGAAGAAGGAGAAGAAGTAATGCCTCGCAAGGGACCTGCTCCGAAGCGCCCCGTCGTCGCCGATCCGGTCTACGGCGCTCCCGTCGTCAGCCAGCTCGTCAACAAGATCCTGCTCGACGGCAAGAAGGGCCTCGCCGAGCGCATCGTCTACGGTGCTCTCGAGAACGTGGCCGACAAGAGCGGCCAGGATGCCGTGACCGTGCTCAAGAAGGCGCTCGACAACGTGCGCCCCACCCTCGAGGTGCGTTCGCGCCGCGTCGGCGGCAGCACCTACCAGGTGCCCGTCGAGGTGAAGCCCCACCGCGCCAACACGCTCGCCCTGCGCTGGCTCACGAGCTACGCCAAGGCCCGTCGTGAGAACACGATGACCGAGCGTCTCACCAACGAGATCCTCGACGCTTCGAACGGCCTCGGCGCCGCGGTGAAGCGCCGCGAGGACACCCACAAGATGGCTGAGTCGAACCGGGCGTTCGCGCACTACCGCTGGTAATCCGGGCATCGAGCTTGTCGAGATGGCGGATCCGCTCATCTCGGCAAGCTCGATGAACGATCGGGCTCCCCGATCCCGCACACTTTTTCACCCCCAACTCTGGAGGAACCCCCGTGGCACAAGACGTGCTCACCGACCTGAGCAAGGTCCGCAACATCGGCATCATGGCGCACATCGATGCCGGGAAGACCACTACGACCGAGCGCATCCTGTTCTACACGGGCGTGAACCACAAGCTGGGCGAGACCCACGACGGCGCCTCGACCACCGACTGGATGGAGCAGGAGAAGGAGCGCGGCATCACGATCACCAGTGCCGCGGTGACCTGCTTCTGGAACGGCAACCAGGTCAACATCATCGACACCCCGGGCCACGTTGACTTCACCGTCGAGGTGGAGCGCTCGCTGCGCGTGCTCGACGGCGCGGTCGCCGTGTTCGACGGCAAGGAGGGCGTGGAGCCCCAGTCCGAGACCGTGTGGCGCCAGGCCGACAAGTACGGCGTGCCGCGCATCTGCTTCGTCAACAAGATGGACAAGATGGGCGCCGACTTCTACTTCACGGTCGACACCATCGTGAACCGCCTCGGCGCGAAGCCGCTCGTGATGCAGCTGCCGATCGGCTCCGAGAGCGACTTCGTCGGCGTCGTCGACCTGCTCACCATGAAGGCCTTCGTCTGGGAGGGCGACGCCAAGGGCGACGTGACCCTGGGCGCGAACTACGAGACGCAGGAGATCCCCGCCGACCTCCAGGCCAAGGCCGAGGAGTACCGCGCGCAGCTGGTCGAGACCGTCGCCGAGACCGACGACGAGCTGCTCGAGAAGTTCTTCGGCGGCGAGGAGCTCACGGTCGACGAGCTCAAGGCGGGCATCCGCAAGCTCGTCGTGAACAACGAGATCTACCCCGTGTACTGCGGCTCGGCGTTCAAGAACCGCGGCATCCAGCCGATGCTCGACGCGGTCGTCGACTTCCTGCCGAACCCGCTCGACATCGGCGCCATCGAGGCGCACGACCCGCGCGACGAGTCGGTCGTCATCGAGCGCAAGCCCTCGGCCGACGATCCCTTCTCGGCGCTCGCCTTCAAGGTCGCCGTGCACCCGTTCTTCGGCCGCCTCACCTACGTGCGCGTCTACTCGGGTCACCTCGACTCGGGCGCCCAGGTCGTCAACTCGACCAAGGGCAAGAAGGAGCGCATCGGCAAGATCTTCCAGATGCACGCCAACAAGGAGATGCCGGTCGACGATCTGACCGCCGGCAACATCTACGCGGTGATCGGCCTCAAGGACACCACGACCGGCGACACCCTGTGCGACCCGAACAACCAGGTCGTGCTCGAGTCGATGACCTTCCCCGAGCCCGTGATCGAGGTGGCCATCGAGCCGAAGACCAAGGGCGACCAGGAGAAGCTGTCGACCGCGATTCAGAAGCTCGCCGAAGAGGATCCCACGTTCCGCGTGAGCCTCAACGCCGAGACCGGCCAGACCGTGATCGCGGGCATGGGCGAGCTGCACCTCGACATCCTCGTGGACCGCATGAAGCGCGAGTTCAAGGTGGAGGCGAACGTCGGCAAGCCGCAGGTGGCCTACCGCGAGACGATCCGCCGCCCGGTCGAGAAGCACGACTACACCCACAAGAAGCAGACCGGTGGATCCGGCCAGTTCGCGAAGGTGCAGATCGCGCTCGAGCCGCTCGAGAGCGACGCCGAGAAGACCTACGAGTTCGAGGACAAGGTGACCGGCGGTCGCGTGCCGCGCGAGTACATCCCCTCGGTCGACGCGGGCATCCAGGACGCCATGCAGTACGGCATCCTCGCGGGCTTCCCCGTGGTGGGCGTCAAGGCGACCCTGCTCGACGGCCAGTACCACGACGTCGACTCCTCGGAGATGGCGTTCAAGATCGCCGGCTCGATGGCCTTCAAGGAGGCCGCGCGCAAGGCTCAGCCCGTGCTGCTCGAGCCCATGATGGCCGTCGAGGTGCGCACGCCCGAGGAGTACATGGGCGACGTGATCGGCGACCTCAACAGCCGCCGTGGTCAGATCCAGAGCATGGAGGATGCGAGCGGCGTCAAGGTCGTCCGCGCCCTCGTGCCGCTCTCCGAGATGTTCGGGTACATCGGCGACCTGCGGTCGAAGACCAGCGGTCGCGCGGTGTTCTCGATGACCTTCGACTCCTACGCTGAGGTGCCGAAGGCCGTGGCCGATGAGATCGTTCAGAAGGCTCAGGGCGCGTAACACCGCCCGCCGGTCGGCGGCTCCCGCGCCAGTCGCGGTGCCGCCGGCCACCGCCCGGCTCGCACCAGTCGATCCGAGCAAGTAACATAGAACACACCCCCGTGCTCGTGCCCGGCGAAACCCTATCGTCGGGAAGCGGCACTCGATGTCCTGAGGAGGACCATAGTGGCGAAGGCCAAGTTCGAGCGGACCAAGCCGCACGTGAACATCGGTACGATCGGTCACGTCGACCACGGTAAGACCACTCTTACCGCGGCGATCTCGCAGACGCTCGCCGAGAAGTACCCGTCGGAGACCAACGTCAAGCGCGACTTCGACACGATCGACTCGGCTCCCGAGGAGCGCCAGCGCGGCATCACGATCAACATCTCGCACGTCGAGTACGAGACCCCGAAGCGCCACTACGCGCACGTCGATGCCCCCGGCCACGCCGACTACATCAAGAACATGATCACCGGTGCCGCTCAGATGGACGGCGCGATCCTCGTGGTCGCCGCGACCGACGGCATGATGGCCCAGACCAAGGAGCACATCCTCCTCGCCAAGCAGGTCGGCGTGCCCTACCTGATGGTCGCCCTCAACAAGTGCGATCAGGTCGACGACGAGGAGATCCTCGAGCTCGTCGAGATGGAGGTCCGCGAGGAGCTCTCCAAGCACGGCTACCCGGGTGATGACGTCCCCGTGATCCGCGTCTCGGGCTACCAGGCCCTGCAGGGCGAGGAGAAGTGGGTCAACTCGATCGTCGAGCTCATGGAGGCCGTCGACGAGTCGATCCCGGATCCGGTGCGCGACAAGGACAAGCCGTTCCTCATGCCCGTCGAGGACGTCTTCACGATCACCGGCCGCGGCACCGTCGTGACCGGCCGCGCCGAGCGCGGCACCCTCGCCATCAACAGCGAGGTCGAGATCGTGGGCCTGCGCCCGACCCAGAAGACCACCGTCACCGGCATCGAGATGTTCCACAAGCAGCTCGACGAGGCCTGGGCCGGCGAGAACTGTGGTCTGCTGCTCCGCGGCACCAAGCGCGAGGACGTCGAGCGCGGCCAGGTCGTCGTGAAGCCGGGTTCGATCACCCCGCACACCAAGTTCGAGGGCACCGCCTACATCCTGAAGAAGGAAGAGGGCGGCCGCCACAACCCGTTCGAGACGAACTACCGTCCCCAGTTCTACTTCCGTACGACTGACGTGACCGGTGTCATCACCCTTCCCGAGGACAAGCCGATGGTCATGCCCGGCGACACCACCGACATGGTGGTCGAGCTGATCCAGCCCATCGCCATGGAGGAGGGCCTCGGCTTCGCGATCCGTGAGGGCGGCCGCACCGTCGGCGCCGGCACGGTGACCAAGATCGTCGAGTAAGTCTCTGACTGCATAGGAAAACCCCGGGAGAAAATCTCCCGGGGTTTTCCTTTTGCCTGGGAACCGAGCCCGAGGGCGGGCTCGGGCGAGACGGTGGTCTCGCCACTCGCTGCGGTGAACGCTTCGCGTTCACTCCACGCAGCAAGTGCAGCGCGCAACGCGATGCGTTGCTTTGAGTGCCTTGGTCCAGGGGTTCTTTCGTATCGGCGGTGACTACTCGTTGCCGATGGCTCCGTCGGCCGCCGAGCGCGCGCCCTCGACCTGCTCGGCGAACTTGTCACCGGTGACCTTGTTCGCGAGACCGGCGGCGCCGTCGAGCACCTTGTCGCTGATCTGCTCGGCCTGCTCGCTCTTCAGCGCCTCCTGGATCTTGTCGCTGTTGTCCTTCACGAAGTCGCCGGCCTGCTTCGCGAGATCTTCGATGCCCATGATGTTGGTGTCCTTTCGACGGGGGAGGGGCGAGACTTCGCTCCGCTCATCAGTATTCCAGGCGCGGGGCCTCCGGAACAGACGAAGCGGCGGATCCGCGGCCGCGCCTCGATTCGTCCGCCTCGGGCGCGCGGTGCGGGCTTCCCGGCACCGCGCCGGTATCCTCGAAGTGTCGTCCACCCGGGCGATCGAGGCGACGAGCGGAGGATCTTCGTGATGCAGACCGCGGAGGGGCGTTTCGCGTATGCCGCGAGACGCTACGGTCTGATCTTCCTCTTCGACGTCATCGCCTGGGCGGTGGGCATCCTCGCCGCGCTCGCCCTGCGGTGGGACTTCGCGCTCGAACGCATCCACTGGGGCTGGGCGTTCGCGCTCATCGGCGTCACCGCCGTGCTGCAGCTTCTCGGCGGCTGGGCGTTCTGGCTCTATCGCGGCCGGTACGAGATCGGCGGCTTCGACGAGGTCCGGGCGCTCGCCTTCGAGGTGACCGCCGTCGCGTTCGTCGCCTGGCTCTTCGCCTACGCCGTGGCCTACGGTGACGGCATCCCCCGCAGCACCATGATCATCGCGGCGCCCATCGCCTTCACCTTCATGGGCGTCGTGCGCTACTTCTCGCGCCTCGCCGCCGAGCAGCGCGCGAAACCGAAGGAGCAGGCCGAGCGCGCGCTCATCTACGGTGGCGGCTATCTCGGCACGGTGACCGTGAAGCGCCTGCTGACCGATGTGAAGGCGACGTTCGTCCCCGTCGGCATCCTCGACGACGACCCGCACAAGCGCCACCAGGAGGTGCGCGGGGTGCGCGTGCTCGGCGGGCTCGGCGACCTCGCCACGGCGGCCCGCGAGACCCGTGCCACCGTGCTGCTCGTCTGCATCGGCGACGCCGACTCGGTGCTCATGCGCCGCGTCGACCAGGCCGCCGAGGAGCTCGGCCTGAAGGTGCTCGTGCTGCCCCCGGTCGACATGCTGCTGCGCAACGCGGCGGCCATCTCCGAGGTGCGTGAGCTGTCGATCGAGGACCTCATCGGCCGGCACCCGGTGCGGCTCGAGACGGGCTCGATCGCGCAGTACCTGCAGGATCGGGTGGTGCTGGTCACGGGCGCGGGCGGATCCATCGGCTCCGAGCTCAGCCGGCAGCTCGCCCGCTTCGCGCCGCGCGAGCTGATCCTGCTCGATCGCGACGAGACGGCGCTGCAGGCGGCGCAGCTCGCGATCAGCGGCCACGGACTGCTCGACACTCGCGACGTGGTGCTCGCCGACATCCGCGACGCGGAGGCGCTCACCCGCATCTTCGAGGAGCGCCGGCCCGAGGTGGTCTTCCACGCCGCCGCGCTCAAGCACCTGCCGATGCTCGAGCAGTATCCCGACGAGGCCTGGAAGACGAACGTCATGGGCACCCTGAACGTGCTGCGCGCGGCGCAGGCGGTCGGCGTGGGCACCTTCGTGAACGTCTCGACCGACAAGGCCGCGAACCCCACGAGCGTGCTCGGCCACTCGAAGCGGGTCGCCGAGAAGCTGACCGCGTGGATGGCGGAGCAGACGGGGCAGCGCTACCTCTCCGTGCGCTTCGGCAACGTGATCGGCAGCCGCGGGTCGATGCTGCCGACGTTCCGCGCGCTGATCGAGGCCGGCGGCCCCGTGACCATCACGCACCCCGAGGTCACCCGCTTCTTCATGACGATTCCGGAGGCCTGCCAGCTGGTCATCCAGGCGGGCGGCATCGGGCGCCCGGCCGAGGTGCTGATCCTCGACATGGGCGAACCCGTGAGCATCCTCGACGTCGCCCGGCGCATGATCGCGCAGTCGGGCAAGCAGGTCGACATCGTGTTCACCGGCCTGCGGCACGGCGAGAAGCTGCACGAGGAGCTGGTGGCCGAGGGAGAGGGCGACGAGCGGCCCTTCCACCCGAAGATCTCGCACGCCCGCGTCGACACGCTAAGTCCCGGAGGCCTCGACCACGCGGAGTGGATCGCCCGCCTCGACCTGACCGACGAGGCCGAGGGGCGCGTGAAGTGAGCGCCCTCGGCGTCGCCCTGCTGGCGGGCGGCCTCACCCTCGTGCTGAGCCTCGCTCTGCCGGTCGCGGTGCGGCCGCTGCTCATGCGGCTCGGCATCATGGATGTGCCGAACGAGCGCTCCTCCCATGAGCGGCCCGTGCTGCGCGGGCTCGGCCTCGCGGTGCTGATCGCGATGGCGGCCGGCTTCCTCTGCGCGCTGCTGCTGCCCGGCGGCGACGCCTCGCCGGCGCTGTGGATCGTCGCCGGGGCTTCCGTGCTCAGCGGCCTGCTGGGCCTCGGCGAGGACCTCAAGGGGGTCAGCGTGCCGGTGCGCAGCGCGCTGCTGCTCGCGATCGCGCTCGCCGCCTCGGCCCTGCTCGTCTGGGTGCCGCAGGCCGGGTGGTCGCGCGCCTGGGTCGGCGCGCTGCCCTTCGTCGTACAGGCGCTGCTCGTGGTCTACGGGGTGCTCTTCGTCTCGAGCTACATCAACGTCGCGAACTTCATGGACGGGCTGAACGGCATCAGCGGATTCCACGGGGTCATCGCCGGGGCCGCCTTCGCCGCGGCCGGGGGACTCGCCGGTCTCCCGTGGCTCGCCGCCGCGGGCCTCGTGCTGGCGGCCGGCTTCGCCGGCTTCCTGCCCTGGAACCTCACGAGGCCCGGCGCCTTCCTCGGCGACGTCGGCAGCTACCTGCTCGGGGGAGCGACCGCGATCACGAGCTTCGCCGCCCTCATGGCGGGGGTCCCGGTGCTCGCGACCATCGGCCCCATGATCATCTACTTCGGCGACGTGGGGGTCACGCTCGCGAAGCGGGTGCGGGCGGGCAGGAAGTGGGACGAGCCCCACAAGGAGCACGTCTATCAGCGCCTGCAGCAGGCAGGCCTGTCGCACGTCGCCTCCTCGGGCATCACCGCGGCGTTCACGGCTGCCGCGTCGATCCTCGGCCTGCTGTCCTTCTTCCTCGCGCCCGTGTGGTGGATCGTGCTGCTCGTCGCGGGCGTCCTTCTCGTGGCTCTGTACGCGCTCCTGCCTCGTCTCGCGGGCCTGTCCCGCGACCCTGCGTGAGCCTTCTCGGCGCTCCTCTCCCGGGGCCCCCGCTCACGGCTCGCTAACGGCTGGCTAACGGGACTGCGATCCGGAATTCCGCATGAAACCGCGGAAGTCCGGCCCTCCCGTCGCTCCTCTCCGTTGACGACCGGTGCGTCGCCGCAGAACAGGATCATGCTCCGTTCCGATCCGTGTTATGTTCATCGCAAGCCTGGGGAATAGGAGAACCAATGAAACTGGGTAAGAAGCTCGCCGCCGGTGCAGTGGCGGCGCTGGTCGGAACGCTCGTCTTCGGAGCGAGCGCCGCGAACGCGGACGCGTGGTTCGAGGGGGAGATCCGCGTGCTCGAGGGCTGCGTCGTCGAAGTGCCGGTCGAGGTCGACGACGATGCGGTGTACGAGTTGCAGGTGTGGCAGGACGAGCAGCTCTACTCCACGACCGGCTCCGATCCGGAAGGCCAGTCCCTGACCTTCTACTGGACGCCCGGGGCCTCCTTCTACGCGGGGAGCGACCACACCGTCGATTTCGACCTCGTCGGCCCGGAGGGCCTGCTGGACAGCACCGAGTGGACGATGCCCGAAGACGTCGTCGCCGCTTGCGGCGGCAACGACGGCTCGATCGGCGAGATCACCCGCGCCGAGTGCCTCGTCTCGATTCCGGTGTCCACGCAGGGGCCGGGCCCGTTCTGGATCGAGGTCTGGGACGACAACCAGCTGATCTACACCTCCCCGGAGTTCGACGCCGGCGAGCACTCGGTGCCATGGGTGATCACGGCGGCGGCCGGCAAGGGCGCAGCCGGAGTCGGGATCGTCCTGGCCGGCGGCGAGGGCAGCTTGCTCGACTGGGTGGATCCCTACGAGTTCCCCGACGAGGTGCTGGCCGCGTGCTCCGCGGTTCCGAACCCGCCGACCCCGCCGGCGATCGTGAGCACGGCGAGCAGCGGTCCGGCTGCCGCTCCGGCGGCGCCGTTCGCGGCTGCGACCGCCGCGCTCGCGCTGATCGCGGCCGCCCTGGTGATCGGCGGGCGGAGGCTGATGCCGCGCAAGTAGGCGGATGGCCGAAGACGAGGGGCCCGGGGCGAGAACGCCCCGGGCCCCTCGCCATGCCCTCGGGATCGGGCCGCCGCCCGGTTCCGGATCCTCAGTCCGAGGTGCTCGCCTGATGACGCGTGCCGAGCTCGCCGTCCACCTCGTCGGCGACCTCGGTGCGCTTCGCGGTCAAGGGGGACTCGTCCTGCCAGACCTCCTCGAGGTCGGCCTGGAGGTGGGCCTCCTTCTCGCTCTTCGAGCGCCGCTGCTTCTCCGCCATGCCTCCATGGTACCCCGCGAGCGTCGAGCGGAGGCGGGTCTTCGCGCCTCCGGCTCTCGGTCTGTCGGCTGCGACATGGACAAGGCCGCTCGAAGCAGAGCCCATTTCCGGGCTCTGCGCGGCCTCGTCCCGGGCCCGTCTCGGACTCGGTCAGCGTGTCGCGATTCATCGCGACACGCCCGGCTTGCACAGAACCCATGAAGTGTGTCAGACTAGTGAGGTTCAGTACTTCCCGCCTGCGCGGGAATCACTGCCAGGCTGTGCATAGTCACCCGGAGCGCATCGCGATCCGCCATCGTACTAGGCCGCGGGCAGCGAACACCCGCTCGCAAGATCGTCTCGGCCGGGCCCCGCCCGGTCGAACTCATGTGCGGGCATTGACAGGTGAACAGCGATGCGCATTCTCCGTGAATGTCAGCGTTGATACGCAAGACGTCCAATGCCGGGCGCGCCCCATGATGAGCTCGGGAGACCGGGCCGACAGGGGTGCAACAGGTACGACGCAACCAGAAAGAGAGAGTCATATGGCGGCCCAAAAGATCCGCATTCGACTGAAGTCGTATGACCACGAGGTCATCGACACCTCCGCGCGCAAGATCGTCGATACCGTGACGCGCGCCGGTGCGACCGTGATCGGCCCCGTGCCGCTCCCCACGGAGAAGAACGTGATCGCTGTGATCCGCTCGCCGCACAAGTACAAGGACAGCCGCGAGCACTTTGAGAAGCGCACCCACAAGCGCCTCATCGACATCGTGGATCCCACTCCCAAGGCCGTCGACTCGCTCATGCGCCTCGACCTGCCGGCCGACGTCAACATCGAGATCAAGCTGTAAGGGGTCTCGGATGTCGAACGCAGAACGCAACGTCAAGGGCCTGCTGGGCACGAAGCTCGGCATGACCCAGGTCTGGGACGAGAACGGCAAGGTCGTTCCCGTCACCGTCATCGAGGTGGCCCCCAACGTGGTCACCCAGATCCGCACCCCCGAGGTCGACGGCTACAGTGCCGTGCAGATCGCGGCGGGCGCCATCGACCCCCGCAAGGTGAACCAGCCCTCGGCCGGTCACTTCGCGAAGGCCGGCGTCACCCCCCGTCGCCACCTCACCGAGGTGCGCACGGCCGACGCCGCCGAGTACGCGCTGGGCCAGGAGCTCACCGTCGAGGCCTTCGAGGCCGGCCAGCTGGTCGACGTCGTCGGCACCTCGAAGGGCAAGGGCTTCGCCGGCACCATGAAGCGCCACAACTTCAAGGGCGTCTCCGCCTCGCACGGCGCGCACCGCAACCACCGCAAGCCGGGCTCGATCGGCGGCGCCGCGACCCCGGGCCGCGTGTTCAAGGGCCAGCGCATGGCCGGCCGCATGGGCAACGACCGTGTGACCGTGCAGAACCTCATCGTGCAGGCGGTCGACGCCGAGAAGGGTCTGCTGCTCGTCAAGGGCGCCGTCCCCGGTGGTCGTGGCCGTCTCGTTTTCGTCCGCAACGCTGTGAAGGGGGCGTAGTCCATGGCCAACGCAACGCTTGAGGTCGTCGACGCCAAGGGGAAGAAGGCCGGTTCGGTCGAACTGCCCGCGGCCCTCTTCGACGCCGAGACCAATGTCCCGCTGATCCACCAGGTGGTCACCGCGCAGCTCGCAGCCGCGCGCCAGGGCACTCACAAGGCCAAGAACCGCGGCGAGGTCAGCGGTTCCGGCTCCAAGCCCTTCAAGCAGAAGGGCACGGGTCGCGCTCGCCAGGGTTCGATCCGCATGCCGCAGCACCGCGGCGGCGGCGTCGTCCACGGCCCGGTGCCGCGCGACTACTCGCAGCGCACCCCCAAGAAGATGATCGCGGCGGCCCTGCGCGGCCTGCTCTCCGATCGCGTGCGCGGTGGTCGCGTGCACATCGTCGAGGGCTTCGGCATCGACGACAAGCCCAGCACCAAGGCCGCCCGCGAGTTCCTCGCGTCGGTCGCGGCGGGCAAGCGCGTGCTCGTGGTGCTGCACCGCGATGACGAGCTGACCGCGCTCAGCGTGCGCAACCTGCAGCACGTGCACGTGCTGTTCCAGGATCAGCTCAACGCCTACGACGTGGTCGTCAGCGACGACCTGGTCTTCACCAAGGCCGCTTTCGACGCCTTCGTGGCCGATCGCACCGCCACCGACACCGCGAAGGAGGACGCGAAGTGAGCCTGAACAAGTCCCACCACGACGTCATCATCCGCCCGATCGTCTCCGAGAAGAGCTACGGCCTGATCGATGCGAACGGTCAGTACACCTTCGAGGTGCAGCCGAACGCGAACAAGACCGAGATCAAGCTCGCCATCGAGCACGTCTTCAATGTGAAGGTCGACAAGATCAACACGCTGAACCGCAAGGGCAAGACGCGCCGCACCAAGTTCGGCATGGGCAAGCGCAAGGACACCAAGCGCGCCATCGTCACGCTGAAGTCCGGCTCCATCGACATCTTCACGGCAGCGCTGTAGAAGGGGCGAAGAGGAACAGAACATGGCTATTCGCAAGTACAAGCCGACGACCCCGGGTCGTCGCGGTTCGAGCGTCGCTGATTTCGCCGAGATCACGCGCTCGACCCCCGAGAAGTCGCTGCTGCGCCCGCTGCCGAAGACCGGCGGCCGCAACAACCAGGGTCGTATTACCACCCGCCACATCGGCGGTGGCCACAAGCGCCAGTACCGCGTCATCGACTTCCGTCGTCATGACAAGGACGGCGTGAACGCCAAGGTCGCTCACATCGAGTACGACCCCAACCGCACCGCGCGCATCGCGCTGCTGCACTACTTCGACGGCACGAAGCGCTACATCATCGCGCCGAACAAGCTGAAGCAGGGCGACATCGTCGAGTCGGGCCCCGCGGCCGACATCAAGCCGGGCAACAACCTGCCGCTGCGCAACATCCCGACCGGTACGGTGATCCACGCCATCGAGCTCAAGCCCGGCGGCGGCGCCAAGCTCGCCCGCTCGGCGGGTGCCTCGGTGCGCCTCGTGGCGAAGGACGGCCCCTACGCCCAGCTGCGTCTGCCCTCGGGCGAGATCCGCAACGTCGACCTGCGCTGCCGCGCCACGGTCGGCGAGGTGGGCAACGCCGAGCAGTCGAACATCAACTGGGGCAAGGCCGGCCGCATGCGCTGGAAGGGCGTCCGCCCGACCGTCCGCGGCGTGGTGATGAACCCGGTCGACCACCCGCACGGCGGCGGCGAGGGCCGCACCTCGGGCGGTCGTCACCCGGTCAGCCCGTGGGGCCAGAAGGAAGGCCGTACGCGCAAGGCCAACAAGGAAAGCGACAAGCTCATCGTGCGCCGCCGCAACGCGGGCAAGAAGCGCTAGTAGGCGGGTAAGGAGAAGAAGATGCCTCGCAGTCTGAAGAAGGGCCCCTTCGTCGACAATCACCTGCTGAACAAGGTGGTTGCCCAGAACGAAGCCGGCACCAAGAACGTGATCAAGACCTGGTCGCGCCGTTCGATGATCATCCCGGCCATGCTGGGTCACACCATCGCGGTGCACGACGGTCGCAAGCACATCCCGGTGTTCGTCACCGAGACCATGGTCGGTCACAAGCTGGGGGAGTTCGCGCCCACGCGCACCTTCCGCGGCCACGTGAAGGACGACAAGAAGGGCCGTCGCCGCTGACGCGGTGACGTGAAGGAGGAAGAGAAATGGTGGAGTCGATCGCCCGCGTGCGTCATATCCGCATCACCCCCCAGAAGGCCCGTCGCGTCATCGATCTGGTCCGCGGCAAGAACGTGCAGGAGGCCCTGGCCATCCTGAAGTTCGCCCCGCAGGCCGCCTCGGAGCCGATCTACAAGCTGGTCGCCTCGGCCGTCGCCAACGCGCGCGTCAAGGCCGACAACGAGAACCTGCGCCTCAACGAGGACGAGCTCGTGATCGCGAAGGCCTACGTCGACGAGGGCACGACGCTCAAGCGTTTCCGCCCCCGCGCCCAGGGCCGCGCATTCCGCATCAACAAGCGCACGAGCCACATCACGGTCGTCCTGCAGACGGCCGACGAGCTCGCCGCCGCGAAGAAGGGAGCCTAACGGTATGGGCCAGAAGATTCATCCCTACGGCTTCCGCCTCGGGATCACCACCGACCACGTGTCGCGCTGGTTCTCGGATTCCACGAAGAAGGGTCAGCGCTACGCCGACTACCTCGCCGAGGACATCAAGATCCGCAAGCTGCTGAGCGACTCGCTCGACCGCGCGGGCGTCTCGCGCATCGAGATCGAGCGCACCCGCGACCGCGTTCGCGTCGACATCCACTCGGCTCGTCCGGGCATCGTGATCGGCCGCCGCGGCGCCGAGGCCGAGCGCATCCGCGCCGACCTCGAGAAGCTCACGGGCAAGCAGATCCAGCTGAACATCCTCGAGGTGAAGAACCCCGAGGCCGACGCTCAGCTCGTCGCCCAGGGCATCGCCGAGCAGCTCGCCGCCCGCGTGGCCTTCCGCCGCGCGATGCGCAAGGGCCTGCAGGGCGCGCAGCGCGCCGGCGCCAAGGGCGTCCGCATCCAGGTCTCCGGTCGCCTCGGCGGCGCCGAGATGAGCCGTTCCGAGTTCTACCGCGAAGGCCGCGTGCCGCTGCACACCCTCCGCGCGAACATCGACTACGGCTTCTACGAGGCGAAGACCACCTTCGGCCGCATCGGCGTGAAGGTCTGGATCTACAAGGGCGACCTCACCAACAAGGAGCTCGCCCGCGAGCAGGCGGCTCAGAAGCCGTCGCGCGACCGTCGCGACGACCGCCGTCGTGCGCCCCGCGGCGCACAGGCCGAGGCTGCGCCCGCCGCAGCAGGAGCGGAGAAGTAAGTCATGCTGATTCCCCGTCGAGTCAAGTACCGCAAGCAGCACCACCCCGGTCGCAGCGGTCAGTCCAAGGGCGGCAACAAGGTCAACTTCGGTGAGTTCGGCATCCAGGCGCTGAGCCCGGCGTACGTGACCAACCGTCAGATCGAGTCCGCTCGTATCGCCATGACGCGCCACATCAAGCGCGGCGGCAAGGTGTGGATCAACATCTACCCCGACCGCCCGCTCACCAAGAAGCCCGCCGAGACCCGCATGGGCTCGGGCAAGGGCTCGCCGGAGTGGTGGGTCGCCAACGTCAAGCCGGGCCGCGTGCTGTTCGAGGTGGCCGGCGTCGATGAGCAGCTCGCCCGCGAGGCGCTCACCCGCGCCATCCACAAGCTGCCGCTGAAGGCCCGCATTATCAAGCGTGAGGAGGGTGACGCGTAATGGCGATCGGAAGCAAGGATCTGGCCATCACCGAGCTCGATAGCTTCGAGGACGAGCGTCTGGCCGAGGAGCTCAAGAAGGCCAAGGCCGAGCTGTTCAACCTGCGGTTCCAGTCGGCCACCGGCCAGCTGGAGAGCCACGGCCGCGTGCGTCAGGTGAAGCGCGACATCGCTCGCATCTACACCGTGCTGCGCGAGCGCGAGCTCGGCATCCGGGCCACGCCCGCTGCCGCCGAGCCCAAGGCGAAGAAGAGCAGCAAGAAGACCGAGCCGGCGGAGGCCGCCGCCGAGACCGAGACGAAGGAGGCCTGACCATGGCTGAGGTCGAAAACGTCGAGACCGAGCAGCGCGGCTACCGCAAGGCCCGTCGCGGCTACGTCGTCAGCGACAAGATGGACAAGACCATCGTCGTCGAGGTCGAGGACCGCGTGAAGCACCCCCTGTACGGCAAGGTCATGCGCCGCTCCTCGAAGGTGAAGGCTCACGACGAGCAGAACACCGCCGGCATCGGCGATCTCGTGCTCATCCACGAGACCCGTCCGCTGAGCGCCACCAAGCGCTGGCGCCTGGTCGAGATCCTCGAGAAGGCGAAGTAAGCCCCCGGCTTACGGAGTGAAGGAGTAATCAAGTGATTCAGCAGGAATCGCGACTCAAGGTGGCCGACAACACCGGCGCCAAGGAGTTGCTCACGATTCGTGTGCTCGGGGGGTCGAAGCGCCGCTACGCGGGGCTCGGCGACACCATCGTGGCGACCGTTAAGGACGCCATCCCGGGCGGCAACGTGAAGAAGGGCGACGTGGTCAAGGCCGTCGTCGTCCGCACCCGCAAGTCGACCCGTCGCGCCGACGGCTCGTACATCGCGTTCGACGAGAACGCCGCCGTGATCCTGAAGGCCGACGGCGAGCCCCGTGGCACCCGCATCTTCGGACCGGTCGGCCGCGAGCTGCGCGACAAGAAGTTCATGAAGATCGTGTCTCTCGCACCGGAGGTGATCTAGTCCTATGGGCGCCAGGATCAAGAAGGGTGACCTCGTCGAGGTCATCTCGGGCCCCTCGCAGGAGCGGGGCGGCTACAAGGGCAAGCAGGGTCACGTCATCGCCGTCCTCAAGGAGAGCGACCGCGTGATCGTCGAGGGCGTGAACTACGTCACCAAGCACGTGCGCCAGGGCCAGTCGGACCGCGGCACCAAGCAGGGCGGCATCGAGACGATGGAAGCCCCGATCCACGTGTCCAACGTCGCGCTCGTCGACCCCGAGAGCAAGAAGCCGACCCGTGTGGGCTTCCGCCTCGAGGAGGTCGAGAAGGACGGCAAGAAGAAGACCGTCCGCGTGCGCTACGCCAAGAAGTCTGGGAAGGACCTCTAATGACTGAGACTGCTGTTGCGGCTGGCAAAATCCAGCCGCGCCTGAAGCAGAAGTACCGCTCCGAGATCGTCCCCGCGCTGCGCGAGGAGTTCGGCTTCGCCAACATCATGCAGGTGCCCGGCCTCGTCAAGGTCGTGGTCAACACCGGCGTGGGCGAGGCGGCTCGCGACAGCAAGGTGATCGAGGGCGCCGTCGCCGACCTCACCCTGATCACGGGCCAGAAGCCCATGGTCACGAAGGCCCGCAAGTCGATCGCGCAGTTCAAGCTGCGCGAGGGCCAGGCCATCGGCGCGCACGTCACGCTGCGCGGCGACCGGGCCTGGGAGTTCCTCGACCGTCTCGTCTCGCTCGCGCTGCCGCGCATCCGCGACTTCCGGGGCCTCTCGCCCAAGCAGTTCGACGGTCACGGCAACTACACCTTCGGTCTGACCGAGCAGAGCGTGTTCCACGAGATCGATCAGGATAAGATCGACCGGGTGCGCGGTTTCGACATCACCGTCGTGACCACCGCCAAGACCGACGACGAGGGTCGCGCGCTGCTGAAGGCGCTCGGCTTCCCGTTCAAGGCCGAATAACCATCCAAGCGGATCGGCGTCCCCGGGCGCCGGTTCCGCGTGTCACCCAGGTCGCAGTCCGTGTAACGGGCTCGCGATACCAGGCGAGAAAGAAGAGTCACTATGACTATGACCGACCCGGTCGCAGATATGCTGACCCGGCTGCGGAATGCCAATTCCGCGCATCACGAGAACGTGTCCGTCCCCGGCTCGAAGCTGAAGGAGCGGATCGCGGACATCCTCAAGCGCGAGGGCTACATCGCGGACTGGAAGGTGGAGGACGCCCGCGTCGGCACCACCATCACCCTGTCGCTGAAGTACGGCCCGAACCGCGAGCGCTCGATCGAGGGCATCAAGCGGGTCTCCAAGCCCGGCCTCCGCGTCTACGCGCGCTCGACCGAGATCCCGAGCGTGCTCGGCGGCCTCGGCATCGCGATCCTGTCCACCTCCTCGGGGCTCCTGACCGACCGCGAGGCCGAGCAGAAGGGCGTGGGCGGCGAAGTGCTGGCCTACGTGTGGTAGTCCGTCATGTCACGTATCGGTAAGCTTCCCATCGCCGTTCCCGGCGGTGTCACTGTCAACATCGACGGCCAGCAGGTCACGGTGAAGGGCCCGAAGGGCGAGCTCTCGCTCACCGTCGCCGAGCCCATCCGCGTCGCCCTCGAGGAGGGCCAGGTGCTCGTCACCCGTCCCGACGACGAGCGCGATTCGCGCGCGCTGCACGGTCTCACCCGCACGCTCATCAACAACGACATCATCGGCGTCACCGAGGGCTACGCGAAGCAGCTCGAGGTCGTTGGCACCGGCTACCGCGTGCAGCAGAAGGGCGCCGGCCTCGAGCTGGCTCTCGGCTTCTCGCACCCGGTGCTGGTCGATGCGCCCGAGGGCATCACGCTCTCGGTCGAGGGCAACACCAAGATCACGGTGAGCGGCATCTCCAAGCAGGCGGTCGGCGAGGCCGCCGCCAACATCCGCAAGCTGAAGAAGCCGGAGCCCTACAAGGGCAAGGGCATCCGCTACGCGGGCGAGAACGTCCGCCGCAAGGCAGGAAAGGCTGGTAAGTAAGCATGGCCGCATCAGTTTCCCGCGCCAAGGGTCGCTCGGCTGCGCGCATCCGTCGCCACGCCCGCCTGCGCAAGAAGATCGTCGGCACCGAGTCGCGTCCGCGCCTCGTCGTCACCCGCTCCTCGCGTCACGTGTTCGTCCAGGTCATCGACGACGCGAAGGGCCACACCCTGGCCTACGCCTCGACCATGGAGGCGGACCTGCGCTCGTTCGAGGGCGATAAGACCGCCAAGGCTCGCCGCGTCGGCGAGCTCGTCGCCGAGCGCGCCAAGAGCGCCGGCATCGAGGCCGTGGTCTTCGACCGCGGCGGCAGCAAGTACGCCGGTCGCGTCGCCGCGATCGCGGACGGGGCTCGCGAGGGAGGGCTGACCCTGTGAGTGAAGAGAACAAGGAGCAGGTAGTGAACGCAGAGGCCCCGGCCGAGAACCAGGCCGCTGAGTCGCAGACCGCCGCTCAGGAGCAGGACACCCGCAACGAGCCCCGCGAGGCCCGTCGCGGCAGCCGCGACCGCGGCACCCGCGGTGAGCGCGGCGGACGTGGCGGCCGCGACGGCGGTCGCGACCGCAGCGAGAACCAGTTCCTCGAGCGCGTCGTCACCATCAACCGCGTGTCGAAGGTCGTCAAGGGCGGCCGCCGCTTCAGCTTCACCGCGCTCGTCGTGGTGGGCGATGGCAACGGCACCGTCGGCGTCGGCTACGGCAAGGCCAAGGAGGTGCCCCTCGCCATCTCGAAGGGCGTCGAGGAGGCGAAGAAGAACTTCTTCCGCGTGCCTCGCGTGGGCAACACCATCCCGCACCCGGTGCAGGGCGAGGCCGCTGCCGGCGTCGTGCTGCTGCGTCCCGCCGCCGCCGGTACCGGCGTCATCGCGGGCGGCCCGGTGCGCGCCGTGCTCGAGTGCGCCGGCATCCACGACGTGCTGAGCAAGTCGCTCGGCTCGTCGAACACCCTGAACATCGTGCACGCGACCGTCGAGGCACTGCAGCAGCTCGAGGAGCCCCGCTCCGTCGCCGCCCGCCGCGGCCTCGACTTCGACCGCGTCGCCCCGGCCCGCCTCGTGCGCGCCGAGGCGAAGGCCGCGGCCGACGCTGCCGCCAAGGCGAAGGCAGGTGCGTAATGGCTGAGAAGAAGCTGCAGATTACGCAGACGAAGTCCGTTATCAGTGAGAAGCAGAACCAGCGCGACACGCTGCGCAGCCTGGGCCTGCGCAAGATCGGTCAGACGGTCGTGCGCGAGGACACCCCGGTGAACCGCGGCTACGTCCGCGCGGTCGCTCACCTGGTTCAGGTTGAGGAGATCGACGCATGAGCGAGAAGAACGAGGAGGCCCGCGAGCAGGTGCTGAAGGCTCACCACCTGCGCCCGGCCCCCGGTGCGAAGAAGGCCAAGACCCGCGTGGGTCGCGGTGAGGGCTCGAAGGGCAAGACCGCCGGTCGCGGTACCAAGGGCACCAAGGCGCGCTACCAGGTCAAGGCCGGCTTCGAGGGTGGGCAGATGCCGCTGCACATGCGCACCCCGAAGCTGCGCGGCTTCAAGAACCCGTTCCGCACCGAGTACCAGGTCGTGAACGTGGCGAAGCTCGCCGAGCTCTACCCGCAGGGCGGCGAGGTCACCGTCGCCGACCTCGTGGCCAAGGGCGCGGTGCGCAAGAACCAGCCGGTCAAGGTCCTCGGCAACGGCGACCTGCAGGTCAAGCTCATCGTGTCGGTGGACAAGGTCTCCGGCGCGGCCGAGCAGAAGATCGTCGCCGCCGGCGGGGAGATCAAGTAATCACGCGGATGGCGTGACGGGGGCCGGGAGCGATCCGCATCTTCATGATTGCGGATCGAGCCCGGCCCCATCCATTCATCCCACCCCGGCAGTGTAGGCTGGTGTATTGGTGTACGCCTCGCGGCGTCGCCCAATAATGTTGCAGGAGGCAGGCTTTTGTTCAGCGCCATCGGACGGATCTTCAAGACGCCGGATCTGCGGCGGAAGATCCTCTTCACGCTCGCGATCGTGGCCCTCTTCCGCCTCGGCTCATTCGTGCCGACGCCCTTCGTCAAGTTCGACAACGTGCAGCTCTGTCTCACCGCGAACTCCGACGCCTCCGGCCTCTATCAGATGATCAACATGTTCAGCGGCGGGGCGCTGCTGCAGCTGTCGATCTTCGCCCTGGGCATCATGCCCTACATCACGGCCTCGATCATCACGCAGCTGCTGCGCGTGGTCATCCCGCACTTCGAGGCGCTGCACAAGGAGGGCCAGGCCGGCCAGGCCAAGCTCACCCAGTACACCCGGTACCTCACGATCGCCCTCGCGGTGCTGCAGTCGACGACGCTCGTCACCGTCGCCCGCTCCGGTCTGCTCTTCGGCTCGGTCAACAACCAGGCCTGCCAGAACCTCGTGTCGCAGGAGTGGTGGGCGACCATCATCATGATCCTGACGCTCACGGCGGGCACCGGCCTCATCATGTGGTTCGGCGAGCTCATCACCGAGCGCGGCATCGGCAACGGCATGTCGCTGCTCATCTTCACCTCCATCGCGGCGCAGTTCCCCGCGGCGCTCTGGATGATCCAGGAGCAGAACGGCTGGGAGGTCTTCCTGCTCGTGGTCGCTGTCGGCCTGGTGATCGTCGGCCTCGTCGTCTTCGTCGAGCAGTCGCAGCGCCGCATCCCCGTGCAGTACGCGAAACGAGTGGTGGGCCGCCGCACCTACGGCGGATCCAGCACCTACATCCCGATCAAGGTGAACATGGCGGGCGTGATCCCGGTCATCTTCGCCGCGGCGATCCTGTACCTGCCGATGCTGCTCGTGCAGTTCAACCAGCCCGGCATCGGCGAGGAGCCGAAGGGCTGGGTCGTCTGGATCCAGAACAACCTCATGCTCGGCGATCAGCCGCTCTACATGCTGGTCTTCTTCCTGCTGGTCGTCGGCTTCACCTTCTTCTACGTGCAGATCACCTTCAACCCCGAAGAGGTCGCCGACAACATGAAGAAGTACGGCGGCTTCATCCCCGGCATCCGCGCCGGCCGGCCGACCGCCGAGTACCTCAACTACGTGCTGACCCGCATCACCACGGCCGGCTCGCTCTACCTCGGACTCATCGCGCTGATCCCGCTCATCGCGCTCGCGTTCTTCGGGGCGAACCAGAACTTCCCGTTCGGCGGTGCCTCGATCCTCATCATCGTGGGCGTCGGCCTCGAGACGGTCAAGCAGATCGACGCGCAGCTGCAGCAGCGCCACTACGAAGGGCTCCTCAAGTGACCGACAACCGCCAGGTCCGACTGCTCATCATCGGCGCCCCCGGCGCAGGCAAGGGAACCCAGGCGGCGCGCATCGCCGAGCGCTACGGGATCCCCGCCGTGTCCACCGGCGACATCTTCCGCGCCAACATCAAGGCGGGCACGCCGCTCGGGCAGCAGGTCTCGGCGATCATCGAGAGCGGCGGCCTCGTGCCCGACGAGCTCACCAACGAGATCGTCGCGGATCGGCTGAAGCGCGACGACGTGACCAACGGCTTCCTGCTCGACGGCTACCCGCGCACGGTCGCCCAGGTGCACGCGCTCGATGCCGTGCTCGAGGCCGACGCGCGTCGGCTCGACGCGGTGCTGCTGCTCGAGGCCGACACCGACTCGGTGGTCTCGCGCCTGTTGAAGCGCGCCGAGATCGAGGGCCGTGCCGACGACACCGAAGAGGTCATCCGCCACCGGCAGGAGGTCTACCTCGAGCAGACCGCGCCGCTGGTCGAGCTCTTCTCGCAGCGGGGCATCCTCGTCGCGGTCGACGGGCTCGGCGCCGTCGACGAGGTGTCGGCCCGCATCTTCGGCGCGCTCGACGCGCGCCTTGACGCGCGGCTCGGCGCCTAGGCGTTCCGGCCTCGGGGAGGTTCGCATGGCTCGCGGTCTGCTGCGCAAGTCGATCTACAAGTCGCCCGCCCAGCTGCGGCTGATGCAGGCTCCCGGCGATGCCGCCACGGCCGCGCTCGCGGCGATGGCCTCGGCGGTTCGGCCCGGTGTGACGACGCTCGAGCTCGACGCGATCGCCGAGGAGGCGATCCGCTCGGTCGGCGGCGCCCCCAACTTCATGCTGGAGCCGGGCTACCGGCACACCATCTGCGCGAACGTCAACGAGAAGGTCGTGCACGCGATCCCCGATGACCGGCCGCTCGAGCCCGGCGACATCGTCTCGCTCGACGTGGGCGCGGTGATCAAGGGCTGGCACAGCGATGCGGCGATCACGGTCGCGCTGCCCGATGCTTCGCGACCGGACCGTACCGAGCGGATCGAGCGGCTGAGCCACGTCACCGAGCAGGCGATGTGGCGCGGGATCGCGCGGCTCGCCACCGCCTCGCACTTGAACGAGGTGGGTTCCGCCGTCGCCGACTACGTGCGGGCCGAGAGCGACTACGGCATCCTCGAGGACTACATCGGCCACGGCATCGGCCGGCGCATGCACGAGGATCCGCCGGTGTTCAACGTGCCGGTCTCGCGGCGCGGGCCCGAGGTGAAGCCCGGCCTCGTCGTCGCGATCGAGCCGATCATCTCGGCCGGCGGCATCGACACGGTCGTCGAGGGCGACGACTGGACGGTCACGATGGCCGACGGCTCGCTGAGCGCTCAGTGGGAGCACTCGGTCGCCGTGCACGCCGACGGCATCTGGGTGCTCACCGCGGCCGACGGGGGAGCCGCGGGGCTCGCACCGCTCGGCGTGACGCCGGTGCCGATTCCGTAGGGGGTCCGGTCGAGGGGCAGCTTCCCCGTTTCCAGCGCGTGATCGCGATTCGGTGATATGGCAGCGATGATGCCATATCACCGAATCGCGAATGCGCCAGAAACGGGGAAGCTGCCCCTCGACCTCTTCCGACGCTTTTTCCGCGCTACGCTGTCAGCGTGAGGGAGATCCAGCTGCCGAGGCGGGCGCTGCTGTTGAGCTCGGTCGGATTGGCGGCCGGTGCGCTCGCGGGCTGCGCCGCCTCGCCGGAGGTCGACCTCGACGTCGCGCCGACTCCGACCTTCGGGCCGGGTCCGGGTGCGACACCCGAGGTGGATGCGACGCCTCCGCTCGAACCGGAACCCGAACCCCTCGTGCCCGAGGCGCCGGTGCTTCCCGACGTCGAGGCCGTGATCGCGGCTCACGAGGGACGGACGCCGCAGCACTGGGGCGTGGACATCCCCGGCGTCGTGCGCACCGGCGTCGATGCCGGAAGCGCCGATCCCGGGCGCGTCTTCCTCACGCTCGACGCCTGCGGCGGCCCTGGCGGCTCGGGCTTCGACGAGCGGCTCATCGCCGGGCTGCAGGCCGCCGCGGTGCCGGCCACGCTCTTCCTCAACCTGCGCTGGATCGAAGCCAACCCGGGCCTGGCGGCGATGCTCGCCGCCGATCCGCTGTTCGAGCTCGGCAACCACGGCAGCGCGCACGTGCCGCTCAGCGTGATCGGTCAGCAGGCCTACGGCATTCCGGGCACCGCGAGCGTGCGGGACGCGGCGATGGAGGTCTGGGCCAACCACGTCGCGCTGACCGAGCTCACCGGGGTGCGGCCGCGCTGGTTCCGACCGGGCACCGCGCATCTGGACGACGTCGGCCTCTCCATCGCGGAGGCGCTGGGGGAGCGGGTGCTGGGGTTCTCGGTCAACGGGGATGGAGGCGCGACCTTCTCGGCCGCGACCGTCGCCGCCGAGGTGGGCGTCGCGGGTCCGGGCGCGGTCGTGATCGGCCATATGAACCAGCCGGGATCGGGCACCGCCGACGGGGTGCTCGCGGCTGTCGGCGCGCTGCGGGCGAGGGGGCTCGAGTTCGGGCTGCTGTGACCGGTCTCGGGTCCGCTCGTGTGCTCGGTCACGGCTCGGTCGCGGCCCAGATCCCGGGATGAGAGAATGGAGTATGGAGCACAACGAGAACCCGATCAGCCAGCTCTCCGATCAGGAGTGCTGGGACCGTCTCGCCGCGCAGGACGTGGGGCGCCTGGTCACCCACGTGCGTGATGTGATCGACATCTTCCCGGTGAACTACGTGGTCGACGGCGAGTCGATCGTGCTGCGCACCGCCGAGGGCAGCAAGCTCATGGAGCTCGTGATCAGCGAGGACGTCCTCTTCGAGGTCGACGAGCACACCGCGGAGGACGCGTGGAGCGTGATCATCCGCGGCAAGGCGAAGCGGCTGGAGCGCGAGGCCGAGATCCTCGCCGCCGACGCGCTGCCGCTGAAGCCGATGGTGCCGACGCTGAAGCGCAACTACGTGCGGATCTCGCCGTCCTCGCTGAGCGGGCGCTACTTCGTCTTCGGCGAGGAGCCCTCGCGCGACTGAGCCTTTCCGGCCGGGCTTCGCGTCGGGTTCTTCGCCGGGCTTCGTGTCGGGTTCTTTGCCGGGCTTCGTGCTGGCTTTCGCTTTGGGTTCCGCTTTGGGTTCCGCACCGGGTGATCGGCGAGCCAGTCGAGCATGATCCGGGCGGCGGGCTCGCCGGAGGCGATGAGCGCCTCGTGACCGCGATCCGGGATCTCCCGCAGTTCGCCGTCAGGCAGTAGAGCGGTCATCTCCCGTGCCCAGTCGCGCGGGCTGACGGGGTCGTCCTCGCCGCGCAGCACGAGTGTCGGGCCGAGGATGCGGGGGAGGGCGTCCTCGACGCGGTGCTCGAGCGTGGGGCGCAGTTTCCGCACGAACCACAGCGGCCCCGTGCGGATGTAGGCGATGAGGCCCTTGGCGAGGACGACGGGGGAGTTGTTGGCGAAGTCCTGCAGCATGCGCAGGGTCTGCTTGCCGACGGTGCGCTCGCGGCGGTTGACCGTGGGGGCGATGAGCACCACCCGCTCGACGAGGTTCGGATGGCGGGCCGCGAGCTCGGCCGCGACCTGCGCGCCCATCGAGTGGCCGACCGGGGTGAGCGGACCGAGGCGCAGCCTGCGGATGCAGGTGGCGAGCAGATCGGCGGTGCCGGCGATCGAGAGCGGGTCGCGGGGTTCGGGGGAGTCGCCGAAGCCCGGCAGGTCGACGCAGACGACCTCGCACTCGAGGTGCGCGGTCGCGATGAAGCGATCGTAGACGGCGTGGCCCATGCCGATGCCGTGGATGAAGAGCAGGCGGGGCGGCGTTCGCCTGTGCGTCGTCGCGTTCTCGTCTGCCGCGGTGCCGGGCCAGCGGAAGATCCGCAGCTCGTGGTGGCGGTGCGCGAAGCGGATCCGCTGGGGGTCGGGGAGTTCGGGCGGCTCGGGTCGTTCTCGTGTCCCGCATCGGCGGCGTTCTCGTTCTCGCACCTCCATGCTTCCGACTGTAGCCACCCTATTCGTCGGGGGTCCACTCGGGTGGTCGGTGGCGCTGGAAAATATGGCTAAGATAGAGGGGTTGCCCCGCCTCGGTGGGACGGCAACGGGCTGTGGCGCAGCTTGGTAGCGCACTTGACTGGGGGTCAAGGGGTCGCAGGTTCAAATCCTGTCAGCCCGACGTTTTGAAAATGGGATCGGCCTCGTGTCGGTCCCATTTTCAAATCCTCGGTAGAACTGCACCTGCGAAGCAGATGGGCCCACGCGGTCCGAGAGGCTCCGCGACTCGCGCAGCGAGGCGTGGAGGGGCCGTGGGGACAAATCGCGAGCGAGGGAGCAACGCACCGCGTTGCGACCGCTCACTTTTGTCGATTATGTGAGTCCCGATTCATGCTCGCCTGAGAATGTCGCTCACCACATGAATCGGAATCCCCGCATTCACGAACCAGGTTGCACCTGCATGCCGCAGGTCATGACGGCGCAACCCCGGCAACCCCAGGGATGCAACCAACTCGTCCCAGCCGGTTGCATTCCGCAACGCCGCAGTTGTGCTGACGCCTCCACGCGGACCCCGCAACAGGGGCGCGTTGCGACGATGGTGCACAGTGAACCGTTGCAACACCGGCGCAACCGGCTCGATGATCGGAACGAGCCGAGCACGGCGCCCCTTCGGCGTCTTGACCGTTGAACACTTCCTCGACGGCGAGGTCGAGTCCGCTGTACCCGGAGAACAGTGACCCGATCCGTTGGCGGCGGCCGTGGGTGTCGTCGTTCGGCTCGTGCATGAAGACTCCGGCAGATCGGTGATCCCCGGCCGTCGTCCGTTCACGGATTTGACGCCGGGCTGGTCACCTGCCAAGTGCTCGCCGCACTTCCCGCCTCCGGCTCGAACGAGCTTGCGACGGGCCCCGCTGTCCTTGGCTCGACCCGTCTCTGAGCTGCCACACGTCTTTCAGGCGAGGTCGTCGTCTTCACGGTCAGGATACATCGAACGATCAGACCGTTCGTTCTAGAATCAGTCCATGCGTTCTGAAACTGTAACAGTGGAGACCTCAGTGGTGGTCCGTGGATCTTCGCGGTCGTTCATCGAGACAGCGCGGCGCCGTCAGTTGATCGAGGCCGCGGTCGTGACGGTCAATGAGGTCGGGTATCACCGGGCGTCGTTGGCGGAGATCGCGGGGCGTGCGCGGATCGCCAAGAGCGCGGTGGCGTACTACTTCGCGTCCAAGGAAGGTCTGCTGCTCGACGTCGTGCAGACCGTGTTCGCGGCGCTGGGGGAGAGCGTGCTGACGGCGGTCGACGGGATCGACGAGCCTGTGGCGCGTTTGTTGGCGTATGCAGACGCGTATGTGGCGCACGTGGATGCGGAGCGTCAGGCGATCGCGGCGGCGGTGGAGATCGTGGTGTCGCATCGTACGGCGGACGGCACGCCGCTGTATCTCGTCGAGGACGAGGACGATACTGCCCTGTTGCGCAGCATCCTGCGCGCCGGAATCGACCAGGGCGTCTTCGTGGAGATGCCGCTCGATGTCGCGACCGGCCTTGCGGAGAGTGTGCTGGATCGTGCGATCACCCTCGTGCAACGCAACTCCGGCGCAGACCTCAGCGTGCTGCGTGCGCACGTCGTGCCGTTCCTGTTCCGGGCGCTGGGCGCCACCGATGACTGAGCCGGTGCGCGGGATCGGCTACGACGCTGGGGTGCTCTACGAGAAGGGCTTCGAGAGCAACCCCTTCTTCACCGAGCAGCATGCCCGCCGCGACTTCCGGGCGATCCGTGAGGAGCTCGGCTGCGATGCGGTGCTGATCATGGCCAGCGACCCCGACCGCCTAGGGCGTGTCTAGCAAATAGTTCAGCCACGCAACGACTCCATTGAGGACGACCGCAGCCCGATACACGACCGCGAGCTTGTCATACCGGGTCGCGAGCCCACGCCATTGCTTAAGGCGGCAGTAGCTGCGCTCGATGACGTTCCGGCCCCGGTACTTCACGAGATCGAGTCTCGGGGGCCTGCCACCTTTCGAGCCGCGTCGTTTCCGGTGACCCTGTTGATCCCGCGGCTCGGGGATCACGGCCTCGATGCCACGCGTGCGCAGATGGGTCCGGTTGGCTCGTGACGAGTACGCCTTGTCGCCCAGCACGGCCGCCGGGCGGGTGCGGCGCCCCACGCATAACTGCTCCAGCAACGGAATGAGCATCGGTGAATCGCCGTCCTGCCCGGCCGTGCAGATCGTCACGAGCGGCAGACCCCGCCCGTCGACCAGCTGATGAGTCTTGGTGGAGAGGCCGCCCCGTGAGCGGCCGACCGCGTGATCAAGCGGCTCGGTCAGGAGATTCTTGTAATTCGACGGAGCCCTTTTTTACCCGAGTCACGTTCGTGGCGTGCTGATGCGCACGCGCGATCGTCGAGTCCACCGACACGTCCCAATCGATGAAGCCTTCACGGTCGGCGTGCTCGTGGAGGCGGGCCTGCACCCGGTCCCAGGTACCGTCATCGGCCATGCGCTTATGCCAGGCCCACACCGTCTGCCACACACCGAACGTGTCGGGCAGGTCGCGCCAAGCGATGCCGCATCGGTAGCGGTAGATGATGCCTTCGACCATCTGCCGGGCATCGGAGAACGGGCGCCCTTTCTTCCCCGTTGGTCCGGGGAGCAGGTCAGCGATCAGGGTCCACTGGGCATCTGAGAGGAGCTGGAATCGTGACATGCTGCCAGGATTCCAGCTCTACCCACAACTAATTGCTAGACACGCCCTAGCTGTCGCGGCGGGCATCGCCGCGGCGCAGGGGCTCGGGGTGTGGCTGCAGCCGCGTCCCTTCGACCGTCCCCGCCACGAACTCGTGGACGTCGTGCGCTCAGCAGCCGCCACCGCTGAGCGCCTGCGCGTGTCGGGCGCGGAGGTGGGGCTGGTCGTCGGTTGCGAGCTCACGCTGTCGACGCCGGGGATGCTGCCGGGCCCGACGTTCTGGGCCCGAGGAGCCCTGCTGACGGTGACGTTCCCCCTGCTGCCGTTGGCGAACCTGCGCCTGCGGCGTCTGCTCGCCGAGCTCGTCGATGAGGCGCGGGAGCGCTTCGCCGGGCCGGTGACGTATGGGGCGGGGGAGTGGGAGCGTCCGGACTGGTCGATCCTCGACGTCGTCGGCGCCGACCGCTACCGCGACGCGCGCAACGCCTGGCGGTTCGAAGAGGACATCCATGCGCTCGTCGATCGGGCGCACGCGCAGAACAAGCCCTGCTACGTCTTCGAGTTCGGGTCCTGCACCTACCGCGGCGCAGCGGCGAAGGCCTCGACCGCGGCGGGCGTGCTCAGCGGGAGCACCGAGCTGTCCGTGCCGAAGACCCTCGTCCGAGACGAGCAGGAGCAGGCCGACTACCTCACCGATCTGCTCGACGTGTTCGACCGTGCGGGAGTGGACGGCACGTTCGTCTGGGGTTTCAGTGAGCCCGCCCTGACGACCTCCGACGAGCCCGGCCGAGACCTCGACCTCGCCAGCTACGGCATCGTCGCCGCTCACGCCGACGGCACGTGGACGCCCAAACGCGCCTACCTCGACCTCGCGCACCGACACCGGGGAACGCCATGACGACAACGCCCAGGCCACGGTCCCGTCGGTTCTTCTCGGCCGTGTGGCGGATCGCGCTGGCCCTCCTCCCGCTCGGCGCGGGACTGGCCCTCGCGACGATCCTGCTCCCCGCATCGGACCACCACCGCTCCGACCCGGCGACGCTGGGCCTCCGGATCGCAGCGGGCATCGTGATCAGCGCCGCCGTCCTCACCGTGATCGCTCTTCTGGTCCGCCGCGCCGACCAGCGCCGGATGCGCGATGCCGGGCTCACGAGCGTGCGAACCGGATGGCGGCTGGCCGTGTGGGGCGTAATCGTCTGGACCATCCCGGCCGCTGCAACCTTCGGAGTGCTCGCCCTCCTCGGCGCCCCGCTGACCGTCACCGTCCCCGGACCGGAACTCGCGCGAACCGTCATCCTGCTCCTGGTCGCGGTGCTCCTTGCCGAAGCGCTTCCCGAGGAGGCGGTCTTCCGCGGCTACGTCACCACCGTGCTCGGAACCCTCACCCGCGGATGGGGTGTCATCATTATCCAGGCGCTGCTGTTCACCCTCTTCGCCGCGCTCCTGCGGCAGAACGCCAACCCCGCCGACCTCTCACTCTTCCTCGCAATGGGCATCGGCTTCGGCTACCTCCGCATGATCACCGGCTCAGTGTGGATGCCCATCGGGTTCCACACCGCCTTCCAGTCCGGCGCGCAACTGGTCCTCACCCACGACGCCATCGACTTCGCCGGCGGCACCGGCGCGGCCATGCTCGCCCTCGGCGTCATCCCGTTCTCGGTCGCCGCGATCCTCATCAGCAGCACCGGCATCCCCCGCATCGTCCACCCCGGCCCTGGCAGCACCCGCTGATCGCCTCCGCCACAGCGTTCGAGGGAGGTTCTGACGGCACCGGATCCCGCCTGAGTACCTGCCTGCGACGGTCTCGATGCGCGTTATGAGCGCCGGGGATGGTTACAAGTACCTGTTGAAGTCGGTCGCTGCAGGAGATGGCGAGCGAAGCCTCAGCACGCCGCTGACCCGCTACTACGCTGAGGCGGGCACCCCGGCGGGATTCTGGGTGGGATCGGGCCTGGGCCGTCTCGGGCACGGCGAGCTAGTTGAGGGCGCCCAGGTATCCGAAGCGCAGCTACAGCTCTTGATCGGGATGGGTCACGACCCGATCATTGGCGAGCCGCTGGGACGCGCCTATCAGCAGTTCGCGTCTGTCGCTGATCGGGTCAAGCAGCGCGTCGACGCGCTCGATCCCGAACTTGGGCCGGCCGCCAAGGCGCATGAGGTCGCCACCATTGAGGCCGAGGAAGCCGAGCGCGGCACCCGCCGTGCGGTGGCCGGGTTCGACTTCACTTTTAGCGTTCCGAAGTCGGTCTCCGCGATCTGGGCGGTTGCGGACGCGGGCACGCAGTCGCTGATTGCTGAGGCGCATCATGCTGCGGTTGCAGAGCTGGTTGTGTTCCTCGAACGGGAGGTTGCAGCGACCCGCGTGGGTGCGACCGGCCCGGACGGCGCCGTTGCGCACGGGTTGGTGGTCCGCTGGTGCCGGTGACTGGTGACGGAGCCCCAGAACAGCAACAAGATCGGCGCCGGAATGTCGGATGCTTCATCTGCTCTTATGACGAAGCTCACCGTCTTCCTCACGCATGAGCGGGTGAAACAGCAGTGCAGATGCGAGTCCCCATAGGATGCCCGTATGCCCGAAAGCACCATCGCCAACCTCCCGCTGCGCCGCCGGCCGATCGACATCTTCTTCGCCGCGATGTTCACGATCTTCATCGTGACCTCGTGCATCGCCGACATGCTGCCGACCCTCGGCATCGACTTCTCGCAGCCGAACGGCAGCTTCCTCGTCGACTCCAACTACTGGTACGCGCACGACGCCGATCCGCTGTTCATGCATCCGCCGGTCTGGATGCGCATCGTCACGGGCCTCTCGGCCTTCGTCTACCTGTTCTTCTACATCGTCCTCGTGCCGGCGCTGCTGCGCGGCTGGAACTGGATCCAGCTGCCAGCCGTCATCTATGCGACCGCGATCAGCGTCATCACGGGCGTCATCGTCTTCGGTGTCGAGTTCTTCGGCGAGCCCGAGTTCCAGACCCAGAATCCCGCCAAGTTCCTCGCCTTCAACCTGCCGTACGTGCTCATCCCGCTGCTCCTGCTGATCCGGATGCGCAAGCCTCTGCCCTTCACGCGCAAGTTCTGAGCGCCGTCAGGGAACCGCGCGGCAGGGAAACGCTACGCGAACCGTCCGCCGGGCTCGACGGTGCTTATCGCGGGATCGTAGGTCAGCTCGATGTGCGACCCGAGAGGCCGCGGGGTCAGCGCCTCATTCAGATTCGGTCTCGGGATCGGAGGCGATCCGGAAGGCCCGGCACCGCGGGGGGAGCCGATCGTCTACTCTTGACGCAGTCGAGGTGCGGCAGGGGGAAGATCGTGGGCTATTTCATTCTGGTGATCGCGCAGACCGTGGTGCTGCCGATCGTCTCGGGGAGCATCGAGCTTGCGACCGTCGGGGGAGACCCCGTGCTGGTCTTCGGCAAGTGGTGGGTGTTCTGGGGCGTCGGCACTCGCCTGCTCCTCGCAGGCATCGCGCAGGTCTCCGGCAAGGGGACCACGTCCAAGATCCTGGGCTCCTCCGCGCCGAGCGCGCAGGAGCGGCAGATCACAGCCGAACTCGGCACCGCCAACCTGGGGATGGGGCTCGCCGGCCTTCTCGCGCTCGTGCCGGGGTGGGCGCTCCCGGCGGGGCTCGCGGGCGGCGTCTTCCTGCTCATTGCGGGGTTGATGCACGTCGCCAAGAAGGGCAAGAACCCGCAGGAGACGCTCGCCACCTGGACGGATCTCATCGTGGGGGCTGTCGTGCTGGTGCTCGCCGCCTACGTTCTCGTGCGCGCGCTCATCGGAGTCGCCGCATAGGCGACGCAGGGATCGCCCGGCTTCTGAGAGCGAGGCGCATCCGGAGCACGAAGAGGCGGGCGAGGTGCGAGCCGCGGGCGAGAGGCGACGAACCTCACTCCACGGGCTCCACCGCGATCACCTTGGCCGACCACGGGCAGTAGGTGTCGCTCGTGAGGGTGCCGTCCTCCACGAACTCCGGCAGCCCGTCGCACACCTCGGTCGTGAAGTCGGCGAACTCGACCGTCTTCGGATCGATGTGCCACGACCACGGCGCGTTCACGGAGGGGGAGTCGCGGACGATCCTGCCGACCGGGATCGACGCGACCTCCTCGCCGTTCAGGAGCTGCGTCGCGTGCTCGACGAGTTCTGCGGTGACGAGCTCGATGCGGAACTGCTGGCCCTCGATCTCGAAGGTGGCGACGCTCGGCACGGCGACGCCGGCGCTGCACCCGGAGAGCGCCAGGCCGGCCAGCAGCGCACTCGGGGCGAGCAGGCAGGAGATGATGGGTGTCCTCGGCGGTTTCGGCATGACGACATCCTCTCCGATCTAGCCCCCGGATCGCGAGCCCGGGATGACCGGGATCTCGAGAGCGGAGGATCGCCCTGGCTCCCAGGCGATCGTGGCGATGCCGGAACGGCTGTGCTCGTGGCGGCTGTGTTCGTAACGGCTCCGCTCGTAGCGGGTGGGGAAGTGCCCGAACAGCGGGTTCCGGGGCTGCAGGTAGCGGCCGGCGATCATCAGCCGCAGGCTCTCCCCGGCGTGGAACAGCGTCGCAGAGGGCGTCAGCGCGATGGTCGCTTCGACCTCCTCGCCGTCGCGTACGGGAAGGAGTCGACGGAACGCGTACTCCGGCTGGTGGGGAGTGCTGAGCTCCTCGTCGAGTTCGCGCAGCGCCAGCCGCAGACGGCCCTGCGCGACGTGGTCGCGCCCGTATCCGTAGGATCCCTCGAACGGCACCGGCGCACCGCCGGCCCGCTTCTCGACACCGACGAAGAGATGCGGATCCCGCGCGCCCTTCGTCGCCACGCGGAGCCGCAGCGTCATGGGACCGGTAAGCTCCGTGTCCTCGCGGAAGACGTACTCGAACGCGGCGGCGTTGCGCCGCAGATCGAAGGCGACCTCGCCGGCCGCGGGCTCCCTCTCGCAGAGCGCGCCGCCCTCGGCCAGGCGCGAGTCCCGAGAGCTACGAGCTGCTCTGCCGCCGCCTCGGCTACGATCTCGACCGGTTCCGCGACTGGATGAGACGCACTCTGCTCGCCGCGATCCTCGCCTCGAGCGACGGGTAGGCCGCTGCCCGGCCTACCCGGCCTACTCGCAGGCGAGCCCGTCGTTGTCGCCGTCGCCGTGATGCCCGGTGCCGTACTCGAACCAGTTGTAGATCTCCGCCTGGGCGGGATCGTCGCGGTTGAACGGGCCCGTGGGGTGACCGACCGCGTTCCGCTTGAGCGCGGCGCACGAGGGGTACTGCAGGTACCAGGGCTGCTCGGCCGGCGCCTCCGCCAGCGGGACGGGGGCGCTCTGGGCCTGCGCCTGCGCTTCGGCCTCCGCGGCGGCCTGCTCGGCTGCTTCCTTCGCCGCCTGGCATGCGGAGGTGAGCACGACGCCGCCGGCCTCGAGCGTCGCGATCTGGGCCGCGTGATACGCGGCCTCGTTCGGATGGTGCGGATAGCCGTCGCTCGAGTCGTATCTCGCGACCGCATTGCCCGCCTCGAGCTGGGCCAGGCCGAGGTCGACGCCGTCCGCGGTCGCGACGTAGCGCAGCAGGCGGTCGTGGCGATCGCGCTCGTTCTGCCCGTCGGAAAGCTCCAGGATCACCGCGTCCCCGACGTCGACGAGATCGGCGATCAACGTGGAAGCCTCCTCGTAGCCGCACTCGCCCGTCTCGGGGGAGTCGATGCCGATGATGCGAACGGTGCCCTCGCTCGTCTCGATGGTGTCCCCGTCGATCACGCCGAGCAGGGTGACCGCGGGAGCTTTCGACGCATCGGACGTCGCGGATGGAGAGAATCCGGATCGGTCGCCGCACCCCGTGAGGAGCATCGTGAGGGCCGCTGTCCCGGCCAGGAGGGCGATGAACGCCGACCGATCGCGTCGCCGTGAGATCCGCTGCCCCGCCCCGATCTCCCTGACATCCCCGATCACGGATTCAGCATAGCGGCGCGGCGGCACGAGACTCCGGATCGCGGCCGGGCGCTGGGCAGCCCGGCGCCCGGCCCGGCTCAGGGCAGCACGGTGAAGCCGTCGCCGAGCCCACGGCGGCCGGTGAGCGCGAGGAGCACCCGTCCGCCCTGCCCGGAGCGGATCGCGAGCGCCGTCGCGAGCTCGAGCGTGCGGTTGAGCGCCGGCTCGGGCGGCACCGACGGGAGACCCGCCGCGGTCGCGATGTCGAGCCCGTGCACGACGAGCTCGAAGGTGCGGGTCGGCAGGTAGCTGCTCAGCCGCATGCCGCCGACGATGGTCAGGATCAGGTCGTCCTCCGCTGTGGCGAGGCGACGGATCACCCGTTCGGCGATCCCGGCGAATGCCGCGGCGGGATCGTCGCCCAACGCGGCGCCGGCGTCGATGCCGCGCTGGAGCACGGCTCCCGCATCGGCCGCCCCCGCGCCGCCGGTCTGCTCGTAGTATTCGGCGGCGCTCGCCGCCTGCTCGGACTCGGCGGGGCGCTCGAGGTACTGCTCGACGGTGAGCAGGGCGCGGCTCGTGTGCCCGACGAGCGCCCGCATGTCCCAGTCGCCGAGCCCCGGGCCGCTCCACACCTCGGACTGCGCGTCCGCCGGCAGCTCGCGAACGAGCCCGGCGACCCAGCGGGCGGCCAGCGCGAAGCGCTCGACCTCTTCCTGCAACGACACCGCCGGCCTCCTCTCGCCCTGGTCCGAGCGTACCCCGGGGGAGGCTTCGGGTGCCGGCGTCGGAGGAGTCGTTGTCCGGGGAGTCGTTGTCGGAGGTGCCGGGTACCGTGAGAGCATGACCACCCACTTCTACACCGCGTCCAGCCTCGACGGGTTCATCGCCACGCCCGACCACTCCCTCGAGTGGCTCTTCGCACAGGACTTCGACCTGGAAGGCCCCATGGCCTACCCGAAGTTCATCGAGCAGATCGGCGCACTGGCGATGGGCGCCTCCACCTACGAGTGGCTGCTGCGCAACCAGGAGGAATGGGAATATCGGATGCCCGCCTGGGTGCTCACGCACCGCGAGCTGCCGGTGCCCGACGGTGCGGATGTGCGGATCGCGCAGGGCGACGTGCGGCGGCTTCACGCCGAGATGGCGGACGCGGTCGGTGACAAGGACATCTGGATCGTGGGCGGCGGCGATCTCGCGGGTCAGTTCGCCGACGCCGGTCTGCTCGACGAGCTCTGGGTGCAGTTCGCCCCGGTGACGCTCGGCGAGGGCCGATCGCTGCTCCCTCGCCGCCTCGACCTCGAACTGCTCGAGGTGGAGCGCAACCGCGACTTCGTCTGCACGAGATATCGCGTGAGGAAGGGAGGTTGAGCCGGCCTCAGTAACGCCGAAAGTCAGCGCGGCCAGGCGGTCTCGTGCCACGGGCCGCCCGCGGCATAGAGCGTGCGCAGATCGGCGCGCAGGTCCGTGGTGCGGCCCGGCTGCAGCCCCTCGGTCGCCGCCACGATGGCCGCGCCGTAACCGAGCCAATCGCCGTAGTCGGCCCGGAGCGGAGCGGCGGCGTCGGCCAGCCTGCGGCGCGCGCGAGGCGTGCTCGTGTGCCGCGCGGCGACGCCGAGCCGCAGCAGCATCGCGAGATTCGCGACCAGCCAGGCACGCAGGTCCGGTGACCCGTGCGAGCCGTCCGGGCCGCCGAACGCGCCGGATGTGCGGACCGCGCCGGACGTGCCGATCGGGCCGGACGTGCGGACCGTGCCGGCCGCGTCAGGAGAGGTGTCGGGAGAGAGGCCGGGGGAGGGCAGGGCCCGGAGCTGCTGCTCGACCGCCTCCACCCGGTGCCGCCAGTCCCGCGCCCTCACCGTGCCCCAGCCGCCGGCGATCGCGGCCAGGCGCCGCCGCCATTCGCCGTCGCAGAAGGCGGGGACGAGGCTCCAGCGCTCGTGCAGCAGCCCCGCCTGCTCGACGAACGGCGCGGCGAGCCCCAGCAGCCAGCGATCCTCGGGGTCCGCGACCGGCGCGACGACCACGGTGCCGCGAAGATCGGTGGGCGAGTACCCGGCGGTCTGCTGCACGCCGAGGAGCCCCGGGCCCCAACGGTCCAGCCGTTCCCGCCTGCGAGCCCAGAGCGCCACGGCGACGATGGCGGCGCAGAGGACGAGCACCGCGATCAGCCACGGCGACCACTCCGCCTGAACGTAGCGGATCGGGTTCATGCGCGCTCGGCGAGCCGAGACTCGGTGACCTCGTCGATGATCCGCGCGAGCGGGGTCGGGGAGTCATCCGGCGCCTGCACCACGAGCTCCTCCGCGACGAGCGCGTCGGCGAGGAGCACCCGGCTGTCCGGGATCGGCTGCGACCAGGGCACGCGCGCCCAGGGTCCGCGATCCGGATCGAGCAGCGCCCCCTGCCGGCTGATGTCGTGCGCCTCCTCCTGCCGGGCCTCCGGCCCCGGGCCGCCCCAGTACCAGCGGGCGCGCATGAAGTGCTCGCCCATCTCCTCCCACCCGGAGTAGGCGAGCTGCAGACGGGCCGAGAGCAGGTTCAGCGTGTCGACCGTCTCTTCCTCCGTCAGCCAGCCGAGCGAGTATCCCGCGCGGCAGAGCATCGCGGCGCGCACCAGGTCCCACGCCTCGAAGCGCGTCTCGCGGATCCCGCGGGCGTTCGCGCCGACCTGCCGCAGCCGCCAGGCGAGTTCCGCGGCATCCTCGGTCCTGTGCTTCTCCCATCGCCGGGCCTGCTCGGCGACCGCGGCCTTGTCCCAGCCGCTCCACTGCTCGATCTCGAGCGCGTAGTCGACGCGGTGCCCCTCCCTGAGGATCCAGTGCAGCCGGCTCAGCAGCTGCCCGCGGGATCGGATGCCCCACGCCTCCTGCAGCCCGGAGCGGGCGTTGTCGAGGCTGCGGAAGGCGAGCCTGTCCCACGGATCGCCCGTGCAGATGCCGAACACCGCCGCGACGGCCAGCGGCCAGTGGAGCGGTCCGGGCGAGAACGCGGAGGGGTCCTCGCTCCACGCCACTCGATGATGCTCGCGATAGTCCTCGGGCCGGGTCCAGGTCTTCCCCGACCGCCCCGAAGAGGTCTGGCGCCGCTTCGATCCCATTCGGGCCGGGCCGCCGCGCTGCTGCCGCGACTTCTTGACCATCGCCCAGACGATCACACCCAGCAGGATCACCAGCAACGGCCAGAAGATGAACGGACCGATCCGTTCCCCCAGCGGTTCCATCACGCGAACGACAGTCTGCCCATACCCCCTGAACATGCCTTTCACTCTATCCAAATGAACAGTACGGGCGATCCGCGACCCGCCTCGACATACCCGCCGCCGGCGAACTAGGGTCGAACCATGGACGGTCTGGAGGTCTTCGACCCTGCGGGAATCCGGCGCGTGCTCTGCATCGTCGCCCATCCCGACGACATGGAGTACGGGGGATCGGCGGTGGCCGCCGAGTGGACCGCCGCCGGCATCGAGGTCTCCTACCTCCTCCTCACCGCGGGCGAGGCCGGCATCCGCGGCGTCGAGCCCGCAGAGACGGCCCGGCTGCGGGCGGCCGAGCAGCGCGAGGCTTGCGACATCGTCGGCGTCGCGGACCTGACGATCCTCGACCTCCCCGACGGGCTCGTCGAGCACTCGATCGACACCCGCCGCCGCATCGCCCAGGAGATCCGCGCCGCGCGCCCCGACGCGATCCTCACCATGACCTGGGACCTCGACGCAGGCTGGGGTCTGAACCACGCCGACCATCGCGCGACCGGGCTCTCGATTGTCGACGCGATCCGCGACGCGGACAACCCCTGGCTCTACCGCGAGCAGCTCGCGGACGACGGGCCTGCGGGCGAGGGGCTCGAGACCTGGGCGACGACGTGGCTGCTCGTGATGATGCGCGATCCGGATCGCGCCATCGCGGTGTCGGAGGCGTCGGTGGAGCGCGGGATCCGATCCCTCGAGGCGCACCGCGTCTACCTCGCCGCGCTCGCGGACCATCCCGCGCCGCGGGACCTCATCGGCGGGGTGCTGAGCGCCGGCGGAGAGCTCGCGGGCGTGCCGTACGCGCTGCCGGTGCACGCCTACCGGATGGCGTGACCCTGCTCGAGCGTCGCTCATTGCACACGAGTCATCTCGCAAGAACGCGTGTGCAGCGGTCGAATAGGTGTGCAGCGGCTCCCGGGCGGTGCCGCCGTCGCTAGGAGAGCCCGGCCGCGACGAACTCCTCGACGCCCCGGGGCTCCCGGCCCATGAGCGCGGCGAAGTCCCCGGTGACCGCGGAGGTGCGGCCCTCGCCGACCGCCTCGAAGAACCTCGTGTACGAGTCCGCCTTCCAGGCGGGCCAGCCGGCGTCCTGCAGCTCGCGCCGGTAGTCGTCGGCATCGCAGGGGGTGAAGCGGATCTCGGCGCCGGTCGCCGCCGACATCGCGGCGGTGGCCTCCGCGTAGGAGACGACGCGGCTGCCGGTCGGCGTGAGCACGCCGGTCAGCGACGACGTCAGCAGGGCGCGGGCCGCGAACTCCGCGAGATCGTCGCGGCAGATGAAGGAGGCGCCGGCCTCGGGAGCGATGGGCAGCGAGAGCTCGCCGGAGGCCGCGGCGCCGGGCGCGAACTCGACGAAGCGGTCCATGTACTGCCCGTCGCGCAGGATCAGGTACTCGACCCCGCTCGAAGCCCCGGCCTCGGCGAGGGCGGCCTCGGTCGCGGCGTGCACGTGGGCCGTGGGGAAGGGGGAGTCGGCGGCGCAGTCGATGAAGCTCGTGTAGACGATCCGCCGCACTCCGGCATCCACTGCGGCGTCGATCGCGGTGCGGTGCTGGCGGATCCCCTCCTCGACGTCCGCGCCGGTGCTGATGAGCAGCAGCTCGTCGACCCCTTCGAAGGCGCGTCGCGTGCCGGCGGGGTCCGAGAAGTCGACGGCGCGCACCCGGGCTCCGTCCGGTGCGTGCTCGCAGACGCCGTTGCGCGTACCGAGCACCAGCTCCGCGGTGCCCGCGGCGGCCAGCGCCCGGGCGATGCGCCGCCCCAGCTCCCCGTTCGCTCCGGTCAATCCGATCATCGGCGGGCCTCCTGATTCTCCGGAAGCCAGTCTAGAGTCGGAGTCGAGGTCGGGCACCGCGGGGCGGCCGCGGCGCGCGGAGCGTGCGCAGCGGGGAACGGCCGGAAACGGAGGAGCAGCCATGGACACCGAACGCATCGGCATCGTCTGGAACCCCTCGAAGACGACGAGGGAGGAGCTCGAGCAGGCCCTGGCGCAGGCCGCGGCGGCCGTGGGGCTCGATCCCGGGACGGTGCTCTGGGAGGAGACGGCCGAGGACGATCCGGGTCGCGGCGCCGCGGAGCGCGCGGTCGAGGGCGGCGCGACGGTGGTGATCGCGGCCGGCGGCGACGGCACCGTGCGGGCGGTCGCCGAGCACCTCGCGGAGTCGGGGTCGGAATCGGGATCGGAGTCGAGCGCCGAGCTCGGGATCGCGCCGCTCGGCACCGGCAACCTGCTCGCGCGCAACCTCGAGGTGCCGGTCGGCGACCTCGCGGCTGCCCTCGAACGGGCGCTCACCGCCGAGGCCCGGGCGATCGACCTCGGCTGGGCGGAGGTCGAGATCGAGGGCGAGCAGCAGCGCCACGCCTTCGCCGTGATGGCGGGCTTCGGCATCGACGCCCACATGATCACCGAGACCGACGACGACCTCAAGGACAGGGTGGGCTGGCTGGCCTACGTCGAGTCCCTCGGCCGGGCGGTTTCGGCGAGCGAGGTCATCGGGATCCGCCTCGCGCTCGACGACGAGGCCGAGACCGCGAGCGAGGCGCACACGCTGATCGTGGGCAACTGCGGATCCATCCAGGGCGGGATCACCCTGCTGCCCGACGCCGACCCCTCGGACGGGCGCCTCGACCTGCTGCTGCTCGACGCCGACGGCATCGGCGGATGGCTGGACACCCTGCGCAACCTCGTCTGGGACAACGGCCTGAAGCGCCTCTTCGCGAGCGATGACGCGAGCGCCGGCACGACGGCGGAGAGCAGCGAGAGCGCCGCGCATCTCCAGGCGCGGCGGGTGCGGGTCGAACTCGACGAGCCGCGGGCGTTCGAGGTCGACGGCGACGACCTCGGCGAGACGACGCGCTTCGAGATCCGGATCCAGCCGGCCGCGCTGCGGGTGCGCTGAGCCGGATCGCGGGAAAACGATGCGCGGCGGAGGCGTTCTGCGCAAGAATGAACCGGCGGGCAGGTCGATCCGGGGGCAGGGCGACATCGCGGTGCTCGCCCCGGAGAGTGAGGAAACCCGTATGAACGACCCGGTGAGTGCGACGATCGCATTCCTGATGCAGAACTTCACCCTGACCTTCCTCGCCATCGCGGTGATCGTCGCGGTGATCGTGATCCTCGTGCGCCGGCCCGGGGCCCACGGAGTCTGGCACGCCTTCCTCAGCTGGTTCCTGTTCTTCGCGATCGGCGTGACCTACATCTACAACGCGGTCTTCCACATCTTCTTCGGCGACATGGCCGCGGCCTCGATCGGCTGGGAGAACAACGGCTTCCAGACCGAGGTCGGCTTCGCGAGCCTCGGCATCGGCATCGTCGGCATCATGGCCTTCCCGCGCCGCGCGCCGTACAGCCTGAAGCTCGCCTCGCTCGTCGGGCCCGCCTGCTTCCTCTGGGGCGCCGCCGGCGCGCACATCATCGACATCATCGAGACCGGCAATATGGCGCCCAACAACGCCGGGGTGATCCTCTACACCGACATCCTCATCCCGATCATCGGCGTCGTGCTGCTGGTGGGCGCCTATCTGACGAGGCCCAAGGGTAGGGTCGCGGCCGCGGCCATCGGCGCCGACCCGGCCCCGGCCTGACGCCGGCCCCGGGTCCCGGAAGCGAAAGGATCGAATCATGGTAAGCAGCATCGAGCGCGTTCGCCGCATGAGCTTCGCGAGCGTCTACCCCCACTACGTCGCGAAGGCGGAGAAGAAGGGGCGCACGCAGGCGGAGGTCGACGAGATCATCCATTGGCTCACCGGCTACGACGAGCAGGGCCTCGCCGAGGTGCTCGCCGACGAGCGCAGCTTCGAGGCCTTCTTCGACCTGGCGCCGGCGATGAACCCGGCGCGATCCGCGATCACCGGCGTCGTCTGCGGCGTGCGGGTCGAGGACATCGAGGACGCGGTCATGCGCGAGGCGCGCTATCTCGACAAGCTGATCGACGAGCTCGCCCGGGGCAAGGCCATGGAGAAGATCCTGCGCGCGTGATCGATCTCAGCCACCCGGTCTCGAGCGGCATGGCCGTCTACCCCGGGGATCCCGAGGTGCGCATCGACGCGGCGCTCACCCTCGAGCGCGACGGCGCGGCCGTCAGCGCGATCGCGATGGGCTCGCACACCGGCACGCACGTCGATGCGCCGGCGCACGTGGTGCCCGGCGGCCGGACCATCGACCGCCTCGCGCCCGACGAGCTCGTGGGAGAGGCCCTCGTGCTCGACGTCGCCGACCGGGTCTCCGAGGGGATGCGGATCGACGCGGCCCTGCTCGGGCTCGAACGCCTCGGGTCGGTGCCCGCTCTGGTGGTGATCCGCACGGGCTGGGACCGGTGCTTCGGCACCGAGCGCTACCTCCGGCATCCCCACCTGTGCCCGGAGGCGGCCCGCCGGCTCATGGAGCTCGGCATGCGGGTGCTCGGCATCGACGCGCCGAGCCCGGATCCGACGCCCATGCCGGTCGACCCCGGGGACACCGCGCACGCCGCGGTGCTGGGCTCGGACGGTCTCATCGTCGAGAACCTGCGGGGGCTCGAGCGGCTGCCCGACGGGCCGGTGATCGGCGTGTTCCCGCTGCCGCTCGCAGGCGCCGACGGCGCTCCCGCGCGGGCGGTCGCGTGGGAGCGCGCGGATCCGCCGCAGCCCGCCCCCGGCGGCCCGTAGGCCGCGGACGCCGCGTCTACCCTCGGCGCCTGCCGGCGATCACGCGGAGCAGCCACGCGATGAGGGCGATGACGGCGAGGATGATCCCGACCCAGAGCAGGAAGCGCACCGCCTCCACGACCCCGCCGATGATCAGCAGCACGACGCCGATGACGATGATGATGAAGAGGAAGATGTTCATGATCGGAGCCTACGGCCGCCGCACCGGGGTGAGGTAGGGGCTTGCGCGCGGGGCGTCCCGTCCGCTAGAGGCGCCGGAATCGGTGGCCCCCGGGGCGCTGCGGCTCGGAGAGTTCGGGTGGTCGAACTTTCTTCTTCGGTGCTAGCGTATCCTTGTCGATTCACGGTCGAGAGGACCCCGATGAGCGCCCCCGTGCCCGCGCCCCGTACTTCGGCCGCCAAGCCGGAACGCGGACTGCTGCGGCTGCTGGGGCCGGCGTTCGTCGCCGCGGTCGCCTACGTCGATCCCGGCAACGTCGCCGCGAACCTCTCGGCGGGCGCGCTCTACGGATATCTGCTCGTGTGGGTGCTCGTCGCGGCGAACGCGATGGCGGTCATCGTGCAGTACCTCTCGGCGAAGTTCGGCCTCGTCACGGGTCGCAGCCTGCCCGAGGTGCTGGGCGAGCGCATGCCGCGCACCGCCCGCCTGCTCTACTGGGCGCAGGCCGAGCTCGTCGCGATGGCGACCGACCTCGCGGAGGTCATCGGCGGGGGCTCGCCCTCATCCTCTTCGACGTGCCGCTGCTGCTCGGCGGGATCATCGTCGGCGCGGTGTCGATGGGGATCCTCGCCCTGCAGCGCCGCGGCCAGCAGCGCTTCGAGCTCGTGATCCTCGGCATGCTCGCCGTGATCGCTGTGGGATTCGTCGCGGGCCTCGTGGTGAGCCCGGTCGACTGGGGCGGCGTCGCCGCGGGCCTCGTGCCCCGCTTCGAGGGCGCCACCACGGTGCTGCTCGCCGCGAGCATGCTCGGCGCCACCGTCATGCCCCACGCCATCTACCTGCACTCCTCGCTCGCGCGCGATCGGCACGGCCCGTCGGCCGATCCCGCGCGTCTGCGCCTGCTGCTGCGCGCCACGCGCTGGGACGTCGTGCTCGCCCTCGTCGTGGCGGGAGGCGTCAACATCGCGATGCTGCTGCTCGCGGCGGCCTCGCTGCCGGGCGTGCAGAACACCGACAGCATCCAGGGCGCCACCGCGGCGATCACCGAGCACCTGGGGGCGGGGATCGGCATCGCCTTCGGCATCGCGCTGCTCGCCTCGGGGCTCGCCTCGACCTCGGTCGGCGCCTACGCGGGCTCCGAGATCATGGGCGGATTGCTGCGGGTGCGCGTCCCGCTGCTGCTCCGGCGTCTGATCACCCTCATCCCGGCGCTCGTGGTGCTGGCGCTCGGGATCGACCCGACCTGGGCGCTCGTGCTCAGCCAGGTCGTGCTGTCGTTCGGCATCCCCTTCGCGATCATCCCGCTCATCGTGCTCACGGGGCGGCGCTCGGTGATGGGGGAGCATGCCAACCGGCTGCCGCTCAGGATCGCCGCGATCGTCGTCGCGGCGCTCATCACCGCGCTCAACCTCGCACTGCTCGCGCTCACCTTCTCCGGCGCCGTTTGATCCTGCGCCCACCGCACTCCGCTCCTGCGCAGCGCGAACCCCAGCGACAGTTGTCAGTTCGGTGCGCTATTCCGCGGTTTCGCGCATCGAAGTGACAACTGTTCCGGCCGCCCCAGGGTCTTCGGCGAATCAGGCCGAGAGCAGCTTGCCGAGCACGGCCGCCTCGCTGATGTCCACGGCCTTGGAAGCGGTGAGCAGGGTGAGCGGGCCCTTGTCGGCCAGCTCGCGCAGCCGCCCGAGCGCCTCGGCGTGATCCGCGTCCTCGAGCTCGGCCCGGTAGCGCTTCGCGAACTCGTCGAACTTCTCGGGGTCGTGCCCGTACCACTTGCGCAGTTCGGTGGAGGGCGCGACGTCGCGCAGCCAGAGATCGAGATCCGCCTTCTCCTTCGAGACGCCCCGCGGCCAGAGCCGGTCCACCAGCACGCGGGCGCCGTCGTCCGCAGAGGGCTCCTCGTACACCCGCTTCACCCGCACTCGCCGTTTCCCGGCCATGACCGCCCCCTCGCTCTCCTCCCCAGTCTCCCACCGCCCTCGCCGCGGGTCGAGCCCCGCGGTACGCTGGGCGAATGGATTTCGAAGCGGTGCTCGGAGTCGTCGTCCTGGTGTTCGAGGCGATCGGCGTCCTCGCGATGATCGTCGGCTTCGTGATCGCGGCGGTGCTCTCGATCCGCACCCTGCAGCGCGGAGCGGGCGGTCGGGCCGCCTATCTCACGCTGCGGTCGAACATCGGCGCCTCCATCCTGCTCGGGCTCGAGGTGCTCGTCGCCGGAGACCTGATCCGGACGCTCTCCACCCCGACCTTCGAAGACGTCGGGGTGCTCGCCATCATCGTGCTCATCCGGACGGTGCTGAGCATGTCGTTGCAGATCGAGATCGACGGCGTGCTGCCGTGGAGGCGGGCGCTGCTCACGAGCGGCGGTCAGCTGCTCGCCGATTCGGTGGGACGCGATGTCGAGGCATCGCGGGCGGTGCGCGCGGACGCCGCGGGAGCCGAGGCGAGCCCCGGCCGCCCGAGCGCCTAGGCGGATCGCCGCTCTTCGCGTCCGGTCCCGCCGAGCGCGCGGCGGCGCCACTCGGCCGGCGCGGCGCCGAAACGCTGCTTGAAGAGGCGGCTGAACGACGCCGGAACGAAGAAGCCGTAGCGCGCCGCGATACGACCCACCGGCTCGTCGCGGAGGGCGGGGCTCGCCAGATCGAGACTGCACCGCGCGAGGCGCTCGTTGCGCAGGTACTGCGACACCGAGGTGCCGCGATCCTGGAACAGGTACTGCAGCGAGCGCAGCGAGATGAAGTGCTCCTGCGCGATCCTCGCCGGGGTGAGGTCCTCGTCGCAGAGGTGGCGCTCGATGTAGTCGCGCACCCGGTCGAAGTCGTTCGGCCGCGCCCCCAGCGTCGCCAGCTCGTGGTGCAGCACCGCGTCGACGAGGCCGAGGAAGGCGCGGATGAGGCGTCCCCCGTCCTCGGCGCCGAACTCCTCGAAGCGCTGCGCGAACTGCCGCAGGAACGGCTGGGCGATCTCGCCGACCGCGGAGTCGGCGGCGATCCTGCGTGCCGTGAGCAGATCGATGTGCTCGCGCGAGAGCGACAGCGCCGAGGGCGGCATCATGAGGATGAAGGACTCGACCCGCGCGTGCGAGTCCACCGCATAGGGGCGGGTGGTGTCGTAGATCACGAGGTCGCCGGGCCCGACCTCCGCGGAACGCCCGTCCTGGGTGTACTCCGACACCCCGTCGAGCTGCAGGCTGAGCTTGACGAAGCGCGGGTCGTCGAGCCGGATGCTCTGCGGCAGGCGGCGCACCAGGTGCGCGTCGGAACGCACGTGCGAGACGTGCAGCTCGCCGAAAGCCCGGCTCGTCACCTCGCCCGCGAACGGGGCGTCGTCGCGGGCGGGCGTCAGCTGCAGCGGCACGAAGCGGTTCTGCATGATCGAGCGCCAGCTCGCGAAGTCCGCGGCGACCCGGCGCTCGGCAGCGGTCTCGCCGCCGCGCCGCACCGTTTCCGAGGTCACCGTCGCACCCGCTTCCGCTTCGAAGGGTCCCGTCACTCCGAAGCTAGCAGCCGGGCGCGTCCCGCGCACCGGTTCCGAGGGCGGCGACGGTCCGAGTGCGCGGCCCGTCAACTGCTTTGCACCGCCGGGATAGCGCCCCCCGCGCTCCGCGCCCAAGCTGGAGAGGGACGCCCGCACGGGCGCGACCGGACCCGAGGAGGAACGCAGTGGCTCAGGGCAGGACGGAGGCGGCCGAGGCGGGCCGCCGGATCCGCGACGAGATGTTCGGCGAGGAGACGACGACGGCGCAGGTGACGGCGGGCGATCCGCTCTTCGCGCGCCTGCAGGAGATCGTCACCGAGACCTGTTTCGGCGAGACCTGGGCGAGGCCGGCGCTCTCGCGGCGCGACCGCAGCATCGCCACGGTGGCCATGCTCGCGGCGCTCGGAAGGGAGCACGAGCTGCGCACGCACATCCGCGGGGCGCTGTCGAACGGCGTGAGCCCCGACGAGATCCGCGAGCTCGCGATCCACGCGCACCTCTACGCCGGACTGCCCGCGGCGTTCGGCGCGGCGGCTGCGGCGGACGACGTGTTCACCGCCGAGGAGAAGGCGGCGCTCTCGTGACCCGGGTGGCGGTCGTGGGGGTCGGGCGCATGGGGCGCCCCATGGCCGGGCACATCGTTCGCGGCGGCCACGACGTGGCGGTCTTCGACGCGGACCCCGCCCTCGCCGCCGGGGTCGCGGCCGAGGTGGGCGCGCGCCTGCTCGCGGAGCCCGCGGACTTCGCGGACCGGGACCTCGTCATCACCATGCTGCCGACGAGCGCGATCGTCGCCGAGGCGCTGATCGGCGGGGGCATCGCGGCCTCGCTGCCCGAGGGCGCGCTCGTGGTCGACATGAGCTCGTCGAACCCCGCCGAGACCCTGGAGACGGCGCGGCGGCTCGACGAGCGCGGGATCGCGCTCGTCGACGCGCCCGTGTCGGGCGGCGTCGGCGGGGCGGTCGACGGCACCCTCGCGATCATGCTCGGTGGTGACGACGCGACCGTGGCCCCCGCGCTCCCCGTGCTCGAGACGATGAGCCGCGTGATCTTCCGCACCGGCCCCGTCGGCTCGGGGCACGCCATGAAGGCGCTCAACAACGTGGTCGCCGGCGCCGCCACGCTCGCGTGCTTCGAGGCGCTTGCGGCCGGGCGCGCCTACGGCCTCGACGAGCGCACGATGATCGACATCTGGAACCACTCGACCGCCCGCAGCTTCGTCACCGAGAACGTGATGGCGAACCATGTCGCGACGCACACCTTCGACTCGGGCTTCCCGCTGCCGCTGTACGCGAAGGACGTGGGCGTGGCCGACGCCCTCGTGCGCGCGGCCGGGGTCGACGCCCCCGTCGTCGCAGAGGTGGCGCGCGGCTTCGCGGCGGCGCTCGCCGAGCTCGGCGACGTGGACCACACGCGACTGTGGGACCTGCGCGCGGCGGCCGGGCAGGCCGCCGGGCCCGCGTCGCCCGCGAAGCCGGCGTCGCCCGCGAAGCACGAAGGAGACGCGCGATGAGCGCCGGCCTCCCCACCGCGCGCCGCTTCGACCACATCGTCATCGGCGCGGGATCCGCGGGCTGCGCCGCGGCGCGCCGTCTGCTCGACGCCGGCCGCACGGTCGCGATCGTCGAGGCCGGCGGCCCGGTCGACGACGAGCGGATCACCGATATCACCCGCATGTGGGAGCTGTGGGGGCTCGACACGGACTGGCGCATCCGCTCGGAGCCGCAGGAGCATGCCTCTGGCACGGTCGTGGAGCTGCCCCGGGGCAGGGTCTTCGGCGGATCGAGCGCGATGTACGGCCTGGTGCATGCCCGCGGCGTGCGCGCCGACTTCGACTCCTGGGCGCTGCAGGGCGCTCCCGGCTGGGGCTGGGACGAGGTGCTGCCCGTCTACCGGCGCATGGAGGACTTCGAGGGCGGCGCCGACGAGTATCGCGGCACGGGCGGGCCGATGCCCGTCGCGCTCAACCACGAGACCAACCGGCTCACGCACCGCTTCCTCGCGGCGGGGGAGCAGGCCGGGCTGGCGGTGAACCCCGACTACAACGGCGAGGACCCGCTCGGCATCGCGATCGCCCAGATCAACGTGCGCGACGGCAAGCGCTGCACCTCGTGGGACGCCTACCTCGAGGGGGTGAAGGACGATCCGCGTCTCTCCGTCTTCCCGTTCTCGCTCGCGCTGCGCCTGACCTTCGACGGCGACCGCTGCTCCGGCGTCGTGATCGAGCACGACGGGGACGAGTTCGCGCTCGAGGCCGAGTGCGATGTGGTGCTGAGCGCCGGCTCGTACCAGTCGCCGCAGCTGCTCATGCTGAGCGGCATCGGCGACCCCGCGGAGCTCACTGCGCACGGCATCGAGACGCGGCTGGCGCTCCCGGATGTCGGCAAGAACCTGCAGGATCACTTCCTCGTTCCGCTCGTCTACGCATCGACGCGCCCCATCGAGCCGCAGCGCGCGAACGGCACCGAATGCCACTTCTTCGCGAAGTCCGATCCGGGCCTCACCGCCCCCGACCTGCAGCCGATCCTCGTGGCGAAGGGGCTGCCGGTGCGCGGCGCCGAGGTGCCCGAGCAGGCCTTCACCTTCCTGGCGGGCGTGATCCGCCCCTTCAGCACGGGGCGCGTGTTCCTGGCCTCCGCCGATCCGCACGAGCTGCCGCGCGTCGACCTGGGCTACTTCAGCGACCCGCAGGACATGGCGACGATGCTCGCGGCCATCGCGAAGTGCCGCGAGATCGCCGCGCAGCCGGCGCTCGCCGACGAGCGCGGGGAGGAGCTGTTCCCCGGCGCCGATGTCACCGGCGAGGCGCTCGAGCAGTACGTGCGCGAGCAGATCCTGACCTACCACCATCCCTCGGGCACCTGCAGGATGGGACGCGACGCGATGGCGGTGGTGGATCCGCGCCTTCGCGTGCGGGGCGTGGCCGGGCTGCGCGTCGCGGACTGCTCGGTGTTCCCGGCCGTGCCTTCCGGCAACACGCACGCGCCCGCGGTGCTCGTGGGGGAGCGCGTCGCCGACTTCATCCTCGAGGACGCTGCTGCTGCCGCTGCTGCTGCCGACGGCGCCGCAGGGGCCGTGCCGGTCCGGGCAGGGAACGCCGCGTGAGCGCCCGCACGCTCTGCATCGACGGCGCGTGGCTCCCCGCGAGCGACGGCGGCGAGTTCGACGTGGTGAACCCCGCGACGGGCAAGGTCTTCGCGACCGCCTCCGAGGCGAGTCCCGCCGATATCGACGCGGCGGTGGACGCGGCGCGGGCGGCGCTGAGCGGGCCGTGGAGGGGACTGAGCCCGGCGCAGCGGGGCGAGATCCTGTGGCGCGCCGCCGAGCTGATCGACGCGCACGCCGACGAGCTCGCCGAGCTTGAGACCCGCGACGTCGGTCAGCCGATCGGGGTGAGCCGCGGCGTCAACATCCCCGCGGCGGCCGCGCACCTGCGCTACTTCGCCGGGTGGCCGACGAAGATCGCCGGGTCGACGAATCCCGTCAGCCTGCCGGGAGTGCTCCAGTACACCCGCAAGCAGCCGGTCGGGGTGTGCGCCCTCATCATCCCGTGGAACTTCCCGTTCATGACCACCGTGTGGAAGCTCGCCCCGGCCCTCGCCACCGGCAACGCGGTCGTGCTGAAGCCGGCCGAGCAGACCCCGCTCAGCACCGTGCGACTGGTCGAGCTGCTCGCCGAGGCCGGCGTGCCCGACGGGGTCGTGAACCTCGTCACGGGCGGGGCGCGCGCCGGGCGGCTGCTCGCCGAGCATCCCCGCGTCGACAAGATCAGCTTCACCGGCTCGACCGAGGTCGGGCGCTCGATCGTGCGCGCCTCGGCCGGCAACCTGAAGCGCGTCACCCTGGAGCTCGGCGGCAAGTCGCCGAGCATCGTCACGGCGAACGCCGACCTCGACCTCGCCGTCGAGGGCAACCTCATGGGCAACGTGCTCAACAGCGGACAGGTGTGCGCGGCCTACTCGCGCTTCTACGTGCACGCCAGCGTCGTCGAGGAGTTCACGCGGCGGCTGGCCGAAGCCGCGGCGGGGCTCAGGATCGGCGACGGCCTCGACGAGCGCACCGTGCTCGGGCCGCTGAACTCGGCCGAGCAGCTCGCCCGCGTGCAGCGCTACGTGCAGACCGCGCGCGACGAGGGAGCGACGATCCTGAGCGGCGGATCCCGACCCGGGGGTGCGCTCGCGGACGGGTACTTCTTCGAGCCCACCGTGGTCGCCGATGTGCGCGACGACATGACGATCGTGCGCGAGGAGATCTTCGGACCGGTGATGCCGGTGATGAGCTACGAGGGCGTCGACGAACTCGTCGAGCGGGCCAACGACACGGAGTACGGTCTCGCGGCAGCCGTCTGGACCACCGATCTCAACGAGGCGCACGAGCTGGCCGCGCGCATCGACGCGGGGGCGGTGTACGTGAACATGCTGCCGATTCCCGACCCCGCCGCCCCCTGGGGCGGCTTCAAGGCGAGCGGCTGGGGCCGCGAGATGGGAGCGGCCGCGCTCGACGAGTACCTCGAGGAGAAGGGCGTGTGGATCGGCGGGCTCGACCTCTGAGCGGGTTCCGGCCTCAGCGCCCCGCGTCCGTGGCGGCGAGCAGCAGCGGGAAGACGTGCTCCGTGTTGAGCGGGGCCATGTCGTCGCGGGGGATCGCGGGATCCACCCACTCCAGATGCTCGATCTCGGCGCTCACGGAGACGCCCGGAGCGTAGGGGTGCTCGTAGACCGTGGCCACGACGGTGAAGCCGTGCTCGTTCGCGGCGGCGGCGCGGAACTCGCCGACGAGGCGCAGCCGTGCGGGGTCGAGCGCGACGCCGAGCTCCTCGGCGAACTCGCGCACGGCGGTCTCGTCGGGAGTCTCGCCCGGCTCGGGTTTGCCGCCCGGCAGCATCAGCATGCTCGTGCCGCGCTTGCGCACGTTGAGCACGCGGCCCCGATCATCGCGCATGGCGACCGCGCTCACGAAGATCTCGCTCATGCGCCCAGCCTAGGAGGCGTGCGCCCAGAGCGCCTCGATCGGCACGGGGCGTCCCAGGACCCGCTCGGCCGCGCGATGCCCCGAGCACAGCGCCGCGGTCACGGTCGCGGGGTCGTCCTGCCAGGTGGCCTCGCCGGCGAGGTGCAGCACGGGCTCGCGCCCGGGCTCCCCGATCGGCGTGGCCAGGACATCGTGATCCTCCGGGGCGGATCCGAGCGTCATGTAGGCGTACGAGCCGTGGCTCCAGGGATCGTCCTGCCAGTGCGTGAGGTGGGCGTGCTCCGGCTCGGGCACCGCCTCGCCGTAGATCTCGCGCAGCGCCGCCATCACCGACGCGACCACCCGATCCTCGCTCCAGTCGCGGGTCTGCCGCGCGCAGTCGCCCGCGGCGAAGGTGAGCAGCGTCGGCGTGCCGTGCAGGGCGGTGAGGTCGTACCAGGAGTGCCACCAGCGGCCGGCCTCGCCCTGCCGGCGGATCGCGTAGACGCCCTCGTCCCAGAATCGCTCGGGGAAGCGCAGGAAGACCTTCTCGAAGGCGTTCATCTCGAGACCGGCGAGCGCGTCGGCGATGGGCCTCGGCAGGGGTGGATCGAAGGCGAAGCCCTCCGACTTCAGCACGCCGACCGGCACCGTCACGACGGCGCGGTCGGCCGCGAAGGCGCCCCGATCGGTGACGACGGCGACCCCCTCGGAGGACCAGCCCACGCGCGTCACCGCGTGCTCGAGCCGCACGTCGAGTCCCTCCGCCAGATGCTCGGCGAGCCGGTCGTAGCCCTCGGGGAAGACGACCTCGTCGCCCTCGATCGCGTCGTCGTCGAGACCGTGGGCGTCGAGGGCGTCCGCGTCGGCGCCGTACTGCTCCTCGGAGCGGTGGTGCAGGTACTCCACGACCCGCTCGGCGCGATCGGCCGTCCACCCGTGCCGAGCAGCCGCGCGATCCGCCGCCGCTCGCGCGACGTCCGCGTACGACGCACCGCGCGCCGCCGCCTCGATCGCCTCGGGCAGCAGCGCGTCGACCGCGGCCACGTCCGCGACGAACGCTGCTGCGGCCTCGTCGCTCAGGCGCCGCCCCGCGGGGTCGTAGTAGGCCACCGGCCGGCCTCCCGCCTGGAAGCTGCCCATCGTGAACTCGACGGTCGGCATGCCGAAGGCGCTCGCCGCCGCGAAGACCGGGCTGCCGTCGATCCCGTGGATCCACGAGGCGCCCATGTCGGTGACGCGGCCCCCGATGCGCTCGGTGTGCACGCGCCCGCCGATCCGCTCGCGAGCCTCGAGCACGACGACCCGCTGCCCGGCGTCCGCGAGCAGCCGCGCGCATGCGAGACCCGAAACTCCAGCGCCCACGACAACGGTGTCGAACTGTTCGGTCATGGCCGGCACCTCCTACTCGTCGGGAACGAGCACCGGGGTGTCCCGGTTCAGGCTCTCGCCGCGGAAGAAGGGCTTCGAGCCCGGCCGCAGCCACCAGATGCCCATCAGCACGAAGCCGACGAGGATCGCGCCGATGCCGATCACGAAGGCGCCGCCGATCCCGAGCAGCACCGTGTAGCTGTAGTCGACGCTCCACATGTCGATCGCCGACTGGATGAAGGCGTAGCTCAGCAGCAGGGCGCCGAGGAGGGGGAAAATCCCGCGCATCCACAGATTGCGCGCGCTCTCGCGCAGCGTGCTGCGGAAGTACCAGACGCAGGCGAAGGAGGTGATGGCGTAGTAGAGCGCGACCGCGAGACCCATGGAGGTGAGGGAGTCGGCGAGCACGTCCTCCGAGATGATCGACATCACCACGTAGTAGAGGATCGCGGCGACGCCCATCGTGGTGGTGGAGAACCACGGGGTCTTGAACTTCGGGTGCAGCTCGGCGAACTTCGCCGGGAGCGCCCGGTAGACCGCCATCGACAGGGTGCCGCGGGCGGTCGGCAGGATCGTGGTCTGCGTCGACGAGGCCGCCGACAGCATCACGCCGAGCAGCAGGAACCAGCCCCAGGGGCCGAAGAGCACGCCGCCGAGCACGGAGAAGACGTCGTCGAGGTTCGCCTCGTTGGTGAGGCCGAAGCCGGTGTCGCCGAATCCGGCGAACATCATCACCGCGATCGAGATGCCGACGTAGAGGATGATGAGCACTGCGATGCTCGAGAGCGCGGCCCGGCCGGGGGTCTTGCGGGGGTTCTTCGTCTCCTCGTTCAGGGCGAGGCAGGTGTCCCAGCCCCAGTAGATGAAGAGGGCGAGCAGCACCGCCTCCATGAAGCCCGACCAGGAGGTGAGCTCGCCGGGGTTGAACCAGCTCCAGTCGAAGGCGACCGAGCCCTCGTAGCTGCCGTCGAGCGCGTGCACGAGGGCGAGCACCCCGAAGAGCACCATCGCGACGATCTGGATCGTCATGAGCACCATCTGCAGGCGCTCGCCGATCTGCACCCCGATCGTGCTCACGAAGGTCATGATCGCCATGAAGACGACCGAGGTGGCGACGACGATCACCCGGTTGTCGGCGAACTCCTCGTTGCCCACGAGCAGCCAGAAGTACTTGCCGGTGATCTCGCCGACGTTCGCGAGCACCATCACCGAGGCCACCGCGACGGCCCAGCCGCCGATCCACCCGGTCACGGGGCCGAAGGCCTTGGTGCCCCACACGAAGGTCGTGCCGCAGTCGGGCATCTCCCGGTTGAGCTCCTGGTAGGCGAAGGCCGCGAAGATCATCGGGATGCAGGCGACGATGAACACGAGCGGGGCCTGCGCGCCCACCGCCACGATGACGTAGCCGAGCGTCGCGGCCAGCGAGTAGAGCGGGGCCGTCGACGCCAGACCGATCACGGTCGAGCCGACGACCCCGAGCGCCCCGGTGTTCAGGCCCTTGCCGACGTGGATGTGCCCCGTGTCGGTCGCGTTGGGCAACGTGTGCTTCTCGGACATGCCTGGCCTCCTCTGCGGTCTCGCCGGGAGCGCCGTTGCTCCGGATGGCTCATCCTACCGCCGCGGCGGCGCTGCTCCTACGGCTGCGGCGGCTTCGTGTCGCGAGCCGCGAGCAGATCGCGGATCTCGGTGAGCAGCTCGGCCTCGCTCGGCGCGGCCTCCTCCGCGACGGGCTTGTGGCCGTGCCGGCGCACGTAGGCGGCCTCGTTCAGCTTGTTGATGGGCACGATGATGACGAAGTAGACGACGAGGGCGATGAGCACGAAGTTGATGACCGCGCCGAGCACCTGGCCGACGCCGAGGCTGACCGGGCCGAGCTGCCACACGGCCTTGCCGATCTCGTCGGCGTTGAAGATCGCCGCGATGATCGGGTTGAAGATGCCCTCGACGAGGGCGTTCACGATCGCCGTGAACGCGGCGCCGATGATGACCGCGACGGCAAGCTCGATGACGTTGCCGCGCATGATGAACTCTTTGAAACCCTTCACGGGGACTCCTCCTCGGGTGATCGCTCTGCTGGTTGCTCTTCCCAGCCTATGCGCGGCGGCCGGTGGCGCGGGGGAAGGATCGGGTGTATCCTGACTTATGGTCATAATGACTATAAGTTGTCGAGGTGGCGCGAACCGCGCCGGAGCAGGGGAGGAGGTGCCCGATGCGCTCAATGACCGTTCCGGCCGGCTACGCCGCCGTCAGCGCGAGCGAACGGCGCTTCCTGCCCCCGGCCGTCGCCGTCTCCACCGTCGCCTTCGCCCTGCAGCCCCCGGCGGAGGCGCGCATCGGCGACCCCGCCACGGGCGAGAGCCGGCCGTGGGCGCAGGCCGCCGCCGCGGGGGACGACGCGGTGACGCTGTGGATCCCGCTCGTGCGCCGCACCCGGCCGCCCTTCGCCGACTGCTGGGCGCTGCCGGGCGGCCCGATCCCGTGGGACGAGACCCTCGTCGACACCGCGCTGCGCACCCTGCGCGCCGCCGTGCGCCGAGCGCCGGGCTATCTCGAACAGCTCTACTCCTTCGGGGCGGTCGAGCGCTCCGCGGATGCGCAGCGCCTCGTCACCATCGCCTACTGGGCGCTCTACGGCGAGGATGAACTGGCCGGCGCGGCCGAGCCCGTCGCCGCGATGGCGGATCCGGGTGCCTCGGACGATCCGCACCCCGCGGCCGGCGATCCCGGTTCCGACCCGAACGTCGCCTGGTTCTCGGCCGACCGGCTGCCCCCGCTCGCCTTCGACCATGCCGAGATCGTCGCGTACGCGCTGTCGCGGCTGAGGCTCAAGACCGAGTACTCGGCGGTCGCGCACCGCTTCCTGGGCGAGACCTTCACCCTCGCCCAGCTGCGGGCGGTCACCGAGGCGATCCGCGGGCACGCCGTGGACCCCGCGAACTTCCGCCGGCAGTCCCTGGCCCAGGGCTACCTCATCGACACGGGCGAGACCCAGACCGGTGCCCGGCACCGGCCCGCCCGCCTCTACCGCTTCCGCCTCCGCACCGAACATCCGAACGAAGGAATCGCATCATGACGAGCGTCGCCGAACTCATCCGCGGGGCGGTCGCCTCCGAGAACGCCGCGTCCGAGGACGTCCTGGAGCGCAGCGCGCCCGACAGCATCGTTCTCGAACGCGTCGCGCCCGACAGCGCGAAGGCGCCGCACCGGCGCCCGATCGTGCTGCGGGCCACCGGCCTGTCGAGCTGCGACAGCGGCCTCTCGAGCGACCCCTGGGCGATCGACCGCGCGCCGGGCTACGGCCCGGGGGCCTCGGTCGCCGACGAGATCCCCGGAGACGCCCCTCGACAGGCCCCGCTGCCGGCGCGGTACACCGAGGCGAGCGAGGAGGAGCTCGACCGCTGGATCCTCGAGGCCAAGGCGACCCTCGGCGACCGCGTGCGCATCCTCGGCCACTTCTACCAGCGCGACGAGATCGTGAAGTACGCCGACTTCGTGGGCGACTCCTTCATGCTCGCGCAGGCGGCGAAGGGGCACCCCGAGGCCGAGGCCTTCGTCTTCTGCGGCGTGCACTTCATGGCCGAGACCGCCGACATCCTCTCCACCCCGGAGCAGGCGGTGATCCTGCCGAACCTCGCCGCGGGCTGTTCCATGGCCGACATGGCGACCATCGAGCAGGTCGAGGACTGCTGGCGCGAGCTGACCGCGGTGCTGGGGCCGCAGCCAGCGATCCCCGTCACCTACATGAACTCCTCCGCGGCGATCAAGGCGTTCTGCGGGCGCAACGGCGGCATCGTCTGCACCTCCTCGAACGCCCGCACGGTGCTGGAGTGGGCGTTCGAGCGGGGGGAGCGCGTCGTGTTCTTCCCGGATCAGCACCTCGGCCGCAACACCGCGAAGGCGATGGGCATCGGCGAGGAGCGGATGCCGCTGTGGCGCCCCCACCTGCCGCTCGGCGGTAACGACGAGCGGGCGCTCCGCGACGCGAAGGTGATCCTGTGGAACGGCTTCTGCTCGGTGCACAAGCGCTTCACGGTCGAGCAGATCGATCGGGCGCGCGCCGAGTTCCCGGGCGTGCGGGTGATCGTGCACCCCGAGTGCCCGGCGGCCGTCGTGGAGGCCGCCGACGGCAACGGCTCGACCGAGTACATCAGGCGCCAGATCGAGGAGGCGTCGCCCGGTGATGTGCTCGCCGTCGGCACCGAGATCAATCTCGTGAACCGCCTGCAGCAGCAGCACCCCGAGCTCACGATCTTCTGCCTGGACCCCGTGGTCTGCCCCTGCTCGACGATGTACCGCATCCATCCGGCCTACCTGGCCTGGACGCTGGAGTCGCTCGTCGCGGGCGAGACGCCGAACCGCATCCGGGTGTCGGGCGACGTGGCCACCGAGTCGCGGGTCGCGCTCGAGCGCATGCTGGCGGCGAAGCCGTGATCATCGTCCTGGGTACGGGCGTCGCGGGCCTCGCCGCCGCGCTCGCCGCCGCAGAGGCCGGGGCCGAGGCGACCCTCGTGACGCCCGGGGAGTTCGCGGTCGGGGCGGCGCCGAGCAGCGCGGGCGCGAGCGAGGATCGGACCGCCCGCATCGCCGTCGCCGGGGGCAGCACCGCGATGGCGCAGGGCGGCATCGCGGCGGCGATCGGCGCCGACGACAATCCGGCGCTGCACGCCGCGGACACGGTCGTGGCGGGGGCGGGACTCGTCGACGCCGAGGCCGTGCGCATGCTGACCGAGCGGGGGGCCGAGGCGGTGCGCGCGCTCATCGCGGACGGCTTCCCGGTGGATCGCCGCCCCGACGGCTCCCCGGCCCTGGGGCTCGAGGCGGCGCACGGCCGCGCGCGCATCGTGCACGCGGGGGAGGATCGCACCGGCGCCGCGCTGCACGCCCACCTCGCGGAACGCGCCCGCGCGCTGATCGCCACCGGTCGCCTGCGGCTGCTGGAGGGGGCGAGCGCGGTCTCGCTGCTCACCGATGCGGGGGCGGCGAGCGGGGTCGTGCTGAGCAACGCCGCCGGCCGCCTCTCGGTGCTGCGCGCCGACGCGGTGGTGCTCGCGACCGGCGGCTACGCCGGCCTGTACCCGCGTTCGAGCGGGCTCTCCTCGGCGCGGGGCGAGGGGATCGTGCTCGCGGCGCGGGCCGGCGCACTCGTCGCCGACCTCGAATTCGTGCAGTTCCACCCCACCGTGCTCGCCGGGACCGGCTTCCTCGTCTCCGAGGCCGTGCGCGGCGCGGGGGCGGTGCTGCGCGACGGCGCGGGCCGACGCTTCATGGTCGACGCCGACCCGGCGGCCGAACTGGCCCCGCGCGACGTCGTCGCCCGCACCGTCCATCGCGTGCTCCGCGAACGGGGCGAGGAGGCCGTCTGGCTCGATGCGACCGGCATCGAGCGCGAGGGGGGACCCGGCACCCTCGCCCGTCGCTTCCCCCGGATCACGGCCGCCGCGGCCGCCCAGGGCTACGCCTGGGAGCGCGAGCCCATCCCCGTGTCGCCCGCCGCCCACTACACGATGGGCGGGGTGGCGACGGACCTCGACGGACGTACCACGCTGCCCGGGCTCTTCGCCGCCGGCGAGACCGCCTCGACCGGGGTGCACGGCGCGAACCGCCTCGCCTCGAACTCGCTGCTCGAGGGCCTCGTCTTCGGCGCGCGCGCCGGCCTGGCCGCGGCGGGGGGCTCGCCCTGGGAGTTCCGCGGCGGCGCCCTGCCCGCACTCGTGGCGGACGCCCGGGTCCTCGTCGGCCGCGCGGCCCGCCGATCCGCTCGCCTCGGTCGATGACGACGCGGGGGACGACGCCCTGCGCGCGGCGGCGGCGGCCGGCCTCGGCATCGAGCGCGATGCGGAGGGCATCGCGGCGGTGTCCGCGCTGTGCGCCGGGTCGGTTCGCGACGGAGCCTCCAGCGCGCTCGCGGATCTCGCGTCGCTGGTCGCGGAGGCCGCCCTGGCCCGCACCGAGTCGCGCGGGGCGCATCAGCGCTCCGACCACCCCGGCACCGACCCGGCGCAGGCGCGCAGGCAGGCCTGGTCCGTCCCCGCCGTCCCCGCGGCTGACTCCGCGGGCGATCCCGCACTCGTATCGACGTCGAGGAGCCTCGCCGCATGCTGACCCGTGACATCGTGGAGACCGCCGTGCGGCGGGCGCTGGCCGAGGACGTCCCGTGGGGCGACCTCACGGTCTCGCTGACCATCCCCGAGGACGCCTGGCTCACCGCCGCGCTCACCGCGCGCGAGGCGGGGGTGTTCGCCGGCGGCCCGCTGGTCGTCGAGGCGTTCCGCCGGCTCGATCCCGCGATCGAGGTGAGCGAGCTCGTGCCCGAGGGGCACCGCTTCGCGGTGGGAGAGCGCCTCGCGCTCGTCTCCGGGCCCGCGCGGGGCGTGCTGACCGCCGAGCGGGTCGCGCTGAACTTCGCGCAGCGCCTCAGCGGCATCGCGACGCTCACCGCGCGCTACGTCGCCGAGACGGCGGGCACCCGCGCGCGGATCGCCGACACCCGGAAGACCACGCCCGGGCTGAGGGCGCTCGAGAAGCACGCGGTGGGCGCCGGCGGCGGATCCAACCACCGCTTCAGCCTCTCCGACGCCGTCATGATCAAGGACAACCACCTCGCGGCGCTCGGCGCGAGCGACGGCCCGTCGATCACCGCGGCCCTGCGGTCGCTGCGCGATCGGGCGGGCCACACGACCGCGATCATCGTGGAGGTGGATCGCATCGAGCAGCTCGAGCCGGTGCTCGCCGCGGGCCCCACCGGGGTGCTGCTCGACAACTTCACCGTGCCCGAGCTCGAGGAGGGGGTGCGGATCGTCGCCGGCCGCGCGACCTGCGAGGCCTCGGGCGGGGTCTCGCTCGATACCGTGGGCGCCATCGCCCGCACCGGGGTCGACGTGATCTCGGTCGGGAGGCTCACCCACGGCGCCGCGGCCCTCGACCTCGGGCTCGACGCGTTGTGAACGGATCCCGCTACCTCGACGCCGCCGCGACGGCGCCGCTGCGTCCGGAGGCGCGGGAGGCCATGATCGCGGCGCTCGACGCGGGCCTCGGGAACGCCTCGAGCGTGCACTCGGCCGGCCACCGGGCGCGGGCCATCGTCGAGGAGGCGCGGGAGCGGATCGCCGCCGCGCTCGGCGCCCGCCCGGCCGAGATCGTGTTCACCTCCGGAGGGACCGAGGCGAACAACCTAGCGGTGAAGGGGCTCGCCCTCGCGCATCCGCGGGGTCGCCACATCGTCACGACCCCGATCGAGCACCCCTCGCTGCTCGAGAGCTGCCGCTTCCTCGAGCGGGTGCACGGCTTCGAGGTGACGCTGCTGCCGGTGGACGGGACCGGCCTCGTGGATCCGGCCGACGTCCGCGCCTCGCTGCGCGACGACACGAGCCTCGTGACGGTGGGCCTCGCGAACGGCGAGATCGGCACGGTGCAGCCGCTGCCCGAGATCGCGGCGCTCGCCCGCGCCCGGGGTGCGCTCGTGCACACCGACGCGGTGCAGGCCGCGGCGAGCCTGCCGGTCTCCTTCGGCGGGGACGGCTGGCCGGGCGTCGCCGTGGACGCGATGACCGTGGCGGCGCACAAGTACGGCGGCCCGCAGGGCGCGGGCGCGCTGCTCGTGCGGCGGCACCTCGCCCTCGAGCCCGTGCTGCACGGCGGCGGGCAGGAGGGCGGAGTCCGTTCGGGCACCGAGAACGTGCCGGCGATCGCCGGCTTCGCCGCGGCGGTGGAGGCCTGCTCGCGCGGCATCGGGACGCGGGCTCGGGCTCGCGCAGCCGCGACGAGCTGATCCGCGTGCTCGCGGAGGTGCCGGGGGCGCGGCTCACGGGCCACCCCGAGGAGCGGTTGCCGGGGCACGCCTCCTTCGTGGTGCGCGGGGTGAGCGGCGAGTCGCTGCTCGTCGCGCTCGACGCCGCGGGGGTGGCGGCCTCGTCGGGCTCGGCGTGCGCCGCGGGCCGCGACGAACCCTCGCCCGTGCTGCTCGCCATGGGGATCGAGCCGACGCTCGCGCAGACCGCGATCCGCTTCACCCTGCCCGCACCTTTCGAGGGGCCGGAAGGGGAGGCGCTGCTCGACCGGGTGCTCGAGGTGCTGACCGCCGAGGTCGCGACGGCTGCCGGCAAGCGGGGCGCGGCGTCGCGCGGCGCGGTGTTGAATCAGCGTGACGTTGGATCAGCGTAGTCGGTTCACATCGATCGTTCTCATGCCCTCGGCCTGCCACACCTTCAGCAACCGTCGGTCGCCCGAGACAGCGCAGAAGTGCTCGTCAGCGACAGCGAACGCCGAAGCGCACTGCACTGCGTCGTAGGCGCGCAACGCATGCGCCTGAGTGAAACGGGCAGCCGATCGTAGAACAGTATCGTGCATGCCGACGAGCAGGAAGTACCCCCACGTCTCCTCGAAGGCATCCCAGGCACTGGCCTGCTCTGCCGGTGTGATCCGCCCTATGCGCGCGGCCTTTGCGAGCGCCGCGCTGGTCTCGACGTAGGTCAGCCGGCTCGAGAACCTCAGCTCGCTGCTCGTGAGGATCCGCTTGCAGAGCTCAGAGGACGGCTCGTCGATCAGGGTCGGCACGAGCGCGGAGCTATCGAAAAAAGCGTGCAAGGCTCTCCTCCCTCTCCTCCGCAATGTAGCGGGAGACGGGCGGCCCGGGCGTGGGTACGATCGGCGGTGGCAGTTCGAAACGCCCGGTCTTCTTCGGTGGGGTCACGATGCCGGCGTCGATGAGCTCTTCGAGCGTCGATTTGCCCTCGTACGGCACGATCTTGGCGATCGGCTTGCCGTGCTCGGTGACGACGATGGTCTCGCCCTCCTTCACGAGCGCGAGGTGCGCGCTGAGGCCGTCGCGAAGCTCTCTGACCCCGACCGATCTTATGGGCACATTCATGCCGAAATTATAGCCATACATCAGTGCGAGGACGAGGCTCACGCGGCCTCAGCCCACAGCCATTCGGGCGGGCGCTCGATGAGCCGAGCGACCGTGAGCACGAGCTCGTGCCCTGCGTCGAGTTCGGCAGCCTCGGCGAGGCGGGCCGCGGCGACCGATTGCAGCCCGAACATCCACCACGCCCAGGCGAGCAGGGCGAGCGGGGCCGCGCGATGGGCCTCGGGGGCGTGCGCCGCCGCGCACGCCAGCGTCTCGATGGCGGAGCGGAGTCGGTGGAGCCCGGGCTTCTCCGCCGAGATCCCGCGCAGGAAGCGGCCGATGCCGAGCTGCGCGATGAGAGTGCCATCGTGCTCCATGAGGTCTCGCACGAAGGCCGGTCGCACGATCGTGCAGAGCGCGATCAGCAGCCATGACGTCGCATCGTCGCTCTCGCTCACCAGCCGGGCGGCATCCGCCGCCTCGAGGTGCTCCGGGCGAACCGCGAGACAGCGCTCGACGAGGTCCACGACGTCCAGGGCGCGCCGCCGGTCGAAGCCGCCCTGACGGATCGTCCCGTCCAGCGCTGAGAGGGCCTCGGCGACGGCGCGACGCCGTGCGGGATCGACCTCGGGCAGGCCGCCGAACTGCGCGAATGGGACCGGGGGTCGATGCTGCGCCTCTCGGGCCGCGGCCCGGACAGGGCTCGCGCGGACCTCTTCCAGCGGCCTGCCGCGAGCGGGTGCGGCCGGGTCGAGGTAGCTGATCCATCCGTCCGGCGCGATGCAGGCGAACTCGCGGAGCTCCCAGCCCTCGCGGGCGAATCGGCGGCGCAGGCGCGAGGCCAGCCTGCGCCAGGGCGCGCCGTGCGACTCGGCGAAGCCCTGCGCGCTGGAGATGACGATCGCGGGGCGGCACCGGGTGAGGCCGGCGACGGTGAGCAGCTCGCAGAGGGCATCGAGGAACGGAGTCGCGGCGGCTGCGGAGTCGTCGGGCGGGAGGTCGAGGCGAACCGCCCCGTCCGCCCGCCTCCCCGAGAAGGGCACGACGAAGAGGCTGTTCATCGCGGTGAATCCCGTGAGGAAGGGCAGCGCGGCGAGGAAGTCCGCCGTGCTCGTGCACCGCAGAACGGTGGGCGATTCGGGCTCGGTGGCGACGGTCGATAGGGCGGCGGCGCTGAGCATGGCCGGGGTGTTCACGTCTTCGGCGGCGCCTGCGGTTCCGGGGAGTGAGAGGGTCATGTCCCGATCCTCCGCCCGTGGAGACCGCGGATGCGGCTTATCCCCAGATCTCACGCGAATTCGGCGAGATCCCGGCGTCGAAGCGCCTGTGAGCGGCGAACGCACCGACCCCTCTTCCGCGCGACGACACCAAACTCAGCAGATGCTTGATTTCCGGGAAAGCCGGATCTACACTGACTAAGCATTTGCTCAATAATGCCCGCCGACGTCGGCGGGTCGATCTCAAAGGAGAGAGATGATGTCAGATCAGCAGCGCGCGTACTTCACCGCCCGACAGGACGCATCCGCGGCCGGGCCGTTCGAACTCGGGACCCTGCAGTGGCTGCGGGAGTTCGGCGCCGGCGGCCGGCCCGGGCTCTCGGCCGGCTACTGGTTCGTGACCACGGAAGAGGCCCCCGAGCCGTTCCCGCTCACCGCGGCGTTCGACGAGAGCTTCCACCTGCTGAGCGGCCGGCTGCGCATCGAGTTCGGCGGCGGCGAGACGGTCGAGCTCTCGGCCGGGGACTCGATCTCCTACAACCAGGGCACCGAGATGCGCTGGACCGTGCTCGAGGACGCCTCCAAGTTCTTCGTCTACAGCGGGACCGGCGCATGAGGGCGCTGGTCGTCGGCGCCGGCTTCGCCGGCCTGACCGCGGCCCGCGAGCTGCAGTCGCGCGGGCACGAGGTCACGGTGCTCGAAGCGCGGGACCGCGTCGGGGGCCGTACCTGGCTCGACTGCCGCCTCGGCCTGGACCTCGAGATCGGCGGAACGTGGGTGCATTGGAGCCAGCCCTACGTCTGGGCGGAGCTCGCGCGGTACGGCATCGGGCTGGTGCCGAGCCCCGAGCCCGAGGCGGCCTACTGGTTCGGCCCGGACGGCCTGGTCGAGGGCTCCGCCGAACAGCTGCTCGAGGTCATGGACGAGCCCAACCGCCTGCTGCTCGCCGAGGCGCGGGATCGATTCCCGATGCCGTTCCAGGCCACCGCCGCGGGCGTTCCCGCCGAACTCGACGCGCGGACCCTCGGCGAGGCCATCGACGATCTCGACATCGACGACGCGCAGCGGCTCATGCTCGAGGCGTTCTGGAACCTCAACTTCAACGGCCGCGCGCGCGAGGGCGCCTACACGCAGGCCCTGCGGTGGGCCGCGATGACCGAGGGCGACTGGAGGGTGATGTTCGAGGCCTGCGCCACCTACAAGATCGAGGGCGGCACCCGCCGCCTCGCCGAGGCGATGGCCGGCGGCCTCGACATCCGCTTCGGAGCGGTCGTCGATGCGATCGAGCCCGGCGGAGGCGATCGGTCCGCATCCGCGACCCTGGCCGACGGCACGGAGCTCGCGGCCGACGCGATCGTCGTCACCGTTCCGCTGCACGCGCTCGGACGGATCGCCTTCGAGCCGGCCCTGCCGGCGAAGCTCGCGGAGGCGGCGGATCGCGGCCAGCTCGGTCTCGGCGCGAAGCTCTGGATCCGCGTGCGCGGCACCCATCCCCACTACGTCGCCTTCGGCGACCGGGACTGGCCGCTGACCTTCTTCCAGTCGGAGTATCACGTGGGCGGCGACACCGTCATCATCGGCTTCGGACCGGACTCCACGGCGATCTCGGCCGAGGATACGGAGGAGGTCGAGCGGATGCTCCGCGTCTTCCGCTCGGACACAGAGGTCGTCGGCATCGAATCGCACGACTGGGTGGCCGACGAGTTCGCAGGCGAGACCTGGCCGATGCATCGGCCGGGGTATCTCACCGGAGCCCTGCCCGGATTCCAGCGCGCTCACGGACGCCTGCTGTTCGCGGGCTCCGACTACGCGGAGGGCTGGGGCGGCTTCATCGACGGCGCCATCCAGAGCGGCCTGCGGGCTGCGAACGCCGCCGAGCAGCTGGACGCCGAGCAGCTGGGCTCCGAGAAGACCGGCGCGGGGAAGGGCGGTGCGGCATGACCGAGACCGCTGCGGCCGCGCCGCCCTCGACGGAGTCCCGTCCTCGCCTCGCCAAGGACAAGATGGGCGTCTTCTCCGTCGCCTTCTTCGTGTTCGCGGCGGCGGCCCCCATCGCCGCCCTGGTCGGCTCGACCCCGCTCATCTTCGCGGGGGTCGGCCCGGGGGCGCCCCTGGTCATGATCGCCGCGGCCATCCTGATCGCGGTGTTCGCCGTCGGCTATCTGCGCATGAGCCGCCGCATCCGCAACGCCGGCGGTTTCGTCGTGCTGGTCTCCCGCGGACTCGGGAACACGGCAGCCGGCTTCGCGGCGGGCACCGTGGTGGCGACCTACATCGGGCTCTCGGTGGGGCTGTGGTCGCTGTTCGGCCTCTTCGCGGAGGGCCTGTTCGCCGAGTGGGGGATCCGGATCCCGGCGCTGCTCTGGGCGGTCGTGGGCGTCGCCGTCGCGGGATTCCTCGTGATCCGCGGGATCGGCGTCAGCTTGTCGGTCCTCGGAGTGCTGCTCGGGTTCGAGATCGTCTGCATCGCGATCCTCGTCGTCGGCATCCTGGTCAACACCCCGCCGAGCGATTTCGCGACGCCCTCCGTCATGCTCGAAGGAGCGATCGGCCCGGGCATCGGCATCGCCTTCCTCTTCACCTTCGCGATGTTCACGATGTTCGAGGCGCCCACGGTGTTCAGCGAGGAGGCGCGCAACCCGGAGCGGACGATCCCGCGGGCGCTCTACCTGGTGGTCACCGTCATCGCCGTCCTCTACGCGGTGTCGACCTGGGCGATCTCGGCGAACGTCGGGAACGACGTCATCGCCGCGGCGGCGGCCGAGAACCCCGACGCGTTCATCTACGGCGTCGCGGCCGCGACGGTCGGAGACTGGTTCGCATCCGTGCTGAGCGTGCTCGTAGTGGTCAGCTTCATCGCGATGATGATCGCCGTGCAGAACGTGTTCAGCCGCTACGTGTTCTCGCTGTCGCGCGCCGGCGTGATCCCGCGCGGACTGAGCGGCGTGAACGCCAGGAAGAGCCCGAGGATCGCCGCCGTCGTGGTTGCGATCCTGATCGCCGCGCTGCTCGCTGCCTTCATGCTCGCGGGGGTGGATCCCTTCACCCTCTACTCGTGGATGCTCGGCGTCGGCACCACCGGCTTCATCCTGGTGCTCACGATCGCGTCGATCGCGGTGATCGTGTTCTTCCGGAAGCCCGGCAACGGCCGCGGCGGGGCGTGGAGCACGATCGTCGCTCCGATGATCGCAGGGCTTGGCACGCTCGGCGTGCTGCTGCTCGTGCTGTTCAACTACGAGTTCGTCGGCGGCAGCGACGCCGCGGCGTGGCTGCTCCTGCTGCTGATCCCCGTGCTCGGAGTCATCGGTGCGGTGCTCGCGCGCCGCGGCGGGCGACGAGTCGACTTCAGCGATGTGATCGAGTCGTAGCGACGGCGCCGTGGGGCACCGGGCGGTTCGCGCCCGGTGCCCCCGCCTTCCTAGACTGATGGGTATGGCAGCTGCATCCAGGCCCCCGCACGGCTCGGGCCGAGAGGCGATCCTGCGCGCAGCGGTGCAGGTCGTCGCCGACGCCGGCCTCCGCGGGCTCACCTTCCGGGCGGTGGGCGACCGCGCCGGTGTGAACAACACGCTGATCGCGCACTACTTCGGCAACCGCGAGGCGCTCATCGAGGCGGCGCTCGAGTGGGCGGTCGACCAGTCCGTCAGCGAGACGCACTTCGAGGACTTCGCGACCTCGCCCGAGGAGTTCTTCCGCCAGCTGATGGAGTCGCTGACCGACGCGTCCGAGCTGCAGATCTATCAGTACGAGATGATCCTCGAGGCCAGGCGCAGGCCGGAGCTCAGGCCGGCGATCCGCCGCCTGTACGAGCGCTACGAGGACGTGCTCGACCGCTCTCTGCAGAACATCGGGATCGTGGTCGTCGACGACGCGACGCGACGCGCGCTCTTCGGCAGCATGGACGGCCTCGTGCTGCAGCGGGTGAGCGGCAACCTCACCGTCGAGGAGTTCCGCGACGCGCTCGACCGGATGCTCGGCTTCGCGCGCCTCGCCGTGCAGCAGCCGCCGGCCGAGGGGTAGCGCGGGAGCTCAGCGCGCGGCCTCGACCTGCCTGAGATCGGCCTCGAGCGCGACCCAGCCGAGCATCGCGCACTTCACGCGCATCACGAACTTCGAGACGCCCCGGAAGGCGATCGCGTCGCCGAGCAGATCCTCGTCGGGCTCGACCTCGCCGCGGGACTGGATCATCTCGCGGAAGGCGTCGATGCGCTCCTGCGCCTGCTCCATCGTCAGCCCGCCCTCGGCGGCATCACCGTCGGCGCCCTCGGCGCCCTCGACGCCGTCGCGCACCAGCTGCGAGAGCACCGATGCCGAGGCCATCGAGATGGAGCAGCCCTGGCCCTCCCAGGAGAGTCTCTCGATGCGGCCGGAGGCGGGATCCACCGCGATGCTCAGGGTGAGCTCGTCCCCGCAGCTCGGGTTGAACTCGTGGTGCGAGGCGGTGAGCGCGCCGTCGGGCGCCTCGAACTCGCCCTTGCCGATCGGCCGCTTCGAATGATCGAGGATCAGCTCCTGATAGAGGCTGTCGAGGGCGCTCACGAGGCCGCCTCCACACCGAAGTAGCGCTGCGCGCCGCGGAGCGCCTCGAGGAAGCGGTCCACTTCCTCCTCGGTGCTCGTGAGGTGCACGCTCGCGCGGGTGCTCGAGGTGATGCCGAGCGCCCGGTGCAGCGGCTGCGCGCAGTGGTGCCCCACCCGCACGAGCACGCCCTGCTCGTCGAGGTACTGCCCCACGTCGTGCGCGTGCAGACCCTCGACCGAGACCGCGGCCAGCGCGACGCGGCGATCCGCCCCCTGCGGGCCCAGCAGCCGCACCCCGGGCATCTCGAGGATGCCGGCGACCAGCCGCTCGACCAGGCCGTGCTCGTGGGCCGCCGCGCGCTCCATGCCGACCGCCTCGGAGAAGGCGACCGCCGCCCCGAGGCCGATCGCCTGCGACACGGGCTGCGTGCCGGCCTCGAAGCGCAGCGGCGGCGGCATGAACTCGGTCGTCTCCATCGTGACCTGGGTGATCATGGACCCGCCGGTGCGAGCCGGAGGCAGCGCCGCGAGCATCTCCGGCCGGCCGTAGAGCACGCCGATGCCGTTGGGGCCGAACATCTTGTGACCCGAGAACGCCGCGAAGTCGACCCCGAGCGCGCCGAGGTCGACCGGGATGTGCGGCACCGACTGGCAGGCGTCCAGCACCGTGACCGCGCCGACCGCGCGTGCGAGATCGACGAGCTCGGCCACCGGCGCGACGTACCCGGTCACGTTCGAGACGTGGCCGAAGGCGAATATGCGAGTTCGGCTATTGATGGCCTCGCGGGCCGCATCGAGCGACCAGGTGCCGTATTCGTCGACGGGAATGTATCGGAAGCTCGCGCCGGTCCGCTTCGCGAGGCGCTGCCAGGGGACGAGGTTGGCGTGGTGCTCGGCCTCGGTGACGAGGATCTCGTCGCCCGGCCCCAGCGCGAAGCGCTCGCTGCCCGCGACGCCCAGCCCGGAGTTCGCGTCTCCGATACCCAGCGCCACCATGTTGAGCGCGTCGGTCGCGTTCTCGGCCCACGAGATCTGCTCGGGCGTCGCGGCCCCGACGAAGCGCGCGACCGCGGCGCGGGCGCCCTCGAAGAGCTCGGTCGCCGTGCCGACGGCCTGGTAGGTGCCGCGATGCACGGGGGCGTTCGCCGTCGACAGGAAGCTCCGCTCGGCGTCCAGCACCGCGGCGGGCCGCTGCGAGGTCGCGGCGGCGTCGAGGTAGGCGACCGGCCTGCCGCCGACCACCGGCGGTGCGGCGAGATAGGGGAAGGCCGCGCGCAGCTCGCCGAGCTCCGTGGGGGTGAAGGCTGTGGTGTCGACCGTGGGCATGCTCCCATTCTCCCATTCCGTGATGGCACCCGGTTCAACGCCGGCGCACGGCGCCCTATTCCGGCTCTTCGACACGTAAGGCGGTGCGCAGCTGCGGCTGCTCGGAGAGTGAGTGCGGCGGCAGGTGCGCCTCTGGCCTGCGCCCAGCAGCAAGCCGAGTGCGTCTAGGTGCGTGGGTCAGATCCTTCCGTTAACGCGCCGGGGTGAATCCGGTGGATAGCGCGGGGTGCTGGGAGAATCGATTCATGACGGTGACTGCCAGCCTGGAGGGTCTGTTCGAGGTCGAGCCGGGTGAGGCGCGGGCGCCGGGATCGGCTGCACCGGCGGGTGCGGGCAAGACGTTCCGTGGGTATGACCAGGGGCAGTGTTTCCTGCTCCCGCCGAGTCTGGATGACTGGCTGGACGAGGATGATGAGGCCCGGTTCATCTCCGAGGTCGTCGAAGAGCTCTTGGATCTGACGCCGGTCTACGCGTCGTACGCGTCCGCCTCGGGTGCGCCTCCGTATGACCCGCGGATGATGTTGAAGCTGCTGCTGTTCGCGTACGCGACGGGCGTGACCTCGTCTCGTGAGTTGGAGCGGCGCTGCAAGCGCGATATCGCCTTCCGGTGGCTGTCGGGCAACCAGGCGCCCGACTACCGGTCGCTGGCCCGGTTTCGTCGGCGTCACCTGGATGCCCTGCCGGGGTTGTTCCTGCAGGTGCTGCGGGTCTGCGCGGAGGCGGGGCTGGTGCGGTTGGGGCGGGTCGCGCTGGATGGCACGAAGCTGGCTGCGAACGCGTCGCGGCATAAGGCGATGAGCTATGACCGGATCGTGCCGAAGATCGATCAGCTCCAAGCCGAGGTCGCTGCGCTGCTCGCCGAGGCGGAGGCGGTCGATGAGGCCGAGGATCAGCAGTTCGGCCAGGACCGGCGCGGGGACGAGGTCGCCCCGGAGCTGGCCCGCCGTGAGGGGCGCCTGGCAAAACTACGTGCCGCGAAGGACGCGATCGAGGCCGACGCCGCCGAGAAGGCGGCAGCCGTGGCGCGGAAGAAGGCCGACGCCGCCGGTCAGCCCCCTGAGCAGGCCGACGCGGCCGTCGCGACTGCGGTGGACACGGCGGCGCCGAAGCCGAAAGCGCAACGCAATTTCACCGATCCTGAGGCGCGGATGATGAAGACGGTCCGCGGCTTCGATTACGCGTTCAACGCGCAGGCCGTTGTCGATGAGGGCCACCAGATCGTGTTGAGCGCCGAGGTCACCCAGCAGGCCACCGATATCCAGCAGTTCGTCCCGATGGCCGAGCAGACCCTACGGAACCTCGACGCGGCAGGAATCGAGCGTTCCCCAGAGGTCGTCCTCGCTGACGCGGGCTACTGCTCGGAAGCCAACCTCGAAGCCGCCGACGATCTGGACGCACAGGTGTTGATCGCGACGGGACGGCAACGTCACGGCGAGAGCTTCCCTACCGCCGGCGCCCCGGACCCGGCCCCAGAGGACGCGAGCCGGCGGGAGCGGATGGCGCACGCGCTGCGCACCGAGCAGGGCCGCACCGACTACGCGCGCCGCAAAGCCATCGTTGAACCCGCGTTCGGGCAGATGAAGACCCGGCAAAACGCCGGACAGCTCCGGCTACGCGGACTCGCCGGCGCCCAAGGCGAATGGCTACTCCACACGATCTGCCACAACCTCCGCAAGCTCCGCGTCGCTACAGCCGCCGGGCTGGCGCCCGCATAGGCCTCCCCAGGGGTCCCTGGGCGTCACAGCACGCACCGACAGTCGCCACGAGCCCCTCGCCGTGCGATCCCGCACGCTCTCACACCGCAACGGCCCGCCCGTTCCCGTTCGCGACCGTCAGCGCGCGATGCCAGAGTCAACGCCGCGCGCCACACCACCCGATTCTGACCCGCGCACCTAGACCCTACTCTTCCGCGAGTTCGCTCGAGGAATCCAGAATGTTCCTCCTGAACTCCTCGATGACGATGAGCAGCTCCGCTGCCCTTCCATCGTTCCGGAGCTCCTCGAACATGAGAACCGCCTTCGTCAGCTTCGCTTCGATCTGACTCATCTGCTGATCCAGCGCGTGATCATCGTCCTGTTCCTGTGCCAGCGCGAAATCTGCGAGGGCGAGCATACACATGGCTGTAGCTTGCAGCAGTCGTCCCTCGCACTTGAATCGCTCCTCTTCGCTCAGAGTCGTAGAGATACGCAGAGCCTCGGTGAACTTCGTTCTGGCCTCTCGCTCATATTCCGAGGAGAGGTGAGTCTGGCCGAGAGCGAGCAGAGTCGTGGCCAACGCGAATTGCACCAGGTTGTCCGCCGGATCCCGTCTGCCGAGCTTCCGAAGGATCGTTTCCGCCCGGGCGAGCGAGGAAGTTGCCTCGGCGAAGTGCTCCGCGCCGAGATAAACGCTGCCGAGGCTGAATAGGGCGAGCGCCAGGATGATCTCGGCGTCGGAGTCCTGATCTGCGAGGCTCTGGGACGCGATGACGGCTCGGGCCAGTGCTTCAGCGGCTAGATCGAATCGCCCGGATTGCACATAGCCGGCTCCTTGCCCGATTAGCGCCACCGCGAGCTCAAGGTCGTGCTCAACGCTATCCGGGGAGAGATCGGAGAGCATCAGAATGCCCTTCTCGACGTTCTGGAAGTGATCGACCGCTTCGTCCGACCGCCCGGCATTCATCGACGCGAGTCCGGCCTCCAACGACACGAGGGCCAGCCGCAGCTCGTGGTCGCCGATCTCCTCTTCGGAGCGCCGGCGGAGGATCTTCACCGCGACTTCGAGCATGTCGGCCGCATCTGCGTGCTTGCCGTGCTTCACCCCGTCCTGCGCGAGCGATCGGAGAGTGTCGACCTCGTCCGTCTTCCGACTCGAAGAGCCTTCGAACTGCGAAGACTGAACCTCGGCGGTCGTCGGCTCATGCCAGCGAATGGCTGCGACCTTCCCGTCCTCCGAGTAGTCGAATGAAGCGTTGATCGCCTCTTGCTCGAGGCCTTCATGGCTGCTTGCGAGATGCTGGGCGAGGAGGACGGCGATACGAGCGCCCTTCTGCCGGAAGGGGTTCTCACGGATGACAGGTCCCTTATACAGCTTGACCCCGGCGGTCTTGCGCTCGTTCCAACTCATGGCTTCGTAGATCTTCGCCTCCGCTCGAGCCGAGCCTGGCGGCGGGGTGTTCGGCGGAATGTGCAGATTCTCCCTGCCTGGCGCTGGGAAGAGGTTCCAGTAGACCTGGCCGATCTTCCTCGTGTCGGTCGCGTCCGGCGGCGACGTCTTGTCGATCAGCTTCCTCGCCGTGTCGTCGTCCGACACGACCAGCAGCGCCGAATGTAGTAGATCGGCGAGGTCCTCCTCGATGCCCGCGCCGTCTGCTTCGCCCGGGAGAAGCGCCTTGATCAGCTCCTTTGCAGGATGAGCCCGAGTGATGCCCTCGATCCGATCAGGATCTCTGCCGTGTCCCGAGAGCCCGAAGTCCTTCGCCACGTCGAAGAGGTAGAGGGCCAGCAGCACCATCGCGGTCGGCCGGTCGGGGATGTGGCCGAGGACAGCATTCATGGCGTTGGCAATGTCCGTCGGAACCTTGATCTGGCGCTCCTCCATGCGCTCAATACTGCCAGTCGGCTGGCAGCCTATGGCAGTGCCGCGCTAGTGCCAATCGTCTGCCAGGGAGCACGATTCACTGAGCGGGCGAGATCGCTCGCACTCGACAGAAGGAAGAAACCATGAGAATCGCCATCCCGCACATGCCACCGCTTCTCCTCTTGGGCGGAGCATCCAGTCTCTTGGCCGGCGCGCTTGCGCCGCTCCTGATGCGCTCGATGGACTCGCGCTGCACCGACGTACTCGAACATTCACCTGCCCAGAGGACTCAGCTCTTCGAAGGCGTCAGATGGTTCGGCGCCGGCGAATCAGGGGTCACCTATCGCGAGCTCTTCGAGGTTCATCTCGAGGGTGCCGGTGCGATCTCGGTCGTCGATCCATGGATCCACAGCTTCCGCCAGATCCGGCTCTTCGCGGAGTTCCTGGAGGAGGTCTCTTCGTTTGCCTCCGGCGAGATCCACGTCCATCTCACCACTTCGACGGCCCTAGGCGACGGAAGCTGGGCGCTTGGGCAGGCGAAGGCGCTCATCGAGTTGCAGGAGTCATTCGAGGCGCGGGGGGTCCACCTTCGAGTGACCTTCGACGAGACGATCCACGACCGCTGGATCGGGACGGAGGACTGGACGATTCTGCTCGGGAAGGGCCTCGACATCTGGGACGCTGCGACTTGCTACACGCGGCCGCCGGCCGAGCGCCCGATCTCAAAGAAGTTCGCGGTCACCTATCTCTCCGCGGCCTCGGCGAGTGTCGGGCAGGCGCCCGGGCGCGTGCGAGGAGGCCATCGATGAGCGACGAACGATCGGACGAGACCGAGCTCGAGCTGAAGAAACGTCTGGGCATCGAGTCCTGGAGGAACCTGTCGAAGGACAAATTCATGACGTTCGTGTCGGATCTCCCGAACATGGACAAGGAAGTCGCGCTCAAGGTCATCGGGCAGTTCCCCGACTTCAAGAACCTCGTGATGGACACGTTCAAGCAGGTGCAGGAGCAGGCCACGCAGGGCATGCGCTTCAACCATAAGAGCCAGAAGAAGGTCCACAAGGCGTTCAAGCAGTACCGGAAGATCCTGAGCCGCGAACTCGAGCGGGACGACCTCAGCTCGGAGGACCGCTTCAAGATCCTCGAGCTGTTGAAGGACGCGATCGACGCCGAGGCACTCAAGGACAAGGACAACAAGGAGTTCCTGCTGAAGATCGTCGGCATGCTTGCCACTGGCGTCGTGGCACTCGTCGGCGTCGCGTTCGCCGTGCTCGGGGGGAAGACCAGCTTCGGCCGAGACGGCGGTGCCTGACGGTCCTCTTAAGAGAGATGCAGCGGATACTACGTCTACTGAGCCTAGCCCGCGTGACTCACGGAAACCGCGACGAGGCCGTCGCCCAGCGGTTCGCGATGCCCGCCGCCAGGATGAGCACCGCCGAGACGAGCGGCAGCGCGAGCGCGGCCTGCGTTCCCAGGTTCTGGGCGACGATCCCCGTGATGGCCGCCGCGAGCGACTGCCCCACCATGATGCCCGAGCCGAGCATGGTCATCATGGTGGCGGATCGTCCCTCGGGCGTGCGCGCCGCCCCGAAGCCGTAGATCGTCACGAGCAGCGGCCCGATCCCGAGGCCCATGAGCCCGAGCGCGAGCACCATGCCGGGAACGTCCTGCACGGTCTGCAGCAGCACGCCGCCCGCCACGATCAGCACGGCGAAGACGATCCAGCGATAACGGGGCGTGAAGCGCGCGGGGAACCAGGCCACGCCGATCGCGAGCACCGCGGATCCCACGCCCATGACCCCGTAGAGCAGGCCGGAGGCGTCGGCCGCGCCCCGATCCGCCATGAAGGCCGTGAGCGAGGTGAGCGTCGATCCGAAGAAGAGACCCGTCGCGAAGATGCCGAAGACCGTGAGCAGCAGCGCCGGGCGCCACAGCTCCGAGACCGGCGAGAGCGTCGCGGCCCGCTCGGCCGCCGACTTCGGCGGGGCGCTCGTGCGGTGCAGGGCGAAGGCGGTGACGAAGACCAGGGTGAGCACCGCCGCGCCAGCGATCGGCGCCCAGGCGCCGAAGGCGCTCGCGAGCAGGCCCACGACGACGGGGCCGAAGACGAAGACGACCTCGTCGGCGGCCGATTCGTAGGCGAGCGCCGAGTTCACCGCGCGCGGCCGTTGCTGCACGGGCAGCTCGCTCCGGATGATCGAGACGAGCCGCGTGCGGGACATCGGCGAGGTCTGCGGCGCGGTGGCGCCGACGGCGAAGGAGGCGAGCAGCATCGCCCACGCGGGCAGCGGGCTGAACGCGATCCACGCGAGCGCGGCGAGCATCGCGCTGTTCACCGCCCCCACGGCGAGCAGTGTGGAGCGCTGGCCGAAGCGATCCGCCGCCGCGCCGATGAGCGGGCCGAAGCAGGCCACTCCCGCGCCGATCATCGCCGAGGTCAGGCCGCCGATCTCGACCGAGCCGCGCGCCGCGACCGCCAGCGTGAGCACGCCGACGGTCATCATCGCGTACGGCACCCGCGACAGCAGCGCGAGCGGGAAGTAGGCGAAGCCCGCGTGCGCGAGGAGGGCTTTCAGAGCCCCTGCTCCGCGAGGAAGGCGAGGAAGGCCGCGTGGTCATCCGGGGCGCCGGCGTAGGCCACCCCGTTCACCACGGCGAGCGGAGTGCCGCGCACCCGGAGCTGCGGGTCCACCGCGTTCGGCACCGGCGTCGAGGTGTACCAGTCGCTGAGCGCACTCGCGAACACCCCGAAGCGATCCGCTTCGACGCAGGAGCGAGCCTCGGCGTTCAACCCGTCGCTCGCCTCGTCCAGCGCGGCCACCAGGCCCGCGGTGTCGCCGATCTGCTGCGTCTCCGGGCTGAGCAGTGCGAGGTGCGCGGCCCAGGCCGCCTCGGGCTGTGCGTCGACCATGCAGGCCATGGCACCGGAGAGCTGGGTCGAGAACGGCTGCACGAAGGCAAGCGGACGGATCTCGAGCGTCGCCCTGCCCTCCGACACGAGCTCCTCCAGGACCTGCGCGTTCGCCGCCTCGAAGTCGACGCAGTGGGGGCAGCGGTAGTCGACGTGGAGCAGGATGTCGGCGGGTCCCTCGCCGCGGCTCACCGGCGGTGCCTCCGGCGCCTCGCCGGCAGCGACGGGCGCCGAGGGCACGGGTTCGGGGCCGTCGGGGCCCGCGGCGAACAGGATGCCGCCCGTTCCCATGTTCGCCGGCCACTCGATGAGGGCCTCCTGCTGCTGCTCCGGATCCCACTGCTCGCCCTCGTCGGAGGCCGATCCGGACCCCGACGCCTCGCTCGGGCTCTGCACGCTCTGGTTCAGCAGCGCGCCGAGCGCCAGCCCGCCGACGCCGATGGCGATGCACACCGCGAGCGCGCCCGCGACGAGCCCGGTGATGGCCGCCGGGCGAAGCCTGCGCTTCACGAGCGCCACGATGCCGAGCACCGCCGCGACGATCCCCAGCAGGGCCGCGAGCACCACGAAGACGCTGAAGTAGAACGCCGACACCGCGGCGGTCAGCAGGGCGACGAGGCCGATCGCCATGGCCGCGATCGCGAGGCCGCGGCCCGCGCCGGGGGCGCCCGTCCCGGCTCCGCCACCGCCCGCGGCGCCGAAGCCGCCCGCGGCATAGGGGTTCGGCGGCGGCACGGGGATCCACTCGCGATCCGGCTGCTCGTTCTGCGGGGCGGTCGTCTGCTCGTCGCTCATGCCCTCCATTCTCGTCGGCTTCGCCGGAAGGTCGAAATCCGTTCTCGTGCCGGGGCGGCGGATCGCGCCCCGCGCGGCACGTAGCATGGTGTCATGCTCCTGCTCGCCGCGACCCCCATCGGAAACCTGGGGGACGCGTCGCCGCGGCTGCGCGAGGCCCTCGCCGAGGCGAGCGTCATCGCCGCTGAGGACACCCGCCGCACCGCCCAGCTCATGCGCCTGCTCGAGGTCGAGAGCCGGGCCGAGCTCGTCGCGCTGCACGATCACTACGAGCGCGACCGCGCGGCCGCGCTCGTCGAGCGCGCGGCCTCCGAGCTCGTGGTGCTCGTGAGCGACGCCGGCATGCCCACCGTCTCCGACCCGGGCTTCCGCGCGGTGCAGCTCGCGGCCGAGCGCGGCGTCGAGGTGAGCGCGATCCCCGGCCCCAGCGCGGTGCTGACCGCCCTCGCGGTGTCGGGGCTGCCGACCGACCGCTTCGCCTTCGAGGGCTTCCCGCCGCGCAAGGCGGGGGAGCGATCCCGCGCGCTCGCGGCGCTCGCCGCCGAGCGCCGCACCCTCGTCTTCTTCGAGGCGCCCTCGCGCATCGCCGAGACCCTCGGCGCGCTCGCCGAGGCCTTCGGCCCCGATCGGCCCGCCGCGGTCTGCCGGGAGCTCACCAAGCTGCACGAGGAGGTGCGCCGCGGCGCGCTCTCCGAGCTCGCGGAGTGGGCCGCCGCGGGCGTGCGCGGCGAGATCGTGCTCGTGGTCGCTGGCGCCCCCGAGAGCGCGGTCTCGCCCGAGGCGGCGCTCGCCGAGGTCGGCCGCCTGGTCGCGGGCGGGGAGCGGCTGAAGGATGCGACGCGGGCGGTCGCCGAGGCGACCGGGCTGTCGTCGCGCGAGCTGTATGCGGCGGCGCTCGCCGCGCGGGACGAACGGGACGAGTGAGGGGAGCCCCGATGCAGGAGAGGACCGCGGCCGAGAGCGGCTCGGCGAAGAGGACCCCGATCGAGCTGCGGCGGTTCGCCATTCCCGTGCTGTGGTTCGGCATGGTCGCGGCGATCTCGTTCATCGAGGCGCCGCTGAAGTTCCAGGCGCCGGGCATCACCATCCCGCTCGGGCTCGGCATCGGCCGGCTCGTGTTCATGGCGCTGAACGTCGCCGAGGGCGCGCTGCTCGTCGCGTTCACCGTCATCGCCTTCTGGCCGAGGGCCACGCGGGTCGCCTGGTCGCGAATCGTCGCGTGGGCCGCGCTCGCGGTCGTCTACCTCTTCAAGATGGCGGTGGTGCGTCCGCCGCTGAACGCCCGCACCGATCTGGTGCTCGCGGGGGCGGATCCCGGCCAGTCGCCCTGGCACTACGTCTACATCGCCTGCGATCTCGTCACGCTGGCGCTGCTGGCCGTGCTCGCGGTGCAGGCCGGCCGCGGGGTGCTCGCCGCGGCGCGCGCCGATCCGGCCTGATCAGGCGTCGCGGCCGCCCTCGGCGAAGCCGTCGGCGAGCTCCTGCCCGCTGAGCTCGCGGATCGCGGCCATGATCCGCTCCGTCGCCTCGCGCCTGGCGCGGCCCGCCGGCAGCCCGGCGAGGTCCTCGAGCGGCACGGGCGCGCCGAAGCGCAGCTCGATGCGGGGCACTCGGCCGGTGCGCGGATCCGCCAGCTTCCGATTGGTGCCGATGAGCCCGACCGGCACCACCGCGGCCCCGGTCTCCAGTGCCATGAAGGCCGCGCCGCTGCGGCCCTTGTAGAGCCGCCCGTCGCGGGAGCGGCTGCCCTCGGGGAACACGGCGAACACCTGGCCCTCGGCGAGCACCCGGCGCCCGGCCTCGAGCGCGGCCTGCGCCGCGGCGCCCACCTCGCGGTGCACGGGCACGGCCCCGATCTGGCGCATGAACCAGCCCTTCAACGGCTTCTCGAAGAGCGAGGCCTTCGCGAGGAACTGCACCTTCCGGGACGAGAAGGAGGGGATGAGGATCGTGTCCAGGCTGCTGAGGTGGTTGCTCGCGAGCAGCACCGGGCCCGCCTGCGGGATGTGCTCGCGGCCGGTGATGCGCGGCCGGAAGCGCAGGCGCAGCAGCGGCCGCAGCACCGCGCGTCCGATGCTGAAGACGAGGCCGGGGCGTGCGGCGGACTGCAGCGAGGGCATGCTTCGAGCGTAGCGGGCCGGGTGCACGGGTGCAGGCGTATGCGGCCGAATGCGCGGGTCGACGCCGTATGTCAGGGGGTTCATAGGCGGGAGGGTGCAGAATGGATCACGTTTGCGCCTCCCGGCGCCCGATCGATCGAAGAGGACCCCCGTGAAGCGCACCCGTGCCCTGCTCGCCGTTCTGCCCGTGACCCTGCTCGCCGCCGCGCTCGCGGGCTGTTCGGCGGGAGGCGGCTCGGGCCAGGCCGTGCAGTCGGCGATCACCGCCGATGCGAGCGGGGCCGCGTGCAGCACCGGGGGGCGCGGCGAGCGAGTCGGTGTCGGTCGACGGCGAGATGGGGGAGCTGCTGACCCTCACCTCCGAGACCCCGCTGCCGACGGTCGAGGGGCTGCAGCGCTCGGTGCTCGTCGAGGGCGAGAAGACCGCGTTCCCCGCAGGGGACGACGCGCGGGCCAGCGTCACCATCTTCAACGGCAAGACCGGTGAGACCATCAATCACCTCGCGGCGGGGCCGCTGCCCAACGACGCCGAGCAGCTGCAGGGCGCCGACTGGGCGTACGAGGCCGTGCGCTGCGCCGCCGAGGGGCAGCGCGTCGCCATCGTCGTCCCCGCGGGCGACGCGGTCGGCGGCGATCCCGCGGACCAGGGCTTCACCGACGTGGCGAAGGACGATCCCTTCGTCTTCGTGCTCGACTTCCTGGCTCCCTACGACCAGTTCGCCGACTGCGAATCGCTGACCCCCCGCGACGAGCAGTACCCCGAGGTCGACCTCGGCGACGGCACGAGCGAGCCCACGATCACGATCCCGGAGTGCATAGAGGCGCCCGAGGAGCTCGAGATCGAGGTGCTCGTCGAGGGCGACGGCGCCGTCGTGGCCGCGGATCAGAACATCATGACCAACTACGTGGGCGTGTACTGGAACGGGGCCGAGCGCTTCGACGGCAGCTGGAACGAGACCGGCGTCCAGTTCAGCACCGCCGCGGGCGCCCTGATCGACGGCTTCACCCAGGCGATGGTCGGGCAGAAGATCGGCTCCACGATCCTCGTCACCGTGCCCTCGGAGCTCGGCTACGACGACGGGAACACGCGCACCTTCGTGCTGCAGCTGGTGGGCCCCGCGCCGGCCGGGTAACCGGCGGCGGGTCCCGCACCCGGCAGAATGGTCGTTATGAGGCGTGTCATCGTTCTGGGCAGCACGGGTTCGATCGGCGAGCAGGCGCTCGATGTGATCCGCAGCAATCCGGGTCGTTTCGAGGTGGTCGGGCTCGCCGCGGGCACGCAGGCGGATCGGGTGCGCGAACAGGCTCAGGAGTTCGCGGTCGAGCACACCGCCCTCGGCGTCGACGAGGCCGTGGCGCTCGTGCGCGAGGTCAGGGCCGACGTCGTGCTCAACGGCATCACGGGGTCGATCGGGCTGGGCCCGACGCTCGCCGCGCTCGAGGCGGGCCGCACCCTGGCCCTCGCGAACAAGGAGTCGCTCATCGTCGGCGGCGAGCTGGTCACGCGCCTCGCGAAGCCCGGGCAGATCGTGCCGGTCGACAGCGAGCACTCGGCCATCGCGCAGGCCCTGCGCGCGGGCTCCGCGAATGAGGTGCGCCGTCTCGTGCTCACTGCGAGCGGGGGGCCGTTCCGCGGGCGCAGTCGCGCCGAGCTCGAGCATGCGACCCCGGCCGAGGCGCTTGCTCACCCGACCTGGGACATGGGGCGTATGGTCACCACGAACTCCGCGACGCTCGTGAACAAGGGGCTCGAGGTCATCGAGGCGCATCTGCTCTTCGACGTGCCGTACGCTGACATCGAGGTGGTCGTGCACCCGCAGTCGATCGTGCACTCGATGGTGGAGTTCACCGACGGGTCCACGATCGCCCAGGCGTCCCCGCCCGACATGCGCCTGCCCATCTCGCTCGGCCTCGACTGGCCGCACCGGGTCTCGGGGGTCGGCGCGCCCTTCGATTGGCGGAGTGCGCAGAGCTGGGAGTTCGAGCCGCTCGACTCGGCGGCGTTCCCCGCGGTCGCGCTCGCGAAGGAGGTCGGACGTGCGGGCCGCACCTTCCCGGCGGTCTACAATGCGGCCAACGAGGAGGCGGTGGAGGTCTTCCACGAGGGGCGGATCGGCTTCCTCGGCATCGTCGACACGATCCGGGCCGTGCTCGACGCGCACGACCCGCCCGCCGAGCTGACGGTCGGAACGCTCGCCGAGGCGGAGGAGTGGGCGCGGGCACGGGCGAAGCGGATCATCGCCGAGCGCCGTCCGGAGTGAGAAAGCCGCGCAGCAGGGCGTCCGTTCCCTCGATGTGCTCGAGCATGGCCGCCGCCGCCGCGTCGGGCTCTCCGGCGAGCACGGCGCCCGCGATGGCCTCGTGCTGACGATGGGCGTGCGCGAGGTTGGGCGTCAGCATCGGGATGCGGTCCAGCGCCGCGTTCACCCGCGTCCGCAGATCTGCGACCAGGCCGACCATGTCGCTCGAGCCGCTGAGCTCGGCGAATATCAGGTGGAGGCGCGAGTCGAGGCGCCGAAAGTCGCCGGAGCCGGCCGCACCGCATTCTGTCAGCGCGGCGTTCAGTGACGCCCGCTCGGCCTTGTCGAGCCGCCGTCCGGCCGCCTCACGTACCGCGCCGACTTCGAGCACGCGGCGGAGTACCGTGAGCTCCTCGAGCTCGCCCGCCGTCAGCCGCTCCCCGTCCTCGGCAGAGCCGGGCTCGGGCAGCACTTCTGCGACGAAGGTGCCACCGTACCTGCCGCGGCGCGGCACCAGGTAGCCGGCCTCGGCGAGCGTCGAGATCGCCTCCCGCACCGTCGTGCGACCGACTCCGAGCATGCCCGCCAGATCCCGCTCGGAAGGGAGGCGCTCTCCGGGGCCGATGAGTCCGAGCCCGATGGTCTGCAGCAGGCGTTGCACGGACCCCTCGTAGGGGTTGCTCGGCAGCACCGTCCTTCTGAGAAACTCGACGCCCTCGTCGCTCGGGACCATCTCACTCCTCCCGGGTGCGCGACCGCGCGATCGCGACCAGCCTACAGCGGGGTCGTGTAGGCGCTGGTGAGCCCGCCGTCCACGAGGAAGGTCGAGGCGGTGATGAAGGATGCGTCGTCGCTCGCGAGGAACGCGACTGCGGCCGCCAGCTCCTCGGGGCGGGCGAAGCGGCCGATCGGCACATGCACGAGCCGGCGGGCGGCGCGCTCCGGATCCTTCGCGAAGAGCTCCTGCAGCAGCGGGGTGTTCACCGGCCCGGGGCAGAGCGCGTTCACCCGGATGCCCTGCCGGGCGAACTGCACCCCCAACTCGCGGCTCATCGCGAGTACACCGCCCTTGGAGGCAGTGTAGGAGATCTGAGAGGTGGCGGAACCCATGACCGCCACGAATGAGGCCGTGTTGATGATCGAGCCGCGGCCCTGCGCGGTCATATGGCGCAGTGCGGCGCGTGAGCAGAGGTAGACGCTCTTCAAATTGACGTCCTGCACCTTCTGCCAGGCGGGCAGCTCGGTGATCTCGATCGAATCGTCATCGTCCGGGGAGATACCCGCGTTGTTGAAGGCGATGTCGACGGAGCCGTATTCGCGGGCAGCGGTGTCGAAGAGGCGGTTCACCTGCTCCTCGTCGGTGACGTCGACCCGCACGAAGAGGCCGCCGACCTCCGTGGCTGCAGTCTCGCCAGTCTCGGGGTTCGTATCGCCGATCACGATCCTCGCGCCCTCGGCGCGCATGCGCCTAGCGGTCGCGAGGCCGATACCGCTCGCGCCGCCGGTGATGACGGCGACCTTGCCCGCAAGTCGCTGGGTGAGATCAATAGGGGTGATGTCGCTCATGATGGTTCCTTGTCGTGGAAGTGGTGCAGGGGATGAAGCGTCAGTCGGCGGCGAAGAAGACGTTCTTCGTCTCGGTGAAGTGCAGCGGGGCGTCGGGGCCGAGCTCGCGCCCGAGCCCCGATTGCTTGAAGCCGCCGAAGGGCGTCGAGTAGCGGACGGAGGAGTGCGAGTTCACCGAGAGGTTGCCGCCCTCGACGGCGCGGGACACGCGGATGCCGCGGCCGAGGTCGCGGGTCCAGATGGAACCGCTGAGACCGTACTCGGTGTCGTTGGCGAGGCGGATCGCGTCGGCCTCGTCCTCGAAGGGCAGCACCGCGACGACGGGGCCGAAGATCTCCTCGGTCGCGATGCGGTCGCCGCGCTCCGGAGTGACGACCGTCGGCGCGAACCAGGCGCCCGGCCCCTCGGGGCAGGACCCGCGGAAGGCGATCGGGGTCGAGTCGTCGATGAACGACGCCACCGACTCGCGATGCGCGAGCGTGACGAGGGGGCCGACCTCGGTCGCCTCGTCGGCGGGATCGCCGACCTTCACGGCCTGCACGGCCCGTTCGAAGCCCTCCATGAAGCGGTCGTAGACGCTGCGCTGCACGAGCAGGCGGCTGCGCGCGCAGCAGTCCTGTCCGGCGTTGTCGAAGACGGAGTACGGCGCGGTCGCGGCGGCCCGCTCGACGTCGGCGTCCGCGAACACGATGTTCGCGCTCTTGCCGCCGAGCTCGAGCGTCACGCGCTTCACCTGCTCGGCGCAGCCGGCCATGATCCGCTTGCCCACCTCGGTCGATCCCGTGAACACCACCTTGCGCACGGCGGGGCTGGTCACGAAGCGCTCGCCGACCACCGAGCCACGGCCCGGCAGTACCTGGAACAGGCCCTCGGGCAGTCCCGATTCGAGCGCCAGTTCACCGAGGCGCATACTGGTGAGCGGGGTCCACTCGGCCGGCTTCAGCACGACGGCATTGCCGGCGGCGAGCGCGGGTGCGAAGCCCCATGCGGCGATCGTCATTGGGAAGTTCCACGGGGTGATCACGCCCACCACGCCGAGCGGTTCGTGGAAGGTTACGTCGAGTCCGCCCGCGACCGGGATCTGCTGACCGATGAGCCGCTCCGGCGAGGCCGAATAGTATTCGAGCACATCGCGCACGTGGCTGGCTTCCCAGCGGGACTGGGAGATCGGGTGACCCGAATTCGCCGTCTCGAGTCCTGCGAGGTGCTCGATGTCACTGTCGACGTGCGCTGCGAAGCGGCGGAGCGCGCGGGCCCGGTCGGCCGGGGCGAGGCGCGCCCACTCGATCTGCGCTTGCGCCGCGGCGGCGATCGCCGCATCGGCCGCGGCAGCGTCGAGGTGCTCGACTTCGGCGACGAAGGTCTCGTCCGCGGGGTTGGTGACGGTGTAGCTCATAGCTGTTCCTCCGGTCGTGAGAGGCGGATGCGGCGGTGGACTCTCGCGGCGTCGACAAGACCGGCGAACAGGCGGCGATCATCCTCCCGCTCCTCCGGATGCCACTGCACCCCGACGCAGAAGGGTGACGCAGGCAGTTCGACCGATTCAATCACGCCGTCGGCGGTCCGGCTCGTGACGATCAGGGGGTCCGCAACCCGGTCGATCGCCTGGTGGTGGTAGAGCGGAGCGAGGGCGCGGCGACCGTTGCCGAGCACCTCTGCGATGCGGGTATCAGGATCGACCTCGATCTCGACCTCGGTGAAGCGGGCGTCACCCAGCTGATACCGCTCGTCACCGACCCGGTCGGGGAGGTGCTGGATCAGGTCACCGCCGAGCGTGACGTTGAGCAGCTGCGCACCGCGGCAGATTCCGAGAAAGGGCAGCTCGGTTTCGAGAGCGGCCCGCAGCAGAGCGTCCTCGAAGGCGTCGCGGTCCTCACGCGGTGCGCCGGTGCGTTCGTGCGCAGTCTGGCCGTAGCGGCGCGGATCGATGTCGGCGCCTCCGGCCATGATGAGCCCGTCGAGCGAGCCGATGATGCGCCGCGCGATCCGCCGGTCAACCGCTTGCGGGGGAAGTACGATCGCGATGCCCCCGACGTCGGTGACCGCCCGCAGATAGACCTCGGGCAGGAAGGACGCCCTGACGTCCCACACCCCCGTCTGCGCCTGCTCCAGGTAGCTCGTGATCCCGATCAGCGGCGCATCGGATGCCGGTGACGCGCCGGAGGCCGGCGGAGCGCTGGCGAACGGAGCTTCAAAGTCGTTCAAAGCCGCGCACCCGTTCCCAATCAGTAACAGCGGAGTCGAAGGCGGCGACCTCGACGCGCGCTGCGTGGACGTAATGGTCGACGACCTCGTCGCCGAAGACCTCGCGCGCGAGCGCGGAGCCCTCGAAGAGATCCGCCGCCTCGCGCAGTGTGGTCGGTACCCGTTCGACATCGCTCTCATAGGCGTTGCCGGCCAGCGGTTCGCCGAGTTGGAGTTGGTTCTCGATACCGTGTAGGCCGGAGGCGAGCATGCCCGCGACCGCGAGGTACTGATTCACGTCTCCGCCGGGCACCCGGTTCTCGACGCGCATCGCGTGGCCGCGCCCGACGACCCGCAGCGCGCAGGTGCGGTTGTCGTGGCCCCAGGCCACGGCGGTCGGGGCGAAGCTGCCCGCGACGAAGCGCTTGTAGGAGTTGATGTTCGGGGCGTAGAGCAGCGTGAACTCGCGCAGCGCGGCGAGCTGGCCCGCGATGAAGTGCCGGAACGTCGGCGACATGCCGTCGGCGGCGACGGCGTCCGCGAACACCGGGTCGCCCGCGGTGCCGCGCAGGCTGGTGTGCACATGGCAGCTGTTGCCCTCGCGCTCGTCGAACTTCGCCATGAAGGTGATGCTCTTGCCGTGGGCGTCGGCGATCTCCTTGGCGCCGCTCTTGTAGATCGAGTGGTTGTCGCAGGTGTTCAGCGCGTGCGCGTAGCGGAAGGCGATCTCCTGCTGCCCGAGGTTGCACTCGCCCTTGACGCCCTCGCAGTACATGCCGGCGCCGTCCATGCCGTTGCGGATGTCGCGGAGCAGCGGCTCCATGCGGCTCGAAGCGTGGAGGGCGTAGTCGATGTTGTAGTCGCTCGCGGGGCGCAGATCGCGGTAGCCCTGCCGCCAGGCGCTGCGGTAGTCGTCGTCGAAGACGATGAACTCGAGCTCCGTCCCGACGTAGGGGACCAGGTCGCGGGCGCCGAGCCGATCGATCTGGCGGCGCAGGATCTGCCGTGGCGACACCGAGATGGGGGAGCGGTCGCTCGCGAGGGCGAGGTCCCCGATGACGAGCGCCGTTCCGGGCAGCCACGGCAGTCTGCGCAGCGTGCCGAGATCGGGGATCATGGCCATGTCGCCGTAGCCGCTCTCCCAGCTGGTCAGCGCGTAGCCCTCGACGGTGTTGAGCTCGACGTCGACGGCGAGCAGGTAGTTGCAGCACTCGGCGCCGTGCTCCATCACGTCCTCGACGAACAGCCTGGCCGAGACCCGCTTGCCCACGAGCCGTCCCTGGACGTCCGTGAACGCGACGATCACCGTGTCGACCTCGCCCGACGCGACCGCCTCGCGCAGTGCCTCCGGGGTCAGATTCCCGCTGTGCGGAACCATCCGCAACTCCTTCGCTCGAGGGGAGACGCGCATTCGCGAATCTAAAGGTATTTGTTCAGACCATTAAAGCACAGAGGGATGCCCATCGCCCTCAGATCACGAAGGCCGAGGACGTGCTCGGAGCGAAGAGCTCCTCCGGCTCGTACCGCCGCGCGGCCAGTCCCTGCTCGTGCGAGTAGCGGAGGAAGGTCTCGAGGACATGCCGGTTCCCGTCGATGCCGTACGTCCAGTAGTCCTCCCCGAGGGCCTCGACGGTCTCCTCGACGTGATCGGCGAGCCACGGCAGCATGACCTTCAGCGAGCTCCGGTACCGCAGATCCTCCATCGCGAGGATCCGCGACGCCTCGAAGGCCTTCAGCAGCGAGCGCGCGACCCACGGCTCGCGCTCCAGCAGGCTCGTGCGGATGACGACCACGTGCATGATCGGGAAGATCCGCGTGCGCGCGAAGTAGTCCTTCTCTGCGGCCTTGAAGTCGGGGAACAGCCGGACGACGTCCTCGTGCTCGCCGAACACGGACGGTGCGTGCGCGGCGAACAGCGCGTCGATCTCGCCGTCGACCAGCATCCGCGAGAGGGTCTGCCCGGGCCCGATCGGCACGAGCTCCACACCCGCGGGCGGCTCGATCCCGTGCTTCTCGATCCTGCCGGGCTCCTCGACCCCTCCCGTCCGCCAGCGGATGTCGGCGGGGGCGACGCCGTACTCGTCCGCGAGGATGCCCCGCTGCCAGACCCCGGCGGTGATCTGGTACTCGGGCACCCCCACGCGCCTGCCCTGCAAGTCGGTGGGGCTCTCGATCCCGCTCCTCCGGTTGACGAACATCGTCTGGTGCCGGAAGTAGCGCGACGGGAAGACGGGGATCGCGGTGCAGGGGAACGACGCCCGGCCCAGGCTCAGCACGTAGGTCGAGAGGCTCATCTCGCTCACGTCGAACTCGCCGAACACGGCCTGGCGGTAGAAGATCTCCTCGACCGGCATGGGAAGGATCTCGAGGTCGATGCCCTCGACCCGGACCCGCGAATCCTGCAGCGCGCGGAAGCGGTCGTAGTTCACCGCCGCCATCGTCAGGCGGAGCTCGGACATCCCGGCCTCCGATCCGGCGGTCCGCTCACGCGTCGAGCCCGCGCAGCAGGTACTGCCACACCTGCTCCAGGGCCCTCGGCGAGTAGATCCGGTCGCGCTTCTCGAGCGCCTCCGCGTCGTCGGTCCACCTCGGCGTCCCCCCGTAGCCGAGGGTGCGCAGCTGCTGCTCGCACGCCTCCTCCAGCAGGAGCGCCGTGACCGCGGCCTCGCGCACCGTGACGCCCACCGTCACGATGCCGTGGTTCAGCAGGAACACGGCGTTGCGGTCTCCCAGCGCCCGGGCGACCCCCGCGCCCAGCTCGGCCGAGCGGATCAGATCCGTGGTGTCGTCGTAGCACGGCACCGCGGGCGGCGTGAACAGCGTCGCCTGGTGGCTCACCGGCCGCAGCTGCACACCGGACGCGGCCAGCGCGACGGCGTGGGGCGGATGGATGTGGACCACGCCGCCGACGTCGGGTCGCGCGGCGTACACCTCGGTATGGATCGGGTACTCGATGTGCCGATTCCCCGCTCCCAGCAGCACCTCGCCGTCGCGGGAGACCAGCTGAACGTCGTCGGGCCCGATCTCCGAGAGGCCGACTCCGCTGCGCTTGATCCAGGCCCCGCGGCCCTCCGGATCCCGCACCGAGGCGTGACCCCAGATGTAGTCGTCCAGGCCGGCCGCGCCCAGCACCCGGGACGCCTGCGAGACCAGCAGCCGGATGTTCTCATCCACCGTATTCTCCTTCTCAAACATGCGCCCACCCTCCGTCGACGAGCACGGTCTGCCCGGTGACGAACGCCGAGTCGTCGGAGGTGAGGAAGGCCAGGGCGCCGACCAGGTCCTCCGGCTGCTGAGTGCGCTTGATCGCCTGCCCCTCGATCGCCTGCTGGAAGAGCCCGAGCTCGTCCTGCGGCCCGGTGCTCGTGCCCGGAGTGCGGGTCAGGCCGGGCGCGATCGCGTTGATCGTGACCCCGTCCCGTCCGATCTCGCCCGAGAGGGAGCGCACGAAGCCCTGCACCGCGCCCTTGCTGGCGACGTAGTGCGCGACCCCGGGCACCCCCAGCTGGTACGTGTTCGAGGACATCGCGACGATCCGCCCCCAGCCCCGTGCGCGCATGCCCGGGAGCAGCGCCTTACAGAGGTGGAAGAGCGGATCCACGTTCACCGCCATCACGCGCCGCCAGTCGTCGAACGTCATCCGCTCGAAGGCGACGAAGGGCTGGATCGCCGCGTTGAGCACGAGGATGTCCGCACCGCCCAGGCCGTCCGCGGCGGCGAGCACCTCCCGAGCCGATTCCGGCTCGCTGAGGTCAGCGCGCACGGCGATCCCTTCGGCGCCCGCGGCGGCGATCAGTGCGAGGGTCTCGTCCGCCGGCGCGAGGTCGGCCACGACGATCCGGGCGCCGCGCTGCGCGAGCTCGCGGGCGTAGGCCCGCCCGATGCCCTGCGCGGCCCCGGTGATGACCGCCGTTCTCCCGGCGTGGGTCTGCATCACGTTTCTCCGTCTCCTCAGTACCGGCGCAGGCCGGCTTCGACCAGCAGGGGGCGGATCCGCTCGTCGTACTCGGAGATCCCCTCCGAGTAGTCGATCCAGTTGACCGCCGCGCCGGTGATCCCGGCGTCCTTGAACCCCTGGATCTTCTCGACGACCTGCTCGGGGGTGCCCACGAGGGGCGCCGAGTAGTGCCCCATGGCGACGCGCATCTCCTTCGAGTCGAAGGAGAAGTCGGGGGCGGTCTTGAGGTTCATGTCGCTGAACCTCCGCACCGCGTCCCACTCGCCGAGCTCCTTGATGTAGTGGTCCAGCCTCCGGTGCGCGTCCGCCTCGGTGTCGCCGAGGACGATGCCGATCTGGGTCATCACGTTGATGTCGCGCCCGTAGTCCTCGCGGGCGATCCGCTTCACGCTCTTCACGTAGGCGGCCATGTTCTCGGGGTCGTCGGCGACCATGAAGTTGATGTCGGCGAAGCGCGCGGCGAAGCGCCGCCCGGTCTCGCTGATGGCGGCGTTCATCACGAGGGGCCGGGGCGACTGGATCGCGTGCGGTCTCGAGATCGCGCCCTGCGCGGAGAAGAACTCGCCGGCGTAGTCGAACTCCTCGTCTTCGGTCCAGAGCCGCTCGACCAGGTCCATCCACTCGGTCGCGAAGGCGTAGCGGTCCGGATGGGCCTTGACCTCGCGGTCGAACATGGCCATCTCGGCGGCGTTCCAGCCCGCGACGACGTTGAGGCCGAAGCGACCTCCGGAGATGTGGTCGATGGTCGCCGCCTCCTTCGCCATCCGCACGGGGTGGATGGTGGGGGCGTGCACCGTGGCGAAGATGTGGATCCTCGAGGTGATCGCGGCGAGGCCAGCGGCCCAGGGGATCGCCTCGAGGCCCCACTCGTTGTAGCGGGTCCTGCCGCCGAAGCCCTTCCAGCGCGCATTCGGCACCACGGCCTCGAAGCCCGCGGCCTCGGCGGCGAGCGCGATATCGCGCGTCTCCTCCCAGGTCGCGCGCGGGGCGTCCTCGGAGGAGGTGAACCACATGCCGCCCCGGTTGTTGAAGCCGAAGGCGGCCAGGGTGAAGTGGTCCTCGGCGGAGACCAGCGGGCTCTCGCTCATCGGTCGTCGCTGCGGATCGGGATAGGTGGCGGGCACGTTCGTACTCCTCATGATTCTCGGTGTCGGCTCGGCAGGCGGGTCAGCGGTCGGATCCGCCGGCGTTCATCGCCTCGACCGCCGCCTCGTAGTGGTGCTGCAGGTACCAGTCGGCGATGTCGTCGCTGGTCGTGTACCAGACGTCGTCGCGGCCCGCGATGTGCTCGAGCGCCTCCGCGAGGTAGCGGTGACGGCTCGGCTGGTTGATCAGGAACGGATGCAGCGAGAGCCCGAAGACCGCGCCGGGGCGCCGCGCGCTCTCCTCGTGCAGCAGGTCGAAGTGGTCCTCGATCATCCGCCCGAAGTCGGGAGCGGTCATGTCGTGGTCGAGGAACGCGGGGATGTCGTTGACCTCGATCGAGTAGGGCACCGAGATCATCCGGGCCCCGCCGTCCAGGGCGAGGGGGAACGGCTGGTCGTCGGCGACCCAGTCGAGCGTGTAGGTGTAGCCGAGCTCGGCCAGCAGCTCGGGGGTGTTCTCCGTCTCGGTCAGCGCCGGACCCAGCCAGCCCCGCGGCGACCTGCCCGTGGCCGCGGCGATGGTCTCGGTGAGCTCGCGGAGGCCCGCGCGCTCCTCCTCGAGCTCCAGGCCCGTCCACATCTTGGAGTTCGTGGCGCCGTGGCCGAGCCAGGCCCAGTCGCGGGCGACTCCCGCTTCGACGATCTGCGGGTACTCGGCGCAGACCTCGGCGTTGAGCAGGACGCTCGCACGCATCTCGAAGCGGTCGAGCAGCTCGATCATGCGCCAGATGCCGACCCGGGTCGAGTAGTCGCGCCAGCCGTGGTTCGCGGGATCGACCGGGAGGTGCGCGGTGAGCGGCAGCACGCTCGTGGAGGGCGAACCGGCTCGGAAGTGCTCGATGTTCAGGCCGATGTAGAAGGCGAAGCGCTTGCCGTCGGGCCACTCGATCGCGGGCCGCTCGGTGATGGGCCAGTAGGCGTAGGGAGGGTTCTTCATGATGATCTCCTTGTCGTTCTCCGGATTGGTCGTGTCGTCGGTCGGTGGGAATGCTCCCCGTGCAAGTCACCATATGGAGGGGGAGGATCCAGCGGAAACGAATTGCTCTCATGCATCCGCATCGATCTCATTCATGTGTTCGGGTCGCGCGTGGCCGAACCGGACGGCGTCCTGCGCGACCTCGCGCAGGCGCGCGCGCAGCCACTGGTGCCCGGGGTCGGCGTGGGTGCGTCCGGTCCATGCCATGACGGTCGACAGGGGCGGCAACTCCACCGGCGCCTCGGCGAGCTTCAGCCCGACCGAGCGCGACAGCCGGTGCGCGAGCAGGCGGGAGGTGACCGTGATGAGCGACGTCCCCTTGAGCAGGAACGGGGCGAGCAGGAAGCCCGCCGTGACCTGGACGTCGCGCGCGACGCCGAGGCGCTCGAGATGGGCGTCGACCAGCGAGGGATGGAGATCGAGGTGCGTGACCACGTGCGGCATCGTGCAGAACTCCTCGAGCGAGAGGGACTCGCCGAACCGCGCGTTGTCGGCGTCGGCGGCGACCACATGGTGATCCGTGTAGAGGATCTCGTGATGGAACCCGCCGACGCCGGGCAGCACCTCCTTCGGGGCGAGGAGGAGGTCCACCTGATCGCGCTCGAGCCCGCCGCCGACGTCGTGGTCGGGAGGCTGGATGCGCAGCTGGATCCCCGGCGCCTCCGTCGCGAGCCGTGCGAGCAGCGGGTGGAGGATCGCGGTGGCCTCGTAGTCGCTCGCGGTGACCGTGTAGCTCCGGCGATCCCTCGCCGGGTCGAAGCCGCTCCTCGCCGCGAGCACCGACCGGACCTCGTCGAGTATCTCCCGGACGCGTCCGGTCATCGCCTCGGCGAGCGGGGTCACCAGCATCCTCCGGCCGCTGCGCTCGAGGACGGGGTCGTCGAGCAGCGCGCGCAACCGCGCGAGCGAGGCGCTCATCGCGGACTGGGTGACCGACATCCGGATCGCCGCGCCGGTGACGCTGCGCTCCGCCATGAGGGCGTCGAACGCCACCAGGAGGTTGAGGTCCACTCTCCTGAGGTCGAACGACTCCGCGGTCAAGAGGCGACCGTGCCCTGCCCGGCGAGGTATGCGACGGTCTCCTCGAGCGAGACGACGTCGGCGTACTTCTGCTCGAGGTCGAACAGCGCCTGCTCGTGGGCCTGGGGGGAGCGGTCTCCGACCGCCTCCCTCACGACCATCGGACGGAAGCCGTTCTGCACCGCGTCCACCGCGCTCGCACGCACGCAGCCGCTGGTCGTGCAGCCGACCATGATCAGGGTGTCGATCCCCCGACTCACCAGCCCGGGCACGAGATCGGTGCCGAAGAACACGGACGCGTACTTCTTGGCCAGGACCTGCTCGCCCGGACGCGCGCCGAGCCGCTCGTCCACCTCCACCTCCCGGGTCCCGGCGCGCAGGGTCGCCAGGCCGGCCTGCTTGAGCGCCCATATCCCGGCGTCGGCGAGCCCGCCGTCCTGGTACGCCACGGTGGTGTGCACGATCGGCACGCCCGCGGTGCGGGCGGCATCGAGCACCGACCGGGCCGCCGCGATCTCCGCGGAGAGATCGGAGCCGAGCGGCATCCCGGGATCGGTGAACGCGTTGATGATGTCGATCGACAGGACGGCCGGCCTGGCGCCGAATCCGATCCTCATGCCGAAGCCCCTGCTGCGGAAGAAGTCCTCACTGCCGCGCTCGTCATCGCTCATGTCCGTGATCCCTCTCTATTCCGGAGTCGATGCCGAGGTGCGCCTGACCAGCTGCTCGACCGCTCGCTCGAACTGGAAGGCCCGGTCGAACTGCACGAGATGGGCCGCCTGGTTGATCAGGTTGAAATCGAGGTGCCCCGTCCCGCCCGACAGGATCTCGGCGAGCACCGAGCCGCGCGCGACCGAGACGGTCGGATCGCCCGCGCCCCAGACGAGCGAGATCGGCACCGTGTACCCCTCGTTCCTGCAGTAGGCGTAGAGACGATCCTGCTCCCGCAGCTCGTCCCCGACGAGCGCGGACACGGCGATCGGATCGGCCATCGCGGCCTCGGCCGCGCGATGCGGCGCGCCCGAGGCGTTGCCGACCATCGCGTCGACGATCTCATCGGGAACCAGCGCCGGCACGTAGGCGAGCCGCCGCACCGCCCAGTTGTGGAAGCGGTGATCCCAGAACGGCCGCGGCGGGTTCAGCAGCGACACGTTCTGGATGCTGTCGCCGGTCGGCGCCGCCGTATTGGCGCCGATGAGCATGAGCGAGGTCACCGTGATGCCCGCGACCCCCTCGCGGGCCATCTTCAGCGCGGCCAGACCCGGTGCGCCCTGGGCGACCACGTGCAGTTCGGTCACCGGGCCGAGCTCTTCGAGCAGGCGGGCGACGAAGGCGATCGTGCCGTCGACCCTGAGCTCGTCGGCGCTCAGCAGCCCGGTGCCGCCCGCGCCGGGCAGATCGGGGGCGAGCAGACGATAGCCGTCGAGATCGACGCCCGCGAGCGTCGACGCGAACAGGTCCGAGGACCCGGCGAACGGCGGGCGGCCCGGCGCACCGGGATGCAGGAACAGCACGACCCGCGATCCCGACCCCCGGCTGTGCAGGCGCACCTGTCGCGTCCCGTCCGAACCGGCGGGCAGCTCCACCGTCGATACCGCGACATCCGTCATCGACTCAGACATCCGAGTCCACCTCCTCCAGGAACGATTCCACGACGCCCCGGAACCACTCCGGGTGCTCGCGGTAGGGAAAATGGCCGCTCTTGTCGACCACGCTCAGCGTGACCCGCGCCTCGTGCCGGGCCAGCATGTCGTAGAGGTCGTAGCCGAGTCGCACCGGCACGGTGCGATCGCTCAGGCCCCACACGATGTGGACGGGCCGCTGCAGGCGGCCCTCCTCGAGCCACCTCAGCGTCTCGCGCTTGTCGCGCTGGAGCTCCGGGATGAAGAAGCGCTCGAGCAGCCGGTTCGACTCGATGCGCTCGAGCATCGTCTGATACTGCTCCTCGTGCAGCAGGTCGACGAAGGGCCTCATCCACTCCTCGGTGACGTGCTCGGTCTTGTGGCTGTAGCCCTGGTGCACCCAGGTCATGCCCTCGAGCGAGGTCGGCTCGTAGGGGTTGCCCGCGAGCGCCACCGCGTTCATCCCGACGCCGGGGCCGAGGGTGCCCGAGGTCACGATCGTGACCGAGCGGACGAGATCCTGCCGCAGCAGCGCCATGCGCGCCACGATGAACCCGCCGCGCGAATGGCCGAGGAGATGCACCGGACCGCAGCCGAGCTGCTCGAGGAACGCGATCAGGTGATCGATCACGAACTCCATCGTGTAGTCGTCGTCCTCGACCGGCGGCTCGGTGAAGCCGTTGCCGGGCCGGTCGTAGGTGATGACGCGGGTGCTCCGGGCGAGACCCTCGAAGGTGTCGGCCCAGACCATGGCGCAGTTGCCGCCGCCGAAGGTGGGCGGACCGAAGTTGCCGCCGTAGACGAGCACCAGCGGAGCGCCGTCCGTCTCGCCGGACTCCGTCCACCAGGTGCGCAGCCCCATCACGTCCATCCAGCGGCCCTCGGCGAGTGCCGGATAGCGCGGCACCGCCTCGGTGCCCGCTGCGGGGTCGGTTGCGGTCGTCATCGGGTGATCCCCTCCCTCAGTGCGAACTCGGCGATCTCGTCGCCGCGGGCGAACCAGACGCCGTCGTGGCTCTGGCAGTACTGGATGAGCTCGCGCACGCGCGGCACGAGCGTCGGGCGGCCGGCCGCGTGGCAGTGCAGCACCAGGCCGACCGCGCCGGGCCTGCCGGCCTCGGCCTCGGCGTAGACCGCGTCGAAGGTCGCCTTGAAGCCCTCGACGATGACGTCGGGGGACTTGCCGCCGAACACCCACTGCAGCAGGTCGTTCGAGGCCAGGTCGACCGTCGGCACGACGGCGAAATCGCGATCGCCCACCTTCTTCACGAACGGCAGATCGTCGCTCGCGTCGTCGCCGGTGTAGCGGATGCCCGCGTCGAGCAGGAACTCCTCGGTGTCGACGGAGCCCATCTTGCCGGGGCTCACCCAGCCGGTGGGCCGCTCGCCGCCGGCCGCCTCGATCGCGTCGAGCGTGCGCCGGATCACCTCGCGCTCCTCCTCGCCGCCGGGCATCAGCTTGTCGTTCACCCAGCCGTGGCCGACGAGCTCGTGGCCGTGCTCGGCGAGCGCCTGCACGACGTGCGGATGCTGCTCCGCGGCGCGGCCGTTGATCGCCACGGAGGAGACCACGCCGAGGTCGTCCATCAGTTCGATCAGCCGCCAGGCGCCGACGTGGGCGCCGTACTCCCCGTAGGAGATCGAGAACGGATTGATCCCCGAGGAGGCCTCGGTGGTGAACTGCGAATGCTCGTCGAAGGCCTCGAAGGCCGTGATGATCTGCACCGCCACCTTCGCCTGATCCGGCCATTCGATGGTGCGCCAGTGCGGCAGTCTGCTGGTCATGCTCTCTGTTCCTCTCATTGTGCGATCCGGACGCTCCGGACGGGGCGCCCGCGGGTGTCGTCGGGGCGGCGCGCGGCTCAGCCCTCCTCGCGCAGGCTGTGAACGCCGCCGTCGATGGTGAGCGTCTCGCCCGTCATCCACTCCGATTCGTCCGAGGCGAGGTACACGGCCGCCATGGCGATGTCGGACGGGCGCCCGATGCGCCGCAGCGGGATCGACGCGGTGATCTGCTCGCGGGCGCCCGGCTCCGCGATGATCGGTGCGGTCACGGGGGCCTCGATGAATCCGGGCAGGATGGCGTTGGAGCGGATGCGGTGCGGTGCGCCCTCCGCCGCCGCCTGTCGTGTCAGGCCCAGGATCCCCGCCTTCGCCGCGCTGTGACCGGCGCTCGAGCCGGGGGTGCGCACCGGAACGGGCATGCCCTGCACCGCCGCGGTCGAGGAGGTGGAGACGATGCTGCCGCCGCCGCCGCGCACGAAGTGCGGCCAGGCGGCCCGGATCGTATCGAAGACCATGACGAGCTCCCCGCGGATGGTGAACTCGAAGGCCTCGAGCGCATCGGGGTCCTCGATGCGCCGCATCCGCACGGCCGCGGCGTTGTTGTAGAGCACGTCGATACGGCCGTGACGGCCGATGCCCTCCTCGATCCAGGCCTCGGGCGCGCCCGGGGCCATCAGGTCGACGGGGTGCTGCGAGGTCACCGTGCCGTGGCCGGGCTCGTGGGCCGCGGCCGCGAGCGCGAGGGTCTCCTCGGCTCCCGCCGCGTCGAGGTCGCAGCCGAACACCGTGGCGCCCTGGCGGGCGAACTCGAGGGCGGCCTCCCTGCCCTGGCCGCCGGCGATGCCCGTGATGAAGGCGACCTTTCCGGCCAGGCGGCCGGTGCCGGGCCGAGTCGTGCCGTTCATGCGATGCCTCCGATCGGTGCGAGGGGATGGGGTCGGGCGCGGAGCGCAGGCCCCGGCGGGGCGAGTTCCGAGCGGAGGTCGAGCAGAGGGAGCAGCAGGTCCGCGACGCGATACGCCTCCTCGAGGAAGGGCGGCGCCCAGAGGATGAATCGGTCGATGCCGGCGAGCTCCTGGATCTCCCGCATGCGCTCCGCGACCTGCTCGGCCGAGCCGATCAGCATCGCCCCCGGCAGGGGGAGTGCGCGGATGAGGTCGAGGCCGAGGCGCTCGATGGGACCGTTCCAGAGGTTGGGATAGAACTCGAGGTCCCGCGGCTCGGGCAGCCGCCCCTCGGTGACCGCGTCCAGGCAGCGCCGCTGGCGGTCGTCGAGCTCGGACCGGTCGACCTCGAGCGCCGCCCGGTAGCCGATGTTGGAGCGGACGGTCTCGAGGGGCATGCGGGCCAGGCGCCGACGGGCCGCCTCCCACGCCTCCTCCTCCGTTTCGCGGACCAGCACGCCGAGCGACACCCCGAAGTGGGGCACCCGCAGGCCGTTCGCCACCGCGAAGTCGCGCGCGGCCCGGGTGCGCTCGGCCATCTCCTGGGGAGTGCCCGCCGCGGGGAGGTAGGTGTCCACCAGCGGGACCACCGCGCTCAGGCCCGCGGGCGATCCGCCGGCGCCCCACAGCGGCGGATGGGGCGTCTGCATCGGCTCGATCCCGAGGAGGTGCTCGGGGTGGTCGATATCGAAGTACCTGCCGTTCGCGGGGCTTCCGCCCGCGTAGAGCTCGGCGAACGAACGCCAGTACTCCTCCAGCATGGCGTAGCGCTCCTCCTTGTCGAAGTGCAGCCCGTGAGCGGCCATCGTCAGAGGATTGCTGCCGACGATGTTGAGCATCAGCCGGCCCTCCGAGAGATGGTCGAGCGTGAGCGCCTGGAGCGCGAGCTGGGTCGGAGTGACGACCCCCGGGTAGGTGGCGATGAGGAAGCGCATCCGCCGGGTCCTGGTCGCCGCAGCCGCGGCGATGGCCCAGGGATCGTAGGCGCCGGGCACGCCGATGGCCATCAGGGCGCCCGAGAACGGCAGATTGTCGATCGCGCTCGCCACCTGCAGCAGCCGCTGCGGATCCCAGCGCCAGCGGCGCGCGGGATCCCAGGGAAACTCTCCGTCGGTCTCGCCGCCGAGGGTCCAGAAGACGTCCATGCTCATGATCCGGCGCCCTCCTTCGCGGTGCTCTGAGCCGGCGGCGCGATGACCGCGGAGTCGCCGTCGAGATGCTGCCGCAGCATCCGGCGGCGGCGACGACGGCCGAAGACCTGATCGCCGAGCACCGCGGCGACGAGGATGACGCCGGTCACGACCTGCTGCCAGAAGCTCTGCACGCCGGCGAGGCTGAGGCCGTTCTGCAGGATGCCGATAAAGAGCACGCCGAGCGCGGTGCCGCCGACGCCGCCGACGCCGCCCGCCAGTGCGGTGCCGCCGAGCAGCACGGCCGCGGCGGCCTGGAGCGGCAGTTCGACGTTGACCTGCGGCGAGGCCGCTCCGATGCGGCCCGCTGCGATGATGCCGGCGAGGGCGGCGCATCCGCCCACGATCGCGTAGACCGCCACGATCGTACGGGTCGTGCGGATGCCCGAGAGGCGCGCCGCAGTGACGCTGCCGCCGACGGCGTACATGTCGCGTCCGAAGAAGGTGCGCGACTGCACGATCAGGGCGATCAGGAAGATGATCAGCATGATCCAGACCGGCGTGGGGACGCCCAGGGTGAAGGTGACGCCGATCCAGCGGATCAGCGGATCGGCGATATTGATCGTCTCTGTCTCCGACCAGAGGTTCACGATGCCCGTGTACGCCGTCATTGTCGCGAGCGTGACCACGAAGAACGAGAGCCCCAGTTTGCCGATCAGCATGCCGTTGACCAGGCCGCCCACGACGACACCGCCCACGACGCAGACGATCACCGCCGCCCAGGCCGGCAGACCCGCGGTGAGCATCTTGCCGAGGGCGATGGCGGAGAGCGCCGCGACGGCCCCCACGGAGAGGTCGAAGCCGCCGACGATCGTCACGAAGGTCATGCCCATGGCCACGATCCAGACCACTGCGATCGAGGTGAGCAGGTTGGTGAGGTTGCGAGCCAGGAAGAAATTGGGCAGCAGGAACGAGAAGGCGGTGAACATCACCACGACGAGTACGAGCACCGGGCGGAAGTTGCCCGTCATGCCCCAGATCCGGGCGAGGGGCGAACTAGTCTTCGCGGTCATAGAGGGCTCCTCCTGTGTAGAGTCCGAGTTGGAATTCGTCGGTGGTCGAGGCGTCGAGATCGGCGACCACACGACCGCTCGCCAGCACGACGATGCGGTCGCAGAGCTCGAGCAGTTCGGGGTTCTCCGACGACGAGACGAGAATGGTCGTTCCGGCCGCGGCCGCCGCCTTGAGCAGGGTGTAGATCTCGCGCTTCGCCGAGACGTCGACGCCCCGGGTCGGTTCGTCGAGCAGCAGCACGGTCGAGCCGGCGACCGTCCATTTGCCGAGCGCCACCTTCTGCTGCCCGCCGCCGCTCAGGGTGCTCACTGGCACGTCGGGGCCGTCGGCCTTGACCTGCATGGCCGCCATCGCCTCCTCCACCAGGGTGCGCACGCGCGCGATGCGCGGGGAGCGTAGGCGCGGCATCGTCATCGTGGCCGCCATCGCCATGTTGTCGCCGATCGAGCGCTTGAGCACGAGTCCCTGGGTCTTGCGATCGGGCGGCAGATAGCCGATCCCGCTCGCGATCGCGGTGCGCGGGTCGCGCGGCGCGTACGGCTCCCCGTCGAGCAGCATGGTGCCCGAATCGGCGTGGCCGACGCCGAAGAGGGTCTCGAGCAGCTCGGAGCGGCCGGATCCGGTGAGGCCTGCGAGTCCGACGATCTGCCCGGGGGAGACCTGGAGGCTGATGCCCTCGAAGACGCCGGTCAGAGTGAGAGCCCGGACCTCCAGCGCGTGGTGGCCCGTCTCGGCCGCGGCGGGCCGGGGCATCGCCTCGGCCACGACGGCGTTGACCGGATGGCCGACCATGGCGTCGACCAGCGTCTCCGCGGTGAAGTCCGCGGCCGGGCCGGCGGCCACGGTGCGTCCCTCGCGCAGCACGGTGATCTCGTCGGCGATCTCGAACATCTCGGGCATCCGGTGGGAGACGAAGATCACCGAGACGCCCTGGGCGGTGACCGCGCGCACCGCGGCGAAGAGGCCCTCGACCTCGCGCCGCCCGAGCGAGCTGGTGGGCTCGTCGAGGATGAGGATGCGCGCGTCCATCGACAGCGCCCGCGCCACCTCGACCATCTGCTGGCGGTCGGGGCTGAGCGTGCCGACGAGCACGGCCGGGTCGATGTCGACTCCGAGGCCGGCCAGGATCTCCGCGGCGGCCCGCTCGGTGCGTCGCCAGTCGATCCCGAAGGGGCCGCGTACGAGCCGGCGCCCCATGAGCACGTTCTCGGCCACGGTGAGCTGGGGCGCGAGCGCGGTCTCCTGGGAGACCATCACGATGCCGCGGGCGATCGCCTCCGACGGCGAGCCGAGTTCGATCGGCCCGCCGTCGAGGAGGATCTCTCCGGCGTCGGGCCGCTGCTGCCCGGAGAGGATCCCGAGCAGCGTGGACTTGCCGCAGCCGTTCTGCCCGATCAATCCGAGCACCTGCCCCGGGCGGCCGATCGTGAGATCGGCCCCCCGGAGCGCGTGGACCCCGCCGAAGCGCTTCTCGATGCCGCGCAGTTCGAGCAGTGGCCGCTCGCCGCGATCATGAGTCGAGGTCATCGACGATCAGCCTGCGATGCCGACCACGGAATCGGCGTTCTCGGCGGTGACGAGCGTCGGTGCCGGGACGATCTGCTTCGGCAGCGGCAGGTTCTGCTCGGTGAGGAGGTTGTAGAGCCCCCACACCTGCTGGATGCCGATCTGCTCGGTGTCCAGCAGAACGGTGCCGGTCACGCCGCCTTCCTTGATGAGGTCGATCGTCGTCTGGTGGCCGCTGATGCCGTAGACGAGGACGTCGTCGATGCCGGCTGCGGCCAGCGTGTTCGCGGCCGCCGAGGCTGCAGCGTCGTTGTAGGTGATGATGACCTTGACATCCGGGTTGCGGGTGATGATGGTGTTCGTCGCGTCGGCCGAGGCCTCGGAGGTGTCGCCCTGCGCGTCGACCCGCTCGGTGAACTCCAGGCCGAACTCGCCGGCCCAGTGCTCGGCACGACCGATCGAGTACTGCAGCAGCGGCACAGGGATGTTCACGCCGATCGTCGCGAACTTGGTGCCGGGAGCCAGGGAGGCCGCGTTCTGAGCGGTCAGGTAGCGCGGGTAGTCGACGCCCTGGAGCACCGCGGAGGTGTAGCTCGGCAGCAGCTCCTCGCCGGCCTGCGGCGGCGTGTCCTGTCCGACGATCGGGATGCCCAGGCTCGCGGCCTCCTCGAGGCAGGGGCCGAGAGCGGAGGGATCGACGCCGTAGACGGCGATCGCATCGACGCCCTGCGCGATCAGCTGGTTGCACTGGCTGACCTGGTTGTCGACGTTCAGACCGGCATCGAGCCCGATGAACTCGCCGCCGAGGCGCTCGGTCTCGGCCTTGCCCGCGTCGTAGACGGCCTTCACGAAGGCGTTCGCCAGCGTCGGGGTGAGCCAGCCGATGGTGAAGGAGTAGCCCTCCTGGATCTCGGGTTCGCCGTAGGAGGATTCGAGCCCGCCCTCCGCGCCGTCGAAGGCGACATCGGGCGCCTCGGCCGAGTTGCCGCCGCCGGTCTCGGGTGCGGTGCTCTCGCCTCCGCCGGAGGCGCAGCCGGTGAGCGCCAGGGCCGCGATGGCCACCATGGCGGCGAGCGCGGAAGTGGTGTGCTTCATGGTTTCGGTTCCTTATCGTCTGGGCGGTGAGCCGGTTCGGTACGGAGCGCCTGAGGCGAGCAAGCCGGTGATGCAGGGGGACGGCGCAGAGGAGGGTGGCGGCTTGCCGCAGAGATCTATCACTGTCAACATTGAAGTGTTAGCACCTCTAACAGAGATTTATAACACACGCCGTTGGGGTGCGGAAGATCCATTTCCCGAGTTGTTACTCGACCGACACACGGCCGTCGCACTGCCACGGCGGAAAGGCCCCCGTGCCGCGCAACTATGATTCGTATGTGAGCAGCAGCGAGAAGATCAGCACCGCGGACCGGATCGTTCGGGCGGCCGCGGCGTTGCTCGCCGAGGGCGGACGGGACGCCGTCTCCACGCGCACGGTCTCGCAGGCGGCCGGGGTGCAGACCCCGACGATCTACCGCCTGTTCGGCGATATGCGGGGTCTCTTCGACGCGGTGGCGACCTACGGCTTCTCCGAGTACCTCGCCAGCACGCTGCTCCCGGAGGGGCCGGTCGACCCGCTCGACGAGCTGCGCCGCGGCTACGACATGCACGTCGAGTTCGGTCTCACCAACCCGGGCATCTACAAGCTCATGTACGGCTCCCCGACCCCCGGGGTGCAGGCCGAGTTCATGCGCGATACGCTGCGCACCCTGGAGCAGCGGGTGGAGAACGTCGCCCGGGCGGGGCTGCTGCGGGTCAGCATGGAGGAGGCGGTGCTGATGATGCACTCCGTGGCCTCCGGGGTGACGATGACGCTGCTCGGCCTGTTCCCCGAGCAGCGCGATCTGAGCATCGTCGCGACATGCCGGGAGGCGACGATCGCGGCGATGACCGTGCCCGAGGCCGAGGTGCTGCAGAGCCCTCGGGACCCGGTGGCCGAGGGCGCGATCACCATCGACGCGCATCTCGACGGGCTGCAGGACGTGCTGTCGGACGGCGAGCGGGCGCTGCTCGGAGAGCTGCTCGCCCGCATCGCCCGCAGAGCGCCCCGCGCCGCCGCGGAGTGACGCTCCGCCATCGGACTCTCGCCCGGAGGCCGGGCGGCCTGCTAGGCTGAGCGCATTCGTGAATATCGGCTGACACGTCGCAGCGGGAGAGTCCGGCACAGGCCGGCGCCGTAGGAGCAATCCCTCCCCGGGAATCTCTCAGGCACCCGTACCGCTGCGATCGGCTCCCCGCCCTGTGCGACGGAGCCACGGCAACTCTGGAAAGCTGCGGGCATCGCCCGCACACCGACGGTGCAAGGAGCGGCGCGCAGGCGCGGCTCCGAATCTCTCAGGTCACGTACAGAGCGGGGAGGATCCCTCGCCCGGTCGCGCCCGCGACCACGACCCCGGAGATCCCCTTGCGCACCATCCCCTCACGCTCCTTCGCAGACCGTCACATCGGCATCGCCTCGGCGGCCGACCGGCAGACCATGCTCGACGCCCTCGGCTACGCGGCGCTCGACGAGCTGGTCGACGCCGCCGTGCCGGCGAGCATCCGCAGCACCGCGCCGCTCGACCTGCCCGCGGCCCGCAGCGAGGAGCAGATCCTCGCCGACCTGCGCGCGCTCGCCGACCGGAACGTCGTCAAGACCCAGCTCATCGGCCAGGGCTTCTCCGACACCCACACCCCGCCGGTGATCCGCCGCAACGTGCTCGAGAACCCCGCCTGGTACACCGCCTACACGCCGTACCAGCCCGAGATCTCGCAGGGCCGGCTCGAGGCGCTGCTCGGCTTCCAGACCATGGTCGCCGACCTCACCGGGCTGCCCGTCGCGAACGCCTCGATGCTCGACGAGTCCTCGGCGGCGGCCGAGGCCGTGCTGCTCATGCGCCGGGCGAACAAGACGGCGGCCGATGCGGTGACCGTGCTCGACGCGAACCTGTTCCCGCAGACCATCGCCGTGGTGAGGGGACGCGCCGAGGCGCTCGGCTTCGAGGTCGTGGTCGCCGACCTCGGCCGGGGACTGCCGGAGGGGCCGATCTCGGGCATCGTGCTGCAGCAGCCGGGCGACGACGGCGCTGTGGCGGATCACTCGGGGATCATTGCCGCGGCCAAGGAGCGCGGCGCCATGGTCGCCGTCATCGCCGACCTGCTGGCGCTCACCCTCATCGTGCCGCCGGGGGAGCAGGGGGCGGACATCGCGGTCGGCAGCACCCAGCGCTTCGGGGTGCCGCTCTTCTTCGGCGGCCCGCACGCCGCGTACCTCGCGGTGCGCGAGGGGCTCGAACGCTCGCTGCCCGGCCGGCTCGTCGGCGTCTCCAAGGATCAGGAGGGCCGCCCGGCCTACCGCCTCGCCCTGCAGACCCGCGAGCAGCACATCCGCCGGGAGAAGGCGACGAGCAACATCTGCACGGCCCAGGCCCTGCTCGCGATCACCGCGTGCATGTACGCCGTCTATCACGGCCCAGAGGGGCTCCGGGCGATCGCCGAGCGCACCCACGCGCACGCCCGCCGCTTCGCCGCGGCGCTCGCCGCGGCCGGCGTCGAGGTCGTGCGGGGCTCCTTCTTCGACACCGTCCGGGCGCACGTGCCCGGACGCGCCGATGCCGTCGTCGCGGCCGCCTGCGAGGCGGGGCTCAACCTGCGCCGCGTCGATGCCGACACCGTGAGCGCCTCCTTCGACGAGACCACCACCGACGGGATCGTGGCGGCCGCCGCCGCCGCGTTCGGCGCCACGGTCGCCCCGGCGCCCGAGCCTGTCGAGGGGTCCGGGGCGCCGGTCATCTCGACAAGCTCGGTGACCGGTGGCGGCTCGGCGACCGGCTACGGCTTCGACGCCGCGCTCGTGCGCACCAGCGGCTACCTCGAGCATTCGATGTTCCACGCGGTGCGCTCGGAGACCCAGATGCTGCGCTACCTGCGCCGCCTCTCGGATCGCGACCTCGCGCTCGACCGCACCATGATCCCGCTCGGCTCCTGCACCATGAAGCTCAACTCGACCGCCGAGATGGAGGCGATCTCCTGGCCCGAGTTCGCCGGCATCCACCCCTACGCCCCCGCTTCGCAGACCGCCGGGTGGCGCGAGCTCATCGGCCGGCTGGAGGCCTGGCTCGTCGAGATCACGGGCTACGCGGGCATCTCGCTGCAGCCGAACGCCGGCTCGCAGGGCGAGTACGCGGGGCTGCTGGCGATCCGCGACTACCACCTCGCGAACGGCGACGCCGAGCGCGATGTCTGCCTGATCCCCGCCTCGGCGCACGGCACGAACGCGGCCTCGGCGGTGCTCGCGGGCATGCGCGTGGTGGTCGTGCAGAACACCGAGGACGGGCACATCGACATGGCCGACCTCGAGGCCAAGATCGAGCAGAACCGGGAGCAGCTCTCGGCGATCATGATCACCTATCCTTCGACCTACGGACTCTACGACGCGGACGTGCGCGAGGTCTGCGAGAAGGTGCACGAGGCGGGCGGCCAGGTCTACATCGACGGCGCCAACATGAACGCGCTCGTCGGCCTCGCGAAGCCGGGCGAGTTCGGCGGCGACGTCTCGCACCTGAACCTGCACAAGACCTTCGCGATCCCGCACGGCGGCGGCGGCCCGGGCGTGGGCCCCGTCGCGGTCGCGGAGCACCTGGTGCCGTACCTGCCGGGCGACCCGACGGCCGGAACGGCCGGCGCGACCTCCGGCCCGGAGTACGCGGTCGCGGGCGGGGTCCCGGTCGTCGCGACGCTCTTCGGCTCGGCCGGCGTGCTGCCCATCTCCTACGCCTACATCGCGATGATGGGCGCCGGAGGGCTGACGCTGGCGACCGAGTCGGCCCTGCTCAGCGCGAACTACATCGCGGCGCGGCTGCGCGAGCACTTCCCGGTGCTCTTCACCGGCCAGGCGGGCCTCGTCGCCCACGAGTGCATCCTCGATCTGCGCGAGCTCACCGCCGCGTCGGGGGTGACGGCCGAGGACGTCGCGAAGCGCCTCATCGACTTCGGCTTCCACGCGCCGACGCTGGCGTTCCCGGTCGCGGGCACGCTCATGGTCGAGCCGACCGAGTCCGAGGACCTCGGCGAGATCGAGCGCTTCGTCGAGGCGATGATCGCGATCCGCGGCGAGATCCAGGCCGTCATCGACGGCGCCTACCCGCTCGAGGAGTCGCCGCTGCGGGGCGCCCCGCACCCCGCGGCCGTGGTCGTCAGCGACGAGTGGTCGCGCCCCTACACGCGCGAGCAGGGGGCCTTCCCGGTCGAGCGGCTGCGCGTCGACAAGTACTTCCCGCCCGTGTCGCGCATCGACGGCGCCTTCGGCGACCGCAACCTGGTCTGCTCCTGCCCGCCGCTCGAGGCCTTCGAGAACTGAACCGCTGATCGAGCTTGTCGAGATCAAGGTCATCTCGACAAGCTCGATGACCGGCCTGACGAGCTCGTTGACCGGTGAGAATCCAGAGACGGAGAATGAGAATGACCGATCCGAAGCACACCGCCCTCCACGAGGAGCATGCACCAAGGTGCTCAAGGCGACGCATCGCGTCGCGCGCCGTATGTGCCGAGGCCGGCGCGGCCTCGGTCAAGGGGGGAGCCGCATGACTCGACACACCGCCCTCCACGAGGAGCACGAGAAGCTCGGCGCCTCCTTCACCGACTTCGGCGGCTGGGACATGCCGCTGAAGTACGGCAGCGAGCTCGCCGAGCACCGCGCCGTGCGCGAGGCCGCCGGCCTCTTCGATCTCTCGCACATGGGCGAGGTCTGGGTCTCGGGACCCGACGCGGCGACGTTCCTCAACACCGCTCTCGCGGGCAACCTGGCCGTCGTCAAGGCCGGCAAGGCCAAGTACTCGTTCATCCTCGCGGAGGACGGCGGCATCATCGACGACCTCATCGTGTACCGGATCGCGGGGGAGGAGCGGGCGGAGTCCCGCTACCTCGTCGTGCCGAACGCGGGGAACGCGCCGACAGTTGCCGCGGCTCTCGCCGAGCGCGCCGCCGGCTTCGACGTCGAGGTCGTCGACGCCTCGGCCGAGACGAGCCTCATCGCCGTGCAGGGGCCCGCCGCCGAGGGGATCCTGCTCGACGTGGTGCGGAACGAGGATCGCGGTGCGGTCACCGAGCTGCCCTACTACGCCTGGGCGGCGGTGCGCATCGGCGACGTCGACGCCATCGACGTGCTGCTCGCCCGCACCGGCTACACCGGCGAGGACGGCTTCGAGCTCTTCATCCCCGACGAGCGCGCCGCCGAGCTGTGGCGGCTGCTGCTCGCGACCGGGGAGCCCGAGGGACTGATCCCCTGCGGCCTCGCCGCCCGCGACTCGCTGCGCCTCGAAGCCGGCATGCCGCTCTACGGCAACGAGCTCGGCCTCGACACGACGCCCTTCGAGGCGGGTCTCGGCCCCGTCGTCTCCCTGAAGAAGGAGGAGGACTTCGTCGGCCGCGCCGCGCTCGAGGCCGCGAAGGAGGCGGGCCCCTCGCGCGTGCTCGTCGGTCTCAAGGGGCTCGGACGCCGCGCCGGCCGCGGCGGCTACCCGGTGTTCGCCCCCCACGAGGGCGGCACCGACCGCGAGATCGGGGTCGTCACGAGCGGCCAGCCCAGCCCGACGCTCGGCTACCCGGTGGCGATCGCCTACGTCGAGCCCGCCTTCGCGGAGCCGGGCACCGCGCTCGAGATCGACCTGCGCGGCAAGCGCGAACCCTTCGAGGTCGTGCCCCTGCCCTTCTACCGCCGCAAGGACTGAATCGGCACGAACCGTCGCACAGTCGGCAACACCCGGGGCCGGACGGCCCGACACCCACCAGTATGGATCCTGCGCCCGGCCGGATCCGAGCGAATGCGAAGGAATCGAACATGAGCAAGATCAACACCAGTCTCCGCTACTCGTCTGAGCACGAGTGGATCGACGACCAGACCCCCGCGACCGTCGGCGTGAGCCAGGTGGCGGCCGACGCGCTGGGCGACGTCGTCTACCTCGAGCTGCCCCAGGTGGGCGCGAGCCTCACCGCGGGCGAGGTCTGCGGCGAGATCGAGTCGACCAAGTCGGTCTCCGAGCTCTTCAGCCCCGTGAGCGGCACGGTCGTCGAGGTCAACGATGCCGTCGTGGCCGATCCCGCGCTCGTCAACTCCGATCCCTACGGCGAGGCGTGGCTCTTCCGCGTCGAGGTCTCGGAGGAGGGCCCGCTGCTCTCGGCCGAGGAGTACGCCGCTGCCAACGGGGAATCGGTGTGAGCGCCGCCATCGCCCAAATCGTCGCGCCCTCGCTGACGCAGCCGATCGGCGAGCTCGACCCCGAGGTGGCCGAGCGCATCGACGCGGAGCTCGACCGTCAGCGCCGCGGCCTGGAGATGATCGCGTCGGAGAACCACACCGCCGAGGCCGTCATGCAGGCGCAGGGCTCCGTGCTCACCAACAAGTACGCCGAGGGATACCCCGGGCGCCGCTACTACGGCGGCTGCGAGGAGGTCGACGTCATCGAGACCCTCGCGATCGAGCGGGTGAAGTCGCTCTTCGGGGCGGCGTTCGCGAACGTGCAGCCGCACTCGGGCGCGCAGGCGAACGCTTCGGTGATGCACGCGCTGATCCGCCCGGGCGACACGATCCTGGGCCTGAACCTCGCGCACGGCGGGCATCTCACGCACGGCATGAAGATCAACTTCTCGGGCCGGCTCTACGAGGTCGTCGCCTACGGCGTCGACGAGTCGACGCATCGCATCGACATGGACGAGGTCGAGCGGCTCGCGCACGAGCACCGCCCGAAGCTCATCGTCGCCGGCTGGTCGGCCTATCCGCGCGTGCTCGACTTCGAGCGCTTCCGCGCGATCGCCGACGCGGTGGGCGCCGTCCTTATGGTCGACATGGCGCATTTCGCCGGCCTCGTGGCCGCGGGGCTCCACCCGAGCCCCGTGCCCCACGCCCACGTCACGACCTCGACGACGCACAAGACGCTCGCCGGCCCGCGCGGCGGGCTCATCCTCACGAACGACGCCGAGATCGCGAAGAAGATCAATTCCGCGGTGTTCCCCGGCCAGCAGGGCGGGCCGCTGGAGCATGTGATCGCCGGCAAGGCCGTGGCGTTCAAGATCGCCGCCGGCGAGGAGTTCGTGGAGCGCCAGCGGCGCACGGTCATCGGAGCCCGCCTGCTCGCGGAGCGGCTCAGCCGTGCAGACGTCACCGAGCGCGGCATCAGCGTGCTGACCGGCGGCACCGACGTGCACCTGGTACTCGTCGACCTGCGGAATTCGTCGCTCGACGGGCAGACGGCGGAGGATCTGCTCGCGGCGATCGAGATCACCGTCAACCGCAACGCGGTGCCCTTCGACCCGCGGCCGCCGATGGTGACGAGCGGGCTCAGGATCGGCACGCCGGCTCTCGCCACCCGCGGCTTCGGCGACGCCGCTTTCGCGGCCGTGGCCGACATCATCGCCGAGGCGCTCATCGCGGGCACCGAGGAGGGCGGGCCCGACCCCGCCGTGCTCGCCTCGCTGAAGCATCGCGTGCACGAGTTGGCGCATCTGCATCCGCTCTACCCGGACCTCGCTCCGCTCGGCTAGGTTCCCGTCATGGCCGTCAGCGTCTTCGATCTCTTCACGGTCGGCATCGGGCCATCGAGCTCCCACACGGTGGGCCCGATGCGAGCCGCGCGCGCCTTCGCCTCGGCGCTCGTGAAGAGAGGAGTCGCGCGCTCGGTCACCGACCTCCGGGTCGACCTCTACGGTTCGCTCGCCGCGACGGGGCAGGGCCACGGCACCTTCCCCGCGGTGCTGCTGGGTCTCGAGGGCGCCGACCCGTCCGAGCTGCTGCCGGAGGAGGCGGATCGTGCGCTCGAGCGGATCGAGCGCACGGGCGAGCTGCGCTTCGCGGATCTCCTCGGCGCCGGCGGGGACGACGAGGCGCCGGCGATCCGCTTCGGCGTCCGGGACATCGTGCTGCACCCGCTCACGGTGCTGCCGCGGCACAGCAACGGCATGCGCTTCGCCGCGCTCGACGCGGAGGGGAGCACCGTCGAGGAGCAGACCTACTTCTCCGTCGGCGGCGGCTTCATCGTGCGCGAGGGCGCGGAGGACGAGGTGCTCGAGCGACTGGAGCACGCGCTCGCCGAGCAGCCCTACCCCTTCACGACCGGGGCCGAGCTGCTCGCGCACTGCGAGCGCAGCGGGCGGGGCATCGCCGGGGTCATGCTCGCGAACGAGCTCGTCGCGCGGGACGAGGCCGGGATCCGCGCGGGCCTGCGGCACATCTGGGAGGTCATGGAGGCCTGCAAGGACTCCGCGCTCACCCGCACCGGCGTCCTGCCCGGCGGGCTGAACGTGCGCCGTCGCGCCCCGGAGTGGCATCGCCGGCTGAGCGAGCGCGATCCGCACCGCGATCCCGCGTTCTGGCAGGAGTGGATCAACCTCGTCGCCATGGCGGTGAACGAGGAGAACGCCTCGGGCGGGCGCGTCGTGACCGCCCCGACCAACGGGGCCGCGGGCATCATCCCCGCCGTGCTCTTCTACGCGACGCACTACCTCCCCGGCGCGGGCGGGTGGAGCGAGGACGAGCGCGACGGCGTGGTCGCCGACTTCCTGCTCGCCGCCGCGGCGATCGGCGTGCTCTACAAGGAGCAGGCCTCCATCTCCGGTGCCGAGGTGGGCTGCCAGGGCGAGGTCGGCTCGGCCTCGTCGATGGCCGCCGCGGGTCTCGCGCAGGTGCTCGGAGGCACCCCCGAGCAGGTCGAGAACGCGGCCGAGATCGCGATGGAGCACAACCTCGGGCTCACCTGCGACCCGATCGGCGGGCTCGTGCAGATCCCGTGCATCGAGCGCAACGCGATCGCCGCGTCGAAGGCGATCAACGCGGCGAAGATGGCGCTCATGGGCGACGGCTCGCACCACGTCACCCTCGACGAGGTGATCATCACGATGCGCGAGACCGGCCGCGACATGAGCGAGAAGTACAAGGAGACCGCGATGGGCGGGCTCGCCGTCAACGTGGTGGAGTGCTGAACGGGGGCGGATCCGCCGCTGTCGCCCATTGTGCAACATCCGCCGTGCGCGGGTCTCCGCTCGGCTTCACTGGTGTCTGACCGATCCGGGTGAGGTCCGGCGCGGGCGGCATGCGGCGCCCCGCCGTCTCGGGCCCCCGGCGACACCGGGAGGACACCGTGGAAGAGACAGTCATGCCAGTTCGGATCGTCGGCTTCATGCCCACGCCCTTCGACGACCGGGGAGGCGTCGACGCGGCCGCGCTCGCGGCGCTGGCCGGGGCGATCGCGGCGGAGGGGATCCACCCGGCGGTGCTCGGAGGGATGGGCGAGTACTACGCGCTGGATCGCGCGGAGTCGCGCGACTGCATGGTCGCGGCGATCGACGGCGCGGGCGGCGCGCCCGTGGTCGCCGGCATCGGCTGGTCGACGCGTGAGGCCGCGCTGCTCGCGGCGGACGCGGGCGAGGCGGGCGTCGACACGCTCGTGCTGAACCCGCCCTACTACGCCGCGCCCTCGCCCGAGGCCTACGCCGAGCACGTCCGGCGGGTCACCGAGGCCGGCGGCGTTGGGGCGATCGTCTATAGCAGCAAGGGCTACCCCATGACGGAGGCGCACCTCGAGCGTCTCGTCGAGGTTCCGGGCTTCCTGGGCGTCAAGGAGGAGCACTACGGGGTCGAGGAGACCGCCGGGCGCATCGCCCGCTGGGGCGACCGCGTCGAGTGGTGGGGCGTCGGCGAGGCCGGCGGATCCGCCTACGCCCGCGTCGGGGCGGGCACCGTGACGAGCTCGCTCTGCAACGTGCGTCCCGACCTCGTCGTGCGCGCGGTCGCGGCGCTCGTGAGCGGGGGAGAGGATCCCGAGGCCGTGCAGGCCGTCGAGGACTGGCTGGCGGCGCTCGCCGCCGACCGCCAGGGCGCACCGGCCTTCCTCACGGAGGCGATGCACCGCACGGCAGGCTGGAACCGCACCGTGCGGCTCCCGCTGCTGCCGAGCGACGCCGAGGGCCAGCGCGCCGTGCAGGCCTTCCTCGACGCCTGGGCGCGGCCGTAGCGGATCGCGCGAACAACTGTTGCCCAAAGCGCAACATGCGGAGTGGCCCGCCGGCGCCTGCTGAAACATGGAAGACGTCAGCCGAATTACCGATACGAAGGAGTGCAATCGATGAGGATTGGCGCATTCACCCAGGGTTATGTCCGCGCGGATTCCACCCCGCAGCGGCGCATCAGCGAGGTCGTCGTCGAGGCGATCGCGGCGGAGGAGGCCGGTCTCGCGTCGTTCGGCGTCTCGGAGCAGCATTTCCGCTTCCCCACCAACTCGACGGGCCCGATCGACTCGATCATGGCCGCCGTCGCGCAGGCCACCGAGCGGATCGACATCATGCCCGGCACGGTGATCCTGCCGCTGCACCACCCGCTGCACACCGCCGAGCGATGGGCGGCCATCGACATCATCAGCAACGGGCGCGTCTACTTCGGCGTGGGCAAGGGCAACAACCCGCGCACCATCGACGTCTTCGGCGTCTCCTCCGATCACGCCGAGGCGATGACGCGCGAGGCGCTGCAGATCATCGTCAACGCGTGGACCCAGGAGTCGTTCGCCTTCGACGGCGAGTTCTGGCAGTTCCAGGAGATCGGCCTGTGCCCCCGGCCGGTCCAGCAGCCGCACCCGCCGATCGCCTGGTCGGGCCTGACCCCGGACACCGCGCGCGTCGCGGGCGAGATGCAGGTCGGCCTCATGGCCGGCGCACTCGCCAACGACTGGGCGACGGTCGAGACGGTCATCGACACCTACCGCGAGAACTGGAAGACGGGCACCCCGCTCGACAACGCCACTCCCTCCAAGAAGATCAACATGCTGATCAACGGTCACATCGGCAACTCCTTCGACGAGGTGAAGGAGCAGGTCGAGGACGGGCTCATGAACTACGTGCGCCGGATCGTGACCTTCAAGCGCGAGCTGCTCGCGCGCAACGGCACCCCCGATCCCGACTACGGCTCCGAGTTCCTCGACAACTTCGAGGCCGCCGTGAGCAAGACCCCGAGCCTCTACGGCACGCCCGACGCCGCCCTCGAGGTGCTGCAGCAGTTCAAGGCGCTCGGCGTCGATCAGGTCGACGTGACCTTCGACTACGCCACGCACGAGGACATGGTGAAGAGCATCGGACTGCTCGGCGAGCTGGCGAAGGAAGTCGCGGAAGAGCCGCTGACCGCGGCCGTCGCCTAGGCAGCCGCGGAGACCGGGAACACCGCCATGGCCGGACCGGGGGTGCGGATCGACGAGCTCGGCGAGCGCTCGCTGCGCGAGCTCCTGGGACTGCTCGAGCGCGGAGAGCTGAGCGCTCTGGAGCTCTTCGAGCGCACCCTCGCGGCCGCCGAGGCCCATCGGGATCTCGAGGCGTTCGTGACCATCGACCCCGAGATGGGGGTCGCGCAGGCGCAGGCCTCGGACGAGCGCCGGGGCCGTGGCGACGCCCGGCTCCTCGAGGGCATCCCGATGCCCATCAAGGACATGGAGGCGACCCGGGGCCTGCGCACGACGCACGGCAGCCGGGCCTTCGCCCACTGGGTGCCGGAAGCGGACGGCGGGGCGGCTCGCGCCGCCCGCCGCGCCGGCGCGAACCTGTTCATGAAGAGCAGCACCACCGAGATGGCGCTCTCCGAGCTGAGCGGCAACCCGCTCGGCATCGTGACCCGCAACCCGCTCGACCCGCGGCTCACCACCGGCGGCTCGAGCGCCGGGGCGGCGGCGGCGGTGGCGGCGGGGATCGTGCCGGCGGCGCACGGCTCGGACGGCGCGGGATCGGTGCGGCTGCCCGCGGCCCTGTGCGGCATCGTAGGGTTCAAGCCCTCCTTCGGGGTGATCCCACGGTACCCGATCAGCGATCAGTGGGGCGGCCGATCCCACCACGGCGTGCTCGGCCGCACCGTCGACGACGTGCGGCTCGCTATGGGGGCCTTCGCCGCGGTCGACCCCATGGATCCGCTCACGATGCGCGTCGACCTCGCCCGCGACCCCGGCGACGACCGCGTGGGCGGCGGCGCAGGCGGCAATGACGACCGCCATCGGCGGACGCCGCCGCTCGCGCGGCTGCGCTTCGCGGCGCTCGAGACCTGGGGGAGTTGCCGGGTCGATCCGGAGGTGGCGCGCGCGATCCTCGCCTTCGCGGAGCGGCTCCAGGGCCTCGGGCTCGAGCGTCTCGAGACGGGCCCCACGCCCGAGGTCGGAGGGGTGTTCGAGAGTCTCTACCTGCCGCAGCTCGCCTACGACGTCGCGCAGCTCGGTGCGGCCGAGCGGGAGCTGCTCGGCGACGAGGCGAAGCACTGGACGGACCGCGCCTCGGAGGTCGACCTCGCGCGGTTCATGGTCGCACGCGACGAGCGTGGCCGCCTGAACCGCTGGTGCTGCGAGGCCTTCGCCGACGCGGACTTCCTCCTGCTCCCCGCGCAGCACCGGCTCGCGTGGCCCGCGCACGAGGCCTGGGACGACGGACCCGGCCCGCTCCTCTCCATCGGGTACCGCCTCGAACCCCTCGCGGTGTTCAACCTGCTCGGCTGGCCCGCGATCTCCCTGCCGCTCGGCACCTCGGACGACGGGCGGGCGATCGGCGTGCAGCTGGTGTGCCGCCGGGGCGAGGACGCGAAGCTCCTTGACATCGCCGCGATGATCGAGCAGGTTCTGGGAATATGACACCTGAAGAGGGCCCCGAGCCCAGAGAACGAGACGGCGGCTCTCGCGCCGCAACCCTGCGCCGCGGCATCCGGCTGCTCGAAGTGCTCTCGACCGTCGACGGCAGCCGCATCTGCTGCACCCGGGTCACCGACCTCACCCGCATGCTCGACACGCACAAGAGCCAGATCTCACGCAATCTCGCCGTGCTCGCCGATCTCGGCATCGTCGAGCAGTGCGCCGAGCACCGCGGCTACCGGCTCACCTGGGAGCTGTACCGGCTCGGAGTCCGCAGCCACCACCGTCTGATCGTCACGACCGCGATGGAGGCGCTGGAATGGCTGGCGCGCCACCTGAAGCTCTCCTCGTATCTGGTCATCCGGTCCGGCCTCGGCGTCTACCCGCTCTGGTCGGTGGCGCCCAGCGACGACGTGCCGCTTTCGCCGCCGGGCCTGGGGTGGAGTCTGCACGCCTCGGCGGCGGGCACGGCGCTGCTCATGGACTACGACCGCGACACCTTCTTCGCGGAGTTCGGAGACGTCTCGTTCGAGCGCTTCACCGAGCGGACGCCCACGACCGCGACCGAGGTCTGGGAGAAGATCACCATGGCGAAGCGGCTCGGCTACGCGATCCAGATCGGTGACTTCGACCCCGAGCTCTGCGCGATCGCCGTGCCGGTCGTGAACCCCTTCGAGCGCTTCGTGTTCGCGGTGTCGGGCAGTCCCGCGGCCATGACCGACCGCGTGGTGGAGATCAGCGATGCTCTCATCTTCGCCGCGGGCCGCATGCGCAAGAAGTTCACCCTGCTGCACGGGCGCCAGAGCGCCGATCAGGACGTGCCCCGATGGCTGTCGCATCTCTCGATGGCGGAACGGAGAAGAGGAAAGAATGAGTGAGAGCACCCTGGTGCTGGTCGGGCCGCAGTCCACGCGGATACGGGACGCCTCCGGGCGCGAGCTCGTGAACTTCGCGTCGAACGACTACCTGCAGCTCGCGAACCACCCCGCGCTCGCCGAGGCCGGCATCGCATGCCTGCGCGAGAACGGCGCCGGCATGGCCTCGGTCGCCTTCATCTCCGGGTTCCACCGCGCCCACGAGGAGCTGGAGCAACTGACCGTGGAGATGCTCGGGGCCGAGGCCTGCATCCTGTTCTCGTCGTGCTACGCCGCGAACGTCGGACTGTTCGGCTCGCTCTACGGCGAGGGCGACCTGATCGTCTCCGATGCGCTGAACCACGCGAGCCTCATCGACGGCATCCGGCTCGCCAAGGCGAAGCGCTCGCTCTTCCCCCACGGCGACCTCGCGAGGCTCGAGGAGATCCTCGCGGATCGCCGCGACTACGGCCGCTGCGCGATCGTCGCCGACACCGTGTTCTCGATGGAGGGCGACTACGCCGACGTCGAGGAGTTCAGGCGCATCGCCGCGGAGCACTCCTGCGACCTGATCCTCGACCACTCGCATCTGACGGGCACCGCGCCTCCCGACGGCATCGGGCCCTACAGCTGGTCCCCGCTGCCCGATGGCGAGTTCATCATCACGGGCACCTACGGCAAGGCGCTCGGCGGATCCGCCGGAGGCTTCGTCGCGGGATCGGAGGCCGTCGTCGCGCAGCTGCGGAAACAGGCGCGTCCCTACATCTTCTCGAACCTCATGCCCCCGGTCGCGGCGGCCATCGCCGCGGAGGCGATCCGGGTCATGCGGCGGGAGCCGGAGCGGAACGCGCAGCTGCAGCGCAACGTCGAGGCCTTCGCACGGATCGCCGCCGAGCTCGGCGTGCCCGTGCCCGAGGGGCAGCGGCACCCGATCGTGCCGCTCAAGGCGTCCGACGACGAGGCGGTGGCGCGGGCGAGCGTCCTGCTCGGGGAGCGCGACATCCACGCGGTGGCCATGTCCTACCCGGTCGTGCCGAAGAACGAGGGGCGGATCCGCGTGCAGCTCACCAGCGGGCACACCGAGGAGGAGATGCGCGGCCTACTGTCGGCGTGGTCGGAGTGCGTGCGCTGAGCCGTCGGCTGAACCCCGACGACCGCATGCAGGCGAGAAGGAGGAACGGATGATCGACATCGAGAGGGCCCGGAGCCTGGTCGAGCCGCGGATGGCGGCGGGCGTCCGGATCAGCGACTTCCTCTCCGCCAACCCCGAGCTCGGCTTCGAGGAGGTGCGGAGCTCGGCCCGGATCGTCGAGGAGCTCCGGGACGGCGGCGCGACCGTGCGCACGGCGCTCTGGGAGCTGCCGACCGCCTTCGCGGCGGAGACCGGCTCGGGGGAGCGGTGCCTGGCGCTGTTCTCGGAGTTCGACGCGCTGCCCGACGTCGGGCACGCCTGCGGGCACAACCTGATCGCCGCGTGGTCGGTCGTCGCCTTCCTCGCGCTGCAGGACCTGGGCGACGAGCTCGGCAACCGCATCCGCCTGATCGGCAGCCCCTCCGAGGAGTCGGGGGCCGGCAAGCAGCTCATCATCGATCGCGGCGGGCTCGACGGGGTCGACTGGGGCGCGATGGTGCACGCCGCGCCGAGCGATGTGCTGCTGCCGGACATCCTGGCGATGAGCCACTTCTCCGCGGAGTACCGGGGCCTCGAGGCCCACGCGGCGGCCTTCCCGTGGAAGGGCCGCAACGCCGGCGACGCCGTGACGCTGGCGCAGACGGGCATCGGCCTGCTCCGGCAGCAGCTCCCGCCCGGCGACCGGGTGCACACCGCCCACCGGGGCGAGGGCGGCGCGGTCAATGTGATCACCGAGCGCGCCTCGCTCGAGTGCATGGTGCGCTCGCACGACGTGGAGGCGCTCGCGGTGCTGAAGGAGCGGGTCGAGAACTGCCTCCGCGGCGGCGCGCTCGCCACGGACACCTCGCTGACGCTGGAGCCCGCGGCGCCGGACTACGCGAACATGCGGCACGATCTCGCCCTGGCCGGGGCGTTCCGTACGGCGGGGCGGGAGGCGGGGATCCCGTTCCCCGAGGACGAGGCGCTGCTCGAGGGCGGATCGGGTCTCGTCACCATCTCGACGGACATGGGCAACGTCTCGCACCGGGTGCCGTCGATCCACCCGATGGTCCGCATTCCGACCTCGGCGGTGAACCATCAGCAGGCCTTCGCCGACGCGTGCACGGGGGAGGCGGCGGAGAGCTGGATCCGGCGCACCGCCGTCGCGACGGTCCTCTTCGCGGCTCGCCTCGCGGCCGGACGAGCCGGGCGGACGGGAACTGTTGCACAAAGTGAAACACCCTCCGCCGCGGTTCCCGATCTCTGAAAACGTACCTTTCACAAGTGCTCTTCCGGTCCGGTCGAGGCGAGCTTCGAGCGGCCCGCGAACGGCGCTTGGCTCAATGGCGAGTACACAACCCGCAACGGCGGGCGGCTCGCAAACTCGAATGCACACCTGAGGAGTTTTGCGAATATGGCGAATAACAAGAAGAACGCGCGGCGTGCGGTACTCGCCGCCACGATCGGTACCTCGCTCGAGTGGTACGATTACTTCCTGTACGGCACGATGTCGATCATCGTCTTCCCGACGGTCTTCTTCTCGACCGGCGACGCGCTCGTGAGCACCCTGGTCTCGGTGTCGAGCTTCGGCCTCGGCTTCGTCGTGCGGCCGCTCGGCGCGTTCATCTTCGGCCGGGTCGGCGACCGCTACGGTCGGCGCAACGTCCTCATGATCACGCTCATCCTCATGGGCGTCTCGACGCTCATCATCGCGTTCACGCCGGCAGCGGCGACGATCGGCATCGCGGCGCCCATCATCGTGGTCTTCGCGCGCATGCTGCAGGGCCTCAGCGCCGGCGGCGAGTGGGGCGGCGCCATCCTCACCACGGTCGAGTCCTCGCCCGACGAGGCCTCGCTCGGCCAGCACCAGGAGGACAAGGCCGGCTTCTTCAGCAGCTTCGTGCAGGCGGCGTCGCCCATCGGCCTGGCGCTCTCGAACGCGGCCATCCTCCTGACGAGCCTGATGGGTCCCGAGGTCTTCATGGAATGGGGCTGGCGCATCCCCTTCGCCATCGGCGGCGTCATCGCCATCGTCGGCATATGGATCCGCCTCACCCTGGAGGAGACGGCCGTCTTCGAGGTGATGCGCGACACGGGCACGCTCGAAGCGGCGCCGATCGCCTCGGCCTTCCGCAAGGATCTCGTCTCGATGATCCTCGTCGCGCTCGCCTACACCGGCGTCGGGACGATCTTCTACGTCGCCGTGATCTTCGGACAGAGCTTCGCGCTCAGCACGGGCCTCGTCCAGGCCGACGTCTCGCTCATCATCGTGGTCTTCGCCGTCGCCCTGGCGATCGCCACGATCCTGGTCGGCAAGCACTCCGACCGCATCGGGCATCGCCGGGCCATGCTCATCGGCCTGGGCGGCTGCGCGATCTACACCCCGTTCTGGATCCTCATGTTCATGACCGGCAACCTCCCGGTCGTGCTGCTCGCCTTCGTGATCCTCGCGGTCATCTTCGCCTACTGCTGGGCGCCGATGGGAGCGTTCTTCGCCCGGGCGATGAGCCTGTCGTCCCGCTCCAGCAGCCTGTCGATCGGCTACCAGGTCGGCACGATCCTGGGCGGGGCGATCCCCCCGATCCTCGCGGTCTGGATCTTCGGCGTCACCGGATCGATCTGGTTCATCGTCGCGTACATCGTCGTGACGCTCATCATCTCCTTCATCGCGTCGGTGTTCCTCGCGCAGCGCACCGTGGCCGCAGAGGCCCGCGAGATGGAGCTCGTGTGATCGCCGCGCCGCCGCCCGCGCCCGCCTCCCAGGCGGGGGCCGTCGGAGTCATCGGTCTCGGAGCCATGGGGGCCGGCATGGCCGAAGTGCTGCTGCGAGCCGGATACGAGCTCCACGTGCTCGAAGGCCGGGCGGCGGCGCAGATCCGGCGACTCGGCGAGATCGGGCCGGTCGTCGCGCACCCGCGGCTCGCGGATCTGCTCGACCGGGCCGAGCACGTGCTCACCTGCCTGCCGGCGGGCCCGGATGTCGTCGCGGTCGCGCGGGAGCTCCCCGTCGACCCCTCGCGCAGCCGGGCGCTCATCGACTGCTCGACGATCGGCGTGAGCGCCGCCGCCGAGGTCTGGGAGCTCGCGCGGGCCGCCGGCTGGCAGTACGTCGACGCCCCGCTCACCGGCGGCCCCGCGCGTGCCGCGACGGGCGAGCTGCTCTGCTACCTCTCGTCGGACGGCGAGCCCCGCCCCGGGGTCATGGACATCGCGGATGCCTTCAGTGCGCGGGTCGTGCGGCTCGGAGAGCCGGGGAGCGGCCAGACGATCAAGCTGGCGAACAACTCGATCGTGCTCGGCCTCGTCGCGCTCAACGGCTACGCGCTCTCCCTCGCGGAGTCGGCGGGCGTGGGCGTCGACGAGTTCGCGGAGATCGTCCGCGGCGGGGCCGCCGACAACTGGCAGCTGCAGAACTACCTGCCGGCGGCGCTGGCGCCCGGCGCCCGGCCCGGCTTCGCGCTGCGGCTGGCGCACAAGGATCTCGGGCTCGTCATCGACGCCGCTCGGGGCCGGGACCTCGACCTCGGCGTGCTGGAGGCCGTCGACGCCGTGTACCGGCGGGCCTCCGCGCGCGAGGGGGATGAGGGCCGGCGACTCGACTTCAGCGCCGTGATCGGAGAGCTCGCCTCCGGTGCGCCCTCGATCTCCGGAGACCGCAGCTCAGACTGACCGCAACGCAGAAACCGACCGCAACCCAGAACGAAGGAGCAGCCATGCCCAAGACCGTCGTCAGCACTCCGAACGCGCCGCAGTGGAAGGGGCTGCCCTACCCGCAGGCGCTGAAGGCCGGGGGATTCCTCTTCATCTCGGGCCAGCTCGGCGTCGATCTCGCCACCGGCGAGCCCGTCGAGGGCGCTCAGGCCCAGACGCGGCTCATCTTCGAGTACATCGGCGAGATCCTGGAGGCCGCCGGCCTCGGGTACGACAGCATCGTCAAGACCAGCTGCTTCCTCACGAACCGCGAGCGGGACTACGAGGCGTTCAACGAGGTGTACCGCACCTATCTCGACACCGCGCCCCGCTTCACGGTGGAGGTCAAGGGGCTCGCCCCCGGGTGCTTCGTGGAGATCGAGGCCATCGCGCTGCTCGACGAGTAGCGGCTCGGCCGCCTCCCAGCCGTTCGCGGCTCCGCTCACAGCCGTGAGGGCTAGCCTGAGCGGGTGACCGAAGTGCTCCTCTACCTGCTGGGCATCCTGATCATGGTCGTCGGCCTCGCCGTCTCGATCGGGCTGCACGAGATCGGCCACCTCCTGCCCGCGAAGCTCTTCGGGGTGAAGGTCACCCAGTACATGATCGGCTTCGGCAAGACCCTGTGGTCGCGCCGCAGGGGCGAGACCGAGTACGGCGTCAAGATGATCCCGCTCGGCGGCTACGTCGCGATGACCGGCATGTACCCGCCGCAGAAGCCGGGGGAGAAGCCGCGGGCGAGCACGACCGGCTTCCTGAACACCGTCGTGCAAGAAGGCTCGACGGTGAGGACGAGGGAGGCTCCGACGGACCTCGTCGCCGAGCTCGAACGGATCGGGGACCCCCCGCCGGATGACGCCGACGTCCCCCGCCGCGGCCTCGCCGGCATGGTCGACGACGCGCGCTCGGCCAGCGCCGAGACCATCGCCGAGGGGGAGGACCACCGCACCTTCTACCGCCTGCCGATGTGGAAGAAGATCGTCGTGATGCTCGGCGGGCCCTTCATGAACCTCGTGCTGGCGTTCGTCTTCTTCGGCATCGTGCTCGTCGGCTTCGGCATCCCGCAGTACACGACGACCGTCGCGGCGGTGAACCAGTGCCTGATCCCGGCGACGAGCGAGGCGACCGAGTGCTCCTCGGGCGATCCCGTCGCCCCCGCCGCGGCCGCGGGGCTTGAGCCCGGCGATCGCGTCCTCGCCGTCGACGGAGCGGAGCTGAGCGGCTGGGACGAGTTCCGCCGGATCATCAGCGAGTCGCCCGGGAAGGCGCTGACGCTGACCGTGCTGCGCGACGGCGAGCAGCGGACGACGACCCTCACCCCGGCGTCGAACGAGCGGCTCGTCACCGATGACCGGGGACGGGTCGTCGAGGGGCCCGACGGCGAGCCGCTGACCGAGACGGTCGGCATGGTCGGCCTGTCTCCCGCCCAGGAGATGGTGCAGCAGCCCATCACCGCCGTGCCCGGCTTCGTCGGCGAGAACGTCGCGGCCGTGGCCGGCATCGTCATCCGCCTGCCCGAGCGCATGGTCGGGGTATGGAACGCCGCCTTCGGCGGCGAGGAGCGCGACCCGAACGGCCCCGTCGGCGTCGTCGGCGTGGGCCGCCTCGCCGGCGAGATCGCCAGCATGGACGAGGCCCCCGTCTCCGCCCGCGCGCAGACCATGTTCGGCCTGCTGGGCTCGCTCAACGTGGCGCTCTTCGTCTTCAACCTCGTCCCGCTCATGCCGCTCGACGGCGGCCACATCGCGGGCGCCCTCTACGAGGGGGCGAAACGGGGCTGGGCCCGGATCCGTCGCAAGCCGGATCCGGGGCCCGTCGACACCGCGAAGATGGTGCCGGTGACCTTCGCGGTCGTGATCGTGCTGGGCGCGATGAGCCTGCTGCTGGCCTACGCCGACATTGTGAAGCCGCTGACGCTGAGCGGGTAGAGTGAACTGATCGACCGCCCCGGACGGTCCGGGCCCTCCTCGTTCCGGCACGGGCGGCCGGCCACGTCCGCCGCGTCGATCCGCGAAGGAGCGCCATGCTGAGCACCCGACTCTCCGAGGCGGAGACCGCCGTCCTGCACGATACCTACCGGCACCTCCACCGCACGCCGGAGCTGTCGATGCAGGAGCACCGCACGGCGGAGTTCATCGAGCGCCGGCTCGACGAGCTCGGGATCGAGCACTTCCGCTGCGGCGGCACGGGCGTCGTCGGCATCCTGCGCAACGGCGACGGTCCGATCGTCGCGTTCCGGGCCGACACCGACGGTCTGCCCATCGCGGAGGACACGGGTGCGGAGTACGCTTCGACGGCCACCGGCACGCTGCCGGACGGCACCGTCGTGCCCGTCATGCACGGCTGCGGCCACGACACCCACGTCGCCGCGGCGCTCGGAGCGGTCGCGGCCATCGTCGGACAGCCCGAAGCCTGGTCGGGAACGATCATCTGGCTGTTCCAGCCGGGGGAGGAGACCGCCGCGGGCGCCGCCGCGATGGTGGCAGACGGGCTGTGGGACCGGGTGCCCCGGCCCGAGGTCGTGCTCGGCCAGCACGTGATCCCCTTCGTGCCGGCGGGGAGCGCCGGGATCGCCGTCGGCGACGCGATGGCGATGGCCGATTCGCTGCGCGTCACCGTGTTCGGCAGGCAGTCGCACGGCTCGCAGCCGCAGGACTCGATCGACCCCATCGTGATCGGCGCCCACATGGTGACCCGGCTGCAGACGATCGTCTCCCGCGAGCTGCCGCCGCAATCGCCCGCGGTGGTCACCTGCGGCACCTTCCACGCCGGGCTCAAGGAGAACATCATCCCCGACCGGGCCGAGTTCACCCTCAACATCCGGACGCTGAGCGAGGAGACGCGCGGCAGGGTGCTCGCCGCCGTCACCCGGATCGTGAAAGCGGAGGCCGACGCGGCGGGCGCGCCGCGGCCGTCGATCGAAGAGCTCTACCGTTTCCCGCTGCTCCACAACGATCCGGGGCACAGCGCGCGGGTGGGGGCGGCGCTGCGGGCGGAGCTGGGCGAGGACGGGGTCATGACCATTCCGCCGGCCATGGGCTCCGAGGATTTCGGATGGCTGGCGCAGGCCATCGGCGTGCCGAACGTCTACTGGGTGTTCGGCGCCTATTCGCCGGAGGCGGATCCGGATGCAAAGCCGCGGGCGATGAACCACTCGCCGTTCTTCCTGCCGGAGATCGAGCCGACGCTCGGCACTGGGGTGCGCGCCGCGATCGCCGCCATCGGCGCCTACGTCGCCGTCTGATCCGCCGGGACAGCCTCCGCGGGGGCGACCCCGCCGAGGCGGGGCGCTACCGCTGCAGCACGGTCACCTCGGGGCCGAGGATCGCCGCCGAGGCCTCCGCCTGCTGCGCGGCCGTCACCCCGAAGCGGGTGCGCGCCAGCAGCTCGTCCGAATCGGCGAGCGGGGTGATGCTCAGGTTCGTCCGCGCCAGGAGGTCGCCCGCGGCCTCCTGCTCGGGGGACCAGTCGTAGTGCATGTAGGTGAGGATCGCGGTCGGGTTCTCGACCCGCACCGTGCCGCTCGCCTCGTCGCGCACCAGCTCGAAGCCCGCTATCACCCCGGTCAGCTGGTCGAGGGCGAGCTGCGAGCTCAGCATGTTGCCGATCGAGTACCACACGAGCGTGCGGCCGCCGTCCGGTCGATCGAGCCAGGTCACCGGCTGCAGCACGTGCGGACCGGTGCCGACGACGACATCCGCGCCCAGGTCGGCGAGCTGCTGCGCGAAGGCCGCCTGCTGCCCGTTCACCTCGTGGGAGTCCTCCGTGCCCCAGTGGGTCGAGACGATCACGATGTCGGCTTGCGCGCGCGCCTGCGCCATCAGGTCCTGCACGAGCTGGGCGTCGCCGATGAAGTTGAGGGAGACGCCGTCGATCCCGGCGTTCGAGTACTCCGCCAGGGCGACGAGCGCGATCCGCACCCCGTCGGCCTCGAACACGGGTACGGTGCGCTGCTCCTCGGCGGTGCGGTTCGCGCCGGCGACGGCGCTCGGCACGAGCCCGTCCCAGGCCGCCCGCGTCGCCGCGATCCCGGCCGGTCCCTTGTCGGCGGCGTGGTTCGTCGCGAGGTTGACGAGATCGCAGCCGACCGAGGCGTGCAGATCGCGTGCGAACTCGGTCGGCGCGTTGAACACCGGGTAGCCGCTGACGCCGAAGTCGACGCCGGCGCTCGGCACCTCCTGGTTGCAGAAGGTGACGTCGGCGGCGTCGAGCTGCGGGCGGATGCCGTCGAAGAAGCGGCCGTAGTCCCAGCCGCCGTCGATCTGCGCGTTCAGGTTCACCGTGTCGTGGGGGAGCATGTCGCCCATCGCGATCACGCGGATCGGCTGCGGCTGCTCGGGCTCCGGCTCCGCGGTGGGCGGGGGAGGCGTCTGCCGCGGCTGCGCGGTCGGGGCGGGCTCGGCCGCGGGACGCTGCATGAGCGCGAAGGCGGCCGCGCCGCCGCCGAGCACGACGACCGCCGCGATCGAGATCGTGGCGATGAGACGGGTGCGACGAGTCGGCATGCAGCCAGACTAGCCGCAGTGGCTCGGACGAGTCGCAGCGGCCCGGACGAGTCGCAGTAGCATTGACGGCATGCAGAAGCGCCGTGCACTGAAAGCCGTGGCCGCGCTCCTCGTGTGCGCGGCCTGCGGGCTCGGGTCGATCGGCTGCACCGCTGAGTCCGAGCCGGCCCCGACCACCTCCGCGCCCACGACGACGACGCCTTCGCCCGAGCCGACGCCCGAACCGGAGCCCGAGCCCGAGCCGGTGTTCGACCGCGGCGCGCACTCGGTCGACGACCCGATGTCGCTCTGGGTGGTCAGCAACAAGCGGCGACCGCTGAACCCCATCGACTTCGCGCCGAGCGACCTCGTGATGCCCCAGGGCGTCGAGAACGAGTGGGCGCAGCCGTTGCGCGAGCCCACGGCGCGGGCCGTCGAGGCGCTGATCGGCGCCGCGGCCGCGGCCGGCCACCAGGTGTGGATCATCAGCGCCTACCGCGACTACGGCACCCAGGTGTCCCTCTACAACCGCTATGTCGCCCGCGACGGCCAGGCCCTGGCCGACACCTACTCGGCGAGGCCCGGTCACTCCGAGCACCAGACCGGTCTGGTCGTCGATCTCGACGACCACGGCGGCTGCTACCTGAACGCCTGCTTCGGCGACACCCCCGCCGGGGTCTGGCTGGCCGAGAACGCCGCGGACTACGGCTTCATCATGCGCTACCCGCCCGGTATGGACCACATCACCGGCTTCACGTACGAGCCCTGGCACTTCCGCTACGTCGGCGTCGAGCTCGCGCAGGAGATGCGCCGCACCGGCATCCTCACCCTCGAGGAGTTCTTCGGACTCGAGCCCGCGCCCGACTACGGGGTCTGAGGCACGGGCCGATGCCCGGCGGGCGGCCCGGTCCGGGCTCGCACTCGGGTTCGGCGGACGCCCCGGCGGTAGACTCGACCCGTGGCAGCTATCAATCTGGGAATGCCGAAGATACCCGAGGTTCTCGCCCCGCGGCGGGTCTCGCGGCAGATCAAAGTCGGCTCCGTCCTGGTCGGCGGCGACGCCCCGGTCTCCGTGCAGTCGATGACCACGACGCCGACGACCGATATCAACGCCACGCTGCAGCAGATCGCCGAGCTCACGGCCTCCGGCTGCGACATCGTGCGCGTCGCCTGCCCCTCGCGGGACGATGCCGAGGCGCTGCCCATCATCGCGAAGAAGAGCCAGATCCCGGTCATCGCGGATATCCACTTCCAGCCCAACTACGTCTTCGCGGCGATCGACGCCGGCTGCGCCGCGGTGCGCGTGAACCCGGGCAACATCCGCAAGTTCGACGATCAGGTCGGCGAGATCGCCCGGCGGGCGAAGGCGGCAGGCGTCTCGATCCGCATCGGCGTGAACGCGGGATCCCTCGATCCGCGCCTGCTCGAGAAGTACGGCAAGGCGACCCCGGAGGCGCTCGTGGAGAGCGCGGTCTGGGAGGCCTCGCTCTTCGAGGAGCACGACTTCCACGACTTCAAGATCTCGGTCAAGCACAACGACCCCATCGTCATGGTCAAGGCCTACCGGCAGCTCGCCGAGCGCGGCGACTGGCCGCTGCACCTCGGTGTGACCGAGGCGGGGCCGGCGTTCCAGGGCACGATCAAGAGCGCGACCGCCTTCGGGATCCTGCTCTCGGAGGGCATCGGCGACACGATCCGGGTCTCGCTCTCGGCGCCTCCGGTGGAGGAGGTGAAGGTCGGCCTGCAGATCCTGCAATCGCTGAACCTGCGCGAGCGCAAGCTCGAGATCGTCTCGTGCCCCTCGTGCGGGCGCGCCCAGGTCGACGTCTACACCCTCGCCGACGAGGTCACGGCCGGCCTCGAGGGCATGAGCGTGCCGCTGCGCGTGGCCGTCATGGGCTGCGTCGTGAACGGTCCCGGCGAGGCCCGGGAGGCCGACCTGGGCGTGGCGAGCGGCAACGGCAAGGGGCAGATCTTCGTGAAGGGCGAGGTCATCAAGACCGTGCCCGAGTCGGAGATCGTCGCGACCCTCATCGAGGAGGCGAACCGCATCGCCGACGAGATGGGGCACGAGCGCGGATCGGGCGCCCCCGAGGTCGTCGCCGTCTGAGTTCCTCTGCGCAAGGTTCCTCCGCGCAAGGGGACGCGAATTGCCGTCTCTCCGCGGTCGAGACGGCAATTCGCGTCCCCTTGCGGGAGCGGGCCCGGTCCGGTCATCCGGCCCGGCCATCCGGGTGATCCGGCTCAGCGCAGCTTCGGGAACCTCCACGCGATCACGGCCGCGGCGACGAGGACGATGCCGAGGCACCAGGCGAGTGCGATGAGCGGCTGCGCGCCGGGGTCGCCGCCGAGCAGGAGCGCCCGCAGCGCATCGGTGAGCGGCGTGACGGGCTGGCCCGCCGCGATGGGCTGCAGCCACGCGGGCATCGTCTCGATCGGCACGAAGGCGCTCGACAGGTACGGCAGGAAGAGCACGGCGAAGCCGTAGCCGTTCGCGGCCTCGGGGCTCGTGGAGATCAGGCCGATGGCGGCGAAGATCGCGGTCACCGCGGCGATCCAGGCGAGGACCAGCAGGATCGCGGCGAGCCACTCGGCGGGACCCGCGACGGGCCGGAAGCCGAGCGCCAGGCCGACCGCGACGACGAGCGCCGTCGCGAGCAGATTGCGCAGGATGCTCGCCGCGGCGTGGCCGATGAGGCAGGTCGCGGCGGGGATGGGGAGGCTGCGGAAGCGCCGCATCGCCCCGCCCGTGAGATCCCGGTTGACCGACACGGCCACCGAGGAGGCGCCGAATCCGGAGCAGAGGATGACGGTCCCCGGCAGCACGAAGTCCACGTAGTGCCCGCTCGGGTCGATGGCGCCGCCGAAGACGATGGTGAACATCAGCATCAGCAGGATCGGCAGCGCGATCGCGAGCACGAGCGACTCCCCGTCGCGCAGGCCGTGCCGCATCGAGCGGCCGATGAAGATGCGGCTCGCCCGCACCGGGCCGACGCCGGCGTGCGGCGGGATCCGCGCCGCCGGCACCGCCGGAGCCTCTGCGACGGCCGGGGCCGCCTGAGCCGGCTGAGTCGCCTGAGTCGCCTGGGCCGCCGGGCTCGCCGCCGCGCTCATGCCGCCACCGCCTCGGTGCCGCGCCGGGTGAGCGCAGCGAAGGCGTCGTCCAGGGTCGGGCGCCGCAGCTCCACCCGCAGCCCGCGCTCCTGCTCTCCGAGTCCCGCCAGCGCCCGGGCCAGCCCCGCCGCGGTGCCGTCGACGTCGAGCGCGCGCACTTCCTCGCCGTTCGCGTCGCACAGCACCGCGGTCTCCCCGCCGACCAGCGCGGTGAGCGAGGCGGCCGTGCCGTCCGCGACGATGCGCCCGTCGTGCAGGATGGCGATGCGCTCGGCCAGCGCCTCGGCCTCGTCGAGCATCTGCGTGGTGAGGAAGACGCAGCTGCCCGCGCGGGCGAGCGCCGCCACTCCCGCCCAGAGGGACTGCCGGCTCACGGGGTCGAGGCCGGTCGTCGGCTCGTCGAGGAAGAGCACGGCGGGGCGCTCCACGAGCGAGGCGGCGAGATCGATCCTGCGCCTCATGCCCCCGGAGTAGCCGGAGACGCGACGATCGGCGGCCTCCTCCAGCTCGAACTCGCCGAGCAGCTCCGCCGCCCGCGTCCGGGCGTCCGCGGGGGAGAGGCCCAGCAGCCGCGCGACCATGACCAGGTTCTCGCGGCCGGTGAGCTGCTCGTCGACCGTGGCGTACTGCCCGGTGGCGCTGATGCGGCGCCGCACCTCGCGCTGCTCGGCGAGGATGTCGTGACCGAGCACCCGCGCGGTGCCGCCGTCGGGGCGCAGCAGCGTGGTGAGGATGGAGACGAGGGTGGTCTTGCCCGAGCCGTTGGGGCCCAGCAGCGCGAAGACGCCGCCGTCGATGTCGAGCGAGACGCCCGAGAGCACCGTGCGCTCGCCGTAGTGCTTCACGAGACCGTCGATCTCGATCGTGGGAATCATGCTTCCTCCTGGGTCGTAGTTGCGTGTTCGTTAAACAGTATGCATCATAAACTGTAGATGTGTCACGCAGTAATGATTCGCTACGGTGGTGATGACCGGGAGGAGGCGTCATGGCCGAACGTCAGGCGGCGCGCACCGTCGCACTCGCGTGGGGCCTCGCGGCCGCACCGCAGCGCGGCCCGAAGCGGGAGCTGAGCCTCGAGCGCATCGTCGAGGCCGCCATCGCCATCGCCGACGCGGAGGGGCTCGCCGCGGTCACTATGCAGCGCGTCGCGCAGAGCTTCGACTTCACCACCATGGCGCTCTACCGCTACGTCGCGACCAAGGACGAGCTGCACCAGCTGATGCTCGACGCGGCCTTCGGCGACACGATCCGGCCGGTGGCCGCCCCGGACTGGCGGGCCGGCCTCGACGGTTTCATCCGGGCGCTGCTGGAGGGCTACCGCTCCCATCCCTGGGCCCTCGACATCCCCCTCGAAGCCCATGTGCACCTCATGCCGGGGCAGCTGCGGGCCGCCGACAGCGCGCTGCGCGCGATGCGGTCCCTCGAGGTCCCGGCCGAGACGAAGCTGGCCCTGCTCATCGTCCTCTCCTCCTTCGTGCGGGGCTTCGCCGCGGTCGCGCGCGAGGTGCTCTCCGAGGAGGAGCCGGAGGAGGCCACCCGGGAGCTGCTCCGCGAGGCCGTGACCCCGGGCGAGTTCCCCGACATCGCGCCGCTCGTGCGCGACGGGCGCTACTTCGGCGAGGCGCCGGACGGGGCGCCCGTCGCCGCGCCCGAATCCGCCGGCGACGATGCGGAGATCCTCCTCGACTTCGCGATCGGCGTGCTGCTCGGCGGCGTCGACGCGATGGCGGCGGCCCCGGACGGCGCGGAGGGAGCGGCATCCCCCTCGGACGGACCGCCGCGCACGCCGCAGGAGGACTACGAGGCGGCGGAGGCCGAGCTGCGGGCCCACATCGAGCTGCGCAAGGCGACGCAGCGCCGGGTGCGCGAGCTCGAGCGCCGGGAGAACGCGCTGCGGCGGGTCCGGGACAAGGCCAAGGAGATCGCCAAGGCCAGTCGCTGAGGCGCGAGCGGCGCTCAGGCGATCGCGAGCTCGATCTCGCCCGTGGGGACATCGGCGCGCAGCACGCGCAGACGCACCTGCTCGCCCGCCGCGAGTCCGACCGCCGGGCAGTGCGCGGTGACCGGCGGATCCTGCAGCTGCACCCGCGCCCGGTCGCCCCGCACCTCGAGCACGAAGGCGGGGAAGGCCTCGCCGACGCGGTCGCGCAGCAGCGCGGCCTCCACCCGATCGAGCGCGGCGGAGGCGAGTCGGCCGGCGCGGGCCGAGGAGGCGCGCATGAGCGCGGGGAGCTCGGGCAGGCTCTCCCGCGCCCAGCCGGGCACGGCGCGCCCGGCGCAGAGCGCCTCGCAGACGACGAGGCCCCAGCGATCGACCAATCGGCGCAGGGGCGCGGTGACGTGGGCGTACGGCGCGGCGATGGCCGCCTGCACGGACTGCTCGGGAGGCGCGCCGTCGAAGACCGCGTAGTCGGCGCCGCGGAAGAGGCTCCCCGCGGCCTGCAGCACGGCGGGGGCCTGAGGCGCGTCCCGCGGCACGGCCCGCAGGTACTCGCCGTAGGGGAGGCCGGCGGGCCACGGCAGGCCGAGCGCGGCGACGCGATCGCGGAAGAACCGCAGCTCAGGCTCCTCGGGTGCCGGCATGGTGCGCAGCACGCCGATCCCGGCCGCGAGCATCAGCTCGCCCGCGGCCATGCCGACCAGCAGGGAGAGCTGCGCGTTCCACTCCTCGACGGGCAGCGGGAGCCGGCTCACGATGCGGTACCCGTCCGGCGCGCGCACGATCTCCTCGTCGGGCAGGTTGAGGCTCGCCCCGCCGCGCAGCCGCTCCTGTTCGAGGCGCAGCCCGCCGAGCTCGGGGAGCAGGGCGAGCGGGCCCTCGGCCGCGCCCGCATCGAGCGCGCGCTGCGCCGAGGGGTAATCGAGCCGGGCGCGGGAGCGGATCAACGCGCGCTCCACGCGCGGCGCCCCGGCGGCTCCCGCCTCGTCGAGCTCCACCGTCCAGACGTAGGCCGTGCGATCGACATCGGGGAGCAGCGACGCGCGATCCTCGCTCAGCACGGTGGGATGCAGCGGCACCGCGCCGTCTGGCAGATAGAGCGTCTGGCCCCGAACGCGGGCCTCGGCGTCGACCAGTCCGCCCGGGCGCACGAAGCCGGGCAGATCGGCGATCGCATAGCGCACCGTGAAGCCCCCGCTGCCGCCACGGCCCCGCCGCTCCAGGTGGAACGCCTGGTCGAGATCGCGGGATCCCGGCGGGTCGAGGGTCGCGAAGGGGATCTCGCGCAGATCGAGCTCGGCGCCGGGAGCGCTCGCGCGATCCGCCTCCGCCTCGACGGCGGGAGGGAACGCCGCGGGCACGCCCTCCTCCTCGCGCAGCTCGGCGAGTGCCGCGGTGAGCTGCCCGTGGGGGGACTGCGCGGCGAGGTGCGCGCGGCGGATCGGCATGACCGGACCCTATCGGATCGGACCCGGCGCCGGAACCGGTCGGCGTGAGCGAACGTAGGCGTTGGAGGCGGGCAGCCAGACGAGCACGAGGCCGAGCACGTGCAGCGCGATCAGCGCGAGGCCGGCGTAGTTCGCCCGGAGCGCGTCGAGCGGCACCCACTCGAATCCCGCGAAGAAGAGCCAGACCGCGAACACCAGGGGCGTCGAGAGCCCGCAGAGCACCGTCCCCGTAATGCGGGCCCAGTTCGCGCCGCGAACCGTCCAGATGCCGAACACGAGGTAGCAGGTGAGCGAGGCGAGCGCGAGGCAGGCGTAGAGGATGAGCAGGGGAACGAGGATCCAGCCCGCCGCATCGACGACGATGGCCTCGATGCGGTCGAACTCCGCGAGGTACTGCTCGACCTCGAGCAGCTCCGTCGGGTCGACCGTGTCGGCGAGACCCGCGAGCCGGAACGCCTGCCGCTTCAGCGAGGCGTACTGGAGCTGCAGCAGCAGCGCGACGAGGGCCGGGCCCAGGGAGAAGACGAAGCCGGCGAGAATCCATGCGATGCCGGCGATCCGCAGCGACAGCGGTGGCCGGATCCGCTGCGGGCCCGGCGGCGCGACCGCTGCGGCGGCCTGCTGCACTGCGGCTTGCTGCACTGCGGCCTGCTGCCCGGTGGCCCGCGGCTCCATGCTCATGCGCTCTCCCGACGATCCGATTCGGACGCCATCCACCCTATCCAGCGACGGCGCGTCCTCGTGCATCCCTAGACTGGAGATGTGAAAGCCGATGCGAGCGAAGCCTCACCGAGCACGGATCTGCGGGCGGAGATCGAGGTTCTGCTCGATGCGGCCGGCGTCGACTGGCAGCGGAAGCTCATCACCCGCATCATCGAGTCGGGGATCGACCTGGGCCTCGACGGCACGAGCCGGCTCGACCTGAAGATCTCGGCGGCTGCGCTCGAGGAGATGCACTCGGCGTTCCGGCTCTTCGCGCCCTTCGCGGGCACGCCCAAGGCGACGATCTTCGGCTCCGCCCGCACGCAGGCGCACGATCCGCTCTCGCTTCAGGCCGAGCGCGTCTCGCGCAGCCTGGCCGGGCTCGGCTGGATGGTGGTCACCGGGGCGGGGCCCGGCATCATGGAGGCCGCGGCGATCGGCGCGGGTCCCGAGCACTCGCTGGGCGTGTCGATACGCCTGCCCTTCGAGGAGCTGCCCCAGCACGCGATCGCCCACAACGACCGCCTGGTCTCCATGAAGTACTTTTTCACCCGCAAGCTCATGCTGGTGAAGGAGTCGCTCGGCTTCGTCTGCCTGCCCGGCGGCTTCGGCACCATGGACGAGACCTTCGAGCTGCTCACCCTGCAGCAGACGGGCAAGATGGTGCCCGTGCCCATCGTGTTGCTCGATCGGCCGGGCGGCGACTTCTGGCGCGGTTTCGAACGCTTCGCCACCCAGCACCTCGAGGGCACCGGCATGATCTCGCCCGGCGATCTCGATCGGGTGCTCGTGACGGACTCCGCCGATGCCGCGGTGGCCGAGATCACGGGCTTCTGGCGCAACTACGACTCGCTGCGCTGGGTACCCGATCGCGGCGGAAGCGAAGCTTCCGACGCATCGGGTAGCGCGGCCACTGCCGCGGCCTACGGAGCGAAGCGAGAGGTCCCCGATCGCGGCGGCAACGGGCGCAACGGCGGCACGAGCGGCGCCGGGGGCGCCGGAGGCGACGCGCCGCCGCAGGATCCGGTGGTCGTCGCGGGCGGCGGCACGCAGGATCCGGCGGGGGATCAGCTGGTGATGCGGCTGCGATCCGCCCCCACCGACGAGGAGATCGAGTCGCTGAACGAGCGCTTCGGCGATCTGCTGCTCAGCGGCAGGATCGAGCGCAGCGAGCCGCTCGCGCCCGAACGGGCCGATCGGGACCGCCTCGAACTGCCGAGGATCGTGCTCACGCCCAGGCGGCGCGCGGTGGGGGAGCTCTTCCGCATCATCCGCGCGCTGAACGAGCTGCCGAGCGCCCCGGCGCTGGCGACCGCGCCGCCCGAACCGCGGGACTGAGCGCTAGCCGGAGACCTTCGCCACGCAGGCCGCGACGCGGCGCTCGCGGGTCTCGGGCTTCTTCGCCTCGAGGACCGCCCGCACGTGCTCCTTGCGATGCGACGGTGCCAGCGCGTCGAAGGCCTCGCGCACCCCGGGCACCGCCGCGAGGGCCGCGGCGAGATCGTCGGGAACCTCGATCTCGCGGGGCGCGTCGTCGAGCTCGATGAGGGCCTCGACCTCGTCGCCGATCTCGACCCCGAGCTCGGCGCGCGCCGCCTTCGACAAGCCGATGAGGTTCTGCCCGCCCATGACGGCGAGGCGCAGGCGCGCAGAGCGCCCGCCGATCGTGACGCGCACCGCGGCGCGCTTGCCGCCGCCGAGCTCGTCCACCTGGGCGTCGGTCAGCTCGATGGCGGTCGCCGGACCGCTCGGCTCGAGTACGGTTCGAATGGTCAGCGCCATGGGGTCTCCCTCGTCTGCATCACCTGCTTCGCCTGCGTCACCTGCTTCGCCTGCGGGGCTCAGGCCCCGACGTACTCGGCCAGATGCTCGCCCGTGAGCGTCGATCGTGCCGCGACGAGCTCCGCGGGCGTTCCCTCGAAGACTACCCGGCCGCCCTCGTGGCCCGCACCCGGTCCGATGTCGATGATGCGGTCGGCGTGGGCCATGACCGCCTGGTGGTGCTCGATCACGATGACGCTCTTGCCCGAGTCGACGATGCGGTCGAGCACGCCGAGCAGCTGCTCGACGTCGGCGAGGTGCAGGCCCGTGGTCGGCTCGTCGAGCACGTACACGCCGCCCTCCTCGGACATGGCGATCGCGAGCTTCACCCGCTGGCGCTCGCCGCCCGAGAGCGTCGAGAGCGGCTGCCCGAGCGTGAGGTACCCCACGCCCACGTCGACGAGGCGGTCCAGGATCTTCGCCGCCTTGGGCACCTTCGCCTCGGGCTGCTCGCCGCCCGAGAGGAACTCGCGCGCGTCCTCGATCGAGAGCTCCAGCACCTCGGCGATGTTCTTGCCGCCGAGCCGGTACTCGAGCACCTCGGCCTGGTAGCGGCGGCCCTCGCACTCGTCGCAGGGCGTCGAGACCCCGGCCATCATCACGAGGTCGGTGTAGATGACGCCCGCGCCCTTGCAGGCCTGGCAGGCTCCCTCGGAGTTCGCGCTGAAGAGGGCCGGCTTCACTCCGTTCGCCTTCGCGAACGCCGTGCGCACGGGGTCGAGGATGCCGGTGTAGGTCGCGGGGTTCGAACGGCGGGAGCCCTTGATCGCCGACTGGTCGACGGTGACGACGCCCTCGCGCCCCGACACCGAGCCGTGGATCAGCGAGCTCTTGCCGCTGCCCGCGACCCCCGTCACGACGGTGAGCACGCCGAGCGGCACGTCGACGTCGACGCCCTGCAGGTTGTGGGTGCTCGCGCCGCGCACCTCGATCGCGCCCGCCGGCTGCCGCACCGCCTCCTTCAGCCGGGCCCGGTCGTCGAGGTGCCGTCCGGTGACCGTGCCGCTCGCGCGCAGCCCCTCGAGCTCGCCCTCGAAGCAGATCTCGCCGCCGTGCGATCCCGCACCCGGGCCGAGGTCGATGACGCGGTCGGCGATCGCGATCATCTCGGGCTTGTGCTCGACCACGAGCACGGTGTTGCCCTTGTCCCGCAGCTGCAGCAGCAGGCGGTTCATGCGCTGGATGTCGTGCGGATGCAGCCCGATCGACGGCTCGTCGAAGACGTAGGTCACGTCGGTGAGGCTCGACCCCAGGTGCCGGATCATCTTCGTGCGCTGCGACTCGCCGCCCGACAGGGTGCCCGCCGGCCGGTCGAGCGAGAGGTAGCCGAGGCCGATCTCGACGAAGGAGTCGAGGGTCTCGCGCAGGTTCTCGAGCAGCGGGGCCACCGAGGGCTCGTCGAGCTCGCGGACCCACTCGGCGAGATCGCTGATCTGCATGGCGCACGCGTCGGCGATGCTGATCCCCTCGATCTTCGACGAGCGCGCGAGCTCCGTGAGGCGGGTGCCCTCGCAGTCGGGGCAGGTGTGGAAGGCGATCGCCCGGTCCACGAAGGCGCGGATGTGGGGCTGCATCGCCTCCCGGTCCTTCGACAGCATCGACTTCTGGATGCGCGGGATCAGCCCCTCGTAGGTGACGTTGATGCCTTCGGCCTTCACCTTCGTCGGCTCCTTGTAGAGCAGGTCGTCGAGCTCCTCCGCGGTGAAATCGCGGATCGGCTTGTCCATCGGCACGACGGCTCCGAACACGCGCCCGTACCAGCCGTCCATGCTGAAACCCGGAACCATGAGCGCGCCCTCGTTCAGGGTCTTCGAGTCGTCGTAGAGGGCGGTGAGGTCGAAGTCGCTCACCTGGCCCCGCCCCTCGCAGCGCGGGCACATGCCGCCGACGACCTTGAACTCCCGTCGCTCCTTGACCGTCTTGCCGCCCTTCTCCGCGGTGAGCATGCCGACGCCCGACGCGGAGGCCACGTTGAACGAGAACGCCTTCGCGGGCCCGATGTGCGGCTGCCCCAGGCGGCTGAAGAGGATGCGCAGCATCGCGTTCGCGTCGGTGGCGGTGCCGACGGTGGAGCGCGGATCCGCCCCCATGCGCTGCTGGTCGACGATGATCGCGGTCGTGATGCCGTCGAGCACGTCGACGTCGGGCCGCGCGAGGTTCGGCATGAAGCCCTGCACGAAGGTCGAATAGGTCTCGTTGATGAGGCGCTGCGACTCGGCGGCGATCGTGGCGAAGACGAGCGAGCTCTTGCCCGAGCCGGACACGCCGGTGAAGACGGTGAGGCGTCGCTTCGGGATCTCGATGCTCACGTCCTTGAGGTTGTTCTCGCGCGCGCCGTGCACGCGGATGAGGTCGTGGGAGTCGGCGGGGTGGGCGGTGCTGGTTGCAGGCATGCGGAAAGCGTACCGCCGGCCTCCGACGCGCGGCTTCTTCGATCCTGATCGTCTTCCGGCTGCGCGCCCGCCGCTAGCCTGGATCCGTGGAGTTCGAACGGCGGGAGAGGATCGGCGTGAAGCCGTGGCCGCTCGTCGCGGCCCTGCTCACCGTGCTCGCCGCCCCCGCGTTCTTCGTGTTCGAGAGCCTGCCGGCGGGCATCGCGCTGCTCGCGCTCGGCCTCGTCGCCGCGTGGCTCGCGGATCGGCCGGAAGGCGGGCTGTCGGCGCGGCCGTCGCTGCTGCGGGATCTCTCCCTCATCGCGATCGGCCTCGCGATCGTGAGGCTGATCCCGCTGGCCGCCGAGCTCGACGACTGGGCGATGGTGCGCTTCGCGCTCGCGCTCGGAGGGGCGGTCGCGGTGCCGTACCTGATCTCGCGCTTCGTCTACCGGGATCGCGCGACGGGGTTCCCGTGGCGCGGGGGTCTGCCGTGGCGGGCGCTGCACTGGAGCTGGCTCGCCGGCGTGCTGGTGCTCGGCTGGCTGATCCTGCCCTTCTACTTCATATCGTCCGGGGTGTACGAGAACTGGCCCGTGGTGGACAGCCCGGAGCTCATCGCGCGGCTCTTCGTCGGCGTCGGCGCGGTCGGCATCTGGGACGAGCTCTTCTTCATCTGCACCGTCTTCGCGGTGCTGCTGCGGCACTTCCCCGCCTGGCTCGCGAACCTCATGCAGGCGGTCGTGTTCGTTTCGTTCCTCTGGGAGCTCGGCTATCGCGCTTGGGGGCCGCTACTCACGATCCCCTTCGCCCTCGTGCAGGGCGTCATCTTTCTCCGCACGAGGTCCCTCGGCTACGTCGTGACCGTGCACCTGCTCTTCGACGCGGTGGTGTTCGCGGTGCTGGTGCACGCGCACAACCCCGCGCTGTTCGACATCTTCCCGACGGCGCCGTGAGGCGGTCCGGTCAGAGCTCGACCACCTCGAACTCGAGCAGCGTCGCCCCGGTCGCCACGGGCTTCCGCGCCTCGCCCGCGTCGCCCGCGTGGGCCTCCTGGGCGCGGCCGTCGCGCCATGCGGCGAAGTCCTCCTCGCTCGCCCAGGTCGTGACCACGAAGTAGCGATCCTCGCCGGCGGTGGGGCGCAGCAGCTGGAAGCCCTCGAAGCCCGGCGCCCGATCCACCGCGTGCTTGCGCGCCGCGAAACGGGCCTCGAGCTCCGGACCGGCCCCTTCGGGCACCGAGAGGGCGTTGACCTTCACGACGGACACGGGGTCTCCTTCATCCGATGAACGGTGCATCCATCGTAACCCGGCCCGCCGCGCTGCGAGGCGGCTCAGCCGAGCAGGGTCGCGAGCCGGCGCAGCGCGAAGTCGTAGCCCTGCATGCCCGCGCCGGCGATCACGACGGAGGCGATCGGGGAGATGTAGGAGTGCCGGCGGAACTCCTCGCGCGCGTGCACGTTGCTGAGGTGCACCTCGGCGACCGGCAGCGAGACCCCCGACAGCGCGTCGCGCAGGGCGATCGAGGTGTGGGTGAAGGCGCCCGGGTTGATCACGACGGCCTCGCAGTCGCCTCGGGCCTCGTGGATCGCGTCGATGAGCACGCCCTCGTGATTCGACTGCACCGCGCGCAGCTCGAAGCCGAGCTCGGCGGCGGTCGCGGTCGCGAGCTCGATCACGTCCTCGAGCGTGTCGCTGCCGTAGATCTCCGGCTCGCGCGTGCCGAGCAGGTTGAGGTTCGGGCCGTTCACCAGCAGGATGCGTCGGGTCATGCCCACATGCTACTCGGGCGGGATCCGCGAGAGGCGCAGCACGCGCAGCCGGCTCAGCGCGTAGGCCAGCGCGCCGGCCGCCAGGATCGTGGCCGCGATGCCGAGGCAGACGACCGCGATCGAGCCCGCGCCGTTCTCAGGGTTCAGGAAGGGGTAGGGCACCCAGCCGTCGGTGACTCCGCGGATCAGCACCACCGTGAGCCACAGGGCGGGGTAGATCAGCACGAGCCACAGCCATCGCCAGGCGAGGGCGGGCCGGTCGGCGACGAGCAGCCAGTCGACCGGCAGCACGATGGGGGCGACCACGTGCAGCACGATGTTCGCCCAGGGGACGGGCACGCCGCCCTCGACGCCGAGCGGTGCGAGGAGCACCGCGTACACGAGCCCGACCACGATGAGATAGCCGACCACCGCACCGCGGAAGTAGGGGAGCCAGCGCGGCCCCTGTCGTCCGCGCAGCAGCAGGAGCCCCGAGACGGCGAGAGCCGCGACCCCCATCACGTTGCTCTGGATGGTGAAGTACCCGAAGAAGTTGAACGGGTTCGGGAGCCCGCCGACGCGGGCGGCCGTCTCCGCGTATGTCGCCGCGATCGCGACGATCACGAGGAGGGCGAGGGCGAGCCTGATCGAGCCGATCGTGATCCTCATGGGCTCAGCGTAGCGGGCCGCGCCGTTCGGAGGGTTGGGGCGGGCCGGTTAGGCTGTCCGGGTGACAGAGACGCCCCAGCCGCTGCCGCCCAAGAGCTTCGATCCGCGCACCTTCCGCGACAAGCCGGTCTCGTTCGTACGCCGCAGCGGCCGCATGACCCCCTCGCAGGAGCGCGCCTGGGAGGAGCACCGCGCCAAGTACCTGCTCGACATCCCGCACGGTCACGCGGCGACGAGCGTGGCCGACGGGGCGAGCGGCGACCCCGCCGAGATCTTCGGGCGCAGCGCCCCGCTCGTCGTCGAGGTCGGCTCCGGGCAGGGGCACGCGATCCTGCACGCCGCCGAGCGCCGCCGCGACACGGACTTCCTCGCCGTCGAGGTGTTCCGCGCCGGACTCGCGCGCACCATGATCCGCGCCGAGCTCGCGGGCCTCGAGAACCTGCGCCTCGCCGAGGTGAACGCGCCCGAGCTGCTCGAGACCTACCTGCCTGCCGGCTCCGTGGACGAGCTGTGGGTGTTCTTCCCCGACCCGTGGAAGAAGGCGCGGCACACCAAGCGGCGGCTCGTCTCCGAGGACTTCATGCGGATCGCGGCGCGCGCCCTGCGCCCCGGCGGCGTGCTGCGCCTCGCGACCGACTGGGAGGACTACGCCGAGCAGATGCGCGAGGTCGGCGACGCGGCCTGCGGTTTCGAGGGCGGCTTCGCGCGCGGCTTCGAGGGGGAGTGGGCGCCGCGCTACGAGGGGCGGGTGCTCACCGCCTTCGAGCAGAAGGGGATGGATCGGGGGCGCGCGATCCGTGACCTCTGCTATCGGCGGGTGTGACGGTCAGTGCTCCGCGCCCTCGTGGCGCAGCAGCCGCTCCTTGATGTCGGTGCCGAAGAGGTAGCCGCCGAGCCCGCCGTCGGTGCGCACGATGCGGTGGCAGGGCACGACGAGCGCCACGAGGTTGTTCGCGCAGCCCGAGGCCGCCGCGCGCACCGCCGAGGGGCGGCCGGCGAGCGCCGCGAGCTCGGTGTAGGTGACGGCCGAGCCCGCGTGCACGCGGCGCAGCGCGCGCCACACCTCGCCGCGGAACGGGGTCTGCGGCTGCACGACGGTCAGCGCATCGATCGCCTCGAGCTGCCCCGCGGCATAGGCGCGCAGGGCCTCGGCGACGGGCCCGTCCTCGCGGGACTCTGGGTCCACGCCGCGGGCCGCGAGTGCGGGGTCGAGCCTCGCGAGCCGCTCGTCGAGGCTCAGCGCTCCGGGGTCGTCGGCGGTCGCGAAGCCGCCCGCGCGGATCGTCCCGTCCTCCGGCGTGACGATCGCGTGGAAGGGCGCGCCGACGACCTCGACGACGATGCGGGTGAGGGGTGCGGTGCTGGGGGTTGCGGTCATGTTCGGTCCTCGGCTGTTCGGGTTGTCGTGGTCGTTCGGGGAATCGCGGTGGTCCTGCGCAGCGACGCGTCGGCCTGCGCCGCGAGGAACTCGGCCCAGAGATGCTGGGTCGCGTAGCCGCGGAAGGGGCGCCAGCGCTCGGCGATCGCTCGGGTCTCGCGGTCGCCGCGCGTGCCGAGGGAGCGGCGCAGCACCAGGTCGCCCGCGGGGAAGGCGTCGGGATCCCCGAGCGCCCGCATGGCGATGAGCTCGACCGACCACGGGCCGATGCCGCGCAGAGCGGCGAGCTCGGTCCGGGCCCGGGCGCGATCAGCCCCTGATCCGAGGTCCAGCCCGCCGGCGAGCGCGACCGCGACGGCGCGCAGCGTCTCGGCGCGGGCGCCGTTCAGGCCTAGCTCGCGCAGCTCCTCCACGGAGGTCCCGGCGATGCGGGCGATATCCGGTGCCCCCGCGAAGCCCGGCGCCGCAGCCCGCGGAGAGGCGGGTGCCGTCGCGAAGCGCGCGGCGAGCCGGCCCTGCAGCGTGCGCGCCCGCCGCGAGCGACACCTGCTGCCCGAGCACCGTGCCGAGGGCGAACTCCTGCGGGTTGCGGGCGCCGGGCAGCCTGAGGCCGGGCCGGCGTCCGAGCAACGGGCCGAGCAGGGCGTCGTGGCCGAGCGCCTCGGCGAGCTGCGCCGGGTCGGCATCGAGATCGAGCAGGCGCCGCAGCGTGGCGATCGCGGGCATGGTGTCGGCCAGGCTCGGCAGCGAGAGCGTCACCGGGATGCTCGCGAAGCCGCCTGGCTCGGCATCGTCGGCGGCCGCGACCCCCGCCCAGTCGACGCGCGCGACGGCCGTGCCGCCCGGCACGTCGATGGCGTGGGCGGTCGAGGCCCCCGCCGAGACCTCGTCGCGGCCGGGGATCGCGTGCGCGACGAGGAAGGCGTGCATCCCCGCCGCGTCGTAGGGCGCCCGCGCGCGCAGTCGCAGTGCGAGGCGCGGGCGTTCGTCGGAGTCGGGGCCCGAGCCGGGGCCCGAGCCGGATCCGGGAGCGTCGGAGGAGTCCGCCCTGCCGCGCGCGCCCCGCCGGCCGCCGGGATCCGCCCCGATGGCCGGTCGCGGCAGCTGCGAGGGGGCGACGCCGAACTCCTCGCGCATGGTGTCGCCGAACTGGCGCAGGCTGCCGAAGCCGGCCGCGAAGGCGATGTCGGCGAGCGGCAGCTCGGTCTGCTCGATCAGCGTGCGCGCGGCGTGCGCCCGGCGGCTGCGGGCGAGCTGCAGCGGGCTCGCGCCCACCTCCTCGATGAGCACCCGCCGCAGGTGCCGCTCGCTGACCGAGAGCTCGCGCGCGAGTCCCGACACGCCCGCTGAGTCGACCGCACCGTCGCGGATGCGGCGCACGGCTCGGGCGGTGAGGTCGCCGCGCGCGTCCCAGTCGCGGCTGCCCGGCAGCGAGTCGGGGCGGCAGCGCTTGCACGCGCGGAAACCCGCGGCGACGCATGCGGCCGCGCTCGCGAAGAAGCGGCAGTTCTCGGGTCGGGGCTTGCGCGCGGGGCACGAGGGCCGGCAGTAGATCCCCGTGCTCGCGACGCCCAGGTAGATGCGCCCGTCCCAGCGGGAGTCCCGCCCCGAGATCGCTCGGTAGCAGGCGTCGAAGCCGAGCGTCAGCGCCGGGCCGTCGGGTACGGCGTGCGGGGAAGCTGGTGGGGTCACACGCCCATTCTGTCCGGCTCGACCGCCGCGCGCACGCGGATTTCGGACATCGCAGTGCGGGCCCCTCAGCGCGTGCCCAGCGTGCGCGAGGGCGTCTCTCCGTATTTCTCCCGGTATGCTGCGGCGAACCTCGGCAGATGCGCGAAGCCCCAGCGCGAGGCGACCTCGCTCACCGTGGTCTTCTCGTCGGGCTCGGCCTGCACCAGCTCCTCGTGCACCCGGGCGAGCCTGGCCTGACGCAGGTACTCGGTCGGGGTGATCCCGAGCCGTTCGGAGAACGCGGCCTGCAGGGCGCGCACGCTCGTACCCGCGATCCGCGCCATGTCGGCTACGGTCAGCGGTGCGGCCGGATCCGCGTCGACCAGCTCCATGACGCGGGAGAGCGAACGCAGGCGCGGAGGGGGCGGGTCGCCCTCCATGAGGCCCCTGAAGGAATGGTTGTTGCCGGTGAGCAGCTGCGCCACGGCGAGCTCCTCGAGAGGCCGCACCACGATGGCGGGCGCCCCCGATGCGAGCGACTCCCGCAGCAGTTCGATCGTGCGCACCCAGGCCTCTCCGACGCCGCGAGTGAGATCCCAGCCCGTGTCGAACACCACCGCGCGATCGACCGGCCGCCCGAGGACCGCCTCGAGGGAGCGGTCGATCAGCCGTCGATCGATCTTGACCGCGAGCTGCTCGCAATCGGAGCTCCAGCTCATCACGGTGTCGAAGGTCGGGTTGAGCACGGCGCCCCGACCGCGGTGCGACTCGACCACGGTCTCGCCGTTGCGCGTCGTCGAACAGCCCCGCAGCGGGACGTTGATGTTGTAGTAGGAGTGCAGGCGGCCCGGGGTCACCTCGACGGCGCATCCGTGGCGCACCCGCGCGACGGTCAGCTCCTCGGACTTCCAAGCGATGACCTGCACGTCGAGGGTCCCGCCACGGCCGTCGACCGTGAGTCCGTGGGGGCTGAACAACCTCGACAGACGCACGCGGGCATCATCGAGGTCTCGCGACCGTATGACCTCCGGTGCGGTGCTCCGAGTGCTCTCGGCCGTCTCCATCGTCGGCTGCTCTCCTTACCCGGAACCTCTTCGGCTCCGGTCGGTGGCCCCGAGCATAACACTCCGGATCGTGAGGCCTCCAGGGTCTGCGGGAGCTCTGACAGCCGCCGAGCGCGATCCGTTGCGCGAAGCGGATCGTCGCATCGTCTTGCGGCTAGTGGGCGTCTCGACGGCGCGAATACCTTCGTGGTGCCGGCCGGGACGGGGCGAGCAGGAAACGGATCTCCGCCGCCCGGCGAACGCATCATCCGGCAGACAACGACGTAGTGGAGGATCGGCAATGAAGGTCACGTATTTCCAGCAGGTGCCCTACCGCACCCTGCCCGACGACTTCGAGAAGCGCTATGCGGAATCGGTCGTCACCACGCCGTACTTCGAGACCACCGGGCCCGAGGGCGTGCGCGACGCGTTCCGTCAGGCCCTCGACGAGTGCATGCATGCGGCGCGGTCGGGCTTCGAGGCGCTCGCCATCACCGAGCACGGCCAGAGCTCGTACGATATGGCGCCCAATCCGAACATCCTCGAGTCCGCGCTCGCATACGCGACCGAGGCCGAGGGGATCGCCACCGGCATCTACCCCCTCGGCCGCTCGCTCGGCAAGAGCCGGGAGCCGCTGCGCGCCGCCGAGGAGCTCGCGATGATCGACAACATCTCGAGCGGCCGTCTCATCGCGGGCTTCCCGGTCGGGCTTCCCTACGACGCCAATGTCAACAACGGCGTGCCGCCGGCCGAGACCAGGCTGCGCTTCGACGAGAACCTCGAACTGGTGCTCCGAGCGTGGAAGGATCCTGAGCCCTTCGCCTGGAACGGCCGCTTCCACCAGCATCCGGTCGTCAACCTGTGGCCGCGCCCGATGCAGCAGAGCCCCCGGCCTCCGATCTTCATCACCGGTGTGGGCACCCCGCGCACGATGGAGTTCTGCCTCGAGCGCGACTTCGGGTTCAACTACTTCGGATGGTTCGGCGTGAAGCTCACCGGCCAGCGCATCTTCGACCGCTTCTGGGAGACCGCGGAGCGTCTCGGCAAGCCGCAGAACCCGTTCCAGATGGGCTTCATGCAGACCATCTGCGTCGCGGACACCGATGAGCAGGCCGAGACGCTGTTCGCGAAGCACGTCGAGTACTTCTACCAGAAGGGGATCGGCTCCATTCCGATGGAGCGGATGGCCATTCCGGGCGGCACCGACATCCGCGGGCTCGAGTCCCTGTTCCGGGATCCGGGGGATTTCGGCATCTTCTCGCGGATGCGCGAGTCCAGCTTCGCCGAGCTCGTGGACGCGGGTTCGGTCATCTGCGGCAGCCCGGCCACGGTGCGCGACCAGCTCTCCGAGCTGGTGAAGAAGTTCCGCATCGGCAACCTGCACGCGATGCTGCAGTTCGGCTCGATGCCGCACGAGGTCGCCAAGGACAACATCAGCCTGTTCAGCCAGGACGTGATGCCCCACCTGCAGCGCATCTGGAGCGACGAGGGCTTCGAGCACCACTGGTGGCCCGAGGCGCTCGGCGGGGCCCCGAAGAACGAATCCGCTCACTGAAAGGAGACGAAGCGATGACCACTCGAACGACCGACCGCACCGTCAGCACCTGGAACGGGGAAGTGACGCTGACCTTCCGCGTCGCCGGCAGCGGCCCCGCGCTCGTCTACCTGCACCCCGCGGCAGGGCCCGGATGGGATCCCTTCCTCGATCTGCTCGCCGGGCACTACACCGTCTACGCGCCGGAGTTCCCCGGTACGACCCCGGGCGATCCTCACGCGATACACAGGATCGACACCCTGTGGGACGCGGTGCTCATCTACGAGCAGGCGCTGCGCGAGCTCGGCGTCGAGGGCGCGGTGCTCGTCGGGCAGTCGTTCGGAGGCATGCTCGCCGCCGAACTCGCCGCCGCCTACCCGGGAATGTTCTCGCGCGTCGTCCTGCTGGACCCGATCGGGCTCTGGGACGACGAGCACCCCGTGGCGAACTGGATGACGACTCCCGCCCCCGCCTTGCCCGCGCTGCTCTTCGCGGACCCCGCGGGACCCGCCGCGCAGGCGATGCTCGCGATGCCGGATGATCCCGAGGCGGTGATCCTCGCCCAGGCGCAGCTGGTGTGGAACATGGGCGCGACGGGCAAGCTCTGCTGGCCGATCCCCGACCGCGGATTGCGGAAGCGACTGCATCGCATCTCCGCCCCCACGCTCATCGTCTGGGGCGAGGACGACGCGCTCGTCTCGAGCTTCTACGCCGACGAGTTCGTGCGCGGCATCGCGGACAGCCGTGCCGTGATCATCCCCGACTGCGGTCACATTCCGCAGGTCGAGCAGACCGAGGCGACGTGGGACGTCGTCAGTTCGTTCCTCGGTATCGGCTGAGGGGGTGACAGCGGTGAGCGGTGACCCCGAGGTCGGATCGGTCATCGATGTGGGCGGCGTTCACACGAATGTGCATGATGTGCTCGCGGCCGCCGATGATGCCGGAGTGCCGGTGCTGCTGCTCCACGGCTCAGGGCCGGGGGTCTCGGCATGGGCGAATTGGAGAGGTGTGATCCCGGCCCTGTCGAAGCGGCGTCGGGTGATCGCGCCGGACATCGTCGGGTTCGGGTACACCCCGGCGCCTGCCGGGTTCGTCTTCAGCCGGGAGAACTGGGTGGCGCATGTGGTTGACCTGCTCGACACGCTGGGTGTGCAGAAGGTGGCCGTGGTGGGGAACAGCTTCGGGGGCGCGCTCGCGCTGTGGCTGGCGCATGCGCATCCGGATCGTGTGGAACGGATGGTCCTGATGGGATCGGTCGGGGTGCCGTTCCTGATCACGGAGGGTCTGGACACCGTCTGGGGGTACACCCCGTCGGTGGAGCGCATGGAGGAGGTGATGGGGTTCTTCGCGTACGACCGGTCCCGGATCACGCCGGAGCTGGTGCAGCTGCGCTACGAGGCTTCGATACGGCCCGGAGTCGCGGAGGCGTTCTCGGCGATGTTCCCCGAACCTCGGCAGACGGGGGTGGATGCCCTCTCGCTGCCGTACGCCGATATCGAGGCGATCGCGCAGCCGACCCTGGTGCTGCACGGAAGGGACGACCGGGTGATCCCGCTCGAGGCATCTTTGCGGCTGCACGAGCTGCTGCCGACGAGCGAACTGCACGTGTTCGGGCGGTGCGGGCACTGGGTGCAGATCGAGGCCGGCGACCGCTTCGTGAATGTGGTCGAGGGCTTCCTGGGCTGAGCGTCCGCTCCGCCGGTGAGCCCGAGGTTCCTGAATTCAATACTCACTGTCGATCCGATGAAGGAGAAGGAAATGTCTGAACAGATTCGCGAGGTATCGATGCCGCGGGTGCACAACCTGCATCACGTCGAGATCTTCACGCCGAAGCCGGAGGAATCGCTGGATTTCTTCACCCGGGTCCTCGGACTCGAGGAATCGCACAGGGAAGGACAGTCGGTGTACCTGCGGGCATCGAATGAGTGGGCGGAGTACTCCACGATCCTGACCGAGGGCCCGAACCCGGGCCTGGGGCATATGGCGTGGCAGGTGGCCGAGCCCGAGCATGTCGACGGGTGGGCGCGCCGCTTCAACGACGCCGGGGTGGACTATCGGCGCGAAGCGGGCGGGGCCTCGTTCGGACAGGGCGACACGGTGAGCTTCGAGGGCCCGTTCGGGCACCGCACCGAGCTGTTCTACGATTTCCAGCGGCACGTCCCCGCGAACCCGTCATTGCTGCGGTCGCGGCCGTCGAAGTTCCCAGCGGCAGGGATCGGGGTGTCGAGGCTCGATCATCTGAATGTCACGGCGCAGAACGTGGACGCGGCCCGGGACTGGTATTCGGATGTGCTGGGGTTCAAGCTGCGGGAGGCGGCCCGCACCCCGGAGGGCGACATCGGGGTGTGGATGTCGGTGAGTTCGCAGGTGCACGATCTCGCGATCATGCGCGACGGCCTGGGCGAGCGGGGGCGTCTGCATCACATCGCGTACTACCTGGAGACGCCCCAGGATCTCCTGAACGCGACGGACATCTTCGTCGACGAGGGAACCCCGATCGATGCGGGACCGGGCAAGCACGGACTGACGCAGGCGTTCTTCCTGTACGTGTTCGAGCCGGGCGGAAACCGGGTCGAGCTGTTCTCGGGCGGGTACCCGATCCACGCGCCGGACTGGGAACCGGTGATCTGGGACGGCGCCGCGATCGAGAAGGCGATCATCTGGTACGGAGGGAACCTCCCCGACACGTTCTTCACCCAGGCCACCTGAACGCGCAATCCGAGAAATGGAGCATTTCGAGATGACTGGAACACATGCAGGCCGCGTCGCGATCGTCACCGGAGCGGCGCTGGGCATCGGGCAGGAGACGGCCATCCGTCTCGCCGAGCGTGGGGCACGGCTCGTGCTGATGGATCTCGCCGGCAGCGCCGAAACAGCGAAGCGGATCACCGAACTCGGCGGAGAGGCGCTCGATCTCACGGCCGATGTCTCGTCGCCCGATGACTGGCAGCGGGTCGCGCAGGAGACGGTGCGGCGTTTCGGCCGCGCCGACATCCTCGTGAACAACGCGGGCATCTATCCCTTCGCGACGATCGACGACCTGGACTACGAGCTCTGGTCCCGGGTGCAGCGGATCAACCTCGACGGTCCGTTCCTCGGGGCGAAGACCTTCGCGCCGATCATGGCCGAGAACGGCTGGGGGCGCATCGTGAATCTCTCCTCGAACTCGATCGCGACCAACCTCGCCGGGCTCAGCCACTACATGGCGGCGAAGATGGGAGTCATCGGACTCACTCGAGGCCTCGCGAACGACCTCGCCGATCGCGGGATCACCGTGAACGCGGTCGCCCCCGCGATCACGAGGACACCGGGGACCAGCATCATGCCGCAGGAGCTGCTCGATTTCGTCTGGAACCTTCAGGCCATCAAGCGCTTCGCGGATCCGACCGACATCGTCGGGCCGATCCTGTTCCTCACGAGCGACGACGGGCAGTTCGTCACCGGTCAGACCCTCGCCGTCGACGGCGGGTACATGAAGCTGTAGCGGGCTCGCGCGAAGAGGCGATCCGCTGCTCGCTCTCAGGGCCGAGCAGCGGATCACTTCCCCACGCGTCCGGATACGGAGCGGCGGATCCGCCGCTCCGCGTCACAGCTCGGCGTACGCCGCCTCGATCTCCGCCAGCAGCTCGCGGGCCAGGGCGGGAGCCGCCGCGATCAGCATCGACTCGCCCGGCAGCGCGCCTTCGCGGCCGAGCAGGAGCGCACCGGACTCGCGGGCGATCAGCGCACCGGCCGCGTAATCCCAGGGCTGCAGCCCGCGCTCGTAGTACGCGTCGAGGCGGCCGGCCGCGAGCAGGCACAGATCGGTCGCGGCAGAGCCCATGCGGCGGATATCGCGCACCTGCGGGATCAGCCGGCGCACGACCTCCGCCTGCTCGGTGCGCCGCTCGACCGTGTAGCCGAAGCCGGTAGCGACGAGCGCGGTGCCGAGCCCGGTCTCCGCGGGCCCGGCGAGCGCCGCGCCGTTCAGCCGGGCGCCGCCGCCCTCGAACGCGGTGAAGAGCTCGTCGGTCACGGGCAGGTAGACGGCCCCGGCGACGGCCCGCCGCCCGTCCTCGGTGTTGCCGGCGCGCGCGTCCGCGGGGGAGTCGTCGGCGATCGTCGCGGCCACGCTCACCGCGTAGGCGGGCAGCTGGTAGAGGTAGTTCACCGTGCCGTCGATGGGGTCGACCACCCAGGTGATGCCGCTGGAGCCCGCGACGCTCGCGCCCTCCTCGCCGAGCACCCCGTCATCGGGGCGCAGCGCGGCGAGGCCCTCGGCGAGCAGGCGCTCGGCCTCCCGGTCGGCGGCGGTCACGACGTCCACCGCGCTCGACTTCGTCGCCGCGACGTCGACCCCCGCGTCGCGCAGCGAGCGGACCACCCCGCCCACGCTGCGCGCGAGCGACCCCGCCGTCTCTGCCAGTGAGGAGAGGACGGCGGGGTCGATCGGTGCGAGGCTCATGATCCGAGCCTAGCGATCAGCGGGCGGCGGCTGCCTCCGCAGCGGCGACCTCGGTCTCGTCGAGGGCGTACGCCTCCTCGCCGTGGGCGATGGTGTCGATGCCGGCCTCCTCGACCTCCGCGGGAACGCGGAGCCCGGTGACGAGCTTCACGCCGAGGGCGATGAGGAGCGATACGACGAAGGAGTAGATCGCGACTCCCACCACGGCGATCGCCTGGACCAGCAGCAGCCCGCCGTTGCCACCCGTGAACAGGCCGTCGTCGAAGGCGAAGAAGCCGAGGTAGAGCGAGCCGATCACGCCGGCGACCAGGTGCAGGCCGACCACGTCGAGCGAGTCGTCGTAGCCGAGGCGGTACTTCCAGTCGATCGCGAAGGCGCAGGCGGCGCCCGCGATGAGGCCCAGCAGCAGTGCCCACATCGGCGAGATGTTGAGCGCGGAGGGGGTGATCGCGACGAGGCCGGCGATCGCGCCCGAGGCGGCGCCGACGACACTCGGCTTCTTGCCGCGCAGGGCGTCGATGATGAGCCAGCCGATGATGCCCGCCGCCGGTGCGCCGAGGGTGTTCACCAGGATCAGGCCGGCTTCGCCCACCTCGGTCGAGAGGCCCGCGTTGAAGCCGATCCAGCCGAACCACAGCAGGGCGGCGCCGATCGTGACGAGCGGCACGCTGTGAGGCTTGTGCGATCCGGGTGCGAAGCCGCGGCGCTTGCCGGCGACGATCGCGAGGGCCAGAGCCGCCGCACCCGCGTTGATGTGGATCGCCGTGCCGCCCGCGAGGTCGATCACGTCGGGGGTGCCGAGCCAGGTGCCGAGCTGCATGATCCAGCCTCCGCCCCAGACCCACGCCGCGACCGGGAAGTAGACGAGCGTCGCCCAGACGCCCGCGAAGAGCACCCAGGACCCGAGGCCGACGCGATCGGCGATGGCGCCCGAGATGAGGGCGGTCGTGATCATGGCGAAGACCGCGCCGAAGCCGACGCCGATGAAGGTGCCGGGATCGGTCTCGATCAGGCCGAAGTCCTTGAAGGGGCTGCCGGCGAAGCCGGACTCCCCGTCTGCGAAGTAGCTCATGCTGTAGCCGAAGAGGATCCACAGCATCCCGACGACGCCCATGGCGCTGACGCTGAAGAGCATCATGTTGACGACCGAGCGCACGCGCACGAGCCCTCCGTAGAAGAGCGCGAGGCCGGGGGTCATGATGAGCACGAGTGCGGCACTCGCGAGTGTCCAGACATCTGTGGCTGCCAGTTCCATCCGGCACCATCCTTTCTCTCGGATCGGCTCCGAGGTGATCGGTCGCCTCGCCCGGGGGGACGAGACCCTGGGAACAGTCTGTGCTGCGGCTGTTTCGCGACCGTCTCCGCAGGGTGAAGGCCGCATCACGAGTGTGTTTCGTTCCGATTTCGTGAGCCGCCGCCCCGCAAGGGGACGCGATCTGCTGTCCCGCCGGCCTGTTCAGAACGATTCGTGTCCCATTGCCGGCCATCGGCGCGGGGTGAGGCGCCGGGAGAGGTGCTAGGATATGAAGGTTGCCGTCGAACGGCCGCGGATCGAGAGAGCCCCAGCACCCCGCTGGCGGCGCCGCGCAGCAACAGGAAGGGGATCCCCATGGCACTGGAAGCACAGGTCAAGAAGGCGATCATCGAAGAGTACGCGACGACCCCCGGTGATACCGGGTCCCCCGAGGTGCAGGTCGCGCTGCTCACCCAGCGGATCAAGGACCTCACCGAGCACCTGAAGACCCACAAGCACGATCACCACTCGCGCCGCGGTCTGCTGCTGCTCGTCGGTCAGCGCCGCCGCCTGCTCGGCTACCTGCAGGAAGTCGACATCGCGCGGTACCGCTCGCTCATCGAGCGTTTGGGACTTCGCCGCTAGCGGCGAAGTCCTCGGGCAGCGCATCTGTCGCGGAAGCCGAGGCTTCCGCGGGCGCCGCTGGGCGAATCGCCTCGAGACCTCGAAGCGCCCCCGATCCCGAAAGGGAACGGGGGCGCTTCTGCGTGCACCCGCGCCTCGCCCTCGCCCGACGCATACGGCGGTGGCGAGTGTGACGCCCGGAGAGGCTCTCCGGAGTGTACGCTCGCCACCGCCGTATACGTTCAGCGGAAAGCGGGGCCTCAGATCCTTGCCGAGGCGTCCTTCAGCACGCTGCGCAGGATCCCGCCGATCTCCGCGAACTCCGCCGGGCCGATGGTCAGCGGCGGGGCGAGCTGGATCACGGGGTCTCCCCGGTCGTCGGCGCGGCAGTAGAGGCCGGCCTCCCAGAGCGCGGGGGAGAGGTAGTCGCGCAGCAGGCGATCCGACTCCTCGGCGTTGAAGGTCTCCCGGGTGGCCTTGTCCTTCACGAGCTCGATGCCGAAGAAGTAGCCCTCGCCGCGCACGTCGCCGACGATGTCGATGTCGAGCAGCTGCTCGAGCTCGGCGCGGAACTGCGGGCTCAGCTCGCGCACCCGCCCGTTGAGGTCCTCCTCCTCGAAGATGTCGAGGTTCGCGAGCGCGGCGGCCGCGGCGGCCGGGTGGCCGGCGAAGGTGAAGCCGTGGTAGAAGGTGTTCTCCGTCGACTCGAAGGGCTCGGAGATGCGATCCGCCACGAGCATCGCGCCCATCGGCACGTAGCCCGAGGTGATGCCCTTCGCCGAGGTGATGATGTCGGGCTCGTAGCCGAGCACCCGCGAGGCGAAGAAGTCGCCGACGCGGCCGTAGGCGCAGATGACCTCGTCGCTGACGAGCAGGACGTCGTACTCGTCGCAGATCTCGCGCACCCGCTTGAAGTAGCCGGGGGGCGGGGGGAAGCAGCCGCCCGAGTTCTGCACGGGCTCGAGGAACACCGCCGCCACGGTCTCGGGGCCCTCGAAGAGGATCGCCTCCTCGATGCGGTTCGCCGCCCACAGGCCGAAGGCCTCGAGGTCGTCGGCCGGCGCGCCCATCTCGGCGGCGCGGTAGAAGTTCGTGTTCGGCACGCGGTGGCCGCCGGGGGTCAGCGGCTCGTAGAACTTCTTCATGTCGGGGATGCCGGTGATGGCGAGGGCCCCCTGCGGGGTGCCGTGATAGGCGACCGCGCGCGAGATCACCTTGTGCTTCATCGGCTGGCCCTTGATCTTGAAGTAGTGCTTCGCCAGCTTGAACGCCGACTCCACGGCCTCGCCGCCGCCCGTCGTGAAGAACACCTTGTTCATCTGACCGGGGGCGTACGAGGCGAGCCGCTCGGCGAGCTCGACCGCCGCCGGGTGGGCGTACGACCAGATGGGCATGAAGTCGAGCTGCCGCATCTGCTTCGCCGCGGCCTCGACGATGCGCTCCCGGCCGTGGCCGGCGTTCACCACGAAGAGGCCCGCGAGCCCGTCGATGTAGGCCTTGCCGGAGGCGTCGTAGATGTGGTGGCCCTCCGCGCGGGTGATGACGGGGATGCCGTCGTTCAGCACCTTGCGGTTCGTGAAGTGCGGCCAGAGATGGCGCTTGGCCTTGGCCTGGGTGCCGGCGGTGTCGACGGCGGCGGTCGGATCGTAGGACATGGTTATCGTGTTCCCCAGTCGTATTTCTGTTTCTTGAGTTGCAGGTAGAGGAAGGTCTCGGTGGAGGAGACGCCCTCGATCCCGCGGATCTCGCGGTTCAGCAGATCGATGAGGGCGTCGTCGTCCTCGCAGACGATCTCCGCGAGGATGTCGAAGCTGCCGGCGCTGAGCACCACGTAGTCGACCTCGGGTATCTCGACGAGCCGGTCTGCGACGGCCCGCATGTCGCCCTTGACGCGGATGCCGATCATCGCCTGGCGCTTGAAGCCGAGGCTGAGGGGATCGGTCACCGCGACGATCTGCATGACGCCGGACTCGGTGAGCTTCTGCACCCGCTGGCGCGCCGCGGCCTCGCTGAGGCCCACCGCCTTGCCGATCTCGGCATAGGAGCGGCGACCGTCGCGCTGCAACTGCTCGATGATCGCCTTCGAGATGTCGTCGAGCGCGGGAGTGCTCTTCTTGGTGCTCACGCTATCGATCCTGACAGCAGATCGCAGAAAAAGCAAAGGAATTCGGCTTATTCCCGGTGTTATGCAACTGATTCCGGTGTTTCAGGATCCGAAACGGGCCGCGGAGCGGGACGGGCCGGGGCGGACTGCCCGAGCGGAAGCCCTCAGTAGAGGAGATTGACGATGAGGCCGCCGAGGAGGCCGGTCACCATGGCGACGAGGCTCAGGCAGACCGCGACGAGGGAGCCGATCGCCGTCCAGCGCAGGCGCGGCGCGCTCTTCTGCAGCACCCCCGCGAGCGCGAGCGCTCCGGCGATCAGCAGCACGAAGACGTTGATGCCCGTCTGGATCAGGGAGACGAGCGAGAAGTCCAGGCCGATCTGGATGGCCAGGAAGAACTGGAAGGCCGGGGCGAAGAGCGTGCCGAGCGCCTGCAGCAGCAGGATCACGAGGGCGATGACGCCGAGGATGTTCACGCGCCCGCCGGCCGCGTGCGGCGCCTGGGGCTGCGGCGCCGGCTGCCACGCTGGCGGCTGCGGCTGCGGCTGCGGCGCGTAGGTCGGGGGCACCTGGTACTGCGGAGCCGTGTGACCCTGGGGCGGGGCGTAGCCCGGCTGGGCCTGGGAAGGGGACTGCGGCTGCTGCGGGATTCCGGGGGTGCTCATGCGATCCACCCTATGCCCGCGTGCGCGCTCGCCGCGGGGAGCCCGAGCCGCCGTGCGCAACGATACGGGCGTACAGTAGCGATAAAAACAAGTGATTCAGCGGCGTTGCGCGAAGATTTCGACGGATTCAATCGAAACAAAGTGTTTTCTCCGAGGGTGAATCTCCTCTAGCATTGCGCCATGCGCACACTCGAGAACTACATCGACGGCGAATTCGTGCCGTCCCTGTCAAAGCAGAGCTTCGACGTCGTCGATCCGGTGACGGAGCAGGTGATCGCCCGCTCACCCGTGTCGACGGCGGAGGACGTGGATCGCGCCTACCGTGCGGCGGAGGCGGCCTTCCGGGGCGAAGAGGGAGCGGGGGGCGGCGAGTGGGGTGAGACGACCCCGCAGGAGCGCTCGCTCGCGCTGTGGCGCATCGCCGAGGAGATGGAGCGGCGCGTCGAGGAGTTCGCCGACGCCGAGTCGCTCGACTGCGGAAAGCCCAGGCACAGCATCGTCGCCGACGAGATCTCGCAGTCGATCGACCAGCTGCGCTTCTTCGCGGGCGCCGCCCGCACCCTGGAGGGCAAGGGCGCGGCGGAGTACCTGGCGGGCCACACCTCGTACGTGCGGCGCGAGCCGATCGGCGTGGTCGGGCAGGTCACGCCCTGGAACTATCCGCTCAACATGGCCGTGTGGAAGATCGGCGCGGCGCTCGCCGCGGGCAACACGATCGTGCTGAAGCCGAGCGACTCGACGCCGCTGTCGACGCTGCTGCTCGCCGAGATTACCCGCGGCATCCTGCCACCCGGCGTCTTCAACGTGGTGCTCGGCGATCGCAGCACCGGCGAGGCGCTCACCGCCCATCCGACCCCCGAGCTGGTCGCCATCACGGGCTCGGTGCGGGCCGGCATGCAGGTCGCGCATTCGGCGGCGGATCGCCTGAAGCGCACCCACCTCGAGCTCGGGGGCAAGGCGCCCGCGATCGTCTTCCCGGACGCGGACCTCGAGGCCGCGGCCGCCGCGATCGCGACCGCGGCCTACTTCAACGCCGGCCAGGACTGCACCGCCGCCACGCGACTGCTCGTGCACGAGAGCGTGCACGACGACCTGGTCGCCGCCCTCGTGCGGCACATCGCGAGCGAGGTGACGACCGGTCCGGTGGAGGGCGCCTTCTACGGGCCGATGAACAACGCGCGGCAGTTCGAGAACGTGCTCGGAGTGCTGAGCCGTCTGCCGGCCCACGCGACCGTCGTCACCGGCGGCGCGCGGGCGGGGGAGACCGGCTACTTCATCGAGCCCACGGTGGTCACCGGCATGCGCCAGGACGACGAGGCGGTGCAGGAGGAGATCTTCGGACCGGTGCTCACCGTGCAGACCTTCGCGGACGAGGCGGAGGCGGTCCGCCTCGCCAACGGCGTGCGCTACGCGCTCGCGGCCTCGGTGTTCACGACGGATCACGGCACCGCGATGCGGTCGACCAAGCGGCTCGACTTCGGCTGCGTGTGGGTCAACACCCACATCCCCTTCGTCTCGGAGATGCCGCACGGCGGCTTCAAGTACTCGGGCTACGGCAAGGACCTTTCGATGTACGGCTTCGAGGACTACACGCGCGTCAAGCACGTGATGCACTACCTCGGCGACTGACGGCACCGACGCCTGAGCGAGGAAGAACCCAAAGGAGAGAACATGGCCACAACCACTGCGCTGAAGGCCGGGAAGGCGAGTCTCAAGCGCAATCTGGGACTCTGGGCGATCGTCGGCCTCGGCCTCGGCTATATGACGCCGACCGTCGTCTTCGACACCTTCGGCATGGTGGCGCGAGACACGAACGACGTCGTTCCGCTCGCGTACCTCGTCGCGCTCATCGTGATGATCTTCACGGCGATCAGCTACGGCAAGATGTCGGGCGCCATTCCGAGCGCCGGCTCGGCCTACACCTACGTGCGCGAGTCGATCCACCCGAACGTCGGCTTCATGGTCGGCTGGACCTCGCTCATCGACTACATGCTGCTGCCCATGGTGAACTGCCTCATCATCCGCAGCTACCTCGAGGCCGTGTTCCCGCCCGAGACCACCGGCATCCCCGGCTGGGTCTGGGTCGTGCTCTACTGCATCCTCACCACGGGGATCATCTACCTCACGATGCGCGGCACCTCGAACGTCAACATGATCCTGCTCGTGTTCTCGATCGTCGTCATGACGGTGTTCGTCATCATGGTGTGGGCGCAGCTGGCGGGAGGCGCAGGCGTCGGCACCGTCGCCTCGATGCAGCCCTTCTTTCACGACGGGGTGACGATGGGCGCGGTGCTCATGGGCGCCACGATCGTCTGCTTCTCCTTCATCGGCTTCGACGCCGTCACCATGTACGTCGAGGAGGCCAAGACCCCGAAGATCGTGCCGCGGGCGCTCATCCTCACCGTGCTCCTCGGCGGCGCGATCTTCCTCATCGCCGGCTACTTCACCCAGCTCCGCTTCCCCGACTGGAACGAGTTCGCCCCGGGCGGCGACATGCAGTTCATCGAGGACTCGACGCTGCCGCTCATCGGCGACGCCGTCGGCGGCCCCGTGCTGATGGCCGTGCTCACCGCGGCCGGCTTCTGCGCGACGCTGGCCTCAGGCCTCGCCTCGCACGCCTCGGTCTCGCGCATGCTGCTCGTGATGGGCCGCAACAGCGTGCTGCCGAAGCGCTTCTTCGGATACATCAACCCGAGAACCCACACGCCGACCTTCAACATCGTGCTCACGGGCCTCGTCTGCATGTTCGCCATCGCCTTCACCCTCGAGATGATCGCCGCGTTCATCAACTTCGGCGCGCTCATCGCGTTCTCCTTCGTGAACATCTCGGTGATCGCCTGGTTCGCGATCCGCAAGGGCCGCCGCAAGACCCCTCGGGACATCTTCACGTTCATCGTGCTGCCGGGCATCGGTGTGGCGATGACGGGGATCCTGTGGGCGAACCTGCACGCCGACGCGCTCATCGGCGGCCTCGTCTGGGCCGCGATCGGCTTCGTCTACCTGCTGGTGCTGACCCGGGGCTTCCGCAAGAAGGCCGCCGCCTTCGACGAGGGTCAGCCGGTCACCGGCTTCAACAAGACGGTCGATCCGCCCGAGTAGGTCGTGCGATCCTGATGCGGCCGCCGGGATAGACTGAGTGATCATGCTCGAACTCGATCTGGGCGGCCGCATCAAGGCCGTGCGCGCAACGTACTCCGACATCGCCACGGTGCTCGACCTGCCCCGTCTGGAGCGGGAGATCGTCGAGCTCGAGGAGCAGGCCGCGGCCCCCGGCCTCTGGGACGATCCCGAGGCGGCGCAGAAGGTGACGAGCGGGCTCAGCCAGCGGAAGTCCCGCGTCGCGAAGCTGCGCGGGGTCGAGAACCGGCTCGACGACCTCGAGGTGCTCATCGAGCTCGCGCTCGAGGCCGATGACGAGGCCTCCGCCGAGGAGGCGCGCGCCGAGCTCGCCGCCATCGAGACGCTCGTGGGGGACCTCGAGGTGCAGACGATGCTCTCGGGCGAATACGACGAGCGCGCCGCCGTGGTCACGATCCGCTCGGGCGCCGGCGGCGACGACGCGACCGACTTCGCCGAGATGCTGCTGCGCATGTACCTGCGCTGGGCCGAGCAGCACGGCTACCCCACGAAGGTGCTCGACACGAGCTACGCCGAGGGCGCCGGCATCAAGTCGGCGACCTTCGAGATCGACGCGCCCTACGCCTTCGGAACCGTCTCGGTCGAGGCCGGCACGCACCGCCTCGCCCGCATCAGCCCCTTCGGCTCGGCCGACAAGCGCCAGACCAGCTTCGCCGGCGTCGAGGTGATCCCGCTGCTCGAGGAGGCGACCGAGGTCGAGATCCCCGAGACCGACATCCGCGTCGACGTGTTCCGCTCCTCCGGCCCCGGCGGGCAGTCGGTGAACACGACCGACTCGGCCGTGCGCATCACCCACATTCCGACCGGCATCGTGATCTCGATGCAGAACGAGAAGAGCCAGATCCAGAACCGTGCGGCCGCGATGCGGCTGCTGCAGACCCGACTCCTGCTGTTGCAGCAGGAGGAGGAGGCCGCCAAGAAGAAGGAGCTCGCCGGATCGATCACCGCGAGCTGGGGCGATCAGATCCGCTCCTACTTCCTCTACGGCCAGCAGCTCGTGAAGGATCTGCGCACCGGCCACGAGTCCTCGCGCCCCGACGCGGTGTTCGACGGCGACCTCGACGGGTTCATCGCGGCGGGCATCCGCTGGCGCTCCCTCAACAAGTAGGTGCGTGCGGGGTGGGTCGCCGGCGTGGCGATCCCGATTCCAGCGTTTGATTGCGGTTCGGCGATATGCGATCCTGCATATCTCCGAACCGCAAATACGCCAGAATCGGGATCGCCACGCCGGCGACCCGGCCCGAGCGCCCAATAGTCTCGTTCGCGGTGCTGCGGCGCTGCGACGCTTCCTGAGAACCGGGCGATCCCGGGCGCGCCGTCGCCGCCCCGCGGTCCGGGGCGCGTAGAGTCGCACCCGTCATGATCCTCTTCGAGAACGTCACCAAGAAGTACCGCGGCACGCAGCGCCCGGCACTCGACGGCGTGAACTTCCAGATCGACCGGGGCGAGTTCGTCTTCATCGTCGGCGCCTCCGGCTCGGGCAAGTCCAGCTGCATCCGTCTGATCCTGCGCGAGGAGCAGCAGAGCAAGGGCTCGATCCATGTGCTCGGGCAGGACCTCAGCCGCATCTCCAGCCGCAAGGTGCCCTACTTCAGGCGCAGCCTGGGCGTGGTCTTCCAGGACTTCCGCCTGCTCACGAACAAGACCGTCTACGACAACGTCGCGTTCTCGCTGCAGGTGATCGGCAAGTCGCGCGGCTTCATCCAGGAGGCCGTGCCCGACACGCTGAAGATGGTCGGCCTCGAGAACAAGGCCAAGCGCTTCCCCCACGAGCTCTCGGGCGGCGAGCAGCAGCGCGTCGCGATCGCTAGGGCGATCGTGAACAAGCCCGCGATCCTGCTGGCCGACGAGCCCACGGGCAACCTCGACCCGGCGACGAGCCTCGGCATCATGCAGCTGCTGCGCGCGATCAACGCCGCCGGCACCACCGTGGTCATGGCGACGCACGAGGCCACCTTCGTCGACATCATGCAGCAGCGCGTGATCGAGCTCTCGCAGGGCGTCATCGTACGCGACGAGCAGCAGGGCGGCTACGGCGAGACCGCGTCGATCCCGGTGCAGGATCTCACCGCCGCGGGCGTGCAGGTGCTGCGCACGAGCGAGGACGTGGTGCGGGCGACGCTGTCGCCGGAGGCCGCCGTGCCGCTGGTGGCGGGCGCGGAGATCTCCGGGGCCGCGCCGGTCGCCGCCGCGGAGCCCGCCGCACCGCTCGCGGATCCGCAGCCCGCCCATCCGCCCATCGCTGTGCCGCCGGCTCAGTCCGGCGTTCCGGCGTCCGGCGCCGCCGCGCAGCCCGAGAGCGCCGTCGAGCTGCCCGCGGGCGAGTCCGACGACGAGCGGACGCTGCGGGTGCGCGAGGAGGCGAAGCGGATCCCGGCCTTCCTCGAGCCGGTCGACCCGGTGCGCCTGGCCGAGCAGCAGGGGAGCGTGGCCGAACGACTCGGCCTGGGCGACGACGAGACGGATGTGGGGCCGGTGCGATGAGGGCGGGCTTGGTGCTCGGTGAGGTCTGGACCGGCCTGCGCCGCAATCTCTCCGTGGTGATCTCGGTGATCCTGGTGACGTTCGTGTCGCTCACCTTCGTGGGCGCCGCGATCCTCATGCAGCTGCAGGTGCAGCAGATGAAGACCTTCTGGTACGACCGCGCGCAGGTGGCGATCTACCTCTGCACGCAGTACGACGAGAGCGCGACCTGTTCGGGCGAGGACGCGAACGAGGAGCAGATCGACGCCGTCGAGCAGGCGCTCGGCAGCGCCACGCTGGCCCCCTACATCGACGACTTCTTCTTCGTCGACCACGATCAGGCCTACGCCGAGTTCACGGAGCAGTTCGCGGGCAACCCGATCGTCGAGATCACGCGACCCGAGCAGCTGAACCAGACCTTCTGGGTCAAGCTGAAGGATCCCTCGCGCTCGGCGATCATCCAGGAGACCTTCTCCGGCATCCCGGGGGTGCAGAGCGTCTCGGATCAGCGCAGCCTCCTCGACCGCATCTTCCTCTTCCTCGGCGTCGCGAGCTACACCGCGGTCGCGATCGCGGGCCTCATGCTCGTCGCCGCCATGCTGCTCATCTCGACCACGATCCGGCTCTCGGCGTTCTCGCGCAGAAGGGAGATCGGGATCATGCGCCTGGTGGGGGCCTCGAACCGCTTCATCCAGACGCCGTTCATCCTCGAGGGCATCATCGCGGCGCTCATCGGCGCCGTGCTCGCCGGCGCGGCCTCGGTGGCGATCGTGAGATTCTTCGTGCAGGGCTTCCTCGTGAAGGAGATCCCCTTCACGAGCTACATCACGGTCGAGCAATCGCTGATCGTGCCGCCGATACTGCTGCTCGTGGGCGTCGTGCTCTCGGCCATCGCGGCGAAGATCGCGATCGCCCGGTACCTGCGCGTCTGACCGACCCCCTCCTCCGAACAGTTGTCACTTTGGTGCTCCAAACCGCGGAATAGGGCACCAAAGTGACAACTGTCTGAGGGGTGGGTAGGCTGGTCGTTCGTCCGATCCGCCATCGAAATCCCGGAAGGAGTGCCATGCCCAGAGAGACCGGCGAGAAGCTGATCGCCTCGAACAAGAAGGCGAGGCACGACTACCACATCCTCGACACCTACGAGGCGGGGATGGTGCTCACGGGCAGCGAGGTGAAGTCGCTGCGCATGGGGCGCGCCTCGCTCGTCGACGGCTACGTCTTCATCGAGCACGGCGAGGCCTGGCTCGACGCCGCGTACATTCCCGAGTACCTGAACGGCTCGTGGACGAACCACGCGCCGCGCCGCAAGCGCAAGCTGCTGCTGCACCGGCAGCAGATCGACAAGCTCTTCCAGAAGACCCGCGAGGGCGGCATGACCATCGTGCCGCTGCGGCTCTACTTCAAGGACGGGCGGGCCAAGGTCGAGATCGCGCTCGCCAAGGGCAAGAAGGAGTACGACAAGCGGCAGACCCTGCGCGAGAAGCAGGACAAGCGCGAGGCGGATCGCGCGATCGCCTCGCGCAAGCGGCTGGGCGAGTAGCGGGTCTACTCTCCGGCGTCGGTGCCGGTGTCGGCGTCGGCGCCGGTGCGGTTGCCCGGGATGTCGTGACCGCCCAGGTCTCCGAGCTCCGAGAAGTCGGGGATGTCCGGGACCTCGGGGATGCTCGGAACGCTCGGCGTCGGCGGCAGACGGGTCGACTCGATCCGCTCCCGGATCCGATCGAGCTGGCAGGCGAGACGCGAGGCCGGTCGGCCGCCGCACCGATCCCTCTCACCGGAGGGCTCGGGGTACTCGAGCACGTAGACGCCGTCGGCGTCGTGCTCGTTGGGCAGCACCGGCAGCGCGGCGGCACCGAGCACGAGGGCCGCGATCGCGCCGGCGCCCGTGAGCGAGGCCCAGATGAACCCGGGCGCGCGCGGCGGGCGGTAGCCCTGCGGGGCGTCGACGCCGGCGGGAAGACCGCGTCTGGTCGCGGTCTCCGTGCGGCGGACGATCAGCAGACCGATCACCGGGGGCATCAGCAGCGCACCGATGCAGACCCAGATCACGGGAATCGCGTCCTGTCGACCGGCCAGCGCGAAGAGGCCGAGGAACAGGAAAAGGAGGGAGGCGAGGATGCGCAGTGCGATGCGGGTCGTCAATGTCGAGCGATGCTCGCGCAGACGGTGCAGGGAGTCGCCGTCCTCGTCGTACCCGCCCACCGTTCGCGCACGGCCGGGGAATCCGGCCTGCCAGATGAGGGAGGCCGCGAGCCCGGCGAGCGCCGCCGCACCGAGGGCGACGATCAGCCAGCGCACGATCACGGCGTCCCGCACGAGGGGCAGCGCGATCATGCCTGCGACCGCCGCGCACCACGCGAAGCCGCTGAGCACGCGCCGCAGCAGATCGAGCCCCGAGGCGCCGCCGAGCTGCCGCCTGAAGCCGCGATCGGCCCGAGCGGCCACGATCGCGTAGCCGACGAGCCTGAACACGGCGATCATCAGCGCGATGCCGGCGCCGGTGAGCAGCGTGGCGGGAGTGCCGGCGGCTCCGAACGATGCGCCCGCGGTGACGGCGAGCACCGCGAGCAGTGAGAGCGGGGCGTCGATCAGGAGCATGCGCTGCGACCACAGCTCGGTGAAGAGCGCGCGCCGCGCGCCGCGGTGCTGCGGATCCGCCGCGAGCACCCGGCTCATCTCGCGTACGAGGGCAGCCGGCCGGGAGACGGTGTCGTAGCGACTCGTCGGCTCGGTGAGCGCCGCCGTGAGGTCGGCGTGGAGGACGTGCAGGCGCGGGTGCTCCGGCGCGATGGCGAGGCCGGTCTCGGCGAGCTCCTTCGCCCGCCGGGGGTCGCCGAGCTGCCAGACGAGCTGTGCGGCCCAGCGCAGCGCGTCGGGGTCGTCGTGGCCGAGCTCGAGCGCGGTGCCGATGCGCTCGAGCGCGAGCTTCCTGGCGCGGCGTCCGGCGCGGCCGCGCCCGCTCGAGTCGGCGAGCACGGCCGCATAGTTCAGGTGGTACTCGGCGACTCCCGGTTCCTCGTCGAGGCAGGCGAGGATCGCTTCCTCGGCCCCCGCGATATCTTTCTGCAGACGCAGCGCCTCGGCGAGCACGGCCCGCGCGTGATGCATGTCGGGGCGTGCTCCGAGCAGCCCGCGCAGCAGCTCGGTGGCCTCACGATGGCACCCGAGCTGCAGCAGGAGCCAGCCCCGCATCTGCAGCAGCCGGGGTTCGCCCGGCTGATCCGCGAGTCCGCGGTCGATCTCCGCGAGTGCCTCCTCGTTGCGGCCCTGGGCGACGTAGAGCTCGGCGCGCTGCAGACGGGGCGTGATCGTGTCGGACGATTCGCCCTGAAACCCGCCGCTCACTTCTTCCGTTTCTTCTCCGCCTCGAGATAGGTCCGCAGATCGTCCCAGCGGCCGTCCTCGTTGGAGAAGTTCACCACGTTGCGCGCGGCCTGCATCCAGGGCCCGATGCTGGGCTTCACCTCTTCGAGCGCCGCATGCAGGTCGTTCATGTCGACGGGCCGGATCTCGCCGCTCGCGATCGACTCCGTCATCGCCTTCTCGGCCGCGGTGGAGACGAGATGGGTGAGGTCGGCACCCGAGTAGCCCTCGGTGCGCCGCACGAGGTCGTCGAGATCGATGCCCGCGATGGGGCGCCCCTCGAGGGAGAGCTGCAGGATCGCCGCCCGTGCCGGCGCGTCGGGCGCCGGCACGAGCACGACGCGGTCGAAGCGCCCGGGGCGCATCAGCGCCTCGTCCACATCCCACGGGTGGTTCGTCGCCGCCAGGATGAAGACGCCGTCGTTGTCGGAGCCGACGCCGTCCATCTCGACCAGCAGCTGGTTGACGACGCTGCGCATCCACGAGGCATGCGCGCCGAAGCCCGAGCGCCGGCCGCCGATCGCGTCGAGCTCGTCGAGGAAGAGCACGCAGGGGGCGTGCCGCCTCGCGTAGCCGAAGATCGCGCGGACCGCCTTCTCGCTGTCGCCGATGAAGCTGTTGAGGATATCGGCCATGGTGGCGGTGAAGAAGCGCGCGCCGAGCTCGCCCGCGACCGCCCGGGCGATGAAGGTCTTGCCCGTGCCTGGCGGACCGTAGAGCAGCAGGCCGCCGCGCAGGCCCTTGCTGAACACCTTCGCGATCTCGGGGTTGCGCATGGGCTCGAGGAAGGCGACGCGCAGACGGTCCTTGACGTGATCGAGGCCGCCGATGTCGGCGAGCGTCACATCGGGCTCGGGCGGAGCCTCCTCGTTCTCCGGCACTTCGCCCTCGCCAGCGGTCGGGATCCGGATGTGCTCCTTCGGATCGTCGGCGTCGCCGGAGCGGCCGACGAAGGGTGGCGCGATCTCGACGCCGACCTCCTCCTCGAGGCGGGTCCAGTCGATGCCGTCGGTGCCCGCAGCCGGGGGTGCCGGCGAGGCCGCGGCGGCCGGATCCGTCGCCGCAGCGGGTTCGGCCGTGGCCGGATCCGCTGCGGCGGGGGCGCCGGGGGCGGTCTGCGCAGGATCGGCCGACGCCGGGCCCGCCGGCACCGGATCGGCCTGATCAGCCGCGCCTGGCGCGTCCGCCGCGCCGGGGCTCGCGAGGCCGACGCCGAGCAGCTCCAGCGCCCGTGCGTTCTGCGGATCCTGTGCGAGCACCTGGCCGAGCTCGGCGAAGGCGCGGTCGCGCTGCCCGTCGGCGAGCAGCAGCTCGGCGAGGTGCAGGCGCAGCGGCACCGCCTCGGGGGCGGAGCGCACGGCTTGGGTCAGGGAGTCGATGAGTTCGGACATGCGGCCCTTCCGAGGAACTGCGGCTAGCCCGCGAAGCGGAACAGCTTCTTGTTCGCGAACTCGAGCATGCCGCCCTGGCCGAGCTCGCGCCCGTAGCCCGACTTCTTCACGCCGCCGAAGGGCACGTCGGCACCCTCGAGGCCGGCCGCGCCGATGAAGACCATGCCCACGTCGAGCCGGTCGCCGACCCGCTCCGCGCGCTCGAGGTCGTCGCAGATGATGACCGAGCCGAGGCCGTAGGGCGAGCTGTTCGCGAGCTCGATCGCCTCCTCGTCGCTCGACACCTTGTAGAGCTGGGCGACCGGTCCGAAGAGCTCCTGGCTGTAGACGTCCATCTGAGGCGTCACGCCGCCGATGACGGTCGGCGTGTAGACGTTGCCCTCGGGCGAGTTGTCGCCGACGAGCACCTCGGCGCCCTGGTCGATCGCACCCTGCACCTGCTTCGTCAGCGTCGCGGTGGCCTGGGAGGAGGAGAGCGGGCCGAAGTCGTCGCCGTAGCTCTGGCCGCCGATGGCCGCCAGGAACTTCTCGGAGAACTCGTCGAAGAGGGTGTCCATCACGACGATGCGCTTGGAGCCGTTGCAGGCCTGGCCGGTGTTCTCCATGCGCCCGCCCACGGCGTGCTCGACCGCGTGGTCGATGTCGGCGGTGTCGAGCACGAGGAACACGTCGCTGCCGCCCAGCTCGAGCACGCACTTCTTGAGCGCCCGGCCGGCCTGCTCGGCCACGATGGCGCCCGCGCGCTCCGAGCCGGTGAGCGAGACGCCCTGCACCCGGTCGTCCGCGATGACCGTGGAGAGCTGCTCGTGCGTCGCGAAGAGGTTGACGTAGGCGCCCTCGGGGAAGCCGGCGTCGCGGAAGAGCTGCTCGAGCGCGAGCGCCGATTCCGGCACTGGTTCGCGTGCTTGAGCAGCACCGTGTTGCCGAGGATCAGGTTCGGCACGGCGAAGCGGGCGACCTGGTAGTAGGGGTAGTTCCAGGGCATGATGCCGAGGATCACGCCGATGCCCTGCTTGCGCACGAAGGTGCGCAGGCCGTCCTCCACGTCGAGCACCTCGTCGGCGAGCCACTGCTCGGCGTTCTTCGCGAAGGCCTCGGTGATCGCGGCGGAGAACTTCGCCTCGCCGATCGCCTGGTCCATCGGCTTGCCCATCTCGCGGTTGATGATCGCCCCGAGCTCCTTGCGGCGCTCGATCATCAGCTCGGAGAGGCGCATCGCGAGGGCGGCGCGCTCGGCGACCGTGGTGTTCCGCGACCACTCGTTGTAGGTGCGGTGGGTCGCGGCGAGGGCCTGCTCGATCTCCTCCGCCGTGGCGTCGGGATACGTGGCGAGGGTCTCGCCGGTTGCCGGGTTGATGACGGCGAAGGTGTTCATGGTCGTTCTCCTCGAGAAGCGCTCGTCGTTGGGGTCCGCTGCCAGTCTGTCACAGCGCCGGGCTCAGCGGGCGTCGGGAATCCCGATGGGCTCGGTGTCGGCGATCGGGTCCGCGCTGCGGCCGCGCAGGTCGGGCACCCAGGGGACGGTGACGGCCGCTGCGGCCACCGTGGCGATGAGGAAGCCGACGGCGACGAGGATGCCCCCGGCGGGGCCGAGCAGGTCGATCACGATGCCGGCCACGGCGGAGCCCGCCGCGGCGCCGACGAGGTGCCCGGTGCCCAGCCAGCCGTAGGCCTCGGCGGTCTCCGAGAAGCGGATCGTGGCGCTCACGATCGTGAAGAGGGCCGCGAGCGCCGGGGCCACCCCGATGCCGGCGAGGAAGCCGGCGATGCAGAGCCACCAGGTCTCCTGGCTGATGAGGCAGAGGGCCGTGCCCGCGGTCACCATGAGCGTGCGCACGAGCAGCGTCTGCGGGCGGATCTCGCGATGCCCGAGGGTGAGACCGCCCATGATCGAGCCGACCGAGAAGACGGCGAGCACGATCCCCGACTCGATGCTGTCGTGTCCGTACACCGAGACGATCCCGGCCTCGAGCGAGGTGAAGGAGGCGACGAAGAAGAAGCCGATCACGGTCGAGACGATCACGGTGGGCCGGGTCAGCACCGCGCCGAGCCTGCCGCGCGACTTCGGCAGCCGCACCCGGCCGAGCTCGGGGCTGAGCACGAACCAGAGCCCGCCGCCGAAGAGGAAGGCGGCGGCGACCAGGAGGCCCCAGGCGGTGCTGATCTGCGTCGAGACGAACACGGCGAGCACCGGGCCGACGACCCAGATGATCTCCTGCGCCGTCGCGTCGAGCGAGAACAGCGCGGTGACCTGCCGATCGGGCACCAGCTTCGGGTAGATGGCCCTGACCGCGGGCATGATCGGCGGCGTCGTCAGGCCGATGAGCAGCGAGAAGCAGGCCACGAGCGGCAGCGGGAAGCGGGTGAGCGCCACGAGGATCAGCATCGCGGCGCTGATCAGCGTCGTCACGATGAGCACCCGGCGCATGCCCAGGACGCCCATGAGTCGGCTGGACAGCGGGCCCGAGATGGCCTGGCCGATGCTCAGCGCCGCGAGGATGATGCCCGCCGAGGTGTAGTTGCCGTAGACGAGCTGGATGTGCAGCAGCAGGATGATGGTCAGCATGCCGAAGGGCACTCGGGCGGTCAACTGAGCGAGCAGGATGCGGTAGACCCCCGGGTTGCGCCCCAGATCGCGATAGATTCCCACCACAGGAGTCTATCCGGGTGGACAGTGCGGAGTCAGCGCTCGGCGAGGGCCTTCTGGATGCGGGCGAGCGAGACCGTCTCGGCGGTGCGCAGCTGCTGGGCGAAGAGGCTCACGCGCAGCTCCTCGATCATCCAGCGCACGCGCACGAGGCGCTCCGGCGCGTCGGGCGGCAGCGGGATCGCGCCGCCGGCCTCGGCGAAGAGCGCGAGAGCGCGATCCACGTCGTTCTGCCACGCGCGATCGCGGCCCGGGTTCGCGGTCAGCCCGCTCATGCGATGGCGGATCGCCTCGCAGTAGACCGGCAGCCGCTCGAGGCGCTCGAGGCCCGTGCGGGCGACGAAGCCCTCGCCGCCCGAGGCGCCGCCCGCCCAGATCAGCCCGTCGAGCTGCGCTTTCGCGTCGGTCACCTGGCTGAGCACCGCGAGCGCCTTCGCCGCCTCGATGGCCTTGCGGGCGTCGCGGGCCGCGGCGAGCACCCGTGCGACGAGGGCGATGCCGCGGTAGATCTCGTCGATGAGCGAGCGCGCGTAGTCGTCCGCGACGGCCTCGAAGTCGGCCGCGCTCCAGATCAGGCCGTCGGGGGAGTGGCGGCGGATCACGCGATCGGCGACCGCGAGCGAGACGTCGGCGATCGCGTCGTCGAGGGTGCGGTGCGGCCCGCCGCCGAGCAGCAGCTTCTCGTCGTTCGAGAGGTGCTCGCGGACGTAGCTCGCCGGGCTCGGGCTCGACAGGGCGACGAGCCGCCGCACGCCGCGCCGCGAGAGCCGCGCCTGCTCGGCCGCGTCGGCCACGAGCACGAGGTCGACCGAGTTCCGGCGATCCACGACCGCCGGATAGGCGCGCACGGTGCCCGCGCCGCCGCACCGGCCCCCGCGGCCGCCCGCATAGGCGCTGTCCACGTGCCGCGGCAGCTCGCCGAAGTCCCACTTCGTCGCTCCCGTGCGCTCGACCGCGTGCTTCGGCAGCGCCGCCTGCGCGACTCGTGCGACGCCCTTCGTCGCCTCGGCGCGATGGGCCCGCTGCAGCGCCGCGAGATCCTTGCCCGCGCCGAGGGTGCGGCCGCGCGCGTCGACCACGCGGAAGGTCGGGGTGAGATGCGCGGGAAGCCGCGAGGGGTCGAAGTCCTCGGGGGAGACCTGCTGGCTCGTGCGGCGCCTGATCTCGTCGGCCAGCAGCCGGGTGAGGCTCGATCCGCCATCCTGGCCCGACGAGGCGTCGAGCGCGGGCCCCACCGCCGCGAGCAGCGTGCGGGCCCAGTCCGCGGCCGGCACCACGTGCTTGCGGATCGCCTTCGGCAGCGTGCGGATCAGCGCCGTCACGAGCTCCTCGCGCAGCCCCGGTACGAGCTTCTCGAACTCGGCGCCGTCGAGGCGGGGCAGCAGCGGCAGCGGCACCGCCACGGTCACCCCGTCGTCCTCGGCCGTGGGGTCGAAGCGGTAGCGCAGCTGCAGCGTCTGATCGCCGTGCTGCCACCTGCGGGGGTAGGCGGCCTCGTCGATCCGCTCCTCGGCGTCCTCCTCGAGCAGGTCCTCGCGGCGCATGGTGAGCAGCTTCGGCTGCTTCCGCTGCGCCTCCTTCCACCAGCCCTCGAAGTCGCGCACGCTCGTGATGGTCGCGGGAATGCGCCGGTCGTAGAAGTCGTAGACCGCCTCGTCGCCCTCGAGCAGGTCGCGGCGGCGGCTGCGCTCCTCCAGCTGCTCGAGCTCGCGGCGCAGCTGCCGGTTCGCGCGGTCGAAGGCGTGGGGCGAGTCGCGCTCGCCGCCGTACCAGTCGCTCTCGACGAGCGCGTGGCGGATGAAGAGCTCGCGGGCGTGCTCGGGATCGAAGCGGGAGAGCTGCACCCGGCGGCGCTGCACGATGGGCACGCCGTAGAGGGTGACCCGCTCGTACGCGACGGCGGCGCCCTGCGACTTCTCCCAGTGGGGCTCGCCGATCTGCCGCTTCGCGAGCGGACCCGCGAGCTCCTCGGCCCACTCGGGCTCGATCGCGGCGTTGCCGCGCGCGAAGAGGCGGCTCGTCTCGACGAGCTCGACGCTCATGACGACCTCGGGCGGGCGCTTCGACAGCACCGAGCCGGGGTGCAGGGCGAAGCGGGTGCCGCGGCTGCCGAGGTAATCCTGCGCGGGCCGCCGGCGCTCGGCGCCCGGCCGCGAGCCCCGGCCCTGGGGCGCCCGCCGGTCCTGCCGCTCGTCGCGGATGCCGATGTGCGACAGCAGGCCCGCGAGCACGGACCTGTGGATCAGTTCCGCCGATCCGCCGCCGTCTCCCGATTCGCCGCCGTCTCCCGTGCCGCCCTCCCTGCCCGAAATCGGGGTCGCTCCGGGCGGCCTTCCGGCCTCCGTAGGTGCCCGAACCGTCCCCGATTCGCCTGCGGCCGGCGGTTTCGGGGCCTTCGCCGATCTTGTCAGCTGCCGCACGAGATCCATCCACTCGCGCACGCGCAGGAAGTTCAGGAACTCGGCCTTGCACAGCCGCCGGAACGCGCTCGACGAGAGGGCCGACTGCTGCTCCTGCAGGTGGTTCCAGAGGTTCAGCAGCGTCATGAGGTCGCCGAGGGGATCGGCGAAGCGGGCGTGCAATTGGTCGGCGTGCGCTCGCTGTTCGGCGGGCCGCTCGCGCACGTCCTGGATCGTCAGCCCCGCGACGATCGCGATCACCTCGGGCGTCACGCCGTGCCGCCGCGACTCGATCACCATGCGGGCGAAGCGCGGTTCGATCGGCAGGCGGGCGAGCTCGCGGCCGACCTTCGTGATGCGCCGGCGCTCGCGCGATCCTGAGCCTGTGGGCTCACCGCGGAATCCGGTCGAATGCGATGCATTCGACCCTGAGGATTCCGCGCCTGTGGGCTCACCGCGGGATCCGGTCGAATGCGATGCATTCGACCCCGAGGATTCCGCGCCTGTGGGCTCACGGCGGGATCCGGTCGAATGCGATGCATTCGGCCCTGAAGATCGCGCTCCCCGCGTCTGCACCGCGCCCAGCTCCTCGAGCAGGGCGAGACCGTCGCGCACGCCGCGACTGTCGGGAGGGGTGAGGAAGGGGAAGCCCGTGATGTCGCCGAGGTCGAGCGCGAGCATCTGCAGGATCACGCTCGCGAGCCCCGTGCGCAGGATCTCGGGCTCGGTGAACTCGGGGCGGCTCTCGTAGTCCTCCTCGCTGTAGAGGCGGATCGCGATGCCCGGGCTCGTGCGGCCGGAGCGGCCGGAGCGCTGCTTCGCGCTCGCCTGCGAGACGGGCTCGATGGGCAGGCGCTGCACCTTGCTGCGCGAGCTGTAGCGGGAGATGCGCGCGGTGCCGGCGTCGACGACGTACCGGATGCCGGGCACCGTGAGGCTCGTCTCGGCCACGTTCGTCGCGAGCACGACGCGGCGCGCTCCCGCGTTCGCGCCGCTCGGTCTCTCGAACACGCGGTGCTGCTCGGCGGCGCTCAGGCGGCCGTACAGGGGGAGGATCTCGAGGCATCTGCCGCGATCCGCCCCCTTTCCCTTGAGCGAGTCGGCGGCGTCGCGGATCTCCGCCTCGCCCGAGAGGAACACGAGCACGTCGCCCGGCCCCTCCTTCGCGAGTTCGTCGACCGCCCCGCCGATCGCGTCGAAGAGATCGCGCTCCGTCTCGCGGACGCGGGGCTTGCCGGTCTCCGCGTCGACCGTCTCGAGGCGTTCCACGAGCGGTCGGTACCGGATCTCCACGGGGTAGGTGCGCCCCGACACCTCCACGACGGGGGCGGGCTCGCCGGTGCGCGGATCCGCGAAGTGCTGCGCGAACGACTCGGGGTCGATCGTGGCGCTCGTGATGATCACCTTGAGGTCCGGGCGGCGGGGGAGCAGCGTCTTCAGGTAGCCGAGCAGGAAGTCGATGTTGAGGCTTCGCTCGTGCGCCTCGTCGATGATGATCGTGTCGTAGGCCCGCAGCTCGCGATCGCGGTGGATCGCGTTCAGCAGGATGCCGTCGGTCATGAGGCGGATCCGCGTGCGCTCGCTCACCTTGTCCGTGAAGCGCACCTGGTAGCCGACGAGATCGCCGAGCTCGGTGCCTGTCTCCTCCGCGATGCGCTCGGCGATCGTGCGCGCGGCGATGCGGCGGGGCTGCGTGTGGGCGATGCGCTCGCGGCCGAGCGCGAGCGCGATCTTCGGCAGCTGCGTGGTCTTGCCGCTGCCGGTCTCGCCCGCGACGACGACGACCTGGTGGGCGCGGATCGCGGCCTCGATCTCATCCCGCATCTGCGAGACGGGCAGCTCCTCGGGGAACTCGATGCGCGGCGCTGAGCCCGGTGCGGTATGCGACATGACCGCTCCATTATCCCTCGACCGCCCCTTGGCTGGGCGTAGACTGTGCAATCGAATACCGCCTATGAAGGGACCATGATGACAGCTCTGCCGATTCCGAACATCCGGCTGAACGACGGGAACCTCATCCCGCAGTTCGGCTTCGGGGTGTTCCTGGTCGACCCCGCGGAGACCGAGCGCATCGTGAGCGAGGCCCTCGAGACCGGGTACCGGCACATCGACACCGCGAGCGTCTACGGGAACGAGGAGGCGGTCGGCCGGGCCATCGCGTCGAGCGGCATCCCGCGCGAGGAGCTCTTCATCACCACCAAGCTGTGGAATACGGACCAGGAGGATCCGCACGGCGCCTTCGACGCGAGCCTCGAGCGTCTCGGCCTCGAGCAGGTCGACCTGTACCTCGTGCACTGGCCCGTGCCCATGCACGGCACGGCGCTCGGCGCGTGGCGCGGGCTCGTCGAGATCGTCGGATCCGGCCGCACCCGCTCCATCGGGGTCTCGAACTTCGAGGTCGAGCATCTCGAGCAGCTGCTCGGCGAGACCGGCGTCGTGCCGGCGGTGAACCAGATCGAGCTGCACCCGCTGCACCAGCGGCGCGAACTCGTCGAGTTCTGCCGCGAGCACGAGATCGCGATCGAGGCCTGGGGCCCGCTCTCGCAGGGCAAGAGCGACCTGCTCGAGCGCGAGGAGATCACGGTGCCGGCGCGGCTGCGCGGGAAGACCCCCGCTCAGATCGTGCTGCGCTGGCACATCCAGCACGGCAACATCGTGTTCCCGAAGACCACTCGCCGTGCGCGCATGGTCGAGAACGCCGCGATCTTCGACTTCGCGCTGAGCGACGCCGAGATGGCGCTCATCGACGGCCTCGACGAGCAGCAGAACTTCGGGCCCGATCCGCGCACCTTCGACGCGCGCTGACGCGGTCCTCGCGCCGCGCCGCACCGTCGCCGCGCGTCGCATGAACGAGCAAGGAGAGCCATGACCACCGCACCCGTCACCGTGACCGTCACCGGAGCCGGCGGCCAGATCGGCTACGCCGCGATCTTCCGCATCGCCTCGGGCGCGATGCTGGGGCCGGACCAGCCCGTCGCCCTGCGCCTGCTCGAGATCCCCGCCGGGATGCGCTCCGCGGAGGGCGCCGCGCTGGAACTCGCCGACTGCGCCTTCCCGCTGCTCGCGAGCGTCGACCTCGCCGACGACCCGGAGGTGGGCTTCGACGGCGCGAACATCGCCCTGCTCATCGGCTCGCGCCCGCGCACGGCGGGCATGGAGCGCAGCGCCCTGCTGCAGGCGAACGGCGCGATCTTCGGGCCGCAGGGCCGCGCGATCGGCGCGGTCGCCGCGGACGACGTGCGAGTGATCGTGGTCGGCAACCCCGCGAACACGAATGCGCTCATCGCGCAGCAGCACGCGCCCGACGTGCCCGCCTCCCGCTTCGCCGCGCTCACCCGGCTCGACCACAACCGCGCCGTGGGGCTCCTCGCAGCCGAGGCCGGCGCGCCCGTGGCCGGGATATCGGGGGTCACGATCTGGGGCAACCACTCGGTCACGCAGTACCCGGATCTCAGCCACGCCCGCGTCGGCGACCGGCCCGCGCTCTCCGTCGTCGACCCCGGGTGGGCGCGCGGCGCCTTCATCGAGCGGGTCGCGAAGCGCGGTGCCGAGATCATCGACGTGCGCGGCGGATCCTCGGTCGCCTCTGCGGCCAACGCCGCGATCGAGCACATGCGCGACTGGGTGCTCGGCACGCCCGGGGACAGCTGGACGAGCGCGGCCGTCGTCTCGCGCGGCGAGTACGGGGTGCCCGAGGGCCTGATCTCGTCGTTCCCGGTGCGCTCGGCGAACGGGGAGTGGGAGATCGTCGAGGGACTCTCCGTCGACGAGTTCTCGCGCGCCCGCATCGATCTCTCGGTGGCGGAGCTGAAGGCGGAGCGCGAGACGGTGTGCGAGCTCGGGCTGATCTAGGCCGGTTCCGCGCCGGGACAGAGGGTGCGGGCAGGACGCGCGGCGGCTACGGCGCGGTCTCGGACGAGGGAACGGCAGCCCTGGCATATGCGCGGCAGCCGACTGTTCGTTCGTGGAGTACGAGGTCTGGCGCGTCGTCGGGATCCTGGTCTGACGGTCGATCCCGACGATGTCGACTTCGACCGGGTGCTCGCCGTGCTGGATCCCGAGGAGTGGAAAGTGACGCAGCGGGTTCATGACCGGCTCGCCCGTGGACCCGATGCCGGAGCCGGGGAGATCAGTCATGAACCGTGCCGAGAGGTCAAGAATCGTGGTGTTCGCTGGCAAACACCACGATTCTTGACCTTTCGCGGGCTTCGTGTCCGCGGCGGGGCCTGCGTGCAGTCGATTGTCCCGTGCGCACGTGTCCCGTGTGCACGGAATGACGAAGGACGGACTTCGAGGAGCCCCTGGATCCAGGGCGCCCGGCAGGAGCTCTAGGATAGAAACCATGTCCAAAGTGCTTTCTTCCCTGCCGATCGGCGAGCGCGTCGGCATCGCGTTCTCCGGCGGCCTCGACACCTCCTGTGCGGTCGCGTGGATGCGCGAGAAGGGCGCGATCCCCTGCACCTACACCGCCGACATCGGCCAGTACGACGAGCCCGACATCGACGGGGTCGCGGACCGCGCCAAGGACTACGGCGCCGAGATCGCGCGCCACGTCGACGCCAAGCTGCCGCTCGTCGAGGAGGGCTTCGCGGCCCTGCAGTGCGGCGCGTTCAATGTGCGCTCGGGCGGCAAGACCTACTTCAACACGACCCCGCTCGGCCGCGCCGTCACGGGCACCCTGCTCGTGCGCGCCATGAAGGAGGACGGCGTCGACATCTGGGGCGACGGCTCGACCTACAAAGGCAACGACATCGAGCGCTTCTACCGCTACGGGCTCATGGCGAACCCCGCTCTGCGCATCTACAAGCCGTGGCTCGACAGCCAGTTCGTCGAGGAGCTGGGCGGGCGCCACGAGATGAGCGAGTGGCTCGTCGCCAACGGCTACCCCTACCGCGACGCCACCGAGAAGGCCTACTCGACCGACGCCAACATCTGGGGCGCGACGCACGAGGCGAAGAAGCTCGAGTTCCTCGATGCCGGCCTCGACATCGTCGAGCCGATCATGGGCGTCGCCGCGTGGCGCGAGGACGTCGAGGTCGTCACCGAGGAGGTCTCGGTGCGCTTCGAGGCGGGCCGGCCCGTCGCGATCAACGGGGTCGTCTACGACGACCCGGTGGCCCTCGTGCTCGAGGCGAACGCGATTGGCGGCCGCCACGGCCTCGGCGTCAGCGACCAGATCGAGAACCGCATCATCGAGGCGAAGTCGCGCGGCATCTACGAGGCCCCGGGCATGGCCCTGCTGCACATCACCTACGAGCGTCTCGTGAACGCGATCCACAACGAGGACACGCTGGCCTCGTACCACAACGACGGTCGCAAGCTCGGCCGCCTCATGTACGAGGGCCGCTGGCTCGACCCCCAGTCGCTCATGCTGCGCGAGGCGCTGCAGCGCTGGGTCGGCTCGGCGGTCACGGGAGAGGTCACGTTGCGCCTGCGCCGCGGGGACGACTACACGATCCTGAACACGACCGGCCCGAACCTCAGCTACCACCCCGAGAAGCTCTCCATGGAGCGCACGGTGGGCGCCGCCTTCGGTCCGGAGGACCGGATCGGCCAGCTCACCATGCGCAACCTCGACATCGCCGACTCGCGCCAGCGCCTCGAGCAGTACGCGGCGCTCGGCCTCGTCGGCGGTCCCACGGCCGAGCTCGTGGGCAAGCTCGAGCAGGGCGGCGCCGAGGAGATCGCGGACGCCGTGGGCGGGATCGACGGGGACGCCGACGAGCTCGGCCTGTCGGCCGCCTTCGACGCCGGCACCGACTGATCTGCTGCGGAGACCGAGCGTCTCTCCGCGAAACCGTCCATCCGCGATCGGCTGTGCCGATCGCTCCCGCCAGGCCCGGCCAGGTTTCGCTGAGAGACACTTCGGTCTCCACAGCGAGGCGTGAGCGCTCTGAACGACGAAGGACCCGAACCGCAATGGTCCGGGTCCTTCGTGGAGAAGTGCTTAGGAAGCGCGGCGGGCGCGCGCGGCGCGGCGCTTCAGGGCGCGGCGCTCGTCCTCGCTGAGGCCGCCCCACACGCCCGAGTCCTGGCCGGTGTCCATCGCGTACTGCAGGCACATCTCGGTCACCTTGCAGCGGGCGCAGACGGCCTTGGCGCGTTCGATCTGCTCGACGGCCGGTCCCGTGTTGCCGACCGGGAAGAACAGTTCGGGGTCGACGGTGAGGCAAGCGGCTTGCTCTCTCCAGTCCATGGTTTTTCTCCTTTGTGCGGGCGCACGCGAGCGAAAAACCGAAGCCGGCTAGTAGCCTGATCTCGCGCCGTGTGCTGTGTTGCGGGGCTGAGAATGCCCACAGCAGCGTGCGCGAAACTCTCTGACATATATATTTCCATGAAGTTTGTAGCAGATCAATAGTCCGGCCGAAATATTTTGGAGGCTCTCCGTTGACGTCCTCGTCACCTGACGTTCATCCTCGTTCCCGTATCGCGTGGATCGCGCTCGTGATCGTGCTCGTCGTGGAGGTCGTCGGCGGCCTCGCGGTATTGATCCCCGTCGTGCAGGGCTTCTTCGGCGCGACCGGCGATCCGATCGAGCAGCGGCTCAGCATCTTCCTCTCGGCGCTCATCGCCTGGGTGTGGGTGATCATCACGCTCTGGGGCGCGCTGCGCAGCCGGGCGAGCTGGGTGCGCGGATCCGCCATCACGATCCACATCCTGCTCTTCGCCGCGGGCACCGGCGTGCTGCAGTTCGGCCTCGCGGAGCCGCTCGTCGGCTGGATGCTGATCCTGCTCGCCTTCGCGGGCTTCGCCGCGGCGCTCATCGCGCGTCCGATGGTCCGGGAGCCCGAGGAGGGCTGAACCGCGCACCGCGGCGGTGGGACGCAACAGGTTCCGCAGGGGTGCACGACGCGGCGCGCGGCCGCGAACGGGTTCGGCGGGCGCTCAGAGTCCGAGGAGCTTGCGCACCCTCGCCACGTGGCCCGTGGCCTTGACGTTGTAGAGGGCGTGCTCGATGCGCCCCTCGGCGTCGATGACGAAGGTCGAGCGGATCACGCTCGTCACGATGCGGCCGTAGCTGTTCTTCTCGCCGTAGGCACCGTAGGCGATGAGCACTGCGCGATCGGGATCGCTGAGCAGCGGGTAGTTCAGCCCGTCGCGCTCCTCGAAGCGCTTCTGCTTCTCGGCGGCATCGGGGGAGATGCCGAGCACCGCGTAGCCCGCCGCCTGCAGCGGCTCGACCGCGTCGCGGAAGGCGCAGGCCTCCATGCTGCAGCCGGGGGTGAGCGCCTCGGGGTAGGCGAAGAGGATCACCCGCCGCCCGCGGAAATCGGAGAGCGAGACGGTGTCGCCGTTCTGGTCGCTGAGGGAGAAGTCCGGTGCGGGGCTGCCCGCTTCGAGGATCACGCGTTCGGTCACGCCCCTCATCCTACTCGGTGCGGCACCGTGGCCGATCACCGAAGTCTCTCGACATCGAGATACTTTGCACTCGATTGAGGTAGGATCGGAAGGCGCATTCGCCAACGAACGGAAGAGTTGACCAGACGTGACCGATTCCACCATCATCTACACGCATACCGACGAGGCGCCCGCACTGGCCACCGCCTCGTTCCTCCCCATCGTGCAGGCCTTCACCGGGGTCGCCGATGTCGAGATCGATACCCGGGACATCTCCCTCTCCGGTCGCATCCTCGCCGTCTTCCCCGAGCGGCTGACCCCCGAGCAGCGCGTCGGCGATGCGCTCGCCGAGCTCGGCGAGCTGGCGAAGCTTCCCGAGGCGAACATCATCAAGCTGCCGAACATCTCGGCCTCGATCCCGCAGCTGAAGGGCGCGATCGCCGAGCTGCAGGCGCAGGGCTTCGACGTGCCCGACTACCCGGACGAGCCGGCGAACGACGAGGAGCGCGAGGCCCAGGCCCGCTACGACCGCATCAAGGGCTCGGCCGTGAACCCGGTGCTGCGTCAGGGCAACAGCGACCGCCGCGCGCCGCTGTCGGTCAAGAACTACGCCCGTAAGCACCCGCACCGCAACAAGCCCTTCGCCGAGGGTTCGAAGACCCGCGTGGCCACGATGGGCGGCGACGACTTCTTCGCGAACGAGAAGTCGGTCGTGATGGCGGAGGGCGACACCCTCTCCATCCGCCACACCGCCGCCGACGGCACGGTGACCGTGCTGAAGGAGAGCCTGCCGGTGCTCGCCGGCGAGGTCATCGACGGCACCTTCCTGTCGGCCTCCGCGCTCGACGCCTTCCTCGCCGAGACCGTCGCCCAGGCGCAGGCCGAGGACGTCCTCTACTCGCTGCACCTCAAGGCCACGATGATGAAGGTCAGCGACCCGATCATCTTCGGCCACGCGGTGAAGGCCTTCTTCGCCGATGTGTTCGAGAAGCACGGCGAGGCGCTCGCGGCCGCCGGCCTCACGCCGAACAACGGCCTCGGCGCGATCCTCGCGGGCCTCGACGCGGTACCCGGTGGCGCGCAGATCGCCGAGGAGATCGCGGCCGACATCGCCCGCGGCCCGCGCCTCTCGTACGTCGACAGCACCCGGGGCATCACGAACCTGCACGTGCCCTCCGACGTGATCGTCGACGCCTCGATGCCGGCGCTCATCCGCAACGGCGGCAAGCTGTGGGACGGCGACGGCCACGAGGACGACACGCTCGCAGTGATCCCCGACTCGTCGTACGCCGGCGTCTACCAGGCCGCGATCGAGGACACGATCGCGAACGGCCCGCTCGACCCCGCGACGATCGGCACCGTGCCGAACGTCGGCCTCATGGCCCAGGCCGCCGAGGAGTACGGCAGCCACGACAAGACCTTCGAGATCGCGGCCCCGGGCCGCGTCGAGGTCGTGAACGCCGCCGGAGAGGTGCTGCTCTCGCACGAGGTCGGCGCCGGCGACATCTGGCGCGGCACCCAGACGAAGGACACCCCGATCCGCGACTGGGTGCGGCTCGCCGTCGCCCGCGCCCGTGCGACCGGCTCGCCCGCGGTGTTCTGGCTCGACGAGAACCGCGCGCACGACGCGAATCTCATCGCCAAGGTGCGGGAGTACCTAGCGGACCACGACACGAGCGGCCTCACCATCGAGATCCTCGCGCCCGCCGATGCGACCCGCTACTCGCTCGAGCGCATCCGCCGCGGCGAGGACACGATCTCGGTCACCGGCAACGTGCTGCGCGACTACCTGACCGACCTGTTCCCGATCCTCGAGGTGGGCACGAGCGCCAAGATGCTCTCGATCGTGCCGCTGCTCGCGGGCGGCGGACTCTTCGAGACCGGCGCCGGCGGATCCGCCCCGAAGCACGTGCAGCAGCTGCTCGCGGAGGACTACCTGCGCTGGGACTCGCTCGGCGAGTTCTTCGCGCTCGCGGCGTCGCTCGAGCACCTCGCCGAGTTCACCGGGAACAAGAAGGCGCAGGTGCTCGCCGACACGCTCGACCGCGGCACCGGCACCTTCCTCGAGCAGGATCGCTCGCCCGGCCGCAAGCTCGGCACGATCGACAACCGCGGCAGCCACTTCTACCTCGCCCTCTACTGGGCGCAGGAGCTCGCGAACCAGCGCGACGACGCCGAGCTCGCCGCGGCCTTCGCCCCGGTCGCCGAGGCGCTCACCGCGAACGAGGAGAAGATCGTCGGCGAGCTGAACGCCGTGCAGGGCTCGCCCGTGGACATCGGTGGCTACTATCGCCCCGATGCCGAGCTGGTGTCGCAGGTCATGCGGCCGTCGGCGACGCTGAACGCGGTCATCGACGGGCTCTGACCGGGCTCGTCCTGGCGGCGCGGCTCCGCTGAGAGCATGCGGCGGGGGTGAGAGAACCCATCGGGTGGTGAACCCGGGAGGTGCTTTCGCCCCCGCCGCATGCTTTCGCGTGATCTACTGCTGCGGGTGCTGGTAGTGCTGCGGGTACGGCTGCGGCGCGTACGGCTGCTGTTGCGCGGGGTACGGCTGTTGTTGCGCGGGGTACGGCTGCGGCGCGTAGGGCGGCTGCTGCAGATACTGCGGCTGAGCCGGGGAGGGCTGCGGCGGAGGGAAGTACTGCGCGAGGAACTCGTCCTGCTGCCCGAGCTGCGCCTCCTGGAACGCCAGCAGCGGATCGACGGCCGCCGCGCCCCAGCGGCGCCGCACGGTCGAGACCGCGGTCACCGCCCCGAGCTGCAACGTGGCCGGCAGGATCACGGCGATGAGGAAGAGCGCGAATCCCGCGGGCAGACCGGTCGCATTGGCGGTCGTGAGAGCATCGTACGAGCGGAACGCCGGGGCGACGACGGTGAGCACCATGCCGATCGTCGGCACGGCCAGGCCGCCCACGACGATCCACGCGACCATGCCGCCGCCGACCCTCGGGTAGGCGCGCGCCAGGGCTCCGACCGACACGGCGTTCGACGCCACTCCCAGCGCCATCAGGGCCCATCCGACGCCGAGCAGGACGGCCCCGGCGGTCGTCAGCGAACTGATCGCGCCCATCCCGAAGAAGTAGAGCCCCATGACCACCAGGCACAGGATCGGCAGCACCAGGCTGAGCACCGGGTTCCGCAGCAGCGTCAGCAGGGTGAGGCGGCCGCGGGCGAGGTCGGGGGCCGGCTTCGGGAGGGGCGGGGTCGGCATGCGCCCAGCCTAGCGGCGGATCCGTGCCGTTCCCTGCGCCGGCAGAGCGGCACCGGCGGACCGCTGCCCCCGGATCGGTGCGGGCGGATCGGCGCAAGTGGATCGGCGCGAGCGGATCAGCGCAGCAGCCGCCGCAGCGACTCCACCAGGCGCGCGCCGATCTCGTCGAGCCGGCCGTCGGCGATCGCCGCGTCGAGCTCGCAGTCGGGAGCGTCGTCCAGGTGGGTGCACCCGCGCGGGCACTCGTCGATGATGGGGGCGAGCTCCATGAAGCCGCGCAGCACGCTCTCGCCCGTCACGTGCCCGAGCCCGAACGACCGCACGCCCGGCGTGTCGATGACCCACCCGGTCTCGCCGCCCGCGCAGCCGGGCGTCGGCGCCCGCAGCGCGACCGACGACGAGGAGGTGTGGCGCCCGCGCCCGGTGACCTCGTTCACGTGCCCGGTCGCCCGGTCGGCGTCGGGCACGAGCACGTTGATGAGCGTGGACTTGCCGACGCCCGAGTGCCCGACGAAGACGGTGGTGCGCCCGGCGAGCGCCTCGCGGATAGCTGCGATCGCCTCCGCGTCGGCCGGGGAGCGTCCCTCCGCTACGTCGGGACCGCAGGCGGTCCTGAACACGGGGACGTCGAGCCCGGCGAAGTGGGCGAGGAACTCGTCGGGGTCGGCCTGATCCACCTTCGTGACGCAGATGAGCGGGAGGATCCCCGCGTCGTACGCGGCCACGAGGTAACGGTCGACCAGCCGCACCCGCGGCTCCGGGTTCGCGGCGGCCACGACGATGAGCATCTGGTCGGCGTTCGCCACCATGACCCGCTCGACGCGGTCGCTGTCGTCGGCGCTGCGGCGCAGCACGGTGCGGCGTTCCTCGAGACCCACGATCCGCGCGAGGGTGCCCTCGGCGCCGCTCGTGTCGCCCACCAGCTGGACGCGGTCGCCGATGACGATGGGCGTGTTCCGCAGCTCGCGGGCGCGGGCCGCGACGACGCCCCGCTCCGCAGGATCGTCCGGATCGGCGCCCGCGGCGATCAGGGCGCCGTAGCGGCCGCGATCCACCCCCGTGACCATGCCGATGACGGCATCGGCGTGCTCGGGCCGCCGCTTTGTGCGCGGGCGGTTCGCCTTCGGGTTGGGGCGCTGCCGCACGGCGCGATCGGCGTACTCGCCGTAGGGCGTGTCGTCGTCGTCCTCGTCGTCGGGCGGCAGCCAGCTCATGCGCGTCTACAGCCTCCCGGACATCCCGTCGCGCAGACCGCCCAGGGCGAGCGGGTCTCCCGCGGGCGAGACCGGCCCGGTCACCGGGTCGGACCCGCCGAGCATCGCATCCCACAGCCGAGGGAACTCGGGCAGCGTCTTCGCGGTGCAGTCGATGTCGTCGACCACGACGCCCGGCACGCGCAGGCCGATGAGGGCGCCGGTCGTCGCCATGCGGTGGTCCTCGTAGGAGCGCCAGGATCCGCCGTGCAGCGTCGCGGGGCGGATCGCGATGCCGTCGGGCAGCTCCTCCGCCCGGCCGCCGAGGCCGTTGATCTCGGCGACGAGGGCCGCGATGCGGTCGGTCTCGTGCTGGCGGATATGACCGATGCCCGTGATCTCGCTCGCCTCGCCGTCGCCCTCGCCGGTGCCGTGGGCGGCCAGCGCCGCGAGGCCGACGAGGGTGGGGGCGAGCTCGCCCGCCTCGGGGATGCGCAGCTCCGCCCCGCGCAGCCGATGCTGCAGCTCGATCCTGAGCTCGGAGTCCGGCGCCGTCGTATGGGGATCGAAGTGCGCCGTGGCCCCGAACGCCGCAAGGAGCTCGGGCAGCAGCTTGCCCACCTGCGTGGTCTCGGCGGGCCAGTTCGGCACGGCGACGCTGCCGCCGGCGACGAGCGCCGCGGCGAGGAAGGGGGCGGCGTTCGAGAGATCGGGCTCGACCTTGAGGTCGCGCGCGCGGATCGGCCCCGGCGCCACCCGCCACTCGCCGGGAGCGGGGGAGTCGGCGGTCACCCCGCGCGCCCGGAGCACCTCGAGCGTCATCTCGATGTGCGGCACGCTCGGCAGCCGCTCGCCCGTGTGCACGACGTGCACGCCCTCGTCGAAGCGGGGCGCCGCGAGCAGCAGACCCGAGACGAACTGGCTCGAGAGCGAGGCGTCGAGCTCGACGCGACCGCCGCGCAGCGAGCCGGTGCCGTGCACGGTGAAGGGAAGCGCCCCGCGGCCCTCGTCGGCGATGTCCGCGCCGAGCGCTCGCAGCGCATCGAGTACGGGGCGCATCGGGCGCTTGCGGGCGTAGGGGTCGCCGTCGAAGGCGGTGGGCCCGAGCGCCAGCGCAGCGACCGCCGGCATGAAGCGCATCACCGTGCCGGCGAGCCCGCAGGCGATCGAGGTCGAACCCGTGAGCTCGGCCGCGGGCGTGATGCGCAGGTCGGCGCCGAAGGGGCCGGGCGACGGCAGCTCGTCGATCCGCACGCCGAGGGTGCGCAGCCCGTCGATCATGAGCGCCGAGTCGCGGGAGTGCAGGGGGGCGCGCAGCACCCCGGGCCCCTCGGCGAGCGCGGCGAGGATCAGCTCGCGATTCGTCAGCGACTTCGAACCCGGCAGGCTCACCCGCGCATCGAGCGGTGCCGTCGCGATCGGCGCGGCCCACGGTTCGGGTCCGGCGGATCCGCCCTCGTCCTGGCCGGCCGGATCCTCGTCGTCGCGGCCCGCGTTTATCTTCGCGATCAGCATGGGAGCACCGCCTCGGCAGGGGTATCGGCAGGGGAATGAATCGCGCCATCCATAGGTTGAACAGTCTATCGGCCCCGCGCGGCGGGGCCTCGACGAGGCCGCAGAGGGAGGCGCGATGGAGGCGACGGCGACGCTCGAGCGCGAGGGCGCCGCGGAGTTCGCGATCGCGGATCCGCCGCCGCTCGGCGGCCCGGGGTCGCTTCGCGGCTCGGACGGTCGCGCCCTAGACTGGGGAACCGTGAGCAGCAGCGAGACACCGGCCCCGGATTCCCGCGTCGCGGGGGTCTCGGCCGCCGAACGCGCGAAGCTCGAACGCCGCTTCTCCGCCGAGGCGCTGCCCTATCTCGATCAGCTGTACGGCGCCGCCATGAAGATGACGCGCAAGCCGCAGGACGCGCAGGATCTGGTGCAGGAGACCTTCATGAAGGCCTTCGCCTCGTTCGCGAGCTTCACCGAGGGCACGAATCTCAAGGCCTGGCTGTACCGGATCATGACGAACTCGTACATCAACGGCTACCGCAAGCGGCAGCGCGAGCCGTACCTCGGGGTCGTCGAAGACCTCGAGGACTGGCAGCTCGGCGGGGCCGAGTCGACCACGGCGATGTCGTCGCGGTCCGCCGAGGCGGAGGCGATCGACCGCACCCCCTCGGGCGTCGTGACCGATGCGCTGAACGCGCTGCCCGAGGACTTCCGCATGGTGGTCTACCTCGCCGACGTCGAGGGCTTCAGCTACCAGGAGATCGCCGACATCATCGAGCGGCCGATCGGCACGGTCATGAGCCGTCTGCACCGAGGCCGTGCGCGCTTGCGCCAGGCCCTGGGGGAGTACGCCCGCGAGCAGGGCATGGTCGTCGCGGGCGCCGATGCGAAGGACACCGATGCGAAGAGCGAGGAGGACGCGCGATGAGCGGGAGACAGCACGGCTGCGACTGCGAGCACGCTCGCGCGAACCTCGAGGAGCTCATCCGCGGCGAGCTGTGCGAGACCGACGGCGCGCCGATCCGCGAGCACCTCGAGACGTGCGGCGACTGCCGCGACGAGCAGCAGGTCTTCGAGAAGCTGACGGTCGCCGTGCGGCGTGCGTGCGAGGGGCCGGCGCCGGCCTCGCTGCGCGAGGCGATCCTGTCGTCGTTCCGCGAGCTCGACTGAGGTTCCTCGAGTTCGACCGAGCTTCCTCGACTGTGCCTGTCGACCGCGCCTATCGAGTGCCCACGTGGGTCGGGGCCGGCGGAGCCGGGTCGACTCAGCGGGCCTCGCGCAGTGCCGCCGCGAGCTCGAGCGGCGCGGCCTCGTGCAAGTTGTGCGGGCCCTCGATGGTCACGACCGTCGAGCCCGGCAGCCGATCCGCCCACTCCTCGCGGAGCGCCTCGCCGACGAGCCCCTCGCTCGCCGCGATGAGCGTCAGCGGAACGCCGGCCGCGGCGATCGCCTCGAGCGCGCCCCAGAGCGGCGCCAGCGGCGCCGGATCGTCGCTCGCCGCGATCGGCAGACCCTCGAGGTGGGCGAGGTGGTGCGTCCACTCCCAGCGCCCGTCGGGGCGGCGGCGGGTGTTGAGCGCGACCCCGCGGGTGAGCGCGGCGCGGTCGCTGCCGATGCCGAAGGCGATCGCGCGATCCACGATCTCCTCGTGCGTGGCGTAGTCGCGCTGGCCGGTGATGAACTCGGAGATCGAGCCGGCGTCGCGACTCGGCACGACGCCCGGGGTGATGTCGATGACGACGAGGCGGCGGATCGCCTCGGGCCGGGCCGCCGCGACGAGCATCGCGGTGAGGCCGCCGAGGGAGTGCCCCACGAGGGTGACCGGCTCGGGCGCGAGGACTCCGAGCGCGATGGCGACGTCCGCGGCCAGCAGATCGGGGCTGTAGTTCGCGTCCTCGCGCCAGTCGCTGCGGCCGTGCCCCGGCAGGTCGAGGGCGAGGGCGGGGACGTCGAGCGCGAGCACCGTCGGGTCGTAGCCGTGGGCGTTCAGCCCGGCGCCGTGCAGGAAGACGTACTCCGGGGGAGTGCCCGGCTGCCAGCTGAGGCCGGCGATCCTGCGCCCCTCGGTGGCCTCCACGACCACGCGCTCGACCTCGGGCAGCGGCGCGGATCGGCCGACGCGCTCCGCGTCGCCGGCCAGGAAGCGGAACTCGTCATCTGCGTCGACAGGGATTGCGGCATCGCTCATGTCGACGAGCCTATCCGGCTCGCCATGGCGAGACGAAGAGGCGGAGCGCATTTCCCGCCGGCCTAGAGGTAGCCGCCGTCCTTCAGCCCGGCCTCGATCTCGAAGCGGTTCTTCCGCGGGTCGCGACCCGCGAGCTGGTAGAGGATCGGCAGCGCCATGCCGTAGCGGCGCCACTGCGCCTGGTGCACTCGCTCGTGCCGCAGTACGGCTTCCCCGTCGTTGTCGGAGGTGAGATAGCAGGCGCCGACGCAGCTGCCGCCGCGGCCGAAGGTCCACTTCGGCATGCCCGTGAAGACCCAGAGCCCGTCGATGCGCCGCACCCGGCCGGTGCTCCAGATGAAGCCCCAGACCATGCCGAAGGCGGTCGCGTACAGATACCCGAGTCGGGCGAAGGGCCAGGGACGGGGCTCGTCCCCCTGCGCATTCGCGGATGCGCCGCTCACTGCGCGCCCGCCGTCACGAAGTCGATGAGCTCCTCCATGCGCCCGAGCAGGGCCGGCTCGAGGTCGCGGTACGAGCGCACGCGACCGCGGATCCGCGACCAGGCCTCGGCGATGTCGGCCGGCTCCTCGGCGGGCCAGCCGAGCGCCCGGCAGATGCCGGTCTTCCACTCGATGTCGCGCGGGATCTCGGGCCACGCCTCGAGCCCCAGCCGCTCGGGTTTCACCGCCGCCCAGACGTCGACGAAGGGGTGGCCGAGCACGAGCACGTGCGCCCCGTGCGGGCCGCGGGCGATGGCCTCCGCGATCCGCGTCTCCTTGCTGCCGGCCACGAGGTGGTCGAGCAGCACGCCCGCGCGCCGCCCCGGCCCCGGACCGAACTCGGCGAGCATCCGCTCGAGATTGTCGGCGCCGTCGAGCAGTTCGACGACGACGCCCTCGACGCGCAGGTCGTCGCCCCACACCTGCTCGACGAGCTCGGCGTCGTGCCTGCCCTCGACGAAGATGCGGCTCGGCATGGCGACGCGGGCGCGCTGCTGCTGCACGGCGAGCGAGCCCGATGCCTTCACCCGCCGCTGCGGGGCGCGCTGCGGCATGACGAGCGTCACCGGCCTGCCGTCGATGAGGAAGCCGTCGGAGAGGGGGAAGGCGCGCACCTTGCCGCGGCCGTCCTCGAGCTGCACGAGCCCCTCGCGGGCGCCGACCACGGCGCCGCACCACTCGGTCTCGGTGTGCTCGACCACGAGCCCGCGCGCGAGCGTCACCTGCTGTCGCGGGGCGGGCCCGCGGCGGGGCTTCATCGCCGCGATGGGATCGCCCGAGTATCTGTCGTCGTACACCTCTCCCACGCTACGCCCTCGCGCTCGGAGCGCGCCGAGGACAGGCCGGGGAGCCCGGGAGGTATAGGGTTTGCTGGTGAGCGACGCAGGGGAACCCCCGGGGACCGGGGCGGCGCGGGATCCGGAGGATCCGGAGGATCCGGCGCGGGCACCTCGGCGCGGCCTGCGCGGACTGCTGGCCGACACGACCCCGCTGCGCGAGAGCCCGGCCTTCGCGCGGCTCTGGATCGGCACCTCCGTCTCCTTCATCGGCACGCAGCTGACCATCGTGGCCGTGGGCCTGCACATCTACGCGCTCACGGAGTCGACGCTCGCGGTGTCGCTCGTCGCGCTGTGGGCGCTGGGGCCCATGATCCTCTCCGGCTTCATCGGCGGCACGCTCTCCGACCGCTTCGACCGCAGGCTCGTCTCGCTCGTGACCGCCGTCATCGCCTGGTGCTCAATCGGCACCATGACGATCATCGCGTTCCTCGGCGTCGAGGCGACCTGGCCCTACTACCTGCTCGCCGCGCTGAACGCCGCCGCCTCGACGATCATGGGGGCCGCGCGCGGCGCGATCCTGCCGCGACTGCTGCCCACTCAGCTGCTGCCGGCGGCCTCGGCCCTGAACGGCATCACCATGGGCCTCGCGGTGACGGTCGGCCCGGCCGTCGCGGGCGTGCTCGTCGCCGCGGTCGGCTTCGCCTGGACCTACCTCGTCGACGTCGTGCTCTTCACCTCGGCCTTCATCGGCATCCTGGGCCTGCCCAGCATCCGGCCCGAGGGCGGTCGCGCCGCGCCCGGACTGAAGTCGGTCGTCGAGAGCATGCGCTTCCTGAAGAACGCGCCGAACGTGCGCGCGACCTTCGTCATCGACCTCATCGCGATGGGGCTCGGCACCCCGCGCGTCGTGTTCCCGGCGGTCGGCGTGCTGGTGCTCGGCGGCGGAGCGGTCACCGTGGGCCTGCTCACGGCCGCGTTCGCGGTGGGCGCGCTGCTCAGCAGCCTGCTCTCCGGGCCGCTCGGCCGGGTGCGGCTGCAGGGGCGCTGGGTCACCGGCGCGGTCGCCTGCTACGGCGGGTTCATCGCGCTGTTCGGCGTGGTCCTGCTCGTCACGGGGCTGCTCGGCGGCGCGGGCCCCGACGGGGCGGTGATCGTTCCGGCGCTGCTGCTCGCCTGCGCGGCGCTCGCGGGGGCGGGGGCCTCGGACAACGTCAGCGCGATCTTCCGCAGCACGATCATGCAGGCGGCCGCACCGGACGAGGTGCGCGGCCGGATGCAGGGACTCTTCTACGTCGTCGTCGCCGGCGGTCCGCGCGTGGGCGACATGATCGCCGGGGGCATCGCCACGCTGATCGCGCTCTGGGCGCCGGCGCTCGTCGGCGGCATCGCGATCCTCGCGATCATGCTGCTGCTCTTCCGCGTGTACCGTGGGTTCCAGCGCTACGACGGGGCGCATCCGACGCCCTGACGCTCCGCGCGCCGACACTGCGGCACCCTGCCGCGAACGAAGGGATCCTCCGCCAGTGACCGAGCCCGCCGGTACCGCCGCACCTGCCTCTGCATCCGCCCCCGCCGCGTCGCCGGCCGCGTCGCCGGCCGCCGCTGCGAGCGCCGAGCCGCCGCTGCTCGTGCGCCGCGAGGGCGCGATCACGCGGATCACGATGAACCGTCCGCGCGCCATCAACGCCTTCAACCGGGAGATGGCCGACGCCATGTGCGCGGCGCTCGCCGAGGCGGCCCGGGATGGCAGCACGGCCGTGCTGCTCGACGGAGCCGGCGAGCGCGGCTTCTGCGGCGGCGGCGACGTGAAGCTGCTGTCGAGCGATCCCGTCGTCGGCCTGGAGTTCCTGCGTCGCGAGTACGAGGCCGACTACGCCGTGGGTTCGTCGCCCGTGCCCGTGGTCGGCATCATGCACGGCATCACCATGGGCGGCGGCATCGGCCTGACGGGGCACGCCGCGCTGCGCGTCGTCACCGAGACGAGCGTGCTCGCGATGCCCGAGGTGCGGATCGGCATCGCCCCCGACGTGGGCGGCCATCTGCTGCTGGCGCGCGCGCCGGGGCGGCTCGGCGAACTGCTCGCCATCACGGCCGGCAGCATGACGGCGGGCGACGCGATCGCGCTCGGCTTCGCCGATCGCCTCGTGCCGTCCGAGCGGATCGCCGCGCTCGCCGATCGCCTCGCCTCGGGCGAGAGCCCTGCCCGGGTCGTCGAGGGACTGGCCTCGACACCGCCCGCCGCGCCGCTCGCCGCCGCGCGCGAGTGGTTCGACCCGATCGCCGAGGCGGCGCTCGGCGACGCCGGATCGGTGATGGCGGATCCCGCGGCGGCAGCGGTGCGGCTGCTCGCGGAGCTCGAGGCCTCGGACCGCGCCGAGGCCCGCGCCGCCGCCGAGACGGCGCGGGGCATGAACCCCGTCTCGATCGCGGTGACGCTCGCGCAGCTCGCCCGCACCCGCGCGCTGGGCCTCGACCTCGCCGCGGTGCTGGGGGACGACCTGCGGGTGCTCGGCCGCATGATCGGGCATCCCAACTTCGTCGAGGGCGTGCGCGCGCAGCTCGTCGACAAGGACAGCTCGCCGCGCTGGACGCCCGCGCGGGTCGAGGACGTCGACGCCGCCGAGGTCGCCGCGATCCTCGATCCTCGCGATCTCCCGGGGGAGCGGCCTCTCGTGCTGGGCTGAGCGGCGGCTCCTGCGGGAGCCCCGGCCTGCGGGCCCTAGCCCTCCGGGTCGTCGATGCAGAACTCGTTGCCGTCGGGATCGGCGAAGGTGTCCCAGAGGAAGCCCTCCTCGCCGCGTCGGCCGAGGTGCGTCGCCCCTGCGGCGATCCACTCCGCGACGAGACGCTCGCGGTCGTCCCCGGGTTCGCGGCTGAGATCGAGGTGCAGGCGGTTCTTGCCGGGAGTCGGATCGTCGATCTTCTGGAAGCCGAGCGCCGTCTCCGACCCGGGCAGGCTCACCACGCAGAACCAGCCGTCCATATCGGTCGTGATCTCGCCGCCGAGTCGTTCGGCCCACCAGGCGGCCAGCTTGCGCGCATCGCGCGTGTCGATCGTCACCATTCCGATGCGGATCATCGTCGCTCCATTCCTCGTGCGCCGGGCTTCCCACGCTACCCGGCGAGGACCCGGCCGCCAAGAGGCGATGGGCGCGGGAGCGACCGGGGCGACGGGTGCGGTGCCGGCCTGGCGCGGGGTGCGTGCCGACCGGGGCGCGTCAGCGCGCCTGCGCGAGCAGGGCGCGGTGGAAGGCCGGGTCGTCCGAGAGCTCGGGGTGGAACGAGATGCCCGTGACCCGGCCGAGCGGGGCCGCGGATCCGGGATCGACCGCGGCATCCGGGTCGATCGAGGTCGCCCCCAGCACGTGGCCCTCGTGCGTGACGACCGTGCGCGCCCCGGGACCCAGCGCGGAGATCTCGGGGGCGCGGATCAGGGCGCCGCGCACCGCGCCGCCCTCGCCGAGCCCCTCGACCCCTGCGGCGTCGGCGGCGAACTGCGCCTCGGCCGAGACGAGCTGGGCGCCGAAGGCGTTGCGCCGCACGGCGACGTCGAGCAGCTCCAGCGAGCCCTGACCGGGAGCGGGGTCGAGCACCTCGCGCGCCAGCAGGATGAGGCCGGCGCAGGTGCCGAGCACGGGGAGCCCGTCCGCGATCGCGCTCCGCAGCGGCTCGAAGAGGTCGAGCAGGCGCAGCAGCCGGTCCTGGGTGCTCGACTCGCCGCCGGGCAGCACGAGCGCGTCGAGGCGCGGTCCGTCGGGGCCGACGAGATTCTCCTCGCGCCGCACGAGCACGACCCGCGCGCCGAGCCCCTCGAGCACGCGGGCGTGCTCGGCGACCCCGCCCTGCAGGGCGAGCACGCCCGCGGTCGGCGCGGATCCCGAAGCGACCGCGGTCACCAGCCGCGCTCGGCGAGCCTATGAGGCGCCGGCAGATCCGCCACGTTGATGCCGACCATCGCCTCGCCGAGGCCGCGCGAGGCGTCGGCGATCGCCTTCGGATCGTCGTAGCGCGCGGTCGCCTTCACAATCGCCGCGGCGCGGGCCTCGGGGTTGCCCGACTTGAAGATGCCCGAGCCGACGAACACGCCGTCCGCGCCGAGCTGCATCATCATCGCCGCGTCGGCGGGGGTGGCCACGCCGCCCGCGGTGAAGAGCACGACCGGCAGCGTCCCGGTGCGTGCGACCTCGAGCACGAGGTCGTAGGACGCCTGCAGCTCCTTCGCCGCGACGTAGAGCTCGTCGTCGTTCAGGGCCCCGAGCCGCGCGATCTCGCCCTTGATGGTGCGGATGTGCTTGGTCGCCTCCGACACATCGCCCGTGCCGGCCTCGCCCTTCGAACGGATCATCGCCGCGCCCTCGGTGATGCGCCTGAGCGCCTCGCCGAGGTTCGTCGCGCCGCAGACGAAGGGCACGGTGAAGCCCTGCTTGTCGATGTGGTTCACGTAGTCGGCGGGGGAGAGCACCTCGCTCTCGTCGATGTAGTCGACCTCGAGCGCCTCGAGCACCTGGGCCTCGACGAAGTGGCCGATGCGGGCCTTCGCCATGACGGGGATCGACACCGCGGCCTTGATGCCGTCGATGAGGTCCGGATCGCTCATGCGGGCGACGCCCCCCTGCGCGCGGATGTCGGCGGGCACGCGCTCGAGCGCCATGACGGCGACGGCGCCGGCGTCCTCGGCGATGCGGGCCTGCTCGGGGGTGACGACGTCCATGATGACGCCGCCCTTCAGCATGTCGGCGAGGCCGCGCTTGACGAGGGGGGAACCGGTGACGGGGGTGTTCGATGCAGTGTTGTCGCTCATACTCTCAAGATTCGTGCTTCGCATTGGTCCGCTGCAAGATCCAAGATCGAAGAGTTGAAATGGACCAAGAGGCTCGGCGATGGCAGACTGGAGGCATGCCGTCAGCCGTCCGCCGCGCCGCTGCCCGCCGAACCCCGGCCGAGCTGCCCATCGCGCTCGACCGCGGAGCGGAGGCTCCGCTGCCCGTGCAGCTCGCGGCCGCCCTGCGCGACGCGATCGACCGCGGGGCGCTGCGGCCCGGCGAGGCGCTGCCCGCGACGCGCGGCCTCGCCGCGAGGCTCGGCGTCGCGCGCGGCGTCGCGGTGGCCGCCTACGAGCAGCTGATCGCGGAAGGCTATCTGCTCGCCGGACACGGACGCGGCACCGTCGTGCACCCCGAGCTCGGCGCGGTGCGGGGCGCCGTGCGCGGGGGAGGGACGCGCGCGGCGCAAGCTCCGATCGCGGGACGGGCGGATCCGCCCTCTGCCGTGCCGACAGCAGCGCGCCCGGGCCCGCTCACCGTGGGCGTGCCCGACACGAGCGCCGTCGACACCCCGGCGTGGCGGGCGGCCTGGCGCCGCGCCGCCGCCCGCGCCCACCTCGAGGCCCCCGAGCTCGGCGACCCGCGCCTGCGCGAGGAGATCGCCGAGCACCTGCGCCGCATGCGCGGCACCCAGCGTCCCGCCGCCGACGTCATCGTCACCGCGGGCGCGCGCGACGGGCTCGACCTGCTGCTCGCCGCCCTCGCGGGCGGGCGGGGGCGGGCGCTCGCGGTCGGCGTGGAGGATCCCGGCTACCCCTCGCTGCGCCGCGTCGCGGCCCGGCACAGCGCCGAGATCGTGGCGCTGCCCGCCGACGCCGAGGGGCTCGACGCGCGGGCTCTGCCCGAGCGCGGGCTCGATGCGGTGATCGTCACCCCGAGCCACCAGTACCCCCTCGGCGGATCCCTGCCGCTCGGCCGCCGCCGCGAGCTGCTCGCCTGGGCCGCCCGCACCGGCGCGGTGATCGTCGAGGACGACTACGACTCGGAGCTGCGCCACACCGGCAGCCCGCTGCCCGCGCTCGCGGCGCTCGACGACCCGATCGGCGGCTCGGTCGCGCTGCTCGGCACCTTCTCGAAGACCGTCTCTCCCGCGCTCTCCGCCGGGTACCTGCTCGCCCCCGCCGGTCTGCGCGCCGTGATCGAGCCCGTGCGGCACGAGCTCGGCGGGCCGGTCTCGGCCGTCGTGCAGGCCGCCCTCGCCGAGTACCTCGCGAGTGGCGAGCTGCGGCGCCACACCGCCCGCATGCGCCGCCGCTACGCCGCCCGGCGCGAGCTGGTGGTCGAGCGGCTCGGCGGCATCGCCGGCGTGCGCGTGCGGCCGATGAGCGGCGGGCTGCACGCGGTGCTGGAGTTCGCGGGCGATCCGGGGGAAGGGGATCCGGAGCGCGGCGGCGCGGCGGAGATCGAGGCCCGGATCTGCGGGCTCGCGGCGGATCGGCGCCTGGGCGCCGTGCCCCTCAGCGCCTACTGGCAGCGCCGGGCCGGCGCTGAGGCCGCGGGGCCCGCCAGCGCTGTGGGGGCCTCGGGCGTCGGATCCCGCTCCGACGCCACCGCCGGACGCTTCGGCCTGGTGATCGGCACGGGCGGGCCCGACGCCCTGCGCTTCGACCGGGCGCTGCGCGAGCTGCGGGCGCTCCTGTCGGCCGAGTTCGGCGCGGAGTGAACGCGGCCGGGGAAGACTCCAGCCGCGTTTGAGATAATGGGGGTCCACCGACGCGCCCTCCCTCTCGGAAACAGTTGTCATTTTGATGCCCTGAAACACGGAATAGTGCAGCAAACTGACAACTGTTTAGAGAGACGCATTCGGAGACGAGGGACCGGCGCGTCAGAGGACAGTCAGAGGCATCAGGGGACAGAGAAGAGGGAGACGCGGTGGGCCTGTTCAAGCGGCGGAAGCGCGGGGTCAGGCGACCGCCGCGGAGGCTGCCGCGCCGCGAGCTCGCCCCCGTCGAGGACATCGTCGAGCAGGGCATGCTCGTCGCCGACGTCGCCGTGCGCATGACCGTGAAGAACGCCATCATCATGAACGCGCTGAAGCGGCACGTCGACTACGACGAGCAGCAGATCGTCGACATGGTGCGCGAGGCGATCGTCGAGGTCGTCGACGAGCGCGAGCACGACGCCGAGCACATCAAGCGCGTGCGCGGCGAGATCCGCGAGCACGGACGCAGCGCGTGGCGCGACGCCGAGTACGGCGACGGCGACAGCCGCACGCTGCGGCACCGCGAGCAGGTCTACGAGGGCGTCGCCGAGCAGCTGCGGCTGCGCGCGGCCGACGAGGAGTACCTGCGCACGACCGCCGAGCGGGCGCGCAAGGCCGCATGGGCCGAGATCGGGGATTCGCTCAAGGCGCGGGCCAGCGAGCCCTACTACGGCGGCGGCGGGACCGAGGAGTACGCGCGGGCGCGCGACGCGCGGATCCAGCAGCTCATCGAGAAGGATCTCACCGACCTCATGCGGCAGCGGCCGTCGCGGGCAGGCTGAACTCGAAGACGGCCCCGCGCGGCTCGTTCTCGCGCGCCGAGATCTCACCGCCCTGACGCTGGATCACCTGGTGGCTGAGCGCGAGGCCGATGCCGTGCCCGCTCGACTTCGAGGTGAAGGCGCCGTCGAAGATCCGGCCGTCCGGGATGTGCGCGAGGCCCTTCCCGGTGTCGATGACGCGGAACACGCCGCCGTGCTCCGTGCGCTCGATCTCGACGCGCACGATCCGCTCCGCCAGCGGCCACTCCGCCATCTCGTCGATCGCGTTGAAGCACAGATTGAGCATCACCTGCCCGGTGAGCACCCGCTCGCACCACACGGGGACATCGTGCTCCGGCAGCGCGACCCGCAGCTGCACGCCGCGCTGCATCGCGTTCAACTCGAGCAGGCCGCGCACCTCCGCGAACAGCTCGCCCAGCTCGACCTGCTGCAGCGGCTGCTCGAGATGCGTGACGTAGTCGCGCAGGCTCTTCATGATCACGGCGGCGCGCTCGAGCTGCGCCCGTGCGCCGGCGATGCCCTGCAGCACGGTCTGCTGATCCGCCCCGCCCGCGTCGAGACGCCGCTGGGTGCCCGCCAGGTAGTTGGTCGCCGCCGCGAGCGGCTGGGCGATCTCGTGCTCGATCGTGCGCGCCATGTCGCCCATGGCGTTGAAGCGGGCGAGGTAGTTGAGATGCTGCAGGTCGCGCTCACGCTGCTGTCGGCTCAGCACCCGCTCGGTGACATCGTGGAACAGCACGAGGTGCCCCTCCAGCTCGCCCTCGAGCACGTGCTGGCAGCTGCCGGAGAACCAGGCGGTGCCGCCGTCGGGCAGCCGCGCCTCGAAGCGGAAGGGCTGCGAGCGCCCCTCCCGCCGGCTCGTCTCCACCGCCTCGCGCAGCGCGGGCGCGCTCTCCGCGACGCAGAGCCCGAACAGCGAGAGGTCGGCGAGCGCGCCCGGCTCGCGGCGGAGCAGCTCCTCGGCCGAGGCGCTCGCGAACGTCACCCGGGCGTCGTCGTCGACGACGAGCACGCCCTCCTGCATCTGCTCGAGAAAGGCGTTCAGCATCGTCTCGGTGCGCGTGAGCGTGCGACGCGTCTCCTCCAGCCGCTCGATGTCCCGGAACTGCACCATGATCACGGCGCGCCCGCCCAGCTCGAGGCGGGTCGCGATCGCCTCGGTCAGGATCTCCCGGCCGTCCTTCGTGCGGTACATCCATTCGATGCTCGCCGTGCCGCGGTCCACGGCCTCCTGCAGCCAGCCGACGCCGCGGGAGCGGCTGTACAGCTCGCCCAGGCCACTCATGTGATTCGCCTTGAGGGGGAGCAGCTCCTCGAGCGTGAAGCCCAGCATCCGCAGCGTGGTCGGATTCGCCCAGAGGATGTTCTTGGTGGCGGCGTCGTGGATGATCACCCCGTAGGCGCTGGCCTCGACCATCCGCGCGAAGTCGGCCGGATCGAAGTCGGCCGGGTCGAAGTCGGCCGGGTCGAAATCGGCAGAGGTGAAGTGCTCGCCCGCATCGTCCCGCCCGCTCATACGGCCATCCTGCCACCCCGCAACGACCGGGGATTACGCAAAACCTTTACCCGCATCGCGAATGCGCGTAGCGGCGAGGTGCCGGATGCGCATTGCCCGGCGCCGGAGACCTCGATAGCGTCGAATCGACACGACGGAGTGCCCGTGGCGGGCAGTCCTCCGAGGGAAGGACGGCGCATGGAGATCAAGACAGACGAGGCCGCGTTCGAGAGCGTGCTCGCCGCCGTCGCCGAGCGACGCGCGGAGTTCGCGCGGGATCGCTATGTGCCACGCGACATCATCGACCGGTTCATCTCGGTGGGCCTCTACCGGGCCTCGACGCCCCGGCGCTTCGGCGGCAGCCCGCTGCCGCCCGCCGAGTTCCTGCGCAAGATCGAGCGGATCTCCCAGGTGGACGCCTCGGCGGGGTGGGTGGCGAGCTTCGGCTCGGCGCTCATCTACTTCGCCGCGCTGCCCGAGTCGACGCAGGCCGAGCTCTACAGCGACGGCCCCGACCTCGTCTTCGCCGGCGGGCTCTTCCCCGTGCAGGACGCGGAGCTCACGGACGCCGGCTTCCGGGTCAACGGGCAGTGGAAGTTCGCGAGCGGCTGCAAGTCGGCCGACTGGCTGGGCGTGGGCATCAGCGGCGGCCCCGAGTCGCAGGGCAAGCCGCGCACGGCGCTCCTGCGCCCGAGCGATGTCGAGATCGTCGAGAACTGGAACGTGCTCGGCCTCGAGGGCACGGGCAGCCACGACCTCCGGGTGGTCGACAAGATCGTGCCGCAGGAGTACACCTTCGTGCGGGGCGGCACCCCGACGATCGACGAGCCGCTCTACCGCTACCCGACGATCGCCTACGCCGCGCAGGTGCTCGCGGTCGTCGGCCTCGGCACGGGGCGCGCGGCGCTCGACTACGTCACCGAGGTGGGTTCGGGCAGATCGAGCATCACCGGCGGGCCGCGCCTGGCCGACAAGCCCTACTTCCGGGCGGATCTCGCGAAGGCCGAGGCGGCGCTGCGCTCGGCCCGCGGCTTCTTCTACGACATCACCGAGGAGGTCTGGGAGACCGTGCTCGCAGGCGTCTCCGTGTCGCCGAAGCAGGCGGGCTTGCTCCGTCTCGCCGCGGTCACGGCGGCGAAGGCGGGCTGGAACGCGACGCAGGCGGCCTTCACCCTCTCGGGCACCGGCGCCATCGCCGACGGCCATCCGATGCAGCGGCTGCTGCGGGACGCCTCGGTGCCGCCCCAGCACGCCTTCCTCGCGGACGGCATCTACGATGGGGCGGGGGCCGTGCTCAGCGGCCTCGAGGCGCCTCCCGGGTTCATCTGATCCGGATCCACCCGATCCACCGCACCGCTTCCGCACCGTTCGAGAGAGAAGGAACCATGTCAGAGCAATTCCCCCTCCGCGTCCTCTTCTGCCTGGGCATCAACCAGAACTTCTTCGATCTGCCGACCGGCACGGGCGGCGCGGTCTGGCAGGCGACGCTGGACTTCCTGCAGCAGACGAAGGATCACCCGGGCGTGGACTACATCGCCGACTTCGACGACGACTCGCACCAGGTCGGCCCGTCGACCGGCTGGCCCTGGACCGCCTACGTGCTCGCGGACGTCGACAGCCAGCAGACGGTGAAGGAGGTCTGCGGCCTCCTGCGCACCATTCCGGTCGGCGAGCACTCCTTCTGGCGCTACGCCAAGATCGAGGCGCGGATCGGGCGCGGGCTCACCCTGCGCGACGACGTCAAGCTGCCGGAGTGATCCTGCGATGAATGCTCAGGATCAGCCTCAGGTCGCGGTGGTCACCGGCGCCGGGGGCGGACTCGGCGCCGTCATCGCGAACGAGTTCGTCGCCGCCGGCTACCGCGTGGCGTTCACCGACATCCGCGAGGGCGCGGCGGTCGCCGCGGCTGCCGCGGCGGATCCGGACGGCGGATCGACGGTCGGTCTCGGGCACGACATCCGCGAGGAGTCGTCGTTCGAAGAGGTGCTGCGGCGCACCCGCGAGACGCTGGGGGAGCCCGCGGTGCTCGTCAACAACGCCGGGCGCACCCTCTTCGGGAAGCCCCTCGAGATCGACGCCGACAAGTTCGACGCGGGAGTGCAGCTGAACCTGGGCGGCGTGTTCCGGGGCTGCAAGGTGTTCGGGCGCAGCTTCGCCGAGCAGGGCTACGGTCGCATCGTCAACATCGCCTCGCTGGCCGGCCAGAACGGCGGCACGGCTTCGGGGGTGCACTATGCGTCCGCGAAGGGGGGCGTGCTCTCGCTCACCAAGGTGTTCGCGCGCGAGCTCGGCCCGCGGGGCGTCACGGTGAACGCGATCGCGCCGGGTCCGCTCGACCTGCCCGTCGTGCACGAGTCCGTGCCCGCCGAGCGACTGCGCGAGATCGTCGCGGGGATCCCGGTGCGCTCGCTGCTCTCGCCTCGCTTCGTGGGTCAGACCGCGGTGCTGCTCGCGAGCCCCGAGGCGCTGTCGGTGACCGGTGCCTGCTGGGACATCAACGGCGGCCTGAACGTGCGCTGAGGCTTCGGCCTCGCCCGGTCCGTTCCCCGGTCTGCCCCGCCTGGGGCGCAATAGTGCGCGTGTTGTCGCCCGAGCCGCGGCCGGGCAGCAATACGCGCACTGTGAGGATCGGTGTCAGCTGGTCTGGGACTGGCTGGCAGGGTAGGTACCGGCCGTGCTGTCCCCGTGGTTGTGGCTCATACGCGCACCGACCCCCTTCTCCTGGGGTGTCTTGCAATAGACCTGCCCAACCGTGCGGGATGGCCGGCCGGTACCTGCCCGGTCCACTCCGGTGACTTGATCAGAAGGCTGTCCACCTCTGAGGTGTGACTCGTCACAGTGTTGTCCCGAAGTGATTCCTCCCCGGACCGGTACCGGCCGTGAACGGCCGACTCCCGCAGTCCGTCAGCACCGAAGGAATCAACCGTCATGTCTAGCATCGCGCATACGCGCCCGTTTGTCGTCGGCGTAGACACCCACGCCAGGCACCACGTCTACGCCGTCCTCACCACCACCGGTGAGGTCCTCGATACGCGCGAGTTCCCGACTCATCGCGCGGGTATCGCCCGCGCGATCGCTTGGGCCGCCCGCCGTACCGGCGGTGATCTCGCAACACTCTGGGCGATCGAGGGCACCGCTTCTTACGGGGCGCTCCTGACCGCAGCGGTCACCGCGACCGGATACCAGGTTGCTGAGGCCCCGCGCTTGGGCACGCATCGCGGGCACGGGGTCGGGAAGTCCGACCCGCTCGACGCGCAGCGCATCGCGGCCGCTGTGCTCCCGCTCGATACCACCCAGCTGCGTGTCCCGCGCCTGGGAGACGGGATACGGGCCTCGCTGCGGGTCCTGGTCGCGGCCCGCGACTTGATGACCGGTGAGCGGACCCGCAGCGTGAACGCGCTCACCGCGCTGCTGCGCATTCATGACCTCGGGGTTGATGCGCGCCATCCGCTCACCGGCCCTGGGCTGCGGCAGGTGAGCGGATGGCGGGCCCGCAGCGAATCCCTGACGCACCAGATCGCTCGGACGGAAGCGACCCGACTCGCGAAACGGGTCCGGGCACTCGATGACGAGTTGGCCCGGAATCTTGCACGACTGACTGAACTTGTCAGGGCGAGCGCGGCGGCGCCGTTGCTGGAGGAGCCCGGGTTCGGGCCGGTATCGCTCGCGATCTGCCTCACCGTGTGGTCACACCCCGGTCGGGTCCGGTCAGAGGCTGCGTTCGCGTCGCTCGCGGGTGTGAACCCGATCCCGGCGTCTTCGGGGAACACTGTCCGGTATCGACTCAACCGGGGCGGCGATCGGCGGTTGAATCGTGCTCTGCACATGGTCGCGCTTACTCGGATGACTCATGATGAACGGACCCGCGCGTATGTTGAGAAACGGCGGGCTCAGGGGCGGACCCTGAAAGAGATCCGGCGTGGCCTCAAACGCTATCTCGCCCGTCATGTGTACCGGGTACTCACCGCTGCCCAGCCCGCACCGTTACCGGCTTGACAAACATAGAAGGGTCTATTGCGCGAGGAAGGGCGGATCCGGGCGGAGAAGGGAGCGGCGGATCCGCGTCGCACTGCGCACGCGGCTCAGCCGCGGCGATCCTCCAGCGCCTCGAGGTCGACCCCGCTCTGCAGGATGTCCCGCACGAGCACCGCGAGGCTCGGCGCGCCCGACTTCTCCCGGATCCTCGTGCGGTGCACGTCGACGGTGCGCGTGCTGATGCCGAGCGCGTGGGCGACGACCTTGCTCGGCTCGCCCTCGATCACGAAGCGCAGCACCTCCCGCTCGCGCGGGGTCAGGGAGTCGAGGATCTCCTCGATGCGGGCGCGGCCCCGCCGCCCCTCCTGCATCTCCCGGGCGCTAGCGAGCGCGTCCTGCACCACGTCGATCATGTGCTGCGGCTCGTAGGGCTTCTCGATGAAGGTCACGGCCCCCTGCTGCAGGGCGCGCACCGACATCTTGATGTCGCCGTGCGCCGAGACGAAGATGACGGGCAGCTGCTCGCGGCGCTCGTTCAGGATCTCCTGCAGGCGGAAGCCGCTGATCTCGGGCATGCGCACGTCGACGATGAGGCAGGCGATCCGCTCGGGGTCGAAGGCCTCGAGGAAGGCCGTGGCCGAGGTGAAGGAGTGCGATTCCAGCCCGACGGAGCCCACGAGCCACTCGAGCGAGGCGCAGAGCTCGCGATCGTCGTCGACGATGTAGACGCAGGGGGGCGGCGGATCCTCCCCGGCCTTCGCCTCGAGTTGCACCGCTGCCTCCTCGATTCCGTTCTTCGGACCGCCGCCTTCGGATCACCACCCTCGCGCGGCATGATTCTCACTGTAACCCGTCAGGGCGGTCCGGGCCCCGCGGCGTCGCGGATTGAAGGATTTGCGTAGGCGCACCCGGGCAGCCTCTAGGGCGGCGGACGCATCCCCGCATATTCCGTCGGACGGCTCGACCGTAGGATGAAGGGGACTGCAGGTGGCAGAGACGAAGGGGTGCCGAGTGAGCGAAGCGACGGAGCGCGCGAGCGCGCATCTGCCCATGGCGGAGCGGACCGTTCCGGCGATGCTGCGCGGCGCCGCCGAGCAGCACGGCGACCGCGAGCTCGTGCGCTTCGAGGGCGTCTCCTGGAGCTACCGGGAGACCGAGCGGATCGCCGCGCGCGCCGCGCAGCGGCTGCGCGAGAGCTACGGCATCGGCCGGGGCGACGCGGTCGCCCTGCTGGTGCGCAACCGTCCCGAGTTCCTCGAGATCGTGCTGGGCACCGCCTGGCTCGGCGCCGTGAGCGCACCGCTGAACGTCGCCGCGAAGGGCGAGCAGCTGCGGCACATGCTCGCGAACTCGGGTGCGAGCGTGGTCTTCGCCGAGGAGGACCTGGTGGATCGCGTCCGCGAGGCGGACGCCTCGCTGCGGATCGTGCTCGTCGGGGCGCCGGCCGAGGCCGGCGAGGGCTGGTCGCTGGCCGACGCGGCGGCGGATCCGGTGCCGGTCGGCCCGGGCGATCCCTTCGCGATCCTCTACACCTCCGGCACGACCGGCCTCTCGAAGGGCGTCGTCTGCCCGCACGCGCAGTACTACTGGTGGGCGCACCACAACATCTCGCTGCTCGAGATCGAGGCCGACGACGTGCTGCTGACGACGCTGCCGCTCTTCCACACGAACGCCCTCAGCGCCTTCGTGCAGGCGCTGCGCGCGGGCGCGAAGATCGTCTACGAGACCCGCTTCTCGGCCTCCGGCTTCCGCCGCTCGATGACCGAGTCGGGGGCCACGATCACCTTCCTCCTCGGCGCGATGGTGCCGATCCTGCTCACGACGCCCGAACAGGATGACGACGCCGACATCCCGCTCGACCGCGTGCTGGCCCCCGGCGTGCCCGAGCAGGTCGCCGATCAGTTCGCCGAGCGCTTCGGCATCCGCCTGATCGACGGCTTCGCCTCGACCGAGTCGAACTTCGTGATCGGCTCGCGCGCCGGCGAGCGCCGCCCCGGCTGGATGGGCACGGTGCAGGAGGGCTTCGAGGTGCGGGTCGCCGACGAGCACGGCGACGAGGTGCCCGACGGGACGCCCGGCGAGCTGCTGCTGCGCGCCCGGGAGCCGTACGCCTTCTCGCTCGGCTACAACCGGATGCCCGAGGCGACCGTGGCCGCCTGGGGCAACCTCTGGCTGCACACCGGCGACCGCGTGCTGCGGAACGAGGACGGCTACTTCAAGTTCGTGGACCGGCTGAAGGACGTGATCCGGCGCCGCGGCGAGAACATCTCCTCCTTCGAGGTCGAGGAGGCGCTGCTCAGGCACGAGGCGGTCGAGGCCGTCGCCGTGTTCCCCGTCGGCTCGGACCTCGCCGAGGACGAGGTGATGGCGGCGGTCGTGGTGAAGCAGGGGCAGAGCCTCGCCCCCGAGGCGCTGCTCGATCGCGCGCAGGAGTTCCTCGCCTACTTCGCCGTGCCCCGCTACGTCGACTTCGTGACCGAGCTGCCGCTCACCGAGAACGGGAAGGTGCGCAAGTTCGTGCTGCGCGAGCGCGGCGTGACCGCGAGCACCTGGGACCGCGAGGCCGCCGGCTACGTGCTCAGGCGGGACTGACCGTGGCCGCGCCAGCAGGGTCGGACGTCGTCGTCTGCGCGCCGACGACGGTGCCCTACGAGCGCTTCTCGCCGCACGGGGCGCCGTTCTGGTTCGGACGCGCGATCCGCACCCTCTGCGAGTCGGCGGGGATCGAGCCCGCCGAGATCGACGGGCTCGCGATCGCCTCGATGACGATGGGGCCCGATACCGCGATCGGCATCGTGGAGCACCTCGGGCTGCGCCTGCGCTGGCTCGACCAGCCGACCGTGGGCGGGGCCTCGGGCCTCGTCGCGCTACGCCGCGCGGTCGCCGCCGTCGCGCTCGGCGACGCGGAGACGGTGGTCTGCGCGGGCGCCGACACCAACCGGCCGGGCGCCTTCGAGGGTCTGATCGAGAACTTCTCGCAGTTCTCCCGCGACGCGGTCGTGCCCTACGGGGCGGGCGGCCCGAACGGCAGCTTCGCGCTCATCACCCAGGCGTTCATGCGCGAGACCGGCCTCGAGCCCGCCGACTTCGGCAAGCTCTGCGCGGCGCAGCGGGAGAACGCGGCCGCGAACCCGGTCGCCCTGATGCGCAAGCCCTACGCGATCGAGGACTACCTGGCCTCCCGGCTCATCGCCGACCCGATCCGCCTGCTCGACTGCGTGATGCCGTGCGCGGGCGCCGAGGCCTTCCTCGTCACGACGGCGGATCGCGCAGACGCCCTGGGGCTTCCGGGCGTCCGCGTGCTGTCGTCGTTCGAGAGCTACAACGAGTACCCGGAGGACCCGGTGCAGACGCGCGGCGGCTGGGCCGCCCGTGCGGAAGAGCTGTGGGATCGCGCGGGCCTCGGGCCCGCGGATGTCGACGTGGCGCACAGCTACGACGACTACCCGGCGATCGTCGCGATGCAGCTGCGCGACCTCGGCTTCGCACCGGAAGGCGACATCGCAGGGTTCATCCGCTCTCATACCTTCACGGTGGACGGCAGCTTCCCGCACAACACCTCGGGCGGGCAGCTCTCGACCGGCCAGGCCGGCTTCGCGGGCGGCTTCCTCGGCGTGAACGAGACGCTGCGGCAGCTCATCGGCCGGCCGCTCGGCGCGCAGGTGCCGGACGCGCGCACGGGACTCGTCTCGGGCTTCGGCATGATCAACTACGACCGCGGCCTCGTCTCTGCGGCGGCCGTGCTCGAGGGGAGGGCTGCATGATGGCGAGCGACGCCTCCGCCACCGCGGCGCTGCTGCCGCCCTACGGGCGCGATGTGACGAGCCTCGAGCTGACGGTCTGCGCGCTCGAGGGCGCGTTTAGGCTGCAGTTCGATACGGGCACCGGCCGGGTGCAGTACCCGCCGCGCGAGATCGCCGCGTTCTCCCTCTCCGAGGAGCTCGAGTGGCGCGAGGTCGAGCCCCGCGGCACCGTGCTGGCCGCGACGGTGCTGCGCGCCTCGGGGTCGGCCTACACGCGCGAGCTGCTGCCGTGGCCGATCGTGCTGGTGGAGGTCGCGGGGGCGCGGATCATCGCGCACGCGCTCGAAGCGGAGGGCGCGTTCGAGCCCGGGGACGCGGTGCGCCTCGAGCTGCGCCTGGACCGGGCCGGGCGGGGCGTGTACTGCGCGTTCGCCGGTGAACCGGGCGCGGATGCGGACGCCGCGGTCGACGCCGACACCGAGCGCCGACGCGCGGAGTTCCTCGCGACCGCTCGCGGCGCGCGGCTCAGGATCGTCGGGGAGGATCGGGCGGAGCGCCTCGTCGCGGCGGCGACCGCGGGCGGGGCGGAGGAGATCCTCGTCGATCCGCTGCTCTTCGAGCGGCTGGCCCCCGGGCTCCGGGAGCAGTGCGTACCGGACACGGGTGAGGACGAGCGCGATTACGCGAGCGAAGCGCGGCCCGAGCCGTGGCCCGTGCGCGCCGACTTCTGAGGGCTGCGCGGGACTACGCGCCGGTCTCGAGCAGCTCGGGGTGCTTCGCGAGGTAGCCCTCGATGAACCAGCACGAGGCCGCGACCGAGCGGCCGTGCACGACCTCGTCGGTGACCGCGCGATGCGCGAGCAGGCCCGACAGCCCGGTGCCGCGCAGCTCGGGGTCGACGACCGTGTGGTCGAAGTCGATGGCCGGCCCCGCCGGTCCCTCGAACAGGGTGTAGTGCGCCTCGCCGAGCTCCCGCCCGGCCTGCTTCAGCACGAATCGGCTGCGCCCCGGCTCGTGCTCGATGGTGAACCCGTCGGCCTCGGCCGACGCCTCGTCTAGATATCTGGCCATGCCCTCAGCCTACGCCGCGAGCGGAGCACCGCAAGCGATCGCGGCACGGGGTGCGCGCGTCACCTCACTCCGGTAGGCTTGGCCGGTCATGCCTTCTCTTCCCGACTCGTCGCCCCGCGACAACGACCGGGAGCGCACCCTCGGAGCCCGCGAATCGCTGGCCATCTGGCTGCTGCTCGTCTCGGCGTTCGTCGTCATACTCAACGAGACGGTCATGGGCGTGGCGCTGCCGAAGCTCATGCACGAGCTCGACATCACGGCCGCAGCCGGGCAATGGCTCACCGCGGCCTTCCTGCTCACCATGAGCGTGGTGATCCCGATCACCGGCATGCTCATCCAGCGGGTCCGCACCCGGACGCTCTTCATCGTCGCCATGAGCCTGTTCAGCGCGGGCACGCTGCTCGCCGCGGTCGCGCCGGGGTTCGAGATCCTGCTGGTCGGCCGGGTGGTCCAGGCCTGCGGCACCGCCATCATGATGCCGCTGCTCATGACGACGGTCACCACCACCGTGCCGAAGCACCAGCGCGGCATGATCATGGGCCGCGTCTCCGTCGTGATCTCGGTGGCCCCCGCGCTCGGCCCGACGCTGTCGGGCGTCGTGCTGCAGTTCCTGAACTGGCGCTGGCTCTTCCTCATCGTGCTGCCCATCGCCATCATCGCCCTCGTGCTGGGCGCGCTGCGCATGCCGAACGTGGGGGAGGTGCGCAAGGCGCGCCTCGATCCGCTCTCCGTGCTGCTCACCCTGCTCGGCTTCGGCGGCCTCGTCTACGGGCTCAGCGCGATCGGCGAGCAGGCGAGCGGCCAGGCCAGCGTGCCGCCGTGGATCCCGATCGTCATCGGCGTCGCCGGGCTCGCGGCCTTCGTGTGGCGGCAGGTGTCGCTGCAGCGGGAGGATCGCGCGCTGCTCGACCTGCGCACCTTCCGGACCCGCCAGTTCGCGTTCGGGGCGCTGCTGTTCGGCATCTTCGCGATGGCGCTCTTCGGCAGCCTGATCCTGCTGCCCATCTACGTGCAGGACGTGCTCGGCTACGACACCCTCGTCTCCGGCCTCGTGCTGCTGCCGGGCGGGCTCGCGATGGCGCTGCTCGGCCAGTACGTCGGGCGGCGGGTGGATCGTCGGGGTGCGCGACCGGTGCTGATCCCGGGCATCATCATCACCACGGTCTCGCTGTGGGCCATGACGCTGTTTACCGACACGACGCCGCTGTGGCAGGTGATCGCGACCCACGTGGTGATGAGCATCGGCCTCGCGAACACCTTCACCCCGCTGTTCGAGGTCTCACTGGGATCCCTGCCGTCGTCGCTCGCCTCGCACGGCAGCGCGACCGTCGCGACCGTGCAGCAGGTGGCGGGCGCCGCGGGCACCGCCCTCTTCGTCACCGTGATGACCCTGGGCGCGGTCTCGGCGGCCGGATCCCCTGAGGCCGTCGACTCGCACGCGCTCGCGGAGGGCACCCGCCTCGCGTTCCTCACCGGCGGCGTGATCTCGACGCTCGCCGTGATCGTGGCGCTCTTCATCCGCGACCCCGAGGGGCGGACCGAGGCGGTCTGAGGCGGGTCAGCGGCCCGGACTGCGCCGACGGTCCCCGGGCTAGCGGCCCGGGAACTGCGGCTTGCGCTTCTCGACGAAGGCCGTCGTGCCCTCGCGCAGATCGTCGCTCTCGAAGCACTCGACGAAGGCCTCGAGCTCTGCCTCGATGCCCTGGTCCGTGGGCAGCGCCTGCGCCGCGCGGATGGCGCGCTTGGCGAGCGACACCGCGACGGGCGACTGCGCGGCCGACTGCAGCAGGGTCGTGCGCGCGGCCTCGGCGAGCGCGCCCGTGTCGGGCAGCACGCGGGCGACCAGGCCGATCCGCTCCGCCTCGAGCGCGTCGATGTGGCGGCCGGTGAAGATCAGCTCACGCGCGTGGGCGATGCCCACGTACTGCTGCAGGCGTGCACAGCCGCCGAAGCCGGGGATGAGGCCGAGTGCGACCTCGGGCTGGCCGAACTTCGCGTTCTCCGAGGCGTAGATGACATCGCAGGCCATCGCGATCTCGCAGCCGCCGCCGAGGGCGTAGCCGTTGACCGCTGCGACGACGGGCACCGGCAGCGTCTCGATCCACGAGAACAGCTCGTGCGCCTCGGAGGCGTAGACGCGTGCGTCGTCGACGGTCATGGTCTGCATGGTCTTGATATCGGCGCCGGCGATGAAGGCCTTGCCGCCGGTCCCGGTGAGGATGACCCCCCGGATCGACCAGTCGAGATCCTCGCCGTCCGCGACGAGCGGCCGTCCGAGGCGTTCGCGCAGCAGGCCGAAGACCTCGCGCAGCTCGGCGATCACCTGCGGCGCGAGGGCGTTCAGCGCCTCGGGCCGGTGCACCGCGATCGTCAGGATCGAATCGGTGAGATGCAGCTCGAGCGTCTCGAGCCGGAGGGCGGCGACCCGTTCCGCGGCGCTCATGATCGGGGCTTCTTGTTGAAGGCGCTGCCGATCCACTGCGCGAGGATCAGCACGAGCGCGAGCAGGACGATGCCGACGATGATGATGGCGCCGATCTGCAGCGGATCGCCGGCGGTGGAGAACGCTTCGGCCGGGTTGTAGCGCTCGACGGCGCCGTGCTCGTCCTCGGCGGCGAACGCGGGCGAGGCCACGAACAGCGAGGCGAGGGCGACCACGGCGGTGGTTGCGATGCGGGCGATGGTCTTCATGGCGGGCTCCTCGCTGGGTTGTCGGATCCGATGCGGCGCATGGCCGGTGGGATGCTTCTATTCTGCCGTCTTCTGCGCGTTTCCCGCGACTCGGAGGCGGAGCGCTCTTACGTCAATGTACGGATGCTCGCGACGACGGCGGATCCCTACGGTAGGAGGAACCGGTTCGGTGCGGCGGCCCAGGCGCGGCCGTCGCCCGGCAGGCCGGGACGCACGCCGAGACCAGGAGGAGCGAAGATGGCACTGAAGCTCAAGCGCATGGACAACATGGACATCATCACGAACGATGTCCCCCGACTCGTCGACTTCTACCACGGGACGCTGGGGCTCCCGTTCTTCCTCCCCTACGAGGAGACCGAGGTCCCCGAGGACCGGTGGGCCTCCATCGACTTCGGCAACGTGGTGCTCTACATCTTCCACTCGACGAACGTCAGCAGCGTCTACCGCCGCACGGCGGTGAACCTCGAGGATCCGGTGGGCTACGACACGATCGCCTTCGAGGTCGAGGACCTCGACGAGGCGATCGCGGAGCTCGACGGCAAGGTGGAGTGGGTGCAGGACGACATCACGACGTGGCGCCACCCCTCCGGGGTCTGGTACCGCTACCGCCCCTTCTTCGATCCCGACGGCAACATGATGTACGTGACCGAGCCGCACGTCGAGAACCGCCCGGCGGTCTAGCTCAGGAGTCCCCGGCCTCGCAGGACGCGGGCCAGCGGAACTCCCCGTCGCCGTAGGGGGCGGGCCCGAGGCATCGGTGCTCGCCCTCCTGCACCTGGAAGATCAGCTGGGCGTTGCCGAGCGACGGATCGTTGGTCTCCTCGGGGTAGGCGATCGTCGACTGCAGCCCCGAGACGAAGCTGTAGCTGCCGTTGACCCCGCGATAGCGGGTGCTGCGGAGCGCCGCCACGGTGCCCGACACCTCGCTCGGATCGGTCGACTGCTGCCAGGCCGCCGCCATCACGTGCACCATGTCGTAGGCGAGTCCCGCCTGGGAGAGCCCGGGGGAGTCGCCGTACCGCTCGGCGTAGGCGCGGCGGAACTCCGAGCCGTAGGGATCGCTGTAGGTGCCGGACACCGTCGCCCAGACCACCCCCTCCGCGGCCTCGCCCATCTCGGCGAGGAACTCGGGCACCGACGGCGTGTAGATCGTGTAGATCACCGAGCGGCACGCCGCCGCGCGCAGCGCGAGCAGCAGCGAGGCGAGCACCGAGGGTAGGAACTCCGTGACCACGAGCACCGTGGACGGATCGGCGAGGATCCGCTCCGTGAGGCGCTCGATCGACTCCGGATCGGCGACGAGCGCCTCGACGCCCCGGGTCTCCCAGCCGTGCTGCTCGAGCAGCTGCAGCGTCTCCGCGTCGGCGATCTGGCCGCCGTCGGCTGTCGTCTCGACGAAGCGCACCGTGCGCGGGCGTCCGCCGCCCGTGCCCTGGCTGTCGAGCAGGTCGAGGAAGCGGACGAGGCCCGGGCCGTAGTTCGACTCCGGCGGGGCGCACTGGAAGACCGTGCGGAAACGCTCGGGATCGGCGCCGACCGCTTCGAGGTGCCGCTTCGAGGTCATGGTGTGCAGCACGGGGACGCCGATCCTGGCGGCCTCCTCGAAGGCCGTCTGCTCGTCGAAGACGTAGCTCATGAGCACGGCGTCGACGTCGCGCGACCGGAGCTCGGCGAACGTGGCGCTGATCCCGTCGGGGTCGTAGACGTCGGCGTCGACCGCGACGGCCTCGATGCTGCGCCCGCGGATGCCGCCCCGGGAGTTGATCTCGTCGATGGCCAGCTGCGCCCCGCGGAGGGACTGCGCGCCGTCGGCCCCGGCCGGCCCGCCCGCGGGGTACGCGAGCCCCAGCCGCACCGGGCGGAGGGGCTTCGGCGAGCTCGGTGCGGTCTCCGGAGAGCCGGCCGCCGCGGGCGGGCGGCCCGCGCGATCCACGAGCCCCGAGATGCTCAGCGTGCCCAGCATCTCGGCCGGCACCGGCATGGGCAGCTTCAGCCATCCGTTCTGGAAGGCCTGCACCCCCGCCGCGGTCCGGCTGATCGCGCCGAGCTTGCCGCGGATGGTCTCGACCTGGGTGGACACGGTTCGCGGGCTCGTGAAGAGCGCCTCGGCGATCGTGGGATTCGAGTGGCCGGCCGCCACGAGCGTGAGCACCTCGAGCTCGCGCGCGGTGAGGCGGTGGGGGAGCGCCACCGTCTCGGCCTCCACCAGGGTGACCTCCTCGCCGCTCGCGTACTCCGCGGTGAGCGTCACCTCGAGCCAGCGGCGCGAGGCGGGCAGCTCCAGCAGGAACCGGATGCGGTCGTGCAGGGTGTGCCAGAGCCGGTGCGCGTAGCGCTGCAGCTCGGTCGTCTCGAGCGCCTCGCGCAGCAGGGGATTGCCGCCGTCCCGCGGCTCCGGCGCCCGGTCGCGCGGGAAGACGATCCGGAACGCGTGTGCTGGATCCATGCCTGCTGTCTTCCGTGAGAAGGGGGGCCCACGGATGGGGCCGCCGCTGTCGAAGGACAGCCTACCCGGATCGGCATGAGGCGTTGCGAGCGGACCCGTCGTCCGTTCCCGTGCCGAATTACGTCAATGTACCGATGGAAGGCCCGCCCCCGAACCCGTACCGTGTGTAAGCACAACGCGGAACGGAGGCTCAGTTATGGCGACCATCGGGCCCGGGATCGAGCGCCGCCTCACATCGGGAGCCTGAGCCGTGCGCGCGCTGTTGCTCGAAGGGAGTCCACGCGAACGAGGTCGCCAGCATGGCGAGACCCTCCGCAGCGAGATCGGTGAGGCCATCACTCGGTGGAGCGGCCTCATGGAGGGGCGTGGACGGAACGCCGGACGGCGGATCGCGGCGCTCATGACGCGCTCGCCCGATCTTGCCGCGATGGAGCGGCGCTGCCCTGCGCTGCTCGAGGAGATACGGGGAATCGCGGACGGTGCCGGGCAGCCGTTCGAGCTGATCCTCGCGCTGAACCTGATGGATGAGGAATGGTGGTTCGAGGACGACGAGGACACCGGCTGCAGCCTGGTGGCCGGTCGTGCCGATGCGCACAGTCCGCCGATCTTAGCGCAGAACATGGATCTGCCCGTTTGGATGGACGGATTGCAGGCTTTGCTGCGCATCCGCGATGAGGGCGAGGACGCTGCATCAGAGCGGGTGGTGCTCAGCGCCGCCGGGATGATCGGCCTCGCCGGCATGCGGATGGGCGGTGTGGCAGTCGGTGTGAACACCCTGCTGCAGCTGCCGAGAAGCGTTCGGGGGCTTCCTGTCGCGTTCATCGTGCGCGCGGTGCTCGAACAGAGCGATGCGGAGGCCGCCGTGGGATTTCTCGCGGCTGTCCCGCACGCCTCCGGACAGCACTACGCGATCGCGGATGGCGACGGGGTCTTCGGCATCGAGTGCTCGGCGAAGGGCGCCGTCCTGCGTCGATTCGCCCGCAACGAATGGCTGCTCCACACGAATCATCCGCTCTGGAGCGACCCCGGGGATGTGCTGGCACCGGAGGAGGTGGGCATCGCAGGCGTGCGTCTACAGTCTTCGCAGCAGCGCCTCGTCTCGCTCGAAGCGTTCGCGGCCTTCGACGGCACGGCCGAGGGGATGCGGGCGACGCTCGCCGACCCCGGGAGCGGGGTCTATCTGGTGGCTTCGCCGGAGTGCCCCACCTCCACATTCGGCAGTGTCGAGTTCTGTCCGGCGCGGGGCACCGCGCGGGTGCTGCCAGGTGGCCGATCGGGGGGCGGGGAGTGGATCGAGATCCGCGTGCGCGAGAGCGAGCGGGTCGCGTGAGCGAGAGCTGACGTCGAGCCAGGGCGCACCGGCGTCGCTCACCGCGGCGCGAGCAGCTCGGAGTAGTCGTGGGCCAGCCACTCCGTCGTGCACGGCGAGCCCTCGGCCAGGTGCAGTGTGCGGGTGGCGGGCTCCATGATCGCCGAGACCAGGGTGGCCCAGCGGGCGGCGGCGTCCGAGCGCGTGTCGGGATGGCAGCACACCGAGTTGGGGGCATCCGTGTGATCCGAGAGCACGGCGCGCAGGGCCTCGACGCTCAGCGGCGCCTCGTGCGCGACGATCCTCTGCTGCAGCCGCCCGTAGCGGACGAAGCTGTCGGCCATCTGCTGCGCGGCGAGATCGAATCCGCCGGCCGGGTCGCGCACGAAGTGGTTGGTGTGGATCACCGCGCCGTTCATGGCGATGATCGGGTGCACGGTGCGCGCATCGCCGGGGGCGACCTCGACGTTCAGCACGGCGCCGTCCGCGGTGCCCAGCAGGTAGTTGCCGGACGAGGCGCGGGGAACGGTGGAGAGCATCTCGACGACGTCCGAGACGTGCTCCGCGTCGGCCGCGGCGCGCACCAGCACGTGGAAGGGCACCCCGTGCGGCCCGCCGTCGAGCGAGGTGACGAGGGTGTTGATGGCGATCGCCAGGCCGGCCTGGTTCATCGTGGTCTTCGCGAGCAGCCCGGCCTCGACCACGGTGACGTAGTTCGGCCCGTCCTCGCGCTCCACCTCCAGCACGACGACGCCCTCGGAGAGCACTTCGAGCCAATCCCAGTTCTGCCCGACGAGGGTCCGCTGCGCAGCCGTGCGGTGGGGCTCCAGGGCGAAGCTGCTGCACTCGCCCCGCAACCAGGGCGCGACGGATCGGGCCTTGCGCACCGCCGCTCGCCAGAGCACCTCGGCGCGGCAGTTCAGGGTGAGCACCTCGGCGAAGGAGAGGCCCGAGCCCTCGGCGATCCCCTGCAGCTCGACGAGGAGGTGCGGGAAGCAGCGCTCGATCGCGGGGACGAAGCCGAGCGAGTAGGCGACCGCCTCGTCCCAGCTCACGCCCTTCGCCGCGAACGCCCGCTCGTAGCCCTCGCGGGTGCGGCGGATCTCGGCGCGCGCGAGCTCCCCGTAGCGGCGCGAGCGGGTCGCCGCGTCGCCGTGGACCCGGTAACGGGGGTAGCGCGGGCCCTCGGCGCCCCTCGGGCTCTCGGCGCTCATGCCACGGCTCCCGTCCTGCGCAGCTCGAGCGGCCCGTGCTCGCGGGCGTGCTCGGCGATCTCCCGCGTCGGCGCGACCCACGCCCCGGTGCTCGTCACATGGGCGAGCAGGGTCTCGAGGAAGGCGAGGCGCGAGGGGCGGCCGGTGAGGAAGGGGTGGAAGGTCAGCATGACGTGGCCGCCGAGCGCGGCGATGCCGTCGATCTCGGGCAGCCACACGTCGAGCGTCTCCTTCGGGGAGCGGATGGTCTTCTCCCAAGTGTCGTTCGCGAACCAGAAATGCGGGGCGTCGTCGAGGATCCACGAGACGGGCACCTCGACGAGGTCGTGATCCGGATGCAGGTAGGGCACGATGTGGTCGAGCAGGTTCGAGCTGTAGCGCAGCCCCGCCTCCTCGAGCAGGTCGAGGGTGTGCGGCGTGAACTCCCACGAGGGCGAGCGGTAGCCGGTGACCTCCGCGCCGAAACCGCGCAGCGTCTCGAGGCCCGCGTACAGCTCGGCGCGCTCCTCCTCGAAGTCGAGCTGGGTCGGGTTGGTGTGGGAGTGGCCGTGGTGGGCGACCTCGTGCCCCTCGGCGATGATGGCCCGCACGGCGTCGGGGTGGCGCAGCGCGTCCTTGCCGGGGATGTAGAAGGTCGCCGTCACCCCGTACTTCCGGAGGAGGTCGAGGATCAGCGGCACGCCCACCTTCGGGCCGTACGCGCCCTGCGAGAGGACGCCGGGGGAGTCCGCGTTCGCCGGGTTCTCCCCGATCCAGAGCTCCTCGGCGTCGAAATCGAAGCTGAACGTCGCAGCGTACCGCCGCCCCTTCGGCCAGGCCGTCATGTACCGCTCCTCACATGGCGTCTGGGTGCGCCGCAGCCCACCCTCCGGTGTTCCGTCTCCTAGTCTCCGGAGGGTGCGGGCCCGGGCGCATGCGCCGATTGACGTATCTTTCCCCGCGAGGGGTACGTCGGAGGAGCTCGGCCGTGCCGCCGGTCAGTCGCCCGAGGGGCGCTGCGCGCGGCGCGAGCCCTGCGGGCGTGGCCGCGGCGCGGGCGCGATGCCGGGGGAGCTCGTCGAGTACACGGCGCCGGAGCCCTGGCTCGCGCGCGCACGGCCCTGGCCGCGCCCGGCCGACTGGCCCCCGCGGGCCTGCTCGCCGGAGCGCTGGCTCGATCCGCCCCCGCGGCGTCCGCCGCCCCCGGCCTGGCCCTGCGACTGGCCCTGACCCTGGCCCTGACCCTGGCCGCCGCTCTTGCCGCGCCCGCCGCGCGAGCGCTTGCGCTTGGCGTTCGCGCCCGTCGATGCGCCTTCCCCGGGCGGGTTGTGCCCGGCAGCGCGCTGCTGCGCCTGGTGGGCGGCCGCGCGGCGGCGCTCGATCTCCTTCGGGTCGACGCGCGGGGCGACCTCGCCGATGAGCTCGACTACCTCGGCGTCGTCGGCCGTCACCTGGCGCGGCGCCACCCGGATCTTCGCGGCGCGCATGATCTGGCGCATCTCGCCGCGCTGCTCGGGCAGCACGACCGTGACGACGTCGCCCTCGTTGCCGGCGCGGGCGGTGCGGCCCGAGCGGTGCAGGTACGCCTTGTGCTCCACGGGCGGATCGACGTGCACCACGAGGTCCACCCCGTCGACGTGCACGCCGCGCGCGGCGACGTCGGTCGCGACGAGCACCTTCGCCTCGCCCGAGACGAACTCGGCGAGGTTGCGGTCGCGCGCGTTCTGCGACAGGTTGCCCTGCAGCTCGACGGCCGGGATGCCGCGGGCGGTCAGCTGCTTCGCGAGCTTCTTCGCCTGGTGCTTCATGCGGGTGAAGAGGATCCGCCGCTCGCTGCCGCCGGCGAGCGCCTCGATGAGGGCGTCCTTCTGATCCTTGCCCGCGACCTCGAAGACGTGGTGCGTGAGCTGGGGCACGGGGCTCTCTGCCGAGTCGACCGAGTGCAGGATCGGGTCGTGCAGGTACTTCTTCACGATGCCGTCGACCCCGTTGTCCAGGGTCGCGCTGAAGAGCAGGCGCTGCCCCTGCTTCGGCGTGGCGTTCATGATGCGCGTGACCACCGGGAGGAAGCCCATGTCGGCCATGTGATCCGCCTCGTCGAGCACCGTGATCTCGACGCCGTCGAGGCTCACGAGGCGCTGCTTCATGAGGTCGTCGAGCCGGCCGGGCGCCGCGACGACGATGTCGACGCCGCGCTCGAGGACGGCCTCTTGGCGCCGCTGCGGAATGCCGCCGAAGATCGTGGTGACGCGCACGCCGACCGGATCCGCGAGCATCTTGACGGTCTCGGCGATCTGGGTGACGAGCTCGCGGGTGGGGGCGAGCACGATGGCGCGGGGGCGGTTCGGGCGGCGCTTCTGCTCGACCTGGTCCGCGAGGTTCGCGACGAGCGGGATCGCGAAGGCGATGGTCTTGCCGCTGCCCGTGCGTCCGCGGCCGAGCACGTCGCGGCCCTTCAGCGTGTCGGGCAGCGTGTCGCGCTGGATCGGGAAGGGCGCCGCCTTGCCGTTCTTCTCGAGCGCGTGGGCGAGGGGGGCGGGGACGCCGAGTTCGGCGAAGGTCTGATCGGTCACGTGGGTCTTTCGTGGTCGTGATGCAGCGTGCGCGAGCCCACCGGGGCCGGGGGCCGGACGGACGGACGTGCGCGCGTCGCTGCGATTCGGCGAGTGCGCGGGATCGCGCATCCGTTCGCCGCGGAGAGTCTCGGCGCCCTCGGGCGCCGGCAGGGCCGAATGGCGGCCCGGATGCATGAAAATCAGCGACGATGAGGCCCGCGTCCGGCGGGCCCGTGGTTCCACCCTATCGGATGCGGCTGCGAAGCGGTCCGCGGGTCGCGCGGCGCGTGCGGATCCTGAATCCCGGAAAGGGCTTGAGAAAAAACTATACGAGTGTATAGTGAGACCACAGGACACAGTCGTTCGAAATGTGAGGACAATGATGTTTGAACACAGCACGTCACCGGAGCACGTGATCGTCGTCGGGGCCGGATTCGCCGGACTGATCGCCGCTCGAGAACTCGAGGGCGCAGGATACGAGGTCACCGTGTTCGAAGCGCGGGACCGCATCGGCGGGCGCGCCTGGACGGAGACCCGCATGGGAGCGCAGCTCGAGCTCGGCGCCACCTGGGTGCACTGGATGCAGCCGTTCGTCTGGACCGAGATGACCCGGTACGGGCAGACCATCTACCCCAGCCCCTTCACCGACCGGGCGTACTGGATCACCCAGGGCGAGACCCGTCAGGGAAGCGAGAGCGATCTCGACGATCTGCTCACCGAGGCGCAGCGGGGCGTCTTCGCGGACGCGAGGGAGTTCTTCCCCTACCCGCACGAGCCTCTCACCGTGCTCGAGCGCGAAGGCGACTCGCCCGAGGCCGCCGAGCTCGCCGCCAGGTTCCGCGCGGCGGATCGGCTCTCGGTCATGGAGGTGACCAGGCGGAGCGGGGTCTCGCAGGAACTGCTCGACGTCTTCGACGGATACTGGTCGGCCGCCTTCCAGGGCGATACCGAGACCGGTTCGTCCCTGATGGCGGCGCACTGGGCCTCGCTCAGCGACTTCAGCATGTCGCTGCTCGACGAGCAGACCCTGCGCTTCAAGCTGACGAACGGGATGAAGGGCATCTACGAGGCCATCGCCCGCGACATCCGCGGCCCGATCCACCTGAGCACCCCCGTCTCGAGGATCACCCACGACCGGGACCGTGCCCAGGTGACTCTGGAGGACGGGCGCACCGTCGATGCCGCGGCCGTCATCTGCACCGCCCCGACCGGCGCGCTCGAGCACATCGAGTTCTCGCCGCCGCTCAGCCCGCGAGTGCAGGAGCTCGTCCGGGAGAAGACCAACAGCACGGGCTGCAAGATCTGGGTCAAGATCGAGGGGCACCACAGCGTGATCGCCTCTGCGCCGAGCGACCACCCGATCACGATGCTCCGCAGCGAGGTCTTCCTGGACGACGGGACGACGATCCTCGTCGGCTTCGGCCCGGATCACGCGCGCCTGGAGCTCGACGACGTCGCCGCCGCGCAGGCGTTCATGGAGCAGTGGATCCCGGACGTCAGGGTCGTCGACTGCACCGGTCACGACTGGGTCGCGGACAAATGGTCCGGTCAGACCTGGGCGACCATCAGGACCGGTCACTTCACCGACGGCTGGCATCATTTCCGCAGCACGGGCACGCGTCTGCACTTCGCCGGAGCCGACTGGGCGAAGGGATGGAACGGCGTGGTCGTGGACGGGGCCATCGAGATGGGCATCACCTCCGCGCGCGAGGTCATCGACGAATTGCGAGCACAGCAGGTGCCCTAACCTGGGTGCATGCAAGGTGCCCCCGAAACCCATGCCTCTCTTCCCGCGCGCACGAGCCCGGGGAGAGAGGCGCTGCTCGCCGCCACCATCACCGTCGGGCTGCGCGATGGGCTCACCCGGGTCTCGTATCGGAAGGTCGCGGACGAGGTCGGCGTGGCGCACGGGCTCGTCCGTCACCATTTCGGCACGCTGGAGGATCTGATCGCCGAGTCGCTGATCAGATCCATCGGGCTGAGCCTCGACGTCACCGGGATGGGATACGACGAGGACGCGCCAGGAGCCTTCGACGAGAACTTCGCCGCCCGTGCCGAACAGCACTCGGATATCCACGCGTTCCAGTACGAGGTGGCGCTGGAGGCCCGCCGGCGTCCGAAACTGAAGGCCGCGGTCGAGCAGTACTACGAGCGGTATCGCGCGATGGTGCAGCAGCGACTGCTGAGCATCGGCATCGACGACGACGGCATGACGGATCTGGTGTGGTTCGTGTTCGACGGGCTCGTCTTCCGCCAGAGCACGTCTCCCGATACCGAGGCGGCGGAGATCGCGCTTCAGCGGCTGCAGCTGCTGCTGGCGCTCTTCCGGGAGCGCGGAACGGCCGGACGAGAGGGATGACCGCGTCCTGAGCCGCCCCGTGAAGACGATTTCCTCGTGTGGTGCGCGGCTGCGAGCCGGCAGTCACCGGCCGCGGTTCGCACGAATGTCGGAGGGTCGCGGTAGCGTCGGGACATCAGCCCACAGGAAGGAGCGCGCATGTTCCTGCAGCAGCGAGCCGACGGCTGCGGGGAGCGCCTCGTCACCAGCGCGAGCGACCTGACCGCGGCCTCGCAGTGCGAGTTCGCCTTCCTGCGCCGGGTCGACGCGCGGCTCGGGCGCGACGTCGAGGTCCCGCCCGACGACGACCCCATGCTGGCGCGCGCCGCCCGCCTGGGGGACGCGCACGAGGAGCGGGTGCTCGCGGCGTACCATCGCGAACTCGACGGCGGATCCGCGGATCCCGCAGGTGGGGTCATCGAGATCGCGCGCGCCGACTCGCGCGACGAGGCCGCGCTGCTCGCAGCCCAGGCCGAGACGCTCGCCGCGCTGCGGGGCGGGGCGGGGGTCGTGTTCCAGGCGACGTTCTTCGACCCCGAGCAGCGGCCGGCATCGGATGCGGATCCGGAGATCGCCTTCATCGGCTACGCCGACTTCCTGCAGCGCGTGCCTGACGGCTCGTACGAGGTGCAGGACACGAAGCTCGCCCGCCGGGCGAAGGCGACCGCGCTCATGCAGCTGGCGGCATACGCCGAGCAGCTCGAGCGCCTCGGGGTCCCGGTCTCGCCCGAGGTCGTCCTGATCCTCGGCGACGGATCGCGCAGCCGGCACCGGCTCGCCGACATCGCGCCCGTGTTCCGCGTGCGGCGCGAGCGGTTGCACGCGCTGCTCCTGGATCGCGCTCGGGCCAGGGGCACCGACGGACGCAGTGAGAGCGCGGCGCCCGTCGCCTGGGGCGCGCCGGACGTCGCCTGCTGCGGCCGCTGCGAGGTGTGCGAGCCCGAGATCGAGCGCACGCGCGATCCGCTGCTCATCGCCGGCATTCGCCGGGCGCAGCGCGATCGGCTCGTCGCCGCGGGCTTCGACACGATCGAGAAGGTCGCGGAGTTCTCGTCGACCGCGTCCGTCGAGTCCGTCGAGGGCATCGCGGATCCGGCGCTGGCGGGCATCTCGGTGCAGGCGGCCGTGCAGCTCGAGGCGGTTCCCGGGCAGCCGCCGCCGGTGCGGGTGGCGAACCCGGCCGAGCTCGCGGCGATCCCTCCGCCGGACCCCGGCGATCTCTTCTTCGATTTCGAGGGCGATCCGCTCTATCGCGAGCCCGGCTCCGACGCGACCGCGAGGTGGGGGCTCGACTACCTCTTCGGCATGGTCGATGCCCAGGAGCGATTCACCGCGCTCTGGGCGCACGACATGGACGAGGAGCGCTTGGCGCTCGAGCGCTTCCTGGCACTCTTCGAGGAGCGACGGCGCGCGCACCCCGGGATGCGCATCTACCACTACGCCGCCTACGAGCGGACTCACCTGCTGTCGATCGCCGCGCGTCACGGTGTGGGGGAGGCCGAGGTCGATCGCCTGCTGCGCGAGCACGTGCTCGTCGACCTCTATCCGATCGTCCGCCGTGCGCTCAGGGTCGGCTCGCGCTCGTACTCGATCAAGAAGCTCGAGCCCCTCTACATGGGCGACGAGCTGCGCGACGAGTCGGGGGTCACGAACGCCGCGCAGTCGGTCTCGGAATATGCGGAGGCGAGCGCGTTCATCGCATCCGACGAACCGGAGCGTCAGGCCGAGGGCCGCCTCCGCCTCGAGGCGATCGCCGACTACAACCGCTATGACTGCGTCTCGACCCTGCGCCTGCGCGACTGGCTGCTGCGCCTCGCGGCGCAGCACGGGGTGCAGCCGCTGCCGAGCGGGGGAGCGTCCGAGCCGGAGAGCGGTGCCGAGACCGGGCCCGAGCTCGAGTTGAGCACGGTCGCGGCCGCCCTCACCCTGCACGCGAGCCTTGCGGAGGACCCGGCGGATCGCCGCGCAGCCGCGCTCGCGGGCAGCGCCATCGACTACCACCAGCGCGAGCAGAAGTCGTTCTGGTGGGCGCACTTCGCACGACTCGTCGACCCGATCGAGGACTGGGCGGACACGCGCGACGTGATGCTCGTCGACGCCGTCGCGAGCGGCATCGACGACGAGTGGCGGGCGCCCGAGGGGCGACAGCGCAAGCACCGCCGCTCGCTGCGCCTGCGCGGCGAGATCGCGCCCGGCAGCAGTCTCAAGGAGGGGAGCGAAGCCTACCTCCTCTACGAGTACCCGCCCCCGTTCGAGCCGCAGCCCGGCTCCGCCCCCGGGGCGCGGGGCACGCGTCTCGTGCGCATCCTGGAGCGGGGCGAGAACGAGATCGTCGTTCAGGAGACCCGGGACGGCGACATGCCGCCGTACGGAAGGCTGCCCGTCGCGCTCGCGCCCGGGCCGCCGCCGCGACCGGGCGCGCAGAAGCCGGCCATCGAGGAATGGGGCGGTGCGCTCGTCGCGTCGCTCGACAGCGGCTATTTCCCCGCCGACCCGGTCGTCGACCTCATGCGGAGGGTGCCGCCTCGCCTGCGGGGAGGGACGCGCCTCGTCGATCCCGCATCCGGTGAGGCCCTCGATGCGGGCGGAGACGAGGATTCGGGCACGATCGGAGCCGTCGTGGCGAGCCTGCGCCGGCTCGACCGCTCATCGCTGGCGGTGCAGGGGCCGCCGGGCACCGGCAAGACCTATCTCGCGGCGCGGGTGATCCGCACGCTGATCGAGCGCGACGGCTGGTGCATCGGCGTCGTCGCGCAGTCGCACAGGGTGGTCGAGAACGTGCTCGAGGGGGTGGTCGCGGCGGGCCTCGACCCCGCCCAGGTGGGCAAGGTGCCGCAGGGCGGACGCCTCGATCCCGAGGCTCCCGCTCCGGGCTACACCGTGCTGGGCAAGGATCGGCACTCGGCGTTCCTCGCGGGGCACCGCGCCGGGGGCCGCGGCGCTGTCATCGGCGGCACCGCCTGGGACTTCAGCAACGCCGCGCGAGTGCCGCGCCGGAGCCTCGACCTGCTCGTCGTCGACGAGGCGGGCCAGTTCTCGCTGGCGCCGACGATCGCGGCCTCCGTCGCCGCGGAGCGTCTGCTGCTGCTCGGCGACCCGCAGCAGCTGCCCCAGGTCTCGCAGGGTTCGCATCCCGAGCCCGTCGACACCTCGGCGCTCGGCTGGCTGCTCGGCGAGCACGAGACCATCCCCGAGGATGCCGGCTACTTCCTCGCGGAGACGCGGCGCATGCGACCGGAACTCGCGGAGGTGGTCTCCGAGCTGGCCTACGAGGGGCGGCTGCACGCGCACCCCGCCGCCGCGCAGCGCGAAGTGCGCGGGGGCGGACCGGCCGGGCTCGTGTGGCATCCGGTATCGCACCGCGGCAACTCGACCAGCTCGCCGGAGGAGGCCGAGGAGGTAGTGCGCATTGTGCGCTCCTCGCTGCGGGCGAGCCTGTGCGAGCCGGGAGAGGGGGAGCGGCGGCTCACCCGGGACGATCTCATCGTGGTCGCGCCCTACAACGCGCAGGTCGAGACCGTCTCGCTCGCGCTCGCCGCCGCGGGCCTCGACGGGGTGCGCGTGGGCACCGTCGACAAGTTCCAGGGGCAGGAGGCCGTGATCGCGATCGTCACGCTCGCCGCGTCGAGCGCCGAGGACGTGCCGCGCGGGCTCGAGTTCCTGCTCATGCGCAACCGGCTGAACGTGGCGATCAGCCGCGCGCAGTGGGCGGCGCACCTCGTCTCCTCCGACCGGCTCGGAGAGGGGCTCCCCACCACCGCCGAGGGCATCGCCGCCCTGAGCGGCTACCTGCGACTCACCGAGCGCGGCGCCCTGCAGCAGGTCGACCGTGCAGCTCCGGGCCCGATCGGCGGGGTAGCGTAGAGGCCATGGCGAGACCAGGAGGCCCCTTCAAGACCCCGCCCGGGCGGCTGCCCGCCCCGGAGGCCGGTGCGGTGCGCCGGCTCGGAGCGTCGAGGCGATCCGCGATCCCGGCCTTCGAGGTGATGCGCATCACCGATCGCATCGCGCACCGCCGTGCCGAGGGGCACGACGTGGTCTCGCTCTGCGCCGGCGAGCCCAGCGCGCGCCCCGCGCCCGGCACGCTGAAACTCGCGGGCTACACCGGGCCGCTCGGCACGGCGCCCCTGCGCGAGGCCATCGCCGGACACTACCGCTCCTGGTACGGTGTCGAGGTCGAGCCCGGCCGCGTGGCAGTGACGACCGGCTCCTCCGGCGCCTTCCAGCTCGCGTTCCTCACCGCCTTCGACGCCGGCGATCGCGTCGCGCTCGCGAGCCCCGGCTATCCGGCCTACCGCAACATCCTCACGGCGCTCGGCGTGCAGGTGGTCGAGATCCCGACCGGCGGCGACACCCGGTACCAGCCGACCCCTGCCCTGCTCGACGCGGCCGTCGCGGAGCACGGCGAGCTCGCGGGGCTCGTCATCGCCTCGCCCGCGAACCCCACCGGCACCATGCTCGGCCGATCCGAGCTGACCGCCCTCGTGGAATGGTGCCGCGCCCGCGGGGTGCGGCTCGTCAGCGACGAGATCTATCACGGCATCACCTTCCCGGCTCCGGACGATCCCGATCCGCGCGGAACCTCGGCGGCCGAGCTCGATTCCGAGGCGATCGTCATCAACTCGTTCTCGAAGTACTGGGGCATGACAGGCTGGCGCCTGGGCTGGGCGCTGCTGCCGCAGGGCCTCGTCGCCCCCTTCGAGGCGCTCGCCTCGAACTTCGCCCTGTCGCCGCCCGCGCCCGCCCAGGAGCTCGCGCTCACCGCCTTCACCCCGGAGAGCTACGCCGAACGGGACGCCGTGGTCGAGGGCTTCGCCCGCGCTCGCGCGCTGATCCTCGAGGCCGAGCCGGCACTCGACTGGGGCGACGCGGCGCCGAGCGACGGCGCCTTCTACTACTACAGTGAGCTCGGCCCGCAGCTCGAGCGCTACGGCAGCGCCACCGCCTACGCCGCGGCGCTGCTGGAGCGGGCGGATGTCGCCATCGTCCCGGGCGTCGACTTCGACCCCTCGACAAGCTCGGGGCAAGCCGCGGGCGATCGCGCCGTCCGCCTGTCCTACGCCGCGGGCGAGGCCGCCGTGGCCGAGGCGCTCGACCGCATCCTGCGCTTCCAGGGCTGAGCGGGCCTGCTCGGCGCGGGGCTTCGGCCTCAGCCGGCCTCAGCCGGCCCTCAGTCGGCGACGATGCGGATCGGCGTGCCGGCCGTGATGCCGGTGCGCGCCTGCAGGGCGTCGTCCACGGCCGGTGCCGCGGGATCCGCCCCGAGCTCGGCCAGCAGCGCCGCGGCATCGACGCCGAGGCGTGCGCGGGAATCGGCGTCGAGGACCAGCTCGATCGACGTGGCGGTGGTGCGCAGCGGCTCCACGAGCTCGGCCTCGAGGCGCGACAGCACCGAGCGGATCGCGCCGGCCGCCGCGGCGGCCCCCTGCCCGGTCACGGCCTTGCCCGCCGTCGCGTAGGCGACCCCGCTCTCCGAGCGCGCCTCGCCCGAGATCCGCGCGTCCTCGAGCGTCAGCGCGAACTCGAGCGACCCGCCGCCGACCGGTGCCGGAGTGAGCGGCAGCTCCGCGACGCCCGCGGGCGCGCTTCCGTGGTCGTGGTGATCGGGCGATCCGCCGCCGAACGTGAACTTCAGACTCATGCCTTCCAGGCTACGCCCTCGGGCGACCCGGTCCGGACAGGGTGACCGCGGCGCGACCGCGCGACCGCGCCTCCGGGCGTTCGGCCTACGCCCGCTGCGCCGCGACGACCTCGGCGTACGGGGCGTACGGCAGCTCGGGGAACGCCTCGGAGACGCCGTGGTTCGCGAGGACGCCCGCGTGGGCGTTCAGTCCCTTGGCGAGCGCCTCATCGGCGGCCAGGGCCGCCCCCCAGCCCCGGTCGGCCAGCGCCACGACGTAGGGCAGCGTGGCGTTCGTGAGCGCCGCCGTCGAGGTCTCGGGCACCGCGCCCGGCATGTTCGCCACGCAGTAGTAGACGGTGTCGTGCACGCGGAACGTCGGATCGTCGTGCGTCGTCGGGCGCGAGTTCTCGAAGCAGCCGCCCTGGTCGATCGCGATGTCGACGAGCACCGCGCCCGGCTTCATCTGCGCGACCATCTCGTCGGTGACGAGCTTGGGCGCCTTCTCGCCGGGGATGAGCACGGAGCCGATCACGAGATCCGCATCCTTCAGCGCCTCGGTGATGTTGTGCGCATTCGAGGTGCGGGTCTGGATGCGGCCGGAGAACTCGTCCTCCAGCTGCTTGAGGCGGGGCATCGAGATGTCGATGACGGTGACCTCGGCGCCCATGCCGTAGGCGATGCGGGCCGCCTGCTCGCCGGCCGCGCCGCCGCCGATGACGACGACCCTGCCGCGGCGGGTGGCGGTCACGCCGCCCAGCAGCACGCCGCGCCCGCCGTTCGCCTTCATCAGGGCGTTCGCGCCGACCTGCACCGAGAGGCGTCCCGCCACCTCGGACATGGGGGCGAGCAGCGGCAGCGAGCGGTTCGCCAGCTGCACGGTCTCGTAGGCGATCGCCGTCGTGCCCGAGGCGAGCACGGCGTCGGTGCACTCGCGCGAGGCGGCGAGGTGCAGGTAGGTGAAGAGCACCTGCCCCGCCCGCATCCTGCCGTACTCGGCGGCGATGGGCTCCTTGACCTTCAGGATCATGTCGCTGTCGGCCCAGACCTCGTCGGCATCGGCCACGACGCGCGCGCCGGCCGCTGCGTACTCGGCGTCGGTGATGGCCGAGCCGAGTCCGGCGCCGGCCTGCACGAGCACCTCGTGGCCGCGACGCGTCAGCTCGAAGACCCCGGCCTGGGTGATGGCGACGCGGTACTCGTTGTTCTTGATCTCGGTGGGGATGCCGACGCGCATGGCTTTCTCCGTCATTGGTCTCGGTGCGTGAGTGGTGTTCCGATTCTGCACTATCTGCGCTTATCGGAATGAATATCCGAGTATAATTCGATCAGTAGCGGAAATCGCATCGAGATTGCCGAATATCGGAGGAGGTCCCGTGGAACGGCCGAAGAATCTGCGAGGCGAGTCGGCGAGGGAGCCGGCCAGGGGAGAGGGCGCCATCGACGAGGTGGATCGCCGGATCCTCGACCAGCTGCAGCGCGACGGCCGCATCACCAATGCCGAGCTGGCCGAGCGCGCGGGCATCGCCGCCTCCACCTGCGTGGCGCGGGTGCGCAGCCTGGTCTCGCGAGGCGTGATCACCGGGTTCACGACGCGCGTCGATCCCGCGATCACCGGCATGACGCTGCAGGTGCTCGTGAGCGTCTCGATCCGCTCGGGCGCGCGTCAGCGGATCGCGGAGTTCAGTGAGGAGCTGCGCGAGCTGCCCGAGGTGCTGCAGCTGTTCTTCCTCGGCGGCGTCGAGGACTTCATCATCCACCTCGCCGCCCGCGACTCCGATCACGTGCGCGACTTCGTCATGGAGCACCTCTCGGCGCATCCGGCGGTCTCCTCGACCCGCACGAGCATCGTCTTCAGCCACTACCAGAACCCGGTGCGCGTGCTGGACTGAGTCGACCCGCCCCTCGCCGGACCCCCGCCTCGGGCTTCGCCTCGTCTTGCTCCGGCTCGGTCCGTTCCGCGGAAGGGGACGCGAATCGCTCTGCCAGGTGCGGCGGCGGAGCGATTCGCGTCCCCTTCCGTCCCGCTTCGCACGGGCCCGGGCGCTCGCCGATCCGGATCCGCGGCGTCAGCCCGGCGGCGTGAAGCGCAGCTCGTGGGCGTCGAGGGCCGACTCCGCGGCCCGCAGCGCGGCGCTGCTGAACTGGCCGATCGCCCGCTCCTCGAGCAGCGTCGCCCGCTGCGCCTCGAGCACGGCGCGGCTGAGCCGCAGGTAGGCGATGGCGTCGGACTGGTGCCCCCGCTCTTCGATCGCCCCCGGGGGCAGCGCGAAGGCGAGCGAAGCGACGGAGCTGTGGATGCTGGACCGCACCCGCCCGACGACGGTCTCGGAGGGCGGCTCGACCTCGGGGTCCTCCTCGGCGGCCTCGCGCTCCTGCACCACGGCGGCCTCGAGCGCGACCTTGCCCGATTCGACGAGCTCCGTGTAGAGCGAGATCAGCTCCTCGCTGCGATCGTCCTTGCTCGGGCCGGCCGGGCGCAGCTTGCGGATCAGCGGCGGCAGCGTCAGCCCGTGCAGCAGCAGGGTGATGACCGCCACGCCGAAGGCGATGAGCACGAGCTGCGAGCGGAACGGCACGGTGGTGGGGATCGACTGCGCCGCCGCGAGCGTCACGACGCCGCGCATGCCGCTCCAGCCGAGAATGGTGGCCCCGCGCCAGTCGAGACCCTGCTCGCGGGCGTGCGCCGCATCGGCCGCGGTGCGGCGCTCCATGCGCTCGAGGCGCTGCAGTCGCAGCGCATGGCTGTCGGTGTCGGGCTCGTCGCCGTTCTGCTTGTCGCGCACCCGGGTGGCGAAGCGCTTCATGCCGGCGGCTCGCGCCTCGTAGCGGGGCAGTGCCCGGGCCAGCGACCAGGTGACCGGACCCATGAACAGCATGCGCAGCACGATGAGCAGCCCCGCGACGCAGAGCGCGAGCAGCAGGGTGTGGCTCAGATGCAGGTCGCTGTCCTCGACGTCCTCGACCAGCTTGTGCAGCTCGAGCCCCATCAGCAGGAACACGCCGTTCTCGAGCAGGAACTGCAGGGTGCGCCAGTTGAGCCGCTCGTTGATGCGGGCCGTCGCGCTGAACTTGCGCGCCGCGTGGTGGCCGGAGTAGAGGCCGGTGACCACGACCGCGAGCACGCCGGAGGCGCCCAGGTACTCCGTCGGCACGAAGGAGATGAACGGCACGGCGAAGGAGACCACGGTGTCGTAGATGGGGCTCTTGATCTTCGAGCGCACCCAGACCGTCACGATGCCGACGAGGAGGCCGACGATGATCGCGACGACCACGGCGAAGGCGAACTGGCCCGCCGCCTCCCAGAACACGAAGCTGCCGGCGGTCGCCGCGATGGCGGTGCGCAGCAGCACGAGCGAGGTGGCGTCGTTCACGAGGCTCTCGCCCTCGAGGATCGTGACGAGACGGGGCGGCATGCCCACCCGCTTGCCGATGGAGGTCGCCGCGACGGCGTCGGTCGGCGCGACGACCGCACCGAGCGCGACCGCGGCGGGGAAGGGGATCGCCGGCACCACGAGGTGCAGCAGCCAGCCGATGACGAGCGCCGAGATGAGCACGAGCACGACGGAGAGCGCCGAGATCGGGCCGACGTTGCGGCGCAGATCGATCACGGGCGTGTTCACCGCGGCCGCGTAGAGGATCGGCGGCAGCACCGCCAGCAGGATGATCTCGGGGTCGATCTCGATGAGCGGCACGCCCGGGATGTAGCCGATGCCGATGCCCACGAGCACCAGGATCAGGGGCGCCGCGATGCCGATGCGCCCGGCGACCATCGCGATGCCCACCACGAGGACGAGCGCCCCGACGGCCACGAGCGACAGCTCTTCGATGTGCATGGTCTCAGAATAGCGGCGGCGGATCAGGCCCCGAGCTCGATCTCGACGCCCCGGAAGGCGCCCCAGGCCTCGGCGGGCCCGCGCAGCCGCTCGAGGTCGAGCGTCTCTCCGGGGAACGGCAGGGCCTCGACCAGCACCCGCCTCGCACGGGGCGTGCGCAGCCAGACGCCGACGGCGCGGCCCCGCTCGACCACGGTCGCCCGGAACATGCCGTTGCGTCCCGGCACGACCAGCTCGAAGTGCTCGGGCGCGAGCATCGCCGAGCGATCGGTGTAGCCGAGCAGGTGCTCGTCGAAGCCGGGCAGCAGCAGGGCGGCCCCCGGTACGGCGGAGGGGCCCGCGAGCAGCTCGGGATCCGCCCAGTACCGCGCGCCCTCGACCTCGATCGGGGCGATGCGCCCGTCGGCCTCGGCCGCCGCGATGCCGCGCCTGACCTCGCGCAGAGTGAGGCCGGTCCACCAGGCCAGGTCCCGCTCCTGCACGGGGCCCCGGCCGCGCGCGAAGCGGTGGGCGAGCTCGGCGAGGGCCTCGTCGCCGTCCAGCCGTCGCGGGGCGGCGATCCACTCCTCGGCGAGCACGAGCCGCGGCTCGGGCACGCCGGATCCGGCCCCCGCGGTGCCGTCGCGCACCGGTCCCGCGACCGCGACGCCGTTCTGGCACAGCCACCAGATCACGTGGTAGCGCCACGGACCCACGCCCTTCTCGGGGTCGCCGATCCCCGCCTCGGACCAGGCCGCGGCGAGCTCGTCGCGGCTGAGCGAGCGGCCCCCGGTGAGGCGCTCGATCGCGACCTCGGTCATGCGGGCGAGGGTGTCGTCGTCGAGGCCGAGCTGCTGCCGCCGCTTCGCCGCGCCGGACAGCACCCGGTGACCCATGGCGGCCTGCATCCAGCCGATGTCCTCGGCGGCGAGCACGTGGATCGTGCCGCGCATGGGCCACGAGCGCACGAGTGAGCCCGAGTCGAAGGCCGCGAGCACGTCGTCGTCCGTCGTGCCCGGAGCGCGCACCCCGAGGGCCCAGCGCGACCCGTGCCAGTCCTGCCCCTGCAGGGCGAGCAGGTGATCCGCCACCGCGCGCACCCGCTCCGGTCCGGAGCCGTCGCCCGGTGCCGCACCCGGCACGGTCCCGTCGAGGCCGAGCGCGCGCATGCGCCACCCGACGAGGTCGTCGACGCCCGCCTTCCCGCTCACCGTCAGCCCCTGAACCTCGCGCGGAAATAGGGGCCGGGGACGAGCTCCCGCGCCGAGGGCGCGCCGAGCCGGTGCGCCCAGAGGATCGGCAGGTGCGGATTCTCGAGCAGCGCGCGCCCGATGAGGATCACGTCGGCCTGCCCGCTCGCGAGAATGCCCTCCGCCTGTTCGGCCGAGGTGATGAGGCCGACGGCGCCGACGGGCAGGCCGGCCGTGCGCACCCGGGCCGCGAGCGGCACCTGATAGGAGGGCCCGGTGGGGACGCGCACGCCGGGCACGTTCGCGGCGCTCGACACGTCGACGAGGTCGACCCCGTCCTCGGCGAGCCATCCGGCGAGCTCGGTCGCCGCGTCGAGGTCGAAACCGCCCTCGACCCACTCGGTGGCCGAGATGCGCACGGTGAGCGGCAGCTCGGGGTGGTTCGCCCGGATCCCGCGCACGATCTCGCGCAGCAGCCGCGCCCGGTTCTCCGCACTGCCCCCGTACCGGTCGCCGCGCTCGTTGCTGAAGGGGGAGAGGAACTCGTGCAGCAGGTAGCCGTGCGCCGCGTGCAGCTCGACCGCGTCGAAGCCGGCCCGCACGGCGCGATCCGCCGCCGCGAGGAAGGCCTCGCGCACGCCGGCGACCTCCTCGGGCCCGAGCTCGTGCGGGACCGGAAGGTCGCCGAAGGCGATGGGGGAGGGCGCGACCGTCGGCCAGCCGCCCTCGGCGAGCGGCACCGCCGCGTCCGGCTGATCCGGCAGCATCGGATAAGTGGAGCCCTTGCGCCCCGCGTGCGCGAGCTGGATGCCGATGCGCGCGCCGTGCGAGTGGGCGATGCCGACGAGCCGCGCGAAGGCCTGCTGCTGCGCGTCGTTCCAGAGGCCCGGGCAGTTCGGGCTGATCCGCCCCTCGGGCACGACGGCCGTCGCCTCGACCATCACGAGCCCCGCCCCGCCCCGGGCGAGGGCCCCGATGTGCTGCAGGTGCCAGTCGCCCGGCACGCCCAGCTCGGGGCCGTCGCTCGGGCACGAGTACTGGCACATCGGCGAGACCCAGAGCCGGTTGCGGGTGACGAGACCGCGCAGCTCGAAGGGCCGGAAGAGCAGGGGATCTGGCATGGCTCAAGTGTAGGGTCGGCCTCCGACACGCCGGCGGGAGGGCCCCTGCGCGGCGGCGCGGCCCGAGTCGTCGGCGGTCTGTGCCACGCTTGATAGCGGATCGGAGGTGCACCCATGAGTCTGGCCGACGCGCTCGACGCGCTGCGCGCTGCCGCGGCGGCGCAGCCTGGCGGCGCCGTGCCGGAGCCCGACGCGACGCTCGAGGCCTTCGAGCGCTGGGTGGCGGAGGAGCAGGGGCTGCAGCTCTACCCGGCGCAGGAGGAGGCGCTCACCGGTATCGCGCTCGGCTCGCACGTGATCCTCTCGACGCCGACGGGCACCGGCAAGTCGCTCGTCGCGCTCGGCGCCCACTTCGCCGCGCTCGCCGAGGGGCGCCGCACCGCCTACACCGCCCCCATCAAGGCGCTCGTGAGCGAGAAGTTCTTCGCGCTGGTCGACGCCTTCGGCGCCGAGAACGTGGGCATGGTCACCGGGGACACGTCCATCAACCCCGGCGCGCCGATCCTGTGCTGCACGGCCGAGATCCTCGCGAACATGGCGCTGCGCGACGCCGCCGTCGACGACCCCGAGGCGGACGGCATCACCCAGGTCGTCATGGACGAGTTCCACTTCTACGCGGATCGCGACCGCGGCTGGGCGTGGCAGGTGCCGCTGCTGCTCATGCGCCGCGCGCAGTTCCTGCTCATGTCGGCGACCCTCGGCGACGTGACGGCGCTCGCCGATGACCTCGCGCGCCGCACCGGCCGCGACACCGAGCGCGTGACGGGCGTCGAGCGCCCCGTCCCGCTGCACTTCTCGTACGAGGTGCGCGCCGCGCACGAGGTCGTCGAGCTGCTGCTCGCAGGCGGCGGCACGCCCGCCTATCTCGTGCACTTCAACCAGTCGCAGGCGGTGGAGCAGGCGCAGGCGCTCGCCTCGATCAAGCTCGTGGATCGCGCGGGCCGGGATCGGATCGCGGAGGCGCTCGGCGAGTTCAGGTTCCGGGCCGGCTTCGGGGCGATGCTGTCGCGGCTCGTGCGCGCGGGCGTCGGCGTGCACCACGCGGGCATGCTGCCGCGCTACCGGCGCCTCGTCGAGCAGTTGGCCCAGCAGGGGCTGCTGCGTGTCATCTGCGGCACCGACACGCTGGGGGTGGGCATCAACGTGCCGATCCGCACCGTCGTCCTGAGCGCCCTCACCAAGTTCGACGGCGAGAGGATGCGGCGCCTCTCGGCGCGCGAGTTCCACCAGGTCGCGGGGCGCGCGGGCCGCGCCGGCTTCGACACCGAGGGCGACGTGATCGCGCTCGCGCCCGAGCACGAGGTCGAGAACGCGCGCGCCAGCGCCCGGGTCGAGGCGCAGCGGGCGGCGGGCAAGAAGGTCGGGAAGGGCCCCAAGAAGAAGGCGCCGCCGCAGGGCTTCGTCGCCTGGAACGAGCAGACGTTCGAGAAGCTCATCGCCTCGGAGCCCGAGCCGCTCGTCAGCCGTATGCGCGTCACCCACGCCATGGTGCTCGGCGTCATCGGACGAGGCGAGACCCGCGAGGGCGAGGCGCTCGAGACCATGCGCACGCTCGTCTTCGACAGCCATGAGCCGCGCGCCGTGCAGGTCGCCCACGCCCGCACCGCCATCGCGATCTTCCGCACGCTGCGCGCCGGCGGCATCGTCGAGGCCTACGCCGACGAGCGCGGGCAGCGCCTCCTGCGCCTCACCGTCGAGCTGCAGTCCAACTTCGCGCTCAACCAGCCGCTGTCGCCGTTCGCGCTCGCCGCCATCGAACTGCTCGACCCCGCCTCGCCCGACTACGCGCTCGACGTGATCTCGGTGATCGAGGCGACGCTCGAGGATCCGCGGGTGATCCTGCGCGCCCAGGAGCATCGCGCCCGCGGCGAGGCCGTCGCCGCAATGAAGGCCGAGGGCATCGAGTACGACGAGCGCATGGAGCTGCTCGAGGGGGTCACGCATCCGCAGCCGCTGAAGGAGCTGCTCGACGAGGCCTTCGAGGCTTACGCGCGCGAGGTGCCGTGGGCGCGCGACTACGAGCTGAGCCCGAAGTCGGTGGTGCGCGAGATGGTCGAGCGCGCCTTCGGCTTCCGCGATCTCGTGTCGTTCTACCAGCTCGGACGCGCCGAGGGGGCGGTGCTGCGGTACCTGAGCGACGCGTTCCGCGCGATCGAGCGCACCGTTCCCGAGCAGGCGAAGACCCCTGAGCTCGAGGGGCTCATCGATTGGCTGGGCGAGCTCGTGCGCCAGGTGGACTCGAGCCTGCTCGACGAGTGGGCCGAACTGTCCGCCGACCCCGCGGATCCCGCCGCGTTGCAATCCCGCGATGGAGCACAGGATCTCGCGCCGCCGACCCGCTCGGTCCTCGCCAGCGAGCGCGCCTTCACCGTCATGGTGCGCAACGCCGTCTTCCGCCGGGTGCTCGCCGCCGCCTTCGAGCGGATGGACGAGCTCGAGGAGCTCGACGGCTCGAACGGCTTCGGGGCCGAGCGCTGGGGCGAGGCCCTCGACGCCTACTTCGCCGAGTACGACGCGATCGGCACGGGCCCGGACGCGCGCGCGGCGGCGCTGTGCGAGATCGACCGGCGATCCGCCGCAGCGGAGGGCGTGTGGCGTTTCCGCCAGGTGCTCGACGACCCCGCCGGCGATCGCGACTGGGCGATCGAGGGCGTCGTCGACCTCGCGGCATCGGAGGAGGCCGGGGAGGCCGTCGTCGGGGTGGAGCGCGTCGGGCCCCGCACGACGGCGTAGCGATCCGGCGCGCGCGGGCGAATCGGCGGACACGGCTTCGCGCGCTCATCCGTTTCATAGGCGTTGCGGATGAGAATATGGAGCAGGGGACTGATCGGCCGAGACCGACAGGGGGAGCCCCGGGAAGAGGCACTCGCGATGATCCACCATGTCATGACGGGCGAATCGGGGGGCGCGATCGCGCACATCCGCGTGCTCGTCGTCATCGGCACCCGGCCCGAGACGATCAAGATGATCCCGGTGATCCGGGCCCTGCAGCAGTCGGGGGTCTTCCGGCCCGTCGTCATCGCCACCGGGCAGCACACGGACATGGTCGAGACGCTCATCGCCCAGGCCGGGCTGCGCCTCGACGCGAACCTGCACGCCGGTCGCCGCGACGAGGAGGGCCGTCCGCCCTCGCTCAACGAGCTCGTCGCCCGCATCATGACCGGCATCGACCGCATCTGGCGCGAGCAGCGGGTGCCGGAGGCCTTCAGCGCCGACGGGCGCCGCACCCCCGGCGGCGCGGCCGCCTGCCTCGTGCACGGCGACACCAGCTCGGCGATGGCGGCGGCGCTCGCCTCCTTCAATCTGCAGATCCCCGTCGTGCACGTCGAGGCGGGGCTGCGCACCTCGAACTTGAGCGAGCCCTTCCCCGAGGAGGGCAACCGGCAGATCATCTCGCGCCTCGCCGCGGTGCACTTCGCGCCGACCGAGGCGAATCGGCAGAACCTGCTGCGCGAGGGCGTCGAGTCCGACCGGATCGTCGTCACGGGCAACACCTCGATCGACATGCTCGGCTGGGCGATGGAGCAGACCCGCGACTTCGGGCCCGGCCTCGAGGCGCTCACGGCCGATCCGGAACGCCGGCTCGTGCTGGTCACCGCGCACCGGCGCGAGAATTGGGGCGAGGGGCTGCGCGGCGTCGCGAGCGCGATCGCCCGGCTGAGCGAGGCCTACCCCGACGTCGACTTCGTCGTGCCCATGCATCCGAACCCGATCGCCCGTCAGCCCATGCTCGACGCGCTCGGCGACCTGTCCAATGTGCACCTCGTGGAGCCCCGCGACTACTTCGCCTTCGTGCACCTCACGGCCGCCGCGAGCCTCATCATCACCGACTCCGGCGGGGTGCAGGAGGAGGCGCCCGCGTTCGGCATCCCCGTGCTCGTCACGCGCGGGGTGACCGAGCGCGAGGAGGGCGTGCGCGCCGGAACCCTGCAGCTCGTCGGCACGGATCCCGACCGCATCGTCGCCGCGGCGAGCGTCGTGCTCGACCGCACGGCCGAGGAGGCCGCCCGGGCGAAGCTCGAGGCGCCCGAGAACCCGTACGGGGACGGCTGGGCAGCGATCCGCATCGTCGACTCGCTCAGGCTGCTGCTGCACGAGGGGCCCGTGCCGGCCGAGCTCGAGGTGGAGCTGCCCGGGCTACGCGAGGCGGTGCGCGAGCATCTGGGGCGGACCGCCGCGGCGTCGGTGCCGGCCCCGATTCCGGCTGCGGTGTCGGCGCCCGTCGGCTCCGGTGTCGGCGCGGGCGATGTCTCCGCGGTGCCGCAGTCGTGATGGAGGCGCCGGTGCGATCCGATCCGCTCGAGCCCGGGCCGGGGGTTCCGGGCCTGGTGGATCCGGGCCTCACCGATCCGGGCATCCCGGATCTCTACTCGGGCCTGCCCTGGTGGAGCGTGCCCTTCTACTGGCTCGCGCTCCTCGTCGTCGTGTGCTCGGCGATCTCGCTCGTCGTGCTCGTGGTGCGGGCGCAGATCGCGATCTCCCGTGCGGAGCGCGGCCGGGGCCGTCACCGCGACGCCGGGGCGCGGGCGAGCGAGCGCGACTACCTCTGGGTCTTCGTGGTGCCCGCGCTCAACGAGGAGGTGACGATCGCCGACTCCGTGGGGCGCCTCGCGCTGGTCGAGGCGACGCACAAGCGCATCCTGGTGGTGAACGACGGCTCGGACGACCGTACGGGCGAGATCCTCGACGGGCTGCGCGCCGGGGTGCCCGAGCTCACCGTGCTGACGCGGGTCGCCCCGAACGCGAGGCAGGGCAAGTCGGAGGCGCTGAACGACGCCTGGCGGTTCCTGACGCACGAGATCCTGCGATCCGGACCCTACGCGGGCTGGGACCCGGCGAAGGTGATCGTCACGATCGTCGACGCCGACGGGCGGCTCGATCCGGCCGCTGCCGCGATCGCCTCGCACTTCGAGGATGAGCGCGTCGGGGGTGTGCAGGCGCTCGTGCGCATCTACAACCGCCGCGGCCCGCTCACCTGGGCCCAGGACGTCGAGTTCGGCGTCTTCGGCCATGTCTACCAGATGGGCCGCAAGGAGTGGGGCATCTCGAACATGGGCGGCAACGGCCAGTTCAATCGGCTCGCGGCGCTGAACGACGTCGCGATCGAGGACAGCCGCGGCAACCTCGGCCCGTGGCGCGAGGGTCGCCTCACCGAGGATCAGGACATCGGCCTGCGCATCATCCGCGCGGGGTGGCGGGGTTCGCAGTCGACGACGGTGACGATCCACCAGCAGGGGCTCAACTCGCTGCGCCCGCTCTACCGGCAGCGCACCCGCTGGGCGCAGGGCGGCTGGCAGTCGCTCGACATGGCGCCGAGCCTCGCGCGCAACCGGCACGTCGGCCTCATCGCGCGCTGGGATCAGTTCTGGTACCTCATGACGCCGCTCATCCAGGCCTATCTGGGCCTCATCCTGGCACTCACCGTCGTGCTGCTGGCCACCGGCACGACGAGGGTGCACTGGTCGTGGCCGATCCTGCTCGTCATCTACGCGCTGTCGATCCTGCCGAGCATCGTGGGCGTCGTCTTCGCGCGGCGGCGATTCGGGCTGATCGGCATCATCGTGAGCTTCCTCGCGGGGCACGCCTACGTGCTCTACACCTGGCTCATCTACCCGGTCGTCTTCCACGCGCTCTTCCGCCAGCTCGGCAGGCGCACCTCGTGGACGAAGACGAAGCGCGAGGCGATCGCGGCTACGGCCGGGTAGCGGTGACGGCCCCGATGAGATAGCGGATCGCGCGCTCGTCGTCGACGCCCAGCCGGCGCAGGCGATCCGCCGCATCGAGCGCGACGCGGCGGGCCTCCGCCTCGACGGGATCGTCGCCCAGGCGCACGAAGGTGCCGCTGCGCCCGCGGCCCTCGACCACGCCCGAGTCCTCGAGGGCGCGATAGCCCGCCGCCACGGTGTTGGCGGCGAGCCCCAGATGCGCCGCCAGGGCCCGCACGGTGGGCAGGCGCTCGCCGGGGCGGATCCGCCCGTCCGCGAGCGCGGCGACCACCGCGTCGTGCAGCTGGCGGTACGGGGGAGCGTCGGCGCGCTGGTCGACGGCGAAGATCGCGAGTGCGGGCGGGTCCGGGGTTGCGGCGGCGTTCGTAGCGGCGGAGTCGGAGGCTGCGACAGCTGCGGTCATGTTCTCAGCGTAGAGCACCGCCCCCTCGTGCTCGGTTCGGGCTGGGGCTTCCTGAACTCCGCCTTCCCGCGTATCGGGGTCGTCGTCGACTGCGAATCCCGTCGCCCCGCGGATACGACCCCGGAACCCGGAAGGTCGGTCATCGACCCGGCCGAGAGGACAAGAATCGTGGTGTCTGCCGGCGAAGACCACGATTTTCGACCATTCGCGGGCTTCTCGCGTGCTGCGGGGTCTCTGCCAGGCTTGGCCCTAGACTTTTTCCCATGCGCCTCGGAGTGATCGACGTCGGATCAAACACCGTGCACCTGCTCGTCGTCGACGCGCACCCCGGTGCGAGCCCCGTTCCGTACCATTCGCAGCGCTCGACGCTGCGGCTGATGCGCTACCTCGACAGCGAGGGCGCGATCGTGGAGGAGGGCGTGCAGCGCATCGTCGAGGCGATCCGCGATGCCGTGCAGACGGTGGCCGAGATCGGGGTCGACGACCTCATCGCGACGGCGACCTCGGCGATCCGCGAGGCGGCGAACGGAACCGAGGTGCTCGCGCGCATCGAGCGCGAGGCAGGCATCTCGCTGCGGGTGCTCTCGGGCGAGGACGAGGCGCGCATCACCATGCTCGCAGTGCGGCGGTGGCTCGGTTGGTCGGCGGGGGAGATCCTGCTCTTCGACATCGGCGGCGGCTCGTTCGAGATCGCCCAGGGCGCCGACGAGTACCCCGATGTGGAGGTGTCGCTGCCGCTCGGCGCCGGACGAACGACCGTCAACTTCCTGGTCGAGGATCCGCCGCCGCGCGAGGCCGTGTCGCAGCTGCGCGCGCACGCGCGGGCCGAGTTCACGCGGGTGCGCGAGGAGCTGTTCGCGGATCGGCCCCGGCCGAAGCGGGTGGTGGGCACGTCGAAGACGATCCGCTCGCTGGCGCGCCTCATCGGCGGGCCGCCCGACCCGGTGACCGGCGACCTGGCGCAGCTGCACTACGTCGGCCTGCGCGAATGGGAGCCGACGCTGCGCGAGATGCCCGGCAGCGTGCGCGAGTACCTGCCCGGTGTGACGCCCGAGCGCGGCTACCAGCTGATCGCCGGCGCGATCGTGCTGCGCACCGCGATGAAGGTGTTCGAGGTCGACACGCTGACCATCTCGCCGTGGGCGCTGCGCGAGGGCATCGTGCTGCGCTACATCGACGCGCTCGACGGGCGGGGTGCGGATCCGGTGGTCGGGGAAGCGGCCTAGTCTTCGGTCGCGGTCGCCCCTCGCCCGGCATTCGCCGCTCGTGTGGCATTCGCCTCTGCCTGGCATTCGCCGCTCGTGCCGCATTCGCCGTGCACAGGGGTGGATCGCCTGAGAGTTCGGTGATCCCTCCACAGATCCGGCCTTCCGGCCGTGTGGTCTGAGCCGCGCCCGCATGCTGGGAGCATGACACCGGATACGACCCCGATCGCCGAACAAGCCTTCGAGACGGATGACCAGCTGCACGACATGCTCGGGCACCTGCTCTCGCGGGCGAGCATCCGGCAGATCTGGCTGTTCTTCTTCGGGGCGGATCACCGCCTCATGGAGCCCATCATGCCGATGGACGATCACCCGATCTCTCCCGATGAGATGTGCGACACCGAGGACCTCGGCCGACTGCCCTTCGGCCGGGTGTTCGCCGAGCGGGTGGCCTGGATCACGGAGTTCATCGGGGCGGCCTCGGTCGTCGTGGTGTGGGAGCGAGTAGGGCCACCGAAGCCCACCGTGCTCGATCTGGAGTGGGCGCGTACGGTCGGCCGGGAGGCGGAACGCCTGGGGGTGAACCTGCGCGCGCAGTTCACGCTGCACAACGGCGGCGTGCGGCAGCTGACGGGTGCGGAGCTGCGGGGGAGCGCAGCCTGATCCGCCCGGATTTCTCATGCTTCGGGTGCGAGGCCGACACTCCCCATCTCCGGTCTCGCGCCCGAATACTCTGCCGCATCCCCAGGTTGACTGACACCAGTTGACCAACCTGAGCCATCTGCCTAATCTGGAGCCATGAGGAACGTGAAGGTGCAATACGCCAAGACCCACCTCTCCGCCCTGCTCGCCGCAGTCGAGAGCGGGGAGGAGGTGACGATCGCGCGGGGCGACACGCCCGTGGCGAGGCTCGTCCCGGTCGACCCGGCAAAGGAGCGGGAACTGGGTTTCGTCGATTACACGGTGCCCGACGAGTTCTGGGATGAGCTTTCGGAATCGGAGCTCGCGGCATGGGAATGAGATATCTGCTCGACACCCACGCGCTCCTTTGGGCGATCACCGATCCCGATCGTCTCGGCGCCGAGGTGCGCAGGACCATCGCCGACCGGTCGAATCCGCTGGTCGTCTCAGCGGTATCCGCGTGGGAGATCGCGACGAAGCAGCGTGCGGGCAAGCTGCCGCAGGCGGACGTGCTGGTCGGCGCCTATTCGAGGCATCTGGATCGACTGGGGGTCGAGCGCCTGCCGGTGACGGAGGAGCATGCGCTGCTCGCGGGAAGCCTGCAGTGGGAGCACCGCGATCCCTTCGACCGCATGCTCGCCGCGCAGGCGATGCTCGAGTCGATGCCGATCGTGACCGGCGAAGCGGCTTTCGCTGAGCTTTCCGGGGTTGCGACGGTGTGGTGAAAGCCGACGCCTCACTTCGCGTTCGGCTCGGCGAACGCCAGGCCGTTCTCGGCGAGGGCCTCCTCGAGGATCCGCACGGCCTTCGGACCGACGCCGTGCAGTTCGAGCAGCTCGGCCTTCGTGAACACCGCGACCTGCTTCAGCGAGGTGACCCCGATCGTGAGGAGCGCGGAGTTGGCTGGCCGGCCGATCGCCGGCAGGTCTCCGATCCGGGCGGGAACGTCGCGCGTGCTCATGGCCTCAGCCTACGGGTTTCGCCCCCGCCGCCCTCGCTTTGAGTTCGGCAGAATAAGGCGGTAGAGTAGTCTCTCGGTGCCGGGCTCCACGGAGTCTCGGAATCACGCCTTTGGGATATGGTGTAATTGGCAACACTACGGTTTCTGGTACCGTCATTCTAGGTTCGAGTCCTGGTATCCCAGCCATTCGAGTCACTGCCGAAACGGTGTCCTGCGCTGCCCTCGCGAAGAGGTTCGATGTGCGCTCGCCCGATCCGGTCCTCACACGCCTCTCCGACTCTGCGCGAGCGGGGGATCGCGACACGCCCTATCTCAGCTTCTCCCGCCGATCAAGGGTCTGTTCCCTCGCGATCGTTCGCATCATGCTGATGCTGTTCACGATCGGAGGCCCCCATGCTCGACACTGTTCTCGCCGAGTCCCCCGACGTCGGCTGCTCGTCCCGAGGGCCGCTCAGCGAAGCGCTGCTTCGCGTGCTGACGGGGGAGTGCGGGCGCGAGGACCTGAGCGCGCTCGCGCATCGGGCGATCGAGCGGGCGAGCGATGTGGTCGCCGACGACGACGTCCAGCTCGGGCTCTTCCTGCTCTACGCCTCGTCGTACGGATCGCTGCCGCAGATCCTCCCCGAACTGGAGTGGGACCTCGACCTCATCGCCGCACGGCGGATCCTGGAGGAGTCCTTCGAACTCGTGCTCCGGGAGCGGGTCCCCGTCCCCGATCTCCCCGCCGCGACCGCCGCCGACGTGTCGCGCTCTCTCTTCGCACTGACCTCCGCCGATGCGGGCCCGAGCCTCGCGCGCTACCTCTCCAAGCAGGCGAGCGCGGAGCAGGCTCGCGAGTTCCTCATCCAACGGTCCATCTACACGCTGCGGGAGGCGGATCCGCACTCCTGGGCGATCCCGCGCCTGCACGGCAGGCCGAAGGCGGCGCTCGTCGAGATCCAGGCGGACGAGTACGGCGGCGGTCGCCCCGATCGCGTGCACGCCGAGATCTTCGCGAGGGCGATGCGCGGCGCCGGGCTCGACGATCGCTACGGCGGCTACCTCGACGTCGTGCCCGCCCTCACGCTGGCCTCTCACAACCTGATGTCGATGTTCGGGCTCAACCGCAGGCTGATCGGCGCGATCGTGGGGCATCTCGCCGCGTTCGAGATGACCTCTTCGATTCCCAGCCGCATGAGCGGCGACGGCCTGCGTCGGCTCGGGTTCGGCGCCGAAGTGACCGACTACTTCGACGAGCACGTCGAGGCCGACGCGGTGCACGAGCAGATCGCGGGGCGGGATCTCGCCGGCTCACTCGCCGAGGATCGCCCCGAACTGCTGCCCGACATCATGTTCGGCGCGGCCGCCTACCTGACGGTCGAGGGGTGGACCTCCTCGCACATCCTCGAGGCGTGGAATCGAGGAGCCTCGTCATTGCGTGCGGAGGACGAAGAACGGTGAGCGACGAATCCCCGAGCATCACCCCGTACCCCGACGGCCCGCTGCTGGTCCGCGGAGCCGTCGAGCTGCGCACGGCGGACGGAGACCCGATCCCCTGCCGCCGGAAGACCGTCGCGCTCTGCAGGTGCGGGCTGTCGAGCATCAAGCCGTTCTGCGACGGCACGCACAAGCCAGCCGGCTTCCGCACCGACGATCAGTGATCGGCAGGAAAGCGAAGCGGGCATTCCGGACCCGCGCGAGCCGCGCCGCGCCGACCGGCTCGCCCGAGGCGCACTGTACGGATCCGGCGTTTCGCGATAGCGTCGGCACACTCCCGGCAGGTCCTACGAAGAGGTGGTCACGTGTGTCGCTGGCTCGCATATCTCGGCTCGCCGATCGCGCTCGAGGAGGTGCTCGTCCGGCCCAACCATTCGCTCATCGATCAGAGCCTGCTGGCGAGAGATCTCTACCTGCCGGGTGAGGCAGCTGTCGAGCAGTTCCCGCACCGCGCGTTCCCGACGAACGGCGACGGTTTCGGGATCGCCTGGGCCGGGCGCTCGGGCCTGATCGGCCAGTATCGGCAGGTGGATCCCGCGTGGGGCAGCCAGAACCTCAGGCATCTTGCCTCCCAGATCGAATCGGGGTGCTTCCTCGCCCACGTGCGTGCGGCTCCCCACGGCACGATCTCCGAGCAGAACTGCCACCCCTTCGTGCATGCCGGATGGATGTTCCAGCACAACGGAGAGATCCACGGTTTCGAACAGGTGAAGCGGGAGCTGACCTTCGACGTGGCTCCGGCGCTGTACCCTTCGATCCTCGGCAACGCGGACTCGGAGGTCTGCTTCCACCTGGCACTCACGTACGGACTCGCCGACGATCCCGTCGCGGGGCTCTCGCGCATGGTGGAGCGCGTGGAGCGCGCCCGTCGCGAGCGCGGCATCACTGATGCGTTCCGGGCGACGATGTGCGCCTCCGACGGCTCGCAGCTCGTCGTGCTGCGCTGGGTGAGCCCGGATGCGCCGGCGGAGACCGCGCCGACCCTGTTCCACGCCTCCGGCCCGACCATGCTGCGCGCGGTCGACGGCTCCGAGCAGGCGCTGCCGACCGATGCGCAGCTCGTGGTGTCGGAGCCGTTGGAGCTGCACTGGAGCAACGAGACCTGGGTCGAGATCCCCGAGGGGACCATCGGCGTGTTCCGCACGGGAGAGCAGCCGGTCTTCACCCCGGTGTGAGTACCCGAGGGCGGGTGTCCGCGACGCGCCCGCGTGAGACAGGGGGTGGCCTCGGGGACCCGCGGTCGTGTCGGCGTTCGGTCCATCATAGAGGCCCAATAAGGCAATCAGTTGTTCTTGGTTCGAGTCCAGGTACCCCAGCGCAAAACTCCTCAGATTCCGCGGGAATCGGAGGAGTTTCATGGTTCCTGGGTACTCGAGAACCGGCTGCGGGGTCCTAAACGGGGTCCAAAACCCCTTTCGGAGGGTGCTCCCCGAAGCGTGGCACGGGTTGTCCCGTGTCGCCCGCACACTGGCTGCAACGGCTGTGGTGTGGCGAGCGCACCTAATGGGTATGGACACCCGAGACGAGCCCCTGATCATGACCGGCGAGCAGGTCGCCGAGCTGCTGCAGGTCTCGCCGCGCACCATCGAGGAATGGCGGCAGACGAACGGCGGCCCGCCGTTCCGTCGCGTCGGACGCCACGTGCGCTACCTGCGCCCCGAGGTGCTCGCCTGGTTCCAGGAGCTGGTGCGCCATGGCTAGGCCGAGACTCGAGCCCGGTGAGATCGGCGCGATCCAGATCCGAACTCTCGCATCCGGCCGCGTGCAGGCTACTGCGAAGATGCGTGACGAGGTCGGTGAGCTACGCCGCCTGAAAGCCACCGGCGACACCGAGCATGAGGCACGCACGGGGCTTGCGAAGCAGGCTGAAGACATTCGCTACCGCACGGTCGGCCCCGTGCTCGGCCTGGACGCCACGATCGCCCAGGCGTGCGAGGTGTTCGTCTACGAGAAGGAGCAGTCGCAGACCGTCGAAGACACCACAATGGAGTCCTACCGCTCGACGATCAGACACGTCGTGAACCCCGCCTGCGGCAATCTGCGGCTGAGGGATCTCAGCGTGCTGCGCTGTAACCGCATCCTCCAGTCGATCCGCGAGCAGAAGTCGCTGTCTGCTGCGAGGCGCGCCAGGAGCGTGCTCTCGCAGGTGTGCCAGACCGGCATCGAGCACGAGGTGCTCACCGCGAATCCGATCCGCGACGCGAGACGGCTGCCGCTGCCGGAGAAGAAGGAATCGGTGCTGAACCCCGCGCAGGTGATGGTGGTGCAGAGCCTCATCCACGACTGGCGCAAAGATGGCGACGGCTACGGGCCGCGCCCGAACGTCGCGGTGCTGGAGCATGTGATGTGGATCATGATCGGTACCAGCGCCCGCATCGGCGAAGTGCTCGGCCTGCGCCGCTGCGATGTGGACGTGACCTCACGCCCCGCGACCGTGCTGATTGCCGGCACCATCAAGCAGAGCAAAGCGAACGGGCTGTATCGGAAGAACACCCCGAAACGCTCACGGCAGAAGCGCCGCGTTGCGCTGCCGAGCTTCTCCGCCGCGGCGATCCGCCGCCAGCTCGCGACCGCCGATCGTGACCCGGAGGCGTTCCTGTTCTCGACCAAGACCGGTCGACCGCTCAGCGTCAGCAACTACGAGCGCCTGCTGCGCACCTTCGTGGACGACAACGCGGACGCCCTGCAACAGGCGGGCATCGATCCGACCGAGTTCTCGACGCACATCTTCCGCCGCACCACCGCGACGATCATCGATGCGGCGGCAGGCATCACCCTCGCCTCTCGACTGCTCGGCCACGCGAACGAGCAGGTCACCCGCAGCAACTACGTCGTCACCGCCGAGATGGTTGACCCGGTCACCGCCGACATCATGGACGACGCGTTCACGGCGATGCTCGGCACCGCAGGCAGCCGCCTCGAAAGCGATCTGCTGTGAAGGCTGGGAGTGCGCCCGGATGTGTTGGCCGATCGCTTGCCGTACCTGTCAGAGTGAGCTACCGTATTTGCACCGCGGTCCCGTCCGCGCGGGATAGCGATCAGTTTTTTGCTCGCCGCAACGTCGAAAACCACGGTGGTGTCGATTCGGCACCACCGCACAAGGCCCCGGCGTGGGCGTGCCGAATCGGCACCCCCACGGCTCCGGCAAATTGCCGCCACCGTGGTTCCTGCGCTGGAAGTATCCGCTGCTGGACTCCCAATAGTTGGGAGGCCGCGGAACTCTTGACGGTGGTGGAAATTTTCCCGGACCGTGAAGCTCCTCTCTTGGAGCTAACCCTCTGCTTCGTCTCATCCTGACCACGCTCAGCGTCGTCAACCGCAGAAGCTGCTTCGATGCCCAGCGCGATCTTCATCACGCCCTGCGACTCCGCGAATCTCACGCCTGTGAAACGCTGCCCCTCGATTCCCCGTTGCTGCCCGACAAATGATTCATGGACGTATGCCACCGATGGTGGGGCGTGCGCACCTCTCTCATGAGACGACTCGTGAGGAGGCTCGAGATGAAGGGTGGTGTGATCCTGTTCCGGGGCACCGGTGCCGCGGCGCGCCGCTACTTGGAGTCGGACAGGTCGACCGCCGACGAGTACTACTTGGAGGGCGGTACCGCGCTCGCGGAGTTCGCCGTGAGCGACCATGACGGCGAAGTCATCGAAACGAGAACGCTCGATCCGGAGAGCTACGCGGCCTGGGTCGACTGGATCGATCCGATCACCGGCACGTCGATGGGAACGCCCCGAGCGGCAAGCGACAGGTCGAAGGAGTCGCCGCGCTTTGCGGAGATGGTCATCAACGCACCGAAGTCGCTCTCGATTGCCGCTGCTTTGCATCCGGAAGTCTCTGACGCGCTTGATGCGGCGCAGCAGTACGCGGCAGAGGAGATTCGCCGCTGGCTCGCGGAGCACTCAGTGACACGGGTCGGCCGGCGGAACGCACGCGAGATCGTGCCGGTGCAGCAGTTGCAGACGGTCACCGTCGCGCACAAGACCAGCCGGGCTGGCGACCCGCACCGGCACATCCACTTTCAGGTCGGCACACGCGTCTACGCCGCGGGCAAGTGGCGCGGCCTCGATACCGCGGCGCTGTTCAAGCAGCAGGGTGCGATCCGCGCACTCGGCACCGCGGTCATCGCCGCGCACCCGCAGCTTGCCGCAGTGCTCGACCAGCACGGCCTCACCCTCGACTTGGCGACCGGTGAGGTGGCAGAGCTGGAGCCGTTCAACGCGGTCATGTCGAAGCGGGGCGCTCAGGTCGAGCGCAATCTTGCCCGCTTCGAAGCCGAGTGGGAAACAGCCCATCCAGGCGAGGAACCTGGCCCTGTCGTGCGGGCGAGATTGAAGGCGAAGGCGTGGGAACACGAGCGGCCGGGAAAGAAGCCCGCAGTGCTCGGCAGCGAAGCCGGCTGGCGCGCCGAGCTCGAGAACGCCGGCTACATCCAGAACCTGCCCCGCGCACGGCGCGCTGCACCCGTCGCGCTGGACGAGTTGCATATCGAGGAGATCGCCTCGCGTGCGCTCGACCGCTGCGCCGCAGGAGCGTCGGCGTGGACGATGCACACGGTGCGCGAATACGTTACGAGAATCACGACCGAGCATGGCGTGCAAGCCGAGCCAACGGACTTGCGCGAGTTCGTGCAACTCGCGACGCAGCTCGCTGCGGAGAATTGCTTCTCCGTGCTCCCGCCCGACACACCGACACCGGAACACGTCGCGCATCTCACATCGCTACGAGTGGTTGCGGTAGAGACGGAGCTGCGCGACCTGCTCACCGCACGCGCGGAGAGGTCCATCGAGCCTGCCCCGGATGTCCAACAGCTCGCTGCGCGGGTGAGGCTGGATGACGATCAGGAACACGCAGCATCCGCCGTCGCATCCGTCAACCCACTTGTCGTGATCGAAGGCGCGGCCGGATCGGGCAAGACCACGATGCTCAAGACTGCCATCGCCGCGATAGCGTCGGAGGGCCGCTCGACGCGAGTCGTGACACCGACGAAGAAGGCCGCTGACGTTGCGGCCCAAGAACTCGGCATCCCCACCGACTCCGTTGCCGCGCTCGTCTACGCACACGGGTTCCGGTGGAACAGCGACGGCGTGTGGACACGTCTGCGACCGGGCGACACTGATCCAGAAACCGGCGGCACGTACCGAGGGCCAGCGGTGGAAGCACGGCTCGTGAAGGGGGAACGGATCGTCGTCGACGAAGCTGGAATGCTCGACCAGGACAGCGCGCTCGCACTATTGCGCATCGCCGACGAAGCCGGAGCAACCATCGCACTCGTCGGCGACCGCGCGCAACTCCCCGCGGTCGGACGCGGCGGTCTGCTCGACTTCGTCACCCGTCTCACTCCCGCTGTCGTGGACATGACCAGTTTGCACCGCTTCACTGATGACGCCTACGCGACTCTCACTCTCGAACTGCGGCACGGCCGCAACCCCGCCACGATCTTCGACAAGCTCAACGCGCTCGGGCTCATCAAGCTGCACGAGAACGACGACGACATGCAGGAGGCCATCGCGAAGACTGTGAGCCCGGAGGACGCGATCACCGCCGCGACGAACGACGAAGCACGGACGCTGAACGAACGCATCCGCGTTGAGCGCATCAACCGTGGCGAGGTCGACGACCTGCGAACGGTGTGCGGTAACGACGGGCTCCCCATCGGCGCCGGAGATGTGATCCAGACCCGTCGCAACGAGAGCACGCTCAGCGTCGCGAACCGGCAGACCTGGACCGTGCAGCACGTGGGCGAGGACGGCGCGCTGAGCGTCGTCGAGACCGTCAACGGCCGGAAGCAGCAGCGCACTGTGACACTGGCCGCGGAGTATACGTCCGAGGATGCGCACCTGGCTTATGCCGTCACCGCCTACGGCGTCCAGGGCGCGACAGTGAACGCTTCGCACACGGTGCTCTCCGACGTGCTTGACGCCGCTGCCGTCTACGTTGGCATGACCCGCGGTCGAGCGACGAACACCTTGCACGTCGTCGCCACCGACCTCGACGATGCGAAGCAGCAGTTCGTCGAAGCACTCACTCGAGACCGTGCCGACCGTGGCCTGGAAGACGCCACCGAACGCGCCCGCCAGGCCGTTGCAGACCTCGTCGCGGAAGGGCCTGTGTCGATCGTGAGCGCGGAGCGCGACCGGATCGTCGAGCGGATCGCGAAGGCTGACGCGGAGCGAGAGCGCTTGGTGTCAGCAGCCGCCACGTTGCGTGACCAATCCGAGCGGCACAAGGCCGAGTATGAGCCGCAGCGCGAGCTGGCGGCAGCCGCCGATGCGAAAGTCACCGCACTTCTCGCGAGTGTTGTGGAATCGCTTGCCCAGGAAGCAGCGACGGACGGAGCTGAGTTCCTGGCCGCGCAGCAGGCTGCATATACAGCACACCGCGCGAAAGCGAACGCACCCCGTTTCCGAAAGCGCTCGGCTACCCGCACTGCGAAAGACGCAGACGCCCGCCGAGAGGAGGCAGAGCAGATCGTGCACGGCAGATGGCAGAGCATTCCGCACAGCGAGAGTGGCCTCCCCGCGTGGGCGAAGGCAGTCGCCCAGCGTCAGGCCGACCGCGTGCCCGAGGTCATCGAAGCACGCGAGGAAGCTGCGCAGGCCCACCAGAACGCCAAGGAGATCGCCGCAAGGCAGTCGAGAGAACACACGGCGCTGAATGAGCGGGTGCTCGGCAACCGCCGGCCAAGTGCGGTCGCTGGGCGGGTGAATGCCCTGCGCGAGCAGGCCGCGCAGGATCGGCTCTACCTCGCCCAACTTGATGCGCTCCCGCCAGATGAAGCGGTGCAGCTCGTCCGCGAGCGTGCCGCCCAGGACGTGGCCCAGCGTCTCGCCGGCGAGACGGCCCGTCGTGCCGAAGAGACACACGAAGGCCGCTTTGCGTGGACCCGGCACCGAGACAGCGACCCGCACCGGCCGCCTCCACGCCTTGGTTTGTAGCAGATAAGCGACCGTGGGTATCAGTGGGGTCGCTGTTGGGATGCCACGACTCTGCCCAAGCGGCGCGGCACTCTATCGGCGTCGGTGACCGCCGGTAGCGTAAGACACGGCACTATGAGCACAACTTAAGACGCGCCCTGCGGCGCAGAGGAGACCCACAGCATGGCACGCGCCGCGAAGCCGAAACCGACGAAGACACTCGAGCAGACCCTCTGGGAAGCTGCCGACAAGCTGCGCGGCAACCAGGAGCCGAGCGAGTACAAGCACGTCGTGCTGGGTCTGGTGTTCCTCAAGTACATCTCCGACCGCTTCGAAGAGCGACGGGCGACCCTCGAGGCTGAGCTCGCCGCGGAGGGCATCAAGCCGGAGCGGCTACCGGACTTCCTCGAAGACCGCGACGAGTACACCAGTCACAACGTGTTCTGGGTGCCGGAGCTGGCGCGATGGGGCTATATCCAGTCGGTGGCGAAGCAGCCCGAGGTCGGGCAGCAGATCGACCAGGCGATGGATCTCATCGAGAAGGAGAACCCGTCGCTACGCGGTGTGCTGCCGCGCAACTACGGGCGCGACGGCCTGGACAAGCGGCGCCTGGGAGAGCTGGTCGACCTGATCGGTTCTATCGGCTTCACCGAGACCGACGATCACGGAGCCGACGACGTGCTTGGTCGGGTGTACGAGTACTTCCTCGGCCAGTTCGCGGGCAAGGAGACCGGCAAGGACGCCGGAGCCTTCTACACGCCGCGTTCGGTAGTCAAGACGTTGGTCGAGATGCTGGAGCCTTACAGGGGCCGCGTGTACGACCCTGCTGCTGGCTCGGGCGGCATGTTCGTGCAGTCGGCCGAGTTTGTGAAGGCACACGGCGGCAAGCGCACCGACATCTCCGTCTATGGGCAGGAGTTCACCGACACCACGTGGAAGCTCGCGAAGATGAACCTCGCGCTGCGGGGCATCGAAGCCGACATGGGGCCGCGCTCGGCTGACTCGTTCACCGATGACCTGCACCCGGATCTGCGGGCGGACTTCGTGCTCGCGAACCCGCCGTTCAACGTCTCGGACTGGTGGGACGCGAAGCTGGACGGCGACCCGCGCTGGCAGTACGGCACCCCGCCGCAGGGGAACGCCAACTTCGCGTGGGTACAGCACTTTATCCACCACCTCGCGCCGAACGGAACCGCGGGCTTTGTGCTCGCAAATGGCTCGCTGTCCTCCAAAAGCGGTGGCGAGGGTGAGATCCGGCGGAAGCTAGTCGAGGCGGGTCTGGTGGACTGCATCGTGGCGATGCCCGACAAGCTCTTCTTCAACACCGGCATCCCCGTCTCTCTCTGGTTCGTCTCAAAAGGCCGTGACGGCAACGGACATCGCGAGCGGCGCGACGAAGTGCTGTTCATCGACGCACGCAAGCTTGGCACGATGGAGAGTCGTCGACTACGTGTGCTCACCGACGACGACATCGCGAAGATCGCCGGCACCTACCACGCCTGGCGCAACCACGACGGCGGCTACGAGGACGTACCGGGCTTCGCGAAGGCCGCCTCGCTGGAAGAAATCACCAAGCACGACTACGTGCTCACACCGGGCCGATACGTCGGCACCGCCGAGGCCGAGGCAGACAACGAACCGATCGACGAGAAGATCGCGCGCCTCACGATGGAGCTGTTCGCCGAGTTCGAGCGCGGACGGGAACTCGAGGGCGAGATCCGGCGGCAGCTCGGGGGGCTTGAGCTGTGAGCTTCATGTTCTCCGAACTCATCGCCCGCGGCTCGATAATCGTCAACGACGGATACCGAACGAAACAGTCGGAGCTTTCACCGACAGGCATCCCAATTCTTCGGGTAGCCGAGATCGGTGACGGGTTCCTCGCACCAAAATCTGAGGATCGCATCGACGAGAGCTTCCGACCGGCGATCGGCATCAAGATCTCTCAGCCTGGCGACGTATTGCTCACGACCAAGGGCACCGTCGGGCGACGTGCGATCGTGCCAGATTCTGGGGCTGGGTTCGCCTATTCCCCGCAGGTTTGCTTCTTTAGGGTGCTTGACAAGTCGATCGATCCGCAATGGCTCTATTACTGGCTTGGAGGACGCGAGTTCTGGGCTCAAGCAATAGGGGTCTCGGCACAAACCGACATGGCACCATACATAAGCCTGCGTGACCTACGAGCCATTGCTATCGAGTTGCCGACGATTGGGGAACAACGCGCCATTGCCGCGACGCTCGGCGCGCTCGACGACAAGACCGAGTCGAATCAGCGAACTATGCTGCTCCTATCTGAGCTGGTCAGCGCCGAGTTTGCGCGCGTAGTATCAGGATCGGAAATTCCGCATGAATTTCTGGGTGACGTGACGACGACTACCAAAGGCCGATCGTACAAGAGCGCCGAACTCGAAGAATCCGACACGGCACTGGTAACGCTCAAGAGCATAGACCGCAACGGTGGTTACAAGCGCGATGGTTTGAAGCCATACACCGGTATCTACAAGCCAGATCAAATCGTGCGTCCTGGAGAGATCGTCGTCGCTCAAACTGATCTCACGCAAGGGGCCGAGGTGGTGGGACGTGGTGTCCGCGTACCCGAATCTGGCGAGTATCAAACACTCGTCGCGTCACTTGATCTTGCAATCGTGCGGCCCAAGGGCGATATGCCGGTCGAGTACCTCTACGGGCTGCTAAGTAGCGAAGCTTTCCGCCAGCATTGCCGCAGTCACGTCACGGGTACAACAGTTCTTCACCTTGCCAAAGACGCGATTCCGAGCTGGCGGGCTCCAATCGCTGCTACGAACGATCAGCATGAGTTTGCAGTTACTGCGCGCGCATTGCTGACACGCGCAGACTTCCTTGGCAGAGAGAATGAGCGGCTCATCGCGCTCCGTGACTCGTTACTGCCAGAACTGCTGTCTGGCCGCATCCGAGTCCCGATTAAGGAAGCTGCACCATGACAAGCCTCAACACTGAATGGGCGGTTCGTGAACTCGACCGTTTCATCGACATGACGGTGACCGAGCATACGAAAGAGCCAGGGCTTGTCGGCTTCTACGAGACTGCTGCTTCATCAGAGGAGATCACTCAGCAGCTACAAGTCGTAGAGATGATCGTCCGTCGTGTGCTCCCAATCGATGCGCTGTCTAACCTCGCACTGATGAGCGGCGCCACCGGAGAGTGGAAACAGGTGCGTCCGCTTTGCCTACGCGCGAAGTCGCTGCTGGAACGCAAAGCCGAGATCGAACAGAACCTCGGAGACGGCGCGCCAGAGATGTCGGCTTCCAAGATGCATCCGTGGATCTGGGACGGCGCCGCATCGCTTTGGAAGTCGGGGCACTTCCGAGAGGCCGTAGAGGGTGCGATTCGCAAGCTGAATGCCGAGACCCAGAATAAGCTCGGTCGCCGCGATGTAAGCGAGACTGACCTATTCAATCAAGCGTTCAGTGACCAGGAACCGGTCGCTGGGAAGCCCCGGTTGCGCCGCATGAAAGATGACGGGAGCAAGACCTTCAAATCGGTGCAGCGTGGTGCCCGCTCCTTCGCCGAAGGTGTCTTCGCGGGAATCCGCAACCCGCTTGCTCACGAAGCTGACCAGGAAATGCCCGAACAGCAGGCGCTCGAATACCTTGCGGCACTGAGCGTTCTGGCACGCTGGGTAGACGAGTCGACGCTGGAGGTCGCTCCGTGAGCGCGTTCAACGAGAACACCGTCGAGCTGGCGGCGCTGGAGTACTTCGCGGAGCTGGGCTACCGCACCCTGCACGGCCCGGACATCGCTCCTGGCGAGCCTGGGGCGGAGCGCGATTCCTATGAGGAAGTGTTTCTCTGGGGACGGCTGCGTGACGCGATCAGGCGGATCAATCCGGGGGCTTCCCCTGCCCTTGTCGACGATGCGATCAAGCGGGTGCGTCGTGCGGAGTCGCAGAGCCCGATCGATGAGAACTACCGGCTGCATCGGCTCATCACCGACGGCGTGCCGGTCGAGCATCGGGATGCAGACGGTGCGCTGCGCACGACACGGCTCTGGCTGGTGGATGTCGAGCAGCCGGAGAACAACGACTGGGTAGCGATCAATCAGTTTACGATCGTTGAGAATGGCAAGAACCGCCGGCCCGATGTCCTGGTCCTGGTCAACGGCCTGCCGCTGGCACTGCTGGAGCTGAAGAACCCAGCAGCGGAGCACGCGACGCTGAAGTCGGCGTGGAACCAGGTGCAGACATACCGGCAGGACATCCCGTCGGTGTTCGTGCCGAACGCCGTAACCGTCATCTCCGATGGAACCTCGGCCGCGATGAGCAGCTATGCGGGGGCGTTCGAGCACTATGCCCCGTGGAAAACGATCGAGGGGCGCGAGGTTGTGAGCGACCGCCCCGCCCTTGAGGTGCTGATCAAGGGAGTGTTTGAGCCGAAGCGGTTCCTTGACATCGTCCAGAACTTCGTCGTGTTCAGCGACGAGACGGCGACGGACAAGGCCACCGGGCAGCCGACGAGGGTGCTGGTGAAGCGTGCGGCGAAGTACCACCAGTACTGGGCGGTGAATGCGGCTGTCGAGTCGACTGTGCAGGCGTCCCGGCCGGATGGTGACCGTCGTGGTGGTGTGGTCTGGCACACCCAAGGATCGGGCAAGAGCTTCGAGATGGTGTTCTATGCCGCGAAGATCATGCGCGATCCTCGGATGGCGAATCCGACGCTGGTGTTCATTACCGACCGCAACGACTTGGACGACCAGCTGTTCGGGGAGACATTCGCCCCTGCCCGTATCCTGCCGGAGACCCCGGTGCAGGCCGCGACACGTACTGACCTGCGGACGAAGTTGAAGCGCGCGTCGGGTGGCATCGTCTTTACGACGCTGCAGAAGTTCGCTCCTGGTGAGGATGGCGATGCCAACCCAGTGCTGACGGATCGTCGCAACGTCGTCGTCGTGGCCGACGAAGCGCATCGAAGCCAGTACGGCTTCGGAGAGACGCTGGATCGTCACGGACGCTTGCGCTCAGGTTTGGCGAAGCACATGCGAGATGCTTTGCCCGGCGCCACCTACCTCGGCTTCACCGGTACACCGATCGAGTCGAACGACAAGTCTACCCGCTCGGTGTTCGGTGACTACGTCGACGTCTACGACCTCACGCGTGCGGTCGAGGACGGCGCGACGGTGAAGATCTTCTACGAGTCGCGCCTGGCGAAGATCGATCTGTCCGACGATGACCTTGCCGCGCTCGACGAGCTGGCGGATGAGATCACCGAGACCGTCGAGGAGGATGCCGCTACGGCGGCGAAGTCCCGCTGGTCGCGCTTGGAAGCGATCGTCGGCGCTGACTCCCGTCTTGAGCTGATCGCCCGGGACATCGTCGAGCACTGGGAGAAGCGGCGCGAGGCGCTGTTCGGTAAGGGCATGATCGTCACGATGAGCCGCCGCATCGCGGTGCGGCTCTACGAGAAGATCGTCGCTCTCCGCCCCGATTGGCATTCTGACGACCCGGACAAGGGCAAGATCAAGGTCGTCATGACCGGCTCAGCGGCCGACCCGGCCGAGTTCCAGCCGCACATCCACTCCAAGGACGTCCGCAAAGACCTCAAGCTCCGGGCGAAGAACCCCGATGATGAGCTCGAGCTGGTGATCGTCCGCGATATGTGGCTGACCGGCTTCGACGCTCCGTCGATGCACACGATGTACGTCGATAAGACCATGCAGGGCGCCGGGCTCATGCAGGCCATCGCCCGGGTCAACCGCACCTTCCGCGACAAGCCCGGTGGACTGATCGTCGACTACATCGGCGTGTTCGCGAACCTCCAGGCGGCGCTCCAGGAGTACTCGCCCTCCGACCGTGACCAGGCAGGCGTACCGATCGACGAGATGGTCGCCGTCATGCTGGAGAAACACGACATCATCCGCGGGCTGCTTCACGGCGTTGATTACAACTCCTCACCCTCGCTCACCGCCTCGCAGCGCCTGACGGAGTACGCCAAGGTGCTCGACTTCGTCATGGCCGACCCCGACCGCACCAAGCGCTTCAACGACCAGGTGCTCGCGCTCGCCAAGGCATTCGCGCTGGCTGGTGCCCGTGACGAGGCTGCCGCGATCCGTGATGACGTTCGCTTGTTCACCGACGTACGTGCGGCGATCCTGAAGATCCAGAACCCCGACTCGGGGCGTGGAGGCTCCGGGGCAGTCGAGATCGACACGGCGCTCGGGCAGTTGCTCAACGAGGCAGTCGCTGCTGACCAGGTTGTCGACATCTACAAGCTCGCTGGCGTCGAGACACCGGAGCTGTCAATCCTCAGCGACGAGTTCCTCGACTCCCTCGCGGAGAAGGACAAGCCGAACCTCCAGGTAGGGCTGCTGCGGCGTCTTCTCAATGACCAGATCCGCACCGTCCAGCGCACCAACCTCGTACAGGCGCGGAAGTTCTCAGAACTGCTAGACGAGGCGATCAACAGGTACACGAACCGATCGCTGACGACGGCGGAGATCATCGCGGAGTTGGTGAAGCTCGCCAAACAGATGCGCGATGACCAGAAGCGGCACGAGGAGCTGGGACTGTCCGCGGCTGAGATCGCACTGTATGACGCAATCGTGCAGAGCGACGCTGCTGTGATGGAGATGGGCGACGACACCCTCAAGAAGATCGCCGTCGACCTCGTCTGGGCCGTCCGCACCAGCGTTGTTATCGACTGGGACCAGAAGGAGAGTGTTCGTGCTTCGATGCGATCGAAGGTGCGGCGTCTGCTCGCCAAGTACGACTACCCGCCAGATGCGGAGGCCAAAGCTATCGAGCTAGTGATCGAGCAGGCGGAACTTTTTGCCAAGGAGGAGGCCGCTTAGCGATGAATCAAGACTCGCAAGATTCTCCCCAGTGGAACCTCATCCCGCTCACCCCTGAGTATCTCGAAGCTGAGCACAGTGACTACGTCTCGGCACTTCAGGCTGCACTTGAAGACGATGAGATCCGCAACATCGCGCTGTCCGGCAACTACGGCGTCGGCAAGAGCAGCATCTTACGGGAACTCGGGAAGCGCCTTGACGGCCGCGTCGTCGAACTCTCGCTGTCGACGCTTGCACCGATCGAGGTATCAAAGCTCGATGAGTCGGTACCTATTCAGGCGACGACCCCGACCAATCGCATCCAGCAGGAGATCGTTAAACAGCTGCTCTACCGAGAGGATCCCAGCAAGACTCCTGCATCGCGGTTTCGCCGGATCGAACGCTTTCAGTGGCGGAGAGAACTCGGCACTGCCGCCCTGTTGGGCCTCGCCGTTGCCGTCGTATTCCTGCTGACCGGGTGGACCGCACAGATCGCGGCGACCTTCACGGCGCTGAACGATCTCGGGGTCTGGGCACACCTGATCGTCTGGGGTGCCGCGGCGATCGCCGTGCTGATGGTGCGCTGGCTGTTCTACGGGAAGCTCCGCATCAAGCAGTTCTCGGCGGGTGCGGCGACGGTCACCCTCGATGACAACTCCGTCTCATACTTCGATCAGTACCTCGACGAGATCGTCTACTTCTTCGACGTGACGGATCGTGACGTCGTGATCTTTGAGGACATCGACCGCTTCAACGACTCACACATCTTCGAGACGCTGCGCGCGCTCAATACTTTGCTCAACGCTTCGCCTCAGATCGAGAAGCCGATCCGCTTCATCTATGCGATCAAGGACAGCATCTTCGACCGAATCGGGCTGGAATCGGAAGGCCGCAAGCTCGAGACAGGCGTGCTCGCAATCGAGGATCCGGCGCAAGCCGAGGCGGTCCGTGCGAACCGCACCAAGTTCTTCGATCTCGTGATTCCGGTGGTTCCGTTCATCACGCATCGCAGTGCCCGGAATCTGGCGACCCAGTTGCTGGGCAAGATCGAGCACAAGGTGGCGCCGGAACTGCTCGATCTGGCTGCGCAGTACGTCCCTGACATGCGGCTGCTGAAGAACGTCCGCAACGAGTTCATCGTCTTCCGCGAGCGAATCTTCTCAGGCGACGGTGAGCAACTCGACCTGAGCGAGACCGACCTGTTCGCGATGATGCTCTACAAGAGCACGCACCTCACGGACTTCGAGACGATCCGGCTCGGCAAGAGCAATCTGGACACTCTCTACAAGCTCAGTCGCGAGCTGGTAGCCGAGAACATCAAGCGGATCGAGGGCGAGCGTCGAGTGCTTCGACAGCGGCTTACGCGGATCAACGGAGCGGCAACTCGAAGCGCTCAGCTGGGAGATCACGTCGTGGCGCACGTCCAACGGGTTGTGGCTGCTGTCGGGTACCAGCGACAGAATGCGACGTATGTATTCGAGCGTCAGGGTAAATCCGTTGATGACCTCAAGAGCGTGCAGTTCTGGACGAGCTTCGTCGTGGCTGATGGCGACCCCGCGCTCCAGTGGCGAAACAATTACGGGCACACGCTGTCATTCACTCGGAGTCACCTCGCGACGGAACTGGGCGATCCGCTAGACGCGGACAGTTGGAGCGAGGCGGATCGGAATTCGCTGAATGAACAGATCGAGGACAAGGCCGAGGAGATCAAGTTCCTACGGAGCGCCGACCTTGGAGACCTCGTGAGGCGTCCCGAGTTCCTTGTCACCCACGAGAAGACGGCGCGGTCGCTCACTTCTGTGGCCGAGGAACTCCTGAAGCCTGGGCTCGCGTACCAGCTGGTGCGTGCGGGATATCTCAACCGCAACTTCACGCTGTACACGTCGACCTTCCACGGCGACCGAGTGAGTCCGGCGGCAACGAACTTCATCATCCACCACGTCGAGCGGGACCTGATGGATGAGCATTTTGAGCTCGGCCCGGAGGATGTCGACGCCGTTGTGCGGGAGCGAGGCAAGAGCGCGCTGAAAGAACCCGCGCTCTACAACATCGCGATCCTCGACCGTCTCCTTGCGGCCGACATTGACGCAGCCGACATCATGATTCGCTCGCTGGTTGGCTTGGGGAAGAGTCAGACGCAGTTCTTGCAGGCGTACCTGAATGCCAGTGAGCAGCGCTCACAACTCGTCCAGCGGTTTACGACGATGTCGTCGAGAGCGCTCGCCTACCTCGTGAACGAAGCGGAGCTGGATGAAGCTTCGCAGCTGTCGCTGGTGGATGCCGTCCTGGCGAACCCTTCGACATCCGCGCAGCGCACGGACGCGGGAGTTGTCGACTACCTGCGGACGCACTATGCAGAGTTTCCGACCCTCACCTCCGATACAACGACGTCTGCGCAAGCCGAACGCGTCGGAACGCTCTTCAGTGAGACAGGGATTGTCGTGTCCGCGCTGAAGCCTCTCGGAGCAGGCGTTCGAGCATCGTTCGTTTCACGCAGTCTGTATGACATCACGCATGAGAACCTGACCATCGCGATTGGCAATGAGGAGACCGTGGCGCTCGACGTCATCCGATCGGCGGACAAGACGGTCTATGGCTATCTTCTTGAGCACGTGGGTACGTATCTGGCTGCGGTCGAGGGCTCCTCTGCGACGGTCGACACGCGTGAGCAGTTCATCGCTGTGCTTGAGGATCTACTCGAGCAAGGAGCGCCTCGTCTGGCCGACGTGGTTGAGCGTGCTGCGCCAGGTTGTCAGGTCGTCGATCTTGGTGCCATCTCCGAGGGAGCGTGGCCGGCGTTGGCCTTGCATCAGCGGTTCCCGGCAACGTTCAACAACGTGAGCCGATATGTTGTCGCTCTTGGAGTCGACGTCCACCTCGCTCCGCTGCTGGCCGCAGCAGGCATGATCACCGAGGTTGCGTCGGCTGACGAGGATGAGAAAATCACGTTGGCGACCACGATTCTCGCGGCACGTGAGCAGCTGCCAGCCGCAACGCTGCGCGCGGACCTTGTTGCTAGCTTGGAACTGGGCAGCTACCTCGATGCTGGGGAGATTGCGGCCGAGACGGGCGACTTGTTCGCGTTGCTGCTCAAGCACGATGTCATCTCGGACACCGCCGAGTCATACGAGCACCTTGCGACAACTGATTGGCCAACGCGAAGGGCGCTCATCTGCGAGTCAGCGAATTTCGCAACCTACATGACGCCGGAGCTGGTGCAGCCGGATCTCGCGGCGGTTCTGGCCGACGATGAAATCGATGACGCGATCAAGCGGCTGATCGTTGAGCGGTCTGCAGCGTACGCCGAGGTGGCTGGGCAACGCGGGCTGAATGAATTGGCGCGACTCGCTGTGCAGTATGGGTGCACCATCCCATCCGCCGTAGTGCGGAAGATGGCGCAGGGCGGCGCTCCAGCGCGGCACATCGTGATCCTTCTCGAACCACACCTCGGCGCTCTTGCGCGCGGAGACCTCTTCGCAATCCTGCAGGGGATGGGCGGTGAGTACTCGAAGCTGACAACCGTGGGACGAACCGCTCTACACATCTCAAACACCCCAGCAGACCGCGCGCTCCTTGAATGCCTGAAGGCGCACGGAATCGTCAGTTCGTATGATCCGGATGTCTCGCCTATCAAGGTGAACAGGAAACACAAGTAGAGGAGCGCTGACCGACCTCGTCCCAGCTGGAGCTCGAGAAGCCGCCCGATCGCTGGAGGATCACCCCGTGGGAGAGAATGAAGCATGAGGTTTCGTACAGCTGAAGGGGCAAGCCACGAGGGACGCGACGGTTCAGGGCACGAGCGTTTTCGCGTGTCGATTCCGTTCGACGAGCACGGCTTCTTTGGGCGGCAATGTCCCTCATGCATGCAGATCTTCCGGATGCATGGCGAGGACTATCACCACCTGCCTGACGACTTGCAGCTGACCTGTCCGTACTGCGGGCACGTCAGCGAGCACTCGGAGTTCATGACCGAGCAGCAGCGGGATCGGGTCATGCAGGTTGCGCGAGACGCCGCGCTCCAGATGGTCAGCGACGCATTCAAGGGCCTGTCGCGCCGATCGACTGGATCGAGCCGACGGGGTGGGGTCACGGTTACCTTCCGTTCCAAGCCGTTCTACCCGCGACCGCTTCCTGGTATCAACGAGGAGTCGCTGATCCGCGAGCGTCGGTGCGAGACGTGCGGTGTACGGTACGCGGTGTTCGGCGAGCATCGCTTCTGCCCGGTGAGCGGGCTCCTTGCGCCCGGTGATATTGCGGCTGACGCTCTCGCTTCGGAAGAGGCCAAGCTGAGTGCGCTCTCTGCCATTCCGGCCGACCAGATTCCAATCCTTCGCGAACAAGGCGTGTTCGAGAGGATCAATGTCGACGTGCTTGGTCGAGTCGTTGGTGCCGTAGAGGCGTGCGCGTCATCGGTGTTCAGGAACCATGCGCTGAACGCGGAGGCGGCCCTCCGCGGGAAGGGGAACGTGTTTCAGCGGCTCGATGACCTGGCCGGACTATTCCGCGACGCGTTTGGCGTCGAACTTGCCACAGTTGACGGAGTTCGCTGGCCAGAGTTAGTGCGCTTGTGGGCAGCCCGGCACGTCCACACTCACGCGGGAGGGCTCGTCGATGATCGTTACCTTCGTGCCGTTCCAGCGTCTCGCCTTGCGGCCGGTCAACGAGTTGTGGTCACGGATGCCGATGCTCACCTTGCCATCCAACAGGCTCGACTGCTCTGCGACGCGATCACTCTCGTCGGCGGAACGCAGGCGTCCGTGCCCTCCGCGTAGGTGGAAACCGGCGCGTGGCGCGAATCTTCCTAACTTTTCTCCGACCGCTCACTCCCAGGTATGGAGGCGGGGATTCCATCGCCTTCTTGCCGCAGAGGAAAGCATCGGGTCGGCAAAGCCCGCGACCGCCGAGAGAACGTCGGCAAACGCTGCTGGGAGCTCGCCTTCGCGGCGGGATCGTATGCGCCACGCACGGTATTTCTGCTGAGCCCGTTCGTTCATCGGCGCAAGCGTGGGCAACAGGGGTGCGAGTGTGACTTTGCGGTGCTCGGCGACGGTCTCGATAGATGTGCGGAGTTCGCCTGCGTCGAGCGAGTGAAGTCGGGTGAGGGTGTAGACGTCAGCGAAGTCGCGCCAGCGAGTGTTGGCAACGCCGCGGTCGACGGCGGTGACGAGCTTCTCAGCGAGCACCATCGTCAGCTGTTTAGCCGATGGTTCGGAAAGCGCCTGTGTGAGGATCGGAAAGCGTGGGCGCGACGGTCGGAAAGCGTGCCGCCGCGCCCGAGCGCCTATCCGGTGTGAGTATCTTCCGCGTTCTCGGCCGCGGTGTGGCGGCGCATGTTGGGGCCGGCCAGTTGCACGATCTCGGCATTGGAAATGATCCGGTTCAGGATGGATTCGGCGATGACGGCGTCGTGGAGCGATTTGTACCAGTCTTCGGGATCGAACTGGCTGGTCACCGCGGTGGAGCCTCTGCCTTCGCGTGCGGCGAGGATGTTGAGAAGCTCGGCCGCGGTCTCGCTGGTGATCGGCGTCGTGAGGAAGTCGTCGAGCACGAGCAGGTCGCAGGAGTGCAATTCATTCAGGAATCGGAGCCGTGCGGGGTCTGTGTGATGGTGGACGGCGAGCTGGTTGGCGAGGTCGTCGAGCCGGTAGTACCGGGCGGTGTAGTCGCGTCGGCAGGCGGCGTGCACGAGCGCTTGCGCGAGGTAGGACTTGCCCACGCTGGAGGACCCCAGGACGACGAGATTCGTGGTGCGGTCGATCCAGTGGCATGCGGCGAGACGGGCCACGACCTCACGGTTCAGGCTGCGGCCTTCGAGGTAGCGGATGTCTTCGACGCAGGCGGCCGGGTTCGGGGTGCGGGACGCCTTCAACAGCTTCATCATGCGCCGCTCGCCCCTGGCTGTGGTCTCTTGCTCGAGGGCGTGGCGGATCTTCTGCGAGAACGTCCATTCATCGAAGGTGGGGTCGTTGGCGATGTCGATGACGGCTTCTCCGAACGCGGTCATCCGCAACCGGGTGAACAGGGGCATGTCATCGATGGTGAGGTGTTGGTCACGCATCATCACCCTCGATTCCCTGGTCGCGGCCGATGAGGTTGTCGAGGCTGAACGCGCTGATTCCGGCCAGGTGAGCACGGCTGGTATCCCGCCCGGCGGGTGGGCGCGACGACGGCGGAGTATCCGCTCTGGCCCAGGCCTCTGGGTCTGTGGTGGGTCTGGCGTTCTGCTCGGCGCGGATCGCCGCGATGGCATGCTTCACGGCGGTGTAGCTGATCTGCCGGTGGGGGTCACCGTCCGTGAGCCTTCGGCAGGCGAGCTCGAGGAGCCCACGGTTCCCGCGCTTTCCGAGGTCGAGGATATTCATGCAGGAGCGGAACCCCTGCGCCTCGATCGTCTTCGAGTCCAGCAGGCGGGTCAGGGCTGTCACGGTTCCCGGGCCTGCTTTCGCGGCTTGGCGGAGGAAGTAGGCGCGGGTCCAGAGCCCTGCCTGATCTTCAAGGTAGGCGGGCGCATGCCCAGGGTCGGTGACGTAGCGATTGCGATGCCTGCCGCGCTGGTGGGTGGCGATCACTTCCCCGTCGGCGAGGACGTCGAGTGTGTCACCGACGATCCGCACGTCCACGCCGAGACCGGCGAACGCGTACGGAACGGAGTACTTGATGGTGTCGATCTGGATATGCCAGTCGCGATGCACCTTCGCTTTCCGCCACGACACCGGCTCCCACCGCTGTTCGGGCAGCTCGAGCAGCGCCGGCTTCTCGTGCTCGGCGAACCACTCCCAGCGCGATCGCTGATCCCCGCGGAACGGGGTTCGGTGGTTGATCCATTCCACCCGCTCGGCGATCGCTTCGTTCAGGTCGTCGAGCGAGGCGAACGAGCGGTCGGCGAGGTAGTGGATGACCCAGTTCGTGACGACCTTCACGCCGGATTCGACGTGGCCCTTGTCTCTGGGGGCCGCGGATCTGGTCGGGACCGCAGCGGTCCGGTAATGCTCAAGGAACCCACTGTAGGAGGAGTTCACGTCCCGGGCCCGTTCGCTCTTGCTGATCTGGTTCGACGCCGTCGATGCGTTATCGGGCACCACCAGCAGCGTGACGCCGTCGATGTATTCAAACGCTCGCCGGTGCGCATCAGCCCAGGCAGGGAACTTCTCATCCAGGCACCCGTACGCGAACACGAGCCCGGAGTAGGGCAGCGACGCCACGAACACCGACACCGCAGACACCTCACCGGAGATCGGGTCGACGATCTGCATCCGAGTGCCCGCCCAGTCGACCTGCATCGTATGCCCGGGGACGTGCTGGATCGGGGCGGTGAGATCATTGACTCGCACGTGCTCAGCGACGATCTGGCAGAACCGTTCATACCCATAGTGGCCGCGGCCATCGGCAGCATCGACGTGCAGATACTGCGCCCACAACACCTTCAGCGGAGGCTTGTTCCGCCCCAGCCTCGCAGCGACCACCTTGTCGATATCGACCGGCACGAACTCGCCGGTCACGCTCTTGCGCCCGTCAGAGAACAACCCGTCAACGTCTTCGCGTGAGAGCGCGTCGACCTGGCTGACAGCCGTCAACTGGTGTTCGTCGAGCACACGACGGACCTTCGCGATCGTACGCTGCGAGCACCCCTGCCTGGCAGCGATCTCGCGATACGGGACCTTGTCCAGCACAAGCCGCATCAACTGGCGGTAATCGGTCATGAAGAATCATTCCTCCCACCCCACGAACACTCGTCGAAGGGTTGAGAGTCATCATCGAGCAGCCACACGCGCTACCCGATGCTTACACGCACGCTTTCCGATCTCTACACAGGCGCTTTCCGAAGCGTCGTCCTAACAGTCAGCGGGTATCCGAGTAGTGCCAATGGCGGGAGGCCGAGATCGGTAACACGAGGCAGCTCGATGAGCTGGGGTGCTGGCCAGATAGGGTCGCCGAAGTTCACGTCCATTCCCACGGTCAGCCGGGCAGTGCCGAGCGTTGCTATGAGCTTGACCCGAACCCCGGCGTACTCGTCCTCGTCACGAATCGTTGTCGCGGTGACGCTCGCGGGATCGAACACGAGTCCGTCGGCAAGCTCTAACCTTGCGATGGCGCGGACACGTTCGGCGACCTCGTCAGGATCATCGGTGAGCCGGGTTGCTTGCAGATCGATGTCCTTCGTCGGGCGGCGTGCGGCGAAAGCGGCGAGCAGCACGCCGCCTTTCAGAACGAAGTCGTCGCGGTATTCAGAGGCTGCAATGCGTGCCAGCAGCCCTTCGAGCGCGTACAGGGTCATCAGCTCCTGCACGTCTCCGCCGGTTTGCCGGGCGAGCTTTCGGAGGGCGATGCTCGCGTCGCCCGCGGGAGTTCCATGCTGCGGGTTTGGACTCATAGCAGAACCTCCAAGGCCTGCTGGATTGCAGGGCGTGCCTTCGGGAACTCCTCGGCCATGGTGAGCAGTGAACCCGGACTGCTACCACGCCCGCGCAACCACCGTTTGAGCGCGCCGAGAGCGAGGTCGCTACCCCAAGCGTGACGCAGGCGGAACAGATCGATGAGGGTCCGCTCAGCTGAGTAGAAGCCGATGGAAGATCCATCCGGTAACGCATGCTCGGTGCGGCCGATGTGGAACGTGTCTGCGTCGAAGCGGTGCCAGGCGATAGGCGCATGGTGGACGGTGACCGGTTGTGTGCCGCGGGGGATGGTGATGTCGCTTCGAGCGGGGATCTCGTCGGTCAGTTCGTGCAGCGACAGTGCTGTTAGCAAACACAGCGTGGCCTCAGGTCTCTTTGCGGCGATGGCGATCCACGCTGCCGTTGTGTCGTCTGCAATCCCTGATCTGAGGAAGAGTCCAGGGGCGATGCGCTCGAACTCACCCGACTCAATCAACCGGTCGAGGCCATGCCGAGTGAGGCCCCGGGAGCCCAGATCGTTGTAGCTCAGTAGATTAGGCATCGTCGCGATGTCCATCATCACCTCCGACCAACAGAATCTTTTACAGATACAGTCTACCTGTTATGGTTTCTGTTGACCAGCATCGGTTCGATCGACGTTGTGGCGTTGGCTGCCGGAGAAGGTGACCTCCAGTCGGTTCGGATAAAAACCGCACACAACCGCGATAAATGTGATCGGATTGTATCCATGAATGATCAGCCGAGAACGCTGGGAGCCGTCGTCCGGATCGAACGATGAGTCACGCTACCTGCGTCGGCCTTCACGATGCTCCTCGAAGAAGTACCACCGCCATGACGAGCGAGCCCATGTGCCAGTGCCGAGTCGAGGGCTGCCATTGTGACGGCATCGCCGATCTCGCCGAGCACGGTTTCGACCGATGCGTCTGCTGTCTCGCCGACTGCCCAGCCGTTCATGACGATCCTTCCCGCGGGGTCCGAAACGGGGTCCTAAACCCCTCTGCGGGGTCCGAATGAGGTCGTATCAACCCGCAACAACGCGTAGACTGGTGCCGTAAGAACCGCATGAATACGCGGATCGAGCAGGTTTGCACGGAGCAACCAGCAGAGCCAGAGCCCCTCAGTTGTTCTTAGTTCGAGTCGGCGCGTGCCCGCACCTTTTCGGGCCTCACGAAGCCCGCGGGCACCGTCCCTCCGGCGTGGTCTGGGTGACTCGCCCCGGCATTGAGTGTGGCAACGCCCAGCCGCACGATGCGGCAGGATAGGCCCATGATCATCGTCGCACTCATCCTCGCCGGCCTCGCCGCGCTGCTGCACGTCTACATCTTCTACATGGAGTCGATCGCCTGGACGAGCCGCCGCGTCCGCGCCGTCTTCGGCACCACCGAGGAAGAGGCGCAGACGACGAAGCTGCTCGCCTTCAACCAGGGCTTCTATAACCTCTTCCTCGTGATCGCGGTGGTGCTCGGGATCGTGCTTTGGCTGGCCGGTCGGCCGGTCGTCGGGGCGACGCTCGTGTTCGTCGGCGCGGGTTCGATGGTCGCGGCCGCTCTCGTGCTGCTGCTCTCGAGCAAGGGGAGGGGCCGGGCGGCCCTCGTGCAGGGGACATTGCCCGCCCTCGCGATCATCGCGCTGGCGATCGGCCTCGCAGTCTGAGCCGTCCACGCCCTGACCGCCGAGGAGGTGGTGCAGATAGTCTCATCTCGTGCCCAGTGTGAACTACCACGAGAAGCAGTTCGAGGTCTTCATCCAAGATGAGATCCGAACGCGCTCGTTCGGCGCGAAGACCTACTTCGCGCCCGTCGGGCAGGTCGTCGAGGCCAAAGTCGGGTACGACCTCGGTGTGCAGACCCGCGGGTGGCACGAGATCTGGAAGATCCTCGGCGTTCCCTTTCTTCCCGGTCGGGATATCCACTCGTGGAACAGTCGCCTCACCCCGAGCGATGCCGTGTCCTCGCGCGCCACGAACCTGTTCTTCCAGTTCAAGCGGCCCAAGGTGCTGAAAGGGTCCCGAGCCGCCCATCTTGCGAGATTCGGCGGACCGTATCTGCGGTTCAAAGCGGATCGAAGCGCCAACGGTAACTACCCGAGTCAGCATGAGCTGCTCGAAGAGCTGGAACAGTTCAGCGCTGGCCAGGCGCTCGTGCGCTACGCCGCGCCCGTCTGCTTCGATTACCTCGAGCTCGAAGACGCCGCGACTCGGGGCAAGCTCCTCGAGAGCACGATCTTCATCGAGCCGTCACGGTTCATGCCGGATCACACGGCGTGCTGCTATACGACGCCGCACAATGCGCTCGTGAACCCCGAACCCATGGAGATCGAGCCCGAGACCTGGCCCGAGTTCATTCGCAAGGTTTCGACGGCGACTCGTGAAGGGCAGGAGGTCGACCGAGCGGTGTTCGGCGCCCTTGACTGGACGGCTACGGCGCTACCGGCGAATGAGACCCCCTGGAGCGGGCACGCTGCACAGGGCGCCGAGCTGCCGTTCTGGAACGATCTCTCGGGCGAGACGCGGGACTTCCTCAACGCCGCGCTGACGACGTCGGCCAACCTCGAGCGCCTGGGCTTGACCTGGTACCTCGGGCTGCGCGCCGCGTAGCGGCGCCCCGGCTACTCCACGAGCTTGCCGGCGACCGACTCGTCCGCCTGCTCGTAAGCGAGTTCGCGGAACGAGTCCGGTGCCTCGGCCACGGGCTCGAAGGTCACGCCCGCCCCCGGAGCCCAGATGAAGCTGCCGCGCAGCGCGTCGCTCTGCTCGGGGAAATCCGAGCGGTTGTGGCAGCCGCGAGTCTCCCGACGCTCGAGCGCGCACTCGAGCGTCGCGCGAGCCGCGAGCATCGAGCCGTAGAGGTCGAAGGCGTGGGCGAGATCGTCGAAGCCCGCGATGTCGGGATGCGCGGTCAGGTGATCCACGCGATCCTGCAGCGCATCGAGCTTCGCGAGCCCGGCCCGCAGCCCCTCTTCGCTTCGCACCACGCCCGCATGATCGGTCATCAGATCCCGCACCGCGCGCTGCAGCAGCCGCGGGCTCGCGGTGCTCCCAGCCGAAGGCGAGGCAGGAGAGGCAGGGTCCGCGAGCAGCTTCCGCATCTCGGCCCGAGCCTCGGCCACAGCCTCCGGCGAGCGGCGCACCTCGGTAAGACCCGACACGTATTCGGCGGCATCCGTGCCGGTGATGCGGCCGTAGACCAGCAACTCGATGAGCGAGTTGCCGCCGAGCCGGTTCGCCCCGTGCAGCCCCGACGACGCCTCGCCGATCGCATAGAGGCCGTCGACACCGGTGCTGTGGTCTTCGGGTCGCACCCAGACCCCGCCCATCGAGTAGTGCGCGGTCGGCGCGATCTCGATCGGCCGTTCGGTGATGTCGAGCATCTGCAGGTCGATCAGCGTGCGGTAGACCCGCGGCAGCTTCGAGAGGATCTGCTCGCGCGGCAGATGCGATACGTCGAGGAAGACCCCGCCGTTGGTTGTGCCGCGACCCTCGATGATCTCGGTGTAGCTCGCGAGTGCGACCCGGTCGCGGGTCGACAGCTCCATGCGCTCGGGGTCGTACTTCTCCATGTAACGCTCACCGAGCGCGTTGCGCAGGATCCCGCCCTCGCCGCGCGCTGCCTCCGAGACGAGCGTGCCCGCGGCCTCCGCCGGCTCGAGGATGCCCGAGGGATGGAACTGCACGAGTTCGGCGTCCCGGATGCGAGCCCCCGCGAGCGCCGCAAGCCGGAATGAGTCGCCCGTGTTCTCATCCCGCCGCGACGAGGTGTTGCGCCAGATGCGGTTGTGGCCGCCGGCCGCGAGGATCACGGCATCCGAGTGGATCACGATCGGGGTGCCGTCGACGATGTCGAAGCCGTAGGCACCGAAGATGCGCCCGTCAGCGGCGAGCAGCCGCGTGATGTAGATCGTGTCGACAATGGGCACGTCGAGCTCGCGGGCCCGGCGCAGCAGCGTCCGCTGGATCTCGAGCCCCGTGTAGTCGCCCGCGTAGCAAGTGCGGCGGTACTTGTGCGCGCCGAAGAAGCGCTGGCTGATCCGCCCATCCGCCTCGCGGGCGAAGGGCATGCCCCAGCGCTCGAGATCCTCGATGCCTCGTGCGGCGTTCCGGGCGACGATCTCGACGATCGCCGGATCGGCGAGGTAGTACGACTCGCGCAGCGTGTCGGCCGCGTGCTGCTGCCAGCTGTCCTGGGGGTCCATGGTGCCGAGCGCGGCGTTGATGCCGCCCGCCGCGAGGGTCGTATGGGCGTCGTGCTTGCGGCGCTTGCCGACGGCGAGCACCTGCACGCCGCGCTCGGCGAGCTCGATGGAAGCGCGGAGGCCGGCCCCGCCCGTGCCGATGACGAGCACCGAGGTCGCGAGCAGACGCTCACCGCGCGAGATGTGCGGGGCGGATGAAACCGAGAACGAGGCGGGAGAGAAAGCGGATGAGGTATCGGAAGTGGTCATGCGCACCACGCTAGGGATCGCGCGACGATTACTCCAATGAATAGATCTGATCGTGAAGATGCAGATAGGCTATTGAACGTGAATCTCGAACAGCTGCGCGGATTTGCCGAGATCGCTGGCACCGGTCACTTCACCCGGGCCGCCGAGCACCTCCACCTCGCACAGCCCTCACTGAGCCGTCAGATCGCGGGCCTCGAATCCGAGCTCGGGGTCCGGCTCTTCCACCGCGTGCGCGGCAACGTCGCGCTCACGGTCGCGGGGGAGCGGCTGCTGCCCATCGCGCGCCGCATGCTCGCCGACGCCGAAACGGCCCGCAGCGAGATGGCCGAACTTGTCGGGCTCAGCCGCGGGCGCATCCGTCTCGGCGCGACGCCGACCCTCTGCACGAGCCTCGTCGCCGAGGTGCTCGCCGAGTTCCGGGCGCGCTACCCGGGCATCGACGTCGAGATCCTCGAACGCGGATCCCGCAGCCTGCTCGAGGCGCTCGCCGAGGGGGCGTTCGACCTCGCGCTCATCGTCACGAGCGTCTCGTCGGGCGCGGCGCGCGCGGTGCTGGAGCGCGAGCCGATCCTCAGCGAACGCCTGGTCGTCGTGTCGGCGGCGGCCGAGCCCGATCCGTTCGCTCAGGGTAAGGCGGTGGAGCTCGCGGAGCTCGCCACGGTGCCGCAGATCGCCTTCCCCGAGAACTACGACCTGCGCGTCGCCATGGACGCCGCCTTCGGCGCCGAAGGGCTCGACCCGATCGTGGCCGTCTCGGGCGCCGAGATGGATGCCGCCCTGCGCTTCGCCGAGCGCGGCCTCGGTGTCGCGGTCGTGCCCGCGATGGTCGCGGTGGATCGCCCGACCCTGCGCAGCGCGCCTCTCGCGGGCGCCGACCTCACCCGTACGATCAGCATCGCCCGGCGCTCAGACATGGCTCCGAGCCACGCGGGTGCGGCCCTGCAGGCGCTCATCCGCGAGATCGCGGATCGCCTCGCAGCCACCGAGCCCGAGCTCGTGACGCGGGTGTGAGGCCGGATCGCCCAGAGAGCGTCGCGCGCTCGAAGAGCGGCGCAGCCGAAGTGTTCGAGCGCCTCAGCTCGCCGCGCCCAGGCCTGGCCAGATGCCCGGCATGGCCGTGAGAATCTGGTCCACGCAGATCGCGAGCAGGATGAGGCCGAAGAGCTTCTGGAAGATGTTCATGCCCGCCGCGCCGAACGCCTTGGCGAGGTAGGGGGCGAAGAAGAAGACCACCGCTGTGGCCACCGCCGAGATCAGGATGATGAGCAGGCCCCACAGATAGTCCGTGAACGCCGGATTGTCCTTCGCAAACGCGATGACCAGGGCGATGGCGCCCGGGCCCGCCACGACGGGCATCGCGAGCGGAACGATGGCGGGGTTGCCGCCCTGTTGCTCGGGAAGGATCGATCCCGTCTTCGTCATCATGGCCCAGGCGATCGAGGCGACGAAGAGGAAGCCCGCGATCTTCAGCGCCGGCACTCCGATGCCGAAGAACTGCAGGATGAAGGATCCGAGCAGGAGCGACACGGCGAGCACCGCGAACACGCCGGCGCCGGTCATGAGGGCGATCCTGCGCTGCTTCGCGATCGGAATGCCCGCCGTGACGCTCAGGAAGACCGGGATCGTGCCGATGGGGTTGCAGATGGTGAACAGGGCGACGCCCGCGGTGATGAGTGCTGCCTCGTCGATGAGCCGACCTCCTCGTTCTTCGGAGATTCTAGCGAAGGGCACGATTCCGCGGGCGCTCGGGCCGTCGCGTCCACGGTCAGCGCTGCGAAGCTCCGAGCAGTCGGTCGATCTCGCACTGGACGTTCGCCCGGGCCCGCTCCTCCCAGAGCTGCCGTGCGGCGGCGGTCCGATAGATCGCGGGCTGCTCCAGGTAGCTGCCGAGAATGCGAGCCCGCCCCGCGGCGAAATCGGGATCCGGAATGTGCGCGTACTCCAGCCGCACCGCCGCCGAGTACTGCTCGTAGCGATGCGGCGACGAGGCGAAGATCGAGAGGTCGGCGTCGAGCAGGTGGGCGAGCGGCGCGGCCGGATCCGCGATCGAACGCGCAGGTGTGGTCTCGACGATGAGCTCCGACACCTGGCTCACCAGCGAGGGCTCGAGGCCGAACGCACGGAGGGACGCCGCGGCGAGGTGCGCCGAATCGAGCTCGTCCGATCCGCCGTTGCCCGTGTAGACGGCGTCGTGGAACCAGGCCGCGAGCAGGGTTCCGGAGGAGAGGCGTTCGCCGCGGATCGCGAGGTGATCGAGGGCGAGCAGCACGTCTTCGAGGTGCCGCTCGTCGTGGTAGGTGCGATGCGGCTCGTTCCAGCGGGTGATCAGACCCTCGCCGAGGTGCAGCCAGTCGTCGGTGACCCGCCCGGATATGCCGAGGCCGAGCGCATCGCCGAGCCGCGACCACTCGGCCTTCAGGTATTGCCGGCGCCGCACTGGGAGCACCGCGTCGCGCTCCACCTGGCGTACGCGCAGGCCGGCGTCGCGCAGCCGGTGCACGATGTCCTTCGCCCCGACCGGAAGTGCGCCGAGCGCGACGGCCTCCGCGTATCGCGCGGCCGGGAGGTCGTAGTGGTCGAGGTCGAATCCGCGGCGGGGGATCCGCAGTCGCACCGCGAAGGCGTGCAGCTCGTCGTAGTCGGCATCCGAGACGAGGTGGCTCCAAAGCGTGCCGTGGGCCGGCCACGCGGGCGGGTCGATGAGGATCGCCATCGCATCAGCCTAACGGGGCGTCTCGAGGCTCCAGGTATGCGCCGGCGCGGTCTCGCGAAGGGCGGATCCCTGCGGCGAAACGGTGTCCCAGGCGTCGACGTTCCATGCGAAGCGGGCCACCGCGCACGTGGGCATGTGCTCGATGCCGCCGTCGGACAGCAGCGAGGCGAGATCGGAGATGCCGGGGTCGTGCGCGACCAGCATGACTCGTGGCGCCTGTGACTCGATGGCCTTCGCGAGGAGTCTCGACGCCGGCGCGAGATACAGCTGCTCGTCGAGCTCGACCTCGACACCGAGTTCGGCGCCGAATACCGCAGCCGTGGTCCGCGCGCGCAGCGCGGTGCTCGAGATGATGCGCTCGACGGTAGACCTGGCCTCGGTGAGTCGCCGGGCCATCATCGGGGCATCGCGCGTGCCGCGCGCATTGAGCGGTCGGTCGTGGTCGGCGAGGCTCGGATCGCCCCAGTCCGACTTTGCGTGACGCACGAGGATGAGTTCTCTCACTTCATACTTCCCTTCGCTCGTTCAGCGTTATCGGATCGAGTCGGTGTACTCGTCCATCACCTCGAGTACTCCTGGTCCTGCTCTGCGCCTTTAGTAACAGTTTCTCGAGAAAGTGTTACTAACGGCAGACAGCGACGTACCTTACGTTTATTGATCGCGTAGCCCAAGTCGTGCCTCACATACTTTGATCGCGTACTTCCTACGCTCGGCAGGTATGAACAAGGGTGTGGTGTCGGTGGCGACTCGTATCGAGGTGACGAAACAACTCAAGCAGGCGTATCGAGTTGCGACACGGTCTGAGAAGTCTGGGATTCTGGATCATTTCTGCAGCTCGACCGGGGTCTCCAGGGTCACTGCGAGACGGTATCTCACTGACCCGTTGCTCGGGGTGAAGAACGTCACAAAGATCGACCGACGCCGTCACCGTCCCACGAAGTATTCGGCCGCGTCGAAACGAGTGCTGGTGTGGTTGTGGCGGGTGATGATGTACCCGTGTGGGAAGTACATGAAACCGATGCTCCCTGAATGGATTAGCCGGCTTGAAGCGCATGGCGAGCTGCGCGAGGGTGAGCATGAGTACTCGGCTCGGGTGCGTGACGAGTTGCTCCGGATGTCTGCGGCGACGATCGACCGATACCTACGCGAACACCGGAACGCACTCGAGCGGAAAGGGATCTCCGCGACTCGTTCTGGTGCGCTGCTGCGCACCTCGATCACGATCAGGAAAGCCGGGGACGAGGCAGAGCACGAGCCCGGGTTCATGGAGTGTGACACCGTCGCGCATTGCGGGCCAACGTTGAAGGGCGAGTTCGCGAGAACCCTCACCGCCACCTGTGTGGAGACAGGATGGACCCACCTGGAAGTGCTGCGCAACAACGCCCGAGTGCACATGCTCGCAGCCCTTGATCGGGTCGAGGCCGCGTTGCCGTTCGGGATTGCGGGCCTGGACTGCGATAACGGGAGCGAGTTCATCAACGACAAAGTCGTCGAGTGGGCAGGTGAGCGGAAGATCTTCTTCACTCGCTCGCGCCCGTACAAAAAGAACGATCAAGCCGTCGTGGAATCAAAGAACAACCACATCGTCCGCAAGTACGGGTTCTACTACCGATACGACACCACCGACGAGCGAGAGGTGCTCGCCAAACTCTGGCAGGTAGTGACGCTGAAGATGAACTTCTTCACCCCGACAAGAAAACCCATCGGCTGGGTAAGTGACGGGCAGGGGCGGAGACTGCGCGTGTATGACAAGCCGAAGACCCCGTACCAGCGGGTTCTCGAGTCAGGGGTGCTCTCCCGCGTGCAAGAACGAGCGCTGCGGGCACAGTATATGAAACTCAACCCGGTCGAACTCACCCGCGACATCGTGAGGTACCAGGGCATGCTCATCACCAAGGCGAAGTGGAAGACCGAGGTGCTCACCGCCGAGGTCGAGGACGCGAAGAAGAACCGGCGCAAACGCCAGACCGGTGGGGTGAAACTCCGCACCGCCTGAGCAATGGGTTATGCGATCAATCTATGTGAGGCACAACACCGATTACGCGATCAACTTGACATGAGGCACCACGGACAGAGCAGCTTGATTGACCCGATCAGTCCTTCGATCCATCTCGAAGATCACAGTTGAGACTCTCCTCATCGCGCAATTCAGGAATCAGTTCGGCAAGCGTCCCTTCGCGAATCTCGCGAAGTAGGGCAGACTGTCCGCGACAAGAGCGCCGTTTCTCGAGCGAGGCTATTCAGGCTCGAAACCGGTGCAGCGACATACCCGACACGAGAAGCTTCCAAGAAAGGGCTTGCTGAGCATGGGACTCATCCAGTACCAGGAGATCGTGGAGATCAAGGTGCGCAATGTCGTCGGTTCCTCGGTCAAGGACGCGATCGATGCGGTGCTCGCGCAGAAGCCCCTGCACAGGATCGTCTCGATGTCGATGACTTCGAGCGAGGAGTTCAATACTGCTGCGGTCGTGCTGCTGGTGATCGAGTACCTCGATCCGTCTACGAGTTGACGACCACCTATCTGAGTCTGCTGCAGCTTGGCAGCCCGCAGCGCAACCCCTTGATCCGCACATTCGCGACTCAATAGGCTGCGGAGACCGCGGGGGATCTGGGAGAGGAAACGGCGCCGGGTCCGGCCGATCGGAGCGCGAAGAGAATGGGGACACCGTGAGCGGACGCATCGTGGACCGGGTGGCGACGCCCGCCGAGCACGCCGCGCTCGCCGCAGCCGTGGGCTGGCAGTCGCACTTCGACGACCACCTGCGCGCGGCCTCCCTCGAGGCCTCGATCGCCGGCGTCGTCTACGTGGACGACGAGGCCGGAACGGTCGGCATGGCGCGAGCCGTCGGCGACGGGCTGCAGTACGCCTACATCCAGGACGTGATCGTGCACCCCGACCACGAGGGCGAGGGCATCGCGTCCGTCCTCGTGGAGCGGCTCGTCGAGCTGCTGCGCCCCAGGCCGGGGGAGGAGGTCTTCCTCGGCCTCTTCGCGAGCGACGAGGCCGTCGGGGTCTACGAGTCGCTCGGCTTCACGAGCGAGGGCGCCCTGGGCATGCACCGGCGCATCGCGGGCGACGACTGAGCCCGACGCGACGATGAAGCAGACGGGGCGGCAGACAACCCGACTATGCACACGCCGTGACCAGGCGCAAGCCCCTACGCGGTGACCTCCGACTTCGCGAAGCTTGGGATGCGACGGCGACAGCCGAGCCACGTACCCCAGACGAGGAGGCCCCAATGGTCCAGCAGAAACTTTCGACCCCGGACGAGCTGTTCCACTTCCAGCTGCGCAGCGCGACGACCATGGAGAAGCACTCGCTCGAAGCGCTCGGCGAACTGCGCGCGGCGGCCAAGGACGCGAAGATCAAGAAGCTCTTCCGCCATCACTCCGATGAGACCCGCGAACAGATCGAGAACCTGTCGAAGGCCTTCGCGCTGCTCGAGTGGAAGGAGTCGAGCGCTCCTCACCCCGCCACGACCGGCATCTCGAAGCAGGCGGCCTCGCTCCTCGAGCGCACGGCAGGCAAGCTGCACAATCAGGTCGCCCTCACCAGTGCCCTCGGCAACGAGCACTTCGAGATCTCCGCTTACCAGGCGATGATCCTGCAGGCGCGCTCCCTCGACCTCGGGGAGGTGGCGGAACTGCTGACCGCGAATCTCGACCAGGAGACGCACACGAGCGAAGAGCTGTACTCGACACTGGAAGAGCTGCTCGCCTGACCGCCCGGGCGACGGGCCGGAAAAACACCAGCTCGACAGCCTGGCGGGACGAGTTTCAGAATTCTCGTCAGATGAAGCTCAGCATCGCTTAAACTAGGAGTGTGAACTTCGACGAGCATCCCGCTGACAGCGCCGAGAGCGCCGAGCACGGGCATGATGACTTCATCTTCATCTGCCCGAGCTACCTCGAGTGCGTGCTCGCCGCCGGCGACGCGGGCGACATCGCGACGCTGCGCGATTGGCTGGCGGCCCTGCCTCGCAAGAGCTACGGCCGGGTGTTCATCGAATTGGATTCGCCGATGCAGATCCAGCTGCTCGACGCCCCGCCCGGCGTCGGGATCACCTGGATCGAGCGGAACCCCTCCGAGGCGAGCGGCACGGGGCTGATGCGCGCCGTGGAGGGCTGGCTCGACGAGTGGCTGCGGGGCGATCCGCTCAGCGGCCGGTACGTGCACCTGTGGACCGGGGCGCGCGACAACTTCGCGGTGGCCGAGCACTGGAACCGCCTCGAGACGGAGCTCTCCGAGATCTGGGCGGCCGCCGCCGAGTATCGCGACCATCTCGCCTAGCCGGGGTGATGAGCCGGAACCGGCTCGGATCCCGCTCGACCTCTACCAGGGCCGCGATCCCGACGGCAAGCCCCTTGGCGCCCGGACGCCCGAGTGCGAGGCTCGTCATCACGTACCAGATGGCGAGCGAGTGAGGTGCGCTGCGGCGCACCCGTGACGCGCGACGAGGGAAGCCGGCCATGACCACTGACACGGACCGTGAACTGCAGATCGGCATCATCGTGGGCTCGATCAGGCATGGGCGCAAGGGTGCCCAGGTCGGGAGATGGGTGGCCGACCTCGCCGGCGAGCGCGACGATGCGAGGTTCCGATTGATCGAGCTGGCCGACTACGACCTGCCTCTGCTCACCGCCGAGACGGTGCCCGGCGCGGCGAACCGCGAGTACGACTCCGAGCAGCGGCAGCGCTGGGGCCGGGACATCGACGCCTGCGACGCCTTCGTCTTCGTCACGCCCGAGTACAACCACGGCGTGCCCGGCGCCTTCAAGAACGCCTTCGACTCGATCGGCCCCGAGTGGTCCGACAAGGCGGTCGGCTTCGTCAGCTACGGCTCGGAGAGCGGGGTGCGCGCCGTCGAGCAGTGGCGCCAGATCGTCGCGACCTTCAACATGGTCGACGTTCGCGCCCAGGTCTCGATGGCGACCTTCACCGAGTTCGACGAGCAGGGCGGGTTCACGCCGGCTGAGCGGCGGGCGAAAGAACTCGGCTCCCTGCTCGATCAGCTTCTCGCCAGGGCCCGCGCACTGCGAGATGCCGCCCGATGACCGACAGCGGGAAGAGTCGGTACTTCCGCGAGTTCGTCGGCGTGCTCAGGCGTCTCTCCCTCAATCCGGTGTGTCGAGCGAGATGATGTCCTCGTCCCGCTGATCGTCCCGCGTCTGCTTGATCCTGTGCGCTTCCTCGCGGGTCTCGAGCACGTCGGCGGCCTCGTCCGGATCGAGGTCCGCGCCGGGGTCGACGTCCCGCGAGTCGGGTCGGACCTCCGGCTCGTGCTTACCCGCCGCCGCCGTCGGGTCGGCCGCATCCGGGCCCTCCTGCCCGGCGTGCTCCGCCTCCTCATAGACCGACTCCTCGACCGAATCGGGGCCGGTGGCGGTGGGGCGGCGCGGGTCGCGCTCCGAGCGCGGCGAATCGCCGTCGTCCGGTCCCGGCACCTGCGGAAACTGCTCTGCCTCGCCCAAGCTCATGATCCTGGATCACCTGCTCTCTCATCCGTGTGACCCGAGCGTATGGCGGCCCTCGGCGCCTCAGAAGGGGCTTGCGGAGAAGGGCCCATCGCGTTATGAAAGGCAGCACCCGAGCGCGGGATCCGCCGACCCTACTCGGAGTCCCCGATCAGCAGCGCGGCGAGCGGATCGCCCCGCTTCGCGACGCGGCCGAGCACCTCGCGGTACCGGAGCTGACGCAGGTGGGGAGACGCGAGCTCGCGCCAGGTGCGCGGGGCCGCGACGGTCGGAGCGATCCTGCCCCGCATCGAGTAGGGGGCGACCGTCGTCTTCGCCGCGTTGTTCTGACTCCAGTCGATGAACACCCGGCCCGGGCGCACGGCGCGCTTCATGGAGCTCGTGATCTCATCGGGGCGCTCGGCCTCGAGCGATCGGGCGAGCTCGTGGGCCGCGTTCGAGGCGTCGTCGGAGGTCAGCGAGCCGTCGAGCGCCGCATAGACGTGGATGCCCGAGCCTCCGCTCGTCACCGGCACGGCGTCGAGCCCCATGCCTCGAAGGGCATCGCGGACGAGGAACGCGACCCGCGCGCAGCGCGGCAGGGAGACGCCCTCGCCGGGGTCGAGGTCGAACACCATCCGGTCGGGGCGCCCGGGCTCGCCGGAGGCGTCGAAGCGCCACTGCGGCACGTGGAGCTCCAGCGAGGCGAGCTGCGCCAGCCAGACGAGCGTCGCCGTGTCGTTCACCAGGGGATAGGTGTTGACGTGATCCTTGTGCTGCATACGGCCCGTGCGCACCCAATCGGGAGCGGATCCGCCGAGATCCTTCTGGAAGAAGGATTCGCCGCGGCCATCGTCGCCGACGCCGTCGGGCCAGCGCTTCCGCGTCGCGGGCCGATCCCGGCAGTACGGCAGCATCCTCTCCGCGATCGCCCGGTAGTAGCCGATCACGTCTCCTTTGGTGGTTCCGGTCGACGGATAGAGCACCTTGCCCAGATTCGAGACCCGGATCCGGTGGCCGTCCACCTCGAGCGCTTCCTCGTGTTTCGCCACCACTCCATCATGACCCTCGCGCGCCTCGAACAGTAGGGCTTGACAGCGGATCGGGCCCCGGAACACCGGAGAAGCGCAGAGCCGTGCCCCTAGGATCGAAGCATGTCGACGAAGCGCGCCCGGCAGCCGGTGGTCCCGGGATCCACCGTGCTCATCACGGGCGCAGCCCGCGGCATGGGCGAGCTGTACGCGCGCCGCGCCGCCCGCGAGGGCGCGGCGGCGATCGCGCTCTGGGACGTCGACGGGGATCGAGCCGAGGCGCTCGCCGCAGAGCTCGCTGCGGCGCCGGTCACGGCTCGGGGCGGAAGGAAGCCCGAGGTGCGCGCCTACACGGTCGACCTCTCGGATCGCGAGGCGATTCAGCAAACCGCCCGACTCTCCTGCGATGAGCTCGGAACGCCCGACATCCTCGTCAACAACGCGGGGATCGTGCGCGGCGCCCTGTTCTGGGAGCACGATCCCGAGCGCGACATCGAGCTCACCATGCGGGTGAACGCGCTCGCGCCGATGTGGCTCACCCGAGAGCTGCTCCCGGCGATGATCGCCGACGCGGGACGTCCGAAGCGGATCCTGAACATCGCCTCCGCCGCGGGCACCCTCGCGAACCCGCGGATGAGCGTCTACGCGGCCTCGAAGTGGGCCATGATCGGCTGGAGCGAATCGGTGCGGCTCGAGCTCGAGCGCGAGGGGCACGGGCACGTCTCGGTGACGACGTTCTGCCCGAGCTACATCTCGACCGGCATGTTCGCGGGCGCACGCGGGCCGCTGCTCACCCCGATCATGACCCCGGAGAAGGCGGTGCGCGCGGCGTGGGAGGGCATGCTCGCCGGTGTGCCGATCGTGTCGAAGCCGTGGACGGTGAAGCTCGCCATGGCGCTGCGCGGCGTGCTGCCGACCCGGGCGTGGGACGCGGTGGCGGGCAGGGTCTTCCACGTCTACTCGTCGATGGATCGCTTCACCGGGCGCGTCTGACGGGGCCGGACCGGCATCGACACACGGGGCCGGGCCGGGACCACACACAGGGCCGGAGCCGACGCATGGGCCGGAGCCCGCGCGCGCTCGCCGCTCGGTCAGCGGGCGAGCCGGCCGAGCGGGCGGTCGGAGACCACCCGCTCGGGCCCGCTCAGGCCGCGATGTGCGAGTTCAGGAACCAGCGATCCTTGTCGAGCTGCCGGGCCAGGCCGATGACGATGTCCTGGCTCGGAAGATCGATATCGCCGAGCCCGTCGATCGCGGCGTAGACGGTGGTGATCGCAGCGTCCAGGTTCGCGATGACCTCGCGGATGGTGTCCTCGGACTGCTGGAATCCGGCGCTCAGCCCGGGCAGGCTGCTCTGCTCCGCGACCGACGCGAGCCTCGCGTCGACGGGGAGCCCCAGCGCCACGACGCGCTCCGCGACCTCGTCGGCGCCCTCCTGGGCGTGATCGACGAGGTCGTCGAGGAACTCGTGCACGCCGATGAAGTTGGCGCCCCGCACGTGCCAGTGGGCCTGCTTCCCGTTCACCGCGAGGGCGACCAGGTCGCGCACCACCGGAGTGAGGTAGCGCTCGATTCCCGCCGCGCGGTCGAGATCCACCTTGGAGACGACGATTGACTTGTTCTTGGTGACCATGTTGATTCCCGCCCTTCAACTCGCGATACGGAACCGGCCTGACACCATCTAAGCTACTCGGATCGTGCGACTCCGCAAGCAAGGCAAGACATGCCTAACCCGCCGCCCGCAGGGCTCGAGAAGGCGCTATCGCTCCCGCGCCGCCCGTGCGTCGAGCGCCTCCCGCAGCGACCTCTCGCTGCGGATCACGCCCGCGTTCCGCCGCAGCCACGGCCGCAGCGTCCGCGTCACGAGCGGCATCACCGCGAAGGTCATCGTCGGCGCCAGAACCGAGACCATCACGAGCGAGCGCAGCGGCACGGACACCGCGCCCCACCACGGCAGGAGCGACACGAGCCACGAGATGAGCATGTTGAGCGGCAGCATGCCGATCCAGATCGCGCACATCTGCTTCCAGCGCAGGGGAGCGGATCGCACCCCGATCGTGCGCACCCGCCCCGTGGGCAGATCGAGCTCCTCGCGCAGTTCGGGCCCGTCGAACCACCCCTCGATGCCGGTGCGCCGCTGCACCCGCACGTTCAGCACGAGCGGCGCCCCGCCGCGCAGCCAGCGCCGCCGCTCCTCCGAGCGCTCCCACCGTTCGAGCGCGCTCTCGTCGCGGAAGCGGTACACGACGTGCAGCACGTTCTCGTTCTCGGCGTCGCGCATCATCCCGCCGCCGAGGCAGCCGTCGAAGCCGCGGGCCAGGGCGAGCCCCTCGTCGACCCACGCGATCGCGTCGCCCGCCGATTCGGGGGCGGTCTCGCGCCGCACTTCGACGGTCACCGGATTGGCCATGCCTCTACCCAAGCGCACCGAGGTGTCCGGCCGGTTTCGCACGGTAACGTCCGTGTGACGCGTCGCTAGGATGTGGCTGAGAGCGGATCCGTCCGCCGGGTACAGTGCGACCCGCGGCGGCCCGGCCGATCCGTTCGAACGGCGCATTCGCGAGGAGGCGACCCGATGCCCCATCCCTACCTGAGCGGAGCGCCCCGCCCGCGCGTGTTCGCCCATCGCGGGCTGGTGACTCCCGAGGCCGCAGCGCGCGGCGTGGTCGAGAACTCGCGCGCCGCGTTCGTCTCCGCGGTGGAGGCCGGGGCGGATCATCTCGAGTCCGACTGCCGGCTCACGAGCGACGGCGTCCCCGTGCTCTTCCACGACGCCACGCTGCGCCGCGTGCTCGGCGATCCGCGCCCCGTCGCGGCCGTCACCCGGGTGCAGCTCGCCGATCTGATGGCGGATCGCGGCGGCCTCCTCGCCCTCGACGAAGCACTCGAGGCATTCCCGCGCGCCCGTTTCAACCTCGATGTCAAGGCGGCCGCCGCCGCCGAGCCGATGGGGCGGATCGTCGCGCCCCATGCCGAGCGGGTGCTGCTGACGAGCTTCTCCGAGCGGTTCCGGATCGCCGCGCTGCGCGCGGCCGAGGCCGCGGGCGGAGAAGCCGGGCGCCCGGCGACCTCGCCGGGGCGCGGCGCCCTGATCCGCATCCTGCTCGCGATCGCCTCGCGCTCGCGCACCCGCACCACGGCTGCGCTCGGGGGCTTCGACGCGCTGCAGATCCCCGAGCGCTACCGGCGCGCGCGAGTGCTCACCCCCAGTCTCGTCGCCGCTGCGCACGGCGCCGGGGTCGAGGTGCACGTCTGGACGGTCAACGACCCCGCGGACATGGTCCGCCTCGCGGGGCGCGGCATCGACGGCATCATCACCGACCGCACCGACCTCGCGCTCGAGACGCTGGGAGAGCGCCGAGGGTAGTCGCGGCGCCGCGGCGGAAGGGCTCTCCCGGGGCGACCGAGCCGCGACCCCGATGCTAGGGTGAAAACGCCGCGACAGCCCGCCGGACCAGTGGAGGCGATACCGCTTGATCGAGAGTTTCGACGCCTACCTCTTCGACCTCGACGGGGTGATCACCCCGACCGTGCTGCTGCACCGTCGGGCCTGGCGCGAGACCTTCGACCGGGTCTTCGCCGCCGTCGGGGCCGAGCCCTACCGCGAGAGCGACTACTTCGACTCCCTCGACGGGCGACCCCGCTTCGAGGGTGTCGCCGCTCTGCTGCGGGCGCGGGGCATCGAGCTGCCCGAGGGCGTGGAGGACGCCGAGGGCGCCGAGGCAACGGATGCCGACGACCTGGGCACGATCCGCGGCATCGGCACCGCCAAGAACCGGATCTTCGCCGAGATGCTCGAGCGCGACGGCATCGACCCCTACCCTGGCACGGTCGCGCTCATCGACCGGCTCGCGGCGGCGGGCAAGCCGCTCGCCGTCGTGTCGAGCTCGCGCAACGCCGAGCAGGTGCTGCGCGCCGCCCGGCTGCGCGGCCGCTTCGCGGCGGTCGTCGACGGCGTCGTCGCCGATGTCGAAGGGCTGCCGGGCAAGCCCGCGCCCGACACCTTCCTGCGCGCGGTGGAGTTGCTCGGCGCGGCGCCGGAACGCGCGGTCGTGTTCGAGGACGCGGCCTCCGGCGTCGAGGCCGGCAGGCGGGGCGGATTCGGCCTCGTCGTGGGCGTGGATCGCGGCGCCGGCCGCGCGGCGCTCGAGACCGCCGGCGCGCACCTGATCGTCGAGGACCTGGGGGAGTTGGACTGATGGGACCCGTCGCAGGCGAGCAGGATCCGGCAGCGCCGCACGCAGGTGCATCGAGCACCGGCGGGCCGCACCTGGGCGAGCCCCACCGTGATTTCGGCAGCGATCCCTGGCGGCTCACCGTCACGGGCATCGATCCGGCGTTCTCGGGCCAGGACGAGACCATCTTCGCCCTCGCCAACGGCTACCTGGGCATGCGCGGCAACCACGAGGAGGGCCTGCCGCTCGGCAACCACGGCACCTTCATCAACGGGCTGCACGAGACCTGGCCGATCCGCCACGCCGAGTACGCCTACGGCTTCGCCGAGCACGGCCAGACGATCGTCAACGCACCCGACGCGAAGACCATCCGCATCTACGTCGACGACGAGCGCCTGAATCTGTCGTCGGCCGACATCCTCGAGGTCACCCGCACCCTCGACCTGCGGGCGGGCGTCCTCGAGCGCTCGCTGCTGTGGCTCACCCCGACCGGCAAGCGGGTGCGCGTCGAGACGCGCCGCATGGTCAGCTTCGCCTCGCGGCACATGGCGACGATCGAGATGCGGATCACCGTGCTCGACGCCGACGCCGAGCTCACGATCTCGAGTCTCATCATGAACCGGCAGGATCTCGGCCGCGTCGACCCCGTGGTTCCGCCGACGGGCGCCGTCATCATCGACCCGCGCAAGAGCGAGCGTCTGAGCGAGCGCACCCTCGAACCCGGCCCGGCCATCTCAGACGGCGACCGCAGCGTGCTGAGCTTCCGGGTGCGCAACTCGGGCATGACGATGGGGGTGGGGGCGGATCACGTCTTCTCGACCGATGGCGACAGCGATGCGGACGCCGCCGGCGCGCCCGCCGCCTGGCAGACCCGCGTGCAGACCTCCGAGGATCGCGTCCGCCACGTCTTCCAGGGCCGCGCCCTCCGGGGCCGCACCGTGACCCTTGTGAAGACGATCGCCTATCACTCCTCGACCACCGCGACCCTCTCCGAGATGCTCGACCGCTGCGTGCAGACCCTCGACCGGGTCGCGACCGAACCGGCCGAGCGCCGGTGGCAGGCGCAGCGCGAGTTCCTCGACGGTTTCTGGGATCGCAGCGACGTGCAGGTCGACGCCGAGCCCGGGGTGCAGCAGGCGATCCGCTGGAACCTCTTCCAGGTCGCCCAGGCCGCCGCCCGCGCCGACGGCCGCGGCATCGCGGCGAAGGGCCTCACCGGATCGGGCTACAGCGGGCACTACTTCTGGGACTCCGAGATCTACGTGCTGCCCTTCCTCAGCTACACGACGCCGCTCTGGGCGCGCAACGCCCTCCGCGCGCGCGAGCGCATGCTGCCGCAGGCGCGGGTGCGGGCGACGATGCTGAACGAGGAGGGTGCGCTCTTCCCCTGGCGCACCATCAACGGGGAGGAGGCGAGCGCCTACTACGCCGCCGGCACCGCCGCGTACCACATCAACGCCGACATCACCTACGCGCTCGCCCGCTACGTCTCGGCCACGGGCGACCTCGAGTACATGGTCGCGGGCGCCGCCGACATCCCGGTCGAGACCGCGCGGCTCTGGGTCAGCCTGGGCTTCTGGGACGGGCCGAGCTTCCACATCCACGGCGTCACGGGGCCGGACGAGTACACGACCGTCGTCAACGACAACCTCTTCACGAACGTCATGGCGCGCTTCAACCTGCGCTTCGCCGTCGAGGTGGTGCGCCGGCTCGCGGAGGAGGCGCCGCACGCCTACGCGCAGCTGTGCGAGCGGCTGCGGCTCGATCCCGCCGAGGTCGACGCCTGGGAGCGCGCCGCCGAGGGCATGCACGTGCCCTACTCCGAGGACCTGAGGGTGCATCCGCAGGACGCCCACTTCCTCGAGCGGGAGGTCTGGGATCTCGCGGCGACCCCGCCCGAGCAGAAGCCGCTGCTGCTGCACTTCCACCCGCTCGTCATCTACCGCTTCCAGGTGCTGAAGCAGGCCGACGTGGTGCTCGCCCTGCTGCTCGCGAGCGACGAGTTCACCCGCGACGAGAAGCGGCGCGACTTCGAGTACTACGACGCGCTGACGACCGGCGACTCGACCCTGTCCGCCGTCGTGCAGTCGGTCATCGCCGCCGAGGTCGGCTACCGGGAGCTCGCCTACCGCTACTTCGAGCACGCCCTGCACGTGGATCTCGCCGATCTGCACCGCAACTCCTCGGACGGCGCGCACATCGCCTCGGCGGGCGGCGTCTGGACGGCCCTCGTGCAGGGCTTCGCCGGCATGCGGGACGGCGCGACCAATGGCGACGGCCGCCGACTGAGCTTCGACCCGCGCCTGCCCGCGCACTGGGGCGGGCTGCGCTTCAAACTGCAGTGGCGCGGCAGCCGCGTCGCGGTGTCGCTCGAGCCGGGGCTGATCCGCTTCGAACTGGTCGAGGGGGAGCGGCGCGTGCCCGTGCGCGTGCGGGGCGAGGAGTACCTCGTCGCCCCGGGCGCCCCGGTCGAGGTCGCGCTGGCGGATCAGGGGCCCGATCTCGGGCCGTTCCGCGGGCTCTCGGCCGGCATCCTGCCGCGCGACGGCGACACGGGCGTCGTCGAGTTCGACCACGATCTCTTCACCGGCCCGATCCCGGTGCCGACGCTGCCTCCCACGGTGTAGCGGTGCAGCGCATGATCGAACCCGCCGCCATGCTCGCCGCCGCCCTGGAGGCCGAGAACCCCTCGGACCGCCTGCAGACGGCCCTCGCCGCAGGCACCAGGCCCCACGACGCGTACCTCGAGCCGCTCGTGGCCCGCTGCGCGGTGGAGCCCGACTTCTACGTGCGCGACATGCTCACGTGGGCGCTCACCCGGCTGCCGCGTGAGCTCGTGCTGCCGCGGGTGCTCGCCGAGCTCGGAGCCGAGGCTCCGCAGGCGCGCAGCCAGGCGCTGCACACCCTGTCGAAGCTGGGCGACGAGCGCGCGTGGCCGGCGGTCGCAGCCGACCACCTGCACGATCCCGACGACGAGGTCGCGCGGGCCGCGTGGCGCACCGCTGCGGGGCTCGCCCCCGAGGGCGAGCGGGATCGGCTCGCGACGGAACTCGCGGCCGAGCTCGGCCGGGGCGATCTCGAGGTCATGCGCAGTCTCAGCCGCGCCTTCGCGGAGCTGGGAGAGGCCGGCGGGCCCGCCTTGCGGGCCGCGGAGGCCGGCGGGGGAGCCATCGCCCGCCACGCCGCCGCCACCCTGCGGCTGCTCGACGACCCCGAGTCGACCTTCTTCCTCGACCCGGAGTGATGCCCGCGCCGCTGCTGCTCGGCTCGCTGCGCGATCGAGCGTCGATTCTGCCCGCTTCCGGCGAGCGGGGTCAAGCCCCTTTCGGGCGTCGAGTGCGCCCGGCAGACTGGGGTCCTGGCCGGGCGGCGTCAATGCGGGCAGAGCAGAGCAGCGCCGCCCGGTCCGCCACTCGGAAGGAGCCCGCATGAACGACCACGAGCCCCGCCACGCGGCGCGCCCGGAACAGGAAGCGGGACAGAAACCGGAGCAGGAAGGGACCGCAGGGCGGCCGGAGCAGACGGTGACCTCGGTCGTCCGCCTCGACCTCGAGCGCTATCTCGGCCTCTGGTACGAGGCCGGTCGCCTGCCCCTCCGCTTCGAGGATGACGCCGCGAGCGACGTCACCGCCGAGTACTCCCTCCGCGACGACGGCACCGTGCGCGTCGACAACCGCTGCATCGACGCCGAGGGCGAGCCGACGCAGGCGCTCGGCCAGGCGGATCCGGACCCCGAGCATCCCGGGAGGCTGCGGGTGAGCTTCCTGCCGGCCGCGATCCGCTGGATCCCGTTCACCCGCGCCGACTACTGGGTGCTGAAGATCGACGACGCCTACCGGCACGCGCTCGTCGGCACGCCCGACCGCAAGCACCTCTGGCTGCTCTCCCGGGATCCGCATCCGGACGAGGCCGTGCAGCGGGAGTTCCTCACCGAGGCGCGACGGCAGGGGTACGAGCTCGCCGAGTGGATCCGCCCCGCCCAATCGGGCTCGCGCGTCACCGACGAGCAGCTCGCGGCGGCGGGGCGATGAGGCGGCCGAGCAGGACGGCGGACCGGTAGCGTGGAAGCCATGGCGAGCGAACGGAACGGAACGGCCGAGGGCGGTTTCAAGGGCCTCCTGGCGCGGATCATCGCCTTCGCCCTGCAGCTGCGCCTCGTGCGCGCCTATCTGCGCTACAGCGAGCATCGCGGCCCGGCGCTCGCCGACAGCGTCACCTACCGCGCGCTCTTCAGCGTCTTCGCGGGCGTGCTGCTCGCCTTCTCGATCGCCGCGCTCTGGCTCGGCGGCAACCCCGAGGCGATGCAGGCGCTCGAGCGCGCGCTGAACGCCGTGATCCCCGGCCTCTCGGACGTGATCGACCCGCGCCGCATCCAGGCGCCCACGAGCTTCAGCATCGTGGGGGCGATCTCGCTCGTCGGCCTCATCGGAGCGGCCATCAGCGCGATCGGCAGCCTGCGCACGGCGCTCCGGATGCTCGGCGACGAGCTGCACGACGACGGCTTCTTCCTCTGGGTGCTGCTGCGCAACCTGCTGGTCGCGGTGGTCTTCGGCGGCCTGCTCGGGCTCGCCGCGATGCTGAGCGTCGCGAGCTCGGTCGGGGTGTCGGCGGTGATGTCCTGGATCGGCGTGCCCGAGAGCGGCCCGGTCGCCCTCGGCCTGGCGCGCGCCCTGGGCATCGTCATCGTGCTCGCGGTCGACACGCTCGCGATCGCCCTCGTGTTCCGAGTGCTCTCGGGTGTCGCCGCCCCGCCCCGCGCCCTCTGGGGCGGCGCGCTGCTCGGGGGCGTCGGCCTCGTCGTGCTGCAGGAGCTCTCGAGCCTCTTCGTGCGCGGTGCGACCGCGAACCCGCTGCTCGCCTCCTTCGCCGCGCTCATCGCGCTGCTCCTGTGGTTCAACCTCTCGGCGCAGGTGATCCTCATCGCGAGCAGCTACATCATCACGGCGACCGCGGAGTCGCACGACCGGGTGCGCGAGCGCTACGGCGCCCCGACGTTCGCGCAGCGGCGCCTGCGCCAGGCCGAGGACCGGCTCGCCGCGGCGACGCGGGAGCTGCGCGCGGCTCAGGAGGCCGCCCGGAAGGAAACCGGGAGCTAGAGAAAGGCGCGGATCCGCCCGCTCGCTTGCGGGCGCCGCCCGCTTCGCGCCACGATGGAGTCATGACTGAGAATTCCGCAGCCGATGCCGCGACCGCGGCTGCTGCCGCAGCCACCGACCAGACCCCGGAGACCGGGACCGCCTCGAACGACGGCGCGGCCGGCCGGGTCTGGCTGCTCGCGACGTTCCGGGTGAGCTCGTCCCACCCCTTCGTGCTCGACGGGCGCGACGTCCCGGGCGCTGTGCGCGAGCTCGAGGACATCATGGAGCTCATCGAGGGCGAGGGCGTCGCGGTGCGCGGATGGTACGACGTCACCGGCTTCCGCTCCGACGCGGATCTGCTGCTGTGGCTCACGGCCGGCGCGGCCGAGGACCTGCAGTGGGGCTACCGCGAACTGCGGCGCACCGCGATCCTGCGCCCCCTCGTGCGCTCGGGCAGCTCGATCGTCGCGGTCGAGGGGCCCGCCGCTGATTCCGCCGATTCCGCCGAGACCGCTGATCCGGCCACCGGGCTCGGGGCCGGCGATGCCGGCGCCTGGCTCGCGGTGCTCGGGCTCTCCGGTGCGAGGCACGGCGGCGCGGGAGCATCGAACGGCGAGGCGGCGCACGGCGGCGTCGCGGCGCTCGACGTCAGCGCGGGGGAGCGGATCGAGGTCGTCGAGACCGCGACCGCGGCCGAGCTGTTCGGGCGGCTGCAGGAGAAGGGCTCCCGGCCCGTCCACCTGGGGCGGCTCGTCACTCCCGTGGAGCTCGTCGAGGTGCTGCAGTAGCGGCGATGAGCGTCGGCGGAGAGCAAGGCGGTATGGGCGGGGAGCAGAACGGCATGAGCGAGGCCGCGGGCGAGGCGGCCTCCTTCACCACCCGCAAGTGGGTGCGACCCGAGGACCTGAACGCGAACGGGACCCTCTTCGGCGGGGTGCTGCTGCAGTGGATCGACGCCGAGGCCGCGATCTTCGCGGTGGTGCAGCTCGGCAACGACCGCATCGTGACGAAGTTCATGTCGGAGATCGACTTCGAATCCTCGGCGCGGCAGGGCGAGATCATCGAGCTCGAGGTCTCGGCGACGCATTTCGGCCGCACCTCGCTGACCCTGCGCGCCGAGGTGCGCAACATGATCACCCGCCGGCTCATCCTCACGATCGACCGCATCGTGTTCGTGAACCTCGGCGAGGACGGGCAGCCGGCTCCCCACGGCTACACCCGTGCGACCGCCGGGCGGGAACGACTGCCCCGAGCCTGAGCGGAGCGGCCCACTATCGCGCACCCCCGCGGCGAAGTCAACCCCGCTGACCGGGCGCAGGGGCGACCGTAGGCTCGAGTGACCCGTCGCGGAATCACCCGGGCGGCGGGGACCGTGAAACGACGAACGCCCGTGCCGCGCGATCCGTGGCGGGGCGCGGAGAGGAGTGCCCATGCACACCATCACGAACGACATCGACCTGGACCTGCCCATCCGCACCGTCTACGACCAGTGGACCCAGTTCGAGGACTTCCCGGCATTCATGTCGGGGGTCGACGAGGTGCAGCAGCTCGACGACACCACCATGCACTGGAAGGTGCACGTCGGCGGCGTCGAGCGCGGCTTCGACACCGAGATCACCGAGCAGCTGCCCGATGAGCGGATCGCCTGGAAGAGCACGAGCGGCCCGCGGCATGCGGGTGTGGTCACCTTCCACCGTCTGAACGACGAGCAGACGCGCGTGCGGCTGCAGCTCGACTGGGACCCCGAGGGGCTCGTCGAGAAGATGGGCGCCGCCCTGCAGCTCGACGACGCCCAGGTCGCGTCCGATCTGCGCGAGTTCGCCCGCCTGATGGAGACGAACGGCTTCGCGACCGGGGCCTGGCGCGGCACGGTCGAGCGGCCCTCGGGCCCGCTGGAATAGGCGAGAATGCCGAACGACTCGGGGGGAGCCGGCGCGCGTCGTCGGCTCCCCATCGCGCGAGAGCTGGTCGACGGGGTCTTCGTCTACCGTCGGAACGGTCGGCGGATCGCGAGGCGCGCTGAGATCGCGCGCCTCGATGCGCTCGCGATCCCGCCCGCCTGGACCGAAGTGGAGATCGCCCGCTCGCCGCGGGCGAAGGTGCTCGCCCGCGGTGTCGACGCCGCGGGGCGCGTGCAGACCATCTACCACCCCGCCTTCCGCCGTCGCCAGGATCGGCGCAAGTTCGACAGGCTCGAGCGCTTCGCCCGGGCGCTGCCCCGCCTGCGCGCCCGGGTGGATCGGGATCTGCGCCGCCGCAGTCTGAGCCGCGAACGGGTCACGGCCTGCGCGGTGCGCCTCATCGACCAGCAGCTGTTCCGGGTGGGCAGCCCGGAGTACGCCGAGCGCTATCGCAGCTTCGGCGTGACGACCCTGCGCGAAGAGCACGTGAGCGTCTCGACGAGCTCGGTGACCTTCGACTTCGCCGGCAAGAGCGGCCGGCGTCAGCGGCGGCGGGTGAGCGATGCGCGCGTGGCGCGGCTCGTGGTGCGTCTCTCCGAGCTCCCCGGCCCCGAGGTGTTCCGCTTCTTCGACGAGGACGAGGTGGTGCACCGCCTGCGCAGCCGGCACGTGAACGCATACGTGAAGCGGCATATGGGTGAGGAGTTCACCGCGAAGGACTTCCGAACCTGGGGCGGCACCGTGGCCGTCGCCGCGGCGCTGCTCGAGCTCGCGCCGGAGACGCTGGCCGATCCGAGGGCGCGAGCGGCGTCCGTGCGGGAGGCGATCGCGGGCGCCGCCGAGCGGCTCGGCAACACGCCCGCGGTGGCGAGGTCCTCCTACGTCGATCCGCGGGTGCTCGCGGCCGCCGAGCGCCCCGAGACGATCGAACGGGCGAGGCGGAGACGGCGTTCCCCGCGGCGGGGCCTCACCGCCGAAGAGCAGGGCGCGCTGGCCCTGCTCGTCGAGATCGACCGCGGCCGACGGGATTCCTAGACGTCCTCGGCCGCCCCTTCCGCGCCGGCGCCCTCGGTGGCCTCCCGGCTGACGTCGGTGGGCGCCTCGTACTGGCGCTCGGGCAGCAGATCGAGCACGCGCAGCACGCCCTCGTCGGCGCCCGCGTCGCGTGCCGCCGCGATCACCTCGTCCTTCCCCGCGGGGTAGTCGATGCCGCCCAGATAGCGCTGGATCTGGATCGGATTCGGGTTGGGGTTCGGTTGCTCCACCATGGGTCTCTCCTCTGTCGCTCTGCTCTCGGGCTGCGGGCCTGCGGCAGGCGTCGGTCAGTCCGGCGGATCCAGCGTGATCCGCGGCAGTCCGGCCTCGCCGAACCCGTCCGCGCCTCTCCGATTGTCCTCCGCGAGGTCCGTCTCCGCCAGGTCGGGATCGCCCTGCTCGGGGTCATCGGGCCCGGGATTCTGTGTGGCGGGGCCGGCAGGTGTCGCACCGCCCTCGTCGACCCATTCGGAGCCGAGGCGATCGTCGAGGGCCGGATCGCTCACCACGTCCGCATCCGCTTCCGCGTCGCCCGGTCCGTGCGAGGTCGGCACCGTTCCCGTACGCTCCTCCGGTTCCTCGCGGTCCGGTCGATCGTCGGTCGGGCTGAAGTCCGCTGTCATGATCCTCTTCCTCTCTCATCGGTGCTCCGGGGTTCTCAGGGATTGCCGGAGGGCAGAGCACCCGGGTCCAGGCCGACGATAGCCGCGGGCAGGCGTCCGCCTCCAGGGCCTTGCCGCCGTAGCCGCCTTGCGGTAACGGCCGGGCGGTGGTCTACCTCTCGCGGGCCGACCGGTCAAGGGCGTTCCGCCCGCCGCCGTCCCTCATCACACTCGGATCAGTGGTGCGGCGCCGCCATGACAGCGGTGCCGTGAAGGGAGGGGCCATGCGCACACGAGCGGCGGCCTTCCGGCACGCGGATCGCGAGCAGTGGCCGCAGAAGCAGCGCCGGGCGCTGCGATCGGCGATCCGCTGGCAGTTCTTCACGATCGGGTACACGATCTGTACCATCACGCTCGTCGCCTTCGTGCTCGGCGGCTCGCAGGCGATGAAGACCGCCTGGATCGAGGACATGCTCTCGCTGCTGCCCCAGCTCGCCTTCCTCATCGCGCTGCTCTTCGTGCGTCGCGCCCCCGACCGCGAGCATCCGTACGGCTGGCATCGCATCATGGGCGTCGGGCACCTGCTCGCCGGGGCAGCCCTGCTGGCCGTCGGGTCCCATCTGGGCTTCGAGGCGGTCTCGGGGCTGATCGCCGCACGGGCGCCCGACATCGGCACCATCGAGATCTTCGGGAACACGGTGTGGCTCGGCTGGGTGATGGTCGCGGTCATGGTGCTCGTCGTCGTCGGCCCTGTCTTCCTCTACGGCCCCGCGAAGGCCCGCATCGCTCCCGTGCTGCACAACAAGCTGCTCTCAGCCGATGCGGACATGGCGAAGGCGGACTGGCAGACGAACGCCGCCTCGATCGTCGGCGTGCTCGGGGCAGGAGCCGGCATCTGGTGGCTCGACGGCGCTGCTGCGGCCTTCATCTCGCTGGGCATCGTGTTCGACGGGCTGCGCAACACCGGCTCCGCGCTGCAGGATCTCATGGACCGTCGCGCCCGGGCCGTCGACGACCGGAGGCCGCACCCGCTGGCCGGCGAGATCCTCTCCGCGCTGCGTGCACTGGACTGGGTCGATGATGCCGCGATCAGACTCCGCGATCTGGGCCAGGTGTTCCACGTCGAGGCCTTCGTGCGGCCATGCGGGGACAGCGTCAGACTCGAGCAGCTCGACGAGGCCGCGGCGGCGGTCTTCGCGCTCGACTGGAAGATCCACGAGGTCGTCGTGGCGCCGAGCGACGCCCTGCCCCACTATGCCGACCGCGGCGAGGACGCGGGCGATCCGCCCGCCCCCGCCTGCTCGCCCGCGCATGGGCGGCCGTCCGCCGGTTTGTCAACGGGCTCCCGGGGTTCGGCACGCGTGCCTAGAGTCGCGGCATGGAATCCCTCTGGCAGCGCACCGGCCCGCGCATCCCCTCCGAGGTCTTCACGGGAGCCCGCTGCGACGCGCTCGTCGTCGGCGCCGGGCTCACGGGACTCATGTCCGCCGTGCTACTCGCCCGAGCGGGCCTGCGGGTGACCGTGCTCGAGGCCCGGCGCGTGGGCGCCGTGACGACGGGCGGCACGACGGGGAAGCTCAGCCTGCTGCAGGGCACGGTCTTCTCGGAGCTGCGCGAGCGCGCCGGAGACGAGGTGCTGCAGGCCTACGCCGAGGCGAATCGCGAGGGGCAGGCCTGGCTGCTGCGCGAGCTCGGCGTCCGCGGCCTCGACGTGGACCGGCGCGAGGCCTGCACCTACGCGACCGAGCCGTCGCAGCTCGAGGCGCTGCGACGGGAGCGCGAGGCGGCCGAGCTCGCCGGGGTGCCGGTGGCGGAGGCCGCCGATGCGGGTCTCGGCTTCGAGACCGCGGGCGCGCTCGTGCTGGCGGACCAGGCCCAGCTGCATCCGATGGCCGTGCTCGCGATGCTCGCCGACGAGCTGCGCGAGCACGGCGGACGCCTGGTCGAAGACTGCCGGGTGCGGGACGTCGAGCGCGGCGAGGACGCCGTGCGCGTCGTCTCCGAGCTCGGCACGATCGCAGCCGAGTTCTGCGTGCTCGCGACCGGCGTGCCGATCCTCGACCGCGGTCTGTTCTTCGCGAAGCTCGAGCCGACGCGCTCATTCGTCGCCGCCTACCGGCTCGAACGGGAGGCGCCCCCGCAGGGCATGTACGTGTCGCTCGGCGCCCCGACCCGCTCGCTGCGCACCGCGCGGGGCGAGGAGGGCGAGGAGCTGCTCGTCGTGGGCGGGGGATCGCACGTCACGGGGCGCTTCGACGACACCCGCGACGAGGGTCCCGCGCTCGACGCGTGGACCTCGGAGGTCTTCGGACCCGTCCGGCGCATGCATCTCTGGGCGGCGCAGGACTACCGCGGCCACTCCCGCGTGCCCTTCGCCGGCCCCCTGCCGCGGGGCGGCGACCGCATCTACGCGGCGACAGGCTACAACAAGTGGGGCGTGACGAACGCCGTCGCCGCCGCGCTCACGATCGCGGCGGACATCCTCGGCGGCCGTCTCGACTGGGCGCGCGTGCTGCGCGAGCACCAGCTGAGTCTGCCCGAGGCGCGCGATGCCGCGATCGTGAACGTGTCCGTGGCCGGCCGCCTGGTCTCGGGGTGGGCGGACGCCGAGCTGCGATCCGCCGCGAGCGCGACCGAGCCGGCCGAGGGGGAGGGACTGGTGGCGAGCGACGGGCTCGCGCCGGTCGGCATCGCGCGCGTCGATGGCCGGGTGTGCCGGCTCTCCGCGGTCTGCACGCACCTGGGCGGCGTGCTGCGCTGGAACGCCGCCGAGCGCTCGTGGGACTGCCCGCTGCACGGCTCCCGCTTCGCCGCAGACGGAGCGGTGCTCGAGGGCCCCGCCGTGCGCCCGCTGGATCGACGGGACGAGCCAGAGGGTTCGGTGCCGTCCGATCGATCCGAGCCGCCCGCCCCTGAAGAGTGAGGCGGGCTGTCAGTCCTCCGACTCCCCGCCCGTGTCGAAGTGCTCGCGGTAGCGCGCCTCGGCCTCCTCGAGCAGTTCGGGCGCGAGTCGCGCGACCGGCGCCACATTCGCGATGAGCGGCTCGCAGTCGGGCCCCCGTCCGGCGACGTGGCCGGTGAGCACCCACGGATAGCAGGTCGGATCGCTCTCGCACGCCTCCAGGCACCGGCTGAGCTGTCGCGCCAGCCAGTCCGCGACCGGCCGGTGCCACCAGCTCTCCGGTTGCAGCGGGTGCACCGGCAGCCCCGGCAGCTCCAGGCCGCTCTCGGCGTCGACGCGCGCGCTCCGCGCATCGGCGCCGGGTCCCTCCGAGCAGCGGAGGTACAGCTCGGGGAATTTCCGCAGCGAGGCCTCCAAGCGGTACATCGTGCGCAGCGGCTCCAGCTCGAAATCCTCTTCCGCGTCCATGTCTCCGTTCCTCTCATTCTCGTTCCGGTGGCCTCATTCCGCCTCGACCGCGGTCATGCGGTGCGGCGCGCCCACCGGCTTCGACTCGGCCGAACCGCGCTGCCGCAGGAAGATCGCGAAGGCGACCATGCAGCCCACGGCCAGCAGCTCGGACTGCCAGTTCTGCAGGGTTCGATTCCAGAAATCGGCCGAGAGCAGGTACTCGCCGAAGGAGATCGCCGGCTGCCCGTGCAGCGCCTGATCGGCGTTGAAGACGGTCGTCCCCGCGAGTCCCTGGATCAGCCAGGAGCAGACGAAGACGAAGCCCATCACGAGCAGCAGCGAGTTGCTGTAGATCCACAGCCGCCAGCCGCCCGCCCGCGCCCAGCGCGGCGAGTCGGGCCGCGCATGCGCCCCTACGAACTGATCCTCGTCGCTTCCCGTGCCCTCGTCGCCCGGCTTCTTCGACTCGGGGGAGCCGCGCTGCACGAGCCAGATCGTCCCCAGGATGAAGAGGAAGAACTGCAGGTACTCCGACTGCCAGTTCTCGGCCACGTCGACGACGAAGTCCGAGGAGGTCACGAAGCCGAGCCAGTCCGTGCCGGCGACGCCGTGGGCGGCCTGCTCCCGGTTGTAGACGGCGAGCCCCGCGATCGACTGCCCGAGCAGGGCGAGCAGGAAGGCCGCGGCGAAGCTGAGCGAGAGCGCATGATCCTTGATCCGCACGGCTCACCGTCCCATCATCGTGATCGCGAGCATCGCGACGAGACCGACCACCACCATCGCCGCCCAGAGCAGGAAGACCGCTTTCATGCCGCGATCGTACGGTCGGCCGCGAGCCTGCCGACAGGGCCTTGCGCGGGACCGGCGGGTATGCAAAGCGCGGCATGCCGGCCGCGGAGAATACCCGCCGCCCGCGCCCCTGTCGAGTGTCTGCCGGCCCCGTCACCGCCCGCCTAGCGTTGGCCCTACCGCCGCGCGAATCGCGGCGCAGGAACGAGAGGAGCGAGCCGTGCCCAGGAACCCGCATCTGAAGGATCCCGAGCTCTACGACCGACTGCGCGACGAGGGTGCGTCGGCCGAGAAGGCCGCGCGCATCTCGAACGCAGCGGCCAAGGAGGGCCGTTCGAAGGTCGGCCGCCGCGGCGGCGAGGCCGAGGACTACGAGGATCGCACCGTGGAGGAGCTGCGCGAGCGCGCCAAGGAGCTGGGCCTGAGCGGCTACTCGAAGCTGCGCAAGGCGGAGCTGATCGAGCGGCTCCGCAACCACTGACCGCCCTACGGCGCGGCCGTCGTCAGCGAACCGCACCCCAGATGTCGTCGGCCGAGGTGAGCAGCACCGTGATGATGATGGCGAGGGGCACGAGCCAGATGATCGCGAGCAGCACGGCGTCGACCCACAACCGGGCGGGGCGCCGCAGCCCGCTCGCCCGCACGCCGAGCATGAGCAGCAGGCCGATGAGGGCGACCGCGATGCCGACGGTGCACCACACGGGGCTCCACGGCAGCAGGAGCAGCAGGACGACCGTCACGATCACGCCCGCCGCGGTCGAGGCGAACAGCCAGCGATTGGTGTTCGTGGTGTGCAGCGCCGGCTGGCGATGCATCGCCGCCGGGTCGGTCTCGCCGCGGTAGGGGTTCGGCACCGAGGCCTCCGCCTCCGGGCTCATCGTGGAGCCGTCGAGGATCGGCCGCTCCTGCAGCTCGTATTCGTACGGGGGTGCGTCCACGGTGCCCTGGCCGGTGCCCGCGTCGAAGCGGCTGGGCCCGTGCGCGGGATCCGGGCGCTCCTCGAACACCCGCTGGCCGGCGTCGGGGTCGACCTCCGGCTCGATCGCCTCCGGATCGGGCTCCCCGCTTCGCGTGCGGGGCTGGTCGTGGTCGTTTCGCATCGGGCGCCTCCTTCCGGTGCGGCCTGTCGGCCGGACCATCGCCGACCTGTAGCCCGAAGCTAGCATCGGGCCCGATGGCGGCGCAGAGGGTCGACAACCCGTGCCCGATGGCGTAGCATCGGCGGCCCCGGAGCGGAACGTTCCCGGCCATAACACGCATCCTTGCGCCGATCCACCCCCTGGCGAGACGCCTGCCCCGCTGCGACCGTGGTGTTCGACGGCAGAACCGGGAGAAGTGGAGAGAGCGGATGGGAATCAGCGGCAAGAAGGTGGCCTTCCTCGCGACCGACGGATACGAGGACAGCGAGTTGACGAGTCCCTGGCAGGCGGTCACGGAGGCGGGCGCCGAGGCGCGCATGGTCGCGCCCGGCGGCGGATCGGTGACCGGGAAGAACGGCCACGAGCAGGCGGTCGACCTGGAGGCGGCGAACGCCTCCGCGGCCGATTTCGACGCGCTCGTGCTGCCCGGCGGGGTGGTGAACGCCGATCACCTGCGCATGGACGAGGCCTCGCAGCGCTTCGCGCGCGACTTCTTCGCGCAGCACAAGCCGGTCGGGGTGATCTGCCACGGCGGATGGATCCTCATCGAGGCGGATGTCGTGGACGGCCGCAGGATGACGAGCTATCCCAGCCTGCGGACGGACTTGCGCAACGCGGGGGCGGAGTGGGTCGACGAGGAGGTCGTGGTGGATCAGGGACTGGTCTCGAGCCGCACCCCCGACGACCTGCCGGCGTTCAACCGGAAGCTGGTCGAGGAGATCGGCGAGGGCCGCCACGAGGGCCAGACGACCTGAGCCCGCCGCAGGCGGAGGGGAGCGACCATGACCGGGCTGGAGACGATGGACGACGGGCGAGGGGAGAGCCCGGAGGAGCGCGCGGATCGCAACTGGAACGAGATCCTGCAGGAGGCCCGCGTCACCCAGACCTGCACCCAGATCCTCGGCGGCTTCCTGCTCGCCGTGGCCTTCCAGCCGCGCTTCAGCGAGATCGACGAGTACCAGCTCGGCCTGTACCTGACCCTGGTGGGCCTCGCCGGACTGGCGACGGCCCTCGCGCTCGCCCTCGTGAGTCTGCACCGCAGGTACTTCGGCAAGCGGCAGAAGCCGCGCGTCGTCCGCATCGGCAGCCGGCTGCTCACCGCCGACCTGGTGGTGGTGGCCGTGCTGGCCGCCGGAGTGACGAGCCTGATCTTCGACTTCACCCTCAGCCGCCCGGCCGGTTTCATCGCGCTGGGCGCGGGGCTCGTGGTCACCTTCGGGCTCTGGGCCTTCGTGCCCTTCGGGCGCGGTGCGAGGAGGGATATGGAGACGCGCCGCAACGGGGAGAACCGCGGCGGGGAGAACCGCGGCGGGCCGAGCGATGGATAGAGAGAAGTGAGAGAAGTGAGGGAGAGCGGAACGATGGAGACGATGGAACAGCAGCGCAGCGACCAGGCGGGGGAGCGCGAGCTCCGCACCTGCGACGTCTGCGGCAACGCCTACGACCGCACGTTCACGATCGACTGCGGGCCCCGCGGGGGAGGCACCTTCGACAGCTTCGAGTGCGCCGTCCACGCCCTGGCGCCTCGCTGCCGGCACTGCGAGTGCCGCATCCTCGGCCACGGGGTCGAGAGCGACGGCGAGATCTACTGCTGCGCCCACTGCGCGCGGCACGAGGGCGAGCATGAGCTCGTGGACCGCGCCTGACGGACGCTCCGGCTCGGAGCGGGCGGATCGTGCGGGACCGGACGATCCGCCCCCCGTCGCGTCGCGGCTCGACCCGACGAAGATGGCGAACCAGCCCGCCCTGCGCACCTCGAACGGGCTCGTGTGGCTGATCATGGGCGGGCTCTTCGCGGCGGCGAGCCTCGTGCCGTTCGCCGCGCTCGCCTTCGCGGGCAGCGGACGCTCGCGCGGTGTCGCCCTGACCGCGGGAGCCGTCGTGATCGTGCTCTACGCGGCCATGCTCGTGATCCGGTTCGCGGTGCGACCCCGGCTGCCGCGGCTGCGCGCGCTCGCCGCGTGCATGCTGACGATGGCGGGCGTCGCGCTCGTCCTGGTCTGGGTCTGCTTGCTGATCGAGGCGGGGCCGCGCGGGCCGTGAGCGGATCCGCGGCGACTATCCGTCGGGATCGCGTCGCGGGCGGTCACCCGCGGAGGGTCACCCGAGAGCGGTCACTCCTCGGGAGGCTGCGGCTCCTCGGTGAGGCGCAGGCCGCCCGGCGAACTCGCGAGGGCGAGCATCTGCTCGACCCAGGCGGGGTTGATCTCGGGAGTCTCCTCGGAGCCGAACTCGAAGCGCAGCTGCACGGCCGGGTGCAGCCAGAGGCTGTGCTGCTTGCCGGCGAGCGCCCAGGTGAAGACGGTGCTCTCCTGCAGGTTCAGCTTGGCGAGGATCACCGTGCGCAGGTGGGTGAGCACGCGGTCGTCGAACTCGAATCGCTCGGTCGCGCCGTAGTAGAGAAAGCCCATGCGTCAGCGCCCCTGCTTCTCGAGATGCTTCTGCGCCTCCTGCTCGGAGACCACGATCAGCCCGCGCGGCGTGTTCGAGAGCTCGTGCATGACGGCCAGCCACGACTTGTTCAGCTTCGGCGCACGACTGCCGGCGAAGCGGAAGGCGAGCGGGATGTTCGGCGTCAGCCAGATCGATACGCGTCCGCCGCCCTTCTCGGCCGGATTCGTCCAGCTCATGAGGAAGCACTCCTGCCGGCGCAGCTTCATCGTGATGGCGACCTTCAGGTGCGCGAGCACCCGATCGTCGAACTCGTATTCCGACGAGCCCCCGTAGTTCAAATACCCCATGGTGCAATAGTGGCAGGTCCCCGGACGGAAGCATAGCCCGCGCGAGTCGCGGCTCAGCGGCGGGCGTTCGGCAGCATCTCCCGGCCCTCGATGAGCACCGACTCGATGCGGGCGGCATCGCCCGACCACACGACCTGGGCGTAGGCCTCCTCGACGGTGGTCGGGGCGCTCAGCGGGCGCAGGACGACGAGATCGGCGCTCTTGCCCGAGGCGAGGGAGCCGGTGACGTCGTCGATCCAGGCCGCGCGCGCCGCGTCCAGGGTCGCGGCCGCGAGGATGCGGCGGTAGGCGCTGCCCGGAGGGGGCGCCCCGTCGACCCAGGGGGCCTCGCGCACGAGCAGCGCAGCGGCGCGCATCTGCGAGAACATGTCGGGCGGCGAGGCGAGCGCGGTGTCGACGCCGAGCGCGTAGGGGATGCCCTGCGCGGCCATGCGGCGCAGCGGCGGATCGCCCGCCCCCGTGATCAGCTCGGCGATCGCGGGCACGACGAACCGCGCGTCGGCCTGGGCGGCGAGCCGCAGCTCGGTGTCGCTCGCATCGGTGGCGTGCACGAACTGCATGTCGGGGCCGAGCAGCCCGGCCTCGTGCAGCGCGGTGATCGAGCCCGGCCCGTTGCGGCGGGTGCTCACGTGCATGCTCATGGGCAGTCCGGCCGCGCGCGCCCGCTCGATGTCGTCGCGCCACACCCCGGGCGGGGAGAGGTCGGGCCCGCGCAGCGCGGCCGCGCCCCGGATGCGCGATCCCTGCCGGCCGTCGAACCGCGCCGCGAAGACCTCGAGCTCCGCCGGGTGCGGGCGATCCGATCCGTAGTAGCCGAGCGCGACGGGCGGCCCGTAGCCGAAGATGTAGCGGCTGCCCGAGTCCGCCGCGGCCGCGAGCGCGGCCTCCGCGTGCTGCAGCGTGTTCGTCGCGTGGCACCAGTCGAAGGTGAGCGTCGTCCCCGAGGCGATCGCGCGTCTCAGCGCCCCGGAGGTCGTCTCGAAGAGGCTGTCGGGGGTCACCGCCGGCGCGTGCTTCGGGATCCACTCGGCGAAGTACGGGCCCATGCCCGTGTCGGGGTGCATGATCGGCGCGAAGGCCTCCCACATGTGCTGATGCGCGTCGATGAGCCCCGGGAGGACGATGCAGCCGGTGCCGTCGATGACGGTCGCGGCGGGAGAGCCGAGCCGGTCGCCCGCGTCGCTCCTCACCGGATCGTCGCCCGTACCGTCGCCTCGGGCGACGATCTCGGCGATCCGCCCGTCGACCACCCGCAGATCGCCTGCGAACGCGTCCGGCTCGGACGGGTCGCAGGTGAGGATCGTCGCGCCCGTGATCAGCAGTTCCATGTCGACTCCCAACGGGCGGCGCGACACGGCTGACGCGGCACCCGCCTATATTCTGGCGCCTGCGGGGCGGTTCGTGCGCTCGGCGGCATCGGCGACCACCGCGGCGGCGCGCTCGGTGCGCTGCAGGGTCAGGCGCTGGCGATCCGCCCCGGTCCCCGCGCGGAGGATGTCGTCGACGGCGCGCGACACGCGATCGAGATCCCCGGCGGCGTTCAGCGCGTCCCCGACGTGGGCGAGCAGCATCTCGATCGCGGAGCCGGCGGGGATCGGCATCGCCAGGCGCGGATCGAGCAGATTGCCACCCGTGCCGAAGCGGCTCGCCGTCCACATCGCGAGTCGCAGCTGCGTCGTGCTGACCGGGGCCGGCGGCGATCCGCGCCGCCATTCATCTGCGGCGGTCTGCACGAGGGCGCGCGCGAGGCCGGCGATCGCGACGGCGTGCTCGAGCTCGGTGCAGGCGTCGGCGACGCGGATCTCCACCGTCGGGTACCGCTCGCTCAGCCGCGCGTCGAGGTACACCATGCCGCGGTCGAGCAGCACGTCGCTCGCGACCATGTCATCGATGGCGCGATGGTAGGCGGCGGCGGAGCCGAAGATCTCGGTCGGGCCGGAGGACGGCCACCGGCCCATGGCCTGGTGGCGGTAGCTCGCGTAACCGCTGTCGCGCCCCTTCCAGATGGGGGAGTTGCTGCTGAGCGCCAGCAGCACGGGCAGCCAGGAGCGTATGCGGTCGAGCACCGCGACCCCCTCCTCGTCGTCTGCGACGGCCACGTGCACGTGCAGCCCGCAGGTCAGCTGCTCCCGCATCGTGAGCCCGAAGCGCTGCTCCATCTCGGCGTAGCGGTCGCCCCGCGCGACGTGCGTCGCGGCGGGCAGCAGGCTCGTGCCCAGGGCGACCGCCCGCGCGCCGACGCTCTGCGCGGCGCGGTCGGCGAGGGAGCGCCCGGTGGCGAGGGCACCGGCTACCCCCTCGAGGGTGGTGCTCGGGGACGACACGATCTCGACCTGCTCCTGCTTGGCCTCGCGGGTGAGGTGCGTGGGAGGCGGAGCGTCCGCGGCCGGCAGCGGAATGGGCCCCGTCATGCGCGCGGAGGCGTCGAGCACCCACTCGACGACCGCCGTCGGACGCCAGCTGCGGGCGTCGACCAGCAGCAGCTCCTCTTCGATGCCGATGCTGCGCGGGGCTGCGCTCCCGTTTCCGAATCCCATGCGGGCTCTCCGTTCGATGCTTCCGCTTGATGCCCATCGCAGTCGGGCGCGGGTGCGCCCGGCGATGCGAGCGGGTGCTCTCACGCTAGGAAGGCGGCGCTCGTCGCGACAGGGCTTGACTTCCCAGCTAACGCGTGACCCCCGGCGCCGAGGCCTGCTCCGCCCCGCCCCGACCCGCCCTGTCCGCCCCGACCCGCCCCGTTGCCGAGGCGGGTCGGCAGGCGTACCGTGGAAATACCTCTCAGAAGGAGGTGCATCATGGACAATGCGATCATCGAGAGGCGACCCGAAGACCCGCACGAGCACCCGCACGGCGTGCACGAGGCGACTCGGTACGACGCCGGTGACGGGCAGGGCACCGTGTCGGGCCCGCCGTATGGCACTGCGACCCAGGACCGCCCCGTCCTCGACGGCTCCACGCTGAGCCCCGAGGAGGAGCGCGGGGTCGTCAACCCCTGGCGCGGGATCTACGATCCCGAGCTGCGGCGCCATCCCGCGCACGAACCGCATCGGGATCCGCAACCGGAACACTGAGCGGCGTGCGCGCCCACCGCGCCCGGGCCCGGCGGCCCGGGCGCTTCGTCGTGCTCTGCGCCTCGGACGCCGTGGCCTCCGCCGAGAGAGGAGCTGTTTGACGATATGATGGATTCATCAATTCATCGGACCTGGGCGCTCGCGCGCCCGGGCGGATCGCAGGAGGCACCGTGCTCTCAGACCTCGAGGCGCCCCTCTACGAGATCAAGGCGAACCTCTTCAAGGGGCTCGCGCACCCCGTGCGCATCCGGGTGCTCGAGATCCTGGCCGCCTCTCCCGGGCAGTCCTGCCCGGTGAGCGAGCTGCTCGAGGGCACCGGCCTCGAGGCCTCCCACCTCTCGCAGCACCTCGCGACGCTGCGCCGGCACCGGGTCGTCACGAGCTCGCGCACGGCGAACACCGTCACCTACTCGCTCGCGCACCCGAAGGTCGCCGAGCTGCTCGCGATCGCCCGCACCTTCCTGCTCGACACCCTCGCCGACAGCCGCGAGCAGCTCGCCGCGGCGCAGCGGCTGCCCGCGCTCGGCTCCGCCGCCTGATGCCGGGCGACGAGGGCCGGTCGCCCCTGGCGCACCGCTTCGTCCGGGGCGCGCTCGCGCTGCTGCCCCGGCGCGAGGACTACTCGGGCCTCGGCCGCAGCTGGCGCCAGGACCTGCTCGCCGGGATCACGGTCGGCATCGTCGCGCTGCCGCTCGCCCTCGCCTTCGGCGTGAGCTCGGGCGTCGGCGCCGCCGCGGGCCTCGTCACCGCGATCGTCGCGGGCCTCGTGGCCGCGGTGTTCGGCGGATCGCACGTGCAGGTCTCGGGGCCCACCGGGGCGATGGTGGTCGTGCTCGCGCCGATCGTCGCGAGCCACGGCGTCCCCGCCGTCGCGGTGCTGTCGCTCATGGCGGGGCTGATCCTCATCGTGCTCGGCGCCTCGCGCCTCGGCCGCGCGGTCGCCTACATCCCGTGGCCCGTAGTCGAGGGCTTCACCGCGGGCATCGGCATCATCATCTTCCTGCAGCAGGTGCCCCTCGCGCTGTCGGTGCCGGTCGAGCACGGCGGCAGCACCGCGATCGAGGCGGCGCGCGCCTTCGGGGCGGCGAGCTGGCCGGGCGCACTCGCGAGCATCGGCGTCGTGACGCTGGTGGCGGTGCTCATGCTCGCGCTGCCGCGCCTGCACCGCGCGCTCCCGGCGAGCCTCATCGCGATCATCGTCGCCGCGCTCGCGGTGGCGGTGTTCGGCCTCGACGTTCCGCGCCTCGGCGCCCTCCCCGAGTCGCTGCCCGCGCCCCACCTCCCGCCGTTCGACCTCGCCGCGCTGCCCGCGCTGGCGGGTCCGGCCCTCGCGATCGCCGCGCTCGCGGGCATCGAGTCGCTGCTCTCGGCCCGGGTGGCCTCGGGTCTCACCGGCCCGAGCGGTCAAACCACGGGCCCGTACCATCCCGACCGCGAGCTCGTCGGGCAGGGCCTCGCCTCGATCGCCGCCGGGCTCTTCGGCGGGATGCCCGCGACCGGCGCCATCGCCCGCACCGCGGTCAACGTGCGCTCGGGCGCGCGCTCCCGGCTCGCCGCCGTCACCCACGCGCTCGTGCTCGTCGCGGTCGTGTACCTCGCCTCGGGGCTCGTCGCGCAGATCCCGCTCGCGGCGCTCGCCGGGGTGCTGATGGTGACCGCCGCGCGCATGGTGTCGATTCCCGTCGCCCGCAGGGTGCTGGGCTCGACCCGCTCCGACGCGATCGCCTACCTGCTCACCGCGGTCATCACGGTCTCCTTCGACCTCATCGTGGCGATCCAGATCGGCATCGTCTGCGCGGCCCTCCTGACGCTGCGCAAGTTCGCCCGCCTCGGCGGGGTGCGGCGCGAGCCGATCGAGGGCGCCGCGCACGACGGCGACGAGCGCATCGCCGTCTTCCGGCTCGACGGTCTCATGTTCTTCGGCGTCGCCGAGCGGGTGCTGCAGGAGCTCGCGGGCGTCGACGACGTCGAGGTGGTGGTGCTGCGGCTGTCGCAGCTGCGCTATCTCGACGCGACGGGCGCGCAGGCGCTCGTCGAGGTGATCCGCGAGCTCGAGCAGCGGGGCATCACCGTGCTCGTGAAGGGCGTGCGCGACGAGCACCTCGCCCTCGTCACGCGGGTCGGCGTGATCTCCGAGCTGCGCCACCACAAGCACCTCTTCGACGACCTCGACGCGGCGATCGAGCACGCCCGCAGCCACGTGCGGCGCGCGGCGTAGGATCGAAGGACCCGCGCCGAGCGGCGCCGGGCAGGGCAGGGGAGAGGATCCGCGGTGTCAGCATTCGTTCCAGGTCTCTTCGAGGGCCGGGTCGCCCTCGTCACCGGCGGCACCTCGGGCATCGGGCTCGCCACCGCCGAGACCCTGGCGCGGCTGGGCGCGCGGGTCGTGGCGGTCGGCCTCGGCGCCGACCGGACGCCGGTCTCGCCGGGTGTCGATCTCGAGCTGCGCGAGATCGACGTCACCGACGACGAGGCGCTGCGCGGCCTCGTCGCGAGCCTCGACCGCCTCGACATCCTCGTGCCCGCGGCGGGCTTCAGCCTGGGCGACCAGGAGCTCGAGTGGGAGCCCTTCAACCGGGTGCTGAGCGTGCAGCTCGGCGCGGTCTACCGCATCGCCGAGCTCTGTCGGCCGCTGCTCGCGGCCTCCGGCGGTTCGCTCATCACGATCGCCTCGATGTTCGCGTACTTCGGCGGCGGCACGCGCGTGGCCTACTCCGCGGCGAAGGGCGGGATCGTGCAGCTCACGAAGTCGCTCGCCGAGGCCTGGGCGCCCGACGGCATCCGGGTCAACTCGGTCGCGCCCGGCTGGATCGAGACCCCGCTCGCCGAGGGGCTCGACGCGGCGGCGAAGGAACGGATCCTCTCCCGCACCCCGCTCGCCCGCTTCGGCCGCGCCGACGAGATCGGCGAGGTCATCGCCTTCCTCGCCTCCGACTCGGCCTCGTACATCACGGGCGCCGTGCTGCCGGTCGACGGCGGCTACCTCACGACCGCGATCTGAGCGGCGCCGCGCCGCGCCGGCCGTGTGCGCCGCATGCACACCGGAGTGCGCTGGCGTGCGAGACCGGCCGGCCCGGCCCGGGATAGAGTCGGGGCACGATCCGCGAGGCAGGGAGACGACATGAGCACCGAGGCACCGGAGTTCTTCACGGCGACGCTGTCGGAGGCCGAGGCCGGCCCGTTCGAGCGCGGCCGCGTGCAGATGCTGCGCGGCTTCGGCGAGGGTGGGCGCGACGACCTGGCGGCCGGCTACTGGTACGTCACCACGGAGGAGGCGCCCGAGCCCTTCCCGCTCACCGTCGACTCCGACGAGAGCTTCCACCTGCTGGAGGGGCATCTGCGCATCGAGTTCGTCGGGGGAGAGACCGTCGAGCTGCTGCCCGGCGACTCGATCTCGTACCACGCCGGCGACGACATGGTCTGGACCGTGCTGGAGGACTCGGTGAAGTTCTTCGTCAACAGCCGCACGAAGTAGGGCCGCCGGTCCGCCGCGGGGGCAGGGTCAGCTCTTCGACGCGCGCCCCGGGCGGAACCGAGGGGGCGTGTACCCGGACCACCAGCAGTACGCTCCCGCCGAGGCGTTCGACGTGCTCGGGCAGCGGGGCGCTCACCGACCAAGATCCGTCGGCGCTTCGAACAGGCGACAGGATGCGGCCGTCGGCCCAGACCTCGATGGTCGCCGAACTGACGTCGGAGCCCGAGGGCATGCCCGGGTCGATGGCGCAGTCGAGCCGGAGCCGGCCGTCGGCCTCCGCCACGGATGCGCGCACCGAGGGCCGCGGCGGCGCTCCCTCGATCCGGGCGCGCCGCGGGAGCGAGCTCGACGGAAGTGACGGCGTCAGCGGAGGCGTCGGGCGCGCCGGTCCGTGCTCCTCGAAGAGGCGGGCGATCTCCATCAACCGTCCATCGGAGTAGGCGGGCCCGGCGATCGTGAGATTGACGGGCATGCCGATGTCGGCCATCCGCCCCATGGGCACGTTCACGGTGGGAATGCCGAGGCTGCGGATCGCGCGATTGCCGTTCGAGAACAGCACACCGTTCCGCAGCGCCTCCTCCATGTGCGCCTCGTCGGTGAAGAGATCGGATCGCGCCACGTCGCCATTGGCGGGGAAGACGACCGCGTCGAGCCCCAGTCGCTCCATCCATTCCTCGAAGTCGAGCTCGCGGGCGCGTTCCAGTCCCCGAAGCGACTGCTCGAGCCCCGGCATCTCCTCCCATTCCAGCACGCCCGCCTTCGCGAGCTCCACGAGCCTGGCGTAGTCGAAGGCCGAGCCGGCGTTGGCGTACACGCGCAGCGGCATATCGGGAAAGATCAGGTCCCCGTCGACGACGGCGAGGCTCGACAGCCCCGGTGCGCCGTTCCGCTCCAGGAACTCGTCCCACGCGCGCGCCATGATGGGGCCGATCTCGGTGTCCTCCCAGTGCGCGTCGACGAGGCCCCGCTCGACGAGCCCGCGGGCCTCGGGCCGATCCAGCTCGGAGTTGGAGACCACCGGGAAGTCCACGGGGACGACCTCGGCACCGAGCCCGGTGAGCGCGAGCGCCGCCCGGTCCCACAGGGCGCGCACGCTCGGACGGATGGCCACGGGGTTCGCCTTGTGCGGATCCTCCCCGATGAACATCCGGGGAACGCCGAGCCTGAGGCCCGCGAGGTCGTGCAGGGGCTCGGGATGCAGGATCGACTCGCGCACCTCGCCGACGTCGGGGAGCGTCACGGCCCGCTGCGTCCGCCAGAAATCGCCTGCGGTCTCCGGGTCGGGTACGAGCAGCGGATCGAGGATCAGCCGCAGGTCGGCGATCGAGCGCGCGTAGGGCACCACCACGTCGCAGCTGGGGAAGAGCGGCCAGTTGCCGCGAATCGAGACGAGGCCGCGGGAGGGCGTGTAGGCGACCAGGGCGTTGTTCGAGGCGGGGGAGCGTCCGGAGGAGAGGGTCTCCTCGGCCAGGCCGAAGGCGCCGAAGCCGGCGGCGGTCGCCGTGCCCGCGCCGTTCGAGGAGCCCGAGCCGTAGGCGGCCGTGAGATAGGCGGGATGGTAAGGACTGCGGGCGTAGCCGTAGAGTCCGGGCTGCACGCCGCCCGCGGCCATCGGCGGCATGTTCGTCTTGCCGATCAGCACGGCCCCGGCGCCGCGCAGCTGCTCGACGGTCGCGGCGTCGGAGCTCGCGACGAGTTCGGCGAAGGCGGGACTGCCGGAGGCGACTGTGAGACCGCGCACCTTGAAACTGTCCTTCACGGTGAAGGGGACGCCGTCGAGCGGCCCGAGCGGAGTCCCGCGTCGGCGACGCTCGTCCGAGGCCTCGGCCTCCGCCATCGCGTCCGGGTTGAGCACCGGCACGGCGTTCAGGCAGTGCCCCGTGCGGTCGTAGAAGCCGATGCGGTTGAGGTAGGCGCAGACGAGGTCGACGCTCGTCGTCGCCCCCGACGCCAGCGCGGCCGAGATCTCGTCCGTGCTCAACTCCGTGACGTCGGGTCCGCTCACTGCCTGCTCGACCGCCACCGCGCCTCCAGGGATCGCCTCCGAGCGGCCCGTCCGCGGCCGCACGGAACATTCAACGGGAGGGCCGAGGGAGCGTCAAGCGCGCCTTCGCGAAGGGGCGTTCGGCTGTCGAGAACGGGCCGGATCACCGCTCCGCGGACGCCGAGGCCTCCGCGCCCGGCTCCGCCTCGCCCTGGGCGTAGGCCGAGAGGGTGCGCGCGTACACCGTGAACCACGTGAACAGCAGACCCGCCGACACGAACTCGACGCCGGTCAGGTTGAGGTAGCCGACCGGTATCCAGAGGATCGCCGAGACGACGATGCCGGCCAGCGTGAGCACCGTGAGCACGAGGAAGCTGCCGGGCAGCTGCGGCACGGCCGCCAGCGTGAAGATGCCGAGCAGTCCGAAGGCCACGACCATGCCGCTCGCCGCGCCGACGTGCACGGCGGTGTTGACCTGGTCGTGCACGAGGCCCGCGACGCACATCAGGAGACCCGCGGCGACGAGCAGCCAGGCGATCGTGCGGGCGCGGCGCCGGATCGTCCAGAAGCCGCCGTCGTCGGCGCGGCGCCGGGCGAGGCCCTGCGCGGCCTCCCGGGCGGCGTAGTCCGAGAACACCACGATGACGAGGCCGGTGAGGATCAGCGCCCCGTTGAAGGCGACGGCGCTGCTGCTGCCGGACTGGTTGCCGAGCTGCGAGAAGTGCAGCTCCCACCAGCGGTCGTCGGGGGAGGTGAGCATGCTCGCCAGGGTGCCCATGAAGAGCACGAGGGTGGCCAGCATCGCGACGTTCACCGCGGTCGTGCGAGAGCCCAGCAGGCTGCTGACGTAGGCGAAGATCGCCGCGGCCGCGCCGGCGAGCACCGCGCCGCCGTAGGGATCGATCGTCAGCCCCTGGAAGCCCTGCTGGAAGACGTTCGCGATGGCCTCGATGCTGAGCGCGGAGACGGCGGCGATCGCGATGGTCAGCACCACCGCGTCGACGATGCGCTTCGCCAGAGGCAGCTCGCGCCGCCAGGCCAGCCGCCCCCGGCGCGTCGTGACGACGAAGGAGACCGCGAACGCGGCCGCGGTGCAGACCCCGGTGATCCAGGCGGCGTACGTGCCGAGCGACTCGGAGTCGCCGCCGAGCGGCAGGTGGGCCCCCTGTACCCAGACGACGTAGACGACGGCGGCGAGGAGGAACGCCGCGATGGCCGAGTAGCTCGCCCTCGACTCGACGCGTGCGCTGGGTGCGCGCTCGGACGCCGCGTTCGAGGCGTCGGCCCGGAGGGCGGGGGATTCGGTCACAGCAGCCATGCTAGGCGGGTGCGCCCGGATCGGCGCCCTCGCCGCGCCAGCCGACCGAGACGTCGACCCAGTCCTCCGCTCCGGCGAGCGACGCGAGCCGCTCGATGGGGAGCTCCACCGCCGAAGTGCTCGTGCCGGCCGCGGGGAACACCGTCTCGAAGCGGCGCAGCGACTCGTCCAGGAACACGCGCGTGCCCGCGGGGTTCGCGAAGGGGCAGACCCCGCCGATCGGGTAGCCGGTCAGCTCGGGCACCTCGTCGCCCTGCAGCATGCGCGGCTTGCCGCCGAAGCGCCGCTTGAACAGCCCGCCGTTCACCTTCGCGTCGCCGGCGACCACGACGAGCAGGGCGCGATCCGCCGCCTCGGGGTCCGAGAAGCCGAGGGTCTTCGCGATGCGCGCCGGCTCCGTGCCGACCTTCTCCGCCGCCAGCTCCACCGTCGCGCTCGACTCGGCGAACTCGAGAATCTCGCCGTCCCAGCCCCGACCGATCAGATGCTCGCGCACACGTGCGACCCCCATGTCCGTACTCCTTCCGGTGCCCCGACGGGCCGCCTTCCACCCTAGCGCCGCGAGACGGAGGCGCGCCTGCCGCACGGTGGCCCCGGAGCAGCCGCGGCGTATCATTGAAGCAGTTCGCGAGGAGGTGGGCCATGCAGGGAGAGGACCGGGGCCCGGATCGCGTAGACGTGCGCACCGACTCCTTCGAGCAGTGGCAGCGGATCGTCTCGGCCTCGTTCGTGCCGCTCCACGTCGAGAGCCCCGATCCGCCCTCCTTCGCCGCGCACCTCAGCGGCCGGGTGCTCGACGGCGTCTTCTTCTCCTCCATCGGGGTGAGCGAGCACCAGGTGACCCGCACCCCCGAGCTCATCGCCGGCTCCGCCGAGATGTTCTACAAGCTCACCCTGCAGCTCGACGGCACCGCGATGCTCGTGCAGGATGGCAAGGAGGCGATCCTCAGCCCCGGCGACATCGGACTCTACGACACGAGCCGCCCCTACACGCTCGCCTTCGACCGGCCCATGCGCGCCATCGTCGTCATGTTCCCCCACGGACTCATCGACCTCGACACCTCCGAGATCGGCGCGCTCACGGCGCTGCGCCTCGCCGGCGACGAGGGGCTCGGCAGGCTGGTCAGCCCCTTCCTGCGCGAGATGATGGGCACCGTCGGCAAGGTCGACGGCTCGACCGAGCTGCGTCTCGTGCACAACACGATCGACATGATCTCGACGCTGCTCTCGAGCGAGCTGATCCGTCTCTCCGGCGGCTCGCAGACGCGCGGCGGCGAGCTGCTGCACTCGATCCACGACTACATCGCCCGCAACCTGCACGATCCCGAGCTCAGCGTGCGGTCGATCGCGGCCGCGCACTACATCTCGCCGCGCTACCTGCAGCAGATCTTCCAGAAGCAGGGCACGTCGATCTCGCAGTGGATCCGCGAGCGGCGCATGGGCTACGTGCGGCGCGACCTGGGCGATCCGCGGCTCGCGCATCGCTCCATCGCGCAGATCGCCTCGAGCTGGGGCTTCACCAACCAGGCGCACTTCTGCAAGGCGTTCAAGGCCGACACGGGCGAGACGGCCGGCGGCTTCCGGGCCCGGGCGCTCGACGCGATCGAGGCGTCCGCCGCGAGCGACGCGCCCGCGCCCGGACCGGGAGAGCTGCTCAGCGCTCGGTGACGGGGTAGTCGATGACCACCGCGCCGCCGCTCGCATAGTTCGGCACGTCGGCGGCGAGGGCCTGGCCCTCGGGAGAGCTCATCGCGGCCACGAACGCCGCGTGATCGGCGAACTCGGCCTCGAAGACCGCGAAGTACGGCGCGCCCTGGCCCGAGACGTTCAGGCTGTAGCGGCTCGCCTCGACGCCGGGGAGCTCGTCCACCAGCGGCAGATGAGTGCTCTCGTAGTAGGCGGCGAAGGCCTCGCGATCGGTCGGCTCGGGGTAGAGGACGACGAGCTTGTGCATGTTCTGCTCCTTGGGTGCGTCGGGCTCGGGTTCGGCGGGCAGGGTGTGACGGGCCCGGTTCAGCGGGCCTGGGACCGGGCGATCGCCGCCGCGACCCGCTCCGGAGTGGCAAGGATATCCCACTGGGCGACCGGGAAGTTGAAGTTCCAGGTGAACTCGTCGAGCAGCGCCTGATCCTGCGCCATCGCGCCGACCAGCTGCAGCAGATGCTGGGGCGGGGGACCGGCCATGAGGTTCGACCAGTCCCAGGCCGCCTCGACGCGCTCCCGGCGGCGCAGGGCCACCTTCTCCATGAAGCGCAGGTCGAAGCTCTGGTCCTCGAGGATCGTGTCGCCGACCACCTGCGCCGAGTAGCTCGCCGAGTTCGCGCCCTGGCCCACGATCGGGTCGAGCGTCGAATGCGCATCGCCCATGGCGAGCACATAGCGGCCGTTGCCGAGCTGCTTGAAGTCGTTCCGCAGCACGGGCGTGAACTGGCCCTGCATCTGGTCGCCCGGCCGGGCGAGGCCGAACTCCGACTCGTCGACCCGCGCGTAGGTGAGCGGGTAGTGGCGCCGCAGCACGTCGAGCACGAAGGAGCGGAAGCCCTCGGGATCCTCGTCGACCTTCCAATCGACCAGCCGCTCGAGCTCGCCGCCCGGCACGTTCTCGAAGAGCAGCGCCGTGACGTGGCCGTCGAAGGAGTGCATCGGGATCTCGAGCAGGTCGCCGTGCCCGGGCGAGGCCGCGATCGAGACGCCCTTGGGGTCGTTCTCCGCGATGCCCGTCCAGAATCCGACCTCGAGGCGGCGCAGCGGGCCGGGCAGCGGATCGCGGCGCGGCGAGTGCCCGAAGAACTCGCCGAGCGAGTACTTGCCCGCGGCGGCGACCAGCAGATCGTGGTGCTCGCTCAGCGCCTCGAGATCGGCGACGTCGACCGGGCGCACCTCGAGGCGGCCGCCGCGGTTCTCGAAGTCGGCCATGAGCGTTGGCAGGTAGATGCGGTAGTCGACCGCGCGGGAGCGCTGCTGGAAGTCCCCGCGGAAGACGATCGGCTCGGGCAGCCCGAAGTAGTGGTGGTGCGAGTCGTAGCCGTACTGCTCGACGGGCCAGTGGTCGACGCCGAGCCGCCGCTCGCGATCGATCGTGACGGCGTGGTGCGCGACGCTGTTCTGGATGCGTCCCTTCGCCAGCTCGTCGCCCGACTGCGGCGAGTAGATCGTGACGGGCACCCCCGCCTGGACGAGTTGCAGTCCGAGATGCAGGCCCGAGATGCCCGCCCCGACGATGCCGATGGTCGTCATGATGCCTCCTTGCGTTCCGACGCTCGATGCTCCGCGCGAGCGGCGATCCCGCCGCGTGGGGTGATCCCACTGTAGAAAGGCGGTACCGGGCTGAGAAGGGGCGCGGATCAACATCTGCCGGAAAGACAACTCGCGTGCGTGAAAGCGCAATCCGCGGATCGGGCCTTCCCCTCCGCGCCCTCTCCCGTCGTAATGATGCGCGTATCGCTGTTCCGCCACGGTCCAGGCGACGATGTGCGCACTATTGCGATGCGCACCGCCCCGGCGACGCGGACTCGGACGCGGACTAGGGTGTAACGGTGAACGAAGTTCGGCCAAACCGGCCCGCGGCGGATCCGCCTCGCAGGTATCGGATCCACCCCGCCTGGTGGGTGGCGGCGGCGGCCTTCTTCGCGCTGTTCGCCGCGGCGGGCTTCCGCGCGGCCCCGGGCGCGCTGATGGTGCCGCTGCACGACGAGTTCGGCTGGTCGATGAGCGAGATGTCGATCGCCGTCAGCGTGAACCTCCTGCTCTACGGCTTGGTCGCCCCCTTCGCCGCGGCGCTCATGGACCGCTTCGGCCTGCGCCGCATCGTGATCGCCGCGCTGCTCGTCATCGTCGCGGGCGCCGCCGGCAGCACGCTGGTGACCGCGTCGTGGCAGCTGCTGGTCTTCTGGGGCGTGCTCATCGGATCGGGCGCCGGTTCGATGGCGCTCGTGCTCGCGGCGACCATCACGAGCCGGTGGTTCGTGCGCCGCCGCGGGCTCGTCATGGGCGTGCTCACGGCCGGATCCGCCACCGGCCAGCTCGTGCTGCTGCCGCCCGTGGCGGCGCTCGCCGAGAACGTCGGCTGGCGCGAGGCCTCGCTCCTCATCGCCGTCGCGGCGCTCGCCGCGGTGCCGCTCGTGTGGTGGGTGATGCGCGACTACCCGGAGGACCGCGGGGTGCTGCCCTTCGGCGCCGACCCCGCACACTACACGGCCCCGTCGCGGGCCGCGGGCGGGGCGATCCGGCGCGCGCTCGGCGGGCTCCGCGTCGCTGCGAGGCACCGCGCGTTCTGGGCGCTCGCCGCTGCCTTCGCCATCTGCGGGGCCACCACGAACGGCCTCGTCGGCGTGCACTTCATCCCATCGGCGCACGACCACGGCATGACCCAGACCGTCGCCGCGGGCCTCCTCGCCGTCGTCGGGCTCTTCGACATCCTGGGCACCGTGTTCTCGGGCTGGCTCACCGACCGCTTCGACCCCCGCTGGCTGCTCGCCGCGTACTACGGCTTCCGCGGGCTCGGCCTGATGGTGCTGCCCGTGCTGCTCTCGGACGCCGTGCACCCCGGCATGGTGGTCTTCGTGGTCCTCTACGGGCTCGACTGGGTGGCGACCGTGCCGCCCACCGTCGCGCTGTGCCGCGAGGTCTTCGGCGAGCAGAGCACGATCGTGTTCGGCTGGGTCTTCGCGGCGCATCAGGTCGGCGCCGCGGCCGCCGCGCTCGGGGCGGGGGCGATCCGCGACGCCTTCGGCAGCTACACCTACGCCTGGCTCGGCGGCGCCGCGCTGTGCGCGGTCGCCGTGATCCTCTCGCTCATCGTGCGGCCGCGGAGGCTCGCGCCCGAGCCGGTCACCGCCGCGGCCTGAGCCGCCTCCCGCTCGCCGCCGGGCGCTCGCTCACTGCCAGGCGTTCGCTCACTGCCAGGTGCCCGTGCCCGGGGCCTGGTCAGCGGGTGCGGTCTCGTGCGGACCCGCGGCGGCTGGCGGGGTCGGATCCGCGTGCTTCCGCCCGCGCCGCCGCGTCGACAGCCAGACGATGAGCAGCACGATCACCGCGATCACCGCGAGCACGCCGAGCCACGGCAGCAGCACGCCGAGGATCACGATGCTGCCGGTGAGCGCGTTGCCGAGGGAGTCGACGCCGACGCGCAGGCCGTCCCAGAAGTTCGCGGGGCCGCCCGGCAGCACGGTCTCGGTGCGCAGGGTCACCGAGATGCTCGACTCGTCGATCTGGTTCTCGAGGAAGTCGAGCTGCGCCCGGAGCCCGTCCAGTTCGGCCTGGCGCTGGGAGAGCGCGGTCTCGGCCTCGAGCAGCTCGCTCGTCGTGGCCGCGCCGCGCATCAGCTCCGTGAGCCGGTCGACCGAGGCCTCGAGGGCCTCGACGCGCGCCTGCAGGTCGACGTGCTGCATGGTCACATCGGTCGCCGACCGGTACTGCGACGACACCTCGCCGAGCTCGCCGAGCTGCTCGAAGGCGTCGTCGAAACGCTCGGAGGGCACCCTGATGAGCAGGTAGGCCGAGGTCTGCGAGGTGCCGCTGATGCTCGACGACTCGACATGGCCGCCGAGGCCGTCGACGAGGGCGGCGACCTGCTCGGCCGCTGCCGCGGTGTCGTCGACGACGAGCTCGATGTCGCCGCTGCGGATCACGGAAGCGCCGGCCTCCACCGGGCTGACCATGCTCGAGCCGTCGGCGGCGACCTCCGGGGCCGCGGCGTCCCCTCCCGAGACGGACTTGTCGAGCTCGACGGTCGAACCGGCGCTCGAGATGTTCGGGCTCGCGCAGGCCGTGAGCGGGGCCAGCAGCAGGCCGGCGGCGAGCAGCGGGGAGAGGACTCGGGCGATCGAGGCGGGGTGTCTGCGTGTCATGCCGGAATCTTATGGGCGCCGCCTGGAATGCCCCGGGGTCCCACCCGAATGTTGGCGAGACGTGATCTTCGGCCCCGGCTGACGGATCGGCGCGGCGCGCCGAAAGATTACGCGGCATTACCCCACTCATCACATGACGTGAAGTTTTTGAATATATTCGATGTGCCCATCTGTGACACGCTGTTTGGAGAATCATGCGCCGCCCCACTCGAAAGATCGCCGCCGCTCTGGCATTCGCCGCCGCCTCCGCGCTCGCGCTCGCCGGCTGCGCCTCGCCGCAGTCGGACACCGGCACCGCCGAGGAGGGCCAGGCCGCTCAGCTGCCCGCCAAGGTCGTGATCGACACGACCTCCTCCACCGGTGCGAACGAGATCGCCAAGGTCGGCGGATTCTTCGAGGAGCGCTTCGGCGAGCTCGGCGTGGAGGTCGAGTACACCCAGCTCGGCACCAGCTCCCAGATGCTCGAGGGCATCGCCTCGGGCAACCTCGACTTCACCGACATCGGCTACCCGGGCCTGCCGACCGGAGCGGCGGCCGGCGTCGACTTCCGCGTCATCGGCGCCGCCTCGAGCGGCGGCGGCGACATCGTCGTCGCAGCCCCCGACGGGCCCGCGACGGTGGCGGAGCTCAAGGGCAAGCAGGTCGCCGCGGCCAAGGGGTCGAGCGGCTGGGCGCTGCTCGTGCGCGCGCTCGCCGATGCGGGCCTGACCACCGGCGACCTCGAGCTCATCGACCTCAAGCCCGACGAGGCCCAGAACGCGTTCCTCAGCGGCCAGGTCGACGCCTGGGCCATCTGGGGCGGGCAGGCCGGTGCGCTCGACGACGCCAACAGCCAGGTGGTCGTCAGCGGCGAGGAGCTCGGCCTCATCCCGGGTGCGATCGTCACGAGCGGGGCGAACGCCGAGAACGACGCGGTGCTCGAGGCCTATCTCGGCGCCCGCCAGGAGGCGATCGACTGGTACGCCGAGGATCCGGACGCCGTGGTCGCCGCCATCGCCGCCGATCGCAACCTCGCTCCCGAGCTCGTCACCTCCTTCTTCGAGTTCAGCGCGCCGCTGAACGAGCCGGTCAGCGACGCCCTGCTGGCCGAGTACCAGTCCGTCGCCGACCTCTTCTTCGCCGAGGGCGAGATCGCCCGCGAGGTCGAGATCGCCCCGCTCCTGGCCGAGGACGCCTTCCAGCGCGCGGGCCTGAGGTAGCGCCGGTGGCGGGCGGAGCGCACATCAGGTTCGGGCTGCTGCTCGAGCCGACGGGCAACGCCGTCAACGGCTGGCTCGATCCGGCGACCCCCAAGGGAGCGGCGGTCGACCTCGGGCTCATCAGCCGCATCGCGCGGCTCTCGGAGGAGGCGCTGTTCAGCTACCTCTTCGTGGCCGACAGCGTCTCGATCGAGCCGGGGGCGAAGCCCTACTACCTCAACCGCTTCGAGCCGCTCACGCTGCTCGGCGCGCTGGCGGCGCAGACCCGCGACATCGGCCTTGTCGCCACGATGTCGACGAGCTACACCGACCCCTTCACGACGGCCAGGCAGATCGCATCGCTCGATCTGCTGAGCGACGGCCGCGCCGGGGTGAACGTCGTCACCTCGGCCTGGGAGAGCTCGGCCGCGAACTTCAGCGACGTCCCGCTGCTGCCGCACGACGAGCGCTACGCGCGGGCCGACGAGTACGTGCGCATCATGAAGGGGCTCTGGGACAGCTACGAGGACGACGCGTTCCCGGAGGATCGCGAGGCGCGGATCTACATGGATCCCTCGCGGCAGCACCGCCTCGACTTCCAGGGCGAGTACTTCTCCGTGCGCGGGCCGCTGAACATCCAGCGCTCTCGGCAGGGCCACCCGGTCGTCTTCCAGGCCGGATCCTCGCCCACCGGCCGCGACTTCGCGGGGCGGCACGCCGAGGCGATCTTCGCGAAGAACAACACCTTCGAGGGCGCCGCCGAGTACTACGGCGACGTGAAGCGGCGGGTGGCCGAGGCGGGTCGCGATCCGGATCTCACCCGGATCTTCATGGGCGCCCACATCGTGGTCGCCCCGACCCGGGCGGAGGCCGAGGACAAGTACGAGCGGATTCTGAGCTACACCGACGACGCCGAGGCGCTGAAGTGGCTCAGCTTCTTCTACAACTACGCCGATCTCAGCGGCTACGACCTCGACGCGCCGTTCCCGGACCTCTCGCACCTCGGCTCGAACCACATGCAGGGGCTGACCCGGGGGTGGGAAGATCTCGCACGGCGCGAGGGGCTCACCCTGCGTCAGGTCGCCCGCATCGCCACGGCACCGCGGGAGGAGTTCTTCGGAACCCCCGAGGAGGTCGCCGACGGGCTCGAGCACTGGTTCCGCGACGGGGCCGCCGACGGCTTCCTGCTGAACCCCTGGCTGCAGACCTCGGGCCTCGAGGACTTCATCTCGCTCGTGCTGCCCGAGCTGCGCCGCCGCGGGCTGTACCCCGACCGCTACGCCGGGCACACGCTCCGGGAGAACCTCGGGCTGCCATACGTGCCCAACCGCCACACGCTGGCGCGGGCGGGCGCGCGGTGACGGCCGGGGAAGTCGCCGTGACCGAGCAGCCCGCGATGGACGCGCGCGGTGACGCCGCCCAGCTCGAGCTGCGCGGCGTCACCAAGGTGTTCGTCGGCAACGGCCGGGAGGTGCGCGCGCTCAGCGACATCGACCTCAGCGTGCCGCGCGGCGAGCTGATCACGGTCGTGGGGCCGAGCGGCTGCGGCAAGAGCACCCTGCTCAAGATCGTGGCGGGACTCGAGGGGATCACGGGCGGCAGCGTCGAGCTGAACGGCAGCCCGATCGCGGGCCCCGGCCCCGATCGCGCCGTGGTCTTCCAGGAGCACCGGCTCATGCCCTGGCTCACGGTCGAGAAGAACATCGCCGCGAACCTCTCGCTGCGCAACGCCGCGATCCGGGAGCGCGTCGACCGCCTGCTCGGGATCACGGGCCTCACCGGCTTCGCGAAGGCGTTTCCGAAGGAGCTCTCCGGCGGCATGCAGCAGCGGGTCGCGATCGCGCGGGCGCTGCTGCGGGATCCCGCCATCATGCTGCTCGACGAGCCCTTCGGCGCCCTCGACGCCTTCACCCGCACCCACATGCAGGACACGCTGCTCGAGGTCTGGGAGCAGAACCGCACGACGATGCTCTTCGTGACCCACGACATCGAGGAGGCGATCAGCCTCGGCGACCGCATCGTGCTGATGAGTCCGCGCCCGGGCCGCATCGACCGGATCATCCCCGGGCTCGGCGAGGATCGGCGCAACCGCGACTCCGCGGCCTTCGAGGCGCTGCGCGCCGACATCCGCAGTCGCTTCGACGAGCTGGGCCGCGCCGAGCGGCGCGCCGGCGAGGTCGCGGGCGGGACGTCCGGCGCGATCACCGGCGAGACCTCGGGCGGAGCCTCCGGCGCGACAGTAGGGGAGGCCGGCTGATGGTGACGGCGAGCGACCGCGCCGAGGTCGAGCTCGAGCTCGAGGGCGATCGGGAGGAGGCCGAGGCCCGCAGCGCCTCGCGCTCGAAGCGGCGCAGGCTGCGCTGGCTGCTCGGGGCGATCGTGCCGGTGCTCATCATCGCCGTCTGGCAGATCGCCGCCGCCACTGGCGCCATCAACACCCAGCTGTTCCCCGCGCCGTCCCAGGTGTTCGCGCGGCTCGTCGAGCTCACCGCCTCCGGCGTGCTGGGCGAGAACTTCCTGATCAGCCTCGGCCGCGCGTTCGCCGGCCTGCTCTGGGGCGCCGGCCTCGGCCTCGTGGTCGGCCTCGTCGTGGGCTTCTCCCGCTTCGCCGAGAGCACCCTCGATCCGACCCTGCAGATGCTGCGCACCGTGCCGCTGATCGCGGTGACCCCGCTCTTCATCCTCTGGTTCGGCTTCGGCGAGGCCTCGAAGGTCATCCTCATCGCGGTGGGGGCGTTCTTCCCCATCTACGTCAACACCTTCCTCGGTGTGCGAGGGGTGGATCGCAAGCTCTTCGAGGTCGCCTCGACGCTCGGCTTCACGCCCTGGCAGCGTCTGCGCCTCGTGATCCTGCCGGGCGCGCTGCCCAACATCCTGCTCGGCCTCAGGCTCTCGATCGGCATGGCCTGGCTGTGCCTCGTCGTGGCCGAGCTTATGGGCGCCACGAGCGGCATCGGCTACCTGATCCAGGACGCGCGCTCGCTGCTCGACACGGCGACCGTGATGGTCGGCGTCGTCATCTTCGCTGCGGTGGGCAAGCTCTCCGACTCGCTCGTGCGCGTGCTCGAGCGGCGGACGCTGCGCTGGCGCGACACCTTCGCGGGCTGAGGGGCGATCCGCCTCGCGTGAGCTGCGGCCGCCTGCCGTCCGTCTGTCCGCCCGCCGGCTCAGGCGGAGCGCTCGAAGCCCGCGCCCGACCAGTGCGCGGGCGCGTCCAGCACCGCGGTGTCGAGCCGCACAGCGCGGGGGCCGACCTCGGCGAGGCAGGCGAGCAGCGACTGCGTGGGGTAGCCGTGGGGCGTGTTGTCGCGGATGATCGCCCGATCGTCCCCGGGCGGCAGCTGCGCGGTGCGGGAGAGGAGCGCGACCCATGCGTCGCGCCAGTCGTCGCCGAGCCCGGCGAGCGCACGGAACTCGGGCAGCCAGGCGGCGATGCGCGAGGTGTGCTCGGCGTCGTCGACGCCCTGGTGGGCGAGCATGTGCATCCCCGAACCGAGGCGTTCGCGGTGCAGCGTCTCGCCGTCCCAGCTGGTGACGAGCGCTGCGCCGCCGTCGACCGACACCAGGTTGAAGCCGGCGGTGCGCGGGGGATCGGGCAGCACTTCGCCCGCGACGTCGTCGAGCACGAGCGCGCCCCGCGAGGCGAGTCCGTTCGGCCCCTGGGGCCGCCCCGGGTCCGCCACGCCGGCGCGGTTGAGGATCACGGACAGCCGTCCGGCGTCCGGTGCCGCGGCGAGCCACGCGCCGTTGGCGCACCGGTCCCGGACCCCGATCACACCCGGGTGCTCGGCCGGCCACCACTCGCCGGGGGCATCCCACGACCGGGCGGGATCCTCGTCGCGCACCGCGAGCAGCCGTACCGAGCCGGCGGGGCTCTCGGGCACCTCGATCACGACCGTGCACATCGACGGTTCTCCAATTCTGAGGCGGCTGATGGGAAGATGGCAGCGTGAATATCGTACTCGGAGTCAGCGGCGGCATCGCCGCCTACAAGGCCGTAGCGCTCGCCCGTCTCTTCGTCGAGGCCGGCCACGAGCTGCATGTCGTGCCGACCGCCGACGCCCTGCGCTTCGTCGGGCTGCCCACCTGGGAGGCGATCAGCCGCCGCCCGGTGACGGTCTCGGTGCACGACGACGTGCCCGAGGTGCGGCACGTCGCGCTCGGGCAGCGCGCGGAGCTCGTCGTCGTCGCGCCGGCCACGGCGAACACGCTCGCGCGCATGGCCGTGGGGCTGGCGGACGACCTGCTCGGCACAACGCTGCTCGCGACCCGCGCGCCGGTGCTCGTGGCGCCCGCGATGCACACCGAGATGTGGCTGCACCCCGCGACCCAGCGCAACATCGAGGTGCTGCGCTCGCGCGGCGTGGCCGTCGTCGGTCCCGAGAGCGGGCGGCTCACGGGTGACGACTCGGGACCCGGCCGGATGAGCGAGCCCGAGGCGATCTTCGCGGCCGCGCTCGAACTGCTGGGGGTCGAGCCCGCCTCGGATCCGATGGTCGAGCGTGCCGATCCGCCGGTCGAGCCTGTCGAGATCAAGGATCGTTCGTCTGCCATGGATCCGCAGATCGAGCCTGTCGAGATCGAGGATCCGGATCCTGCTCCCGACTCCCGCGACTTCTCCGGTCTGCGCGTGCTCGTGAGCGCCGGAGGCACCCGCGAGCCGATCGACCCGGTGCGCTACATCGGCAACCGCTCGAGCGGCCGGCAGGGCGTGGCGCTCGCCCGCGCGGCGGCGGATCGCGGCGCGGGCGTGGTGCTGCTCGCCGCGAACATCGACGACTCGGTGCTCGCGGAGGTCGCGGGGCTGCACTCGGTGCGCGTGGTCCCCGTCGGCAGCGCGGCCGAGCTCGAGCAGGCCGCACACGCCGCGGCGGCGGGGGCGGACGTCGTCGTCATGGCGGCGGCGGTCGCCGACTACCGCGTCGCACAGGTGGCGGAGGGGAAGATCCGCAAGGAGGACGGCGGGGGAGAGGCCCCCGTGCTCGAGCTGATCGAGAACCCGGACATCCTCGTCGGACTGGTGCATGCGCGGCGGCCCGGGCAGACGATCGTGGGCTTCGCCGCGGAGACCGTCGAGAGCGAGGGCGAGCTGCTCGAGCGCGGCCGGCGCAAGCTGGCCCGCAAGGGCGTCGACCTGCTCGCGGTGAACGCCGTCGGGTGGAGCGAGGGCTTCGAGGCCCACGACAACACCCTGCACGTGCTCGGGATCGACGGCGGGGTGCTGGCGCGCGTCTCGGGGACGAAGCGCGAGGCCGCCGACGCCCTGCTCGACGAGGTGCTCGCCGCGCGGGCCGACAGCCCCCTGCTCTGAGCTTCATCCAGCGGTTCTCCGCTTGGCGGCACCGATCTGCGGTTCACTCCCGAGGGACTGCTCGCGGGCACCTTATACCTGGCTCGTCGTGGAAACCGGGTCCTGGACGGTGAAGCCCTGCTGGTGACCATCTGCTCCTGCGAGCCGACGGAGCTGCCCAAGATCGAGACCGCAGCGGCGGAAGCCCCCTCCTTCAGCACCCCTGTCCGTTACTTACCCGCTGCGCCAAGGCCGTACAGCGCGTGTGAACCATGCCGAGAGGTCAGAAATCGTGGTGTTCTCCACGATCCAGCGCGGTTTTTGACCTTTCAGCTCAGGGCGGGGGATGACGGGCTCTCCGCACGGGATGACGAGGTTCGAGAAGGCCCCGCCGCGAGCGTTGAACGGTGCCGCCCCGCCGTGATATTCTGTAAGGCCCGGCAGTGCCGGGTTTGAAAATTCCACAGCGTGCGATGCGAATGCCCACAAGGGGTGCGATCCGTCACGGATCGCAGATCTTGTTCTCGGGGCCGATCGGTTTCGACACGTCGATTTGAGACTGTGAGAAGCGGGTCGAGGATGCGGAGTTATCTCGTTAACGCCCTTCGCAAAACATAGGTGCCAACGCTAAGCGCACCGACTTCGCTCTCGCTGCCTAAGCACGAGACCGAGTCCGTCAGGCCGGGTGGGCCTCCGCCCCGGTTTCCTGGCGTCATTTAGGGGGCTTGCTGGTACGTCGCGTTTCAGGGCGTATCGGGACTTTCACTGGGACTGGGCCCGTCACCCTAGGTGTTCGTGACAAAGGGTGGGGCCGAGTAGAACGCTTTCACGAACTACGCCCGTAGAAGGCGCGGAATCATCGAAGTGGACAGGGGTTCAATTCCCCTCGGCTCCACGGGCAGATCGCATCGCACGCCGTGGTCTTCTGGAAGACCCCCTCATCGGGCCTACCCGACGAATTGGGGACGGTTCAGGCTGTCATTCGGCGGAATGGGCGCCCGAAGCGTCCCCGATTTCAGGTTCAGGGGACGGGCGCCGGGCAGCGGTAGTCAGGTCGCGGAAGGCGCGAGCAGACGGGCCTTCTGCTCCTCGAACTCGGCGTCGGTGAGCACGCCGGTGTCGCGCAGCTCGCCCAGGCGGCTCAGCCGGTCGAAGAGGTCGGACTCGCCCGCGGAGGACGCCGCCGCCGCGTGCGCCTCGCCCTTCGCGCGCTTCCCGCTCCCGCCCGTGCTCCCGTGCCCGTGCTGGCTCATGCGGTCGATCCACGCGAGGGCCAGCGCCGACACGATGAAGGCGAGGTGGATCCCCACCTCCCACATGACGCCCTCGCCCGAGTAGATGACGTCGCCGGCCTTGTCGCGCACGACGCCGCCGTCCATTCGCCCCACTTCGATGAAGGTCTTCAGCAGGTGGATCGACGAGATCGAGATGATCGAGATCGCGAGCTTGACCTTCAGCAGGTTCGCGTTGACGTGCGAGAGCCAATCGGGCTCGTCGTGGTGGCCGGTGACGCGGATCTTCGAGACGAAGGTCTCGTAGCCGCCGATGATCACCATGATGAGCAGGTTCGCGATCATGACGATGTCGATGAGCGCGAGCACGCTCAGCATGACGTCGGTCTCGGAGATGTGCCCGGTGAGGATCGCGTTCTCGAAGAGGTGCCACAGCTCGACGAAGAACAGCACCACGTAGACGGCCTGCGCCACGATGAGGCCGAGGTAGAGCGGCGCCTGCAGCCAGCGGCTCGCGAAGATGAGGCCGGCCAGGGTGCGCGAAGCGGCGCTCGGCCCTCTCGCGGTGCCGCGTTCGATCGGTGGGACGTGGCGGTCGATCACGGGAGGTCCTCTCGGGGGTCGGCGATGCGTCATATCGTAGTGCGTCGATCCCGTTAGACTGATGCGAGCGAAGGGGAGTATTCCGTTTCGCCCGTGTCGTCAGGACGCCGGGCTCCGCAGCCGGGCCGGTACGGGCGCGGTATCGGCGGATCCGGGAGCGGATCGCGATGCCGGGAAGAGACTTTCGGCCATCCGCGCACCCCGCAATCCACCGAAAGCGATACTTCTTTGACTCCTGTGCTCCCGCTCTGGTTCGAGATCGGATCGATGGTCGTGCTCCTCGCGATCCTCATCGTCGACCTGCTGCTCATCTTCAAACGCCCGCACGTCCCGTCGATGCGCGAGGCGAGCCTCTGGGTGGGCTTCTACGTGCTGCTCGCCCTGATCTTCGCCGGCTGCATGTTCCTGCTCGGCGACGCGCAGCACGGGGGCGAGTTCCTCGCGGGCTGGCTCACCGAGTACAGCCTCTCGATCGACAACCTCTTCGTGTTCGTGCTGATCCTCGCCAGGTTCAAGGTCCCGCACGCCTACCAGCAGCGCGCGCTCATGATCGGCATCGTGCTCGCCCTCATCTTCCGGGGGCTCTTCATCCTCGCCGGCGCCGCGATCATCGAGCGCTTCATCGCCATCTTCTTCGTCTTCGGCGCCTGGCTCATCTGGACGGCGTGGCAGCAGATCCGCCACGACGACGAGGCGGAGAAGGGCGACAGCTGGATCATCCGGCAGGTGAAGAAGGTCATGCCGATCTCGGACGAGTACGACGGCGGGAAGCTGCGCACGACCGTGGACGGCAAGAAGATGTGGACTCCGTTCCTCATCGTGCTGATCTCGCTCGGCACCACCGACCTGCTCTTCGCGCTCGACTCGATCCCGGCCATCTTCGGCATCACGCAGAGCGCCTTCATCGTCTTCACCGCGAACGTCTTCGCCCTCATGGGCCTGCGCCAGCTCTACTTCCTGCTCGGCGGGCTGCTCGATCGCCTCGTCTACCTCAAGTACGGCATCGCGGCGATCCTCGCCTTCATCGGGGTCAAGCTGATCCTGCACGCGCTGCACGAGAACGAGCTGCCCTTCATCAACGGCGGCCACCCGGTGCCGGTTCCCGAGATCGACACCTGGGTGTCGCTCGGCTTCATCGTCCTCGCGATGGGGGTCGCCACGGTGGCGAGCGTCCTGAAGGCGCGACGCGACGCCCGGGCCGCCGGCGAGCGCCTGCACCTGGGCGCTCGCGAATAGCCGATGCGGTAGAATCGACCCATGCGTTTGCGGCGGCTGCTCCTTCCTTGCCGCGACGGGGTGTAGCTTCCGGCCCCTCCCGTCGCGGAGTTCTGGCATGGCCGAACCCATCAGCGCCCCGATGCGCACCGAGTTCACGGAGTGAGAAATACAGCTATGACCGAGCAGCAGACCACAGCCGGGCCCCGCACCCTGGCGGAGAAGCTCTGGGACGACCATGTCGTGGTGAAGGGGGAGAACGGCGACCCCGACCTGATCTACATCGATCTGCACCTCATCCACGAGGTCACGAGCCCGCAGGCCTTCGACGGCCTGCGCATGGCGGATCGGCCGCTGCGCCGGGTCGACCTCATGATCGCGACCGAGGATCACAACACGCCGACGCTCAACATCACGAAGCAGATCGAGGAGCCCACGAGCCGAGTGCAGATCGAGACGCTGCGGAAGAACGTCGAGGAGTTCGGCGTGCGCGCCCATCCGCTCGGCGACAAGGAGCAGGGCATCGTGCACGTCGTCGGCCCGCAGCTGGGGCTCACGATGCCGGGCATCACGGTCGTCTGCGGCGACAGCCACACCTCGACGCACGGGGCCTTCGGAGCGCTGGCCTTCGGCATCGGCACGAGCGAGGTCGAGCACGTCATGGCGACGCAGACGCTGCCGCTCAAGCCCTTCAAGACGATGGCCATCAACGTCGAGGGCGAGCTGCGCCCGGGCGTGACGGCGAAGGACATCATCCTCGCGGTCATCGCGAAGATCGGCACGGGCGGTGGCCAGGGCTACGTGCTGGAGTACCGGGGATCCGCGATCCGGAACCTGTCGATGGACGGCCGCATGACCATCTGCAATATGTCGATCGAGGCGGGCGCGCGCGCCGGCATGGTCGCGCCCGACGAGACGACCTTCGCGTACGTCAAGGACCGCCCGCACGCGCCGCAGGGCGCCGACTGGGACGCCGCGGTCGAGTACTGGAAGACGCTGCCCACCGACGAGGGCGCCGTCTTCGACGCCGAGGTGTTCATCGACGCGAACGAGCTCGAGCCCTTCGTGACCTGGGGCACGAACCCCGGCCAGGGCGTGCTGCTGAGCGAGCGCGTGCCGGATCCCGAGACCATCGCCGATCCGAATGAGCGGGCCGCGGCCGAGCGCGCGCTCGAGTACATGGACCTCGAGGCGGGCACCCGGATGAAGGAGATCGCGGTCGACGCGGTCTTCATGGGCTCGTGCACGAACAGCCGCCTCGACGACCTGCGGTCCTTCGCGAGCATCATCAAGGGCAGGCGGAAGGCCGAGGGCGTGCGCCTCATGGTGGTCCCGGGCTCGGCGCGGGTGCGCCTGGAGGCCGAGGCCGAGGGCATCGACAAGATCGTCGAGGAGTTCGGCGGCGAGTGGCGCTTCGCCGGCTGCTCGATGTGCCTCGGCATGAATCCGGATCAGCTGGCCCCCGGCGAGCGCTGCGCGTCGACCTCGAACCGCAACTTCGAGGGGCGCCAGGGCAAGGGCGGGCGCACGCACCTGGTGTCGCCGCTCGTCGCGGCGGCGACCGCGATCCGCGGCACGCTGTCGAGCCCGTGGGATCTGCAGGAGGACGCGGCGAGGGGCATCACGCACAGTGCCGAGACCGTGAGCATCGAGCAGAAGGCGGAGGCGGCGTAACCATGGAGAAGTTCACCACGCTGACGGGCCTCGCGGTCCCGCTGAAGCGCAGCAACGTCGACACCGACCAGATCATCCCCGCGGTGTTCCTGAAGCGGGTCACGAAGACGGGCTTCGACGACGCGCTCTTCCACCACTGGCGGCAGGATCCCGAGTTCATCCTGAACCAGCCGCAGTACGCGGGCGCCGAGGTGCTCGTGGCCGGCGCCGACTTCGGCACGGGCTCGTCGCGCGAGCACGCGGTGTGGGCGCTGCGCGACTACGGCTTCAAGGTCGTCATCTCGCCGCGCTTCGCCGACATCTTCCGCGGCAACTCGGGCAAGCAGGGACTGCTCACCGCCGTGGTCGAGGAGGCCGACGTCGAACGCATCTGGGCGTACCTCGACGCGACCCCCGGCGCGAAGCTCACCGTGAGCCTCGAGGATCGTACCGTGACCGCGGGCGACCTCACCGTGCCCTTCGAGATCGACGACTACACCCGGTGGCGCCTCATGGAGGGGCTCGACGACATCTCGCTGACGCTGCGCGACGAGGCGGCGATCACCGCCTTCGAGGCGAGGCGACCCGCCTGGATGCCGCGCACCCTGCCCGCGACGCCCGCGACGCCCGCGAAGACGGCCTGAGCGACGCGCGTGACCGAGGAAGAGCAGCAGGCGATTGAGCTGGCCGCCGACGGACTGCGACAGGACGCACGGAAGGCGGGTGCTCGCGTGGGACTGACCTCCGATGAGATCATCATCAACGGGGGGCGACCCCTGCACGGGCGCATCGAGGTGCGCGGCGCGAAGAACCTCGCGCCGAAGGCGATGGTGGCGGCGCTCCTGGGGCGGACCCCGAGCGTGCTGCGCAACGTGCCGAACGTCTCCGACATCCGCGTGGTCGCGGGCCTGCTCGCCCTGCACGGCGTGCTCATCACCCGCGGCGAGGAGCCGGGGGAGTGGCACCTCGACCCCTCGAACGTCGAGCGCGCCCACCACGCCGACATCGACGCCCACGCGGGATCCTCGCGCATCCCGATCCTCTTCTGCGGCCCGCTGCTGCACCGCCTCGGGGAGGCCTTCATCCCCGACCTCGGCGGCTGCCGCATCGGCGACCGTCCGATCGACTTCCACCTCGACGCGTTGCGCAGGTTCGGGGCGGTGATCGAGAAGCTGCCGAGCGGCATCAGCCTCACGGCCCCGAACGGGCTGAAGGGTGCCGCGATCGAGCTGCCCTACCCCTCGGTCGGCGCGACCGAGCAGGTGCTGCTCACGGCGGTGCTCGCCGAGGGGCAGACCGAGCTGCGGAACGCCGCGATCGAGCCCGAGATCGTCGACCTCATCTGCATCCTGCAGAAGATGGGCGCGGTCATCACGATGGAGCCCAACCGGGTGATCTTCATCGAGGGCGTGCCCGAGCTGCGCGGCTACAACCACCGGGCGATCTTCGATCGCAACGAGGCCGCGAGCTGGGCCTCCGCGGCGCTCGCGACCGGCGGCGACGTGTTCATCGAGGGCGCGCGGCAGGAGGAGATGATGACCTTCCTCAACATCTTCCGCAAGGTCGGCGGCGACTTCGACGTGCACGACGACGGCATCCGCTTCTGGCACCCGGGCGGCACGCTGAAGCCCGTCACCATCGAGACCGATGTGCATCCGGGTTTCATGACCGACTGGCAGCAGCCGCTCGTCGTTGCGCTCACGCAGGCCGACGGGGTCTCGACGATCCACGAGACCGTGTACGAGAACCGCTTCGGCTTCACCGACGCGCTCAACAAGATGGGCGCCGACATCGCGGTGCACCCCGACGGGCTGCACGACGAGAAGCGGCGGGTGATGCGGCGCGAGTTCGAGCAGGCAGCGGTGATCACCGGCCCGACGCCGCTCACGGGCGCCGACATCGTGGTGCCCGATCTGCGCGGCGGCTTCAGCTACCTGATCGCCGGCCTCACCGCCCAGGGCCAGACCCGCGTCTCGAACCTCGGCATCATCTCCCGCGGCTACGAGAACTTCATCGAGAAACTCCGCCTGCTCGGGGCGGACTTCGTCTTCGAGGGTTAGAGTGGCGTATGAGTGAAACGGTGAAGCTGCGCAGCCGCTCGTCGTCGGAGAAGCGGCGTCCCAGCGTCTTCTGGGTGCTCGCCGCGCTCGTCATCCCGCTCTGGTCGTGCATGGTGCGCTACCGCTTCACCCCCGAGTCGAAGCTGCCGCAGTCGGGGCCCTTCATCCTCTCGCCCAACCACTACAGCGAGATCGACCCACTGGCCATGGGCGTCGCCGTCTGGCACCTCGGGCGCGTGCCGCGCTTCATGGCGAAGGCCAGCCTCTTCAAGATCCCGGTCGTGTCGTGGGCGCTGCGCGCCTCGGGCCAGATCCCGGTCGACCGCGCGGGCACCCCGCGCGCGGGCGCGAACGCGAACCCCATGGGCGCGGCGAACCAGCTCATCGAGCAGCAGTCGAGCGTGATCGTCTACCCCGAGGGCACGCTCACCCGCGATCCTGATCTCTGGCCGATGCGCGGCAAGAGCGGCGCCGTGCGACTCGCCCTCGAGTCGGGCATGCCGCTGATCCCGGCCGCGCACTGGGGCACGCAGCGGCTCATGCCGCGCTACGGCAAGCGGATCCACCCCTTCCCCCGCAAGACGATCAAGGTCGCGGTGGGCGAGCCGCTCGACCTCTCGCGCTTCCAGGGACGAGAGATCGACCAGCAGGTGGTGGGCGAGGCCACCGAGCTGCTGATGAACAAGATCACCGCGCTGCTCGCGGGCCTGCGCGGCGAGCAGCCGCCGGCCGAGCGCTGGGATCCGGCCAAGCATCAGCAGAGCGAGACGGGCCGCTTTTGAACCCGCGGACCGGCAGCATCCGGGTGGCGGCCGCGGCTCCGAAGCGCAACCGCGGCCGCAAAGTCGCCGTCATCGGCGCGGGCAGCTGGGGCACCACCTTTGCGAAGGTGCTCGCCGACGCGGGCTGCGACGTCACGATCTGGGCGCGCAGGCCCGAGGCGGCGGGCGAGATCCAGGTCGCCAAGCGCAACAGCCAGTACCTGCCCGGCATCAACCTGCCGAAGACGCTGCAGGCCACGGCCGAGGTCGACCGGGCGCTCGCGGGGGCGAAGCTCGTGTTCCTCGCGGTGCCCAGCCAGCAGCTGCGCGACACCCTCCTGGCGATCGAGCCGCACCTCGAGCCGAGCAGCGTGCTCGTCAGCCTGGTCAAGGGCGTCGAGCGCACCACGACGATGCGCATGAGCGAGGTGATGGTCGACGTGCTCGACCTCGAGCCCTCGCGCGTCGCGGTGGTCTCGGGGCCGAACATCGCCCTCGAGATAGCGAAGGAGCAGCCGACGGCGGCGGTCGCCTCGTGCGAGTCGCTCGCGGCCGCCCAGGAGATCGCGATCGCCTGCTCCACCCCCTACTTCCGCACCTACGTCAACACCGACGTGGTCGGCACCGAGCTCGGCGGCGTGCTGAAGAACCTCATCGCGCTCGCGATCGGCATCGTCGACGGCGTCGGCTACGGCGAGAACACGAAGGCCGCGATCATCACGCGCGGTCTCGCAGAGATGACCGAGTTCGCCGTGTCGCAGGGGGCGGATCCGACCACCCTCGCCGGTCTTGCCGGTCTCGGCGACCTCATCGCCACCTGCCAGTCGCCGCTCTCGCGCAACAACACGGCCGGCCGGCTCATCGGCCAGGGCTACTCGCTCGACGAGACGCGGCAGCAGATGCAGCAGACGGCCGAGGGCATCACCTCGGTGACGCCCGTGCTCGAGATCGCGCGGGAGCGCGAGATCACGATGCCGATCGTCGAGCAGGTGCAGATGGTGCTGCAGGGGCGCATGGCGCCGAAGGACCTGGGCCCGCATCTCGCGACCGAGGACGACGTGCCGCAGCCCGAGCTGAGCATGACGAACGGCGAGCTGGGCCGCATCAGGCGGCTCTTCGAACGGCTGAGGGGAGCCCGTACGTGAGCGATCAGTCGATGTGGCCCGACAAGCGCACCGTCGTGCTGCTGTTCGGCGGGCGCTCGAGCGAGCACGGCATCAGCTGCGTCACCGCGGCGGGGGTGCTGCGCGCCATCGACCGCGCCCGCTTCGACGTGATCCCGGTCGGCATCACCGAACGCGGGGCGACCGTGCTGCTCGACGAGGAGGATCTCGCCGGGTACCGGCTCGAGGCAGGCGCGCTGCCCCGGGTCCCCGAGAATGGCACGCGCGTGCTGTGGCCCGCCTCGATCGACACCCGAGTGCTCTCGGTGATCCTGCCGAGCGGCGAGCTGCGCTCCCTCGGCCGCATCGACGCGGTGCTCGCCATGATGCACGGCCCCTTCGGCGAGGACGGCGCGGTGCAGGGCATGCTCGACCTCGTGGACGTGCCCTACGTCGGCAGCGGTGTGCTGGGCTCGGCGCTCTGCATGGACAAGCACGCGCTGAAGACGGTGCTGGCGTCCGCGGGCATCACGGTGGCCCCGTGGCGCACGGTGACGCGCGGCGAGGTGGAGCGCGACCCCGCGGTCGTGGCGCAACTCGACGAGGGGCTGTCCTACCCGCTCTTCGTGAAGCCCAACCGTGCGGGATCGAGCGTCGGCGTGAGCCGGGTGACCTCGGCCTCCGAGCTTCCCGCGGCGCTCGAGACCGCCTTCGCGGAGGATCGGGTCGTGCTCGTCGAGCAGGGCGTCTCGGGGCGCGAGGTCGAGATCGGGGTGCTGCAGGGGCGCGACGGGGCGGGCCCCCGCACGAGCGCCGTGATCGGCGAGATCGTGTTCACGGGACGCGAGTTCTACGACTTCGAGGCGAAGTACCTCGGCGCGGCGGGGGTTGAGCTCGAGCTGCCCGCGAACGTGAGCGACGCCGAGTTCCGGGCCATCCGCGATGCCGCCGTGACCGCGTTCGAGGTCGCGCAGTGCGCCGGTCTCGCGCGCATCGACTTCTTCCTCACCGAGGACGGGCCGGTGCTCAACGAGATCAACACCCTGCCCGGCTTCACGCCGATCTCGATGTTCCCGCGGCTCTGGGAGGAGTCGGGTCTCGGCTACACGGAGCTCATCACGGAGCTGGTGGAGCTCGCGCTCGAGGGTCGCTGAGCGCTCGGGCTCGCCGGCGCGTGCACCGGCGCGTGCCCGGTGATCGAGAAGCCGGGGTCCCAGAGCGGGGTCGCGCCGTGGACCGCGAGCCGCGAGGCGAGCTCGCCGAGCGCCGGGGCCAGCTTGAAGCCGTGCCCCGACAGGCCCGCGACGACCACGATGCCGCCGCGCGAGTCGACGATCGGCGTCTTGTCGGCGGTGTAGGAGTCGTGGTGCACGCCGTAGCCCACGGGCTCCGGCCAGAGGCCGGTCAGCAGGGACTGAACCTCGGCCCCGAACTCGGAGAGCTCGTCCGCGTCGATGCGCCGGTCCATCAGCTCCGGGCGATCCGCCGCGATCGGCCCCGTCGCGTCCCACGAGATCCCGACGCTGCAGCCGTCGACGGCCGGCGAGCCGAAGACGTGCAGGCCGTCGCGGTCCCGGATGAAGCAGGGCAGCGCGCCCGGCGCGTACTGCGCGGCGACGCGCGGGGCGAAGCGGGTCGTGACGATCCGGCGCACCTCCGTCAGCCCGGCGAGCTCGGGCACGAGGGACTCCGCCCAGGAGCCGGCTGTGACGATCACCCGGTCGAAGGTGCGCGTGCCCGAGGCCGATGCGACGCGGATCCCGTCCTCGCCCTGCTCGATGCCCTCGATCGCCTCGTGCTCGCGCACGGTCGCGCCGTTCCGGACCGCCAGCTCGATCGCGCTCAGCACGCCGAGCCCGGGCCGCAGCGCACCGCCCGACTGATCGAGCACGCCGACCTCCCCGTCGACGACGTCGAACTGCGGGTAGCGGGCGCGGAGGGCCGCTGAGTTGTAGCGCCGATGGGGCAGCCGGTACTCCTTGATCGACTCGATGAGCCGGATGAAGGCCTCGTCCTCCTCCTGCGCGACGGTCAGCACGCCGAAGTCGTCGAACAGGCGTCGCCCGCTCGCCCGCTCGAGCGCCGCCCAGAGCCGTCTCGAACGGGCGAGCAGCGGAACATACCTGCCGCCCTCGTGGTAGGCGGTGCGGAAGAGCCGGGACCCGCCGCTGTAGCCCCCGTGGGGGTGACCGATGCCGAACTGCTCGAAGCCCACGGCCGTGACGCCGGGCGCGCTGCTCAGCCTCCACAGGGCCATCGACCCCGTCGATCCGAGACCGACTACCGCCACCTTCACTGCGCGCTCCCCGTGATCGTACCGATCGACGACTCGAGGCTATGCCGCGAGTGTTTCGAACGCGTGACCGGACGGGGGCGGGCGCGTTTCACTTCGCGGGTCAGGCGCTCGGGTCCGGCGTCCGGCCCCGTGCCCGGTCCCCGAGCCCGGCCCCGCGCCCGGTCCCCGCGCCCCGGCTCAGTCGATCTGCAGCGTGTCCTCGAGCGCGACGCACTGCCGCTCCTGTGGCAGCAGCTTCGCCACGGGGCCGAGGGCGATGACGGCCTCGGTGCCGCTCACCAACTCGCTGTCGACCACGACCTCCAGGCCCGGGCTGCGCCCGTAGGCCTCGAAGCGGTAGAGCGGCGCCCTGCTGCGGTCGATGATCCAGTCGACCCCGTTCACGCTCACGCACTCGTCCGTGGTGGGTCCGCTCGGTTCGATGCCGCAGTAGAGCAGCACGGCCGCGGGATCCCCCCAGGCGCCGGTCGACTGGGCGTTCGTGGTGCGGCGCTCGAGCCCGGCCACCGTGTCGGGCAGCCGCACGATCACGTCGGCGCAGGCCGGGTCGTTCGCGTCGGGGGCGGGGTCCATCGGATAGACCGCGGCGCAGGCGGCGAGCCGCCGGTCGCCGCGATCACGAGCGCGATCCCGACGAAGCGGGGAAGGCGGGCGCGGTGCGGCATGCCATCAAGCCTAGCCGTGTCGAACACGGCCGCCCTGGACGCAGCCGTGCCCCGAGCCGCTAACTTGGAAGCATGCGGAATCCTGCGGACGCCCCGAGCCTCTCGAGCGTCTCGGACGAATCGAGCGTCGGCGAGCTCGGCGAGAGCGGGGTGCTGCGGCGGATCCTGGCGCTCCTCGGGCCGGCCGACCGCACGGTCCTGGGCCCGGGCGACGACTGCGCGGTGCTCGGCTTCGCGGGGGACGGCGTGGTCACGACCGACACGATGATCGAGGGCCCGGACTTCCGCCTCGCCTGGCACAGCGGCTTCGAGCTCGGGTGGAAGCTCGCGGCGACGAACCTCTCGGACGTGGCGGCGATGGGGGCGAGGCCGACCGCCCTGACCGTGGCGTTCGCCTGCCCCGCCGAGCCGCCCGTCGCCGCGATCGAGGAGATCGCGCGCGGCCTCGATGCGGCCTGCCGGGAGCTCGCCCCGGGCTGCGGGGTGGTCGGCGGCGACCTCGGACGCGGGCCCGTGCTGCTCGCCTCCGTGACCGCGCTCGGCGAGCTCGAGGGCCGCGCCCCGGTGCTGCGCTCGGGGGCGCGTCCGGGCGACGTCTTCGCCTACGCCGGGCAGCTCGGCCTCGCCGGGATCGGGCTCACGCTGCTCTTCGCCGAGGCCGCGGACGCCGACGGCACCGCGCACGACCGCACGCTCGCCGGGCTCCGCCGCCGGCACCCGGCCGCGATCGGCGCCCAGCTCGCCCCGAGCCCGCCGATCCGCCTCGGCGTCTCCGCCGCGCTCGCGGGAGCGACCGCCATGCTCGACGTCTCGGACGGGCTGTCGCTCGACGCGGCCCGCATCGCCCGCGCGAGCGGGGTGCGCATCGAGCTCGATCCCGGGCTGCTCGCCGCCGGCTTCGGCGAACAGGGCGGCGAGTCGGTGCCGCTCGAGGCGATGCTGCACGGGGGAGAGGATCACGGCCTGCTCGCGGCGTTCCCGGCCGATGCCGCGCTGCCCGAGGGCTTCGAGCCCATCGGCGAGGTGCGCGGATGCGATCCCGGCGATCCGCCGCTCACTCTCGGCGGCGATCCGCTCGAGCCCCGCGGCTGGGACCCGTTCACGGTGCGCCTTCCGGGCGGGTGACGGATCGCGGTGCTCCCGCCCGGCGACGCTCAGGACGGCGATGCTCAGGACGGCGGCGCGAGCCGCAGCGCGGCCCACAGCTCCGCGCGGGCGTCCGGGTCGTCGAGGTCGCGCTGCAGCAGCTCGGCCGCGGTCTGCACGCGGCCCCGCAGGGTGTGCCGGTGCACGCCGAGCTCCGCCGCGGTCGGGCTGATCTGGCCGTTGTGGCGCAGCCAGGCCGTGAGGCTCGCCTCGAGCCGGTCCCCGTGACGCTCGTCGTGACGGCGGAGCGGCGCGAGCAGCCCCTGCGCCCGCCGCGCCGCCTCCGGACTGCCCTGCAGCAGCTGCAGCACCCCCGCGTGCATGGCCGGGCGGTAGTCGAGCGGCGCGGGCGGATCCTGCCGCCTGGCGAGCTCGGCGGCGCGCGCCGCCTGCTCCACGAGCTCGGGCAGCTCGTCCATCGTGCCGCGCTCCGACACGCCCGCGGGCATGCGATGCCGGGCGAGCACCCGGCGCAGCGCGGTGACGAGTCCGGCCTCGGCGAGCACCGTCGTGGTGCCCGCCGTGGAGGCCGAGAGCACCCCGGCCTGCTCGGCGATGAGCGGCGCCAGCTCGCCGGCGAGGGGGGCGGGGGGCGGATCGGCGAAGCTGAGCACCGCGATCGTCCCCCGGGGCAGCGGCGGCAGCAGCGCCTGGGCGACCTGCTCGGCGAGCTCGCGCCGCCCGCCCAGCAGCAGCTGCAGCACCGCGACCCGCAGCGCGGCCTCGGCGCTCGCGAGTCGTTCGCGGCGGACGTAGAGGCCCGGCGGCGCGCTCTGCTCGCGCCCCCAGTCCTCGGCGCTGCGCGTGTCGAGCAGGCGAGCCGCCGTGCGCACCACGGCGAGGAAGGGCGTGTCGTAGGGCACGCGGAAGAGCGGCAGCCGATGGCGGTCGCAGGCCTCGATGAGCGGGGGAGGGATGCGCTCCCACTGCAGCCCGACGCCCACGCCGAGCGCGGTCGTGCCGGCCTGCACGAGACGGCGGACGTAGGCGTCGACCGCCTCGGTGGCGGGGACGTCGCCGAACTGCGCGCCCGTGGTCAGCAGCACCGTGCGCGGGGTGAGGAAGGGCGCGGGATCGAGGAGGTCGCTCGAGTGCACCCACTGCACGGGGCGGGTGCCGGTGTCGCGCTCGACGCCGGCGATCAGCACGAGCCCGAGCAGGTAGTCGTGCAGCAGCGCATCGAGCTCGATGACCGGCGCGGGTGCCACTCTGGTGAAAGTTGTTTCCATTATTCGCCATTATGGCACCATTCGGGCGGAGTGGCGAGGCTTAGGCTGGTGGGCGGATCACGCGGATCGCCGCTCGGCCTCCGCCCCCGCTTTCCGGTAAGGAGCAGTCAATGACCGACACCATCCTCGGCGGCCCCTCGCTGCCTCAGCAGCGCAACGTCGTCACCGCCATCCCCGGCCCGAAGTCGCAGGCGCTCATGGCGCGGAAGAGCGCGGCCGTGGCCTCGGGCGTCGGCGTGACCCTGCCGGTCGCCGTGGAGGCCGCGGGCGGCGGCGTGCTCCTCGACGTCGACGGCAACTCGCTCATCGACCTCGGCTCGGGCATCGCAGTGACCGGCGTCGGCAACTCCGCGCCGCGCGTCGTGGAGGCCGTCAAGCAGCAGGTCGAGCGCTTCACCCACACCTGCTTCACCGTCTCGCCCTACGAGGGCTACATCGCCGTCGCGGAGAAGCTCAACGAGCTCGTCCCCGGCGACTTCGAGAAGCGCTCGGCGCTCTTCAACTCGGGCGCCGAGGCCGTCGAGAACGCGATCAAGATCGCGCGCCACTACACCGGCAAGAACGCCGTCGTCGTGTTCGACCACGCCTACCACGGCCGCACCAACCTCACCATGGCGATGACCGCCAAGAACATCCCCTACAAGGACGGCTTCGGCCCCTTCGCCCCCGAGATCTACCGCGTGCCGGGCTCCTACCCCTACCGCGACGGCCTGAGCGGCGCCGAGGCGGCCGAGCGGGCTCTCAGCCAGATCGAGAAGCAGGTCGGCCAGCGCAACCTCGCGGCGATCATCATCGAGCCGATCCAGGGCGAGGGCGGCTTCATCGACCCGGCCCCGGGCTTCCTCCCGGCGATCCAGCGCTGGGCGAACGAGAACGGCGTCGTGTTCATCCTCGACGAGGTGCAGACGGGCTTCGTGCGCACGGGCGACATGTTCGCCGCCGAGCACGAGGGCGTCGTGGCCGACCTCGTCACCACGGCGAAGGGCATCGCCGGCGGCCTGCCGCTCTCGGCCGTGACCGGCCGCGCCGAGATCATGGACTCCGCGCACTCGGGCGGCCTCGGCGGCACCTACACGGGCAACCCGATCGCCTGCGCCGCGGCGCTCGCCACGATCGAGACCTACGAGGCCGAGAACCTCGGCGAGCGCGCCCGTCAGATCGGCGCGATCATCCGCGACTTCTTCACGGAGCTGCAGGCGAGCGACGATCGCATCGGCGACGTGCGCGGCCGCGGCGGCATGTCGGCCATCGAGCTCGTCGAGTCCGGATCGAAGACCCCCAACTCGGCGCTCACCGGCGCGATCGCCAAGTACGCGGGCGACCACGGCGTGCTCGTGCTCACCTGCGGCACCTACGGCAACGTGATCCGCTTCCTGCCCCCGCTCTCCATCGGCGACGAGCTGCTGCGCGAGGGCCTGCAGGTGGTCGCCGACGCGATTGCGCAGAACGCGTAGAGTCGGACGCGATGCGTCTGACCGCGTTCTGCGCCGGCGCCACAGCACCAGACTGACCACCACACCCTAGGAGGAAAAGCCGTATGGCACTCAAGCCCCACGAGCAGGAACTGCTCGACAGCGTTCAGGCCGGCCTCTTCATCGGCGGCACCTGGCAGCCCTCGGCGACGGGCGCGACCTTCGACGTGCAGGATCCGGCGACCGCCGAGACGGTGAAGAGCATCGCGGACGCCACCGTGGAGGACGCGGTGCGCGCGCTCGACGCGGCCGTGGCCGCGCAGGACGCCTGGGCGGCGACCGCGACGCGCGAGCGCTCCAACATCCTGCGCCGCGCCTTCGACCTGCTCATCGAGCGGAAGGAGCAGTTCGCGCTGCTCATGGCCATCGAGATGGGCAAGCCGATCGCCGAGGCGCGCGGCGAGGTCGTCTACGGGGCCGAGTTCCTGCGCTGGTTCTCGGAGGAGGCCGTGCGCGTGCGCGGCGACTACCGCCAGAACCCCGAGGGCACCGGCAACATCGTGGTCACCCACCTGCCGGTGGGGCCGACCTACCTCATCACGCCGTGGAACTTCCCGCTCGCGATGGCGACCCGCAAGATCGCCCCGGCGCTCGCCGCCGGCTGCACGGTCGTCATCAAGCCGGCCGCGCTCACCCCGCTCACCACGATCTTCTTCGCGCAGCTGCTCGAGGACGCGGGCGTGCCCGCGGGCGTCGTGAACGTGGTGCCGACCTCGAAGTCGAGCGCCCAGTCGAGCGCGCTGCTGAGCGACACCCGGCTGCGCAAGCTGAGCTTCACCGGCTCGACCCCGGTGGGCGTCGCCCTCATGGAGCTCGCGGCGAAGAACGTGCTGCGGACCTCGATGGAGCTCGGCGGCAACGCGCCGTTCATCGTCTTCGAGGACGCGGATCTCGATCGCGCCGTCGACGGGGCGCTGCTCGCGAAGTTCCGCAACATCGGCCAGGCCTGCACCGCGGCGAACCGCATGATCGTGCACGAGTCGGTCGCCGAGGAGTTCGCCCGCCGTGTGGGCGAGCGGGTCGCGGCGATGACGGTCGGCCGCGGCGCCGAGGAGGGCAACGACATCGGCGCCCTCGTCGACGACAAGGCCGTGGTCAACACCGCGCGCCTCGTGCAGGACGCGATCGACACCGGTGCGAACATCGTGGCGGGCGGTCAGGCGCTCGGCGGCGTCGGCAACTTCTTCCAGCCGACCGTGATCGACAACCTGAGCCCGCAGTCGGCGATCATGCGCGAGGAGATCTTCGGACCGGTGCTCGGGATCATCCGCTTCAAGACCGAGGACGAGGCGGTCGAGATCGCCAACAACACCGAGTACGGTCTCATGAGCTACGTGTTCACCGAGAACATCCACCGCGGCCACCGCATGATCGAGAAGCTCGAGACGGGCATGATGGCGCTGAACTCGGGCCTCGCCTCGAACGCCGCAGCGCCGTTCGGCGGCGTCAAGCAGTCGGGCCTGGGCCGCGAGGGCGGCTTCGAGGGCATCGAGGAGTTCCTCGCCACGAAGTACACCTTCCTGCCCCGCTGATCGGGATCGCGAGGGTTCGCCGCGAGGGCGCCGGGCCGCAGGGTCCGGCGCCCTCGCGCGTCCGTCCCGGTCTCGGGATCGGATCCGGAGACCGGGACGCGCCCGGGCTCATTCCGCCGCGCTGCGCTCGCTCTCCTCGCGGAGGATCTGCTCGAACTCGCCCCGCGTGACGGCCAGGTGCGCCCGCATCTCGGCCGCCGCGCGCTCGCCGTCGCCGTTGCGCACAGCCTCGAGAATGCGCTCGTGGGAGTTCACGCTGGAATCGCGGAGGAAGGCGAAGCCGAGCACGTCGATCGAGTGGAACATCTTGAACCGCGCCTCCTCGACCGCCCGATAGATCTCCTGGTTGCCGCAGGCGCGCGCGAGGGCGAGATGGAACTCGGTATCGGAGTGCCGGCAGACGCTCAGATCCTCCGCCTGCATGAGCTCGTTCTGCGCTGCGCGCATCGCGGCCAGGTCCTCGTCGCTGCGCCGCTCGGCCGCGAGGCTCGCCGCCGCCGACTCGACGACGCCGCGGAACTCGATCAGCATCATCACCTCATCGGTGTGGGCGGTGATCTGATCGAGCAGCACCCGGCGGTCGAGCAGCTTCTCCTGCACGATCGCGCCGCCCCGCGCTCCCCGCTGGACCACGATCTGCCCGCTTCCCTCGAGCACCCGCAGCGCCTGGCGCAGCGTCTCGCGCGCGACGCCGAGCCGCTCGGAGAGCTTGCGCTCGGACGGCAGACGGTCTCCCGGGCGCAATCGGCCGAGCACCATCTCGCGCCGGAGGTGGTCGACGACGTCCAGGTACCCGCCGAAGGACTTCCGCTCCGCCGGCCAGGCCCCCTCGGCCGGAGTCTCGGGCTGACCGCTCATCTGCTCTCCTTCGACTGATTGCAGCTGGCTACATCGGGAGACCGGGTGGATCCGTGCCGAGGATCTGCTGTCCTGTGAAGAACTCTAGTAGCTCCGCGTCCCCGTGCCCGCCGATACCCGCGTCCCCGAAGAAGCTCTGCACCGAATCCGGGGCCATGTCGAGCGCGCTCGTGCCGTTGATCTTCACCTCGCCGGCGACGAGGCGCGCGCCGATGGCGCGCCCGAGCTGCTCGTCCGCGGTGAAGACGTATCCGGCGAGCCCCACCTGGCCGCGGTTCGCGCGGGAGACCGCCTCCTCGACCGAGTCGAACGGCTCCACGACGAGCATGGGGCCGAAGCACTCCTCCTCGGCATTCAGGTCGTCGCCGACCAGGAGCGTCGGCGGCACGAACCAGCCCGCTCCCGGGACCTCTCCGACCTCGACCGCCCGGGCGCCCCGCGACACGAGCGCATCCCGCTGAGCCCTCAGCTCGATTCTCCGGGCCTCGAACGCGACCGGGCCGAGCGCGGTGGAATCGTCGAGGCTCGAGCCGATGCGGAACGCGGAGCAGGCCCGCTCGAGCTCGTCGACCAACGCACCGAGGCGCTCGCGCTGCACCAGCACCCGTCGCGGAGCCTCGCACCACTGCCCGGACAGCTTCAGCGCACCGCTCGCGATCGACTCGGCGCCGGCGGTCAGATCGGCGTCGCCGAGCACGATGGCCGGGTTGTTCGAGCCGAGCTCCAGCCGCAGGCGGGTGAAGTGGGGGGCGGCGGCAGCGGCGATCGAGCGGCCGGTGGGGGTCGAGCCGGTCATGGAGATCGCTCGCACGCGCGGATCGGCCACCAGCTGCGCCCCGATCCTTCCGCTCCCGAGGACGAGCGACACCACGCCCTCCGGGATGCCCGCGCGAACGGCGGCCTCGACGACGAGCTCGGCGCTCCAGGGCGAGGCGGAGGACGGCTTCAGCAGCGCCGGCGCCCCGGCGGCGAGCGCGAAGGCGAGCTTCTTCACGGCCATGGCCGAGGGCGCGTTCCAGGGCGCGACGAGCGCGGTCGGCCCCCAGGGCACTCTGCGCACCCGGACATCGCGCCTCCCGGCCTCGAGCGCCCGTTCGTCGCCGAGCCCGACCGCCCGCGCCGCCGCGCCGCGTACGGTGTCTCCGGCCGAGCCGGCGAACAGCCGGGTCACGGAGATCGGTACGCCGGAATTGAGGGCGTCGAGCCGCGCCACGCGCTCGGCGATGCCGTCGAGCTCCGCGGCGAATCGTCCGAGCACCTCCGCGCGCCCCTCGGCGCCGAGACCGGACCAGCGGCCGTCCTCGTGCGCCGCGGTCGCCGCCGCGATCGCGCGGTCGAGCTGCTCCGCCGAGGCGCTCCGGTTCTCGGCGAAGCGTTCGCCGGTGTTCGGGTCGTGCAGGTCCTGCGCGGCCGGCAGCGCCTCCGCGCTCGGCTCGCTCGCCCCGCCGATCCAGCTGTTCAGTTCGGGGAATTCCATGGCTCAGATCCGATCGAAGTAGCGGTTGCGGTCCCAGTCGGTGACGGCGCTCAACGCGGCCCGCCACTCGTGCGCGGCGAGCTCGCGGAACAGCGTGCGGCTCTCCTCGCCCACGATCTCGCGCACGAAGTCGGAATCCGCCATCGCCTGCGCCGCCTCCCCAATGGTCCGCGGCATCGCGCTGTCGGCATTCACCCCCTCGGGCACGCCCACGGTGGCGGGGCCGAGCCGCGCCCCTCGCTGCATCCCGTCGCGCGCGGAGGCGAGCAGGCCGGTGAGCACGAGGTAGGGATTGGCGTCCGCTCCGGGGATCCTGAACTCGAAACGCGTGCTCTTCGAGTCGTGCCCGACGACCCGGTTCGAGACGTAGCGGTTCTCCCGGCCCCAGCTGCGCCCGTAGTCGAAGACGTCGCCGATCGCAGTGCGGGCGTACGAGTTGTGGGTCGGCGCGTACCAGGCCATGAGCTCGGGCGTGCGATCGATCACCCCGGCCATGGCGCTGCGCATGCGGTCGCTCATGCGGTGCTCGCCGTCCTCGTCCCAGAACACCGGCCGATCGGCGTCGTCGAGCACCGAGAAGTGGACGTGGCAGGAGGATCCGGGCTGGTCGCCGAGCGGTTTGGCCATGAAGGTGACCGAATAGCCGGCCATCGCCGCCATGTCGCGCACCGCCATCTTGTAGAGCGCGTGGCGATCCGCCATCGCCAGCGGGTCGCCGTAGACGAAGGTCATCTCCCACTGCCCGCTGCCCCACTCGGACTGCGCCGCCTCGATCTCGATGCCGCTGGCGTCGAGATTCTCCCGCAGCCTGCGGAAGAAGGGCTCGTAGCGGTTGCCCGGTTCGAGCAGGAAATCGCTGGGGGTGAGGGTGGTGGGCACGAGGTCCCGGAAACCGCCGAGGCGCAGCTCGTGCGGGTCGTTCCTGAACATGTAGAACTCGAGCTCGGTGCCCGCCTGGGGGCGCAGCCCCTGCTCGCGGTACCGCGCGACCTCGGCGCGCAGCATGGTGCGCGGCGACTCCCGCAGGGGCTCGCCCGTCCCCGGCCAGACGGGGTCGGCCAGGCACACCGCGATCCCGTCGAGCCAGGCGGCCCGCCGCAGGGTGGTGAGATCCGGGATCAGGGCGACATCGGGCGCGCCGTTGTGGAGCGAGCACACGCTCACGCTGTTCGCGCCGATCAGCTCGAACCCCTGCTCGACGTCCCAGGCCCAGGCGCAGGTGCAGACCTCGACCCCGGTCTCCAGGATGCTCGCGAAGCGCCCGGCGGGAACGCGCCGGCCGATCAGCCTGCCCTGGATGTCCGGCGTCGCCACCAGCACGGTATGGATGCCCTCGGCCGCCAGCTCGTCGACCTGCAGCCGGCTCATCGCGTCAGCCATCCGCCGTCGACGGGCAGCTGGATGCCGTCGACCCAGCTCGCCTCGTCCGAGAGCAGCCACGAGACCGCCGAGGCGATGTCCGACGGCTGCCCGATCCGCCTCACCAGCAGGCGCTGCCCCATGTAGTCCATCGCCTCCTGGCTCGTCACGCCCTCCAGGTCGAAGAAGTCCGTCGCGATGGGGCCGGGGGCGACGCAGTTCACGCGGATGCCCTGGTCGGCGAGCTCGACCGCGAGCGCCTTGGTGAGCATCGGCACGCCGCCCTTGCTGGCGTTGTAGTGCGGCTGCGCCGTGCTGCCGCTCGTCACGACCACGAGCGCCTCGACCGTCGAGAGGTTGACGATCGCACCGCCGCCGGCGGCCGCGATCCGCTTCGACACCTCCTGCGCGACGAGGAACTGGCCCTTGAGGTTGATGTCCAGCACGAAATCCCAGGCTTCCTCGGTGAGATCCGCGAGGGAATGCCCGGTGACCACGCCGGCATTGTTGATGAGCAGGTGGATGGCTCCGAACCGCCGGACGCCCGCCGCCGCCGCCGCGACGATCTGCTCGCGGTCGCGGACGTCCATCTGCACGGCGACGCCCTCCCCGCCGGCCTGCTCGATCAGGCTCACCGTCTCCTCCGCGGCGGGCAGGTTCACATCGGTGACGATCAGCTTCGCACCCTCGTCGGCGAGCCGACGGGCGGTCTCGCGGCCGATGCCGGATCCTCCGCCGGTGATGAACGCGACCTTGTTCTCATGACGTTTCGACATCTCTACACTCTCTCCTTCACGCGACCCTGTCGCGCTTCGATCACTGTTCTCGCGAACCAATGGAACACCGGATCCGAGCCGAAGCACTCGGGATGCCACTGCACGCCGATCACGTCGGCATCCGCGAGCTCCACCGCCTCGATCACCCCGTCGTCGGCATGCCCGACGGCGCTGAGCCCGGTTCCCAGCCGTTCCACCGCCTGGTGGTGGAACGAGTTCACCCGCGCGCCGTCCCCGTAGATCCGGTGCAGCACGCTGCCGTTCCGAAACGATACCTCATGCACCCGCTCGTAGCGGTGGATCTCCGAGGCGTTGTGCCGCAGCCCCTGTGCCCCCTCGAGGTGCTGGATCAGGGTTCCGCCGAGCGCGACGTTGATGAGCTGCTGGCCGCGGCAGATGCCCAGCACGGGCACCCGCTGCGCCAGCGCGGCCTGCAGCAGCCCGATCTCGAGCTCGTCCCGGGAGCCGTCCCCGGAGGAGGTGCGCGGATCCGGCTGCCGGCCGTAGCGGCGCGGATCCACGTCCTCGCCGCCGGCGATGATCAGGCCGTCGAGACGCGAGACGATCGCGCCGGTGTCGATGCCCATCGGGATGTGCACGGGCAGGCCGCCGGCCTGGATCACCGAGGAGGCGTACTCGTTCAGGTGGACGTCGAGCGGGGCGTCCGCGAAGCCCTTCGGCGCGCCGATCATGCCCGCGGCATGGGTTCTCCCGGTGATGCCGATCAGGGGGGCTGCGGTCGATGCGGTGTCGCTCATTCGGCGTCGAACCCCTCGGTGATCCTCGAATACGCCTCGGGATCGCGCTTCCTGATCACCCGGGCCTGGATGACTCCGACGAACGGCGTCAGCACGACGACGAGCAGCGTGCCGAAGCTCGCGACGCCCCAGACGGGGATGCCCTCGGCGTCGAGGTCGGCCACCATGATCGGGAAGTTCATGATGATCAGGAGCGCGGCGGCGATGAGGCCGATCAGGCCCAGAGCCGGTGCGATGAGGCCTCGCCAGGCGCTGACGAGCCCGCGGTTGCGCGCGAAGTAGACGATCGTGGCGAGACAGGTGGTCGCCATCAGCAGCACGAGCGCGAGCGTGCCGATGCCCGCGAGCCAGGTGAGCACGATCTCGGCCGGCAGCCCGGCGATCACGATCACGACGGTCAGCACGGTCGCGATCGAGACCTGCACGATCGCCGCCTTGTGGGGGGAGCCGTGGCGGGTGTGCACGTCGCCGAGCAGCTCCGGCAGCAGCCCGCGGTGGCTCATGGTGTGGAAGTAGCGCGTGAGCACGTTGTGCAGTGAGAGGGCCGCGGCGAACATGCTCCCGATGAGCAGCACGGTCGCGACGATCGACCCCACCGGGCCGAGGTACTCGTCGGTGATCCGGGCGAGCATGCCCGCGGGGTCCTCGCCCGCGACGGCCAGGAGGTTCGACTCGCCCGCGGCGAGCACCAGCGCCCATGCCGTGAGCGCGTAGAAGAGCCCGATGATCACGGCGGCGCCGTAGGTCGCGCGCGGGATCGTCCGGTCGGCGTTGCGCACCTCGTTGCGGTACACCACCGAGGACTCGAAGCCGATGAATCCCGCGAAGGCGAACATCAGGGCCACTCCCGGGGCGCCGGAGAGGATCTCGCTCAGCTTGAAGCTGCCGAACGTCACGCCCTCGGCGCCGCCGGTAGCGAGGACGACGAGTGCGAGCAGCAGGCCGACGAGGATCTCCAGGCCGAGCGCGACGAACAGCACCTTGGAGCTGAGCTCGATGTGACGGTAGCCCAGGAAGCCGACGATCGCGATGCCGACGAGCGCGAACACCCACCACGGGATCACGGGGAGGCCGATCAGGGCGAGGCTCGACGAGACGGCGCCGCCGAGCAGCGCGAACACCGAGACCTGCACCGCGCTGTAGGTCAGCAGCGCCAGGTAGGCGCCCGCGGTCCCGACCGTGCGCCCGAGACCGTGGGTGATATACGCGAAGAAGGCGCCCGAGCCCGGGATCTGCTTGCCCATCGCCAGCAGACCCACCGCGAAGAGGATGAGGATCACGGTCGCGACCAGGAACATCACGGGGAGCCCGATGCCGTTGCCCATCAGGAAGGCGATCGGCATGAGGCCGCCGACGACGGTCAGCGGCGCCGCCGCGGCGATCACCATGAAGATGATCGAGATGGTTCCGAGATTGCCGCTCAGGCGGCGCGATGGCGCCGTCTCCGCCTGCTGCGTGGTGTCGGTGGTCATGGTGTGCTCTCCCTCGCTCGCTCCATCGCGATATTGGACTAACTGATAGACCACTCTTCCATAAGGCGATGAGCCGCACAAGACCCGATCGCGCGAACGGGCCTCCGTCGCGCCTTCCGTTACACTGAGCCTCCGTGACCCGGAGCCGCATCGCCCGTCTGGCGCGGGAGAACGTCGTCGCGCTGATCGCGGTCGCGCTCGCCGCCGCGTCGACGATCCTCGTGCCGCCCGACGAGGCCTACCTCGGCTACTTCGACCTGCACACGCTCGCGATGCTCTTCTGCATGCTCGCGACGATCACGGCGCTGCATCGCGCCCGGTTCTTCGGCGCGGTCGCCACCCGCATCGTCCGCACGCTGCGCACGGTGCGGGGCCTCGGCGTCGGGCTCGTGCTGACGACCGCGGCGGCCTCGGCGCTCTTCACCAACGACGCGGCGCTCATCGCGATGCTGCCCCTCGCGTGGGTCGCGCTCGAATCGACCGGCAGCACCCGCCACACCGCCTTCGTCTTCGTGATGATGGCGATCGCCGCGAACCTGGGCGGCATGATCACGCCCTTCGGCAGCCCGCACAACCTCTACCTGTACTCCTTCTACGGCATCCCGAGCGGCGAGTTCGTGGCCATCATGCTGGTGCCCTTCCTCGTCTCGCTCGCGCTCATGCTCGGCCTCTGCCTGCTGCTGCCGAACACCCCGATCGGCGCCCCCGGCGTCGACCTCGCCTTCTCGCCGCGCCTCGTGCTGCTCTACCTCGCGCTCTTCGCGCTCACGCTGCTGCTCGTGCTGCGGGTGGTGCCCGTCTGGGCCGGCCTCGCCGTGCCGCTGGTGCTGCTCTTCGCCGATCGCGGGGCGCTCGCCCGGCTCGACTGGGGCCTGCTCGCCACCTTCGCGGCGTTCTTCGTCTTCGCCGGCAACCTGACGCGGATCCCCGCGCTCAGCGAGCTGCTGCACGCGCTCGTGGGAGGCGGCGCGCTGCTCACGAGCGCCCTCGCGAGCCAGGTGATCTCGAACGTGCCGACGGCGATCCTGCTCTCGCACTTCACCGACGACTATCCGCAGCTGCTGCTGGGCGTGAACGTCGGGGGAGTGGGCACCCTCGTCGCCTCGCTCGCGAGCCTCATCGTGCTCGCGCAGTTCAGGCGGGTGCGGCCTCGTCGCGTCGGGCGCTTCGTGGGGCTCTTCTCCGCGGTGAACTTCGGCTTCCTCGCGGTGCTGCTCGCCCTCACGCTGGGGCTCACCGCGGCGGGGTTCTACGGCTGAGCGGGCTCGGCCCCGGCCGTGCGCTCGAGCCACCACAGGGCGGTCTCGCCGTAGCGCTTCTCGCGGATGAGGCCGAGGCCCGCCGGCCGCTCGGGCTCGGGGCTGCGGCTCGAGCGCTCCACGAGCACGACCGCGCCCTCGGCGAGCAGCGGCACGAGCGCGGCCAGATTCGCGGCGAGTTCCGGCTCCGCGAGGTCGTAGGGCGGATCGAGCAGCGCCACGTCCCAGGGCTGGGCCGGATCCGCCCCCTCGAGATAGCTCTGCACCGACGACCGCACGACCTCGACGGACGGCGCATCGGCCCCGAAGGCGCCGCGGACCGTCCTCGCGTTGCGCGCGGCGACCTGGGCCGCCTGCGGGTGCTTCTCGACGAGCGCGACCGCCGCCGCCCCGCGGCTCGCGGCCTCGAGTCCGAGCGCGCCGGAGCCGGCGTAGAGGTCGAGCACGCGCACGCCCTCGAGCAGGTTCCACGAGCCCAGGGTCGAGAAGACCGCCTCGCGCACGCGATCGCTCGTCGGGCGGGTGCCGGCCTTCGGCACCTCGAGCCGCAGCGAGCCGGCTCTGCCGGCGATGATCCGAGTCACCCCACGAGCGTACCGGCCCGCGGAGCCGTGGCGCGCCCGGCTCGGCCCCGTGCGCCCCGCCGGCCTCGCCCGCCCCGCTCGTCGGCGGCGGCCGCTAGCCTGGAGGCATGATCAGCGCCACCCTCGACAGTCGCCTCGACGGCGTGGTCGGGGGGCGCACGGCGCAGGTGCTCGAGAAGACGTTCGAGATGCGCACCGTGCGCGATCTGCTCTGGCACTTCCCGCGGCGCTACTCGAACCGAGGCGAGCTCACCCCCCTCACCGGGCTGCCCGTCGGCGAGCACGTCACCGTGCTGGCTCAGGTGCTCGACGTGCGCGAGCGCAGCATGCAGCGCCGCGGAGGGCGGATCCTCGAGGCGCGCATCACCGATGGCCACGGCTCGCTGCAGCTCACCTTCTTCAACCAGGCCTGGCGCGCTGCGCAGCTGAAGCCGGGCGTGCGCGGCATCTTCGCGGGCAAGGTCAGCGAGTACCGGGGGCAGCTGCAGCTGCAGCATCCCGACTACGAGCTGTTCGGGGCGCGCAAGACGCAGGGCGGGGATCAGGCGGAGGTCGAGGCCGAGCCCGGCGATTCCGCGGCCCTGGTCACGCCCGAGGTCGGAGCCTCCCTCGATGAGGCCGCGGCCCGCGCCTTCGCGGAGCGGCCGGTGCCCATCTACCCGGCCTCGGCGAAGATGCCGAGCTGGACGCTGCAGCGCGCCGTCGAGATGGCCCTCGACGCGCTCGAGCCGGTGGACGACCCCCTGCCCGCTGCGATCAAGAACTCCGAAGGCGTCATCGCGCTGGGCCCGGCGCTCGAGCTGATCCACCGTCCCGAGCGCGCCGCCGACTGGCGCCGCGCGCAGGACAGCATGCGCTTCCGCGAGGCCTTCGAGCTGCAGCTCGCCCTGCTCGACCGCCGGCGCCGGCTGGGTCTCGCCGCCGGCACCCCGCGGGCGGAGCGCGAGGGCGGCTTGCGGGACGTCTTCGACGCCGGGCTCGGCTTCGACCTCACGGGCGACCAGCGCGCCGCGGGCGAGACGATCGCCGCCGAGCTCGCCGCCCCGCACCCGATGCACCGCCTGCTGCAGGGCGAGGTGGGCTCCGGCAAGACCGTGGTCGCCCTGCGGGCCATGCTGCAGGTCGCCGAGGGCGAGGGCCAGAGCGCCCTGCTCGCCCCGACCGAGGTGCTCGCGGCCCAGCACTTCCGCAGCATCGTCGACGCGCTGGGCACGGGGCTCTGCGCCCGGCTGAACCCCGTGCTGCTCGTCGGCAAGATGCCTGCCGCCGAGAAGCGGCGGGCGCTGCTGAGCCTCGCCAGCGGATCCTCGCGCATCGCCGTCGGCACCCACGCCCTGCTGAGCGAGAACGTGACTTTCTACGATCTCGGCCTCGTCGTGGTCGACGAGCAGCACCGCTTCGGTGTCGAACAACGCGAGGCGCTCAGGCAGAAGGGGGCCGAACCCCACGTGCTCGCCATGACGGCGACGCCGATCCCGCGCACCGTCGCCCTCACGGCCTTCGGCGACCTCGAGGTGTCGACGATCCGCGAGCTGCCGCCCGGGCGCCAGGGCATCGAGACCTTCGCCGTGCCCGTCTTCGAGCGCCCGAAGTGGGCCGAGCGCGCCTGGCTGCGCGCGGCCGAGGAGGTCGCCGCGGGCCGTCAGGTGTACGTCGTCTGCCCGGCGATCTCCGAGGGACGGCGCGAGGAGGGCGCCGAGGACCTCGACGCCTCGGGGGCCGAGGACGGCGCGGACGGAGGGCCGCAGGCCCCGCTCGCGAGCGTCGAGCAGACCGTCGCCGAGCTGCGCGCGCGGACCGACTACGCGGGCATCCGCGTCGCCGCGCTCACCGGGGCGATGAAGTCCGATGAGAAGGACGCGGTGATGCGCGACTTCACCGCCGGCGAGGTCGACGTGCTCGTCGCCACCACCGTCATCGAGGTGGGCGTCAATGTGCCGAACGCCTCGACGATGATCGTGCGGGACGCGGAGCGCTTCGGCATCTCGCAGCTGCATCAGCTGCGCGGCCGGGTGGGCCGGGGCGAGCATCCCGGGCTCTGCCTGCTGCTCACCGCCGCCGAGCCGGGCAGCGCGGCCCGCGAGCGCGTCGAGGCCGTGGCCGCCACCGGCGACGGCTTCGAGCTCGCCGAGAAGGATCTCGAGCTGCGCCGCGAGGGCGACATCCTCGGCACGGCGCAGTCGGGGGGCCGGTCCACCCTGCGCCTGCTGCGCGTGGCCGAGCACGGGGAGCTCATCATGCGCGCCCGGGAGGTCGCGGCCGAGCTGCTCGAGCGCGATCCGCTGCTCGAGACGGCGCCGGGCCTCGCGGCCCAGCTCGAGGCCGATCGGCTGCAGCTCGAGAACCTCGCGAAGTCGTAGGACGACGGCCGCGGATCGCGGGGAGGCCGCTGAGCGCGGTTCATCTCGCACCCGCGCGACCGGGATCCGGGAAATATCCGAGTTTCGGGGCGGGTCACCGAATAGGCTTGACGCATGAGCAGCATCGCCGTCGTACCCGGATCATTCGACCCCGTGACGCTCGGACACCTGGACGTGATCCGCCGCGCCGCCGCGATCTTCGACGAGGTGCACGTGCTCGTCGTGCACAACCCGGGCAAGACCGCCATGCTGCCGATCTCGGAGCGGGCGAACCTGCTCCAGCAGGCGATCGACGAGGATCCGACCATCCCCTCGAACATCACGATCGCCTCGTGGTCGGTCGGCCTGCTCGTCGATTACTGCACCGAGGTCGGCGCGACCGTGCTGGTGAAGGGCATCCGCTCGCAGATCGACATCGCCTACGAGACGCCGATGGTGCTCATGAACCGCAGCCTCGCGAACGTCGAGACCGTGTTCCTGCTGCCCGAGCCCGGCCACGCGCACGTGTCGAGCTCGCTCGTGCGGCAGGTGGCGAGTCTCGGCGGCGACGTCAGCGACTACGTGCCGACGGCGGTCGCGCGCTACCTCGAGACGACCCGCCCGGCGTAGCGGGAGGCGCGCAGCCCGGCGTCCCGCCCCGCACCCCGCTCACGCGCGCTGCTCACACGCCCTGCGCGTCGAGCCAGGCGTCCAGCCAGGGGAGCGACAGGTAGGCGATGGTGCCGTGATCCGCGAGCGGCACCCGGCGGTACTCGATCCGCATGCCCAGCCCCTCTTCGTGCGCGACGAACCGCTCCGTGTCCGCGGGCAGCACCAGTGCGTCGTCCGCGCCCTGGGCGACGAACAGCGGGGCGTCGAACGCCCGGCCGCCGGCCGAGTTCTCGGCGAGCAGCTGCGCCCAGGGGGCGGTCTTCGTCGGATCCGCCGAGAAGAAGTCGCCGACCACGGGCTCGGCGATGGCGTGCAGCTCGCCCAGATGGCTCAGCAGGCAGAGGCGGTTCATCTCGGGCAGGATCGCGATGGCCGCGGGGGTGAGCACCCCGTCGAGCTCGGCGCCCCGGCCGGCGTAGACCTGTGCGTAGGCCTGGAAGGCGTAGGAGCCGATCGTCGCTCCCGACACGTCGTCGAGGTGGGAGCCCATGAGCGCGCTGAGATCGGCCGCGGGTGCGGCGACCGCCACCGCCTCGATCGTCAGCTCGGGCGCGTAGTCGGCGGCCTGCTCGGCGGCGAAGAGCGCGGCCTGCCCGCCCTGGGAATGGCCCCACAGCACCACCGAGGATCCGGCCTGCGCGAGGGGCAGCGAGCGGGCCGCCCGCACGCCGTCGAGCATGCTGTTGCCCGCGGTGACGCCGATCAGATACGAATCGGCGGCCGTCGTGCCCATGCCGACGTAGTCGGTCGCGACGACCGTATAGCCGCGGTCGAGCATCATGCGCAGTCCCTCGATGCCGATGAAGGGGTCGAAGCCGCGAGAGGGCGCGCACTCGGGCGCCGTGCCGGTCGTGGGGTGGCCCCAGGCGAGCACGGTGCGCCCCGCGTCGGGCGCCGCGCCGACGGGCACGATCACCGTTCCGGTGACGGGCACCGGATCGCCGTGGACGTCCGTCGTCCAGTACATGACCCGCCACGCGCGCGCGTCGAACGGGGCTCCCGGCAGCGCCTCGGACCTTATCAGCGTGCCCGGCATCGGCGCCGCATCGGCGCCGTCCTGGGCGGGGGCGGCGTAGAAGGCCTCGATCCCGGCGCGATCGAGGGCATCGCCCACCAGTCGCGCGCCGACGATCGCGACGGCGACGCCGAGCAGCACCGACACGCCGAGCAGGATGATCCGCCCCGCACCGAAGCGCCGTCCGCGACCTGCGCCCCGCCCGCCCATTCCGTCCCCTTCCGGCGGCGACGATCGCTTCTCGGCGCAGCTTTCCCGCATTCTCGCAGGTGAGAGCGGGGGAGCGGAAGCGCTTCACCTGAAACCGGCGGCTGAACTCGCAGGTGACGACCGGCGCCGGCGGGTGAGACGATACCTCCATACGCCGCACGATAGGAGCCCCGGATGTTCGCTCATTCCCACCGCAGCCACGACGTCCGCTTCTCGGAGAACCCGGACTTCGACTTCGAGATCCGGTCGGTGCTCGGCCTGGCGTCGGAGGGCGCCGCCGACATCGGCGAGGTGCTCGCCGCGGTGACGGGGGTCCGCAAGGGCGATCATCAGGGGTGGTTCGACGCCTGGCACGGGCTCGGAGTCCGGACCGCGGACATCGCGCGCGAGGCGGAGTCGGCCGGTCACGCGGTCAGCGCCGCGTCCGCGCATCTCCGGGCGTCGAGCTATCTCGGCGCCGCGATGAACGCGCTCAGCGCCCTGCCGGACTCCTCCGCGCTCGGAGAGGTCTTCGGCGCGCAGCAGGAGTCGTGGGAATCGTTCGTGCGGCTGAGCGGCGCCGACGCGGAGCGGATCGCCATCCCGTTCGAGGGCTCCGACCTGCCCGGCACCCTCTTCCGCGCGACCGGCGGGGAGCCCCGCCCGCTGCTCGTCGCGGTGAACGGCAGCGACGGCTCGACGGCCGCGCTCTGGGCCTGCTGCACGGCGCCGGCGCTGCGCCGAGGCTACGACGTGCTCATGTTCGACGGGCCCGGGCAGCAATCCGAGCTGTTCGACCGCGGCGTGGGCTTCCGGCCGGATTGGGAGCATGTGCTCACCCCCGTCTACGACTTCGCCGCGCAGCAGCCCGGGTCGATCCGCAGCGGATCGCCGTGTACGGCATCAGCCAGGAGGCTACTGGGTGCCTCGGGCCCTCGCCTTCGAGCACCGCTTCGCCGCGGCGATCGTCGACCCCGGCGTCGTCGAGGTGGCCGCATCCTGGGAGCACCACCTGTCGTCCCACCTGCTGGGCCTGCTCGACCAGGGGAAGGACGCCGAGTTCGACCGGGAGGTCGCGATCGGGATGAAGCTCATACCTGGCGCCGCGCACACCTGGAGGTTCCGGGCGCGGCCCTACGGCACCACCGGCTACGCGGAGACGCTGCGCGCCGTGCAGGAGTACACGATCGCCGACCTCGCGCAGCGGATCACCACCCCGATGCTGATCACCTCGCCGGAGGGTGAGCAGTTCTGGCCCGGGCAGTCCGAGCGGCTGGCTCAGCTCGCGCCGTCGGTGTCGACGCTGCTCCCGTTCACCGCGGCCGAGGGGGCCGACGGGCACTGCGAGCCGCTCGCGCGAGGAGTGGCGGCGCAGCGCATGTTCGACTGGCTCGACGAGCGGATGCGCTGACCCGGCGCGCCGGCGCGCCGGCGCCGCTTTCGTCGTCGCCCTCGTGCCGCGCGCCTCGCGCGCCTCGCGCGCCTCGCGTGTCCGGGACCTCCGTCCGCGTGGATTCGGGGCTCCCGCGCCGCGCATGTACGCTGGTGCGGTGAACAGCATGCGGGTGTACGAGGAGAACGTGCGCGACCTGGTGAACCGGCCGGGCGAGATGCGCGAGCGCTCGCGCAGCTTCGCCGTTCCCGAGACCCTCGGCGAGGCGCTGGCGCGCGTCCCGGCCGGGGAGAACCTGGATCTCGACGTGCGCCTGGAATCGGTGCACGAGGGCATCCTCGTCTCGGCGACGGCGTCGACGACCATGCATGCCGAGTGCGGGCGCTGCCTCGAACCGTTCACCGCGCCGTTTCAAGTCGAATTCCAGGAGCTTTTCGCGTATACTCCTACGGAGGCCGACGAGTACGGGGTTCACGGTGATCACGTGAATCTTGAACCCCCGCTCCGAGACGCGGCAGTGCTCGCACTGCCGTTTCAGCCTGTGTGCCGTCCAGATTGCCCGGGGCTCGACCCCGAGACCGGTGAGCTGCGCGATGCCGAGGCTGCAGCCGAGTCCGTCGCGGTCGATCCGCGATGGGCTGCGCTGGCCGGCTTGCTGGCTGAAGATGAAGACGTGGATCGGGCGACCGATCCGGAAGAAAGCGAATAGGAAAGAGAGCACCATGGCTGTTCCCAAGCGCAAGATGTCGCGGTCGAACACCCGCCACCGCCGTTCGGCGTGGAAGGCCGAAGCGCCGAAGCTGGTGAAGACCGTCGAGGGCGGCCGTACCGTGTACAGCCTGCCGCACCGCGCCCGCGTGGTCGAGGATTCGCAGGGCAACCCCCTCTTCCTCGAGTACAAGGGCCGCAAGGTCGCCGACGCGTAATCGCGCACGTGCACGCTGACGACGCTTCGTCGCAGGGCACGGCACCGAGTCAGCCGCCGGGCACACCTGAGGGTGGCCCCGGCGGCTTTCTTGCGCCCTTCGACGTGACCCTGCCCGCCGAGCTGCTGGAGCTCGCGCTCACGCACCGCTCGTGGGCCTTCGAGCACGGGGGCGCCCCGCACAACGAGCGCCTCGAGTTCCTGGGCGACTCGATCCTCGGCCAGGCCGTGACGGTCAAGCTCTACCGCGACTACCCCGAGCTCAGCGAGGGCGAGCTCGCGAAGCGCCGCGCGGCACTCGTGTCGAGCGTGGCGCTCGCCGAGATCGCCCGGGGCATCGGCCTCGGGGCCGAGCTGCGGCTCGGCGTGGGCGAGGAGCGCACGGGCGGGCGGCGGAAGGACTCGATCCTCGCCGACACCGTCGAGGCCATCATCGGCGCGGTCTACCTCGCGACCGATCCGGGAACCGCCGAGGCCTTCGTGCTGCGCCTCATCGAGCCGCTGCTCGCCGACCCGGACCGGTTCACGGTCGCCCTCGATCCCAAGACCTCGCTGCAGGAGCTGGCCGCGGCCCGCGGCATGCCGCACCCGACGTACGAGACCACGGGTGAGGGGCCGGATCACGATCGGCGCTACACGGCGCACGTGTCGCTCGACGGAGCGCACGGCGTCGGCACCGGCACGAGCAAGAAGGCCGCCGAGCTCGCGGCCGCCCGGGACGCGGTCGAGCAGCTGCGCGCCCGAGCGGGCAAGCGCAAGAAGCGCCCGTAGGTCTTCCCGTCATGCCCGAGCTTCCCGAGGTCGAGGTCGTGCGCGCGGGTCTCGCGCCCGCCGTTGCCGGCGCCCGCGTGGTCGCCGTCTCGGTCGTCGACGCGCGCTCGCTCAAGCGGCACGTCCCCGAGGGGGCGGATCCGGGTACGGGCGGACACGGGGTCACCCTGTCGCCCGAGGCCGGGGCTGTGCGGAGCGCCGACTTCGAGCGCCGGCTCACGGGCGCGCTGCTCGGGGCGCCGGCCCGCCGCGGCAAGTTCCTCTGGATCCCGATCACGGGGGCCGACGGTGCCGCCCCTCGCGAGAGCCTCCTCGCCCACCTGGGCATGAGCGGCCAGCTGCTGCTGCGCGCGCACGAGGCTTCCGATGATCGTTTCGTGCGGATCCGCCTCTGGATCGAACACCCCGAGCACGGCGAGCTGCGTCTCGACTTCGCCGACCAGCGGCGCTTCGGCTCGCTCGCCCTCGACGCGCTGCAGCTCGACGGCGAGTCGCCCGTGCCGTCGCAGGCCGCGCACATCGCGCGCGATCCGCTCGATCCCGCCTTCGACGATCGCGGCTTCGTGACCGCGCTGCGCTCCCGCCGCACCGCGGTGAAGCGCGCGCTGCTCGACCAGACGCTCATCAGCGGGGTCGGCAACATCTACGCCGACGAGGCGCTCTGGCGGGCGCGGCTGCACCCCGAGACGCCGGGGGAGCGGATCGGCCCGGGCCGCGCCCGCGACCTGCTCGCGGCGCTGCGCGCCGTCTTCGCCCAGGCACTCGCCGAGGGCGGCACGAGCTTCGACGAGCAGTACGTGAACGTGAACGGGCAGGCGGGTTATTTTGCGCACAGCCTAAATGCCTATGGTCGCGGGGGAGAACCGTGCCCGCGCTGCGGTGCACCGACCCGGCGCATCGTCCTCGGCGGGCGCTCCTCGCACTTCTGCCCGCGCTGCCAGCGGCGGCGGAAGTTCTCCCGGTAGCTTGCATACGCGACAGGAGAGTTCTGGTGAACCCTGATGCCCGCGGACTGAGCGTACCTTGGAACGGAGATCGACTCCGTTACCATCGTGAATATGGTGCAGCGCTTCTCCGTCGACTTGACCGGGCCTGGCAGTCACACGGTGACCCGTGAGCTTGGTAAGGGCTGGCTGTCCATCGGGCCGGTCGGGAGCGATCTGATTGTCGACGGGAACGAACAGATCAACTGGAACGCCCTTGACGATTCCGAAGCGTGCGCAAATGATTGGCCGGGTCGCGTGCAGTACGAAGGGTCCGATCCAGCGTTCGCTGCGTGGGCGTCTTCGCGACATGGGCTGAGCAGTGCGGAGTTCATCGCAACCGGCGACACGGTTCTCGATTTCATGAATGCGCATCTGCAGTACCTCTTCCTGGAATCGCGTGAGCACACCGTCACGGTGCAGCTGCCATCTGCGGCGCATCTGCGCCTTGTCACCCTGGTGGGGCACCCGGATCATTTCGCGATTCGGCTCCATCCCGATGGTGAGGTGCCCGGTGTTTCGCTCTGGCTGCCACGGGATCCGGCCCTCGGCCGAAGGGTTCTTCCGGTCGATGGGTCGCAAGGGGCGAGAACACTGGCCCTGCCCGCTGAGCTTCAGGGCATCGAAGATGTGACGGTGATCGGTGACCCCTTCGACGTGCCGTTCGACGTGCGCTCCTTGTCGGCGTGCTCCCGCTTGCGAAGAGTCGAGATCCGTGGAGCCGTCGCGCATCTCGAATCGTTGGCTGCCGCAGAGCTGAGTGCGCTTGAATTCCGGTACGTTCCAGATCTCGGCGGCCTTCCGCCGCTGTCCAGCTGGCCCGGCCTGGAGAAAATGATCGTGTGGAACTGCGACGAGAAGGCGACGAAGAAGCTTCGGGGCGAGATCCGTCGTATGCCTGAAGGATCGGGCTTCCGCTCGGCTTCGCAGGGCCGCGATATGGCGTGGTTCGCCACCGAATACGGGCTGCCGTTCAGCGGATGGCCGAAGCGCACCGCCTCCAAAGCAACCCGGGCCTTCGCAGCGGCCGCGAAGGCGATTGGCAGGGCGGAGACGGTCGAAGAATGCTACGAAGCGATCGACGGATTCCTGGCCGTCGCGAACGATTTGCCGGGTATCGAAACCACCGAGCGTGAAGACCTCGGCGAGGCAGTGCAGATGCTCGCTGATCTCACCGAGCATCTCGACGAACGGGCTGCCGAGCGGAGATTCGACGAGGTGCGGCACTTCTGAATCGATCATTGATAAGCGATTCCGCCATCGGTCTGGCGCTTTACTGGATTCGTCGCCCGCGCTGCCAGCGGCGGCGGTGATCCGGTCGCGAATCCTGGTCTGCGCTACCAATTATTGGTAATCTGGACGCATGGCAACGAATACTTCGGTCAGCTTGGATGACCACTTCGCAGGTTTTCTCGCACGCGAAGTAGAGAGTGGGCGCTATCGATCTGCGAGTGAGGTTGTGCGCGCGGGGTTGAGGCTGCTTGAAGATCGTGAAACGCAGATGGCGGCTTTGCGAGAGGCACTGCTCGCTGGCGAGGCGAGTGGCAAGCCCGAACCATTCGACTTTGACGCATTCATCGCGGCAAAGAAAGCGTGAGTATCTATCGGCTCACGCCCGCTGCTCGACGGGATCTTTCGTCAATATGGGATTACACCGCTGAGCGCTGGGATGTGGGACAAGCTGAAACTTACATTGGTGAGCTTCGGGCAGCTATCGAACGGGTGGCAGAGAAACCGGAACGTGGCCGTGCGTGCAACGAGGTCCGAGATGGATATCTTCGGTATGCAGTCGGAAGCCATCTGGTCTTCTATGTCGAGTCGGACCTCGGCGTCGACGTGATCCGTATCTTGCATCAACGGATGGATCCGACTCGGCACTTGTGAGTCGGTGAATGGGGACCGCTCCTCGCACTTCTGCCCGCGCTGCCAGCGGCGGCGCTGACCGGCTCGGCGACTTGCCGTCGACGATGAGGCGACCTGCTGCGGCCTCACGCATCGGCTCTCGTCATCGCGGACGGAACCGGACCGGATAGCCTGAAGCCATGAAGCCCTGGCTGAGACGGACGCTGCTCATTCTGTTCTGGGTCGGAGTCGGTGCCCTGATCGCCGGCATCGTCGGCTTCGTCCTGGGGAGCATGAGCGGCGCGGTGCTGCCGTTCGTGGTCGGTCTGGTCGCCGTCGCCCTGGTGCTGCCGCTGATGCTCATCTCGGGTGTCGCCGGATCAGCCGGTACGCCGCTGCGCGAGCTGACGAAGCTGAAGCCCGAGGAACCCCCTGCGCCGGATCTGCCCCGAGAGCTGGGTCGAATCGAGTCGCTGCGCGAAGTCGGCCTGACGGTGCGCAACTTCCATCATCTGTACGAGTTCACCGTCACGGTGTTCCCGCAAGTCGGTGATGCGCGGCGCGAGGTCTTCTCGCAGTTGATCACGATGGGTCAGCTGCCGAACTTCTACACCGGCAGATATGTGGTGCTCGCCGCGCTGCCCGGCGAGCCGGTGAAGCTGCGGCTGGATCCCGCGCCCAGTGAGGAATGGAAGGCCCTACTGCGTTCGGCACCGGACCGGTTCGACTCGGTCGTCGCCCCGGCGGCCACCGGCGATTCTCCCCGCGCCGATGCGAGAGCAGCGGACGCCCCTCCTGGCGGGTCCGCCCCCGCTCCCGGTCGTACGGGGTTGAATCTCGTGCTCGTGGCGGTGTGCGTGATCATCGGATTCGTCGGCTCGATGATCCTGGTCCTGGGCGGGCCGCAGCGCGCGCAGATCGTCGTCTCCGAGATTCCCCAGCGGGTCACCGGGCAGGTGCACGGCCTGTGGGATTCCGCGATGCTCGAGCACGACCTGCACGCGCTGCGCGAGCAACTGGCGGGCCGGGATCTCGAGTACCTGTACGTCTTCGACAGCTACTTCTCGATCGACGCCTATAGCGAGACGTATGCGGGCGGCGAGGACTCCTACGTGTTCCGCGACGGCTCGCTCGAACTGTCATGGACCAGCACCATGGTCGGCACGACGGGGAAGTTCCGCGTGGAGGATGTCGATGCGGGCATGATCCGCGCCGCCGTCGCGCAGGTGTACGCGGCCGACCCGGACGCGCAGATCCGCGCGGTGAGGGTGCGTGTCGCTCAGGGCGGACTGCGCATCAGCGTCGATGTCGAAGGGGTCTACGAGGACACGACGCGCGAGTTCGATGCGAGGACGGGCGAGGAGATCCTCGAGAGCTGAGCGGGGCAGCACCGCTGCTCTGCCGGCGTCTGCGGTCTGTCCAGCCGGCGGGATCCGCGGCTGGGGTCCCTGCCCTGCCGAGGATTCAGCCCAGCGTCAGCGCGTGCAGGGCAGACTGTGGCTATGCGTGTGTTGCTCGTGGATGACGAGGTGCGGCTGGCCGAGGGCGTGCGGCGCGGGCTCGAGGCCGAGGGCTTCGCCGTCGACGTCGCCCACAACGGGGTCGACGGCCTGTGGCGTGCCCGCGAGTTCGCCTACGACGTGATCGTGCTCGACGTGATGATGCCGGGCATGAGCGGCTACCGCGTCTGCTCGACCCTGCGGGCCGAGCAGGATTGGACGCCCGTGCTCTTCCTCACCGCCAAGGACGGCGAATGGGACGAGGTGGAGGGCCTCGACACCGGTGGCGACGACTGGCTGACGAAGCCGTTCTCGCCTCCGGTGCTCGTCGCCCGTCTGCGTGCTCTCGTGCGGCGGGGCGGCCGCGAACGCCCGACGGTGCTCGAGGCCGGCGATCTGCGTTTCGACCCCGCCGCCCGTGCGACGCACCGCGGCGACCATGCCCTCGACCTGACCGCGCGCGAGATGTCGGTGCTCGAGTTCCTCATGCGCCGCCGTGGCGAGGTGGTGACCAAGTTCGAGGTGCTCGAGAACGTGTGGTCCGACGACTTCGAGGGCGACCCGAACATCGTCGAGGTCTACATCGGACGCCTGCGCCGCAAGGTCGATCGGCCCTTCGGGCGCAACGCCATCGAGACCGTGCGCGGTGCCGGCTACCGTCTGGCGGCCGACGGTGGCTGAGAAGAGGCGGCGCACCCGTTCGGCGCGCACCCGTATCACGCTCGTCGCCGTGGCCGCCGTGGCGGTACTGCTCGGGATCGGTGCGGTCGGCACCGTCTGGATGATCGACCGCGTGCTCACCGGTCAGATCGCATCGCAGCTCGACGACGACCTCGACGCCATCGCCGACGCGGTGGATGAGCGAGGGATCGCCGCGATCGCCGAGCAGGACGACGACGTGCTGGTCGCGCTGCACACGGCCCAAGGCGTGAGCGTGAACGACGACGACGCACTCGAGCTTCCGCATCCGCGCGACACGCGGGGCGCATCAGGAACTCGCGTCGACGGCGAACCCGTGCTGATCGCGGCCGAGGAGACCGACGAAGGGGTGCTCGTGGTCGCCCGCTCGACCGAGGACGTCGGCGATGCGGTCGCCGCCGCCGCGACGGCGCTGGCCGTGGCAGTGCCGATCGGGGTCGCGCTCATCGGCATCGTGGTGTGGTTCGTCGCAGCGCGGGCTCTGGGGCCCGTCGAGCGGATTCGGCGCAGGGTCGATCAGATCGGCAGCGACAGCCTCGACCAGCGCGTTCCGCGCACAGGCAGAGGCGACGAGATCGATCGGCTCGCCGGCACCATGAACCGCATGCTCGACCGCGTCGAAGACGGCTATCGCGCCCGCCAGCGCTTCGTCAGCGATGCTTCGCACGAACTGCGCTCGCCCCTCGCCACCATGCGCCAGTACGCCGAACTGGCCTGCGCACGGCCGGACTCCGCCCCGACCGGGGAACTCGCCGAGGTGGTGCTCTCGGAGGGGCTGCGCATGCAGGACATCGTCGACGGTCTGCTGCTGCTGGCACGGCTCGACGAGGGAGCGGCGCGCGGCGCCGTCTCCGCCGATGTCGATCTCGACGATCTCGTCCTTGCCGAGGCGAGCCGCATACGAGCTCTCGGCACCGTCGGGGTCGACGGAACGGGGATCACCCCGGTTCGGGTGCGCGGAGCCGAGCGGCTGCTCGCCCGCGCCGTGCGGAATCTCGTCGACAACGCGGTCAGGCACGCCCGCGACACGGTGGTGCTGAGCGTGAGGGTCGAAGATGGGCGAGCGATCCTTGTCGTCGACGATGACGGCCCGGGGATCGCCGAGGCGGATCGCGAGCGCGTCTTCGAACGCTTCACCCGGCTCGACGAGGCGCGCTCCCGTGACGCCGGGGGCAGCGGTCTCGGGCTCGCGATCGTCAGGGAGATCGCGCGCTCGCACGGCGGCGAGGTGCGCGTCGATACCGCGCCGGGCGGTGGTGCCCGGTTCACGCTGCTCCTGCCGGCCGTCGAGGATCAGGCCGGCGGGCCGGGGTCCGGCGCACCGCACTCCGGTGGCGCGGATCCTCGTGTCTGACACCGCGTTCAGCTTCGTTCAGACTGGAGTCAGTGCCGGTGGGAGATGCTCGGAGCATGAATGCGAACGAGCCCCAGAACCCAGATCAGTCCGAGACCACTCCGATTCACGGAGTCGCGGACAACCCGGCCGCCGGAACTCCCGGCCAGCCCGCCGACGCCGAGCAGCAGCAGCGCGGCACGAAGCGTCCGCTGCTCATCGGAGCCTGCGCCGCAGTGGCCGCTCTGCTCATCGGCGGCGGGGGAGTGGCGCTCGGCGCGGCGCTCGCCGACGAGGAGCGCGATGAGGCGCGGCCGTCCGGTTCGGCGGCCTCGGAGCGCGATGCGCTCGAGGATCGCGATGGCGATGGCGATCTCAGCGGCCCTTCGGCCGGGGTCGACGGCACTCGCCAGGGCGATACCGGATCCTCTCCTGCCGCCGCCCTTGCAGCAGCCGACGCCCAGTCGCTCGCCGACGCCATCGACGCCGCGGTCGGCGAGGTCTCAGGGCAGGGAGCCACATCGATCGAGGTGGAGCGCGGGGGCTGGGACGTCGATGTGCGCCTCGCCGACGGCACCGAGGCCGAGGTGCGCGTGACAGTCGGCGGCACCGTGACCGTGCATGAGACCGACAGGGAGCACGATGGCGACCCGCTGCTCGAGACTTCGAAGATCCCGTCGATCATCGCCGCGGCGCTCGCTGCGGCGGGCGGTGGCACGGTCGAGTCGATCGCGACCGACGACGACCGTGCGCGCTACGACGTATCGGTAGACCTCGGCGACGGCCGAGACGTCGACGTCGAGCTGGACGAGGCGCTCGGTGTGATCGAGGTCGATTGAGGCTTCGTTGCCGAGGGTGGGCGCTCCTGGTCGCGCCGGGACCGGTGCTCGCGGAGCGCGGCACCGTCGTCATCGCCGGGCAGCCGGCTGTACAGGGACGCCCGCTTCGCCGGGACGCCGGTCATGCGGAGACGTGTGCGAAGGGATCAGCGCTGCTCGATGGCCTTCTTGATCGCCGCCAGAGTCGCGGGAATGCCTGCGCGCGCCGCGGCCTCGCGGTCGGCGATCTGGGCGGCGGCGTCATCGCCGTATCTCTCCACGAAGACCGCCTGCCCGGCGGGCGGGAACTCCCAGCTCTCGGTGAGCAGGGTGCCGCCGTCGGAATCCTGCATCGTGTAGGTCCAGAACACGATGTCCGGTCCGACGCTCCACCCGAACGCTCGACCCTCGTCGGCGACCGTGACCTGGCAGCGGGTCTGCCAATCGCGCTCCGGGGTCACGTTGCGTCCGGTGAACCAGGCCCCGACGCGCGGGCCGTCCCCCTCGTCCCACCAGCACTCCCGGCACACGGGCGACCACTCGCCGGTGCGGGTCACGTCGGAGACCACGGCGTACACGGTCGCCGGGCCGGCGTCGACGTGGATGGACTCGGAGTGGGTGAGGGCTTCGCTCATGGGCACGATCCTAGCGCCGTGCTCCACGCGCCCGGCGCCCGCGATCGGACGGCCGCAATCGGACGGGCTCAGAGGCTGAAGGGACCGGGAAGCTTCCCCGAGCTCCGCTCGTAGCGGAGGATCCAGTCCTCGCCATCCGGAGCTCGGTGGGCGATGGTCGCGCGGGTGTGGTCCGCGGCTCCCTTGCGCAGGGCCGCCATCGCGGTCACCGCCCCCAGCTCGCCGTCCTTGACCCGGGCGTAGACGTTGACGACGATCTTGCCGTCGCCCGCCCGCTTCCCGCGGTCATGGCCGTCGACGTATCCGAGCCCGCGCTCGTCGAGGACCGCGTCGAGCCACTCGCTCGCCCGCTCGATGAGGCGACGGTCGTAGGCGCTGTTACGCGTCGGGAACTGCACGACGACCCAGTCGTAGCGCTCCTCGTCGACCTCGACGAACCCCTTCGCGAGGTATGGGGCGGCGAGCTCCTCGATCGGCATGGATTCAGGCCTCAACCCGGTCTCGCGCACGCGACCCGCCCGTCCGAGCGTGCCCTCCCGCACCACCCATTCTCCGCTGGCCGCGCTCGGCCAGATCTGGGCGAAACGAGGCGGTTCATCGGTCGTGACGAGTTGCATTCGGGTCCTGCCTGTTCTGCTCCGGCTTGATCCACGAGTCTAGTGAGCGCGGCCGTGACCCGGGCGCGTACCATGGTGCCGATATCGCTCGTCGAGCAGGAGGTCGCGTTGCGCGCAGTCGTCTCGGGCACCCATGGGAGCGGCAAGAGCACGCTGATCGGCGACTTCGCGATGTCGCACCGGGAGTGGGAGGTTCTGCCCGATCCGTTCGAGGACATCGACGCGGCGGCGGCGGAACCGGATGCCGCGCTGTTCCTCCGGCAATTGCGCATCGCTGCGGAGCGACTGCTGGAACCGGCGACCGGACCGGTCATCGCGGAGCGCGGACCGCTCGACTTCCTCGCGTATCTCGATGCGCTGGATGCTCTGGGCAGGCGGTCTTCGGCCCCCGAACTGCTCGAACGCGGCCGTCGGCTCACCGCCCGGGCGATGGACGGCGTCGACCTGCTGATCCTGCTGCCGCTGACCGCGACCGATCCGATCGAGGTCGGAGCCGAGGAGGATCCCGAGCTTCGCGAGGCGATGGATCTCGCCCTTCTCGAACTCGCCGACGACCCGGATCTCACGGGCGGGGCGAGGGTCGTGGAGATCACCGGCGACCGGGCCCGGCGATTGAGGCGACTCGAAGACGCGATCGAGAACTCGGGCTGAGCCGACGCCGTGCTCGGCGCACCTCCCGTCGAATGGCGAGAAACGCACGCGCCCTCGATCTCCGTGCGTTTCTCGCCTTTCAGGCGATGCTCGTGCTCGTGCCCGTGCTCGATGGCGTCGCGATCAGAGATACGGCCGGGTGATCAGCTCGAGATAGTGCCCCGACGGGTCGAGCAGGTAGACGCCCCGCCCGTCGTGCTCGCGATTGATCTCGCCCGGCCGCGTGCGCTGCGGATCGGCTCAGTGCTCGCGACCCTGCCGAATGACTTTGGCGTAGGCCCGGTCGAAGTGCTCGTCGTCGAGCAGGTAGGCGTAGTGCTGGGGCGGGAAGCCGGACGGGGGAGTCGCGAATTGCAGCAGCACCTCGCCCCCGATCCGGATGTTCGTGAACACGCCCCACGAGGCGACCGGCTCGGCTTCGAGCAGATCGAGATAGAACTCGGCCATCGCGGCCGGATCGTTCGAGGCGATGATCGTGTGATTGAAATGCGCGGTCACGGGTGCTCCTGTTCGTCGATGGGTGCGGGTCGCATCGACGCGAGGAGGGGCGCGGATCAGGGAACGACCAGATGGCCTTCCCGGGAGCGGCCGCCGCGGGCCTGTCTGGTTTGCATCGCTCTCACCCTACCGGTGCTCCCCGTAGTCTTGCTCCCATGAACTCTCTCCGTCTGGTCTGGGGCATGAGCGCCGCGGTGTGGCTCATCGTGATCGTCATGGCGTGCGTCTGGTGGGGTTGGCCGGCGACGGGCGTAGCCGTGCTCTTCGGCCTGCTGCCCGATGTCGCGCTCATCGGCGCGTTCGCGGAGCAGGGGCGGATGAAGCCGAGTCGCGTGCGCTTGTACAACACGCTGCACACGATGACGATCCCGATCGCGCTCGTGGTCGTCGGCGTGGCCGTGTTCATCCTCACGGGCGCGTACGAGAGCGGGTTCTGGCCGATCGCGCTCGCGGGTCTCGCCTGGTTCGTGCACGTCGCGGCGGATCGCGCCCTGGGCTTCGGACTCCGCGATGCCGACGGCGCCATCATCCCGGTGGGGTGAGCCGCGACGATTCCTCCGTGGGCGAACCGCGTCAATATGCATTGACGGATCGGCGTTCGTCATCTAAGGTTGACGCATGACCACGGGAACTCGCACCGCATTGGGCGCCGCCGGGGGAGGCGAGCCCATCGCCGAGCTGAGGGCGCTGCGCGAGGAGCAGCGCCGGCTGGAGAGGTCGATCTCCGAGCTGGTGCGCCGGGCTCGCGTGCAGGGCTACTCGTGGCAGGCGATCGGGGGAGCGCTCGAGATCTCGAAGCAGGCCGCGCACAAGAGGTTCGGCAGGCGATGAGCGCCCTCTCGATGCCCGCGGCCGTGCTCTTCGCCGTGCTCAGCGCGGTGCTCGTCGTGCTGCAGATCGCGGTCGCGGCCGGTGCGCCGCTCGGCCGGTACGCGTGGGGCGGTCAGCACGAGGGGCGGCTTCCGGGTCGATTGAGGATCGGATCGGCCTGCTCCGTGCCCGTCTACGCCGTCGCGGCTCTCATCGTGCTCGACCGCGCTGGTCTGGTGCGGCTCTTCCCGGAGGGCTTCTCGAACGTCGCGGTGTGGATCGTCTTCGCCCTGTTCGCGGTGGGCACGCTCATGAACCTGGCCTCCCGCTCGAAGCGGGAGCGGGCGATCATGACCCCGCTCGCGGCGCTGCTCGTGGCGTCGGCGCTCGTCGTCGCCCTCGGGGCTTAGAGCGCCAGCCGCGCGCCCGGATCGCCGTCGAGCCGCGGCGGCGTCACGAGCTCGCCGCCGACCCGCTCGAGGCACCATTGCACCCGCTGGGCGAACAGGCCGAGCCCCTTCGCCGAGAGCATGCCGTCGTGCGTGAGGTACGCCCGCCGCGGCGCCGCATCGATGACGAAGTCCATGACCTGGCTGAGGTTCGACCACGGCGAGCCGATCGGCACCCCGAGGAGGTCGACGGGGAAGGGCGGGCGCATGAGCGAGTCGCCGCCGTAGGCGAAGACGCCGTTCACCCGCACGCCCACATTGTCGACCACCGGGATGCTCGAGTGCAGCAGCTCGTGCCGCCGGCCGTAGAACTCGAGCGAGAACGGACCGGCCTCCCGGGCGTCGCCGTCCCGGACCGTGTGCACGCCGTCCTCGATTCCCGCCGCCGCGAGCGCCGCCGCGGTCGGCGCGGTGGTGAAGATCGGAGCGTCCGGCGCCGCGCTGCGCACCGCCGCGACGTTCTCGGCGGTCCAGTGATCCGGGTGCTCGTGGGTGATCACCAGGGCGGCTATAGGTGCCGCGGAATCGAGCGCGGCGCCCAGCTCGCGCTCGTCGCTGAAATTGCCGGGGTCGATGACGAGGGCGGACCCGCCGTCCTCGATCACGAAGCCGGCGTGGGAGAGTCGGAAGCACTGCATGCCACCGATCCTAGGACGATCCGGGGAGGGGGGAGCGATGTGATCGGGTGCGGAGTCCCGCACCGCTCGGAGGTCAGGCGCGCCGACCTGCGGCGATCGCCCGATCCCGCAGCTCCGCCTTCCGCTCACCGGGGAGGAACGACGACTCGATCGCGCCCAGCACGAGTCGCTCGACCTCGTCCTCGCCGAGCGAGAGCTCGTGCGTCACCGCCTCCAGATTGTCGTCGATGTAGCCGCCGAAGTAGGCCGGGTCGTCGGAGTTGACCGAGACGAGCAGATCCTCGTCGAGCATCCGCTTCAGCGGGTGCGCCGCCAGACTCTCGACGCCCTTCAGGCGCACGTTCGAGAACGGGCACACCGTGAGCGGCACGCGATCCTCCCTCAATCGCGCGACGAGTGCCGGATCCTCGAGCGCGCGGTACCCGTGGTCGATTCGCTCGGCCCCGAGCAGATCGAGCGCCTCGACGACGTAGGCCGGCGGACCCTCCTCTCCGGCGTGCGCGACCGCCCGTAGTCCGAGGCCGCGAGCCTCGGCGAAGACCTCGGCGAACAGCGCGGGCGGGTAGCCGACCTCGGCCGAGTCGAGCCCCACGCCGAGCAGCTGCTGCGCCCGCGGCGCCGCGGAGCGGAGCGTCGCGAGCGCCTCCTCAACGGGGCGGTCGCGCAGGAAGCAGAGGATCAGCCCGGCGGTGATCCCGAGCGAGCTGGCGCGTTCGATGCCGTCGAGCAGCCCGTCGATCACCGTGTCGATCGGCACCCCGCGCGAGGTGTGGGTCTGCGGGTCGAAGAAGATCTCGGCGTGGACGACGCCCGCCGCTGCGGCCCGGCGCAGATAGGCGTGCATGAGGTCGCTGAAGTCGCCGGCGGTCAGCAGCGCGGCGCAGCATTCGTAGTAGAGCGAGAGGAAGCTCGGGAGGTCGTCGAACTCCATCAGCCGCCGCAGCTCATCGACGCTCGCCCAGGGCAGTTCGACCCCGTTCCGCGCGGCGAGTTCGAAGGTCATCTCGGGTTCGAGGGTGCCCTCGATGTGCACGTGCAACTCCACGAGCGGTCGGCGTCCGGTCAAGAGATCCTCCTGCTGTCCTGATTTTGCGTGCGACTCGATCCTGTGGCAAGATAGAGAAGTTGCCGAGGCCGGCTGGTGAAAGCCCGGGTCGAGGTTACGGCCCCATCGTATAGCGGCCTAGTACGCCGCCCTCTCACGGCGGTAACGCGGGTTCGAATCCCGCTGGGGTCACCAACAAGAAAACCCCCGCTCAGGCGGGGGTTTTCGCATTTCCACTGTGCGGCGCTATGAGGCGCTACGCGGCTTTTGGCAACAGATTGGCAACATCCGATTGCATCGCTGCCTGGTCGAGCGCCGTGGCAACACCGTCGAGGTCGTCATCGAACAGGTCGGCGTACACGTCGAGCGTCACAGCGGCCGAGGCATGCCCGAGCATCCGCTGCACGGCCTTGACGTTCGCCCCGGCGCTGACGGCGAGCGACGCTGCCGTGTGGCGCAGTTCGTGGGGAGTGAGTCCACCCAGGCCGATTGCGGTTGCGGCGGGGTCGAGCCAGCCGACGCGGTAGACGTGGTTGCGGAGCCAGGTGCCGGTGCGGATGCCGTAGAACACGGGAGCGTCGGAGTCGCGTCCTGCGATCTGTGCACGGAGCAGGCGGACGAGGAACGCGGGGATGGGGATGCTTCGGTGCTCGTAGTCCTTCGGTGGCTCGATGCGCTGATAGCCCTTGTCAGTGACGACGGTCTGTTCGACGGTCAGGCGCGGGTGCTTCGCATCGAGGTCGAGGTCTCGGATTCGCAACCCGGAGAGTTCGCCCCAGCGCAGGCCGCAGTACGCGAGGGTGAGTACGACGAGGCCGTAGCCGTAGTCTCGGCCGTCTTTCATTTCGTCAATGGCCTGGGCGAGGGCCGCGACCTGATCGTGCGAGAGGTAGCGCTTGCGTGTCTTCGTCGGCTTGGGGAGTTTGAGTCGGGCTGCGGGGTTCGACGGCAGGCGCTCGTCCTCGACCGCGAAGCGTAGTGCTCCGGAGAGCACGTTGACGATCTTCCGAACGGTCGCGGGTGCGCCTGGCAGTGCGGATGCCCATTCCTGCACTCGGAGCCGGGTGAGGTTGCCGATCGGGATGCTGCCGAGTTCGGGAGTGATGTGCTTGTCGATGATGTTCTCAACCCGGCTGCGCGTGGTTGCCCGCAGGTCGCCTCGGGCGGCGAGCCAGGTCTGGAGCCAGTCGGCCACGGTGACCCTCGCCAGTGAGGGATCGAGGTAGCGGCCTTGGGCGATGTTGATCTCGGTCGTCGCCAGGAATAGCTCAGCGGCTTTCTTCGTCGTGAAGCCGCGCTTCTGGGTCTGCTTCTTGTCGGGTCGGCGATAGAGGGCACGGTAACGACGGCCTTTCGTCGTCTCGTACGCCTCGATGCTTCCCATGATTCTGTCGCCTACTTCTCCAGCCCGGCGAGGCGCTGCACGTCGATGCGACGGTAGACGCGCTTGTGCTGGGTGAGCCGAATCGGCTCCACCGGAGACGTGCCTGCGAGGGCAAGGGTGCGCAGCGTTGTGCGGTGGATGCCGAGCAGCGCGGCGGTCTCCTCCTCGGAGTAGAACAGCGGGGCACGCTGGTGCTCGTCTGTCGGTGCGGTGCTCTGGCCCATCGTGTCCTCCGATCTAGCTCAGATGATAGCTGCGATGTCAGCGAGTATCTTAGATTAGATCACAACACGCCGATAACAGCAAGTGTTTTAGTTGCTCGTGTTGCTCGCTAGAATCGGGACATGCCCACATCCTCCGGTCATCGCCCCGGCGACCAGTCCTATGACGGACTGCTCGTGCAGGACGACCTGCCCGACGGGTGGCATCTGCCCGACCGCTTTCCGGGGGAGCGGGCCGAGGATGCGAGCGCGTTCCTTGATGAAGCGCTCGGCTACAACGATCAGGTCGTGACTGCCGAGGATCGGCAGGCGCAGCTCGACTCGGAGCAGAACGAGACGATCGACGGTCGTTGGCGTTACATCGAGCATGCGGCCACTGCGACGCGCGTGTTCATTCGACTCCAGCGTCAGCAGTTCGCTGTGCCGGAGGAAGTGAAGATCACCGGCGTCGTGTATCTTCCGTGGCGACCGGGTGATCCCATCTCCAGTCAAGACCTTCGTGCGTTGCCGACGGCTCGGATTGAGGCAGCGATCAACGAGCGGCTGTTCGCTATGAAACGGACAGTGACGATCAAGGGCGGAAAGATCGTGTTGCCGTCTGGTCGGAAGATCAGCGAGCGCGATCTGCTCAAGCCGCTCGGGAATCCCAAGCAGACGCCGGACTTCTACGAACTCGTCGCACTCCAGTACGGCAAGCTCTCATCGCAAGGCGATGAAGCTCCGGCGGTCACCATGGCGAAGATCAACGATGTTGCTCACGCCACTGCGCAGGGCTGGCTCGTTCGCACCCGCGCTCGCGGGCTGCTGCCTCCCGGTCGTCGGGGATAGCTCGCTGCGCGGGCTGTTCAGAGGTCTTTGAGTCGCTGTCGCCAGTACCCAGGGCGGCGGCGCTCGTGCGCGTACGCGACAACGATGACCTCGTCGTCTCGAACGAAGTAGATGATGCCGTAGGGGAACACGTCGGTGCCCTTGCGTCGAAGACGAGGGTTGCGCTGGCGGCCACGGTAGAGGGGCGCGGAATCCGGCCACTCCCTGATGAAGTCCACGCCGTTGTCGAGGTCGTCACCCAGCCGGTCGCCGAGTCCTGCTTCCTGGTCGTCATACCAGGCGAGGGCGTCCAGATACTCTTCGCGAGCGGCCGGATGCTCGCGCCAGGGCAGCGCGCTCACTTGCGGCGGGCCGCCAGCATTGCTCGGGCCATGCGCCGGGTCTCTTCGCCATCGACAAGTTCGACCTTGCCGGTCAGAATCTCATCCACCCGAAGGTCGATCTCTTCACTCCATGCGGCATCGACTTCGGCCTGCTCGGTGTCACTGATCTGCTGGAGCGCGAGCGCAGCAATCTCGCGCTCATCGGCAGAGAGGGTTCGACCCTCTGCGATGTAGTCTGCGAGCTTCGGCGTCATGCCCAAAGTCTACCGCTGCGGTCTGACGTTCGGTGGAAAGCTCGCTAAAGCCTCGGCACGTCGTTGCGCGGGCTGGTGCGATGACGGCTCTGGGTGAGCAGATCGTGGGAAGCGTGGAGCTTGCGTGCGCGGGCCTCTCGGTCGAGCCGTGCTCGTTCTGCGGCTTCGCGCTGGGCGGTGATCCTGGCGGCGGCGTCCTGCACAGACAAGCCTCGCAAAGCGGCTGCTTCCTGTCGTGCTGTTACGGCGGTGCGGTTGGCGTTGGCGGCTTCTCGGTCGGGGTGGGTGAACTCGTAGCGCAGCGGGTCGCGCCGTACTTGTTCGGCTCCGAAGATGTCGGCGTGGAGCGCGCGGCGTTCGCTGCGGTGTCGCTTGTCCGTCTTCTCCCCGGCAGTGCGGGCGGCTTCGGCACGCTGTTCAGCCTCGACCACGCGCGGGTCGCGCGCGGCGACCCGTTCTGCCGCGCGCGAGGCCCAGCCGGTGAGCGTGTCAGCGTCGTAAGGTGTTGCGCCCCAGCGGTCTGCAATGCGCGCACGGCTCTTGCCCGCGAGTGCGGTTGCTGCCTGGTGGTCTTTGCGTGCGGCGCGTCTGCCGAACCTTCCCGCCGTGTTGAGCTTTGTCAGTGTGGCTGTTGCTTGGTCGAGCGCGGCCAGGTGTCCGGTGCCTTCCTGCATGGCGACCATCGTGAGCGATTCCTGCACCTCGGCGCGCACTCGAACTGCCGCCTCTGTCACGGCCTGGATCACGGCGATTTGCTCGTCCTTTTCCGCCTGCTGATGTTCATGCTGCTGGTCGAGGCGTACGCCGACGCGCTCCCACCACGCGGCGCGGCGCTCGGCCTTCTGCGCATCCTGGATGAGCTGCGCGATACGCGTGTTCACCAGCCTCACCGGGCCATCGTCAACGAGACCTCGCGCGGCCTCCGCCGCGCGCTCGGTCGCATCTGCGAGCCCACGGTCAGCGCGGTCGCGTTCCATCGCCTCGATGAACTGCGCCCGCGCCTCGGCACGGCTCTCCGCGATGACATGCAGGGCGTTCTCGTCCCTGCCTCTCGTCATGCCGACATACACCGCCGCGCCATTGATGCCATCGGAGAGGATCGTATGCGAAGCGGGGGCAGTGACGCCTTGCACTCCGTAGGCGGTCGCTGCATAGGACAGATGTGCGTGCTCGCGGATGTATTCGGCGGGGAGGTGTCGCGTGTGCTCCCGCTTGCGCTCGTCTTGCGCGTCGCGCACCCAGACCGAGCCATCCGGCTCGACGCGTTGCACGATCCACTGCTGCCGGTTCGCCACACCCAGCGCAGTGTCGTTGCGTCGGGTCTGGATCAGATCACCCGCACCGGTACTCAGCCCATCACTGCCCGTCGTCGTGGCGGCGTCATCGACCAGGCCGCGAGCGATCCGTTCCTCTCGGATGCGCTCATTCAACCGCGCCGCGTCCTCGTTGCTCGCGACGGTGATTGTCTCGCCGTCGCGGGCATTGTGCGCAACGTGTTCATGCAGTTCGTCGCCGTCTGCGTGCAAGCGGATGAGGCCGAGCCGGTCGAGCTGGTCGAACACGTCGCCGGGGTTGCGGCGGTCGCGCATTCGCACGGTGAGGTTGGCGTAGTCGGGGTCGGTGAAGCGGTGCACCTCGGCCATGTCGAAGGTGCGACCGCGAATCTGCGCCGCCACGTCGAGAACACCACCGCGCCCGACAGCAGCGAGCTGCGCACGGTCGCCCACGAGCGCGACGGTTGCACCCGCTTCCGCTGCAACGGTGAGCAGCGCGAGGGCAGTGTCTTGGTCGAACATCCCGGCCTCGTCGACCACGATCCGATCCCCGCGCCGCAACACCGCACCGGGCGGCGGGCCAGAGAACGTCGCACCCGTCGCCGGGTCAGTTACGCCTGGCGCAAGTCGCGTCCATACGCCGTCCTCGTTCCACCGATACCCGTGCGCATGCACAAGAGCGGCAACCGAGGTCGCAGGCACACCGAGTTCCTGGCGCGCAACATCGGCAGCGCGCTTCGTCGGCGCGACGACGCGCACGCGCCTGCCGTGATCGTTCGCGGCGGCGATTGCCGTGACGAGCATCGTGGTCTTGCCGCTGCCTGCTGCGCCTTCCACGATCACGAGCGGGTCGGTGGATGCGACTGCTGCGGCCGCGGCGAGTTGGCCCGTGTCGAGTTGTTGCCCGAGCCGCTCCGCAACCTGCGACACGTCACGATAGCGCTGCTCCGTCTCCGGAGGTGGCGGTGAGCAGGTCGCGCAGTTCGGCCTCAACCTGCACCACGCGCAAGGATGTGAGATGCGCCACATGCTCCGGTGCGGGCGCGCCGGTCGGCAGGATCGAGAAGCAGTCTCCAAGTGCGAGCGCAGTCGAGAGTGCGATCAGCTCCCGCAACTCTTCGCGAGTAGCGCGCACGCCGTGCTCGGTTATGATGCGGGTGGCGTGCTCCTGCACGTCGTGGCGCGTCCACGCCGACGATGCGGCGACGCAACGATCCAGCGCACGCGACGCAATCTCCTGCACCGAGAGTTCGTCGGAGCGCGCCGGCGCACTGACGGGCTTGCGGGTGAGGGTTTCGGGGTTGTAGCCGGCCTCTCGGAGCTCGGTCAGCCATTCGGCTTCTTCTCGCACCGTGGTCGGCTTCTTCGCGGGGCGCTCGAACGCCCACGCCCTCGCTGTCAGCCGGGAGGACACCACCGGCCCCAACGTCTCGCCCGGATGCGCCGCCTCCCATTCGGCTTCGAGCCGTTCCAGGTTCTTCCGCACCTGTACGCCACGCTTGCTCATCAGCGCGTTGAACGGCTCCAGCTCCGTCACCTCTCCCGTTACCGGGTCGAGAGTGAGGTCATGCCTGTTGAGCACCGCCGCAAGCTCAGGGCTGGCAGCTATCACGGCAGACCCGAGCGCCCGGATCGCGCCCTGCTGCTTGAACATCGCCGCCGTATCCAACGCCCGCCACGCACCTGCCGCCCAAACCCTGGTGCTGACCTGCATATGAATATGGCGGTGCGGGTCACCCGCTCGCGAGGTGTGGTGTGTGATTCCGACGACCTGCATGTGCTCGACCGGTACTACCTCCTGCTTCCCACGCGGCCCGACACGCGTCACCGAGTGCTCAGCGAGCCACCGCTGAATCTCGGATAGCGCGCCCTGCTGCGCCACGTCCAAGGCTTCGGACACTTCGGGGTGGAGCGCGGCGGCAATGGAGAGCGACTTTGGGGTATTGATGACCATCTCCGCGAACCGAGGCGAGCCTTGACGATCCGATCCCGCAAGCCGTGGCCTGCCCATTCGTTCGCCGGTGTCGGGGTTGATCCAATCCACCCAGCCCGCATAGTCCTCAGCGCTGAGCGGTCGGCTGCTCGCCTCACCGGATACGTCGAGGACGGCGTAAGAGATGCCGGTCGCTTCGCCAAGGTAGTAGTCGTCTGCACGGGAGCGGTCGGCCTCGACATAACGCATGGCATCGGCTCCGGTGCCCCGGAACAAAACCACACCGCCATGCATCTCGACTCCTATCTAAGATGACTGCTGATATCGTAGCATACGTCCATTCGAAGAACGGCGTTAGGATTCAGTGTGTAGTTCTGCGCCGGGAGGCTCCGGATCCTTCGGAAAGGTCCGGCGTACTTATGCGAGGGGTTGCGCTCTTTAGCCGGCACGGCCGAAAAGTACGCAGTGACACGCCGTCCTCGGTTCTCACTGAGACGCTTCTACCGCTACGCTAAGTCGAAGTGGCCCAGTCGGGAGCCCATGTAGTCGTGAGGAGAACCCGATGACCTTGCCTCGCGTAGTTAGCCTCTTTTCGGGCGCCGGTGGGCTTGACCTCGGCTTCCATCAGGAGGGCTACGAGATTGCCTTCGCCGTCGACCGTATGGCAGCAGCAATCAACACGCATAAGCGCAACTTCCCAAAGACCAAGTCCGTCACAGCAGACATTACACATCGGAATGTCGAAACTGGGCGTCTCACTGTTCTGGACGAGATCGCGAACGCGCTGACGGACGGTGAGGCGATCGGAATCATCGGGGGGCCTCCTTGCCAGGGATTCTCGCGAGCCAACCCGAACTCACGTGCCGATGACCCTCGCAATCAAATGCCTACCTTTTACCTGGAAATCGTCGAGGCGCTGCAGGCACGCTACGATGTACAGTTTGTCCTGTTCGAGAATGTAATGGGTATCCGAGACGCCAAGCACTCCGTGACCTTCCGCAGCATTCTCTCTCGGTTTGAGGAGCTGAAACTCACGGCAGGCGTCGCTGAACACTCTGCCCTTGACTACGGCGTACCACAGACGCGGAACCGAGTGATCATCTCAGGATTCAAGAGTCAGGGGGCCGCTGGAGCCTTCATGCCGAAGACCACCTCGCGTGCTGACGTCGACTTGACCGTGCGAGGTGCAATCGGTCATCTTTCTCAACCGGCATTCTTTTCGCGAAGTCTCTCTGTCGGCGACATCCCAACGCATCCGAATCACTGGACAATGACTCCCCGCTCCAAGCGTTTCAAGGGCGAGACGGATGGACCCACACCCACCAGGAGTTTCCGCCGCCTGTCCTGGGACAAGCCCAGCCCCACGGTGGCCTACGGACATCGCGAGATTCATGTTCATCCTGATGGAACTCGTCGGCTAAGCATCTACGAGGCGATGCTCCTCCAGGGATTCCCGAAGACCTTCATCCTCGAAGGAACTCTCTCGCAGCAGGTGGAGCAGGTGTCGAATGCCGTGCCACCTCCCGTGGCCCGGTCCTTGGCAGCGGCGACCGCTGTAGCTCTGAGCAAGGTGTCAAGTTCCGGTCAAGCACACGCCGCGTAGCTTGCTCCATCCTTGCCGCCCGTTGAATGTCGGCGGTTATCCCTATGCTGGAAGGGTAACGGAGCGAGGAGAAGATATGAGCGAGGCTGGGAGTCCACTCGGACCCAAGGTCCTCCTCAGTCTTGCCGAAAATCTCGGTTCTACGCCGGTTCGGTCTTCATGGATCGGTCCGATTCTTGCGTTGGGAACGCGGCTCTCTCGGAAGTCTGACAACTTTAGCGGCCGCCAACTGATCGTTGCGATCTCGGTACCGAGTCGCGAGTATGCCGCGACACTTATCGGGACGGGCTGGACCCTTGGAAGGCCTCCTGCGCAGTCCATGAGCGATCCGCTGAGTGTACTTAGAGAGGCTCAGCCAGGCGAGCGCTACCGAGCAGTCATCGGAAATTCCGTTATTTCAGGACAGTTCTACGGTCTTGATGAGGCTCGTGTACCGGCACGCGTAACTTTGGCCGGCCGATGGGCCGCCAAAGGCGTGGAGGCTATTGCATCTGTTGCAGAAGATGATCCGGCGGAAAAGATGCCTCGTCCGCAACTCGGAACCATAGGCCGAATGGCTGGCATTGATAGGGACTGGTTGCAGAGGCTCGTCGCCCCTGCAGCAGATCTAGTGATAGTGGGGACGAAGAGCTGGATCAACGAAGACATGGGGGCCATTCTGACCCTTGATGAGGATACCGACGGTGACTCATTTGCCACCCTGCTTCTCCCGAGAACCGAGAAATCGGCGACTTGGTTCTCGCGCATCTACTCGGCGTCAGGCTTTGCCGATCAACTGCCATTACCGGACGACATTGCCCTAACGATTCTAGACGGCCAGGGAGCGATCAAGTATCTCAACGATGTCCTGACTTCGATCGTGGTCTGCGTCTTCGATCGATCCGTTGCTGACGAGAGCGCAGCAGAACAGGTCGTGCAGCTCAGAAACTCGCGCGGAGAGCCGATTGTGTTGTCGACACAGCTCGGTTGGGCTCCTCCTGCCGGTGTCGAGGCACTCGGATTCACGGTGGCAATATGACGTCGCGGATCATCGGACTCGATCAGCGATACGCGGCCTCGGCTTCGCTAGTTCGGCATGGCGTCGAGATCATTGCTGTTCGGGACGAACTCGGTGCAAGGTTCAATTCGGCCACCCGCGTCCTGTTTCGACTGATCCAACGGGATGGGCCCGGTGTCTGGGATCATCTCGCCGGTGCATCGAAAGTGTTGCGCTGGCGCCTCATCACCGACCCGATGCCGATAGAGCGTAATGCTCAGCTCACAGCCGCCGCTGGTGAGGTAGCTCGTCAGGCTCGTCGTCTGATCGGCGCCGTCGATGAAGATGCGCTGCTGAGAGAGATCGCTGACGCCGCGGCTGCACTCTGTACCCGCGACCCACTTGTGGGTGCCGTACTGCTTGAGTCGCTGGCTGAAGTCGGAGTGGACTCGGCAATTGTCGTGGCTGCGAGCAGTCGATCGCGAGAAGCCCTGGGCGAATGGCTTGGCTCACTCGGGGCGCGAGTTTTCACGCTCGGCGATCTAGAGCGAGCCGATGTTTCCGAGGACATTGCCTATTTCGTTGGTCCACCGCGATTCTTCAAGCCGACGGCGGTTACTGCGCCCCGCACAATGGAGGTGACGTTTGTCCTCCCGGCGTGGTTCAGCGATCGAACAGTCCCAAGGTCGGCGATCGCACAGTATGCAGAAGGCGGTATCCAGGTCGCCGCGCGAATCTTCGAGGTTGGCGATCCATCGCCCGAGTCGCCGGAGCCAGCAATGTCGGAGACCGAGCCGATCCCGGAGGAGGACCTCCTTCCGCAGCCGATCTGGGGCAGCCGGATGAGTGAGGAACGTGCGCCAAACGCGGACGAGGTGGAGGCACGCAAGCTCCTTCTTTCGGGAAATCGTGCAATCTGGCTTGATGACGATGGTGAGCGCATCCGTGCGCTTGATCCAACGCAGCCGCCCGGCGAGCGCGTTGGTTATTCGGAGGTGTCCGCAGTCGCGCCGGGCACGTACCTGCTTCTGCGTGAAGGTGAGGCGGAGCTCGAGTCCCTCCGCGCGAGAGCATTCGCGCGAATCGGCCTTCGCGCGTCAGCAATCCAGGAGTCGCAGTCGTCATGGAAGTCTGCACTGATTGAGCGGCTCAAGGCGAGAGGCATCCGCGACTCTGAACGCGTCCTGCGTGAACTCGGGGTTCGAGCGGCCGGCCAGGTCCGTGCCTGGGCATCGCCTCATGTGATCCGTCCGCAGAGCGATGGTGATTTCGAGCGACTCCTCGAGTGGCTGGGGCTACCGACGCAGCCGCACTTCGGACACGCCTCATTGCTGAGACGTGAGGTGCATCAAGCCACTCGGGAGCTGCGTGACCGCCTGGAAGCAGCCGCGGATGTCACGAACCTTCAAGAGCTCGAGCGCGCCGGTCATATAACTCTCGACATTGCTGAGCCGGGCTTTCGGGGCATGTTCGTCACACGCGTCCTTGCGATCGCACCTTTCACGGAACTGATTGCCCGCCACGAGGCTCGGGTAGCATTCGAGGATCAGGGGACCCAATGGCTCGAATGATTCCGGCCTACTGCGCCGAGTCCGCGCCTCCTGGCGAGAAGGTCCTCTTTGCAGCCCTGCGGGATGCAGCTGGGACTGAACGCTGGACGGTGCTGCACTCACTTGGAATTGCGCAGCATGAGCGACAGGTCGAAGGTGAAGCGGACTTCGTCGTCATCGCGCCCGAAGCCGGTCTGCTGGTAATCGAGGTGAAGTCACACCTGTCGGTCGCGCGTAGCTCCGATGGTACCTGGCGCCTCGGCCAAGACCCTCCAACCGTGCGAGGCCCTTTTCAACAGGCGCAGGAGGCGATGCACAGCATCCGGGACTACCTTCTGAGGAAACGGGTCGAATTGCGGGACGTCCCGATCCTGCACGCGGCATGGTTCACGGGAGTGCGTGCGCGCGCCACGCTGCCCGACTCACCTGAGTGGCACTCTTGGCAGGTACTCGATTCGAGCGACCTTCCAACCACAGTTCAAGCAGTCGAACGAGTCATGAGAGAGGGAGCGCTGCACCTCGCCTCAACCATCAAGTACTTCGGGTTTGGCGGATATGGCCCGGACCAGGCCACCGCTGAACGGATCGTTACCATGCTTCGCCCTCGGTTTGAGGTCGTGATGACTGCCGGGGACCGCCGACAAGCGCGCGAGGGCCAGCTCGCACAATTCGTCGAGGAGCAGTACCGCGCATTGGACTCAGCCGCCGACAACATGGGTGTCTTATTCACGGGCCCCGCCGGAACTGGCAAGACCTTCCTCGCCGCCGAGTCGGCTCAGCGGGAGGCCGCTCAGGGGCTAGTGGGTCGACTCTTGTGCTTCAACCGCCTGCTCGGACGTAGCCTCCGCGAGAAGCTTCCGGATGTCGAGGGGCTCCGCGTGGGCACATTGCACCAGGAGATGCTGCGGCTTGCCGACATGAGCGGCCCGCCTGCGGACGCCGATAGCAATTTCTGGGAACGAGAACTGCCCGAGCTGGCCCTTGAGGGCCTTGCTGAGCGGAGTGCAGAGGAGGTCGGGGACTTCCTCATCGTCGATGAGATTCAGGACATAGCGACTGACACCTACCTGGACTTGCTCGATCTACTGGTCAAGGGCGGGCTGCGCAACGGTCGAGTTCTCATGTTTGGTGATTTTGAACGCCAGGCGATCTATTGCAACGAGGGTGGACGAGAGGTCCTTCGCGCCCGATCGCCGCATCTCGCATCGTTCCGCCTGTCAGAGAACTGCCGGAACCTGCCCCGCATCGGATATCAGGTGAATCTCCTCGGTCACTTGGCGCCAGGGTTCAGAGAGTTCCGCCGGACCGACGACGGTATCGATCCGACGATCACCAAGTACGCCCGCGGCGCGGATCAGGCCGCTATATTGCGGAAGGTCGTAGGCGATCTGCGTGACGAAGGCTTCGATCTGACGGAGATCGTAGTGCTCAGCCCGCTTGGCGATAGTTCTGTTGCTGCGAGCACATCCGAGCCCTGGCTTCGTCAAGTACTGACTCCCGCGGACGGGCTGAAGCCAGTCAAAGGGCGGCTCCGCTACGCCAGCATCCAATCGTTCAAGGGACTGGACGCCCCTGCTGTCATCGTCACTGACCTTGATGACTTGGGTGGGACGCACTTCGACGCGCTCGTCTACGTCGGGCTGACACGCGCGACGGATCGCCTGACCGCCCTGGTAGAAACGAAAACACTACGACGACTGGTTGGAGGCGAATCATGAGTGGAATCGAAGCTCGTGAAACCGTTGAGGCGGCTCTGCGGCGCGAACTCTTTGGGCCCCTGGAGGGTGATCCCGTGCGGGGACAGCCACTGACAATCAACGCCGGAGTCGTGCACTTCGAAACGACGGAGGCCTCCCGGGGCCAGTTTCACGATCAGGACAGCGGCCAGGAGATTCTCACGAGCGGCACCCCGCTCAAGCGTTACGGCGTCGGAGTCTTGTTCGCGGGCGCCACCGTCGGCGGTTCACCGGTAGAGAGCGCTGAAGAGGACGGTTTCGACGCCCTCGACGGAGTCACTGGTATCGGACTCTCCGAAGACGACCTGATGGGGCCCCCTGTCGAGATTCAAGGCCAGGTCCGTCACGATGTTGCCGACTCGGATGACTTCGATCTCACGGATGCCAACACATTCAAGCCGTCGGCGATGGCCGTCTCGTTTGAGACTCGCATGGCTGACTCGGGAGCCCTCACTGTTGAGGTAGTCGGTGCGAGATACGAGAGGTTGACGGTCCATATCCCAGGCGTCGCCAAACCAGTTGATTGGTGGGCCAGGCGTCCCTTCGAGGCGATCGGTACGATCTCGGGCCGTACGGTATTGCAGGAGACAAGTCGGCTCAAGATCATCGACGTCGTGGCCCCGCGCAGCGAAGGCGTTGTCCCGCTTGCTGTGCGAGTGTTCAGTCGTCCTGTCCCCGGGGCAGAGGACCCGGCTCTCAGGATCGTGACCGTCGCAGTTATCAACGATGCACATGGCTCCGGCCCGTCTGCGGCAGTCTTTCAGGTCGGCTTCAAGGTGTCGACTGTCGGTGATGCCGACATCATCCCTTATCCAGAGGTTGAGCTGCCTGACAGGGACGAGGAGGAGCGATCGCTTGACCTCCTCTACCGGAACCAGCGCACTTATGCGATCGGGCATGGCTGCGCAGCCGAGTGGGGCGCAGTCGACGCCGACGGAGTTGTGCCGTTCGTGCAGGCCGCCGCTCTGCCTGCTTATGAGGTCGTTAGCCTCTCGCCAAACGTGTACTTGTCTGACGACAACGGGAATCCCGTCTTCGATGCCGATGGCAACCGGCAACCGGTGGCCGTCAGCATGGCTGCCTTGGCAAATGGTAGCGAGGACGGCACCGCACAGGTGGAGCTTGTCCTCAGTCAGTACGAGAAGTGGATCGAACGGCGAGAGGCAGAGATCCCCGAATTGCTTCCGCGTTATCAGGACGCTGCGAGTGAGCACATGCATCGAGCACGAGCGGCGCTGAAACGGATGCGAACAGGTTGGAGACTCGTGGCGGCGAACGATCGGGCCGCACGAGCATTTCGCTGGGCAAACGAGGCGATGCTGCTCCAGCAGGTGCGATCCGGATTCGAGCTGCGCGAGGCTAAGCAAGGTGGTGATGGTGTCTTTCGGGTCGAGGGAGCGCACCCTGCACCTGACGTGCCGAGAGGTCGGGGATACTGGCGCCCTTTCCAGATCGCGTTCCTGCTCGCGGTGTTGCCCGAGTTGGTTGAGCCCGAACGCCAGACTCGCGGGGACGTCGATTTGATCTTCTTTCCAACTGGTGGCGGAAAGACCGAGGCCTACCTCGGTGCGGCTGCCGTCAGCTTGCTCTCCCGGCGGCTCCGCAACCCCGCGGACGCCGGAACAGATACGCTCATGCGATACACCCTGCGACTCCTCACTGCACAGCAGTTCCTCCGTGCGGCGTCGCTGATTTGCGTGCTCGAAGATATTCGAGAGCAGCACTCAGACATCCTCGGCGTCGCTCCGTTTGGAATCGGGATTTGGCTTGGCGGTAGCTCAACACCGAATACGTGGAAACAAGCAGTTGATAACCTGCGTGCTCTCCGGAAAAAGCCCCATGAGCAGAATCTCTTCCTCCTGCTCCGGTGTCCCTGGTGTGGCGCACAGATGGGACCCCTGCCGAAGAGGGGCGGAGGGCAAGAGCCGATCGGATATGGGGAAACGCAGGGCAGGGTGGTGCTTCGCTGCATTGACAGCCAGTGCAAGTACTCCCGTCGTTCCGGGCTGCCCGTCCATGTTGTCGACGACGATATCTATGAGGTCCGGCCTTCGATTGTTATCGGGACAGTCGACAAGTTCGCGATGATGGCGTGGCGACCCAGAGCGAGGAATCTCTTCGGACTTGATGCGAATGGCGCGCGAGAGGTATCTCCGCCCAGCTTGATCATTCAGGACGAGCTGCACCTAATTTCCGGCCCGCTCGGCTCAATGGTCGGAATCTACGAGCCCGTGATCGACGAACTGTGCACTGATCGCCGCGGTGCGACTCCTGTGCTCCCCAAGATCATTGCCTCCACGGCTACGGTCAGACGATATGAGGATCAGATCAAGGGGCTTTTTGGCAGGGAGACCGTCGCGCTCTTTCCGCCGCACGGTCTTGAGGAAGGGAGGTCGTTCTTCGCTGAACCGGCAACTTCGGCCGACGGAACCCCGGAACCAGGGCGGCGCTATATCGGTGTGATGAGCGCATCCCTCGGCTCGACTCAGACGGTCCAGGTCCGAGTCGCCGCCGCAACCCTCCAGGCCGCGGTGGACCTCCCCGAAGAAGATCGGGACGGCTACTGGACCAACCTCAACTTCCTCAACTCGCTTCGGGAACTCGGAAACACCGTCTCGCTCGTCCAGTCCGACATTCCGGACTACCTCACCGGACTCCGGCGACGCGACGGGATTACGCCTCGCTGGCCGCACCGGACAATGGAGCTCACATCGCGGCGTCGTTCAGACGAGATTCCAAAGGCGATCGAGCAACTTCAGGTGAAGTACGCTGTCGGCAAGGAGCGCCAGGAGGCGTTCGACATCTGCCTGGCGTCGAACATTATCGAGGTGGGTGTCGACATTGATCGACTTGCTCTGATGACGATTGTCGGCCAGCCCAAGACCACTGCTCAGTACATCCAGGTGAGTGGTCGAGTCGGCCGTAAGCCGGAAGTCAGCCCTGGACTGGTTATCACCATTTATGGAGCCGCAAAGCCGCGCGACCGCAGCCATTTCGAACGCTTCCGGACCTACCATCAGCAGCTCTACGCGCAGGTCGAGCCAACCTCCGTCACCCCGTTCGCGATGCCCGTTCTTCGCAGGGCACTTCACGCGGCCGCTGTCGCCTACGTGCGGCAGACTTCTCCGGAGTCCCTCAAGCCCGACCCGTTCCCCTCGTCTGCATATGACGAGGCTATTCACCTGCTGCGTGAGCGAGCAGAGATCGCAGAGCCTGATGAGGTCCCGGTCCTCGATCGTTTCGCACGCGATCGCGCCCGCCAGTGGGGTGGTTGGGAGCGTACCGAGTGGGATGCGAACCCTGCTCCCTTCGGTGACCCACTCCAGGGACTTATGCGGTTTGCGGGAACGCTCCCTGATCTCGACCGCCGCGCAACGATCTGGGATGTGCCGACAAGCATGCGCAACGTTGATGCCGAATGTCGGCTTGAGATTAGTCAGGCGTACCTGTTCCAGGACACCGCCCCAGAGGAGCCAACATGAGCAGTGGAGCAATGCGCCGGGCGCAGCTAGTAACGCCATTCGGCGTGGGCGCGATGAGCGTGCTCGTCAACGGGACCTCGGTGATCACCGCGGGTCTTGACCACTGGTACGAGGTCGTCGACCAGAGCACCCTCGCAATGGAGGAGTACCAGGAACACGATTGGCGGCTTGAGTCACGCCTCAAGGTCTCCGAGTTCCGGCTACCACCGGACTACAGGCCGTCGGCCCAGGGCAGCGACCATCGGAATGTTCAGCTCACTGTTCCTGTGCTGCGCTTTCCGCGGTGGTCGTTCTGCATCTACTGCAAGCGTTTGGAGCTCAGCAAGCTCACGATGAAGACGCTTGTCGAGTGCAAGGACAGGGAGCATGCCGACAAGAAGTACAAGCCAAAGATGTCGCAGGTTCCGTTCGTAGCGATCTGCACCCGCGGGCATCTGGATGACTTTCCCTTTGACAAGTGGGTGCACCGGTCGGCCACCCCATCATGCGTAGGTACCCTGCGCCTCGTATCTCGCGGAGGTGGTGGACTCGAAGGACAGGTTGTCACCTGCGACTCCTGCAAAAAGGAGCGCTCACTTCGTGGGGTCACCGAGGCCCGATTCGACAAGAATGGTGAAGAGCGCACTAATCTCAGCGATCAGCTCGTCTCGCGGGAAGAGCCGTATCTCTGCGGCGGTGCCCGACCTTGGCTGGCGCAGCTAGAAGGCGTCTGCGATCAGCCGATTCGAGGCGCCCTGCGCGCTGCTGGAAACGTCTACTTCCCAAAGGTGGAGTCCTCGATCTATCTTCCTCGCCGCGAGGGGGCTGTCAGTGAGGAGGTCCATCAGCTTCTCCGGCACCCCGCTGTCAGTACGACCTTCAACAACGTGTTTCAGCTAGGGCTCGATGAGGTATCTGGTGGGCAGTTGCGGAAGCTGTTGGAGAGAAACGTTCCACCGGAGCTCTTCGCTCCAATCTCTGATGAAGAGCTCCTCGCGGCATACCAAGACCAGTTCGGTTTCGGCGAGAGCAGAGGTGAGGAACTTGCCGAGGCTCCAGCCGACGCGGAGAGCCTCACAAGTGACGACATCTGGCGCCACCCCGAGTACGTGAAAATCCGCGAGACACCGAAGGATGACTTCCTCGCCACATCCGACCCGGGACTTCACGCCGATCTGACAAGCCATCTTTCTCGCGTGAGATCGGTCGACGTACTTCGGGAGACCCGCGCCCTGCGCGGATTCACACGAGTACGCGATGGAGAGCTGAAGTTGACGGCGGGGAAGGCGATGCTCCGGCGGGCCAGCCTGACGCCTGCACAGGACTGGCTGCCGGCGTACGTCGTGAAAGGCGAAGGGATCTACTTCGAGCTCGACGCGGCGCGGTTAGCGGCCTGGGAAGGACGCGCTGAGGTCCAGGCTCGCGCTCAGCGAATCACCAATCACTATGGGGCAGTAGCAAGCCAGCGCGGGCTGCAGGGGCGGACGATCAGCCCCCGATTCGTGCTCTTACATACTTTGTCGCATCTCCTGATCAACGAGCTCATCTTCGCCTGCGGTTATAGTTCTGCTTCGCTTCGAGAGCGCCTCTATGTCTCCGACTCGGCCGACCGGAACATGTCCGGGGCACTGATCTATACCGCGGCGGGCGACTCGGAAGGGACGATGGGTGGACTCGTTCGCATGGCCCGACCGGACAACCTGCGCCAAGTCTTTGCGTCTGCCTTAGCGGACGCCCATTGGTGTTCGACGGATCCTGTATGTATGGACGCGGGCGAAAAGGGTCAGGGGCCGGACTCGTGCAATCTCGCAGCGTGTCACGCCTGCGGTTTGCTCCCCGAGACGAGCTGCGAAGAGTTCAACCGATTCCTTGACCGTGGTCTCGTCGTCGGTACGCTGGATGACCCAAACCTGGGTTACTTCTCGGACGCGGACTCACTCTAAGAATGCACCTAAGCAGCTTTGACCATTGTGGGTGCAGAGTTCTTGATGACAACCTCTCGCAGTCTGCATTTCATGTGCTAACTCATGTGCTACCGACCGTGTAGGGGCGTGTATCGCGGTGGAGTTATCCACAGGTGAGCCGCGCAGAAGTGGCGGAATCATGAGGCAGAATGCTGATACGCGATTCCGGGCGCGAGGGGAAACGGAACAGTTCAACTCCCCGGACGTGTCTACGGTTGTTCTCGGGCCCCGGGCGCGGTAAGCGGGCCTGCGGCTCCTGCTCGCCGCTCTCGATATGCGCTTGGAGCAGCCAGAATCAGCCGCCTCCACAGGGCGGCAACGTGGCAACATTCTGGCAACGAACGCTGGCGACAAGGCTTTCCGTGTCGCACTCGACGCACGCAGAACCCCTGTAAACACAGGCCAAAACGGGGTCGACTACGCCGTTCTGGGGGAGCCGATTCCCCTCTCACGGCGGTAACGCGGGTTCGAATCCCGCTGGGGTCACCAGAGAAACCCCCTCCGAATGGAGGGGGTTTCGTCGTTCGGCGGCGGCGGCGGACGGCGCCGGCTCGCCGGTCCGAGATGCGCTCCGTGGCTCACTGCGCACGAGTTCGACCGGTGCACACGTCTTCGCCCGCGTATCTCGTGTGCATCGGTCGAACTCGTGTACAACGAGGCCCCGGGCCCACCGGTCGCGTCGGTCGCGTCGGTCGCGTCGTTCCCGCCCGCGATCATGGGGGAGAAGGCATACGGAGCGCTCAGCGCAGCACCTCGACGAGGGCGACCCAGGAGACCAGGATCGCGGCGATGATCGCCAGGATGCAGCCTGCCGCACTGAGGTAGAGGCCCGCGGGATGGCTGGCCAGCACCGCGATGCCGGCTGCGAGATAGGCGATCACCGGCAGGAACCCCGGCACGGACTTGGTCGCCTTGGCGCGGGCGGCGGGGCCGTGATCGGCGCGGACCGTCCAGGCGGCATGCACCTGGAAGGCGGCGGATCCCGCGGTCGCGACGATGAGGATCACACCGAACCACGGCGCGGTGATCCCGGGGATGAGTGCGAGCCCGGAGGCGACGAGCGCCAGGACGAGCGAGGCGATCCCCGCGGCCAGTCGCGCGATCAGGCTGCCGCCGCCGAGAGCGATGATCTTGGCGATGTTCACGCTCGCCGCGACGATGACGAGGCCGGCCAGGGCGGCCGCCGCCCCGACCATGGCGACGTTGAACTCGGACCAGGTCCGCAGCGCTTCCTCCATTCGCGGATAGTACCGCAGACGGATGGCGCCGCAGAAGGGCCGGACAGAAGGGTCGGACAGAAGGGAGGGGCAGAAGGGGTCAGCCCGAGGCCGGTGCGGACGTCGCGGTCGAATCGCGTCGCGGCATGAAGAGCACCGCGATCACGAGCAGCACGGCCGTGACCGCGGCCCCGATGAAGACGCCCCGGGAAGCCGCGACGATCGTGTCGAAGTCATGCTCGCCGGCGCCGGCCGCGACGATCGAGTTCGCGATGGCGCCGAAGATCGCCATGCCGACCGCGCTGCCCACGGCGCGCGCGAGCATGTTGATGCCGGTGGTCGCCCCGCGCTCCTCCCACTGCACCGAGGACTGCGCCGCGATGAGCGTCGGTGCGGCGGTCCAGCCGAGCCCGAACCCGGTGACGAGGGTCACGGCCGCGATCGTGAGCGGATGCGGCCAGGGCGCGACGATCACGAGCGCGACGGTGCCCGCGGCGGTGATGGAGGTGCCGAGGAGGGCGGTGGCTCGGAATCCCCGACGCATGTAGATGCGGCCGGAGACGGTGGAGGCGATCGCCCAGCCGATCGTGAACACCCCCACGGCGAGGCCGGAGACGAGCGGCGGCACCCCGATCGAGTTCTCGAGGTAGGTGGGCGCGAAGCTGGAGATGCCGATGAGCAGCGCTCCGACGCCCAGGGCGATGAGCGTGGTACTCCAGATGATGGGCCGCCGGATGAGGGCGAGATCGAGGATCGGCTCCGCGGCCCGCGGTTCGATGACGAGGAAGACCGCGAGCCCCACCGCTGCGACGCCGAACACCACGAGGCTCGGAATCGAGAGCCAGGGCCAGGCGTTCCCGCCCTCGAGCAGGGCCAGGATCAGCGCTCCGAGACCGACCGCGAGGGTCGCGGCACCTGCGTAGTCGATGCGCCGCCGCTTCGGCTCGAGCCGCTCGTGATACTTGCGGAACAGCTGCCACGCGGCGAGGAGGCAGAGCGGGATGTTGACGAAGAAGATCCAGCGCCACGAGAGGAATTGGGAGAAGAGGCCGCCGAAGGTGGGGCCGAGCACCGAGGCGACGGCCCAGACGCCTGCGAGTACCCCTGCACGCGGGCGCGCTCCGCGACCGAGTAGATGTCGCCGACGATCGTGACGGCCATCGGCTGCACGGCGCCCGCGCCGAGGCCCTGCACCGCGCGGAAGGCGATGAGCGCGGTCATGTTCCAGGCGAGGCCGCAGAGGACGGAGCCCACGAGGAAGAGCCCGATCCCGAACAGGATCACGGGCTTGCGGCCGATCGTGTCGGAGAGCTTCGAGTAGATCGGGACCGAGACGGCCTGCGCGAGCAGGTACGCGGAGAAGAGCCAGGGGAACTGCGCGAAGCCTCCGAGGTCGCCGACGATGCTCGGCACGGAGGTCGCGAGGATCGTAGAGTCGACCGCGATGAGGCCGGTGCTCAGCATCGCCGCGAGCAGCACCGGCCCCCGTTCGGATCGAAATCCCACGGTCCGTCCGCGGCTGTCTGCGCTACCCACTCTTCGAAATGATCCCGGCTCTGCTTCTCGGCGTGCTCCTCAGCGAAGCGTACACCTCCGGCGCAATGCCAGAATGGAGGGGAGTTCGAGAGTCAGGATCCCCACTATGACCTTTTCCGTAGCGGTCGCCGGAGCGAGCGGATACGCGGGCGGCGAGCTGCTGCGCCTGCTGTCCGGGCATCCGCAGTTCGAGGTGCGCACCGTCACGGGGCACTCGAGCGCGGGCAGCCCGCTCATCGAGCACCAGCCGCAGCTGCGCTCCCTCGCGCATCTCGTGCTGCAGGAGACCACTCCCGCGGTGCTCGACGGGCACGACCTCGTATTCTTCGCGCTGCCGCACGGCGCCTCGGGCGATCTCACCGCGAAGCTCGGCGACGTGCGTCTCGCGATCGACTGCGGTGCGGATCACCGGCTGCGCGACTCCGCCGACTGGGCGGCCTTCTACGGCGGCGAGCATCACGGGCACTGGGCGTACGGCGTGCCCGAGCTGCCGGTGCTGGGCGAGGACGGCGAGCGCCGGAAGCAGCGCGAGGCGCTGCGCGGGGCGACGCGGATCGCGGCTCCCGGCTGCAACGCGAGCACCGTGGCGCTGTCCCTCGCGCCCGGGGTTGCCGCCGGGGTCATCGAGCCGGTCGACCTCGTGAGCGTGCTGGCGGTCGGCCCGAGCGGCGCGGGCAAGGCGGCGAAGACCCACCTGCTCGGAGCCGAGCTCATGGGCACCGCGAACCCCTACGCCGTAGGCGGCACGCACCGGCATATCCCCGAGATCGCGCAGGCGCTGCGCGATGCGGGAGCCGCGCAGCAGCCCACGATCAGCTTCACCCCGGTGCTCGTGCCGATGAGCCGCGGCATCCTCGCGACCTCGACCGCGCGTCTCGTGCCGGGGGTCACGGCGGATGAGGTGCGAAAGGCCTGGGAGGAGGCCTACGCCGACGAGCCCTTCGTGCACGTGCTGCCCGCGGGATCCTTCCCGCGCACCGCCGACACCCTCGGCGCCAATACCTGCCTCATGGGCCTCGCCGTCGACGAGGCCGCGGGCCGCGTCGTCGTGGTCGCGGCCCTCGACAACCTCGCCAAGGGCACGGCGGGCGCCGCGATCCAATCGGCGAACATCGCCCTGGGCCTCGACGAGACCCTCGGCCTGAGCGTGGACGGAGTCGCCCCGTGACCGTGACCGCACCTCGGGGCTTCCGCTCCGCCGGCATCGCCGTGGGCCTGAAGTCCACGGGCAAGCCGGATCTCGCCCTCGTCGTGAACGACGGCCCCCGGCCCGCGAGCGCGGCCGTGTTCACGAGCAATCGGGCGCAGGCGAATCCGATCCTGTGGAGCCGCAAGGTCGCAGCGGCGGATCGGCCCGCGCGCGCGATCGTGCTGAACTCGGGCGGCGCCAACTGCTTCACGGGCGACTTCGGCTACGAGACGACCCGGCTGACCGCCGAGGCGGTCGCGGCGGTGCTCCAGGAGCTCTCCGCCGAAGAGGTGTTCGTCTGCTCCACGGGCCTCATCGGCACCGGAGACCAGGCGTTCCGCGACAAGATCGTGGGCGGCGTCCCGGCGCTCGCCGCCGCGCTCGCGGACGATGACGAAACCGCGTCGGCCGCGATCATGACGACCGACTCGGTGCAGAAGACCGCGGTGCACCGCGGCGATGGCTGGACGATCGGCGCCATGGCGAAGGGCGCCGGCATGCTGGCGCCCGGGCTCGCCACGATGCTGGTGGTGATCACGACCGACGCGGTGCTGAGGGACGAGCAGGCGGATCGCGCCCTGCGCGCGGCCACCGCGACGAGCTTCGACCGCCTCGACAGCGACGGCTGCATGTCGACGAACGACCAGGTGACGCTGCTCGTCAGCGGGGCCAGCGGCGTCGCGCCCGGCGAGGCGGAGTTCGCAGCCGCGCTCGCCGCCGTCTGCGACGAGCTCGCCGCGAAGCTGCAGGCGGACGCCGAGGGTGCGAGTCACGACATCGACATCGAGGTGCGGGGCGCGGCGAGCGTCGAGGACGCCGTGGAGGTCGCCCGGTCCGTCGCCCGCAACAACCTCTTCAAGGCGGCGATCTTCGGCAACGACCCGAACTGGGGTCGCGTGCTCGCGGCGATCGGCACGACCGAGGCCGACTTCGATCCTTATCTGGTCGACGTCAGCTTCAACGGCGTGCGCCTCTGCCACGCGGGCGCCCCGGACCGGCCCGTCGAGGAGTGCGATCTGACGCCGCGCCGCACGCACGTCGAGATCGAGCTCTTCGCGGGCGAGCACGCCGCGACCGTGCGCACCAACGACCTCACGCACGACTACGTGCACGAGAACAGCGCCTACTCGAGCTAGGGAGCCCGATGAGCAACACGACGACGACCCTCGCGCACGAGGAGGCCGCGGCGAAGGCCGAGGTGCTGATCGAATCGCTGCCCTGGCTGAAGAAGTTCAGCGACGCGATCATCGTGATCAAGTTCGGCGGCAACGCGATGGTCGACGACGGGCTGCTGCGGGCGTTCGCCGAGGACGTGGTGTACCTGCGCCTCGCGGGCATCCGACCGGTCGTCGTGCACGGCGGCGGGCCGCAGATCACCGACATGCTCGGCCGGCTCGGCATCGAGAGCGAGTTCAAGGGCGGCTACCGGGTGACGACGCCCGAGGCGATGGACGTCGTGCGCATGGTGCTCACGGGCAAGGTGAACCCCGAGCTGGTGGATCGCATCAACACGCACGGTCCGCTCGCGGCGGGCACGACGGGGGAGGACGCGGGGCTCTTCGTCGGCCGCCGCCGCCCGCCGCTCGAGGTCGACGGCGAGCTCGTCGACCTCGGCCTGGTCGGCGACGTGGTCGACGTGCGTCGGAGCCGGTGCTCGCCCTCCTCGAGGCCGGGCTGATCCCGGTGATCGCGGGCATCGCCCCGACGCCGACCGCCCCGGCGACTCGCTGAACATCAACGCCGACGCCGCCGCGTCCCGCTCGCGACGGCGCTCGGCGCGGAGAAGCTCGTGATCCTCACCGACGTCGCCGGGCTCTACGCCAACTGGCCCGACCGCGACTCGCTCGTCTCGAGCATCGCCGCGGCGGAGCTCGAGGAGCTGCTGCCGTCGCTCGAGTCGGGCATGATCCCGAAGATGCGGGCCTGCCTCGACGCGGTGCGCCGCGGCGTCCCGAAGGCCGCGATCATCGACGGCCGCGAGCCGCACTCGGTGCTGCTCGAGATCTTCACCGATCGGGGGGTCGGTACCGAGGTCACGCCGTGAGCGCGACCGGGCATGAGCAGAGCAGTCTGCTTCGGGTCTCGCAGCGGCCCGAAGTCGCGCCGTAGTCATGAACGCGGCGGCGTGGATCGCGGCGCTCGCCCTCGTGGGCCTCGCCGCTGTCTGCGTCGCGCTGATCCGCTTCGACCTGCGCGAGCACCGGCTGCCGGATCGCATCCTGCTGCCGGCCCTCGCCGGGGTCGCCGCGCTGCTCGTGCTCGCCGGCGCCCTCACCGGAGACTGGGCGCGGGTCGTCGGGACGATCGGGGGAGCGGCGGCGCTCTTCGCCGTCTACCTGCTGCTCGCAGTGCTCGCCCGCGGGGGTATCGGCGGCGGCGACGTGAAGCTCGCGGCCCTGCTCGGGGCCGCCCTCGGCTACTTCGGCTGGTCCGTGCTCGTCGTGGGTGCGGCACTCGGCTTCGTGTTCGGCGGCCTCTGGGCGCTCGTCGCGCTGCGACGCGGCCGCGGGCCCGGCGAGCAGGGCGGTGGGGCGGACCGCGCCCCGGCCCCGGAGGTGCCCTTCGGCCCCGCGATGATCGCGGGCGCCTGGGGCGGGATCGCCCTCGGCCTCGCCGGGCTGGGCTGAGCCGCTCGGCACTGCGCCGGCAGCGCGCCGGCACCGCACTGACAGCGCGCGGGCACCGCCCCGGCGCCGAGCCGGCCTGCGCCGGGCACGCTCCGCTCGCCGGTAGACTGGTAGGGCCCGGGACTCGACTGAAAGGCGCGAATCGTGACGTATGTGATCGCACTCCCATGTGTGGACGTGAAGGATCGCGCGTGCGTCGACGAGTGTCCGGTCGACTGCATCTACGAGGGCGAGCGCTCCCTGTACATCCACCCCGACGAGTGCGTCGACTGCGGCGCCTGCGAGCCGGTGTGCCCGGTCGAGGCGATCTACTACGAGGACGACCTGCCCGGCGAGTGGGCGGACTACTACAAGGCCAACGTCGAGTTCTTCGACGAGATCGGCTCGCCCGGCGGTGCGGCCAAGGTGGGGCCGTACTCGTTCGACCATCCGCTCGTCGCGGCGCTGCCGCCGCAGGGCGAGTAGCCGCATGCCGACGCTGCGCGGAGCGCTTCCCGACTACCCCTGGGACGCGATGGCGCCCTACGTCGCCCGGGCCGCAGAGCATCCCGGGGGCAAGCTCGACCTCTCGGTCGGCTCACCGGTGGATCCGGCCCCGGCGTCCGTGCGCGAGGCGCTCGCGGCTGCGACCGACGCGCACGCCTACCCCACCACCGCGGGCACGCCCCGGCTGCGCGAGGCGATCGCCGAGTGGTACCTGCGCCGCCGGGGCGTGACGGTCTCGCCCGACGCGGTGCTGCCGACGATCGGCTCGAAGGAGCTCGTCGCGCTGCTGCCGTTCCTGCTCGGCATCGGCGCCGGGGAGGCCGTCGTCTTCCCGCGCATCGCCTATCCTTCGTACGAGATGGGCGCGGCGATGGTCGGGGCGGATCCGGTCGCCTCCGACGACCCCGCCGAGTGGCCCGAGCACACCGCTCTCGTCTGGCTGAACTCGCCCGCGAACCCCGACGGGCGGGTGCTCGACGTGCCCGAGCTGCGGGCCGCGGTCGATCGCGCCCGCGAGCTGGACGCGGTGATCGTCGGCGACGAGTGCTACGCCGAACTGGGCTGGTCGGAGCGCTGGCGCGACAAGCGGATCCCCTCGATCCTCGATCCCCGGGTCACGGGCGCGGATCACCGCGGCGTGCTCGGCATCTACTCCCTCAGCAAGCAGTCAAACCTCGCGGGCTATCGCGCGGCCTTCCTCGCGGGCGACCCCGAGATCGTGAAGCCGCTGCTGAACGTGCGCAAGCACGCCGGGCTCATGGTGCCGGCGCCGGTGCAGGCCGCGATGGTCGCCGCGCTCGCCGACGAGTCCCATGTCGACGCCCAGCGGGAGCGCTACCGCGCCCGCCGCGAGACCTCGTGCCCGCGCTCGAGGCAGCGGGCTACCGCCTCGACCACAGCGAGGCCGGCCTGTACCTGTGGGTCACGCGCGGCGTCGACGCCTGGCAGAGCGTCGCCGATTTCGCCGATCTCGGCATCGTGGTCGGACCGGGTCACTTCTACGGCGAGCACTCGCCGAATCACGTGCGCGTGGCGCTCACCGCGAGCGACGAGACCGTCGCGGAGGCGGCCCGGCGGCTGCGCGCCGCGTGAGAACTTTCTCGACATCGAGAGACTTTTCGGGATTCACGGGTGAGTCTTCGGCTCGCGGCGCTCCGTAAGTTCGCTAAGCTGGAGCGGTGTGCTGCGCCGCACGACGGCACTGGGCACCGCACCGACCTCACAAAGGAGACGACGTGACCGAAGCGACTCAGGCCCCGAACCTCGGCACCGCGAAGCTGACCGTTGATGGGCGCGAGGCCGAGTTCCCGGTACTCCCGGCGACAGATGGCAACTCCAGCATCGACATCAGCACGCTGACCAGGCAGACCGGTCTGACCGCTCTCGACTACGGCTTCGTGAACACGGCGTCGACCAAGTCGGCGATCACCTACATCGACGGCGAGGCGGGGATCCTGCGCTACCGCGGGTATCCGATCGAGGAGCTGGCGGCGAAGTCGACCTTCCTCGAGGTGGCCTACCTGCTCATCTACGGCGAGATGCCCACCGCCGATCAGCTCGCCGGCTTCGACAACGAGATCCGCCGTCACACGTTGCTGCACGAGGACATGCGCCACTTCTTCCAGAGCGTGCCGCACACCGCGCACCCGATGGCCGTGCTCTCGGGCGGCCTGCAGACGATGTCGACCTACTACGAGAACTCGCTCGACACCGCGGTGCCCGAGTTCGTGCACGTCAACACGATCCGCCTGCTCGCGAAGCTGCCGGTGCTCGCCGCGTACGCGCACAAGAAGTCCATCGGCCAGGCGCTGCTCTACCCCGACAACGACCTGAGCTTCGTCGAGAACTTCATCCGGCTGAACTTCGGCAACCGCGCCGAGGAGTACGTGCTCAACCCGGTGCTCGTCGACGCGCTCGACAAGCTGCTCATCCTGCACGCCGACCACGAGCAGAACGCCTCGACCTCGACGGTGCGCCTCGTCGGCTCGACCGGGGCCAACATGTTCTCGGCGATCTCGGCCGGCATCAACGCGCTCTCGGGCCCGCTGCACGGCGGGGCCAACGAGGCGGTGCTCGACATGCTCGCGCAGATCCGCGACTCGGGCGAGGGCGTGCAGTCCTTCGTCGAGCGGGTCAAGAACAAGGAGGCGGGTGTGAAGCTCATGGGCTTCGGGCACCGCGTCTATAAGAACTACGACCCCCGCGCCCGCATCGTCAAGGAGAGCGCCGGCCGCGTGCTCGCGGAGCTCGGCATTAACGATCCGCTGCTCGAACTGGCGCAGGAGCTCGAGCAGATCGCGCTCGAGGACGACTACTTCAAGGAGCGCAAGCTCTACCCCAACGTCGACTTCTACACCGGCGTCATCTACAAGGCCATGGGCTTCCCGACCCGCATGTTCACCGTGCTCTTCGCGATCGGCCGCCTGCCGGGGTGGATCGCGCAGTGGCGCGAGGCCCACGAGGACGCGCAGACCAAGATCGGCCGGCCGCAGCAGCTCTACATCGGCTCGACCGAGCGGCACCTCGAGCGCTGATCGGGGCCTGCTGATCAGAGCTTGCTGATCCGCGGTTCGCTGACTCGGAGCCCGTTTCCCCTGCGCTCAGTCCAGCCCCGGCTTCACTCCAGCCCCCGGCTCAAGGGGACGCGAATTGTCGTCCCAGCCGCCGTGGGAGGACGATTCGCGTCCCCTTGAGCCGGGGGAGCGGCGCGCCGGGCGCCGCTCGTCGTCTCAGATCTCCCCGCGCCAGCCCCGCTCCTCGAGGACACGCCGAACCCGCTCGGCGACGACCCACGGGCGGCCTCTGAGCGCTCGCGTGACCTCGATCATCTCCCAGCCGGCGGCGCGCAGCGCCGAGATCCGCTCGACATCCTCGGCGAAGCGCTCCGCATGGGCATCGCCGTAGTACTCGACGCCGACGCGATACTCCGGATACGCCAGGTCGACGCACCCCAGGAACATCCCGTCGCAGTAGACGTCGATGTTGAGCTCGGGCTCGGGCAAGCCGGACCGCACCAGTCCGATCCGGATGAAGGACTCCTGCGGAGACCAGGAATCCTCCCGGATCAGGGGGAGTGCTTGCACCAGGCTCGGAGCCCTGCTCCATCTGCCGAGCGCCACTGCGGCGCGAAGCTCCTCGAGGGTTGCGAGCGGCGGCTTACCGACATCTCGGCGGCCATAGCCCTGCCGGTAGACGCGAACCAGGTGGTCGCCCGCCGCGATGAGCTCGAGCACCGAGAAGCCCTGGCCCGCGAGCATCGCCCAGGTGCTCGCCGCTGCCGCGGTAGGCAGCCCGTCCCGCTCGACTACGGGGCACCGCAGAGGGTCGATCCGGTGCCCGATCACCCCCGCCACGCGCGACGCCCGACCGGGCGAATGGACGCTGAGATGGATCGATGCCCGCTCCGCGCGCTCGAATCGAGGCGGTAGCGGGATCGCCCACAGCCGCGCCGCGCTCAGATGGCTGAAGAACTGATCGGGTGCGAGCCTGCGGGCCAGCGCGTGCAAGCGCGCGAGTTCGTGACGACGGTGCAGGTCGAGCGGGTGCAGCGTCGGATCGACCTCGGGTGGATGCATGCGCACGCCGTGGAAGGGATGCAGCAGATCTCTTCCGCGCAGCCGCCCCGGGGAGACGCCGAGGCGTGCGGCTTCCGGCACCGAGAAGGCGGGCCCCAGGGAGGCCGGGAGCGGAGGGATCGAGTCATGGCCCTATCATCGGGCAGTTCTGCGGGGGCGCCGAGACGTTCTCCACAGACGCTCGCCGCCGACGCTGCGGGAAGCAGCGGAAAACCGGGTTCTCCACAGGTCCCGGGAGGGACTCAGTCGCTGTCGGCCCCTCAATGGGACGCGAATTGCTGTCAAGCGGCGCGCGGGACGACAATTCGCGTCCCCTTGAGGGAGATCGCACGCTCGGACGCAGGCGCCCGACGCGCAGGCGCCCGACGCGCCGAGCGCCGCCGCCCGGCAGTCGGCGAGTCGCCGGCTACGCGTGCAGAGCCGCGTTGAGCGTGATGCCGGCGCCCGTGCGGGGCAGCGCCTCGACGGCGCCCGTGGTCGAGTTGCGGCGGAAGAGCAGGTTCGGCATGCCCGACAGTTCGACGGCCTTCACCTCGACGGGCTCGCCGCCGCTCTCCACCGTGCCGTGCGGCAGGCGCACCTTGGTGCCGGCGGTGACGTAGAGCCCGGCCTCGACGACGCTGTCGTCGCCGATCGAGACGCCGATGCCCGAGTTCGCGCCGAGCAGCGCCCGCTCGCCGATGGCCACCCGCTCGGTGCCGCCGCCCGAGAGCGTGCCCATGATCGACGCGCCGCCGCCGATGTCGGAGCCGTCGCCCACCACGACGCCCTGCGAGATGCGACCCTCGACCATCGAGGCGCCGAGCGTTCCGGCGTTGAAGTTGACGAAGCCCTCGTGCATGACCGTGGTGCCGGGGGCGAGGTGCGCGCCGAGTCGCACGCGCGCGGTGTCGGCGATGCGCACGCCCGCGGGGACCACGTAGTCGGTGAGCCGGGGGAACTTGTCGAGCCCCACCGCCGTGATGCCCGCGCGGCGCAGCGCGGGCAGGCGCCGGGCGTATTCCGCGGGGAGCATGGGACCCGCGGTCGTCCAGGCGACGTTCGGCAGGGCGCCGAAGATGCCGTCGAGATTCATCGTGTTGGGGCGCACGAGGCAGTGCGAGAGCAGGTGCAGGCGCAGATAGGCGTCCTCGGTGCCCGCGGGCGGGGCGTCCAGGTCGATCTCGATGTCGATGAAGCGCAGCTCCACCCCGCGCCGCTCGTCGGCGCCGGCGAGCTCCTCGAGCTCGGCCGGGGCGATGAACGGATCGCGGCCCGCCGGTCGCGCACCCAGTCGGGGCTCGGGGAACCAGGCGTCGAGGACGGTTCCGTCGGTGGCGTAGGTGGCGAGGCCGGCGCCCCAGGCTGCATGCGTTTCGGTCATAGCTCTAGGGTAGTAGGGTGAGCCAGCACCAGGAGACACCGCCGTTCGGGCCCCCGCTCGATCCCACCGCCGGGCCGGTCGGATTGACGCGGCAGCTGTGCGACATCCCCTCGGTGTCGGGCGAAGAGGGGCGGATCGCGGATGCGGTCGAGGCGCTCCTCCGCGGCGCCCCACCTCGCGGTGGTGCGCGACGGCGACACCATCGTCGCGCGCACCGAGCTGGGCCGCCCGCGCCGGGTCGCGATCGCCGGCCACCTCGACACGGTGCCGATCGCGGAGAATCTCCCGACGTGGGAGACGACGGATCCGCTCACCGGCGAAACGGTGATCTGGGGACGCGGCACCGTCGACATGAAGGCGGGCGTCGCCGTGCAGCTCGCGCTCGCGCTCGAGCTCGCCGAGCCCGCGGTCGACCTCACCTGGATCTGGTACGACCACGAGGAGGTGTCGAGCGAGCTCAACGGGCTCGGCCGCGTGCAGCGCCGCCGCCCCGAGCTGTTCGAGGCCGACTTCGCGATCCTCGGCGAACCCTCGAACGGCACCATCGAGGGCGGCTGCAACGGCACGCTGCGGGCGCGCGTCACCATGCTCGGCAAGCGGGCCCACTCGGCGCGCGCCTGGGCCGGTGTGAACGCGATCCACCGCGCAGCCGAGATGCTCGAGCGCCTCGCCCGCTTCGATCCCGAGACCGTGCGCGTCGACGGCCTCGACTACCGCGAGGGGCTGAACGCTGTGCGCATCTCCGGGGGAGTGGCGGGCAACGTGATCCCCGATCGCTGCGACATCGAGGTGAACTACCGCTTCGCACCGAGCCGCGACGGGGCCGAGGCCGAGGCCTTCGTGCGCGCCTTCTTCGCGGGCGCCGACGAGGTCGAGATCGTGGATCTCGCGCCGGGAGCCAGGCCCGGCCTCGACGCGCCCCTGGCGCAGGCCTTCGTGCGCGCCGTGGGCCGGGAGCCGACGGCCAAGTTCGGCTGGACCGACGTGTCGCGCTTCGCGGAGATCGGCATCCCGGCGGTCAACTTCGGGCCGGGCGACCCCTCGCTCGCGCACGCCGATGACGAGCGGGTGCCCGTGGCCCAGATCGAGGCGAGCGCCGCCGCGCTGCGGGCGTGGCTGAGCGCCGGTGTCGCCGTCTGACGGCGCCGGCGCCCGAGATTTCACCCGCTCACGGGCCTGCCGATACAATTGACGGGTAGGCGCACGAGTTAAGGAGACGCAATGGCGGCAATGAAACCGAGGACCGGCGATGGGCCTATGGAGGCGGTTCGCGAGAGCCGCGTCATCGTGGTGCGGGTTCCGCTCGAGGGGGGTGGCCGCCTGGTCGTGTCGGTGAACGACGACGAGGCAACCGAATTGCGCGACGTGCTGAGCGCCGTGCTCGACGGCTGAGGCCGGGAGCAGAACCGGGCGCGGCACCGGATCAGTCGGCCTCGAGTCAGCCGGCTCCGAGCCGGCAGACCGCCGATCAGCCGTCGAGACGCGTCAGCGTCAGCAGGCCGTCGCCCGCCGGGCTCAGCGCCGCGGCGATCGCGGGCGATTCGCTCACCGTCGCGAGCAGGTCGCGCATGTTCTGCGTGGCGGCGTCGCGCGATGCGGGATCGGGCACCCGGCCGTGGGCGAAGGCGCCGACGACGGCGATCGTGCCGCCCGGGCGAACGATCTGCAGCGCCAGCTCCACGTCCTCGAGCAGACGCAGGGGGCTCTCGTCGAGCACGACGAGGTCATAGGCGCCCAGGTTCAGACGGGGCAGCACCTGGCCGGCGTCGCCCTCGATCAGGCGCAGCCGGGCTCCGGCCACCTCTGCGCCCGCGAAGACCTCCCTGGCCTGGCGCAGGTACTCGGGCTCGATCTCGATCGAGGTGAGGTGGGCCTCCGGAGCGTAGCGCAGCAGCGAGAGGCCGCTCACCCCGACCCCGGTGCCGACCTCGAGGATGGCGCGCGCACCGGTCGCGGCGGCCAGCGCCGAGAGCGCGGCCGCGACGGCTCGGCTGACGGGCTCGATGCCGAGCTCGAGGGAGAGCCGGCGGGCACGCACGAGCGCATCGGTCTCGGTCGGGTACTGCTCGGCGTACTGCCAATTGCTCTCGAGTCGGCTCACTGATTCCTCCGTGGGTCCGCGGGCCATCCCGCGCCCAACACTGTAACCCGCCGCCGGCCCGAAGCCGCGGCCCCACGCTGCGTCCGCGCGAATTCGCGGCGGAGGCGGCAGTACACTGTCACGTATGGGCCTGACGATCGACAAGATCCTGGTGATCCTGGTGATCGCCATGGTCGTGCTCGGCCCCGAACGACTGCCCGGATACGCCAAGAAGCTGGGAGAGCTCACCCGCAGCGTGAAGCGCATGGCCGACGGCGCGAAGGACCGGCTGCGCGACGAGATGGGCCCGGACTTCGACGAGGTGGACTGGAAGCAGCTCGACCCGCGGCAGTACGATCCGCGGCGCATCATCAGGGACGCGCTGGTGGAGGATCAGCGCGCGGCCCAGGAGGAAGGTCGCGAGGCTGCGGGATCCGCCGCTCCCGCCGCGCAACCGCGCCTGGCCGGGGCCCCCGGGGCGGTGCTGAACTTCGACGAGGAAGCCACGTGATCGAAGCCGGATCGGAAGGCCCGGAGCCGCCACCGCGAGAGTACGACCCGCACGGGGAGGGTCGTACTCCGCACCAGACCGAGACCGCCCGGTTGCGTCGTTCGCTGGCCGAACTGCGCCAGGGCGTCGACGCGCACTCGATCGTGGCGTTCACCGATCCGCAGGGCGTGATCCTCGACGTCAACGACAAGTTCGTCGAGCTCTCGCAGTACACGCGGGAGGAGCTGATCGGCGCGCCGCAGAGCATCGTGCACTCGGAGCGCCACCCCGACTCCTTCTTCGCCGAGATGTGGCGCACCGTCTCCCGGGGCGAGATCTGGCAGGGCACGCTCTGCAACCGCGCGAAGGGCGGCTCGGAGTACTGGCTCGCGACCACGATCGTTCCGCTGTTCGACGACGAGGGCCGGATCGAGCGCTATCTGTCGATCCACACGGACGTCACGCAGCTCTACTTCGCCGAGGCGCGCGTGCGGCGCCTGGCCTACTCCGACCCGCTCACCGGCCTGCCGAACCGGGCCATGATGCTCGGCCACCTGACGGCCCGCGCCGACGAGGCGGCCCGCGGCCCGCTGGTCTACGTCACCGCCGAATTCGACGACCTGCTCATGATCAACGACACCTTCGGCTTCGCCGCCGGGGATCGCTTCCTGCGCCGCATCGCGGATGAGTTCGGCAGACTGCAGGCCGGGGCGGGAGGCGGATCCGAGGACGGCGGATCGCGGCTCGGCCGGCGACCCGAGCTCGTCGCCCGCGTCGGCTCGGCCGCCTTCGGCGCTGTGTTCTCCGGCTTCGGCGGCGGGCCCGAGGAGATCGAGGCCGAGATGGCCGGGCTGGCGGAGCGGCTCGGCGAGATGCTCGGGGCCGCGGTCGCGAAGGAGCTCGGCGTGGGGGTCGAGCCGATGATCCGCGTCAGCTACGTCCCGTGCCTGCCGGGCGACGGGCTCGACGGCTCCGAGGTGTTCACCAGGGCCGAGATCGCGCGCCGCTTCGGTCCGCGCACGCGCGGCGAGGACGGGCCGACCGCGGCGGTGTTCGAGCAGTCGATGATCGACGAGGTGCGGGAGCGCTCGGAGCTGGTGCGCGACCTGCGCCGCTGCGTCGCGGAGAAGCGGCTGCGGCTGCATCTGCAGCCCGTCGTCACCGCGGATCGCCGGGTCGTCGGCTACGAGGGCCTCGTGCGCTGGGCCGACGAGAAGCGGGGCCTCGTCACGCCTGCCGAATTCATCCCCCTCGCCGAGCGGACGGGCATCATCATCGAGATCGGCGACTGGGTGCTCGACGAGGCCTGCCGCATCCTCGCGGAGTGGGCGAAGGACCCCGAGACCAGCGAGCGCACCGTGGCGGTGAACGTGAGCGAGCGCCAGCTGCGCAGCGGCGTGCTCGTCGAGTCGGTGCGCGCAGCGCTGCGACGCCACGGGGCTCCGCCCGAGCGGCTGCGGCTGGAGGTGACCGAGAGCGAGCTGCACCGCGACCTCGAGCGCTCGGTTCAGATCCTGGAGGAGCTGCGGGCCGAGCGCGTGCAGATCTCCCTCGACGACTTCGGCACCGGCTACTCCTCGCTCAACCACCTGAGCCGGCTGCCCGTGCAGCAGCTGAAGATCGACCGCGCCTTCGTCGCCCCCGTGGTCGACGACGAGACCGGCGCCGCCATCGTCGGCACCATCGTGCAGCTCGCCCGGCTCATGGGGCTCAGCATCGTCGCCGAGGGCATCGAGACCGAGGCCCAGTTCGAGGCTTTGCGCGGCTTCGGCATCGACGCCTTCCAGGGCTTCCTCTTCGGGCGGCCTGAGCCCCTGGCGGTCTAGAGGGGTCCGGGCGCGGCGAGAGAGGGCGCGGCTCGGGAAGGCGCGGTCCCAGAGGGCTCGGCTCCAGAGAGCTCAGACGGGGGTCACCCCGAGCGGCCTACCCGCGAGCCCCCGCCCGCGCCCGGCGAGCGACTCCGTGATGCGGGCGATCTCGCGCGAGGCGGGGTCGTCGGGCAGGGTCAGCACCGCCGGGGTGCCGGCATCGCCCGCCGCGCGGAACTCGGGGCTGAGGGGCACGCTGCCGAGCAGCGGCACAGGGCCGTGCTCCGCGTCGCTCAGGCGATCCGCCACCGCCTGACCGCCGCCGGAGCCGAAGAGCTCGAGCACCGTGCCGTCGGGCTGCGCGAGCCCGGCCATGTTCTCGATCACGCCGACGACCCGCTGCCCCGTCTGGCGGGCGACGAGCGCGCTGCGCACCGCCACATCGGCGGCTGCCGGCTGCGGAGTGGTCGCCACGAGCACCTCGGCGCGGGGCAGCAGCTGCCCGACGCTGATCGCGATGTCGCCCGTTCCCGGCGGCAGGTCGAGCAGCAGCGCGTCGAGGTCGCCCCACCAGACGTCGGTGAGGAACTGCTCGATCGTGCGGTGCAGCATCGGGCCGCGCCACGACACCGCGGTCTCGCGCGGGTCGGCGTCGCCCAGGAACATCCCGATCGAGATCACCCGCACCCCGTGCGCGATGGGCGGCAGGATCATGTCGTCGACCCGCGTCGGCTGCTCCGTGCGCCCGTCGCGGCTGAGTCCCATGAGCGCGGGGATCGAGAAGCCGAAGACGTCGGCGTCGATGACGCCCACGGAGAGGCCGCGGGCCGCGAGCGCGGCCGCGAGATTCGCGGTGAGGGAGGACTTGCCGACGCCGCCCTTGCCGCTCGTCACGGCGATCACGCGGGTGAGCGAGTCCTCTCCGAACTGGCGGGGGCGGTGCGCGCGGTCGCCCCGCACGGTCTCGACGAAGCGCTGCCGCTCCTCGGGGGTCATCACGCCGACCTCGACGCGGGCCGATGCGACGCCCGCGGCACCCTCGGCCGCGGCGAGTGTGTCGGCCTCGATGCGCCGGGCGGCGGGGCAGCCCGCGATCGTGAGCCGCAGCCGCACGGTGGCCGCGCCGGCCGCGTCGACCTCGGCGCCCGCCACCATGCCGAGCTCGGTGATGGGGCGCAGCACCTCCGGGTCGCGCACCGCATCGAGCGCGCGCCAGAGCGCCTCCTCGGCGGGGCTGCGATCAGCCGGGCCGCGATCTGCCGAGCTGCGATCAGTCATGGTCGCCGTGTCGGGGCGGGTGGTCCGACCCCTCGACGGGCTCGGGCTGCGGATCGACCCCGGCCGGCGCGACTCCGGTCGCTTCGAGCCCGGTTGCTTCGACCTCGGGTGCTTCGACCGCGGCCGCCTCAACCCCGTCGAGGGGCTCCTCGGCGGCGCGCTCGAGCTCGAGATCGGCGAGCAGCGCGCGCAGCTCGGCGCGCACGAAGTCGCGGTCGGGCAGATCCTTGATCGCGAGCCTGAGCGCCACGACCTCGCGGGCGAGGAACTCGGTGTCGGCCAGGTTGCGCTCGGCGCGCTGCCGATCCTGCTCGATCTGCACCCGGTCGCGGTCGTCCTGCCGGTTCTGCGCGAGCAGGATCATGGGCGCGGCGTAGGAGGCCTGCAGCGAGAGGATGAGCGTCAGCGCGGTGAAGCCGAGCGCGGCGCTGTCGAAGCGCCACTGCTCGGGGGCGACGGTGTTCCAGGTCAGCCAGGCGAGGCAGAACAGCGTCAGCACCAGCAGGAACCACGGGGTGCCCATGCCGCGGGCGATCGTCTCGGTCCAGCGCCCGAAGGTCTCGTTGTTGCCGCCGCCGTCGCCGAAGTCGGCCCGGCCGCGGTACCCGCGCCGCCCGGCCGCCTGCGGTGAATCGAGCCCGGTCGCCGAGTCGCGACCCCCGAACAGCCTCATCGCCGGCCCCGCCGTCGCTCGGCCGGCGACTGGTCGTCGGCGTGCCGCCAATCGTCGGGCAGCAGGTGGTCGAGCACGTCGTCGATGGTGACGACGCCCACGAGATGGTGCTGGTCGTCGACGACGGGCAGCGCCACCATGTCGTAGCTCGCGAGGCGCCTCGCGACCTCCGCGGCGCTCGCATGGGCGGGGACCGCCTCGATCCCGGTGTCGAGCAGCGCCGACAGCCGCTCGTGCGGCGGGAAGCGCAGCATGCGCTGGAAGTGGGCCATGCCGAGGTACTCGCCGGTCGGCGTCTCGAACGGCGGATGCGTGACGTAGACCGCCGAGGCCATCGCCGGCGGGATCTCCCTGCGACGGATGAGCGCGAGGCCCTCGGCCACGCTCGACTCGCCCGAGAGCACGATCGGCGAGGGGCTCATGAGGCCGCCGGCCGTGTCGGCGTCGTACTCGAGCAGCCGTCGCACGTCCTCGGCCTCCTCGGGCTCCATGAGCTCGAGCAGCTCCTCGCCCTTGGCGGCGGGCAGTGCGGCGATGAGGTCGGCGGCGTCGTCGGGCTCCATCTGGTCGAGCACGTCGGCCGTGCGGTCGCTGTGCAGCTGCGCGAGCAGCGCGAGCTGATCCGCCTCCACCATCTCCTCGAGCGCGTCGGCGACCCGGTCGTCCGGCAGTTCGTCGACCACCTCGAGCATGCGGGGGGCCGGCAGCTCGAGCAGCGCCTCGGCGAGATCGGCGGGCTTCAGATCGACGAGGGTCTGGATCAGCAGCTCGGCCGACTGCGCCTTCGTCGACTCGCTCGGCAGGCGGATGTCGGACCAGCGCACGATGCGGGTGTCGCCGCGGGCGAAGGGGGCCGAGGGGCGGGGAAGCCGCACGAACAGCTCGGAGACGAGCCACTCGCCGCTGCGCGCGCGGTCGATCGCGGCGTCCTCGATCGTGGCCGAAGTGCCGTCCGCGAGGGCGACCTCGCGGCCGATCATCTCGGCGATCATGCGGGTCTCGCCGCCGCGCTGCTCGAAGCGGCGGACGTTGATGAGGCCCGTCGCGATGATCTGCCCCGCCGAGATCGAGGTGATGCGGCCGATGGGCACGAAGACCCGGCGTTTCCCGGGGATCTCGACGATGAGGCCGACGACCCGGGGCGCCGCGCTCGCGCGGTAGACCACGAGCACGTCGCGCACCTTGCCGATGCGGTCGCCCGCGGGGTCGAACACCCCGCGCCCCGCCAGGCGCCCCACGAAGACCCTCGAATTGCTCACGTCTCTACGGTAGGGCATGTCACGGGCTTCCCGCTGCCTTCCGCGTCCGCGCCGTCCCGGGTGTCGCGGAGCCAGGAGCCGGGCGGCTCGACGCCTCGGCGGCCGGCGATCCAGCGGCCTCGGAGCGGCGTCGGGCAGACTGGGCGGGTGAAGCCTCCGTCTCCGAGCCGCGCGCGTCTGCGCCACCGCGGTTTGCGCCTGCGCCCTCGCGGTTTGCGCCTGCGCCGCCGCGGTTCGCTCCTGCTCCCGCTGCTCGCCGGGCTGCTCGTCGCCGGCTGCGCAGCCGCAGCGCCGGAGGCCCGCGAGGCGGCCGCACCCGGACCGGAGACGGCCGCGCCCCGGACCGTCGCGCCCGAGCCCGTGCCCGAGGAGCCCGAGATGCTGCTCCTCGCCTCGCTGGCCGACGGCTCCGAGCTCGCGGTCATCGACCCGTCCCGCCCGGACGTGGAGGCCGTCGCGCTGGTGCCCGCGGGCGCGGCCCCCTGGAGCGTCGGCGTCGACCCCGGGACCGGCACCGCGTACGCGGCGACCGCGGAGGGGCTCGCGGTGATCGATCTCGCCGCGCTGGAGCGCCGGGCGCTCGTGCCCTTCCCGCACCCCGCCTCGGGGATCGGCTACGGGGAGTACCGCCAGGGCGGTCTCGGCCTCGCCGTCGCCCCGGACGGCTCGCGCGTCTACACCGCCGTGGCGGCAGCGGACGGCGGGTACTACCTGGAGGTCTACGACGCCCGGTAGGGGGCCTTCGTGGCCTCCGTGCCCGTGGGCGCCCGCCCCTTCGATGTCGTCGTGGCGCCCGACGGCGGCTGGGCCGCGACGATCGACCACGATTCCTTCACGGTGACCGTCGTCGACGCCGGGACTCTCGCACCCGTCTCCTACCCGGTGGCGCCCTTCGGCACGGAGGGCGGGCTCGCCTCGTGGGAGAAGGGGCACTACGCGGCGGTCGACGACGACGGCGCGATCCTGCTGCCCTATCAGGGGCTCACGGTGATCCGCCTCGACCCGCGCAGCGGCGCCGCGACCGCGCTGCCGAGCGCCCAGAACTCCCACACCCACGGCACCGCGCGCGCCGGCCGCCTGCTCCTCACCGTCGGCACGGGCGCCTTCGGCAACGCGAGCGGCGGGCCGAGCCTCTCGATCCTCGATCTCGACACGGGGGAGGAACGGATCGCGCCGCTCGCCGTGCCGCACGAGACGGTGGCGCCGTGGCGCGATGCCGAGGGCTCCGAGTACGCGGCGATCGCGGGCGGCAACACCCGCGGCGAGGGATGGCGCGGCGTCACGCTCGTGCGGCTCGACGACCTGACGCAGCGCGAGCTGCCGGTGCCCGGCTACCCCCAGGCCATCGTCGCGTTCGCCCGGAGCGGAAGCTGAGCCGTCCCCAGCCCGGGATGGGAGAATCGGAGCATGAGCAATTCCAGCCCGTACTCCGGTCGGCGCATGCCGCGCATGCCCGAACTGCCGAAGGGCGAGATCATCTCGACCTACGACCGCTACGCCGACGCCATGCAGGCAGTCGACCGCCTCGTGCGCGCCGACTTCCCGGTGAACGAGGTGTCGATCCTCGGCAACGAGCTGCGCAGCGTCGAGCGGGTGACCGGCAAGCTCAGCTACGGCCGGGTGGCGCTCATGGGCGCGCTCTCGGGAGCCTACCTGGGGCTCTTCCTCGGCATCCTGCTCTTCATCTTCCAGCCCGAGAACGCCGCGATCTTCGGCGTCTTCCTCGCCGCGGTCGCGATCGGCGCCGGCTTCGGCATGCTGTTCATGGTGCTCTCCTACGCGATGAACCGCAACCGGCGGGGTTTCTCCTCGGTGATGCAGTTCGTGGCCTCCCGCTACGACCTCATCACCGCGCCCTCGCTCGTGCACCGTGCGCGCGGCATCCTGAGCGGGCAGGCCGAGGCGGGGGACTCGCCGCGCTGATCACGCCGACCTCGCCGGCTGCGCGGAGCGCTCAGGCGGATCCGCGCCGCCTCCGGGTGCGGAAGGCCGCCGGCGAGCAGCCCGCGTGCGCCGAGAAGGTGCGCGAGAAGTGGGAGGCCGAGGCGTAGCCGCATTCGGTCGCCACCTCCCGCACGGAGCGGTCGCCCGCCGCGAGCAGACGCTCGGCGCGGCGCATCCGGGCCTCGATGATGAAGCCGCTCGGGGAGGCGCCGCGCTCGGCGAAGACCCGGGCGAGCTGCCGCTCCGAGAGGTGCACGGCCGCGGCCAGCTCGCGAACGCTGAGGCCCGGATCGTGCAGCCTGGCCTCGATGTACTCGACCGCGGAGGAGTAGTGCCCCGGGGCGAGGGCCTCGGCGGCCGCGCGTTCGAGCGTGCGGATCAGCCGATCCGCGGCTTCGCCGAGCCGGGCCTCGCGGTCGCCGCCGCGCAGGCCGGCGTAGACGTGCTGCAGGGCCTCCGGCGCACCCTGGGCGCCGCCCGCACGCGCGAGCCCCGTGCGCAGCCGTGCGCACGGGCGCCTGCGCCACTGGTCCGCCAGGGGCAGCGCGCCCTCGCGCGACTCGAAGAGCACGAGGCGCGTGTCGTCGTGGAAGGAGATGAAGAAGGGGTCGGCGGGATCGTAGACGAGCGTGTCGCCCGGGCCCGCGATCTCCATCGCGCTGCGCGACCAGTACATCGCCCGTCCAGAGAGCACGGTCGTGAAGTAGAGGATGGGGGCCGATCCGCCCGCGGCCGTCGCGGTGAGATCGACGACGTGGCCGTTGCTCGCGAAGCTGTGCACGCGGCCCTCGTCGACCGACATCGCGGCGTGGTCGCTGACGATGCCCTCCTCGCTCAGCGGGCGGTAGTCGGCGACGAACAGCGCCTCGCTGAGATGCGCGCGCCAGGCCTCGGTGCGCTGGGCCGGCGGGTAGTCGAGGGTGCTGAAGCGATCGAGCATCGCACCCCCTCCGCCGTCGGACAGCCCCACTCTAACGCGGGATGCCCGTCGGCCGCGCCCATCGGCCGCGCAGTTCGGTGCCGCCGTTCGGTGCCGCCCGCCGCTCAGCGCCGCCGGTGCGCCGCCGCGGGGTGGTCGTCGCGGACCCGCTGCCGTCCCTCGCCGTAGTAGTACTCGCGCAGGGTGCTGCCCGCGTAGTCGTCCCAGACCCGGCCGCGCTTCTGCAGCTCGGGCACCACGAGCTCGACGAACTGCTCGTAGGTCTCCGGCGAGACCGCGTGGAAGAGGTTGATGCCGTCGAGCCCCGCGGTCTCGACCCAGTCCTCGATCTCGTCGGCGACCGTCTCCGGGCCGCCCACGATCACGGGGCCCACGCCGCCGATCCGCATGAACTCCACGAGGTCCGAGGTGGTCCACTTCCTCTTCTCCGGATCCGCCGTGGTCAGCAGCGCGAGTGTGGATCGCATCGAGTTCGTGTCGACGTACTCGAGCACCTGATCCGGCGCGAAGCCCGACATGTCGACGCCCGACCATCCGCCGTAGAGCGCGAGTGAGGCCTCCGGCGTGGCGTAGGAGATCGCCTCCCGGTGCAGGCGCTCGGCCTGGGCGTCGCTGTCCCCGACGATCACGGTGATCTGCTGCATGACGCGCAGCGCGTCGCGCGGGCGCCCCGCCTGCTCGGCGGCGTCGCGGAGCGAGCCCACGATCCTCGCCGCGATGTCCTTGCGCATGCCGTTGATGAAGACGCCCTCGCCGTGCCGTGCGGCGAAGGCGGTGCCGCGCGAGGAGGCTCCCGCCTGGAAGATCACCGGCGTGCGCTGCGGCGAGGGCGCGGTGAGGTGGATCCCGGGCACCCGGTAGTGCTCGCCCTCGTGCCCGATCGGGTGCACCTTCGACGGGTCGGCGAAGACGCCCGACTCGCGGTCGGCGAGCACCGCGTCGTCCTCCCAGGACGCCTCCCAGAGCTTGTAGACGACCTCCATGAACTCGTCGCCCATGTCGTAGCGCAGGTCGTGGTCGAGCTGGGCGTCCAGGCCGAGATTGCGCGCGGCGCTCTCGAGGTAGGAGGTCACCACGTTGAAGCCGATGCGGCCCTTCGTGAGGTGGTCGAGCGAGGAGAAGCGGCGCGCCAGCGCGTACGGCTGCTCGTAGGTCGTCGCCGCGGTGACCGCGAAGCCGAGCCTGGAGGTCACGGCCGCCATCGCCGAGATGAGGGTGAAGGGGTCGAGGATCGGGACCTGGGCGGCGCCCCTGATCGCCGCGTCGGGGGAGCCTCCGTACACGTCGTACACGCCGAGCACGTCGGCGAGGAACAGCGAGTCGAACTTGCCGCGCTCGAGGGTCTGCGCGAGGCCGGTCCAGTACTCGAGGTCCGTGTACCCCTCGGCGGCCCGCGAGCGCGGATTGCGCCAGGCGCCCGAGGTGTGCTGGCACGGGGTGGCGATCTGGAAGGCGTTGAGGCTGATCCTGCCGCTCATGATGCTCCTCTCGACTCGGATCTGCCCCCATTCAAGCGCGCGGCGCGCGGTCGCACATGCCGTGATCGGACGTCCGTGTGCCGAGATCGGACCTCATGCGGTGCCGGCGCCCCGGGTGGCCGCGAATGCTACGCGTCAGCCTTGGCCGCCCGCACCCACGCCTCCACGTCGTCGGCGGTGCGGGGGATGGCGGCCGAGAGGTTGAGGCAGCCGGTCTCGGTGACGACGATGTCGTCCTCGATGCGCACGCCGATGCCGCGGTACTCCTCGGGCACGGTCAGGTCGTCGGGCTGGAAGTAGAGCCCCGGTTCGATCGTGAAGCACATGCCCGCCTCGACGATGCCGTCGAGGTACATCTCCCGGCGCGCCTGCGCGCAGTCGTGCACGTCGAGGCCGAGGTGGTGGCTCGTGCCGTGCACCATGTAGCGGCGGTGGTAGGGGATCGCCTCGGCGTCGGTCGCGGATCCGGTCCCGCCGTCCGGCGCCGTTCCTCCGACCGTGCGCCCGTCGATCGCGATGCCGAGCGGCAGCCCCCATTCGCGGGTGCGCCGCTCGATGACCCGCATCGCGGTGTCGTGCACGTCGCCGAAGCGGATGCCGGGCCGCACGATCGCGCGCGCCGCGTCGGCCGCCTCGAGCACCGCCTCGTAGACCCGCCGCTGCACGGGGGAGAAGACGCCCGAGATCGGCACCGTGCGGGTGATGTCGGCCGTGTAGAGGCTGTCGAGCTCGACGCCGGCGTCGAGCAGCAGCAGATCGCCCTCGCGGATGTCGCCGTCGTTGCGCACCCAGTGCAGGGTGCAGGCGTGGTGCCCGGCCGCGGCGATCGTCTCGTAGCCGACCTCGTTGCCGTCGAGCCGGGCGCGCTGGTTGAAGACGCCCTCGACGACGCGCTCGCCGCGGGGCGCGGCCGCGGCGCGGCCGAGCGAGGCGAGCACTTCGTCGAAGCCGCGGGCCGTGGCATCGACCGCCAGCTGCAGCTGCGCGAGCTCGTACTCGTCCTTCACGAGGCGCAGCTCGCTCGTCGCGCGGGCGAGATCGGGGTCGTCCTCGCCCGCCCCGAGCGCGCGGTCGCCCTCGCGCGGCTCGAAGGCGCCCTGCGGTGCCGTGGCGAGGCCGAGCCCGGCGGCGACCTGGGCGAGGGAGGGACGCGGGCCGATCCAGAACTCGCCGATCTCGGGGTTCGCGAAGAACTCCTCGCTGTCGCGACCCGCGCGCTCGCGGAAGTGGAGGGTCTCCTCGAGACCGTCGCCGGTCGCGTCGAGCACGAGCACGGCGCCCGGCTCCGCCTCGGAGCCCCAGCCGGTGAGGTGCGCGAAGGCGCTGTGCGCCCGGAAGGGGTGGAAGGTGTCGTTCGAGCGCTGCTTCATGAGGCCGGCGTGGATCACGAGGCGCTCGCCGGGGAACTGCTCGCTCAGGGCGCGGCGGCGCGCCGCGGCGTAAGCGGCGGCCTCGCGCCGGGCGGGCAGCGGGTCGTCGCGGTCCGCCCATCCTCGCGAGATGTAGTCGAGGAAGGCGCCGCCGCGCGGTGCGGTGCTGCGGCTCTCGTTGCTGACCTCGGCCTCGTGGGTGTCGCTCATGGGCTCCATTCTCCCATCGCGGGCGGCGGGGGCCGTGCGGTCCGCGCGGGCGCCCAGGGCATAGCATTGACGCTATGCCCGGCCGCTACGATCTGCACACGCACTCCGTGTACAGCGACGGCACCACCTCGCCCGCCGAGATCGCCGCGGAGGCGGCGGCGCTGGGGCTTGCGGGCTTCGCGCTCACCGATCACGACACCGTGGGCGGCTGGGACGAGGCGCGCGCGGTCGCCGCGGAGCTCGGCCTCGACTTCCTGCCCGGCATGGAGATCACCACGCGTCACGACTGGCGATCCACCCACCTGCTCGCCTACGGCTTCGAGCCGTCGGCGGCCCCGCTCGGCATCGAGCTCACGCGGGTGCGCGACTCGCGGCTCGGACGCGCCCGCGAGATGGTGGATCGCCTCTCGGCGGACTTCGACATCGACTGGCACGCCGTCATCGAGCAGGGGGCGGATCGCACGATCGGGCGCCCCCACATCGCCGACGCGCTCGTCAGCGCCGGGTACTTCGCGGACCGCGGCGCCGCATTCGCGGACGTGCTGCACCCGAGATCCCGCTACTACGTGCCGACCTACGCGATCGAGACGGTCGACGCGATCCGCCTGGTGCGCGAGGCCGGGGGAGTGCCCGTGCTCGCGCACCCCGCGGCGGGACGGCAGTCGCGGGCCGTGGACCCGCACGCCGTCGCGGAGTTCGCGCGGGCCGGGCTCTGGGGTATCGAGCTCGACCATCCGGAGAACCGCGCCGACTGGCTGCCGCCGCTCGCGGAGGCCGCCGCCCGGCACGGCCTGGTCGTCACCGGCGCGAGCGACTACCACGGCGCGGGCAAGCCCAATCGGCTGGGCGAGCGCTCGAGCCGGGCGGAGACGGTCGAGGCGATCCGCGCGCTCGCCGCGGTGCCGCGATGACGGTGCTGCGGTGACGGTGCCGATGACCTCTGCCGGAGCGGATCGGCCCTGCCCCTGCGGGCGCGGCGAGCCGTACGCCGCGTGCTGCGGCCCGCTGCACGGAGGCGCCGCCGCGCCGACCGCCGAGCGTCTCATGCGCTCCCGCTACAGCGCCTTCGCCCGCGGCCTCGCGCCCTATCTGCTCGCGAGCTGGCACCCGTCGACGCGCCCCGACTCGCTCGAGATCGACGAGTCGCTGCGGTGGATCCGCCTGCTCGTCGAGGGCGTCGAGGCCGGCGGGCCCTTCGACGCCGAGGGCTTCGTGACCTTCACCGCGATCGCGCGCACGCCCGAGGGTCGTCTCGAGCAGCGCGAGCGCAGTCGCTTCGTGCGCGAGGCGGGGCACTGGCTCTACGTCGACGGCGTCGAGCCCGCGTGATTTCGGGCTGCCCCGCGCCGATAGTGGACGCAGCGTCTCTCGAAGCCCATTGTGAACTGCGCCGAGAGGGCAAAAATCGTGCTGTTTCTCGGAACCCAGCGTGATTTTTGCCCTCTCGGCATGGTTCCGAATCGTGCGGGAGGGCTGGTGATCCGCCCACGACACGAGGCGCTCAGCGGATGTAGACGTCGAGGTGGTTGCCCGAGGTCCCCCGGTCGTAGATCTTGCCCTGGTAGCCGAACGGGGTGTCGTAGACGGTGCCCTTCGGCGCCGATCCCGCGAGCACGATGAAGCCGTGGGCGTCGCTCACGTAGCCGTCCTCGTTGACGTGGCGGCCGGGGATCGCGAGCCCGGGTCCGGGCAGCACCTGCTGGCTGTAGTACGTGAACTTGTAGCCGCCCCAGTTGACCACCCCGCTCGACATGAACTGCTGCAGGGTGTAGAGCGCGACCGGCTTGGGCGGGACCAGCGTCTCGAGCTGCTCGGCCTCGACGTACACCGCGGGGCCGGGTCCGGCGACGGGCGCGAACTGCTGCAGCGCGCGGCTGCCGGCGGGCATCGATCCGCTGTACGCGAATGCCGCGTCCGAGGGGGATCGGCGCGGCCACGATCACGCCGAACAGCACGAGTGCCGCTCCGCCCGCCGTGACCGTGCGCCTGAGAGTCAGGGTCAGGCCTCCTCGCCTACGCTCGCTCCCGCGCCCTCGGCTCCGGCGGCCGCGGTCTCCGTCGCCGCCGCGCCGGCCGAGCCCTGGCCGCGTCCGCGGCCGCCTCGGCGGCGCCTGCGGCGGGGAGCTGCGCCCTCCGCCGGGGCCTCGTTCGAGGTGCCCGGCTCGCTGCGGCCGTCCTCGTCGTGGCCGTGCCCCTCGTGGCCGTGCGCCTCGTGGCGGCCGGCTCCGCGGGGGTTGTCGCTGCGGGTGCGCCGGCGGTTGCGCGAGCGGCCTCCGCCCTCGCGGCCCTCCCGCGATCCGCCGTCCTCGGTCCGCTCGGGCCGATCGGCCCGCGGCGCGCGATCCTTCACCGGGGTGGCCTTGATGCGGCCCTTCGTGCCCTCGGGGATCTTCAGGTCCTCGTAGAGGTGCGGCGAGGAGCTGTAGGTCTCCCGCGGCTCGGGGGTGCCGAAGTCGAGCGCCTTGTTGATGAGCGCCCACTTGTGCATGTCGTCCCAGTCGACGAAGGTGACGGCGATGCCGGTGCGGCCCGCGCGGCCCGTGCGGCCCACGCGGTGCAGGTAGGTCTTCTCGTCGTCGGGCACGGTGTGGTTGATGACGTGCGTCACGTCGTCGACGTCGATGCCGCGGGCCGCGACGTCGGTCGCGATGAGGATGTCCTTCTTGCCGGCCTTGAACGCCGCCATGGCGCGCTCGCGCTGGTCCTGGTTCAGGTCGCCGTGCACGCTCGCGGCGGAGAAGCCGCGGTCCACGAGCTCCTCCTGCAGCTTCGCGGCGGCGCGCTTGGTGCGCATGAAGACGACGGTCTTGCCGCGGCCCTCGGCCTGCAGGATGCGGCCGATGACCTCGTCCTTGTCGAGGGAGTGCGCACGGTAGACGATGTGCTCGATGTTCGCCTGCATCGCCCCCTCGTCGGGGTCGGTCGCCCGGATGTGGATCGGGCCCCGCATGAAGCGACGCGCGAGCGCCACGATCGTGCCGGGCATGGTCGCCGAGAACAGCATCGTGTGGCGCGACTCGGGGGTCTGGGCGAAGAGCTTCTCGATGTCGGCGAGGAAGCCGAGGTCGAGCATCTTGTCGGCCTCGTCGAGCACCATCTCGCGCACGTTGCCGAGGGTCAGGAGGCGCTGCCCGGCGAGGTCGAGCAGGCGCCCGGGGGTGCCGACGACGACCTGCGCGCCGGCCTTCAGCTGCTCGATCTGACCCTCGTAGGCCTTGCCGCCGTAGATCGGGACGATCTGCACGCCGCGGTTCTTCGAGGCGAGCTCGAGGTCCTCGAACACCTGCACCGCGAGCTCGCGGGTCGGCACCACCACGAGCGCCTGCACGCCGGGCTCGGGGTTCGCGCCGATGCGCTGCAGCAGCGGCAGGCCGAAGCCGAAGGTCTTGCCGGTGCCGGTCTTGGCCTGGCCGATGATGTCCTGCCCGTCGAGGGCGAGGGGGATCGTCTGCTCCTGGATGGGGAAGGCGTCGACGATGCCCTGGTCGGCGAGGGCGTCGACCATATCCTGTTCGACGCCGAGTTCGGTGAACGTGGTCACTCTGGTCTACCTGTTCTGTATGAGATTGCGATGCTACGCGCTGATCTCGAACCACAGGCGTAGCTGCGGACGATCCTCGTCGCCCGCGTGAGTGCTTCGGCGGTCGCCGCCCGCGGCAGGGCCGCGGTCGATCCGCCGTCGAATGCAGCACCCAGTCTATGCGGTGCACGCTGTGCGTCGCCGGTACACTGGCGAGGTGTTCGAGTGGATCAAGAAGCTGCGCAAGCAGACGACCCCCACGCGCAAGCTGGGGTCGCGCGATGCCGGCGACGCCGCGGTGCGCGTCGAGGTCGCCGAGTTCGCCCCGAACATCCTGACCTTCCTCGGCCTCACGGCCTATCTGCGGCTCGAGATCTACGAGGCGGCGGCGCGCGCCGTCGGCGGGGCGCCCTCGCTCAAGGCGAAGGACGTGCTCGCGCGCGTCGCGGGGGTCGCGCTCTCCAAGCAGCAGCGGCTCACCGACGAGATCCGCCGGCGCGGGCACGAGCCCGAGCAGCTCATGGAGCCCTACACCAAGGTGATCGACCGCTACGTCGCGCGCGTCGAGGTGCCCGACTGGCACCAGCACGTGCTCTTCCTCTACCTCGTGAGCGGGCTCTTCGACGACTTCTTCGCCTCGCTCGCCGGCGGGCTGAAGGACTCCTTCCGCTCGGAGGCCATCGCGATCCTCACGGAGAGCACCGGGCGGGACGAGGTGCGCGAGCTGCTCGCGGCCGAGATCGCGGCGGATCCCGCGCTCGCGAACCGGCTCGCCCTGTGGGGGCGGCGGCTCGTGGGCGACACCCTGCTGGTGGCGCGCGACGTGCTGCTGCTGAGCGAGGGGCGCCCGTTCGTCGCGAGCGAGGTCGAACCCGTCTTCACCGAGCTGATCGCCGACCACATCAGGCGCATGGACGGCCTGGGGCTGACGGCCTGAGCGATGCCCCTGCACTGCCGGTACTTCGAGGCGGGGGAGTGCCGCTCGTGCGCCCTCATCGAGACGCCGTACGCCGACCAGCTGGCGGCGAAGGAGGCGCGCTGCCGTTCCCTGCTGCCCGCGGTTCCGGATCGCGCCTGGCTGCCGGCGTTCCCGAGCCCCGAGCGCGATTTCCGCAACCGGGTGAAGCTCGTGGTGGGCGGTGCTCCCGGGCCCGGCGGCCGCATCACCCTCGGCATCCTCGGCCCTTCCGGCGAGGGCGTGGACCTGCGCGAGTGCCTGATCCAGGCGCCGGAGATCGCGGCCGTGGTGCCCGCGATCGCCGGCTTCCTCGAGGAGACCGGGCTGCCGCCCTACTCGGTGCCCGAGCGGCGGGGCGAGCTGAAGTTCGTGCATGTGACGGTCTCGCCCGGCGGCGAGCCCGTCACTGAGGCTGTGCCGATGCATGGTGACGCGAGCGCCACCGGGGTCTCGCCCTCCGGCGAGTTGATGATCCGCTTCGTCGTGCGCACGCAGCGCTCGCTCGACGTACTGCGCTCACGGCTGGACCGCTTGCGCGAGCTCGTGCCGGACGCCGTCGTGATCTCGGTCAACCTGCTGCCCGAGCACAAGGCCGTGCTCGAGGGGGAGCGCGAGGAGCTGCTGCTCGGGTCATCGCTGCCGATGCGGCTCGGCACGGCGGATCGGCCGCTCGCGCTGCACCTCAGGCCGCAGAGCTTCTTCCAGACGAACACCGCGGTGGCGCGGGAGCTCTACGCGCAGGCGGCGTCGTGGGTCGCCGCGGCGGATCCGCGATCCGTCTGGGATCTCTACTGCGGCGTGGGCGGTTTCGCGCTGCACGTCGCGCTCGGTTCCGGGGGCGCGGATCGCGAGGTGATCGGCGTCGAGCTCAGCGGGGCCGCGGTGGACTCGGCACGGCGATCGGCGCGCGAGGCCGGGCTGCGGGCGTCGTTCATCGCCGCCGACGCGACGGAGTTCGCGCTCTCCTCATCGCCCGCGGATCGGCCGGAGCTGCTGATCGTGAACCCGCCCCGGCGCGGCATCGGCGCCCGGCTCGCGGAGTGGATCGAGGGATCCGCGATCCGGCGCGTCGTCTATTCGAGCTGCAACCCGGAGAGCCTCGCCCGCGATCTCGCCGCCATGCCGGCGTACGGGGTGCGCGCGGCGAGGGTGTTCGACATGTTCCCGCACACCTCCCACATGGAGGTGGCGGTTCTCTTGGAGAGGTCGACATGACCGCAGCCGGGACGGCTGCGGCGCCCCGGCGCGCGAAGGCCAGAAATGGCCTTCGCCTCGAGCGCCGGCCGCACACCTCGCATTTGGAGGTCGCGGTCCTCTTGGAGCGGTCGGCGTGACCCTTCCGGTCAGCTGATGAAGCCGACCTTGCGGCCCGACTCGCCGCCGAGCTCGACGTAGGCGATCGATGCCGTCGCGACGAGGTACTGCTTGCCCTTGGTGTCGGTGAAGGCGACGAGGGGCTCGAGGCCGCCGCCCAGCGCCTTCTCGACGCGACCGCGCACCTCGTCCGCGGCCTCGTCGGTCTCGAAGTTGAGCTCGCGTTGGCTCTGGATGATGCCGATGCGGACTTCCACGGGTGCCTCCTGAATCGCTGGGTGCGTCGCGCCGTGCTGCGCGAGGTGCTGCCTGCGAGTCTACGGCGTGGGCCGCTCCGCGATCGTCGGATCCGCCCTCAGTTCGCTCGCAGCGCACGCCGGCCGGCGTCGTGGGTCCGCTTCTCGCTCGCGCCCGCTTCTCGCCGGGCCCCCGCTCTCGCCGGCCCCCGCAATGGTGCGCGTATTGCTGCTCAGCGCGCTTCCGGGCAGCAGTACGTGCACTGATATGTGGTTGTGTTTGTCAAGTAAGCATGGTGGAACGATCCGAGAGGTGTACGGCCGCTCGGATCGTTCCAGTTCTACCGGCCGGACCCGTGAAAGGGGGATCCTGGGCCTGACGTGTCTTTACGACGTTTACACGATCAGACTGATATGCGTGGGTTGGGTACCGCAGGGCGAAACGTGCGAGTGGAGCGGTGCCACGGTCTATTCGCGAGCGTCACCGGTATCGGCTGCTCATAGTGCAAGAGTGGGTCACTCCACGTGTTCGTAGGCCCCGCACCCTCGTTCACGGGCAGGCCGGCAGTCTCTGGGCGGCCGGTCACTCGGTGAGCGTCGCGAGGGACCAGCACCAGCCCGCGAGTTCTCTCGCGATCCCGACACAGGCGACCGTGCTCTTCTTCCGACGGACGGTGTGACGCACCCATTGCCGGTGCAGCCGCTCGTTCCCGACCTGCCCGCGCGCTCGTGCGGCCGGGAACGCGAGCGCGAGACGCTTCTCCAGCGAGGGCGAATAGCCGGGACGGTACTCGCGTCGATGATGCCAGGCCGCTTCGACCAGCAGCCTGCGGGCGTGAGAGTTGCCGGTCTTCGTGATCGCTCCGAGCCTGCGCGATCCACCGGTCGAATACTCCGACGGAACGAGGCCGAGATAGGAGCCGATGGTCTTGCCGGTGAACCGGTCCCAGTCGCCGATCTCGACAGTGAGAGCGAACGCGGTGAGCGTGCCCATCCCGCGCAGGCACCCGAGCCGATGCACCACCGGGGTGAACTCGGAATCCGCTGCCATCTCCTTGATCGCGGCATCGAGCCGTGTTCTGCGGGTCAGGGTCTGCTCGACGGTCTCGTAGGCGGCATCGAATGCCGCTGTGTAGGCGGGGGTCCCGGTCCGGTGTGCCCGGCACCAGGCGAGGTGTTTCTGTGTCCAGGTGGTGCTGTCGTACACGTACCCGTGCCGGAGGAGGAGCTTTGAGAGGCGATGCCTGGCCGCCATGAGATCGTGTCGGCAGTCTTCCCGGGCGCGCACGAGATCCCTCGCGGTTTCGGCCGTGATCGTGGGGATCGCGACCGGGACGATCTGTCCGAGCTGGAGGAGTTTCGCGAGGTGTGCCGCGTCACGGGCATCGGTCTTCACCCGATCCCCGGTCGGGCGTTGCAGTTTCGAGGGGGCCGCGACCACGCACTCGATCCCGGCATCACTGAAGTGGCGGGCGAGGTCGTATCCGGTCGGGCCGGCCTCGTAGACAACCGTGGTCGGGCCGGGCAGCGTGCGCGCCCACTCGATGACCTGGAACGGGTCGTAGGGGAACTTCTTCCGGACAGGTTGCTCGGCATCAATATTGATCGCGTGCGCGACCACAGATCGTGCGTGCACGTCCAGGCCGATGAACGTACGATAAGGGAACACTGGGGCCTCCAATCTCGACTGGTGATAGGCCAGCCCCTCGTTGCTCCAAGACTTCAGTTACTGGAACGAGGGCTGGTAACCACCGATCATGCGAGTCGGGGCCCCAGTCCTGTCAAGGGGTGACCACCCCCATATCGTCTATTCCCGCGTGTCACCCGTCCCTCTCGCGACCCGACGGCGTACTTGTCAGTGGCCGCCTCTAGGCTTGCCGCATGCCCACTTTCGACCCCTCGCAGCGACGGGTGCTCGAGCTCGACCCCGCCCGGCACGCCCGCGTGCTGGGAGCTCCGGGAACGGGCAAGAGCCTGCTGGCGGTCGAGTCGTTCGCGCGTGTCTCCGGGCTGCCCGGCTTCGCCGACGAGCGGCTGCTCGTGCTTGCCCGGGGTTACTGCTTGCCGGCGCGCCTGCGAGCGTCTCGAGACCCGTCTCGGCTGCGCGCTCGGCGGCACCCGGTGCACCCCCCGCCTCGCTGGCCTTCGCGGTGATCGCGCGCGAGTTCGCGGCCACAGGGCGTCCGGCGCCCCGGCTGCTCACGGGCACGGCGCACGACGAGGCGATCGCGCGGGCGGTGGATCGCGCCCTGTCCGAGGGCGCCTCTGCCTTGGGTGCCTCTGCCGAGGGCGCCGTCGCGGAGGACGGCTCAGCGGGCCGCGACCTCACCGCCGCCTTCGCCCCCGAGGTGCTCGCGAGCGAGCGGTTCCGGGCGGAGCTGCGCGAGTTCTGGCGGGTGCTCGACGACTTCGATCTCTCGCCCGAGCGGGCGCGGGACCTGTTCGTCGCGGCCCGCGACCGAGGCGGACGCGAGGCGCAGACCCGCGCCCCCGACCCCGAGCTGCTGCTGCGCTGGGAATCGGTGCTCGGCCTGGTCGCCGAGGTGCGGGACGAGCTGTCGCGGGAGCGCCCCGACGAGTTCACCTCGAGCGGCCTGCTGCGCGCGGCCACGGCGGTGCTGCGGGAGGGCGGCGACGGCGAGACCGGCGTACCGCGGCTCGTCATCGTCGACGACGCCCAGCAGCTCGGGGAGGGGGAGCTCGCGCTGCTGGCGGCCTGCGCCTCGCGCGGCAGCCGGGTATGGGCGTTCGGAGACCCCGACGTCGGGGCCGGCGCCTTCCAGGGCGAGTCGACGGCGGTGCTCGCGAGGCTGGGCGACGAGCTGGCCCGGCGCGGAGCGCGACCGCTTCCGGACGAGGGGCCCGAGCAGCTCGCCGTCCTCGAGAGGGTGCACCGGCACGGAGCCGAGATGCGCGACCTGGTGAGCCGGCTCACCGAGCGCATCGGCGCGGCGGGGGTCGGGGGACAGCGGGCCGCGGAGTCGGCGGAGTCGGATCGCGGCTCCGGCACCGGGCAGGATCTCCCTGCCGTGCGATTCGCCCGTGCAGGCTCGCCCGCCGAGCAGTTGGGCGTTCTCGCCCATCGGCTGCGGGCACGTCATCTGGGCATCGGCACCGAAGGCGGTACCGGCGCCGCCGAGGAGCGAACGCCCTGGCGCGAGATGGCGGTCGTCTGCCGCAGCCGGGGCGAGGTCGCGCGCGCCGCCAGGCTGCTCGCCGAGCGTCAGATCCCCACCGGCGTCTCGGCCGGCGGCCTGGTGCTGCGCGAGCACCGCATCGTGCGCGAGCTCGTCGCGCTGCTTCGGCACGCGCTCGGCATCGTCCCCCTGGACTCCGCGAGACTGCTCGAGGTGCTCGGCGGCCAGATCGGCGGACTCGACGCGGTCGCCGTGCGCCGCCTGCGCGGCGGTCTGCTGCTGCAGGAGCGGCGGGAGGCGCGCGAGCAGGAGCGCCCCGCGTTCACGGTCGACGAGATGCTGCTCGAGGGCTTCGCCTTTCCCGGTGAGCGGCCGCTGATCGACAGCGCCGGCGGCCGCGCACTGCGACGACTCGGGCTCATCGCCGCGGCGGGGCGGAGCGCACGCGAGGCCGGCGGCACCGCCCGTGAGACGCTGTGGGCGATCTGGCAGCGCACCGGCCTCGCCGAGCTCTGGCAGGACGAGGCGCTCGGGGCTCTCGGCGCGCGATCCGACTCCGCGAACCGTGCGCTCGATGCCGTGCTCGGCCTCTTCTTCCGCCTGCAGCGGCACGAAGAGCAGAGCAGCGATCAGCCGCTCGCCGAGCTGCTGGACGAAGTGCTCGCCACCGACGTGCCCGAGGACACGCTGGCGGCGCGCAGCGCCCGCGACGAGGTCACCGTGACCACCCCGCAGGGCGCCATCGGGCGGGAGTTCGCGTTCGTCTGCGTGCTCGGCCCGCAGGACGGGGTCTGGCCGAATCTGCGCGCCCAGGGCTCGCTGCTCGGCGTGCTCCCGCTCGAGCGGTGGCTGCTCGGCGGCGAGGCGCTGCAGCCCGAGCGGCGCGAGACCCTGCACGACGAGCTGCGGCTCTTCGCTCTCGCCTGCTCGCGCGCCCGCGACGAGCTGCTGGTGCTGAGCGTCGCCGACGAGGAGCACCATCCGGGACCGTTCTTCGGGCTGGGGCGCGAGTACGAGGTCGGCGACCCGCTGCCGAGCTCCCGGCTCACCCTGCGCGGCGCCGTGGCCGAGATGCGTCGCCGGCTGACCGAGGACCCGGACGATGCGGTCGCCCTGCGCTCGCTCGCCCTGCTCGCCGCAGAGCAGGTCCCCGGTGCGCACCCCGACGAGTGGTACGGGGTGCTGCCGCCCAGCAGCGAGGCCCCGCTCATCGACCTCGACGGCGACCCCGAGCTCGTCGTGCCGGTGAGCCCGTCCCAGCTCGAGCGCGCGGAGGAGTGCCCCCTCGACTGGGCCGTGCAGCATCTCGGCGGGGAGCGGGAGGGATCTCCGCGAGCCTCGGCACGCTCGTCCATCACGCGCTCGAGACCGCCGAATCGGCCGACGCCGAGGCAATCCTCGCGGCGATCGCGGCGGAGTGGGGGAAGCTCCGCTTCGACGCCGAATGGGAGAGCGAGCGCACGCTGGCGGCTGCCCGGCATATGGCGCAGGGCCTCGCCGACTACCTCGCGGCCTTCACGGCGGCGGGCGGGCGATTGCTCGACAGCGAGGCGGGCTTCGGAGTGACGGTCGAGCGGGCCGAGCTGCGGGGTCTCGCGGATCGGCTCGAACTGCGGACGGGTCTGACGGCCGGGACGAGATATCGATCCTCGATCTGAAGACCGGCGCCTCCGCGCCGAGCGGTCCGGCGGCGGAGCAGCACCCGCAGCTGCAGGCCTACCAGCTCGGCCTGCTGCTCGGCGGCTTCGCGGAGGCGGTGGAGGCCACGGGATCCGGTTCCGACGAGACGCCGAACGGCGGCGCGCGGCTGCTCTACGTGCATCCGAAGGCCACGAAGAGCCGCAGCTATCTCGAGCTGAGGCAGGCCCCGCTCGACGATGCCGCGCGCGCGGCGATCTCCCAGCGCATCTCCGAGATCGCGCGGGTCATGGCCGCGGGCAGCTTCACCGCGCGCGTCGAGCACCACTGCAGCGATGGCTTCGCACCCGGCGCGTGCCGCCTGCACATCATCCCCCCGGTGAGCCGCGCATGACCGAGACCCGGCCCCGCACCGCTCCGCCGGTGTTCTCGGCGGAGCGCATCGCCGAACTGATCGCGCCGTCGCCCGATCGGGTGCTCCCGCCGACCCCCGAGCAGCGGCGGATCATTGAGCATCCGCTCGCCGGCAGCGCGCTCGTGGTGGCGGGCGCGGGCAGCGGCAAGACCGAGACGATGGCGAGCCGGGTGGTCTGGCTCGTCGCGAACGGGCTCGTCGCGCCGGAGCGAGTGCTCGGCCTCACCTTCACCCGCAAGGCCGCGGGAGAGCTCGGCGAGCGGATCGGGCAGAGGCTCGAGCGGTTCGCCGAGCGGCTGAGCGACGCCGCCGAGCGGGGCGTCCTGCTCCCGCAGGAGGCCGATCGCGCGGACGAGCTGCTCGAAACGCTCGCGGACGGACTGGCCCTGCCCGAATCGAGCACCTACGACTCCTTCGCCGCGGGCATCGTCCAGGAGTTCGGCGTGCTCGCCGGCATCGCCCCGGGTCTCACCCTCATCGACCAGTCGGTCGCCTGGCGACTGGCCCGCGAGACGGTGCTCCGCTCCCGGGATCCCGAGCTCGCGCGCTCCTCGCTCTCGGTCTCGCAGCTCGTGCAGCACGTACTGCGACTCGATCAGGCGGTCGCCGACAACCAGACGAGCCTCGACCGGGTCGAGCGCACCGTGGAGGAGTTCTCGCGCAGCCTCTCCCTGCCCTACGACGAGAAGGCGGCCGCGAGCGGGGTGAGCGGCAAGGTGTACGCCCCGGTCCGCGACGCCGTGGCCGCGGTGGGCGAGACCTCGCTCATCGCCCGTCTCGCGCGCGCCTACGCCGAGGAGAAGCGGCGGCGGGGGCTCATCGAGTTCTCCGATCAGCTGCGCCTCGCGCTGCAGACCGTCGAGCAGGCCCCGGAGGCCGTCGCCGCACTCCGCCGTCGCAGCGCGGCCGTGCTGCTCGACGAGGTGCAGGACACCTCGGTCGGACAGACCCGTCTGCTCGCCCGCGTCTTCGGCGGCGCGCCCGTGATGGCGGTGGGCGACCCCCACCAGAGCATCTACGGCTGGCGCGGCGCCTCGGCCGAGGGGCTGCGCTCCTTCCATCGCGACTTCCGGGGCCGCGGCGCGGCGGCGGGGTTCGCGGAGACGGGGTCGGCGGAGGCCGGATCCGCCACCCTCAGTCTCTCGGTGAGCTGGCGCAATCCGGCGGCGGTGCTGAGGGCCGCGAATGCCGTCGCCGGCCCGCTGCGAGCCGATGCGGGGGTCGGGGTGCCGCTGCTCGAGCCGCGGCCCGGTGCGCCGGAGTCCCGCATCGAGTGGGCGTTCCCCGAGACCGTGCACGAGGAGCACTCGGCGCTCGCCGCATGGATGCGCGCGGCGCGCGAGGCGCATCTCGCGGAGACCGGCGAACCGCCCACGGCCGCGGTGCTGTTCCGCAACCGTCGGGCGATGCCCGCCGTCGCGGCGGCGCTGGAGGAGGCGGGCGTCCCCGCCCGCATCGTCGGCGTCGGCGGTCTGCTCGGCACGCCCGAGGTCACCGATGTCGTCTGCACCCTGCGCTGCCTCTGGTACGCGGACGCGGGCAGCGAGCTCATCCGGCTGCTGGCCGGCCCCCGCTTCCGCATCGGCGTCGCCGATCTCGCAGGTCTCCGCGAGGCCGCCCGCTGGTTCGCGCAGCGCGACGTCGCCCAGCGCCGGCTCGACGACGAGGACCGCGCGGACGACGGGGTGCTGCTCGATCCCGATCGCAGCTTCACCATCCTCGACGCCCTCGACGAGATCGCGGGGCTGCGCAGCCTCGATCACTCCGCCCTGCGCGGCGTCGGCGAGGCGGGGCGGGTGCGCCTGCGCGAGGCCGGCCTGATGCTGCGCCGTCTGCGGGCCTCGGTGGGCGAGGGAGTGCCCGAGCTGCTGCGCGCGGTCGAGCACGCCCTGCGCCTCGACATCGAGCTCGAGGCGGCCGAGCACCGCGGACACGGGGGCGCCTCGGCGGCGCGCGCGAATCTCGACCTCTTCGCCGCGCTGGTCGAGGGCTTCCTCGCGGTCGACGAGCAAGGCACTCTCGCCTCGGTGCTCGCCTGGCTCGAACGGGCGAGCGAGGACGATCAGGCCGCCGAGCACATCCCGCCCCCCGATGCCGGCACCGTCCAGCTGATCACCATGCACGGGGCCAAGGGGCTCGAGTGGGACCTCGTCGCGATCCCGCGCATGGTGCAGGCGGAGTTCCCGGCCCCCGGCAAGGAGGGGGCTGGCTGGCTGCGCACCGGCCAGCTGCCCGACGAGCTGCGCGGCGACGCTGCGGCGCGCCCCCGCCTCGACTGGCGACTCGCCGCCACCCAGAAGGAGCTGCGCGACGACATCGAGGCCTACAAGGGCGAGTTGAAGGAGCGGCAGGCGGAGGAGGAGCGACGGCTCGCCTATGTCGCGATCACGCGCGCCGCCTCCCGCCTGCTGCTCACGGGCTCGTTCTGGGGCGGGCAGAAGACTCCGCGCGGGCCCTCGCCCTTCCTGCTCGAGCTGCAGGAGCACGGGCTGATCGAGGGCCTGCCGAGCGAGAGCGCGCACGAGGAAGATCCGAGCGGCGAGTCCGAGGGCGTGCTGGTCTGGCCGCTCGATCCGCTCGGCCGCCGGGCGGAACCGGTGCTGCGCGCGGCCGAACTCGTGCGACGGGGGATCGAGGGCGCGGCCTCGGAGCTCGGCGGGGGAGCCGAAGCCGGTGCGGAGCGGGGACCGGTCGACCCGACCGTCGACCTGCTGCTCGCCGAGCGACGGGACGCGCTCGCGCAGCGGACTCCGGGCACGACGGCCGGCTCGCTCGCCGACCGGATCACCGCCTCGACGTTCCACGAGTTCGTCGAGGATCCGCTCGCGGCCGAACGCCGCCGCCACCGGCCGCTGCCGCAGCGACCCTACCGCCGCACGCGGCTCGGCAACCGCTTCCACGAGTGGGTCGAGCGCCGCTCGAGCACCGTCCGCGGCACCGAGCTGCCCCTCATCGGCCTCGAGGCCGAGGCCTTCACGGATCAGGGCTTCGCGCCGGACGGCGAGTTCACCGACGCCGATGTCGTCGACACCGAGTTCGCTGACACCGAGTTTGCCGACACCGAGTTTGCCGACACCGGGTTCATCGATACCGGGTTCATCGATACCGGATTCACCGACACCGAGGCCGCGCAGCTCGCCGCCCTCATCGACCGCTTCGAGCGTTCGCGCTGGGCCGACCGGCAGCCCATCGCGGTCGAGCTCGAGGTGACCCTGCCCTTCGCCGGCAGGCGCCTCGTCTGCAAGCTCGACGCCGTCTACCGCGACGGCGAGGGGTCCGACGCGCGCTACGAGATCGTCGACTGGAAGTCGGGGCGTCCGCCCCGCGACGAGGCGGAGCGGCGCTCGCGCTTCCTGCAGCTCGACCTCTACCGCCACGCCTACGCGCAGTGGGCGGGGGTCGATCCCGAGCGCATCGAGGTCTCGCTCTTCTACGTCGCGGAGGGCGAGGAGCTGCGCGGCGAGGTCCGCCGCTCCCTCGAGGAGCTCGAAGCGCTGTGGCTCAGCGCTGCCGATCGGCTCGATGCCGGCTGACCCGGCGCTGATCGGCTCGGTGCTGATCGGCTCGGCGCTGATCGAATCGGTGCCGGCCGAATCGGCGATCCGCCCGGGGTCACTCCTCGCGCTCGAGAGGATCCAGCGGCTCGGTGAGCTGCTCGCCGGCCGGGGTCTCGTCCGCAGGGGTCTCGTCCGCGGGAGTACTCTCCGCGGCGGCCGGGGCTTCCGAGTCGCCGGTAGGGGCCTGTTCTCCGCTCTCGGGGACTCCGCTCCCCGGGTCTCCGCTTCCCGAATCTCCGTCCGCGGGATCCTCGCGGAAGTCCGGGTCGACGACGAACTGGCGGTCCTCGTCGAGGGCCTCGAACTCCGCGGTCTCGGTGCGGGGTCGCCCGGAACCTCGGGCATCTCGTCGAGCAGCTGCCGCACCTCGCCCTCGGAGAGGACGGGGTCCGCCTGCAGGGGCGCCGCGGAGCCCATCCGCCCGAGCCGGTCGACCAGCCGGTCGAGCATGCCGACGGCGTCGTCGATGATCGACTCGTCGTGGGCCTCGACGCCGTGCAGCAGCCACTTGGCGACCTCGAGCTGGTGATGCAGGATGGCGCGGGCGCGCAGCTCCCGGATGCCGAGCATCCCGCGGCTGACCGAGTACCGGCTGAGCACGGCGTCGAGCACCTCGGAGCCCGCCGCCAGCAGCCAGGAGAGGTCGATCGCGGGGTCGCCGACCGAGAGCTCGGACCAGCCGAGCACCCCGGAGACGCGGTCGTCTGAGATCAGCAGCTGGTCGGCATCGAGAGAGCCGTGCACGACCGCCGGGGCGAAGTCCCAGAGCCGGGCCGAGGCGAGCGCCTGCTCCCAGTGCATGTGCACGGTCTCGGGCAGCAGCCGGGTCTCCTCGGCGCGGGCGACGAGCCGCGAAGCCTGCTCGCGGACCTCCTCGGACGAGCGCATCGGAAGCCCCGCCTGCTGCACGATCGACACTGGCAGCAGGTGGATCGCCGCGATGGCCTCGGCCACCGGCTGCAGCAGCAGCGCATCCGACTCGAGCGCCTCGGCGGTGATCCTCCCGCCGGGCAGGAAGGTCGTGACCACCGCGCGGGTGTCGCCCGCCCGGGTGATGCCGCGGGTCTCCGGCACGCTGAAGGGCAGCGCGCTGCGCGCGCCGTCCGCGAGTGCGGCGAGCCCCAGCAGCTCACCGGACTGCCGCACCTCTGCGGCCGAGTTGCGGGGCACGCGGATGATCAGCTCTTCGTCCTCCGCTACGACCACCGCGGCGGTGTACTCGTCGGCCCCGCCGTCGGAGTGGAGCCGGGCGCCCAGGACATGCAGGCCCGGGACCGCGGAGGTAGCGAGCGCGGCTAAGGTAAGAGGGGTGCTGGCCATACCCTCAGCGTAGGCACCGGGTGGGGGACCGGCCGCACGCCACGCGCACGGCTCGCAACCCGGCTCAGGAGGAGGGACCATGACCCGAACTGCCCACCCGCCGATGGCCGGAGGCGAGTTCGACCGTGACGCGGCGACGAGGCTCGACGAGGCCGCCCTCGACGCGGCCTGGGCCGAGAGCGGCGCCCGCCTGCTGCGGCTGCGCGGCGGCGCGATCGCCGTCCGCGCCGTGGGCGAGCCCGGCGCCGAGCACAGCGCGAAGCTCGATCTCGTGCCGGTCGTCGGCCACCGCGACGCCGGGCACCTCTACCTCGGCAGGCTCTCGGGGGATCCGGTCTTCGCCGCGGTGGTGGCGGAGTCCGATCAGCCGGGGCCCGAGCCCGCGGCGGGCTGGCTGGCCCCCTTCGACTTCGCCTGGAAGCTCCCCGAGATCGAGGCCGAGATGCTCGCGGTGGCCTTCGCGCTCGCGGCTTGGCACCAGTCCTCGGCCTTCTCCTCCCGCGACGGCGGTCCGACCGTTCCCGCGAACGGCGGCTGGGCGCGCCACGACGCCCACGGCGGCGAGCACTTCCCGCGCACCGACCCCGTTGTGATCGTGCTCGTCGAGCACGAGGACCGGCTGCTGCTCGGCTCGAACGCGCTCTGGGAGAGCGGGCGGTTCTCGCTGCTCGCCGGCTTCGTCGAGGCCGGCGAATCGGCCGAGCAGGCGGTGGTGCGCGAGATCGAGGAGGAGTCCGGCGTGCGTGTGGACGACGTGCGCTACGTCACCTCGCAGCCCTGGCCCTTCCCCGCTCGTTCATGCTGGGCTTCCGTGCCCGCCTCGCGGACGGCGTCGACCCCGACGCGCTGTACCCCGACCCCGCCGAGATCTCGGAACTGCGCTGGTTCACCCGCGACGAGCTTCGCGACCCGGCCCCCGGGATCCGCCTGCCGATGCCGGTGTCGATCGCGCGCTGGATGATCGACCGCTGGGTGGAGGAGGGGGATCTCGGCTCGGCGCCGGCCGACGCGGCGCGGGCCGGCCTCGCGCCGGGCGGCGGTCGTGGCTGACGCGGCCGAAGAGCTGCTGTCCGGCCTCGACCCCGAGCAGCGGGTCATCGCCGAGTGCCTGCGCGGCCCGATCGTCGTGCTCGCGGGAGCGGGCACCGGCAAGACCCGCACCATCACGCACCGCATCGCGTTCGGGGTGCGCACGGGCGTGTACGCGCCCGATCGCGTGCTCGCGGTGACGTTCACCCGGAAGGCGGCGGGGGAGATGCAGGCGAGGCTGCGCGCCCTCGGCGCGGAGGGGGTGCGGGCGCAGACCTTCCACGGCGCCGCGCTCGCGCAGCTCGGCTACTTCTGGCCCGAGTTCGTCGGCGGTTCCGCGCCGCAGGTGCTCGGCGGCAAGGTGCCGACGGTCTCGCAGGCGGCGGAGTCGCTGGGCCTCGACCTGCACCGCGAATCCCTGCGGGACATCGCCGCCGAGATCGAGTGGCGCAAGGTGTCGATGCTGAGCATCGAGAGCTACGGCGAACTGCTGCAGCGGGAGGGCGAGGACGGCCGTGCCGTGCCGACGGGGGTGACCGCCGAGCAGCTGGTCGAGATCCAGGAGCGGTACGGCGAACTGCTGGAGGAGCGGCGCCAGATCGACTTCGAGGACGTGCTCATCCTCATGACGGGCATGCTGGACGCCGAGCCCCGTGCGGCGATGCAGGTGCGCGAGCGCTATCGCTTCTTCACCGTCGACGAGTACCAGGACGTCTCGCCGCTCCAGCACGCGCTGCTGCGCGCCTGGCTCGGCGAGCGCCGGGACGTCTGCGTGGTCGGCGACGCCAGCCAGACCATCTACGGCTTCGCGGGCGCGACGAGCGAGTACCTGCTGCGATTCGCCTCCGACCAGCCGGGCGCGCGCGAGTTCAGGCTCGAACGGAACTACCGCAGCGCCGAGCCGATCGTGCGCCTCGCGAACCGGCTCATGCGTGGGAGAGCGGGTGCGCTGACGCTGGAGTCCGTGCGCGAGCCCGCACGGGGAGATGAGGGCGCCGCTCCGAGCTTCGAGTGGTTCGCGAACGAGCAGGAGGAGGCCCGCGCCGTCGCGGCGTCGGTGCGGGCGGCGATCGACGCCGGGACGCCCGCCGCGGAGGTCGCGGTGCTCTATCGCACCAACGCCCAGTCGGTGGCGATCGAGGCGGAGCTCGAGCGCGTCGGCGTCGCCGCCCGGGTGCACGGCGCCCAGCGGTTCTTCGACCGCGCGGAGGTGCGCCAGGCGGTCATGCTCATCCGGGGCCAGGCGAAGGCTGCCGACGAGCGCCCGCTCTTCCAGATCGTCGTCGACATGCTGCGCGCCTGCGGCTGGAGCGCGCAACCGCCCGAGGGCGCCGCCGCGCGCGAGCGCTGGCAGGCGCTGAACGCGATTCTGACGCTCGCCGAGGAGCAGCCGCCGGGCACCGGCATCGTCCGGTTCAGCGAGGAGCTGATCGCGCGCTCGCGCGCGCACCACGAGCCGGTGCTCGACGCGGTGACCCTGAGCGCGATCCACGCCTCGAAGGGTCTGGAGTGGTCGCTCGTGCACCTCATCGGCATGAGCGAGGGGCTGCTCCCGATCTCCTACGCGACGGCCGGGTCGGCGGGATCGGCCGGGTCCGAAGACGGCGCCACCGGCACGGCGCTCGACGAGGAGCGGCGGCTGCTCTACGTCGCCCTGACCCGCGCCCGCGATCAGCTGCGACTGTCGGGCACGGCCGGCGGCGGGCGGGGTCACCGCACCCCCTCGCGATTCCTTGCGGAGGCGGGGATGGCCGTCACCGCTTGAGCCGGATCCCGCGCCCCCGCCAGGCAGGGGCACCCCGGATGGGGAGTCACGGGCTCGGGGATGGCCAGGGGCTCGGGGAGCCCTGAGACCACCGCGACGCGGATCCGGGAGCGGGCGAGGGCGGTGTCGCCGTGCCTCCAGCGGCGGATGGCGGCGAGGGCGAGCTGGGAGGCGGCCGCGGCGGCGAACACGGTCTCCGCCGCGGGTACCAGGCCGAGCAGCTGCGCCGCGACGAGCGGCAGCGCGGGATCCGCATCGATCTCGTGCTCCGCCGCGCACCGGGCGCAGGGAGAGCCCGCGGGCTCGGTGAGCGGGCCGAGCCAGAACCCGCGATCGCCGAAACGCAGCGTCAGCCGCGGTACCCGCTCCGCGAGCAGCAGGAGATCCGGTCCCGGGGAGCCGATGAAGCGCTCGACGACCACGAGGAGATCGGGCTCGGGGGCCGTACGCGGCGAGCCCGTCGGGGCCGGCTCGTCGACCCGATGGCCGGCGCGCGCGAGCGCCTCGGCGATCCGATCGTGCGCGACGCCCGAGCCGGAGAGGGCGATGCGCAGGGCCGAGTCGCAGGCATGGGATCGCGGCGCGTCGACCGGGGGAGCCTCGACGAGCACGGGGGAGAGCAGCTCCACGACGCGTCGCCACTCCGCGGCGGTGACGCCGTAGCGTCGCAGACGGCGCTGATCGGGCGCGAGGGGCAGGCCCGCGCGGAAGGCCCCGACGACACGCTGCATCCCCGCCGAGGGCTGCGGGATGCTCGAGAACGGCCGGTCGAAGCCGACGCGGAGCGTATCGGGCCCCTCCCAGCAGAGGGGGAGCGCAGGGTCGATACGGAAGAGGGTGCCGGTCATGGCTCCACCCTGCACGGCGGAACCGCTCGAAAAGCGGTTATCCCCAGCCGAGGGCGGGAATCAGCGGGGGCACAGGCCGGAAGGGCCTGTGCGCGGCGAATAGACTCAGCTCGCCGGGGGCGTGGGCGGTCCGGCAGGGCCGGCTCCGGGGCCGGGATCCGGCCCGTCGCCCTCCGGGAGCCCCTGATCGAGCAGCTTCGCGAGCTCGCGGTCGAACTCGTCGGGCTCCGTCGCGGCCGGCTCCGCGCCGGCGAGTCCGAGCCGTTCGAGCAGCCGCGCGGGGTGCTCGATCTCCTCCGCGGTCGGCAGCAGATCCGGATGGGCCCAGAGCTCGTCGCGCCGGGAGATCCCTCCGCGCTCGGCCAGGAGGCGCCACAGCGCCGCCGCCTCGCGCAGCTTCCGGGGCCGCAGCTCGAGCCCCACTAGGGTGCTGAAGGCGTGCTCCGCCGGTCCTCCCGTGGCCCGCCTGCGCCGCACCATCTCGGCGATCGCCTCGCCGCCGGGCAGCCGCACCGTCGCATCCGCGGTGACGGCGTCCACCCACCCCTCGATGAGGGCGAGCATCGTCTCGAGCCTCGCGTGGGCGGCCTCCTGCTCGGGCGACTTCGGCGGGATGAGCGCGCCGCTCGAGACGAGCTCCTGGATCCGCTGGGTGTCCGAGGGATCCATGTCGCGCGCGAGCTCCTCGATGTGCGCGGTGTCGATGCGGATGCCGCGCGCGTAGTCGGTGATCGCCGTCAGCATGTGCAGGCGCAGCCACTTCGCGTGGCGGAACAGCCTGGCGTGCGCGAGCTCGCGCACCGCGAGGTACAGCGTGACCGCCTCGGAGTCCTGCTCGAGCCCCTCCGCGAAGGCGGCCACCCCGCTCGGGATGAGCGCGCCGCCCTCGCGGCCCGGCCCGGTGAGCAGCGGGATCCCGACGTCCCCGCCCGCCGCGACCTCGCGCGAGAGCTTGCCGACGACCTGGCCCAGCTGCGTCGCGAACAGCGTGCCGCCGACGCTGCGCAGCATGGGCGCGAGACCGCCGAGCGAGCTCGACAGCTCCTCAGGAGCTGGCTCGAGAGGGCGTCCATGAGCGTCCGCGAGATGGACTCGGCCACGGGCTCGGCCAGGCCGATCCACGTGTCGACGCTCTGCTGCACCCACTCGATCCGCGATATGGCGCGCGGGGCGTCGGAGGTCTGTCCCACCTCGGTGACCTCGTCGAGCCAGAGCCCGGCCACCGGGAATGCGCGCAGCACGGCGGCGGGATCCACCGCTTCGCCCCCCTGACCCGCGATGTCGATCGCCGTGCGCCGGGTCACCGACCAGTCGATGCCGTCGCCCGGGTTCTGCATGGCCTGCCGCAGCGAGGCGAAGAGCCCCTGCACGGCGGCGTTGTCGGAGGGCAGGCCGGCGGCCTTCGCGAATGCCGCGGGATCGATGCCCTCGACCGGTGCGCCGCCGCCCGACAGCAGCTCCTGCAGCAGCCGCTGCAGCTCGTTCATGGCGTCGTCGCCCTCGGGTGTGCCGTGCTCGTCCGCGCTCATCATCCGCTCCCTGCCTGTTCCCTTCCACGCTACGGCACCGGGGTCAGATTCTGCTGCTAGATTGTGGCCTCGCGGCGGCTCGGCATTGCGCTCGCTGCGAACAGGGCGGCGACAGGCGGGGAGTGGCATGGCGGATCGGGAGCCGGGACGTCGCGGCCTGCGCTGGTCGCTCGCGATCCTCGCGATCGCGCTCGTCTGGCTGCTCGCCTCCGTGACGCCCGCGCCGTTCGCGATCGAGCGGCCCGGCCCGGTGGTCGACGCGCTCGGCGAGGTCGACCTCGCCGGCGGAGACGAGGGCGCCGAGGGGGACGGCGGCGAGACCGCGGTCATCGTCATCGACGGCGCGGAGACCTTCGAGACCTCAGGCGAGCTCAACGTGCTGAGCGTGGCGATCATCGGCAGCCCCGAGTCGCCCGTCAGCTGGATGCAGCTGCTCGGAGCGCTGCTCGACCCCACCCGCACGATCGTGCCGATCGGCCAGCTCTATCCCGAGGGGGTGACGACCGACGACCGGGTCGCCGCGGGCGCCGCGATGATGCAGTCCTCGCAGCACCGGGCGGTGGCGGCCGCCCTGCGGGAGCTGGGGGAGCCGGTCGAGGCGCGACTGCGGGTCGCCTCGGTGGTCCCGGACGGACCGTCCGACGGGGCGCTGCGCGAGGACGACGTGCTGCTCGCGGTGGACGGCGAGCCGATCGCGACGATGGAGCGGCTGCGCGAGATGCTCGCGGCGGATCCCGGCGCCCCGCTCGCCCTGCTGGTCTCGCGCGACGGGGCGCAGCTCGAGGTCGAGGTGGAGCCCGTCGCCCCGGAGCCCGGTACGGCGCCGCTGCTCGGCGTGACGATCGCGATCGAGTACGGATTCCCCTTCGAGGTCGAGGTGTATCTGGGCGATATTGGCGGGCCGAGCGCGGGCGCCATGCTGGCGCTCGCCGTGTACGACCGGCTCACACCGGGAGGGATGACCGGCGGGCTGCGGATCAGCGGCACGGGCACGATCGACGACGAGGGGCGGATCGGCCCCATCGGCGGCCTGCAGCAGAAGCTCTGGGGGGCGTCCCTCGCGGGCACCGACCTCTTCCTCGTGCCGATCGGCAACTGCGCCGATCTGCCGGAGCGGATCCCCGACGGCATGGCCGTCGCGCCCGTCGCAACGCTCCGCGAGGCGATCGATGCGGTCGAGGAGGCGGCGGCGGGACGGACTCCTCCTGGACCGGAGCGCTGCTCGGCTGGGGAGTTTGTCAGAAGCTCCGACTAGGGTGGATTCGACGCCGAGTTCATCCCTGACCAGAGAGTATCGACGTGACCGATCAGACCGCCGGAGCTCGACCGGCCCGTAGACGACGCATCTCGCCCATCGCCATCACGGTGGTGATCGTGGTGCTGCTCATCCTCGCATTCCTCGCCGTGGCCGCGATCGCCGGCGAGGTGCTGTGGTACGACCAGCTCGGCTTCCTGCCGGTCTTGACGACCCAGTGGCTCGCCGCTGGCGCCATGTTCCTCGTCGGATTCTTCTCCATGGCGATCCCGGTCTTCCTCGCCATCGACATCGCCTATCGCACGCGTCCCGTCTACGCCCGGCTCACGGCGCAGCTCGACCGCTACCAGGAGCTGGTCGAGCCGCTGCGGCGGATCATCAAGTGGCTGCTGCCGGCCCTCGTCGGCCTCTTCGGCGGCTTCGTCTCCGCCGCCTCGTGGCAGCGCACCCTGCTGTGGTTCAACTCGACGCCCACCGGCACGAGCGACCCGGAGTTCGGCCTCGACGTCTCCTTCTACCTCTTCGACCTGCCCTTCTGGCAGGGCATCGTCGGATTCGCCTCCGCGGTCGTCCTGATCTGCCTGATCGCCGGCGTGGCGACGAGCTACCTCTACGGGGGCATCTCCTTCTCGGGCCGAGACGTGCGCGTCTCGAAGTCGACGCGCATCCAGGCGGCCGTGCTCGCGGCGCTCTACCTGCTGCTGCAGGGCGTCAGCCTCTGGCTCGACCAGTACCGCACGCTGACCTCGACGGGGGGCCTCTTCACCGGCGCCACCTTCTCCGGCGCGCACGCGGACATCCCCGGCAAGCAGATCCTCGCCGGCATCGCGGCGATCGTCGCGATCCTGTTCATCATCACGGCCTTCACCGGCAAGTGGCGGCTCCCCGTGATCGGCACGGCGCTGCTGCTCGTCTCCGCCCTCGTCCTCGGCGTGGGCTACCCCTGGGCCGTGCAGCAGTTCCAGGTGCGCCCCGACGAGAAGACGCTCGAGAGCGAGTACCTGGCGCGGAACATCGAGGCGACCCGCGCGGCGTACGGCATCGACGGCGTCGAGGTGGAGCGCTACGACGCGGTCACCGACGCCGAGCCGGGTGCCCTGCGCAACGACGCGGTCACGACCGCGAACATCCGCATCATGGATCCCGCGGTCATCTCGCCCACCTTCGCGCAGCTCGAGCAGAGCCGGCAGTACTACCAGTTCGCACCCAAGCTGAGCGTCGACCGCTACCGGCTCGACGGCGCGGTCGAGGACACCGTGTCCGCGCTGCGCGAGATCGATGTCTCGGGCCAGACGAACTGGTACAATCGCACGCTCGTCTACACCCACGGCTACGGGCTCGTGGCGGCCTACGGCAATCAGCGCTCGTCCGGCGGCGAGCCGGTGTTCCTCGAGAGCGGCATTCCGACGAGCGGGCGCCTCAGCCCCTTCGAGCCCCGCGTCTACTTCGGCATGTACTCGCCCGAATACTCCATCGTGGGCGGCGAGCGGGAGCGGCCGATCGAGCTCGACTTCCCGGCGGACGACGACGCCCCGGCGGCCGAGGGCGAGACCGCTGAGCGCCAGAACCTCACCACCTTCGAGGGCGACGGCGGCCCCGACGTCAGCAACATCTTCTCGAGGCTGATCTACGCGATGAAGTTCCAGGAGATGGAGATCCTGCTCTCCGGCGCGGTGGTCGACGGATCGCAGATCCTCTACGATCGCAACCCGGTCGAGCGCGTGCAGAAGGTGGCCCCGTACCTCACCATCGACTCGGCGCCCTACGCCTCGGTGGTCGACGAGAAGATCGTCTGGATCATCGACGGCTACGACGTCGGCCGACTACCCGTACTCGGAGGTCCGCGACTTCAACGCGCTCACGGTGGACGCCGACAACCCGCGGCAGGATCCGCTGGCGAAGCCCGTCAACTACATCCGCAACTCGGTGAAGGCGACGGTCGACGCCTACGACGGCTCGGTCAAGCTGTACGCGTGGGACACGGAGGATCCGCTGCTCCAGGCCTGGGGCAAGATCTTCCCCGACACGCTGCACCCGATCGAGGAGATGAGCGGCGAGCTGCTCAGCCACGTGCGCTACCCGAGCGACCTGTTCAAGGCCCAGCGCGAGCTGCTCGCCACCTACCACGTGACCGATCCGGGCGCCTTCTTCTCGAACGAGGACGCCTGGCGCACGCCGAACGACCCGGTCTCGGGCTCCACGGCGCAGGCGGACGCGCAGAAGCAGCCGCCGTACTATCTGACGCTCGCGGCCGGAGCCGACGCGCAGCCCGAGTTCTCCATCTACTCGACCTACATCCCCGCCGACACGGGCGCGGGCTCGCGAGACATCCTGACCGGGTACCTCGCCGCGAACGCGAACGCCGGCTCGGAGGACGGGAAGGTCTCGGAGGACTACGGGGCGCTGAAGCTGCTCACCCTGCCGAAGGGCGACACGGTCCCCGGCCCGGGCCAGGTGCAGAACCGCTTCACGACCGACTCCGAGGTGTCGAGGCTGCTCAACATCCTGCGCCAGGGCGACAGCCAGGTCATCAGCGGCAACCTGCTGACGCTGCCGGTCGGCGGCGGGCTGCTCTACGTGCAGCCGGTCTACGTGCAGGCCTCCTCCGGAACGAGCTTCCCGATCCTGCAGAAGGTGCTCGTCTCCTTCGGCGACGACATCGCCTTCGAGGACACGCTCGACGCCGCGCTCGACTCGCTCTTCGGCGGCAACTCGGGCGCCTCCGCGGGGGACGGCGGCGTGGTGCCCGGCGAGACCGACTCGGACGGCGCCGACGGGGAGACGCCCGTCGACGGCGGTTCGGGCGACGGGACGGACGGCGACACCGATACCGGCTCGTCCGGCGGGCAGTCCGCCGAGCTGCGCAACGCGCTCCGGGACATGAGGCAGGCCCTCGCGGATCGGGATGCCGCCATGCAGGAGGGCGACTGGACCGCCTTCGGCGAGGCGGACGCCCGACTGCGCGACGCGATCGATCGGGCGATGGCGGCGCAGTAGGCGGGTCTAGGGCGTGTCTCGTAAATAGTTGAGCCAGGCTACGACCCCGTTGAGGACGACCGCGGCCCGGTACACGACCGCGAGCTTGTCGTATCGGGTTGCGAGCCCGCGCCACTGCTTGAGCCGACAATAGCCACGCTCGATCACGTTCCTGCCCCGGTATTTCTCGGCATCGAACTTCGGCGGCCTGCCACCGGTACGGCCGCGACGCTTTCGGTGTGCTTGCTGGTCACGGGGCTCAGGAATGACCGCCTCGACACGATGCTCTCGAAGATACTCGCGGTTCTTGCGTGACGAGTACGCCTTGTCACCCAAGACCGCATCGGGTCTGGTGCGGCGGCCGATCCGCACGTGCTCCATGAGCGGGACGAACATCGGCGAGTCCCCATCTTGACCTGCGGTGCAGATCGTCACAAGCGGCAGACCCCGCCCATCGACCAACTGGTGCGTCTTCGTCGAGAGACCACCACGAGAACGGCCAACCGCGTGGTCAAGCGGCTCGGTCAGCAGATTCTTGTAATTCGATGAATCCCTTTTTTAGGCGCGTGACATTGGTTGCGTGCTGATGCGCACGCGCGATCGTGGAATCCACCGACACCGACCAGTCGACCAAGCCGTCACGGTCTGCAAGTTCGTGAAGCAGGCGCTGCGCCTGATCCCAGGTGCCGTCACCAGCCATCCGGCGATGCCATCGCCAGACGGTCTGCCAGGGGCCGAACACTTCCGGGAGATCCCGCCACGCGATCCCGCACCGATACCGGTAGATGATGCCCTCGACCATTGTGCGAGCGTCTGCGAACGGGCGCCCCTGTTTCCCAGTAGGGCCAGGCATGAGGCCCGAGATGAGGGCCCATTGATCATCCGAAAGGAGCTGGAATCGTGACATAGTTCCACGATCCCAGCCCTCATCAAGAAACTTTACGAGACACGCCCTAGGGCTGCTGCCAGCGCTGCATGCGCCTCGCCGCCCGGGCGGCGGCGGCCGGGGGAGCGGCGCGCAGCAGCCCGTTGCGGAGACGGACGCCGAGGGGGCTCGAGGCCTGGGATACCTTTCCCATGAGGCGGGACTGCGACCAGATCGCTCGGGTGCGCCGTCGTCGCAGCGCGCTGTAGCGCTCGAGCGCCGCCTCGACGTCCCCGTCGCGGCCGGCGCGTCGGAGCAGGAGCACCAGTGCGGCGGCATCCTCGATCGCCTGACCCGCCCCTTGACCGAGGTTGGGAGTCATGCCGTGCGCCGCGTCGCCGAGCAGAGCCGTTCGGCCGCGTGCGAACGAGGCCGGGAGCCTCGCCAGGTCGTAGATGTCGTGCCGGAGCACGGCGTCCGCGGGCGTCGCATCGATGCAGGCGAGGATCGGCGGGTGCCATTCGGCGAATCGCCCCCGCACCGCCTCGCGCTCGTCCTCCGCGACCCTCCCCGCCGAGGTGGACTCGGTGGCGAACCAGTAGACGCGATCGTCGGGCAGGGGGACGATGCCGAAGATCCTGCCCGCGCCCCAGGTCTCGCTGGCCTCGTCGACGGTCATGCTCACCGCGGTCACACCCCGCCACGCCGTGTATCCCGCGTACCGCACGCCCCGATCGAGGCCGAGGCGCGTTCGCGAGTCGCTGCGCAGGCCGTCCGCCGCGATCACCAAATCGAATCGTTCGAGGCGGCCGTCGACGGTCACCGCCGGCTCTCCGCCCCGGCCGACCTCGGCGCTGCGATGCAGTCGGAGGCTGTCGGACGGCAGCGCCTCGACGAGGGTGCGGTGCAGCTCGGAGCGGTGCAGGGTGCGCGTGAGCGGCACCATCGCCGGCGGCATCGAGACGAGCCAATCGCCCGAGGGAAGCCGCTGGCCGGCCCGCATCCGGGTGATGGCGTCGCTGCTCACCTTGCGCACTCGATCGCCCAGGCCGACGGCGTCGAGCGCGGCGAAGGCGTTCTCGAACAGGGTCAGTCCCGCGCCCACGGCAGCGGGCTCGTCGCGCCGTTCGTAGATGACGACCTCGTGCCCGTCCGCGTCGAGTGCGGCGGCGACCGTGAGACCTCCGATCCCCGCGCCGATCACCGCTGCGCGCATTCGGCTCCCTCCTGCCCGGGTGTCATGCTCGATGCTAGCGGTGCGCCCCGATCAGTTTGCGGAGTCCTCGCCGTCGAGTCCTTGGTCTGGGGTCTGGTCCGCACGAATGAGACCACCCGGCAGAAGGTACACGGATCGGCCACCCGGCAACCGAGCCACGGGGAGCAGAGCTACCGGCAGCAGAGCCACCGGCAGTAGAGTCAGGTTCGAGCGCGCACCCGAACCGCAATCCCCGCCCGAACCCACTCCTGCGTTCTGACCGGCGGCGTTCGCCGTCCACAGGGAACTCTTTCTCTGCGCGAAGATTCCTCGCGGCGGCACGGCCGGTGGCCCGGCAGGAAAGGCGAAGGCCCCCGGCTTGGGAGAAATCCCAGGCCAGGGGCCTTCTTTCGTTGCGGGGGCAGGATTTGAACCTACGACCTCCGGGTTATGAGCCCGGCGAGCTACCGAACTGCTCCACCCCGCGGCACAAGAGATAACACTAGCACGGCGGATCGATGATCGCGAATCGAGGGCGCCGTGGGTTGCCCGGAACGCCTGTGGACAACGCGCCGCGGGTGATCGACGCCGCGCGCACGATGGGGACTCCACGACGAAAGGAGCCCCGATGCGACTGACCACCGGGCGAAACCACAGACCCCTGCTCGCGCTGATCCTGGTGCTGCTCATCGCGGCCGGCGTCCTCGCGCATGCCGCGTTCGGAGCAGCACGGTCCGATGCCGCGCAGGACGGGGTGATGCTGAGCTACGGCGGCTGGACCGTCGGCACCCGTCAGCTCGCCTCCGGCGAGTTCGTCTACTGCGTCGAACCGGGCGCGATCACCCCCGCCGGCGATCAGCTCGCCGCGGCGGAGGTCGAGGTGCTGCGCGGCTACTCGTTCTTCACCTACGACGACACCGGGTGGGCGGGTGTCACCGCCTCCGAGCCCATCAGCGGGGAGCCGCTGCGTCGCATCAACTACCTGCTCTCGCGCTACGGAGACACCTCCGAGGCGACCCAGGCGGTGGCGGTGCAGTTCGCGATCTGGCTGCTGCGGGAGTCGCCGGGCGAGGCGCCCTGGCTCGACCACCACATCGCCTGGGTGGAGGCGAACGGCGGCGCGGCCGAGATCGCCAGGGCGCACGAGCTCGTCGCCGAGGCGAGGGCGGCGGCGTTGCCTCCCTCCAGCCTGCCTCCGGCTCCGCTCGCCATGGCTCTGGGGGAGACGCACGGGCACGGCACGGTCTCGTACCCTGCCGGCGCAGTCGAACTGCGCATCGACGGCGGTACGTTCGCGGACGGCTCCCGTCGTCTGCTGCTCGCCGGCGACGGCGCGGGCATCGATACGGCCGGCGAAGCGCGCAGTGGCCTGACCGCCGAAGGCTGGGGCGAGCGGCGAGGGTCATCGTGTCCGGCGACTGGAGCACGAGCGAGGCGGGATGGCCGGCGCGGCTGCTCGTCTATCCCTCAGTGGTCTCGGCGGAGCAGACTCTCGCGTGGGCCGTCGGCCCGGTATCCGAGGCGTATGCCGGTGCGTTCGACGCGGTGAGCGCGCGGGTCGAGACCTCCTTCTCGCCGACCCTCACCACGACGGTGGTGCAGGAGCTGCTGACGGTCGGGAGGGATCCCTTCGCGGACACGATCGAGCTCGGCGTCGCCGACGGCTCGGGGCCGTGGCCCGAACGAGAGGGATCGGACGGGGCCCCTGAGCATCTGCCGCTGCTGCTCGAGGGCGTCGTGTACGGCCCCTTCGCCGAGCCGCAGGCGGTGAGCGACCAGGCGCCGGAGGGGGCTCCCGTGGCGGCTCGGGTCGAACTCGTCGTCGATGGCGGGCCCGGCGGATACGAGGCGATCGCGCAGGAGGCGCCGAGCGGGGCGGGCTTCTACTACTGGGTGTGGACGATCAGCGAGGCGGTCCAGGATCCGGCAACCCGCGAGGCCGGCGGGCTTCCCGAGGGCTACCGCTTCTCCGACAGCTTCGGCCTGCCCTCGGAACGGCACGAGGCGCGCATGCCGGACACGCCGGTCGCCTCGGTCGCTGCCGTCGCCCCGACCGCGCTCGCGCGCACGGGAGCCGGCCTTCCCGCGCCGCTCGCGGGAACGGGCGCGCTGCTGCTGGGCGCTGGACTGCTGCTCGGAGCGGCCCCGCTGGTGATCCGGAGGCTGCGCCGCGCTCTCGCGAATGCGCAGCGCTCGTGCAGGGCGTCCCGATGAATTTCATAGGATCGGTGAACAAGCTGGGGGACAAGAGAAAGGCAGCCAGATGACCAGCACTCCCGATTCAGAGCACCCGGACCAGCCCGCCCAGTCCGTTCCTCCGCAGCCTCCCCAGCAAGCGCAGCCTTCGCAGCAGGCGCAGACCGCTGCGCCCACGGAGTCGGTGCCGACGGTCCCGCTCCCCGAGGGAGTGCCGGTCGCCCCGCCGATGGCCGAGTGGCAGGCTCCTGACCCGCAGGCCGGGCCCGCGGCTCAGCCCGTGTCGAGCGTGCCAGGTGCGCCGGCCGCGCAGTTCGCGCCCGCGGGGCCCCGGGCCTACGCCGCCGGGACGGAGGCCGGCCTCCCCGCGCCGGCCTACGCCGGAGGGGCGGGCTGCCGCCTCAGCCGCCGGTCGTCCCGGGACCGGACGCGCTGAACGAGCCGGCACCCGCCCCCGCCGGGGCGCACCCCAAGAGCCGCAGCGGCGCGCTGGTCGCGGGCATCGCGATCGGGGCTCTGCTCGGCGGCCTCGTCGGCGGCGGCACCGCGGCGCTCGTCGGGGCGAACCTGCCCAGGCAGTCGGTGGTCGCGAGCGAGGGCAGCACGGGAGCGATCACCCTGAACAACCTCGACGACGTGAGCACGGTCTCCGCCGTCGCGGCGGTGGCGATGCCGAGCGTCGTCACGCTCGAGGTCACGGGAAGCCAGGCCGCCGGATCGGGCTCGGGCGTGATCTACAGCGAGGACGGCTATATCGTCACCAACCGGCACGTCGCGACGCTCGACGGTGCGGTCGGGCCGGAGGCCCAGATCCGGGTCCGGCTCAGCGACGGCCGGGTGCTCGACGGCACGCTCGTGGGCACCGATCCCTTCTCGGATCTCGCGGTCATCAAGGTCGAGGCGGACGACCTCACCCCGATCAGCATCGGAGACTCGGACAAGCTCAACGTCGGCGACCTCGCGGTCGCGATCGGCGCCCCGCTCAACCTCGCCAACACCGTCACGAGCGGGGTCGTCAGCGCCCTCTACCGCGGCATCTCGGTCGGGGCCGCGAACCTGCCGGACGGCGATGACGGCTCGACGGACGAGGGCGGCGACGGCGACGGCGGCTTCCCCTGGGACTTCCGCTTCGGGGATCCGGGCGACGGCAGCCAGTCGCAGGCGCCGACAGCGACCACCTCGGTGACGCTTCCCGTGGTGCAGACCGACGCCTCGATCAACCCGGGCAACTCCGGCGGAGCGCTGCTCAACGCCAACGGGGAGCTGATCGGGATCAACGTCGCGATCGCCTCCAACCGCTCGACCTCGGACAGCGCGGGCAGCGACGGCCTCGGCTTCGCGATCCCGTCGAGCCTCGCGGTGCGGGTGGCGGACGCGATCATCTCGGGGGAGCAGCCCTCGCACGGCCTGCTCGGGATCAGCGTCGGCGACTCGAGCCAGGACGACGACGAGGACGCGAACCGGGCCGGCGGCCTCATCATGGAGCTGACCCGCGGCGGCGCCGCGGAGCAGGCCGGGCTGAAGGTCGGCGACGTCATCACCTCGGTGAACGGCATCCCCGTCGACTCGGGGACCACGCTCTCCGCGCTCATCCGCATGCAGGAGGGCGGCAGCGAGGTGACGCTCGGCTACACCCGCGAGGGGGCCCCGGGCGAGGTCACCGCCACCCTCGGCACCCTGGAGTGGTGAGACGCGCGCAGTGACTGCACGGCGGCCGGGTCCCAGGGCCCGGCCGCCGCGGTGCTCCGCGTAGGATGAACGGATGGCGAGCGGCGGTTTCGACTTCGGCGGGGGCAACCTCGAGAAGCTCCTCGCGATCCCGAAGTACCTGCTCGCGGTGCTCCTCTCCTTCTTCGTCCCACGCGTCTCCGAGCGCTGGGTATTCGGCAGCGGCATCGGCGTCGGGGAGGGCGCGCTCCCGCTCGCGCGCGAGCTGCGCGCGAGCGATCCCGAGGCGCGCATCATCTGGCTCGTCGACGATGACAATGATGATGGCGCCGGCGCAGTGGGTGCGGTGCAGGCCGAACGCGCGGCAGCGGAGGGCTTCGAGGCGCTTCCGCGCCGCGGCTGGGCCGGGTTCTGGGCGACCCTGCGCGCCCGCTACGTCGTCGTCACCCACGGCTTCGGCGACGCGAACCGCTTCGGGGTGCTGGGCGCGACGGTGATCCACCTCGGACACGGCGTGCCGCTCAAGCGGCTGCATCTCGACTCGTCCGTGACCACCCGGGTGCGCGCCCCGGGCCCGCTGCGCTCGCTGCTCGCCCGCATGTACCGCGTCGGCGCGCGCAGCATCGCGCTCTACGTCGCCGCGTCGCCCGAGGCGGCGGATCGCCTGCGCTCGGCGTACCGCGTCGACCCGGGCAAGGTGCGCGCGCTCGGCGATCCGCGGGACGACGCCCTCGCTGCGCAGGCCCGGGATCCGCGCACCGCAGCGCACGCCCGGACGGAACTGCGCGCGCTGCTCGGCCTGCCCGAGGAGGCGGATCCCGGAGCCGAGCCGCTGCTGCTCTACGCGCCCACCTGGAGGGACGGTGCACCGGACCCCGCGGTCCCGAGCGCGGACGAGGCCCGGGCGATCGCTCGCGCGCTCGAGCGACTGGGCGCGCGGCTCGCGATCCGCTCGCATCCGCTCGGCGCGGGCGAGTACGACGCAGCGCTCGGAGAGCGCGTGCTCCGGCTCGACGCGACGGTCCTTCCCGAGGTCACGCCGCTGCTCGGCGGCTTCGACGCGGTCATCACCGACTACTCCTCCATCGCCGTCGACTTCGCGCTCACGGGGCGTCCGATCCTCTGGTTCGCCCCCGATCTCGCCGAGTACGGTGCGAGCCGGGGTCTCTACGAGCCGCTCGAGGTGACCGCCGCGGGCCGCGTGCTGTGCGACTGGGAGGGGGTGCTGCACCGGCTCGAGGAGGTGCTCCCCGCGGGCACCGTCGCCCGTCGCAGCGCGGAGGCCGACTCGCGCGCCCTCGCATCGCGCTTCCACGCGCATCCCGAGGGCGCCGCCGCCGCGCGGGTGCTCGCCGAGATCCGCCGCCTGCGGCTGAGCGACCGCGAGCGCATCCCCGAGGGCGCCGTGTTCTTCGAGAGCTTCTACGGGCGCCAGGTCGCCTGCAACCCTCTCGCGATCGACCGCGAGATCGCGCGCCGCCTCCCGAGCGTCCCCCGCTACTGGAGCGTGACGAGCGAGCGCATCGCGGTGCCCGAGGGCGCCGTGCCGCTGCTCGTCGGGGGTCCCGACTGGTTCGCCGCGCGACGCCGCGCCCGCCTCCTCGTCGTCAACGACTGGCTGCGCTACGGTTTCCGCCGCCGCTCGGGCCAGAACGTGCTGCAGACCTGGCACGGCACCATGCTCAAGCATCTGGCTCTCGGGCGCCCGGGGGTCGGGCTGCGCACGCGCCTCGCGATCCGCCGCGAGAGCCGGCGCTGGAGCCTGCTGCTCTCGCAGAACCCCCATTCGACCGAGCAGTTCAGGAGTAGCTACGCCTTCCGCGGCGAGGTCCTCGAGCTCGGCTATCCGCGGGACGACCGCCTCGCGCGGGCCGTCGCGGGACGGGAGCGGATCGGCATCGCCGTCGACGGGGCCAGGCGCGCGCTGGGCATCGATCCCGCCGCCCGGGTGCTCGCCTACGCGCCGACCTGGCGGGACGAGGGGGGCACGGTCGACCTGCTCGACGTGCACGCCCTCGCCGCGGAGCTGGGGGAGGAGTGGGTCGTGGTCGCCCGCGGTCACACCCGCAGCGCGGCCTCCTACCTCGGCGGTCCGGCGCACGGCGGCGGGGGCCGAGTGGTCGACGCCTCGGGGCATCCCGATGTGAACGACGTCCTGCTCGCCGCCGATCTGCTCGTCACCGACTACTCCTCGGTGATGTTCGACGCCGCGGTCGCCCGCGTGCCCATGGCCTTCTTCGTGCCCGACCTCGCGGCGTACCGCGATCGCGAGCGCGGCTTCACCCTCGACTTCGAGGCGACCGCGCCGGGCCCGCTGCTGACGACGCGGGAGCGGCTCGTCGCCGTCGCGCGCGAGGGGCTCACCCCGGGGCCCGCCTACGAGGCCTGGCGCGAGCGCTTCGCGCCCTTTGACGATGGCCATGCGGCCGGGCGGGCGGTCGACGCCCTGGTCGCCCGGGGCGCGCTGCCCGGGGAGATGCCGGGATAGCGGATCGGGAGCTTCAGACCCGGGAACGGTCGACCGTGCGGCCCGCGCCGCCGGCGAGGCCGTAGAGGAAGCCGGCGCCCCAGCTCAGGTGCATGGTGACGAGCGCCGCGAGGCCGAGCAGACGCGCCCGGATGCCGTGCAGCCCCTGCAACCGGGTGGTGGCGAAGAGCACCGCGCAGACGTAGGCGAGCGGTACGAGGTGCACGAGCGACCACCACGGCCAGGGCACGAGGCCGATCGACTGCAGCACGAGCACCACCAGGCTGGCCGCGAGACCCAGCACGAGGGTGCCCGGAGCGTAGAAGCGCCACGGGGTCTCGCGGGGATGCCGTCTCGTGATCACGGCGCGCCAGGCGCCCGTCGCGAAGAACTGCCGGGAGAGCGCGCCGTAGCTCGCCCGCGGCCAGTAGGTGACCCCGAGCGAGGGATCGAACCAGATGAGCCCGCCCGCGCGCCGGATGCGCAGGTTCAGCTCCCAGTCCTCGCCGCGGCGGATCCCGGGGTCGTAGCCCCCCACGGCGTCGAGCGCCTCGCGCCGGAAGATGCCGAGGTAGGCGCTCTCGGCCGGGCCGGGGGTGCCGTCTCCGTGGTAGGCGCCGCCGCCGAGCCCGTAGGGGCTGTTGTAGCCGGCCGCGATCGCCCGCTGCACCGGCGTGCGGCCCGCTGCGCGCATGATCCCGCCGACGTTCGCCGCGCCCTCGGCGGCGAGCGCCGCGATCCCGCGCTCCGTGTAGTCGGGCGTGAGCTCGCTGTGCGCGTCGACGCGGATCACGACCGCGTGCCGGCTGTTCGCGATCGCGAGGTTCAGCCCGATCGGGATGTCGCGGCCCGGGTTCGGCACGAGGCGCACCCGGGGGTCCTCGGCCGCGATGCGCTCCGCGATCTCGTCGCTGCGGTCGGAGGACGGGCCGAGCGCGAGCACGATCTCCTTCTCCCCGTCGTACCGCTGCGCGAGGATCGTGCGCACGGCCCGCTCGAGGTGCTGCTCCTCGTTGAGCACCGGCATCACGTAGCTCACGCCGGGGAGTCGGGGGAGCTCGGGGAGGTCGGTCGGCAGCACCCCCAGATTCTCCCATGCTCGCCCTGATTAGGCTGGAGGCCATGCAGATCGCGAAAGACCTCAGGCGGGCGACCGGACTCGCGAAGCGCGTGCTCCGCGGCAGGCGCAACCTCGCCGAGCTGAGAAAGGCGCTCGACGAGCGCGGCCCGCTGCCGACGCAGCACTACGAGGTGGGGGTCTACTTCGCCGACGGCCCGGTGAACCTCTACCAGATGCGGCAGTGGTACGCGCCGCTGCGCGAGCTCTCGAAGACGCACCCCGTCCTCCTGCTCACCCGCGGCGCCTCGGCGGCGCTCGCGCTTATGCGGGAGAGCGGCCTCGACGTCGCCTACACGCGCAAGATCGGCGAGATCGAGGAGCTGCTCGCCGAGCAGCGGCTCGGAGTCATGCTCTACGTGAACCAGAACGCCCGCAACTTCCAGATGATGCGCTACGGCACCCTCTGGCACGTGTTCGTGAGCCACGGCGAGAGCGACAAGGTCTACATGGCCAGCAACCAGAACAAGGCCTACGACTACTCGTTCATCGCGGGCGACGCCGCGCGGGAGCGCCTCACCCGTGCGCTCTGGGACTACGACGTGGATCGCCGTACCTTCGCGATCGGCCGCCCGCAGAACGATCACCTGCAGGGCGAGCCGCCCTTCGCGCCCGACGAGCGCACGGTCGTCTTCTACGCCCCCACCTGGGAGGGGGACCGCCCCTCGATGAGCTACGGCTCGGTCGCCAGCCACGGCGAGAGCCTCGTGCGCCGGCTCATCGAGACGGGACGCCACCGGGTCGTGTACCGGCCCCACCCGCGCAGCGGGGTGTCGGACCGCGAGTACGGGGCCGCCAACGAGCGGATCATCGCCATGATCGCCGAGGCGAACCGCAAGGATCCCGCGGCCCGCCACGTCTACGACCAGTCGCCGTCGATCGACTGGCAGCTGAGCCTGCCGGACATCGCGGTCTGCGACGTCTCGGCGATGGTCTACGACCGCCTCGCGACGGGCAAGCCCCTCATGGTCACCCGCCCGATCGCAGAGGAGGCCGAGGTCGACGAGATCGGCTACCTCGGCGTCTGCGAGTGGCTCTACGCCGGCGATGCGCCCCGGGGCGACGAGGCGCTCGACCGAGTGATCGGCGACGAGGCCGCCCGCGAGCGTCTCGGCACGTGGTCGCAGCACTACTTCGGCGACACCTCGCCCGGCGCGCCCACCGCGCGCTTCCACGAGGCGGTCGAGACGCTGCTGGCGCGTGCGGAGGAGTGGCGGGAGCGGAAGGCCGCGGAAGAGGTTCCCGGGGCCTAGAAGCCGTGCACGACTAGGAGCCGTGCTCGGCGTCGTACCGCTCGAGCACCTCGTCGATGGGGCCGTCCAGGCGGAGGCCGCCCCGGTCGAGGTAGAGGCCGCGGGTGCAGAAGCGGCGCAGGTCGCGCTCGTTGTGCGACACCAGGAAGAGGGTCTTCCGATCCGCCAGCAGCTCCTCGATGCGCGTGTAGCATTTCGCGCGGAACGCCTTGTCCCCGACCGCGAGCACCTCGTCCACGAGTAGGATGGGCTCGTCGAGCTGAGACACCACGGCGAAGGCGACGCGCACCTTCATGCCGCTCGACAGGTGCTTGAACGGGGTGTCCAGCACGTCGCCCGCCTCGGCGAAATCCACGATCGAGTCGAAGCGGTCGGCGATCTCGCGACGGGAGAGGCCGTGCAGGCCCGCGGTGAGGTGGATGTTGTCGCGCACCGTGAGGTCTCCGACGAAGCCGCCCGTCAGCTCGATGAGGGGCGCGACACCGCCGCGCACCTGCACTCGGCCCTCGTCGGGCAGCAGCACGCCGGCCACGAGCTTCAGCAGCGTCGACTTGCCCTGCCCGTTGCGGCCGACGACGCCGATGGCCTCGCCCGGCCGCACCTCGAACGACACGTCGCGCAGCGCCCAGAACTCGCCGGCCCGGCTGCGCCGCTTGCGGCCGCCGAAGAGGTCCTTGAAGCTGCGCCTGGCGCCGCGGTTGCGGCGGAAGCGCACGCCGAGCCCCTGGGCCTCGATGATCGGGTGATCCATCACAGCTCCTTCAGGACGCCGCCCACCATGCGGCGGAAGACGAGCACGCCCGCGAGGAGGAAGGCGAGCGAGATCAGGGTCGAGACGCCCACGAGCGCCCAGTTCAGCTGATCGGGGAAGAAGCCCGCGCGGAACAGCGAGATGGGCCCCGAGAGCGGGTTGGCCCAGGCGAGCACCTGGAAGCCGCCGGGCAGGTCGCTCGCGCCGTAGATGATCGGGGATGCGTAGAAGAGCAGGCGCAGGATCAGCTTCGTGGCCCGCTCGAGATCCCGGAAGAACACCGTGAGCGGCGCCACCAGCAGGCCGATCCCGAGGGTCAGCGCGCCGAGCAGCAGGATGCCGAGCGGGTAGAGCAGCAGGCCCCATCCCACCGTCGCTCCCGAGAAGATCGCGAACACCGCCAGCACCGGGAGGCTGAGCAGGAACTCGATGCCCTTCGAGCACACGATGCGCCCCACCCAGATCCACCGCGGCAGCGCGACGGACCGGACGAGCTTCACATCCCGCAGGAAGGCCCGCGTCGAGTCGCCGACCGCCCCGTTGAACCACATCCAGGGCAGCATCGCGCTCAGCAGGAAGACGATGTAGGGAGCCTCGCCCAGGCTGCGCGACATCAGCTGGGTGAAGATGAACCAGTAGATGAGGCTCATCAGCAGCGGGTCGAGTATCGACCACAGATAGCCCAGCAGGGAGGTCGAATAGCGCACCTTCAGGTCGCGCAGGGTCAGCAGGCGCAGCGATCGCAGTGCGATCGCGCGGTGCTCGACTCGGGGTGACACAACAGCTATTCTGCCCGGTTTCCCGTGCGCAGTGCGCGAGGACCCGTCCCAGCTTCCGCCAGCGGGGACTTTGGTAGGTTAGGAGGGTGTCGACCACCACCCCGCCTCGAACCGGTCGCATCGAGGTGCCCGTCCCCTCCGTCGTGCGTGCGCGGGAGCGCGGCGCCGCGGCGCTGCAGCGCCCCGTGGTGCTGCGCACCGAGTCCCTCACGAAGGCCTACGGGCAGCTGATCGCGGCGCGCGAGATCTCGCTCGAGGTGCACGCGGGCTCGTTCACGGGCGTGGTGGGACCGAACGGGGCGGGCAAGACCACGCTGCTGTCGATGATCTCGGGTCTCAACCGGCCCACCTCCGGCAGCGTGACCGTCGGTGGCGTGGATGTCTGGGCGGACGGCCCGAGCGCGAAGCGCCTCATCGGCTCCCTGCCTGATCGGCTGAGACTGTTCGACCGCCTCACCGGCGCGCAGCTGCTCACCTACGCGGGGGCGCTGCAGGGGCTGGGCCGATCGGTTCTCGCCGAGCGGGCGTCCGAGCTCGCCGCGGCCTTCGGCCTCGAGTCGGCTCTCGACCGGCCGGTGAGCGACTACTCCGCGGGCATGCAGAAGAAGATCGGCCTCGCCTGCTCGATGATCCACGCCCCCGAGGTGCTCGTGCTGGACGAGCCCTTCGAGGCCGTGGACCCGGTGTCCGCCTCGAACCTCACCGAGATCCTCGAGCAGTTCGTGGCGGGCGGCGGCAGCGTCGTCATGTCGAGCCACAGCCTGGACCTCATCCAGCGCGTGTGCGACCACGTCGCCGTGATCCTGGGCGGCGAGATTGTCGCGCAGGGCACCGTCGACTCGGTGCGCGACGGTGCGAGCCTCGAGGAGCGCTTCGCGCAGCTGACGCAGTCGGCGGATGCCGGGAAGGGGCTGGAGTGGTTGCGGCTCTGCAGACTCCGCCTGATGATGCTCGCCGCGGCGTTCCGCGGCCCCGTGCCCCGCGTGCTCCGCGCCCTGCTGCTCGGAATCCTCGCCGCGGCGGGAGCCGTCGCGCTCGCCTGGGTGCCCCGGCTCATCGCCGCGGACGCCGAGGATCGAGCCGCGATCGACACCGTGCTCGTCTCCCTCGTGCTCGTCGTGGCCGGCGTCGTGCCGCTCTTCGCGAACCGCCGGCACCTCGAGCCGCGGCAGTTCGGATCCGCTCCGGCCAGGCCCTCCGCGATCGCGACCGCGCTGCTCGTGTCGACTCTGCTGAGTTGGCCGACGCTCTGGCTGGTGCTCTGGCTCGTGAGCCTCGGCGTGCTGCGCCCCGAGTGGCGCACGAGCGGCTGGGCGCTCGCGGTCGCCGGTCTCCTCGTGCTGCTGTTGGCGGTGTGCGGGGCCCGCGTCGCCTCCGCGCTGTCGAAGCTGCTGGTGCCGCCGCAGGCGAACGGCACGCTGCGTGCGATCGGCGCCCTGCTGCTCGTCGCGAGCCTGCCCCTGGTGGTGTTCGCCGTGGCGGAGACGCTCAGGAACCCGGGCGGTGCGGGCGCCTCCGACGCGGCCGAGGCCCTCGGCTGGACGCCCGTCGGCGCTCCCGTCGCGGGTCTCGCCCTCGCCACGACCGGTGACATCGACGACTCGCTCGTGCGGTTCGGGATCTCGTTCGCCTGGGTGATCGTGCTGGTCGCCGCCTGGTTCCCGCTCGTCGGAGCCTCGCTGCGGCGGATCCCGCGACCCGCGGACCAGCTGCTCGCCAGGCGCAGCATGGGGTGGTTCGATCGCTTCCCCGCCAGGCCCGCAGCGGTGATCGGTGCGCGGTCCATCACCTACTGGGCCCGGGACCCGCGCTACCGCGTCGCGCTCGCGGCCGCGCCCATCGGCGCGGCGCTCACGGTGCTGGCCCTGTGGGTCGCCGGCGTCGATCCGCACCATCTCGCCCTCGTGCCACTGCCGATCATCGCGCTGCTGCTCGGCTGGTCGCTGCACAACGACATCGCGACCGACTCGACGGCCATCTGGATGCACGTCGCGAGCGGCACCCGGGGTCGCCACGACCGCACCGGACGGCTCACGCCGGTGATGCTGGTGGGGCTGCCGCTCCTGCTCATCGGCTCGAGCCTCACCGTCACCGTGATGGGGGACTGGCGCGTCCTCCCGGCGGTGGTCGGCCTGAACCTCTCGGTGCTGCTCGTCGCCTGCGGCGTGTCGAGCGTCTTCTCCGCGCTCCTGCCCTATCCGGGCACCCGGCCCGGCGAGTCGCCCTTCTCCCAGCCCTCGGTCTCGGGCTCGGGAGCGGGGGTCGCGCAGACCGTGTCGATGCTCGTCGCGCTCGTGCTCGCGGCGCCGCCCGTCTGGTTCGGGGTGGAGGCGGCGCTCGATCCGACGCTCGCGTCGAACGCCTTCGCCCTCGGCTTCGGCGCGGTCTACGGTTTCGCGGTGCTGGTGCTCGGCGTGCTCATCGGCGGGGTCGTCTTCGACCGCACCGGCCCGGACTACGTCGCCCTCACCCAGACCTTCGACTGAAGGGGCTCCGGGGCTGGAAACGCCCGATGCGCTGGATGCGCCGGATGCGGATGGCGCCTGCGCATCCCGCCGCCGCGGCGTAGACTCGACGCATGGGTATCTTCACGCGAGAGAAGAACGATGGCGGCGGTATTGCCGGCGGCACGGATGTGATGGATCGCGAGCTCGAGAAGCTGCTGAACGAGGAGCAGCTCGAGGACGGCGATCACGAGCGCTTCTCCCACTACGTGCCCAAGGACAAGATCGTGGAGTCCGCGGTCACCGGGAAGCCGGTGCGGGCGCTGTGCGGCAAGAAGTGGACGCCGTCGCGCGACCCGGAGAAGTTCCCGGTCTGCCCCGAGTGCAAGAAGGTCTACGAGCGGATGCGCAAGTAGCGGAGCGCTCCGCCCTCACCGGTACTCGGTCGGGATCGCGGGATCCCCGCGCGTGAGACTCATCGCCATGGGCGGAAGCCCCGCGATCGAGCGGCGGTGCCGTTCGCGCGCGGCCGCGATCCCCTCGGTTCCCGTGTGACCCGGCCGGGTCGCGCCGCCCTCTACGAGCGGCACGAGCACCTCGCGTGCACGGGTCCCGGCTCCGCCGCCTTCGAACTCTCCGCCCTCCGGTTCGCCGCCGGGGCCGTCGCCCGAGAAGAGCAGCTCGGCCAGCGCGATGCCCGCGGCGTCCTCGAGGCGCCGCACGCTCTTGCGCCCGCCGACCGATACCTTGCCGGCCGAGCGCTTCGCCACCGGCACCCACTCGCCGTCGTCCCCTGCGCGGGCGACGAGCTTGTAGACCATGCCCATCGAGGGGGAGCCCGAGCCCGTGACCACCGAGGTGCCCACTCCGAAACCGTCGACGGGGGAGGCTGCGAGGGCCGCGACCGTGTACTCGTCGAGGTCGTTCGTCACCGTGATGCGCGTGTTCGTGGCGCCGAGCTCGTCGAGCAGCTCGCGCACCTGCACGACCACGACCGGCAGGTCGCCGGAGTCGATGCGGACGGCGCCGAGGCCCGTGCCCGCGACCTCGATCGCCGTGCGCACGCCCTGCTCGATGTCGTAGGTGTCGACGAGCAGCGTGGTTCCGGTGCCGAGGGCAGCGATCTGGGCGGCGAAAGCCTCGCGCTCGCTGTCGTGCAGCAGAGTGAAGGAATGCGCCGCTGTGCCCATCGTGGGGATGCCGTAGCTGCGCCCCGCCTCGAGGTTCGAGGTCGAGTCGAAGCCCGCGATGTAGGCGGCCCGGGCGGCGGCGACGGCGGATCGCTCGCCCGTGCGGCGCGAGCCCATCTCCGCGAGCGGCTTGCCCGCGGCGGCGTGCACCATGCGGCTAGCTGCCGTGGCGACGGCGGAGTCCGTGTTCAGGATGCTGAGCGCGAGCGTCTCGAGCAGCACCCCCTCGGCGAAGCTCGACTCGACCGTGAGGATCGGCGACCCGGGGAAGAACGCCTCGCCTTCGGGGTAGCCCCAGATATCGCCCGAGAAGCGGTAGTCGGCGAGCCAGTCGAGGGTCTGCGGACGCAGGAAACCCTGTGCGCGCAGCCACTCGAGCTCCCGGTCGCCGAAGCGGAAGCTCTCGATCGCCTCGAGCAGGCGGCCCGTGCCTGCGACGACGCCGTAGCGCCGGGCGCCCGAGAGGCGCCTGGCGAAGACCTCGAACACGCTGCGCCGATCCGCCGTGCCGGCGGCGAGGGCCGCGTCGACCATCGTGAGCTCGTAGCGGTCGGTGAGCAGCGCGGTGGAGGTGGCGGGCAGCGCGGTGGAGGTGGCGGGCAGCGCGGTGGAGGCGGCGGGCAGAGCTGCGGAGGTGTCCATGTCGAGAGCCTACCGGGCGCCGTCCGGCGGGTCATTGGAAGTCTCGGGAGGAGACGGCCTCGGGGGCGGGGAGCGCCTCGAAGGAGTCGGCGATGACGTTGAGCACCCCCTCCCGCGAGCGTTCGAGGGTGCCGGTGACGAGGAGCGCCGGGGAACCCCGCGCGATCGAGCGGTAGCGGGCCCAGACATCGGCCCAGGTCACGATGTTCGTGCTGCCCGACTCGTCCTCGAGGGTGACGAAGGTGACCCCGCCCGCGGTGCTCGGGCGCTGCCGGTGGGTGACGAGGCCGGCGACGGTCGCACGGGTGCCCGATGGCGCCACGCGCAGCCGGTCCGAGCGGATGACCCCGCGACGTTCCAATCGCTCGCGCAGCAGGGCCATCGGGTGCAGGCCGGAGAGGACACCGGTGGTCCACAGGTCGAGGGCGGTGCGCTCAGCCTCGGTGAGGATCGGCAGCAGCGGCGGCTGCACGTGCACGGAGACGCCGGGGAGGTAGCGTTCGCGGTTGGCCTCCGCGGGGGCCGCCGCCCAGAGCGCCTCCCGGCGGCCGGTCCCGAGACCCGTGCAGGCCCCCGCGGCGCTCAGCGCTTCGAGGCGGTGCCGGTCGAGGTCGGCGCGCCTCGCGAGATCCGGCAGGTCGGCGAAGGGGCCGTCGCGGCGGGCATCGACGATCCGCTCGGCGGCCGCCTTGCCGACGCCCCGTATCCCGGCGAGCCCCAGGCGAACGGCGAAGGCGCCGTCCCGGCGGTGCTTCGCCGAGTCGTCGGGGGACTTGGGGTCGAAGGCCGGCACGGCCGGCTGCCCGGATTCGATGCAGGCGGGCAGGCCGGTCGCGCGGGAATGCTCCGCGCGCGGGCGATCCGAGTGCGGGCGATCCGCTATCGGCTCGAGTTCGGCCTCCACCGTCGGATGCTGCACATCGGCCCGGTGCACGACGACCCCGTGCCGCCGTGCGTCCTCGACGAGGGTGCGCGGCGAGTAGAAGCCCATCGGCTGCGAGCGCAGCAGACCCGCGAGAAACGCGGCCGGGTAGTGCAGCTTGAGCCAGGAGCTCGCGTAGACGAGCAGGGCGAAGCTCAGCGAGTGGCTCTCGGCGAAGCCGAAGTCGGCGAACGATTCGATCTGGGCGTAGATGCGTTCGGCATGTTCGTCGGGGATCCCCTTCTCCTTCATGCCCGCCATGAGCTTCGCCTTCAGACTGCTGATGTTCTCGACCCCGCGCTTCGAACCCATGGAGCGCCGCAGCAGGTCGGCGTCCTCCGCGTTGCAGCCGCCGACCGTCATCGCCATCTGCATCAGCTGCTCCTGGAAGAGGGGCACCCCGAGCGTGCGGTGGAGCACTTTCTCGAGAGCCGGGTGAGGCGGTTGCGGGGGCTCCTCGTCCCTGCGCCGACGCAGGTAGGGGTGCACCGCGCCTCCCTGCATCGGGCCCGGGCGGATCAGGGCGATCTCGATCACGAGGTCGTAGAACGTGCGGGGGAGCAGGCGGGGCAGCGTGTTCAGCTGGGCACGGCTCTCGAGCTGGAAGACGCCGATCGCGTCGGCGCGGCAGAGCATGTCGTAGACGCCCGGCTCCTCCTTGGGGATGGTCTCGAGTCGCCAGCGCTCGCCGGTGGCCTCGTCCGCGAGATCCATGGCGATGCGCAGCGCCTTCAGCATTCCGAGCCCGAGCAGGTCGAACTTGACGAGCCCCATCGACGCGCAGTCGTCCTTGTCCCACTGCAGCACGGTGCGGCCGGGCATGCGCGCGTGCTCGATGGGGCAGACCTCGCCGATGGGGCGCTCGGTGAGCACCATGCCGCCCGAGTGGATGCCGAGGTGGCGCGGGGCCTTCCTGAGTCGGCGGGCGAGGCGCAGCACCTCCTCGGGCACCTCCGCGGCCGCCGCGTGCTCGGACGTGAGGGGCTCGCCGGGGTCGGGGATCCTCGCCCATCTCTCCATGCCCTTGGTGAGGGCGGTCTGCTGCTCGGGGGTGTAGCCGAGCGCCTTCGCGGCGTCGCGCACGGCGCTGCGCGGGCGGTAGCTGATGACGTTCGCCACCTGCGCCGCGTTCCGCCGTCCGTAGCGCCCGTAGACGTACTGGATCACCTCTTCGCGGCGCTCGCTCTCGAAGTCGACGTCGATGTCGGGCTCCTCGTCGCGCATGCTGTTGAGGAAGCGCTCGAAGGGCAGGTCGTAGTAGATGGCGTCGACGGCGGTGATGCCGAGCACGTAGCAGATGGCGGAGTTCGCGGCCGATCCGCGGCCCTGGCAGAGGATCTTCTCACGTTCGGCGAAGCTCACGATGTCGTGCACGATGAGGAAGTACCCGGGGAAGTTCTTGCGCTCGACGACTTCGAGTTCGCGTTCGAGGCGCGCGGTGACCTCAGCGTCGGGCATCCGGTAGCGCTCCGCGGCACCCTTCCAGACGAGCTCGCGCAGGTGGCTCATCTGCGTATGGCCCTCGGGAACCTCGAAGTTCGGCAGGTCGGGGCTGGCGGCGCGGAGGCTGAAGGCGAGCTCACGGGCGAGCGACGCCGTGCGCGCGACCGCGTCGGGGTGCCTGGCGAAGCGGCGCAGCATCGCGGCCCCGGCCCTGAGGTGCGCGGCGCCCGAGGCCGGCAGATACGGATCGAGCTCATCGAGGCTGCGACGCGCGCGGATCGCGGCCATCGCCTCGGCGACCGGTGCCCCGTCCACGGTCGCGTAGTGCACGGCGCCCGTGGCGACGGCCGGCAGCCCGGCCGCGGCCGCGAGTGCGGCGAGCCGGTCGCAGCGCGCGTCGTCCCCAGGATGCCCGTGGTCGGTGAGCTCGACGAAGACGCGGTCGCGGCCGAAGAGCGCGGTGAGCCGTTCGAGCTCGGCGCGCGCCGCGCGCTCCCCGTCACTGCGGTTCGAGGCGGAGTCGAGCGCCTGCCGCACCGCGCCCTTGCGGCATCCGGTGAGAATCGCCCACTCTCCGGCGGACCCCGCCGCGAGCGCCTCGAGGTCGTAGAGCGGTCGGCCCTTCTCCTGTCCCGCGAGCTGGGCCTCGGTGACGGCTGCGGCGAGGCGATGGTACCCGCCCACCCCGCGGCGAGCAAGCAGGTGGGTGCCCGCGGGGTCGGCCGCCCCGAGCTGCGGAGCCTCGAGGCCCAGGGAGAGCTCGGAGCCGTAGACCGTGAGCAGCTCCGGGTGCTTCGCCGCGGCCTGGGCGAATCGCGGGGCGCCGGGGAAGCCGTCGTGGTCGGTGAGGGCGATGCCGTCGAGCCCGAGCCGGGCGGCCTCCGCGACCAGATCCTCCGGGGAGCTGGCCCCGTCGAGGAAGCTGTAGTGCGAGTGCACGTGGAGTTCGGCGTAGGGGGCACGGGGGCGGGGCAGTGGCAGCGGGACCGGGCCGTCGGGCGGCGCGGCCGGTCCGGACCGCTCCTGCGGCGCCTCGGGGCGACGGATGGTCCGAGCTGCAGCGGGGGCTGTCGTATCGGCCTGATCCTCGTCGACGCGCCCCGACAGGCGACGTTCGAGCTCCCGCCACTTCATCGGCGGATTCCTCCATCCCATCCCCGCCTCCTCGCAATCGTCTTTCGTGTCCGCGCTGTCTTTTCCCGTGCCGGCCTCGGAGGCCTCAGTCGTAACGCCCCTCGGCGACCCACCCCCAGGACCGGTCAGTCGGCGACTGCTCGCAGCGCAGCAGCCACGCCTCGCCGCCCTCCAGCAGCACCTGCAGGCGGAACCGCGCGCCCGAGTGCGCGGCCTTCGTGCGCGATGCGTCCTCGCCGCCCGCCCACCATCTCTCGCGCAGAGGCCAGGGCGCCGACCAGGCCTCCACCGCGGAGGCATCCGATCCCGGACGCTGCAACCGCGCGGGGTCTGCGCCGAGCAGTTCCTCGCGGTCGATGCGCACGGTGCATCCCTCGCGGTCGAGCAGTCGGACTCGCGGCGGATCGGCGAAGACGGTGCTCGGCAGTGCCCCGTCGAGCCGTCCCGGCCAGGGGCCGGCCCGGGGTCGTGCGTGCGCAGCCCCGCGGGTGGGGACGCCCCAGGGAACCAGGTGCTGCCGGTCCGCGCTGAGCCGGCCGCCCAGGAGCTCGCCGGTGCCCACGCCCCGATAGCCGAGGAGGCCCTGCACGCGCGTGAGGTGGTGATGGATCCGCTCGTTCGGGGCGTCGCTCCAGAGCCCCGGCTCGTGGTCCGCGGCGTGCGCGATGCGCACCGGAGTGAGCCGGATCTCTGCGATGCCGGATCCGCTGCGCTCGATCTCGTGCGGGTGCATGCCGGCGGCCTGCCAGCGAATGCGATTCACGACATCGGCGTCGGTGAAGCGGCTCGGATGCGCCCACTGCCGCTCGTGCCGCGCGCCCCGATCGTCGATGAACTCGATGCGCAGCTCGGTGCAGACGAGGCCGTATCCGGCGAGCTCGTCGATGAAGCCCTCGGCGTGAGCCCGGCAGGCGAAGGCGAGCCGCTCGGCGTCGTCGAGGGGCGGCTCGAAGTCGAGCGCCGTGCAGAACCGTCTGCGCGCCGCCGCGGAAGGAGGCGGCGCGTGCTTCGGGTCGAGCCCTCTGGCCAGCCGGTGGGCGTTCGAGCCCGTCGTGCCGAATCGTTCGAGCACCGCACCTTCCGGAAGCGCCGCGAAGGCGCCCAGGGTGAGGATGCCGAGCCCCGCCAGCACCTCCGCGAGTTCGGGGTCTGTCGCGAGTCCCACCGGCAGTGGGCTGAGGAAGTCCGCGGTCAGCGTCTCGGGCACGACGCGTACTCGAGGCGCGGCCGGGTCGTCCAGCGCCGAGCCGGTGCAGGCGGCCTGCTCGGCGGCGAAGCGCCCGCTCGCCACCGCGGCGCGGGCGCGGGCGTAGCCCAGATCGGCGGCGAGGGCGACCAGCGACTCCGCGGCGGCGGTCTCGCCTCCGTAGTATCGCGCCGGCCCCCGGGCGCGCGCCGCGCAGAGTCCGATCCGCAGCGGTTCCATCCCGGGCACCACCGCGTCGATCGCTTCGAGTGCGTGCTCCCAGCGACGGGTGCGGGGTTCGACACCCGCACTGCTCCCGTCTCCGTCTCCGCCGCGCTCGGTGCCGCTGTGTGCGATGCGGCCGGGCCCGGTGCCGGGCTGGATACCGCCGCGTTCGGAGATGCCGCTCCCGACGGTGTCGTCGAGTTCGGGAAGGTGCAGCGCGAGCACCCGATCGGCTGTCTCATGCGTTCCGCTCGTCCTGCTCATGAGGGCACCAGTTCGAGGCGGACGCCGGCTTCGACGTCGATCGTGGAACCGGCCTCGGGCTCGAGCTCCGGCGATGGCGCGGGGAGACCGTCCTCCGCGAAGCGCACGGTGTGATGCAGCAGCCCGCGCCGGTCCTCCGAGCGCACGGTCAACTCATGGTCTCCGAGGAGCCCGTGTCCCCGTCCGAGTCCGCACCAGCGCGACCCGATGACTCGCAGCGTGCACTGCGCGCGGGGCCAGGGGCCCAGCACGATCAGAGCGGATCCGTGATCCCGCAGCCTGGCGCTCAGCCGCTCGGCCTCCGCGTGACTCACACGGGCCGGCGGTCGCAGCACTACTGCGGCGAGCACCTCGCTGAGCGTCCCGGCGATGCCCAGCGCGTGCGATCCGGGGTCGGGCACCAGTGCAAAGCGATCGAGGGCGATGCCGAGGCGCTCCGCGGCCTCCAGGCCGAGGTCGGGGAGTCCGATGCCTCCGCACCAGGAACCGGAGCCAGACACTCCCGAGGCCAGCGCCAGGGCGAGATGGAGCGAACCCTGCACGACGGTGCTGCTGCCCCGCTGCAGCGCTCCGCCCGGCAGCAACTCGACCAGCCCGGGTGGCACGGGCAGCCCGTTCTCGACCCGCAGGGACTGCATGCCGGAGATGCGCTGCTGCAGTGCGCGGACGGTGGCGAGCTGGGTCATGCAGACATTATTCGAAAGTATGTTTGATCATGTCAAGTCGGAAATTCGAATATATGTTCTATCCACCGCGTGGCGGCTCTGCGCGGAGGGCGAACGCCCGGGCGTCGGGCGGGCCGCGCGAAGCGCGTAAGATGGCAGGGATGAACGAAGACGAGCTGGACGATTACGAGCGCGAGGCCGAACTCTCGCTGTTTCGCGAATACCGGGACATCGCGCAGCAGTTCCGCTATGTGGTCGAGACCGAACGACGCTTCTACTTGGCCAACGAGGTCGAGCTCACGCGCCAGGACGCGGGGAGCGACTTCTACTTCGAGTTGCGGATGAGCGATGTCTGGGTCTGGGACGTCTACCGGGCCGACCGCTTCGTGAAGTCGGTGCGCGTGCTGACGTTCAAGGACGTCAATGTCGAGGAGCTCTCGGCGCGGGAGTTCAAGCTGCCGCAGGAGTTGTCGCTCGAGGAGTGAGCCTCTCCGTGGGCGCAGCAGGGGGCCATTCGCCCCTCACAAGCAGTCCTCGACTGGGAATCGCCTGATCTCTCCACAGATCTCGGGAACGCCGCGAACTCGCCGTTCCGCGACCGCAGGCTGGTCGCATGGATCAGACACGGACGAAGACGGCGTCGCAGGACGGCACCCGCTCGAAGCGGCTCACGCTCGGCGCGCTCGGTGAATCCCTCGCCGCGGAGTATCTCGAGGAGCGGGGCTATCGCATCCTCGCCCGCAACTGGCGCGACGGGCGGCAGGGTGAGCTCGACCTGGTCGTCCGCGACGGCGATTGCGCGGTGGCGGTCGAGGTGAAGACCCGCAGCGGCACCGGATACGGGAACCCGCTCGAAGCGATCACCGCTCGGAAGGCCGCCCGGCTCCGCCGTCTGCTGTTGGCGTGGGCGAGGGACGAACGACCCGGTTCGCTGCGCCTGCGCGTGGACGCGATCGGCATCACGCTGCGCGCGGGCGAGCACCCCCGCATCGACCATGTCACGGGCATCGGATGAGCGGCGGGGTGTGCCGCGCGGCCTCGATCTCGCTGGACGGGCTCGAGGGCATCACCGTGCTGGTGGAGGCCGCGGTGAGCAATCAGCTTCCGGGCATGGCCATCGTCGGGCTTCCGGACACGGCGGTGGCCGAGGCGAAGCAGCGGGTGCGGATCGCGATACAGCAGGTCGGCTTCGAGCTCTCGCACCGCTTCCTGCTGGTGAACCTCTCCCCGGCGACGCTGCCCAAGCAGGGCTCCGGCTTCGACCTCGCCATCGCGCTCGCGGCGCTCGCGGCGTCCGGAGGGCTCTCCGCCGACCGCCTCTCCGGTACCGCGCACATCGGCGAGCTGAGCCTCGACGGCGGGCTGCGCCGCCCGCCCGGCCTGCTCAGCGCCGTGCTCGCCGCGCGGCGCCTCGGCTTCAGGCGCGTCATGGTGCCGGAGGTCGCGGCGGACGAGGCGGCGCTGGTACCGGGCGTCGAGATCATCGCGGCGCGGGATCTGCGCGGTGCCGGGTCCTGGTACCGGGGCGAGCCCGACGGATGGCGGATCGCCGAGCCCGATCCCGGGCGGATCACCGATCCGGATGACGACGCCGGGGGCTCCGCGGAGCGGGGCTCCTCCCGAGGAGCGGAAGGCGTTCCCGACATCTCCGACGTCGTGGGACAGCCCCAGGCCGTCGAGGCCATGGTCGTCGCGGCGGCCGGTCGCCACCACGTGTCGCTCGTGGGCCCTCCCGGCGCGGGGAAGACGTTGCTCGCGAAACGCCTCCCCACGATCCTGCCGGATCTGACCACCGAGGAGGCCACGGTGGTCAGCAGCATCGTCTCCCTCGGCGGGACCCCGCTCACCGGCCTCGTGCGGCGCCCGCCCTTCGAGAGCCCGCACCACACAGCCTCCGCGGCGGCGATCATCGGTTCGGGAGACGGCACCACGGTGCGCCCCGGTGCGATCACCCGGGCCTGCTACGGCGTGCTCTTCCTCGACGAGTTGGGAACTGGAAAGTACACCTCCTGATCAAGGAGGCAACTCATGAAGACTCTGGAGCGCCGTCCAGGCTTGAATGCTCGTCCGGGTCGTACCACTCGATCCGTGGTGTATCCCGCCTTTGCCCAAACCGGGCCGGAAGCGCCCCTTGCAGGGACGCGGCCGATCTACCTGTACCTGCGCCTATCGAAGTATCACAAGGACAAAGCAGACGCGATCGAGCGGCAGAGGATCGATCTGCTCCGGATGCTCGCCGCGGAGGGTGGTTGGACCGTGATGGGCGAGTACATCGACAATGACTCCGCGAGTTCATCGGCGGTCAAGACCCGGAAGGGTTGGCGGCAGCTCAACCTCGACATCAAGACTGAGAACGTGAAGGCGGTTGCGTTTTGGAAGCTCGATCGCACGAACCGCATTGCTGCGCATTGCATCGAATGGATCGGCGATTGCCAGCGTGCGGGTGTGGTGTTGCGATCGCATCAAGACTCGACCGACGAACTCAACACCGCGACTGCGGGTGCGAAACTGGTCACTGGCATCAAGGCACTGTTGGCCGAAGTCGAAACAGACTCGATGAGCGAAAGGCAACTGGCCGCGAAACGGCACTTGGCCGAGGCCGGTTTCCATCATGGTGGAACTCCGCCGTTCGGATGGAAGTCTGGGCCACGTGTGACAGACGAGCTGGGCCGTACGGGGATTCGGCTCGTTCCTCACCCTGTCGAGCATCAGGCGTTGAAGGACGCAGTTGACATGGTTCTTGCGGGCAAGAGCATGTCTCAGATCGGTCGCTACTGGAGGGAACGCTACGACATCACGACGGCCTCGGGTGCGTACGTGTACGAAGCAACCATTTACAGGTCGCTGGTATCCCCGCGGATGATCGGCTATCGGATGAGGCAAGTGCCAGAGCACCAGCGGGGTGTGAAGATTGATTTGCTCGACTACATCGCGCGGAACTCGGACGGCGAGCCTGTGATCTCTCAGGAACCCGTGTGCGACCGAGCTACCTGGTTGCGCGTGCGCCGCTTGTTGGAGCAAGCAAAGACGTCCAAGGCTCGGAAGCCCTGGGGATCTCACGAATGGCTTCTGTCGGGCATCCTCTTCTGTCAATGCGGTGGGCGCCTCTACGGGCACCAGAAGAAGCGGGAGCGATCTGGCGGCGATGTTGAGACCGAGTATGTGTATCGCTGTATGACGAACCGGCACCGCGGGCCGGGGAACTGTCCTGGCGGTTGCACGGTGAGTGCGACGAAGGCGGAAGCATACGTGCTGGGCTGGTTCTTCTCCCAGATCACTGACGAAGCGCTAGCAAGGGCCAGAGCCAGGAGGAAGCTCGCGCGGGCTGACAACGAGGTAGACGTTCTGCTCACCCAACTTGATGAAGCAACTGCAGAAAAGAACGCACTCCTGGCAAAGCAGGGCACCGGTTCTTACAAAGGAACGATGGTGACCGTGTTGCTCGGACTGATCGAGGATGCCCAACACCGGATCGACGCACTCCAACGCCGCATCGAGGCGGTCGAATCAGACGAGTTGATCGTGGCTGACGGCCCTGACGTGGTTCGTTCGTGGAGTAGCAAGGGAATCAAAGAACGACGGAACTACCTGCGCCGAATGATCCTCCAGATCGACGCGCTGCCGGGACGCGGGCCCATCGAGGAGCGGATAAGGATCACGCCGGCGGGCTGATTCTCTCCACCAGGGCTGCTGCTTCAAGAAGAAACGCAAGGTCTTCGAGTACCTCGATCGGTGCGGGGTTCGCGATGCAACGGGAAACCCCATCGCGCCACCCCGCGCCGAACTCGGCATATTCGCTGTCAGTGATGAGCGTCGCCACATCGGCAGCCGGCGGACAAGGAACCGGCTCGTTCATCAGAACTCGCCCGCCAGTCGGCTGTAGAAGGCATCCTCCTCAGCACGTCGTGCTTGCACGTCTGCGTGCATGTATTCCACGAAGTCTTCCTCGCGGTTCGGGATCAGCACGTCCTCGACTGGTTCGACGGGTTTCTCTCCGGGCCAGGTGATCTGGCGGGTGGTGCGGTCGGTGTTCAGGCGGGTGCCGCAGGCTGAGGTCCAGTCGCGGAGGCGTTCGCGGGCGTCGGCGAAGTCGCGGTGCCAGACGAGCATCGCGGAGCCTTTCGCTTCGGGGTGGATCGCGCACAACCAGTGAATGTGCAGGGCGGACAGTTCCCAGACGAGTTCTGGGTGGCGGTGCCAGAACGGCGGAACCACGGCGACGGGGAGGCCGTAGGTGTGGCGGAGCCAGTGCACCCATTCGTTAAGCGCGAGCCATTCCTCTTCCGCGGCATCGGCGGTGAGGAGGTTCCAGTTCACCGGTCCCGGAAGGCCCGCCGACTCCTCGTCCTCAGCGCCGGGGGTTTCAGTGTCGGGGTCGTAGCTCTCATCGAACTCGTCCTCCGCGATCTCGTCGGGATCAGCGTTACTCTGTTCGGGCAGTTCATCGGTCATGATGCGTGTTCACCTCCCGACTACAGCAGTGCCGGCGGATGTGCGGCGTTGGGTGTCGGGTGAGAGTGCGGCGTCCTCGAGCCCCGCATCCAGGGAATCGGCTTTAGGTGTGCGGCGGGGCCGGTCGACGGTGTAGCGGGTGCGGGCGAGGTCGTGACCGATCTTCTTCGCAACGAACTCCTCTGCCTTGACGGGCTGGCCGTTGTCGTCGGTGCGGTCGTACTGGTGCACGTACCCTTCGGCGATGAACTTGTCGCCCTTCGCGAACCTCTGGTGGGCGCGTTCGGCGGTTTTCCGGAACGCGACGAGGTCATGGAACGTGGTCTCGGTCTGCGTGAACGACCCATCAGGTTCCCGGCGGTAGTGCTCCTGCCCGATCTTCACGAACAGACGAGCGTCGCCCTTCTCGGTGAACGACAGGTGGGGTTCGGAGGCGATGAACCCGGACAGGGACTCTTGCGTATGGATAGCCATGGGACACTCCTGATTTGTGACGGCACCCCGGTCGGGGTGCTCTGTCACTCAGGTGCGCCCGCAACCCCCTGCCCACCCGTCGACGCCGGGACCCCGGCTTGCAGCAGCTCCTCGACACCGCGGCGCTGCGAATGCAGCTCGCTTGCTTCCTTGCGGCGGGTCCACGCACGCAGGCGCGCGATGATCGGTGGTGCGGCGCGCAGGAGGATGAGGCCGGTGCCGAATGGGAGGGTGCGGATCACGTCGGGTGGCATGATCGGCACCCTTCGGATGGAGCGTTGCGCGGTGCGGGACCCGTGGTCACCGATCGTGGTGGAGTCGGTGATCTCGTCACGCTCCCCGATGAGGGTCGTGAGGTCTTGAAGGTCGCGGGAGTTGGATGCGCCGCCGAGGATGATCTTCACAATCGAGGCGTCCCAGATCGCGCCGGCCGCGTTGTCCGACCACTTCTCCCGCGCCTGCGCGAGGGACTGCAACACCGGCATCGTCGTGATCCCCGTACCGCCGCCTTCCGCCATCAGCGTCGGCAAGGACGGCAACGGAGCAAGGTTCCCGATCTCATCGAGCGCAAGCAGCAGGGGTGGGTCGAGGCGGGCGGCGGGTGATCTGGCGGCGAGGCGTCGGGCGGCTTCGACGAGGTCTTCAACGAATGCCGACACCAGCGCGGCACTGTTGTTCGCCCCCGCACCCGTCGCCAGGAGGTAGACGGTGCCGCGCTTACGCAAGAACTCTTCGGGATCGAACCGCTCATCCGGGCCGGGGCTGACCGCGTCGAGCACTCTCGGGTCAGCGAGCGCCGCCAACGACAACGAGACGCCTTGCCAGATGGAGTCGCGAGTGCGAGGGTCTGCGTCGATCATCGCCTGTAACGAGTCCGCCCACCCGGTGGCGGCGTTCGGGTTCGCGGTGAGGATCGCGACCGCATCCGATGCTGCTGCTGGGTCGAGTGTCCACCGGAAGAGCTCGGCTGGGGTGCGGTGGTCCAACGCGGCGGCGTGAAGCAGGGCTTGGAGTGCGGTGCGGGTTTTCCCTTCCCAGAAGTCGCCTCCTTCGACACCGCCGGCGGACAGGCCGGTGCCGGCGGCGAGTCCGGTGGCGCGGATCATCGCGGTCAACGGGTCCTCGCACCCCCAGATCGGCGACCACCGGAGCCCTGCCGGGACGCCTTCTGCGAGGTGCTGCGGGTCGAACACAGCCACAGGGCGGTCGTCGGTGCTGCGGGCGGTGAGGGTGGCGGTGAGGTTGTCAGGGCGTGTGGAGGTGGTGACGACCGCGCCGGGGGCATCGAGGATCGCGTTGATCACCACATGCAGACCCTTGCCCGAGCGTGGTGGCCCGATCAGCAAGATCGAGTCCTCCACACTCGCCCACACATCCACACCCCGCGACGCACCAAGGAGATAGCCCACGTTTCCGACCGCCGGGTTCTGGATTGACGGGCGGAGCTGCCCCGCGCGACGCAGCAATGACTTCTCTGATGCAGCAGTTGTCACGTCGGTGCGGGTGGCGATCCCCGCGATCCGGAACGGGTCGACCTTCGTGCGCCGCGCCTGTTCCCGGAACGTCCGCCACACCCACCACCCCGCCGCCCCGACCGCCATGATCAAGGCGCCTGCGACGATCCAGTAGACGACCGCGTTGAGCCCTTCGGCGCCGAGCGCGGCACCCGGATCACCGGGGCGCAGGAGTACCCCGAGGCCGGCTTCGATCCCACCCGACGGCTGGTCGACCCCGGTGACCCAGGCGGTGATGCTGCCGGCGATACGGAGTATGACTGCGAGGGCGGCGGCAGTGATGAGAGCGATGATGCCGAGGTTCGCAAACTCGTCACCGAGCGCCCCGCTCTGTCTTGGGGCGCTCATTGGATTCTGCCAATGGTGAGGGTGCCGGAGACGCGACCGAGGAGGACCACTTCACCCGTCACCGCAACCGCCGCCTGCTCCGCAGTCAGCAGGGCACGAGCGCTACCGTCCTGAGCGGCGTCGCTGTGGGCGTGGATGATCGCGACCGCGACATCCTCGCCCGGCACGAACCCCGAGCCTATGACCTGGTGCAGCACCGGTGGCACCACGTGAATCGGTGGAGTCGGAGCTGACGGTGGTGCTTCCCTGGGGTTCGGGGCTGGTCGTTCGCGGGGTGGGGTGATGATGTCGGTGAACATCGATCCGTCTGCTTCCCGCACGTGCGCCCGCAGCGGCGTCCGGTAGCGGGCGGTGAGGGTGTCGAGGATCGTCGGGAACGACTCGCGCCGCCAGCCGGGTGCGAACGGCTCCGGCAGATACGGCACCCCATCCACCGTGACTGTCATCGACCCATCACTGTCGATGGTGAAATCCACGACCGGAACGGCCACCGGCCCGCCCGGCTCAGACTTCGGCGCTCTTGGCGGCTGGTGGTCGGGGTAGGTGCGGCGGTAGCGCGGCTTCGGCGTCACAGAGGGTCCTTCCAAACGGTGCAGGGGTGTCGCCATTCAGGTGCACCCGCGCCGCCCCAAGCGCCGCGAGAGGCCTGAGCGCGGAAAGGTGGGAGGGCACGAACCTGGGGGTGGTTCGTGCCCTCCTGTGCTGACCCGCCGTGTTGGGGGTGCCAGCGGATCAGCAGCTTCGTTAGTCCTCCTTTGCTCCCTCGAACTGGGCCTTGAACTCCTCGAACTCCATGTCCTCTTCACGGACATAGCCGTTGCGTTCGCGGGCGATCGCGAGGCGACGCCCGAACAGCAGCACCCCGCCCGTCGCGGCGGCGATCAGGCCACCTGCGAGGCCGAGCGGCCACCAGTCACCGCCGCCGGTGTGCGCGAGTTCGCCCGGTGTGCCTGGCGTGCCGGGCTCGTCTGGTGAGTCGGTGACGGTGGTGGTTTCGTCCGGTGCGCCGCAGATGCCGCGGTGCAGGATTGTGCCCTCGGCGTCGGTGACGGTCTCCACCCAGTAGTAGATGCCGGTCCGGTCGAAGGTCACCTCGTCGGAGCGGTACTCACCCGGCCCGTCCAAGTCGATCACCGTCGAGGTGAACACCAGTTCTTCCGGGGTGCAGGCGGCGGTGTCGCTGTCCTGCCGGTACGCCTCGAACATGAGGCGTGCGCCGTCGGGGACAGCGCCGGTGACAGTCGCGACATCATGCGCCGGCTCACCCAACGTGACGGTCGGAACTGCGTTCGTCTTCACGGACAGGTCCTCTGGCTGCTCCTTGACGACCGTTGTCTCACCGGGTGCCCCGCACCTACCCTCAGCGATGATCTCGCCATCGCTGTCGTAGAGCGTTTCGATCCAGTACACGTTCCCCGCCGCATCGACGCTGGTGGTGCCGGAGCGGTAGACACCGGCCTGGGTGACGGGAATCTCGTCGCTCTCGAAGAACGGCACCTCACACACCGGGCCGGTGTCTGCCGGGTGCGGCCCGTATGCGCGGAAGACCAAGTAGGCGCCGTCGGGAATCTTCGTGCCCTGCACGAGTGCCGTATCCGAGAACGGTTCACCGACGAGCGCTTCCGGGGTTGCCTGCGTGATCACCGACACGGGGATGTCGGTGCCGGTGGGTGGGACGTAGAAGCGTTCCAGCACATCCGCCGGCGACGACTGGTACGGCTGCACCCGGTCATCACCAGTGAACGTCGTCACGAGGACGTAGAAGCCGGGCTCGGTCGGCACGATCTGGTCTTCATCCGTGTACCCGAGCTTGTAAACCCCATTCCGCGCTGGCGTCGTCAGCTCCGCCAGCACTGGTGCGGTGGTGAGGTCGAGATCGTCAGTGAGTTCCGTGTCGGTGGTGTAGGGGCCGTAGACGGTGTGACGGAGCTCATCGACATCCGCACCCCAGTACCCGTCACCAGCGAAATCCCCGTGGTTCGCCGGGAACCCCGACACCGTCACGACATCGAAGGCACGCCCGCCGGGGTGCACGTTGTACTCCCGCATCAGCGACGTCACGGTGATCGGCCACCTGACCGAGGTCGTCTCCACGTTGATGCCGTAGTCGTCCTGCCAGTCGGCGGCGAGGTAGTCGCGCACCCATTCCGGTTGCGACGACTTCTTCACTTCCCACACCCAGGTCACGAACCCGCCTGAGGGCGCCACCACCAACGGCGACGTGTACACGCCAGGGCCATCGGCGGTCACGGTGACTGTGCCGAGCGGCACCGCCGCCGCATCAATCACCGTGTTCTGCGCGGGCGGGAGGGTGCCGGGGACTTGGTAGGCGGTGCCCTCGAACACCACCGGGATGAACGCGCCGTCCTTCTTCAACCAGGCACCGTTCGAGCTCGACACGGTGATCGTGTCCGTGAGCGCGTCGCCGGGGACGGCGAGACGCTGATCCGCTTCTGACACCGCGACCGGCTGGAACGGCACCACGCTGGTTTCTGTGACCTGCCCGTAGCGGTCGGTGAAGGAATCGGTGAGGTACTTCGCATTCGCACCGTGCGCGTCCTTATCGATCGCCCACACCCAGGTGTAGAACCCCGACTCCGGCGCGATGATCGTGCCAGGCGACGTGTACGAGCCGGCGCCGGTGAGCGTCACGGTCTCCGTACCTGCCACGGGTGCGCCGACGGGCGGGGTATCAGCTTCTGTGGGCTGCTCATCGAATGGCCCGTACAGGGTGCCGGTCGCGGTCACCTCGATAGGTTCTCCGTCCAGGTGAATCCAGGTGCCCTTCGACACCGAAACCGTGAGCCCGTCCACGAACGCGTCACCCTCGGCAACGAAGCGGGAGGCGACCTGGGTGGTGATCTCCGGCTGGAAATCCAACTCGATCACCGGCGACTCCGCCGACGCCGACAGCCCGGTGGAGGAACCTGCGACGGCGGCGATCAGACGCTGCTTCCCAGGTGTCGTGTAGAGATCGAGCGCTGCACCATATCCGGCCGCATCGATGTTCATCGACGCACCCACCTGGTACGACGGCACCCCGTCCGCAGGGGTACCCGTGATCGGGTGCGCGCCCGAACCGATCGTCCGCGCCGACGACCCGTCCGCGAACACGGCATCCGAGAGTGACGCGGTGCCCGTGAGGCCTGCGGGGTGGGTGGCGACAGTGAGGGTGCCGGCGTACTGATCCGCCATGTCCAGGCTCAACGTCAACGACGGGTCGGTCACCGCATACTGGGCGGCTTCCTGCCGCATCGTGGCAAGGTTCGCGAGAATCGAGCCCCGCTCCGACGCCGGAGCCCGGGCAACGTAGTAGTCGTCACCGGACATGCCGTGCGAGTTGTACCGGCCAGGGCTCGCCACTGACCACACATGCAGGGCGACAGCCGAGGTGATGTTCGGATCACCAGACTGCCCCCACCGGTCCATCACATAGTTCAACTCGGCAAGCTGCTGCCGCGACAGCGAATCCAACGCGGTGATCCGCTCCGGCCCCGACGTGTTCCCGTACGGCGGGTCAGCGTCGAGGTCCGCGCAGTACGCCTGCCGGCCGTCCACATCCGTGTTGTACGCGCCCAGGAACGCGCCACCGGACCAGTAGCCAACACCTTCACTGCCCGCGTGCGCGGGCTGGGTGCCGAGCGCAAAGGAACCCGCGATGACGAGGAGCGCGAGCAGTGCTGACAGCCAGCGTCGCACCCCCGCTCTGGGTGGCGCAGCCTCCGGCTGCAAGATATGGGCGAGTGATCCTGACACGAGAGGCCTCCTGACGTTTGCGAACAGCGACCCGGGAATCCGGTCGCCTTCACAGCAGGTGCACCACCACCCTCACAACCCCACACCGCGCCCCTCCCGCCGGGCACCGGGCGGGTCGGTGTCGAGTGGATCGTTCTCGAGCCCCGCCCGCTCACGCACCCGACGCTGCGCCCCGTCACGAAGCGTGTGCAGCAGTTCGCGGATGTCGTGGTACCCGGTGATCACCGTGGCGAGGCCGTCGCGGAGGAGACGGTGACAGCCCGCCGAAGTCGCACTCGTCACCGGCCCCGGCACCGCACCCACCGGCCGGCCGATCTCAACCGCGCGGGCGGCGGTATGCAGGGTGCCCGAACGGTAGCCCGCTTCGGCAACGATGACGGTGCCGGAGAGGGCGGCGAGGAGCCGGCCGCGTTGCAGGAACCGCCACTTCGTCGGCGCCGCCCCCGGCGGCAACTCCGACAACAACAATCCCTGCCCGCTGATGCGGGTGAGGAGGTTGGTGTGCCCGGCCGGGTAGAGCCGGTCAAGCCCGCCAGCCAGTACCGCGACCGTGGGGCCGTCGGCTGCGAGAGCGGCACGGTGCGCGGCACCGTCGATACCGTACGCACCACCGGAGAACACCCGATGCCCCTCTTCCACCGCGGACTGCACCAGCTCCGTCGTGACGTGCTCCCCGTACCCGGTAGAAGCGCGCGCCCCAGTGACCGTGAGCCGATCCCAGACAGGTTCCGTCAGCAGCTCGGTGTCGCCTCTCGCCCACAGTGCGAACGGTGCACGATCGCCGAGGGCGTCGATCCCGGACGGCCAATGCGCATCGCCAGGGATCAGCACCCGCATCCCGTGAAGCTCACCATCCGCGATCACCCGCCCGGTGTGTGCGGCGTCGATACGGGGTGCGAGACGCCGCTGCCAGGTGTCACCATCCGGCCCTACCGGGACCTCCGCTCCGATCGCTCGCGCGACGGTTGCGGATGCGCCGACGGTGCGGATCATCTGCCCGGTGACGGCGTCTCCTGGCTCGGAGGCGATGGCGAGGATGATCCTCGCGGTGCGCTCATCCGCCGCCAGCTCGTTGATTGGGTCCATTGGTTCTGCTCCCTCGGTCGTGGCGAATCAATCGAGGGATAGGTACGCGCCCGGAACGCCGTGACCGCGACCGCCGGTCAGCCGAGCAGCGCGGGAACATGCACCCTCAGAACGCCCAGGCAACCGGTCAGGAATGGCGGAAGCACGCGGAACATGGCGTCAGAAATCCTGAACCTGAGTGTTTAGCCCTTCATCCGGGCCGTAGTGTCGAACGCCGCCAGTTCGTCCGGGTGGAGTTGGTGCTGGACGACGAAGCTGCGTTCCTTGATCCGCCAGAGTCCTTGTCCGGTGCCGAGTCCTGGGAGGAGTTTCTGTTCGGTGCCGGTAAGGCCGAGGGCGGCGGCGGTGGCTCCGAGTTGGTCGGGTTCTTGCCGGTAGATGATCCGCGTCTCCGCATTCGCCAGCAGCGAGTTCGCGAGGGCGCGCATGGCGGAACCGGAGTCGCCGACGTTGTCGAGGTCGGTGAGTTTGTGGAAGATCAGCATGTTCGCAATCCCGTAATGCCTCGCGAGCCGCCACTGCGCATCCATCCGCCGCAACAGTGCCGGGTAGGCCATGAGCCGCCAGGCTTCGTCGTAGATCACCCACCGGTGCCCACCGTTCGGGTCCATCAGCGCCGACTCCATCCACGCCGACGAGCACGTCATCAGCACCGAGATCAACGTGGAGTTCTCCGCCACCCGTGACAGATCGAGACTGACCATCGGGAGGGATGGGTCGAACCGCACCGTCGACGGCCCGTCGAACAGGCCGGCGAGGTCGCCTGCGACGAGGCGTCGGAGGGCGTGGCCGACGAGTCGGCCGTCTTCCGCGAGCCGCCCATCGGTATCGGTTGCAGGTTCGGGGTTCAGGATGCGGTCGACGACCATCGGCAGGATCGGCACCTCACTGGATCGGACGGTGTCTCTCAGGGCGAGGTCGATCGCGGTGTGCTCCAACGGCGACAGCACCCGATCCAACACCGTCTCCGCCAACGCACCGATCAGCTCCCGACGACGGGAGGAGACCTGCGCGGCCCACTCCGCGTCGCTGACCCCGGAGGGGCGATGGCCATCATCGAGCGGATTGAGACGATTCCGGAGCCCGTGGCCGAGGACGATCGCCCGCCCACCGACGGCCTCCGCGACCGTGGTGTGTTCACCTTTCGGGTCACCGGGGACATAGACGCGGCGCCCGAACGGGATCGACCGCGTGTAGAGGGACTTTGCGAGGGAGGATTTGCCGGAGCCGACGATGCCAGCGAGGACGATGTTGGGGGCGGTGATGATGCCGCGGGCGTAGAGAGTCCAGGGGTCGTACACGAACGAGCCGCCGGAGTAGAGGTCCTGCCCGATGAACACTCCGTCGGCGCCGAGGCCGCCTTCGGCGAGGAACGGGTACGCACCCGCGAGCGTCGCGGACGTGTCCTGATGCCGCGGCAAGCGAAACCTCCCCGGCGTCCTGAGCGCCGCAACTCCGGGCTCGCCGGCGGCGGGCAGGTAAGTGGTGTTGCGACGCTCGGCACGCTCCGCCGCCAACCGCGCGCGTTCCTGGGCCTGATTCGCCTTACGGGCGGCCGCTTCGATGCTCGCGGCGGCTTGCTTGCGTGCCTTCCGGTGCTTGCGGCGTTCCCCGGCGGGTTCGACTAGCGCCGCCGTGTGAAGCTTCTGCCGATCGCTCACAGTGCTCGCCCCCGAGACAGCGACGACGCCTGCGATGGTGCGAAGTAGTCATCCTCTTCAACTGAGGGCACTATGCGGCGAGCCCTCGACTGCGGCAACGGCCGCGTCACCGCAGGCGGCGTATCGAGTTCCCGCGCTTCGGGGTGTGCGCGGAGCAGGGAGACGTGCCCGTGGTCGAGGTTGTACGTCAGCACGTAGCCGCCCTCCTCGACCAATCGATCGAGGGGGCCAGTCGGGGGTTCGTCGTAGACGTATCCGCTGACCAGCGCCGCCTGCGTGGTCTCCTCACCCATGTCGAACCCAGCCAGGTGCTCGATCGCTGCATCCGTGCCGTCCCGGTCGATAATCGCCAGCACCTCGTCGGCGTCCTGGCCTTGCAGGAACACAACGCTCACCCACCGTGGCGACTGGGATGCGGGTTCGGGTTCGGGGCGCCAGGCGATGCGCCCGGAAGCAGACATCGCCGCATCCACGCGGTCATGCACCCCATCCAGCAGCGCCGCAGCCTGCCGCAACTCCGCGGTCGCGGCGAGAGCGGAGGTCGCACCACTGCTCTTGTCGCCGGCATCGTCATACGCGCGCACGCGGTTCGTGACATCGGCGGTAGCGAGCTGGTCGAGCACCTGCCGGAGGGAGCGCACACCCGCGAGGAGGTCACCGAGCACCGCGCAGGTGTCGGCGGGGTCCTCGAACACACGGGTGGCGTGGGCAAGGCCGCGGAGCGCTTCGGACGCTTCCGCAGCGTCGGCAGTGGGGTTCTGGAAGGTCGGCATCATTCACTCCTGTCAGACGGTGCGGCACAGCGGCAGCGCTGCGACGGTGAAGGCTTGGGCTTGCTGACCGACAAGGCGGCGGGTCTCGCAGGAGGCTTGGATGGCGGCCTGTTCGATCGCGGCGACGGCGGTGTCGAGTTCCTCCGGGGTCGGTGCAGAAATCGAAATGAGGCCGGTGTAGCGGAGGACGCCGTGGCCGGCGGTGAGGTCGGCTTCTTGTTGCAGCACGTCGCCGTATTCGGCGGTTTGTGAGGCGTCTTCGATCTGCCCCATCTTCTGCCGCTGCGCCGCGTCCGAGATCAGCTCGGTCTTCTTCTTCCGAATGTCCCGTGCCGCCTGATCCGACCGGATCGGCGTACACACCAGCGAGAACGCCCGCTGAATCCCGGACGACAGCAATACCGGAGCGAGGAATCCCGGATAGACCTGCGACCTCGGCCACTCACTGACCCACAACACCGCATGATGTGCGGAGTCTGACCAGAGCCGATCCCAGGTCTCCGTGACCGCGACGGGACCGGCGGTGGCGAGGGTGCGGCCGATGTCGGTGTGACGTTCGAGGATCGCGGCGGTCGCGGGGTCGTAGGCGGAACGGAGGATCACCGCGACCTGGGCGGGGGTGAGCCACCCAGTGACCGTGAGCTCCGCCGCCCGTAACGCGGTCACGAGCGTGGTCATCTCCTGCCGCAGTACGGCGGCTGCGCCCTTGATGCCGCCACCGTTGGTGCGAACTTGCTGGGCTGAGGCGCGGAGGTCGAGGGCGAGGCTGATGGTAGTGGCGTGGCGTTCCCCGGCGGGACCGGCACGGTCGATGAGTTCCCGATACACGGTCGACGTCCAGGACCCGTCGTCGTGGCCGTGTCGCTGCCACCACTCCACGAGGCCAGAGCCGCCGTCGGGGAGGGTGCGTTCGCACACTTGGAGGCGCGCGATCCGCCCGGAGCGACAGGTGGTGGCAAGCACCCGCCCCCAGGTCGCGACGCGGCGTTCCTGCTCGCCCGGGTCGAGGAGCACGAACGCGGGGTGGGAGACGCCGACAATCGCGGTGAGGGTCTGCTGGTGTGGGTCGTGGATCATCGCCGCCCCCGTCTCCGGGTCTTCCCACTCCCGCAAAGCCGCCGCATCACCCGGCAACGCCAGCGTCCCGGCGGGACGAGGCTTCACCACCCGACGGCGGAACACCGTCTGCCGCTTCTGGGTGCGGGCGACCCAGCGGAAGGTGACGGGCACCCACTCGATCAGCTTCCGGCCGCCGACCGGGGTCCATGCGAGCGCGGCGCACAGCAACCAGACGGGTGCGGTCCAAGCCAGGAGGATTCCGCCGCCGGCGTAGAGGGCGCCGACGATGGAGAGGACACCGGTTGCGAGGACGATCAATTGCGGCAGGGAAAGCCCGAGGAGGATGCCGCGGCGGGTGAGGCGGGAGAACTGCACCGCCCGCAACCCAAACTCCACACCGCTCGTGGACTGTTGAGACGACATCGACTATCCCTTCCCGACGGACGGCTTCGGAGCCGGCGGAGGAGACGATTGAGCCGGAGGCACGGAAGGCGCCGGCCTCGTAGGTGCAGTCGGTGCCGGGTTTGGTGCGGGTGCGGGCTGCACCGTCCCACCAGCACCCGCAGCGTGACCCTCAGCCGCGCCACCCACGGCGCCGCCGAGTTTCGGTCCCGCGGTCGCGGCGGCCTTCGCCACCTGCGCACCCACCACGACCGCAGCAGCAGGACCCGCCGCCGCGGCCCCCGCACCAGCCCCGGCACCCGCCGCACCGGCTCCACCACCCGCGCCACCGGCAGACGCTCCGGCGCTCCCACTCGACGCTGCGGCCCCGCTACCTACGGCAGGTGCGGCGGTCGATGCGTGCGGTGCGCCGCCTGCCGGCGCTGCGCCTCCGCCCTTGCCGCCTGCGGGGGTGTCGCTGGCTCCGTCGAGCACCTTCTTCGCCCCGTCGCTCTTCGGCGCGGACGGGACAGGGACAGGCCGGTTAAGGGCGGACTTCGCTTCTTGCTCCGCGCTCATCGAGTGGTACATATCGAACCCGATGAACGTCACAAACTTGTACGTCATGTACGGGGCGAACGCGGCGATAAACATCAGCACGACCCCGGCGATGGGGTCACTGATCGACGCAAGATCAAGCTCTATGGGCGCGCTGACTTGGGTGATGGCGACGAGGAAGATCACCACGAGGACGAGTTTGGAGAGGATCAGGGCGATCACGAACGTCGCCCACTTCCCGAACCACCCCTTGGTCGCATCCCACGAAAACCCCGCCAGAGCGATCGGGGCGAACACGATCGCGATCAACAGCAGCGCTTTGCGGATCAGGAGCGAGAACCACACAATCGCCGCAGCCGAGATGGCGAGCCCGGCGAGGAAGATCGTGACGATCGCCCCCACCCCGGGAGCTGCGATATTGATCCCCGCGAACCCTGCGGCGAGGAGGGTGATGCGGTCGCCGATGGATTCCATCGTGTTCCCAGTCGCCTGCACGATCCCGACCGCGAGCTGATCGGTGATCTCCAAGAGGAGGCCGGTGAGGCCGATCGCGACGAACGAGCCGAGGATGCTCTTCGCCGCCCCCAGTGCGGCGCGGGTGAGGGCGGTGGGGTCGCGGTGGATGAGGCCGGTGATCAGTTGCAGGCAGAAGAAGATCAGCACCACGAATACCGCCACCCCGAACAAGATGTTGTACACCCCGACGTAGCCCTCATCGGTGACGTCGACGAGGGTGGTGGTGTCGAACACCGCCCAGACTGCCTCGAACAGCCAGGAAGCTGCGCCGCCCATTGCTTGGGCGAGCCAGTCGAACGGTGCTGCGATCAGAGTCGCAGCTCCTTGTCCGACGGTGTCGCACACGGCCGAGATCATCGGCACATCACACACAGTCATCGCATTCTCCTTCCCTGGCGAACGATGGGGCTAGACGGCTTGGCCGACGCCCCAGAAGAAGTTGATGAGCGTCACCGACGCCCCGCAGATGATCGCCGCCCCGCAGGACACGAGCACCCCGACCTTCCCGCGCGACGCGAGGTGAGGGTTACTGCTGTTCGCGCCGAAGCCCCATACGATCGCCGAGACGATCAGGGCGAGGACGGAGAGGATCAGACCGACGGTCATCACCGCGCCGACGATGATGCGCAACTGCTCGATACCGGGAAGCCCAGTACCGTTCGGATCAATCTCAATCACAGGGGTGCTCCTTCAGCTCACACCGCCACAAGGAGGCGGACTTGCCAGCCAGGTGCACCACGAGGTCCCTCGATAGGCTGGAGTGGTCACAAGCGGATTCGTGTTGCCTACTTGTCGGCGCGCGAAGGAACGGGGCCAGGTGAGTCTTACTGATGCGACTACCGCTACTCGGGTCATGAGGAGAGGCCGGTACTTCATGGCGATATGTGCTGTCGCCACTGGCGTACTGCTAGCGGGATGCACTCAGGTTTCCGACGTGAGGATCGTGGACGGAGACGGCAACCAGTGGTTGGTCGGGGTCGCTGATCCTCGTTTCGCCGGGGACGACCGATGTGACTCGGACCCCATGATTGACAGCGCAGTGATGAGCGCGGACCTGCCACCTTCCGGCCTCGGCATCAATCTCAAGCCCGAAGCGACCGAAGACGATGCGCAACGCGTCGCCGAGTGCCTTCGGAACGCTCTCACCAGTGGCGAGATCACCATCAGTCGACCAACGCGCTAGACGCACAACTAAAGGCGTTCGCCCACGCCGAGGAGGAAGTTCACCCACGCGACCCCGGCGCCGGCAAGAGCGGCGGCCCCGAGAGCAACCCAGACTCCGAGGCGGGCTTTGGTGGCGGTGAGTGGGTTGCCGGTGGAGGAGGCGATGGCCCAGATGATCGCGGAGACGATCAGCATGAGCACCGCGATGACCAGCACGAACATCAACAGGGCACCGATGACGGTGCGGAGGTCGTCTGCGGCTCCGACGCCGCCGAAGTCGGGGAACACGTCCATCAGCGTCCACTTCCGTTCAGGGTGCAGGATGCTCGTGAGGTGTTGCCGCCGGTGATGCCTTCGGCTCCTTGGTCGGTGAGCCATTGGTCGGCGTCGATCGCGGGCTGACCGGTGCCGCCGGGCCGGATTTCGAGGTGCAGGTGGGGGCCAGTGGACTTCCCGGACGACCCGACGTCGCCGATGTGTTGTCCTGCGGTGATGGTCATGCCTTCGGTGACGTGGATGCCGTGCTCCCACATATGCGCGTAATACGAGGCGATACGTTCTCCGCCGACGGTGTGCTCGATGATGATCAGCCCGCCCCAGTTGCCGGTGTAGCCAGCGTGGGTCACGATCCCGTCAGCGACGGCATAGATCGGGGTGCCGTCGGCAGCGCCTAAGTCGCTTCCGGAGTGGAATGCCTGTTCGCCGGTCATGGGGTCGGTGCGCCACCCGAACGGGCTGGTGCGCACCCAGGTGCCTTCTGGCAGAGGGAACAGGACCCGCGTGGTCTCCGGCACCACCACCTCACCACCACCGCCTCCGCTTGACGGTGCGGGTGTGGTGAGGGCGGTGAGGATCGCTTCGGCGACCGGCTGGTAGTTCTGATACCGGTCCGGGTACGCCGACACCTCGACGGCTTGCGCGGCTTCGCCTGGGTCGAGTTGCTGCCATCCGGGGATGTCGAGCAGGCCCCGTGGTGAGGGGTAGTTGGGTCCGGTGGGTCCGCCGTAGAACGCGCGGGCCTGGTAGTTCGGGTCCATGAGCTCCGCGACCGTGCCCCACCCGGCCTGCGGGCGCATCTGGAACAGGCCGAGGGAGTCGTGATCGGAGGCATCCCCGTCGTTGGGGTAGTTCGCGGATTCGGGGTAGGTGCCGGTGTTGGCGAGCATCCGCAGATGCGACTCCGTGAGTGCCGCCATCAACGCGATCACCACCCCGGGCCGTCCGACGCCGTCGGTTTGTCCTCCGACGGTGATGATCGTCGCGGCGTGGGTGAGTTGCTGACGGTTCAGCGTCATTGTCTCCCCGTTCTTGGTGGTCGCGGTCAGCGAGTCTGGAATCGGTCCCACGATCAACGACCCCGGCGAACACGCGGCGACAGCGGGGTTGGCGAGGACAGCGACGGACAGGAGAACGGTCGCGGGGCCGAAGCAGACAGCGGCGATGGCGAGGGCGGCGAGGAGCTTCTTGAGCATGGCTGGTCACCGCAGCGGGTTGTCGAGCTGCGACAGCCGCAACAGCGCACAGTTCTCGATGATCGGATCGGCTGGCGCCGGAGCCGGGTTTCGTTCGGGGGTGCAGGTGAGGAACACCGTGAACGCGACATCATGGGTCGTCGTGACGGGGTCGGTGACCCAGTAGCCGGTGCGGTGACGGGTGCCGGTGATCGTGTACGCGACCGCACCATCCGGAATCTGCCCCGGCGCGGCCTGCTCGACGGCGTCCTCCCACGCATCCGGGATCTCGATCGTGTCGACGGTGAGCCACTGCCTCGTCTGGTGCGTGCGGAGCTGCGCCCATGCCTCCGGTGTCGGCAGATACGCGCGCACGTCGGAGGCTGCCGCGTCGGCCTCGCTGTCGGCGGTGACATCGGCGAGCATCTGCGCGTAATCGGCCGGCCCGTACCCGCTGCTCGTGTCCCAGGTGAACAACGCCTCCGCGACCGCCACCGCGAACTCCTCCGGTCCGCCCAATCCGATCACCGGCTCCGGGCCGGCAGGCTCGGCGACGGGAGAGGTCGCAGTCGGCTGATCCGAAGGCACCGTGTCATCAGACTCGGTGGGCTGCGGCCCGCGGATGAGGCCGTACACGCCCACACCGACGAGAAGGATGAGGATCAGACCGCCGGCGATAGTGGCGATGAGCACGGTACGGCGGCGAGCGGTGGGTTCCATCCTGGTGTCCTTCCGGGCGAATACGGATCACCAGGAAGGTGCACCAAACCGCTCAGCAACGCTGAGCTCACCGGAGGGTTCAGGCGGTGTCTCGACGCGCGTTCCGCGCCACACGTGCGGCATCGAGAAATGCGATCGTGGCGGCGACGGCGTTCTCGAACATCGACCACTGCTCATCCGACAATGCCGGGCCGATCATGTCGGGGTCGTAGCGTTCGGACCAGGTGGAGAGCTCATCCCAGAGGTAGACGAACGACCGCACTGGCAAGAACTCACGCGCGGGTTCCTCCACCGCATGGAGCCGCGCCTTCGCGAGCTGTGCGGGACGCTTCTTAGTCGCGGTCTTCGCGCGCTCGACGGCGAGTTCAGCCAGCCGTTCCAGGTCAGCGGGTCTTGCGGTGTGTTCGAGTTCTCGCAGGCGGGCGGCGCCGGCTGCGGCAGTATCGCGGATACGGGCGGGTTGCGCGGGGTCGCCCGCGAGGGTGTCGAGTTCGGCGAGTGCCTGGGCGGCGCGGATGCGATGCCTCGCGCCGGTGATCGACCCGCCCGCGTCGATCCGGTCGAGCTCTTCCTGTGCTCGCTGGCGCACATCCTCTGTCTCGGCGGGGTCAGCGGTGAGGCGTTGCAGGTCGTTGATGCGTTCCAGCGAGGTGTAGGCGTTGCGGCCAGTGACCATGAGTGCCGCTTGCTGCCGCGTGTCGCCCTTCTGCGGTGCCGCCACGGTGGCGGCACCGTGTGACCTGGGGTTTTCTTGGTTGGAGGTGAACCGTGACGCTTCCTGCCGGCCTGCCGCTTCCTCGACCATGAGTGCTTTCAGCTCGGCGTAGAGGGTGGCTTCTTCGGTGCGGGTGAGGGGCTTGTGGAGCAGGTTGTCGTCTTGCTCTGCGAGGAGCAGGCCCAGGGTGGTGGAGATGCCGGAGCGCACCCACACGTTCACGGTCTTCCACCCGAGCTTGCGGATCGCAGCCAAACGTCGGGCGCCGCAGATCAGCATCCCGTCGGGGGTGATCGTGATCGGCTGCAACAGCCCATCCCGCACGATCGACTCGATCAGGGCGTCGACGTCGCCGTAGTCCTCGCGGTGCCGTCGGCCGGCCCAGATTGAGGCGACCGACCGTTCCAGCTCGATGTGTCCTGGCTCGCTCATGGCCGGCCTCGCATGACGCCAGGGGCGGCAACCTTGATCGCTGCGCCGAGCTCGGCATCGTCCATGAGATGCTGCAACGATTCACCGATCAGTAGCCGCAACAGCACGCCCCGACCCGCACTGGTGCCGGTCAGGTGCCTATCCGGTGCGCCGAGGATGATCCGCAGTAGCCGGTACCAGGAAGGTGCGGGGATGTCGAGCAGCGCACGGGCGTGACGATCCCGCCGCAGCGACTCATACGCGCCCGCCCGCGATACCGACTCGGTGAGGCGCGCACAGACGCACTCGATTGCGGCCCGCGCGATCTCCGGCTCCCACCCGTGCCAACACAGCAACGCGATCGTGTCTTCAAGAGCGGACTCCACACCCGTGCACACCGGCTCCTCAATCGCTTCATCGTCGTCGGTGGCGAACGGGTCAGCGTGGAACGCGGGGTGGTAGTCGGTGAGGGGGTTCTCCCGGTCGGAGAACCGTTCCGCGTCATGGAAACTCGAGTACCGGGGCCGGCGTGCCTGGTGCACGGAGCAGAGCAGCCCGTTGGCGCGGTTCTCGGCGATGCAGGTGATCTGCACGGCCCGGGTGATCACCGCCCACGGGTCATCCGCCCGCCGGACAGCGGCAGTGCGCATCGCCTCGAACGCCGCACCCGCGGCTTCCCACGGGTCGAGCCCGTGTTTGCGGGCGAGGGCGGCGTATTTCTGGGCGGCGTGCTGCATGAGCGCCGCCACCTCCGGATCACTCCGCCAGGCGTCAGGACCTGCGATGTGAAGGCGAGTGAGGAGTTCGCGGAGTCGTTCTGAGTTCTCGAACCCACGACGGTGATCGTTGCGGCGCGGGGTGTGGGGTTGTGGCATGGTGGCACCTCCTGACAGGAAGGTGCGCACCGGCTGCCCGCCAGCGCCGTCCCACAGTTGCCTGTCCACGGCGGCTCACCCCAGTCCGATCCCCGACGGCCGAACCCACGACGACGACCGGGGCCGATCCTGCGGCTCGAACACGTCGAACGACTCGAACACTGACGACTCCGGCGCTACTCGGGCGGTACGTCGATCATGGAGGTCGCGTGCCCGGTTCCGGGTCGCACGGTACGTCTGGCCGGGGACGCGGCGGACCCGATGCGCGAGCTCCGCCTGAAAGTCGATGCCACGGCCCGCGAGCCGTGCGCTGCTTGATGCGATCAGATCAGACGGCCGCACCCACGCGATCCCGCGCCCCACCCGCGAACTGCCATCCCCGGCCGTGGTGGTGAGTGAGGGGTCGCGGTGGACGGCGAACGCTGACCGCTCCGCCTCTGAGCCCGCCGCTTCGTGTCGGGCTTCCGGGGCCTCAGTGCGCTCTACCTCTGCATGCTCGTTCACGGTGCCTTATCCTTCGTCTCGCCGATGGGCGGGGTGAACCAGCGCCCCACGGTTGAGGGATGCACGCCCAGATGCCTGGCAATCTGCTTGTTCGACCACCCCTCCACCTCCCGCAACTGCGTCGCCTCCGCACGCCGTTCGCTGGCAGGAACCACGGAAATATCCACCTCCTGCGCCGCCGGAATATCCGCAGTGGCGGCTTCGTCCGGCATGGCGCTGACGGTCATGTCCTCTCCACGCGCACGAAAGGCGGACTCGGAAACCGGGCGGGTGAGGATGACGGTGAGGTGTGTGATCGACAGCAGCACCAGTGGCGGGATCGCAGCGACAGACGCGGCGAGCACGCTGGGCACGTCGGTGTCGGCGGCGATGATTGCGTGGATCGCGTTCGCCGTCACCGACACCACCGCACCCGTCGCCAGCAGCGTCCACGGATACCAGGTCGGGCGACGCTGACTGGCAAGGGCGACGACGGCGACCGTCGCGACGACAATGATGCCGTCCACAATGAGCGGCCATGCCCATGCCTGTCCTGCATCGATCCCTGACCGGCGTGCGAGATCGGCGAGCGCGGTGAACGACAGCCAGAACGCCCCGGCAGCGATGAACACCGTCCCCGTGATCGCCGTCACCACCGCCAGGCGGCGACTCCGCGGCGAGGCAGTTTCGATAACACTCATGACAGCACCCGCCCCGCTGATCCGCGCACCAGACGACGCTCATTTAGCCCGGAATCTGTGACAGCTCGCGGTGCGGGGTGGGTGGTGCGGTAGGCGGAGCGGATCGTCGCCATGATCTCCCGCGCACCGAGCCCAGCGTGCTCCGCGGCAGGCCCCAACGCGTGGAGGGTTGCGTCGGGCGGGGTGCCGGCTTCGGCGAGGCGGCACGCAGCCCAGAACAGGCCACGGTTCCGCTCGCCCTCACCACGACCCGCCACCCACCCGGCGAGCACCCTCGTGTTTGGCCCCCGCTGGCTGACCCGAGCCGGACGAGCACCATCAATGGGGATCGGGGTGCGGGGGTCCAGGAAATCGCGCAACCGCGCCGCATCCACCGGTGCCGGTGTGTCGCCGGAGGTAACGATCAGTCGATACGGTGCCCGGACCCCTCCGGGGCGCAGCACTTGGGAGGGTGGCGCGATGATGTAGCCGCCGTCGCCACGGAAATCGACATGCGCCCGCGCCGCCTGCCACGACGACTGCATACGCTCAGAGTCCGTCGGATAGTAAACGTGCAGCCCGCCAGACGGGGTGCGCACGAGCGCCGCCCACGCCGCTGCGTATCCTTCACGGTGTGCAGCACGGAAGGCGGGGAATCCGGTGCCGGCCTGGTGCACGTCGACATCGACGACCTCGACCCCGGACGCAGAACCGGTAGGGATGCCGATGTTCGCGGACGGCCACCTCGACCACCACCCCTCAACCTGAAGAAGGTCGGTGCTCGCGTCATGGAACCCTCGGCGCACGAGCGGGCGCTTCTCGCTCGGCACACATGGGAAGACCGGCACCCCGGCAGCCGCGAACCGCGCGGCGGCATCAGCTAGTGGCATCCCGTTCACCTCAGCGAACACGTCGATCGCGCCCATCACAGGCTCCTCACCGAGCTCGCTGCGACACGGCGCGGCTCCTCCGTCAGCGGATCAGCATCGGGTGCCCGCTCAGACGCAGGAGATTTCTGGAACTGCGCATCACGGTTCAGACCGGGAGGGTCGCCATTGGCGATCTGCTCGGTCGGGAGTTGATCGAGGATCGACGCCGCCGTCTTCCGCACCCGTTCGCCGGTGGCTTGGACGACCTCCACCGGGGACTTCTCCGGCACTGTCGCTGCCCACCCCGACACATAGGGGATCGTGTAGTCGGAGGTGTCCATGCCGTGAGCGGCAGCGACCATCAACGCGACGGAGTCCGCCTCCACCTCAGCGATCCCGCGATGCCCCGACGCATCCGGGTTCTCTGGGCCGTGGAGGAGGACGTGTGCGAGTTCGTGCACAAGGGTCTTCACCTGTGCCGCGTCGGGCATGTTCTCTCGCACCGCGACGGTCTTCGCGCCGAAGTCGGTGAGGCCGTTGGCGCCGTGGATCATGCCCTCATGCGGCACCCGCAACACCGTGAACCCCTCCGCCTCCACCAGCTGGGCGATGCCCTCCCAGAGCCCGCCAGGTGCTTCACCTTCCAGGAGCCGCGGCGAGGGCGGCGTGGGGATCGGGTCACCGGCCGTTTGGGAGACATCCCAGACATAGGCGGGGCGAACACCGACCATGCGGGACCGCATCACCTCACCCGGTTTCGGCTTCTCGAACCGGCCGAGCCTGCGCCACGACTCCGCCACCTTCGGCGTGAACGATGCGAACCGGCCCGTGACCGGGGCGAGGATCATGTACCCCGACTGGTCCTTCTCGACCTGTCGGCCGAGCGTCTGCCATTGCTTGAAACCCGCCACATACGTCGGCACCGGCTCGGGCACCCTGCCCGCCTCGAAAGCGCTCTGGTGCTGCACGAAGATCAGCAGCGTGTTGTTGAACGAGCGGGCACGGAACCTGGCCGCGAACTCCAGTGCCTGCTTCCAGTCCTCACCCGACACCAACGACTCCACAGCGCCGGTGAGTCGCTCGTGCAGAGCATTGAGCTTCGCATCCCGCGCCGGTCGCGCCTCTTCGCTGGTTGCCATCGTCGTCCTCCCTCCGCAGGCACCCGTGCACGGCGGGTGACCTCTGCGACCAGAAGGTGCGCGAAGGGTGTCAGGGGACGCGATCGAGACGGACGACGGACAGAAAAGTGAGCGACCGTCAGGTGCAGCTCTGAACCCGACGTGGTCAAACTCGGTCTACATCATCCGCTGGCGCCCTGACGATCTGAGCACCAAAACATGAGCGTTTCGCCTGGGCATACGCGCGTTCAGTCAGGGTTGGAGCGTGCCGGAGCACTACTGGTGATTCTGCGATACTCCGACGGGGACACGCCGATGCTCCTGCGGAACTGACGTGCAGCGAAGTCAGGGTCGTTCCAACCCACCCTGGCGGCGATGTCCGAGATAGGTGCATCCTCGACGCACAGGAGGTGGGCCATTCGTTCAGCACGGAGCATCGTCAGGTACGAGATCGGTGATTTCCCAAATGCATCGACGAACACTCGACGCAGCTGAGACACCGACAAATGCGCTCGCGCCGCGAGCTCGGTCACCGTCCAATGACGATCCAACTCCACACGCAAGGAGTGTGCAATGTCCAACACCTCAGGACGTACAGGGCGGAAGAGGCGATGCCGCGGCACGGTGGGAACCGACGCGTTTCGCCGCGCGACAGCGGTTCCCTCATTGGCGACCACGAGAAACGGAACCAAGACATCGAACACGGCAGAGACTAGCGATTGCGCCCGATAGAAACGTTCAGGAGGCACGCCCTCGACACTCAAGGCAGTCAACTCGTCGAGCCACGGCATCATCAGCCCCGCCCGGTGCTTTCCGATGCGCAGAACCTGGGTGGGTTCCGCATAGTGCGTATCGAGGAACTGGCTCGCGTTGAGTCGCTCCTGGAACCGTGAAGCACACTGCCAAAACACTTGGTCAATGACATAGTCTCGGTCGAGATAGAGCGTCGTGGTCGCTACCCATCCGTCGGGCTCAGCGCCACAGAGAGTGTTTGCCGCCAGAACAACGACATCACCGACGCTGACAAAGTGCGCGCCAAACTCGCTGAAGAGTCGAGCTCGACCCGCCCGTATGACAATGAACTTGACGCAATCGAAAGCGATTGGCTCAACTGGAGCGTGCGCGACTTGCGTTCGGGCGAGCAACGGCGAGAACGCGCCCACCGGCGCCGCCGGCACACCAGCAGGCTTCGTAGGCCCTTCCCACCGAACACCGCCAGTCATAGTTGGCAATTGAAGGGCACTCGCGTCTGAGAATCGAGTACCCCTAACGATACTCATATGACGCTTGCCAGAACCCTAACGGCTACCTCACGTTGAACAGTTTGTGTGCAGCTTGCGCCGAGGTAAGGTCACCAGACCATCGGGAGGAGAGATGCGAGGAATCCTACTGCTGCTGTGCTGAGCATGGTGATTGCGAGGGTGCGGCAGAGACGTTCCGGGTGGGAGCGTTTGTGCAGGTGGAGTCGGTCGGGCCGGCGTTCGGGAACGTATCCGGTGACGGTGGTCGAATCGTGGTTGCGAAGATCATCGCGGGATGTGAGGGGGCGGGTATAGGTGCGTTCCTTCACGCTCCATATCGCGATCCGCTGCTGATCGAGGTCCTCGACGACGGTGACGTTCGTTGGGGTGCGAGGACCATCGATGGCGGTGATGATGAGCGTTGCGACCAGGAAGGGGATGCCGATGATTGCGCCGATCCAGGACAGCATTTCGCCGATGATGTCGAGAATGCTCATCTCTGGGGGTGCTGAGCGTCAGGTGGTCATGCCGTCGAGCCGGTAGCCCATGCCGGGTTCGGTGAGCAGGTGGGCGGGGTTGGCCGGGTCTTCTTCGAGTTTGCGGCGGAGTTGGGAGACGTAGAGGCGAAGGTAGCCGGTGTCTTCGGCGTGCTCGGTGCCCCAGATGGTGGTGAGGATGGTTTGGCGGGTGACGAGTTTCCCGGCGTTGCGGATGAGGATGTCGATGAACTGCCACTCTGTGGGGGTCAGCCGGATTTGACGTTCCCCTTCGGAGGTGTCGCGGGTGACGCTGCGGGCGGCGAGGTCGATGGTGACGCTGCCGAGGTGCACCACGGGCGTGGCGTCTTCTTGGGGAACACGTCGGGTCAGGGCGCGGATGCGAGCGAGGAGTTCTTCGACGGCGAAGGGTTTGGTGATGTAGTCGTCGGCGCCGGCGTCGAGGGCTTCGACCTTGTCGGCGGCGCCGGCGCGGCCGGACACGACGAGGATAGGCGCCTGGGACCAGCCGCGGATGCCGTGGATGACTTCGATACCGTCGAGTTCGGGCATGCCGAGGTCGATGAGGAAGATGTCCGGGTGATGGTCGATGGCCGCTGTGATCGCCTGGGCACCGTCAGCTGCGGTGAAGATCTCATACCCCTTAGCGGTGAGGGTGATGCGCAGGGCGCGAAGGATCTGGGGGTCGTCGTCGGCGATGAGGATTTTCATGACGGCTCCTGGCTCGTGCGGATCGTAGGGAGGGAGATGACCATGGTGAGTCCGCCACCGGGGGTGTCTTCGGGGGTGAGGGTGCCGTGCATGGCTTCGATGAATCCGCGAGATAGGGCGAGGCCGAGTCCCAGGCCGGTGGTGTTGTCAGTGTCGCCGAGGCGTTGGAAGGGCAGGAAGATGTCGTCCAGTTTCTCAGGCGGGATGCCGGGGCCGCGGTCGATGATGCGGATTTCGAGCCGGTCTGCGAACGTGCTGGTGCTGACGTGGATGGGGGTGCCGGCCGGGCTGTAGCGGTGCGCATTGGTGAGGAGGTTGACGAGCACGCGTTGGAGCAGGACAGGGTCGGCGTGCGCGACCGCGTCACCGTGATTGAGCGCGAGGGTCACATCGGTGGGGCCGAGGTGGAGTTCGTCGAGGGCGGGCGCGATGGTCTCGGCGGGATCGGTCGGGATCTCCGCGATAGTGAGTACGCCCGCCTGCAGCCTGCTGACGTCGAGGAGGTCAGTGACCAGAGTCGCGAGTGCGCCGAGGCTTTCTTCGGCGGTGTCGAGCAGTTCCCTCTTCTGCGCGGACGCCAAGTCGTGTCCTGCCGCTTTGAGACCCCCGACAGCGGCGGACGCGGCCGCGAGTGGGCGACGCAGATCATGGCTGAGCGCCGAGAGGAGCGCGCCGCGCACCCGATCCGATGCAGCGATCGGCTCGATCTGTCTCGCTGTCTCGGTGAGGTGCTCGTGTTCCAGGGTTGCGGCGAGTTGTGCGGTGACGACGGCAAGGAGGCGCTGCTCGGACGCGGCAAGGTCCGGACCGTGCAGTTCTAAGGTGGTGTCGTCGGTGATCCGTATGCTGGCGTGATGGTTATTCGGGAGCGGTTCCCCGGACCGGGCGAGGACGTCCTCGCCGCGCATCAGCCGGACCCCGGGGAGTTGGAAGGCTTCGCGGATGCGGTCTACGAGTGCTTGGATCGCGTTGTCTCCGCGCAGCACACTGCCAGCGATGGTCTGGATGAGTTCGGATTCGGCGGCGGAACGGCGGGCGGCGCGGGTGTACCGGGCCGCCCGGTCAACGACGAAACTCACCAGGCTCGCGATCAAGACATACAGGATCAAGGACGCGAGATGGTGCGGCTGATAAATGTGAATCGTGAACAGCGGCTCGATAAACAGGAAATCGAGTGTGATCCCCGACAGCACCGCAGCGAACAGGGCCGGCCAAATGCCGCCGACGAGCGCGACGACGACGACGAGGAGCTGGAAACTGAGGACATCCGTGGTGATCGAATCCTCGCTGCGGAACACGCTCAGTAGGGTGGTAAGCGCAGGCCCGCCCAGGAGCGCAGCGACGAAGCCGAGGATGCGGCGTTTGCGGGTGAGCGCCCCGGTCAGCGGGGGCAGGGCGAAACGTCTGCCGGCTGCGGCATGGTTGACCATGTGCACGTCGATGTCGCCGGACTCACGGACGACGGTCGCACCGATCCCGGGTCCGGTGAACGCAGCGGTGACACGTCCACGGCGGCTGGCACCCAAGACGAGCTGGGTGGCGTTGACAGAACGGGCGAACTCCACCAGCGCGGTGGGGATGTCTTCCCCGATGACCTGATGGTAGGTGCCGTTGAGTTTTTCGACGAGCGCACGCTGCTCGGCAAGGGTCGCCGGGTTCCCGGTGCGGAGTCCGTCTTGACTGGTGATGTGCACGGCGATGAGCTCGCCGCCGGCGGAGCGGGCCGCGATCCGCGCGCCGCGGCGCAGCAGCGTCTCGCCTTCGGGGCCGCCGGTGAGGGCGACGACGACGCGTTCGCGGGCTTCCCAGGTGCTGTCGATGCCGTGGTCTTTGCGGTATCCCTTCAGCGCCTGATCGACTTCGTCTGCGAGCCAGATGAGGGCGAGTTCGCGTAGCGCGGTGAGGTTCCCGAGGCGGAAGTAGTTGGACAGGGCTGCGTCGATGCGTTCGGCCGGGTACACGAATCCGCCGCTGAGCCGGTCGCGGAGCGCTTGCGGTGCGAGGTCGACGACCTCGATCTGTTCCGCGCCGCGGAGGAAGCTGTCGGGGACGGTCTCTCGCTGGGGGACGCCGGTGATCTGTTCGACGACGTCGTTGAGGGATTCGATGTGCTGGATGTTGAGGGTGGAGATGACGTCGATGCCTGCGACGAGGAGTTCTTCGACGTCTTGCCAGCGTTTGTCGTTCTTCGAGCCGGGCGCGTTGGTGTGCGCGAGCTCGTCGACGAGCGCGATCTCGGGGCGGCGGTCCAGCACCGCCTGCAGGTCCATCTCCTCGAGCGTGACCCCGCGATGTTCGATGCGTGTGCGCGGGACGGCTGGGATTCCCGCGGTCATCGCCGCCGTCGCGGCGCGGCCGTGGGTTTCCACGATCCCGACGACGACATCTTTCCCGTTCCCGAGGAGGCGTCGCCCTTCTTCCAGCATGGTGAAGGTCTTGCCGACGCCGGGGGCAGCGCCGAGCAACACCCGAAGCTGCCCCCGTTTCGGCATGATCAGTCCTCCAACTCGTCCAGGGCGAGGTTCAGTTCCAGAACGTTCACCCTCGATTCTCCCAAATACCCGGCATCCGGGCCCTGGGTGTGTGCCGCGACGAGTTCCCGTACCTGCTCGGCGGGGATCCCGCGTGCGTCGGCGACCCGGTCAATCTGGATCTGCGCGTAGGCGGGGCTGATGTGCGGGTCCAGTCCCGACGAGGACGCGGTGACCGCATCCACGGGGACTTCGGCCTCGGTGACGCCGTTGAACTCCGCAACCTGGGCTTTGCGTTCGGTGATCGCGGCGATCAGGTCCTCGTTCTCCGGCCCGTAGTTCGACCCGGAGGAGGCGCCGCCGTCGTACCCGTCGCCGGCGGCGGAGGGCCGCGGCTGGAAGTACTCCGGCAGCGGGTTGCCGTCCGCGTCGGTGAAGGACTGGCCGATCAGCGACGACCCGACCGGGTCGCCGTCCTGGTTGGTGATGATCGACCCGTTGGCTTGGGCGGGCAGGGCGACTTGCCCGATGCCGGTGATCAGCAGGGTGTAGCCGACACCGAGGGCGAGGGTCAGGAGCGCCATGGCACGGGTGGCGACCCAGATGGTGCGCCCGATTCCACGAGCTTGTGTGTTCATGATGTTCTCTTCTTTCCGAAGGTGTGTCAGAAGCCGGGGATGAGGCGGACGAGCAGGTCGATCAGCCAGATCCCGACGAACGGGGCGATCACGCCGCCCAGCCCGTAGATGGCGAGGTTGCGGCCGAGGATGCTGGACGCGTTCCCGGGCCGGTACTTCACTCCGCGCAAGGCGAGCGGGATGAGGAACACGATCACGATCGCGTTGAAGATGATCGCCGAAAGCACCGCCGAGGCCGGCGAGTGCAGGCCCATGATGTTCAACGCGGCGAGCTGCGGGAACACGCCCATGAACATGGCGGGGATGATCGCGAAGTACTTCGCGATGTCGTTCGCGATCGAGAACGTCGTCAACGCTCCCCGGGTGATCAGCAGCTGCTTCCCGATCCGCACCACGTCGATGAGCTTGGACGGGTCGGAATCGAGGTCGACCATGTTCCCGGCCTCTTTCGCCGCCGACGTGCCGGAGTTCATCGCGACCCCGACATCGGCCTGCGCGAGCGCGGGCGCGTCGTTGGTGCCGTCACCGGTCATCGCGACCAGATTCCCGCCCTCCTGCTCCTTGCGGATGTAGGCGAGCTTGTCCTCCGGGGTGGCTTCGGCGAGGAAATCGTCCACACCGGCTTCCTTCGCGATGGCGGCCGCGGTGAGCGGGTTGTCGCCGGTGATCATCACCGTGCGGATGCCCATCGCCCGCATCTCGGCGAACTTCGCCGGCAGCCCCTCCTTGACGACGTCCTTGAGGTGCACGACCCCGAGCAGGTGCCCCGCACCGGTCGCGTCCTTGGTGGCGACGACCAGCGGGGTGCCGCCGGACTGGGAGATGTGCTCGACATACTCGTCGAGCTCCGCGACCAGCGACGACGGCAACCGGTTCCCGCCCTCTTCCAGCCACGCCATCACGGCGGAGCCGGCGCCCTTACGGATCTGGGTGCCATCGGGCAGGTCCAGGCCCGACATGCGCGTCTGCGCCGTGAACGGGACGATCTCCCCAGTGGTGTTCCGGTCGAACTCTCCGTGCTCCTGCTCGGCGAGCTCGACGATCGACACGCCCTCCGGGGTCGGGTCGGCCAGCGAGGACAGCGCGGCGGCCCGGACCAGCTCCTGCTCCCGCACCCCGCCGAGGCGGACGAACGCGCTGGCGCGCCGGTTGCCGTAGGTGATGGTGCCGGTCTTGTCCAGCAGCAGCGTGGTCACATCGCCTGCGGCTTCGACCGCGCGCCCGGACATCGCCAGCACATTGCGTTGCACGAGCCGGTCCATCCCTGCGATACCGATCGCGCTGAGTAGCGCCCCGATGGTGGTCGGGATCAGGCACACCAACAGCGCGACCAGGACGGTGACGCTCACGGGGGCGGCCGCGTAGGACGCGATGGGGTTCAGGGTGAGGGCGACGACGACGAAGATGATCGACAGCGACGCGAGCAGGATGTTCAGCGCGATCTCGTTCGGCGTCTTCTGCCGTGCGGCACCTTCGACGAGGGAGATCATCCGGTCCACGAACGTCTCACCCGGCTTGGAGGTGATGCGCACCACGATCCGATCCGACAGCACCCGGTGCCGCCGGTCACGGCGGAACGGTCACCGCCGGACTCGCGCACCACAGGGGCGGACTCACCCGTGATGGCCGACTCGTCTACCGAGGCGATACCCCACACGATGTCCCCGTCGCCCGGGATCAGCTCGCCAGCGGTCACAACAACCACATCACCGAGCGTGAGATCCGAAGAGGACACCTGCGTGGTCGCGGCCCGCTCTGCAGCGGCATCGGCCTTCGAGTCGTAGCCGCTGACGCGGTTAGCCATGGTGCTGGTGCGGGTCTTGCGCAGGGTCTCCGCCTGCGCTTTGCCGCGGCCTTCGGCGACAGACTCGGCGAGGTTCGCGAACAGCACGGTCAGCCACAGCCACACCGCGATCGCCCAGGTGAACGACCACGGCACGACCGTGCCGCCGGAATCGGCAGGTCCGCCGATGAACGGTTCCGTGACGGCGAGGACCGTGGTGAGCGTGGCACCGACCCAGACAAGGAACATGACGGGGTTGCGCCACTGCTCTTTGGGGTTGAGTTTGCGGAACGCGCCGGGTAGGGCGGCCCGGACCTGTTCCCAGGTGAACCCGCCCTTCCGGGTGGGGGTGCCCGCCGTTTTCGGGCGGGGTTCGGTGATAGTGGACATGGTTTACATCAGCCCTTCCGCTAGCGGACCTAGCGCGAGAACGGGGAAGAAGGTCAGTGCGGTCACCAGGATCGTGACCACGGTCAGCAGCCCAATGAACATCGGACGGTGCGTGGGGAGGGTGCCGGAGGTGGTCGGAACCTTGTCCTGAGCGGCGAGAGAGCCCGCCAGGGCGAGGACGAACACGATCGGCACGAACCGTCCCAGCAAGATCGCGAGCCCCAGTGTGGTGTTCAGCCACGGCGTGTTCGCGGTGAGACCGGCGAACGCGGAACCGTTGTTGTTCGCTGCGGACGTGAACGCGTACAGCACCTCGGACATGCCGTGGATGCCGGGGTTCCAGATCGACGTGTTCTCCACCTCTTCCCGGACACCGGGGATCGCGAAGCTCAGCGCCGTTCCGGCCAGCACCAGGGTGGGCATGACGAGGATGTAGAGCGCGGCGAGCTTGATCTCGCGCGGGCCGATCTTCTTGCCCAGGTACTCCGGCGTGCGTCCGATCAGCAGACCCGAGATGAACACGGCGATGACCGCGAGGATCAGGATCGCGTAGATCCCGGAGCCGACGCCGCCCGGGGTGACTTCACCGAGCATCATGTTCAGCATCGGCATCATCCCGCCCAGGGCGGTGTACGAGTCGTGCATCGAGTTCACCGCGCCGGTGGAGGTGCCGGTGCTGGTGGTGGCGAACAGGGTCGATCCGATGATCCCGAACCGCTGCTCCTTGCCTTCCATCGCGCCGCCGGCAAGGCCGGGGGCGGTGCCCATGCCGGCCGATTCCAGCGCGGTGAGGATGCTGAACGACGCCACGTACAGGATCGCCATCACGGAGACGATCGCGTAACCCTGACGGTTGTCACCCACCATCCGCCCGAAGGTGCGGGGCAGGGAGAATGGGATGACGAGCATCAGCAGCACCTGGAACACGTTCGTCCACGCGGTGGGGTTCTCGAACGGGTGAGACGAGTTCGCGTTGAAGAACCCGCCGCCGTTGGTGCCGAGCAGCTTGATGACCTCCTGCGACGCCGTCGGCCCGCCGGGGATCGTCTGTGTGGCGCCGGTGATCGTGGTGACGGTGGTGAACCCGTTGAAGTTCTGGATCACTCCGCCGATCATCAGCACGATCGCACCGACCACGGCGATCGGCAGCAGAATGCGCAGCGTGCCGCGGATCAGGTCGACCCAGAAGTTCCCGATCGTGCCTGAGCGCCGGTAGGCGAAACCGCGCACCAGAGCGATCGCGACCGCGATACCGACTGCGGCGGACACGAAGTTCTGCACCGCGAGACCGGCGAACTGGACGGTGTAGCCGACGGTGAGCTCCGGCGAGTACGACTGCCAGTTCGTGTTGCCGACGAACGATGCCGCGGTGTTGAACGACAGATGCTCCGAGGGAGCCGTCAGGCCCAGCGAGTACGGCAGCCACTGTTGGAGGCGTTGCAGGCCGTAGACGATCAGCAGGCCGATCGCGGAGAACGCGAGCACGCTGCGCAGGTAGGCCTGCCAGGTCTGCTCGGTCTTGGAATCGACGCCGATGATCTTGTAGATCCCGCGTTCGACTTTCCAGTCCTTGCGGGACGTGTAGACCCAGGCCATGTAGTCACCGAACGGGCGGTGCAGGATGCCCAGGATGATGGCGACGGTGGCGAGGGCGAGAAGCGCGTACACCCAGGTCATCAGAAGCGCTCCGGTTTCACGAGAGCGAACACGAGATACACGATCGCCGCGACCCCGAGACCGGCGGCGAGAAGTTCAAAGACGATCACAGCTTCTCCACCGCCTTCCCCAGCAGCCCGACGACGACGAACAAGGCGATCACGCCCAGCACGTAGACGATGTCAAGCACAACAAGCTCCATTCGGATAACAAGCGACAGCAGGACCACTAGCCGCGCAACCCGAAACAGCGGGTGCAACTCACGATCAAACACCCGCCCACACCCCCGAAACAGGCGTCCTAACAGAACCCATACGAGGATCGGGCGGACTCTGACGGGCCGCTAACACCACAGGCCCGCAGAGCGCGCCGACGGCACGGACGCGAGTGGCCGCGCCCTCTGCGTGGTGCTGTTAGCGGCAGGCCGAGAAGGCGCATGAGTTCCGTGAGGGGCTGTTCCCTGCCCGGTGGTTGCCGCGTAGAAGTGGACGCATGACCCTCACCGCCATCCTCCCCTCCCTCAGACGCAGCATCCCCGACCCTCTCCAACCCCGACGTTGGCCCGAGCACACCGTCCCCACGGTCTCGGATGTCGTGATCGGCGGAGTGTCCCTGAGGCGACTGGTGGACATCACCGGCACCCCGGCGCTACTCACCGGGGACCTGCCGCACCCGAAACCGGCCCAGGCGCACGCCCAGGGGATCGGCAACGACGTCACCGTCCTGGTCTTCCAGGTCACCCTCGGCGTCGACACCGACACCGATAAACGCGTCGCCCTCACCGACTGCGGATTCGACCGGGTGGCCTCCTACTGGGACGAGTGCCGGCTCATCGGCCGCACGTCGACGGCGAAGAACACCACCATCGAACTCATCCCCGGCGAAACCGGGTCTGCGCCGTGGCCGTACCCGATCGTCACCCTTCCCGCAGACATCCACCAAGGCGACCTTCTCGCCGTCCCCTGCGCCGGCGCGGTCACGCTCAGCGACGTGCGCCCACGCCCACAGGAAGCCTTCGTACGCGCAGAACAGGTCCGGGAACTCGCGGTGACCCGATGAGCATCATGCACACCCTGATCTCGTCCCGGGCGATGGCTCTTGCCGCCCTGTACGAGGACTGCCCACCCTGGCCCGCAGACACCGCCTTCGCCGACCGCGACATCAGCATCGGCGCGCAATCACTCACCGCCCTCGCAGCACAGCGCGGCACCCCCTGTGTCCTGATCGCGCCCAGCAGCGCGTCGGCGCGAGGAGAGGAGTACCGCACCGTCATCGTCACCACCATCCTCGCCCGCACATCGCGCCGCGGGCTGCGGCACCCCTTGGAACTGACGGTCGACTGCGACCTGGCCGCCCTCGACTCCCGCGTCCTCGACGTCCTGCCCCTGCAGTGCCCGAACGCGCGGCACCGCAAGACGACCCTGCTGCGCTCCCCGCACACGCAGACCGCCATCAGGGTGCTGCTTCCGCAGACCTGCGCCCCCGGTGACCTCCTCGCCCTCACCTGCGAAGGCACGATCGCACTCGGGCAGATCACCAGCCACCCCACCCGCATCCACCCGGGCAGTGACGACGAGGAGTGGCAAGGCAGGTGCCTCAAATAATGGACACCATCCGACACACCACCCGCTCGTCCCCGGCAGGCCCGCAGTCTGGGAAGGCTCGTTTGCTCCTCTACGGCGACTCGCTCGACAGCCTCGCCTATCTTGCCATGCCCGTTCCTTACGATCACGACGCACTCGACAACCGGAGGGCGCGAACCATGATCGTGGGAATCCGCGTGCCCGACACGAACCACCCTCGGCAAGCGCTCCGGAGTCAGCTCCGGGCAGCGCATGACATCCTCACGAAGCCGCTGCGCACGCACCCCCTGGTGCGGCACATCTTCTACATCGTCGAAGTCCCGTCTGACTCACCGACCCCTGACCGCGCCGTCAACGCATTGTCCGCAGCGATCTGCGCACACCACGCTGAGATCGAAATGCGCCACGGCCGCGACATCTGCATCACCGGAATCATCACCACCCCCCACACCGACCCCGTGACACTCACCGAACGCGTACACCAAAGGATCACCACCACACCCTTCGAGAGCTACTACGCGACCTCCTGGGACCAAATCGCACACAGATCCATTGCCGCCGCCGCCGCAGAAGCACTTCTCTAGCGTCGCCGAATGCCTACCCGTGGACCCATCGATGGTCACGGGCGCCAGCTCCCAGCGCGAATCCGCGTGCTTACTTATCTCGCGCGGGAGACAGTGCATGCGTCTCCTCGTAGACGGCCATCCACACGCGGTCGTACACGCTTCGCGTGATCCTCCCGTGACGAAGATCCTCTGTGGCGCGCTCCATCAGCAACGACAGCGTCGTGATCATCTCTTCACGATCCTCATCATCACGACGAGGCCAGAACACGAATCGGCTTGACCACGCCATTGCCACCCGTCCACGAAGCGGACGTGCCTTCCACCAAAGGAACACTCCGGCCGACACCCCCACCAGCACGATCCCGACCGCCGACGCCTCAGGAGACGCGCCAACTGCGATAAGCACAAGCCACAGCAGCAGACCCATCCTCAGGGCCGCCGGCACGAAAGCACTCGCCAACCGTGCCCAGAACCGTTCACGCTCCGACGACACCGGCGAATACACGACCAGGCGGGACGTCCCCACACCGTGACGCGCGACAGTGTGACAAACGGATCCCCAGCGCACGGGTCGCGGCAACCGGGAACCGCTGGGCTGTCGCGACCGGCCAGCTGTGGGACTTACACGAGACATGCACTGATGCTCACCCGCTCACGGGACCGCCGCGAGAGCGCCATACGGAGCCCATGCAGCAAACCGGCAGATCACCGCGGTTCGCTAACGCATTCCCAACACTAACGCCCCCGTTTACCGGGCACATCCGACGCCCGAGCACCGCGCCGCAGGGGGCAGCCGGAGCCGCTGATCGTTCCCAATCCCTTGGCTCTCGCGTACGGATCGAGCGCGATATCGGCAGCAGCTTCGCCATGCTCCGCGTCGGTGAGCATGCTGGCAACAAGCAGGTCCTCACAGTGCTGGTGTATCTCAGAAGTTGAGCATCTTCCGGGCCGTTCCCAAAGCCGCGACAGCTTGCCTCGGGAGAACACCGTTCCCGAGCGACGCAAGTTGTTGGTTGGCGGTCAGCCCATGACACGCATCGGTCACCCATCCGGCCGGTAGCCCCATTCGACGAACGGGGGCGCCGGACGCGGACCGGTCTTGTCGCTCAGAAGCGCCGGTGACGGAGCGGAGCGGCCAGTGATTCGCTCCCATCTGGTCACGGCTTCGGCGTATCGTCCCCAGCGTCGAAGAGCTGCCCGATCAACGACCACAGGCTCTCGGGCTCCTGGGTGCGCGGGTATCCGTGTGGTCCGTGGAGGGCGAGGTCGATAATCTGATGGCTCAGAGCGATCGTGCCCCGCCGTGCTTTCACCTGTTGCAGGGTCTCCCCGCCCCGAGACGCGTCCGACGCGAGTGGGGTCCGGAACAGCGCGGTGGGCGAGGATGAAGACCCGGTATCGGGGATGAGGTGCGCCGATAGCGGAAGCGGGTAAACCGATCCATTGCGCGTCATACCGGAGGTCGGCCAGGTCTCCCAAAACTGCTCCCGCTGCCCGAAGAGGTCGAGTTGCGGTTTCTCCCAAATGCCACGAATCGGATTCCACACTGCGAGAGGCTGCGTCGCTGGGGGTTGCGTCTTTGGGGTTGCGCTGCTCATCGTTGTCTCCTTCGGGAATCGCGCGGATCGCGGGTGCAGATAGCAGCCCGCGCACGTTCTCGATCACCACCCGTTCCGGTTGCAGAACGTCGATCGCTGCTGCCATGTGCGCCCAGAGTCCGGATCGAGTGCCGAGTTTCAGGCCGGCCATCTTCCCGACCGTGGATACGTCTTGGCAGGGGAACCCGCCGCAGAGGATGTCCACCGGCGGGACAGTGTTCCAGTTGATGGTGGTGATGTCGCCGAGGTTGGGGGCGTCGGGCCAGTGGTGGAAGAAGACGCGGGCAATGGGTTCGTTTATCTCAGAGAACCAGATCGTTTTCGCCCCGAACACTTCCTCGACGGCGAGATCGAGTCCGCCGTAGCCAGAGAACAGCGACCCGACGCGTAGCGGCGCGGCCGGGTCGCTTGGAACCATATTTGCCATCGGCGAGCCTCCTGGGTCGGTGATCCTCGGAGCCGTGATGCTGCTCCGAGCTGGTCACAAACGAGGTGCACGGTCGGCCCCACCGGCCTACGCCCAGGCCGCTCGCCACGCCCCCGCGTGCCGCGCCCAAAAGTTCGCTCGTCTGACCCCTTCGCGGTTCGCTCAAACGGGTTGTCACGCGTCTTGCAAGCGAGGCGCGCCACCGTCCGAACGTGACCTCAGAAGTCACAGCTCCGGTGGCCTGTCGAGCTCACCTTCGGGGTGAGGAGAGGCGGCGACAGGTGACGGTTTCAATGCGAGTGATGTCCGCCGGCGACGGCTACAAGTACCTCCTGCGCACCGTCGCCACCGGCGACGGCGACCGGGTGCTCTCCACACCACTCACGAGGTACTACACCGAGGAAGGAACCCCGCCCGGTCGGTGGATCGGCTCAGCGGTTACCGCACTCGGCGATGGGAGGATCGCCGTCGGTGACGAGGTTTCAGAGGAACAGCTTCAACGGCTGATCGGACACGGACGCGACCCAGTCACCGACCAGGCGCTCGGGCGCCCATATCGGAAGTATCCGACCGTGACCGAGCGGATTGAGCGTCGCACCGCACGCCTTGACGCTGACCTCCCCGTGACCGAGCGCGCCGAAGCCGTCGCTGCAATTGAGGCTGGGGAGAGCGGGCGTGGGGTGCGCAAGGCGGTTGCGGGGTTCGATTTCACGTTCTCGATTCCGAAGTCCGCGTCGGTGCTCTGGGCGGTATCGGACGCGGGGACGCAATCGCTGATTGCGGATGCGCATCATGCGGCGGTTGCGGAGATGGTTGCGTTCATCGAACGCGAGGTTGCGGCAACCCGTGCCGGTGCGGCGGGACGCAATGGGGCGGTTGCGCAAGCCGATGTCTCCGGGGTGATCGCGACCGCGTTCGATCACTACGACTCACGTGCGGGCGACCCGCATCTGCATACGCATGTGGTGATCTCGAACAAGGTGCAGACCGTCCACGACGGCAAATGGCGTTCCCTCGATGGCCGCCCGCTGCACGCCGCCACCGTTGCGCTCTCCGAACTCCACGAGGCCGTGTTCGCTGACCACCTCACCCGCGCCTTCGGGGTCGAGTGGGAAGCCCGAGACATGGGACGCGACCGCAACCCCGCCTGGGCGATCACGAAGGTGCCGGAGATGCTGGTCGCGGAGTTCTCATCCAGGTCCCGGCAGATAGACCAGGAAAAGAACCGACTCATCGCCGAGTACGTCGCCCGCCACGGCAGACAGCCATCGTTTGCGACGGTGATCAAGCTGCGCGCACAGGCGACCTTGGCGACCCGGCCAGAGAAGCAGGTCCGGTCTCTCGCGGACCTCACGGGCGAGTGGCGGGAGCGAGCGTCGCACCTTCTCGGTGAAGACGCCACCCGCTGGGCGCGCACCGTGACCGCGAACGATGCCTCGCTGTTGCTGCGTGCGGATGACGTGCCGTTGGATGTGATCGAATCTCTCGGGCGCAGCGTGGTTGAGGTGGTGGGTGAGAAGCGGTCGACCTGGCGGAAGTGGAACCTCACCGCCGAGGCCGCACGCCAAACCATGCCCTATCGGTTCGCCACAACTGAGGATCGTGAGGCGATCGTCGGAATGGTCGTCGATGCCGCCGAACGCGCTTCGATTCGGCTGACCCCTCCGGAACTGGCCTCGAGTCCTGCCGTGTTCCGCAGGGCCGATGACACCAGCAGGTTCCGTCCTGTGGGATCAACGGTCTACTCGTCACCGGGCATCCTCGCCGCAGAAGACCGGCTCCTCGACCGCGCCCGCAGCACCACTGCACCCGTCGTGCCGGTCGAGGCCATCGAGAAGGTCGCTCGGCGCCCGGACCGTGAGGGACGCTTCCTCAGCGACGATCAGGCTGCAGCTCTCGCCGGAGTTGCGATCTCCGGTCGGGCGGTCGATGTGCTGGTCGGCCCGGCCGGTGCGGGGAAGACGACGGCGATGCGTGCGTTGCGCACGGCGTGGGAACGTGAGCACGGGCGCGGCAGCGTCGTCGGGCTCGCACCGTCCGCGGTCGCCGCGCAGGTCCTCGCGGAGGATCTCGGTGTTCGGACGGAGAACACCGCGAAGTGGTGGCAAGACCATCAAAACGTAGGCGCATCGTTCCGCGAAGGGCAGCTGGTGATCGTGGACGAGGCCTCGCTCGCGGGAACCCTTTCCCTCGACCGCATCACTGAACACGGGGTGGCGGTGGGTGCGAAGGTGTTGCTGGTGGGTGACTGGGCGCAACTGCAATCCGTCACCGCCGGGGGTGCGTTCTCCCTCCTCGTCCACGACCGCAACGACGCACCCGAGCTGCTCGACGTGCATCGCTTCCTCAACGAATGGGAGAAAAACGCCTCCCTCGACCTCCGTCACGGCCGCCCCGAAGCGATCGACACCTATACCGAGCACGATCGCATCACCGGAGGCGACACCGAGAAGATGATCGACGCTGCCTACACTGGGTGGCGCACCGACACGCTCGCCGGGGTCTCGACAGTTTTGATCGCGGACTCCAACGACTCCGTTCATGCCCTGAACCAGCGCGCCCGCGCCGACCTGATCCTCGACGGCACCGTGGACGCCCGCCGTGAAGTCGCCCTCCAAGGCGACGCCCGTGCAGGTGTTGGTGACACGATCATCACCCGCAAGAACGACCGCCGCCTCCACACCCCGCAGGGGTGGGCACGCAACGGGGATCGCTGGATCGTCACCGACGTTCGAGACGATGGATCACTTACCGCCCGCCGCGCCGACAGTCGGGGTACTGTGATTCTTCCCGCTGGCTACGTCTCGGATCATGTTGATCTGGGTTACGCAGTGACGGCGCATAGAGCGCAGGGCATCACAACCGACACCTCTCATGTTCTTGTTGATCCGTCTACGACGAGGGAGAACCTGTATGTCGCGATGACCCGCGGTCGGCACGCGAACCTAGTCTACGTCGCCACCGACCGCCCGGACGACAACCACACCACCCCGCACCCCGCCGATGACCCGGCAGCGACCGCGCGGGCCGTGCTGTACGGGGTGCTGCAGCGCATCGGTGCGGAACTCTCCGCGCACGAGACGATCACCGCCGAACAGGAAGCGTGGGGGTCAATCGCGCAGTTCGCGGCAGAGTACGAGACAATTGCACAAGCCGCGCAACACGACCGCTTCGCCACCCTCATCCGCCAATCCGGGCTCACCCCCGACGAAGCAGAAGACGCGATCCAATCCGACACGTTCGGGGCACTCGCTGCCGAGTTGCGACGTGCGGAGGCGAACCACCACAACATCGACACGCTCATGCCGCGGCTGGTTGCTGCCCGTGGTTTCGAGAACGCTGACGACATCGCCTCCATCCTGCATCACCGCCTCGCCCGCGCGACCGCACGCCCAGCCGGTTCCGGCCGCACCCGCAAGGCGCCCCGTCTGATCGCCGGCCTCATCCCCGAAGCCACCGGCCCGATCGGCACCGAGATGAAGAAGGCGCTCGCAGAACGCCGCGAGCTGATCCAGCAGCGCGCCGACGCCGCCCTCGACCAAGCACTCAGCGAGCCGCAGGAATGGGCGCTCGCACTCGGAGACGCACCCACCGAGGTGAACGCCGCAGCAGCGTGGCGGCGGCATGCGCAGACAGTGGCCGCATACCGTGACCGCTACGGCATCACCACCCGCACACCGCTCGGCCCGGCACCCGAGAGCGATGCGCAGAAGATCGACGCCGCACGAGCGAGAGCCGCCCTCGCACGACTCCGCGTCTTCGCCAGCCCCGACGCTGGCGAAGATTCGTCGCGGACAGCTCGGCGGGAAGGTACGAGCCGGGGGCTGTGACCGATTGCTCTTCCGAATGTCGCCGGTGCGTCGTATCTTGGTAGGTGAGGCGGATTTCTCCTTGATATGACGCTCCTCGGGGCAGGCCGCAAGGCCACTCACACACGCACCGCCTCTGACGATCCGTCGTGCATGTGAGAGGAACCCCCGTCGTGATCCGCCAGCTCTGGACCCTCAGCGTCCACACCCGCGCATTCCTGCGCCGCTACATGCCCACCAACATCCTCCTCGACGCCATCCGCACCCGGCGAGCTTTGAAGTGGGGTGTCCCGGCGATGCTCCTTGCCGTGCCCTACCTCCTTGCGGCGAGCACCTTCACCGCCCTCATCGCAGACGGCGGACCCGGATGGCTCAACCTCCTGGTTCTCGTGTGCCTGTGGAACACGATGAAGTTCATCATTATGGGACCAGCCAGCCTGATCCTGCTCGCCCGAATCCGCGTACACGAGGCCGTGGCCTCTCGCGCGGAACGGCGGGCAACGACCGAGCTGGCCAAGCAGGCGGCCTGAACGACCGCCGCGCTTCCATTCCTTGCTGATCGGAAACGAAGCGCTACAGGAGGTCGCGTTCATCGCGGCTCGTAGAGAGCCCATGTTGTCCTCCAGCGCTGACGAGACACGCCCGGCTCTCTCAGCACTTACGACGTCGGTCCGCGCATGGCAAGGTAGTCATGAGGCACATTGGCGTGCCGAACTATCCGCTTTGCGCGGAAAGGCTTCGCGCGAAGGGGGACGGATGACGGTCGAACCGGTGCGCACAGTTGCGGCTGTTCTTGAGAGGTTTGGCTCCGCGTTCTCAGCCTTCAACGCTGCCTTCCACGATGGCCAGTACGTCCTTTGGCTGGGCTCAGGCATCTCGCGCGACAGGGTAAAGAATGTTGCTGAACTGCTTACCAGCGTTGTCGAACACCTCCGGGTGAACATTGACATCAGCAACGACGACTGCGAGTACCGGACCGCGCTCAACGACGTGCTGCGGCTCGCAGCCTTGCGACGTGAGGAGCTGGAGACCCTCGACTTCTCTACGACATTCACGAGTTGGCCCTTGCACGAGCGAATCGTCTCGACGCTGGTAACGAACTATTCCCAAGTGCTTGACGTGTCAGTCGGCGACTCGAAGCCTGACGACTACCTCGTGTGGACAGCGCTCGATGTTCCCAACACCTACGGGGCACCGGACCTCCTACCGGATGTCGAGCACTACTGCATCGCGATCCTCATGCTGGAGGGTCTGGTCTCGTCGGCCGTCACGGCCAACTGGGACGGACTTCTTGAGAAGGCGTTGGCCGAACTGACGCCAGCTTTCGAATCTCGAGTTCGTGTTGCTGTGAAACCTGACGACTTCCGTAACGCGGGGCCCTTGATCGAGGTCATCAAGTTCCATGGTTGCGCCGTTCGCGCCCGCGATAGTCAGGACGAGTATCGGCAACTCCTTGTCGCGCGCGAGTCGCAGATTTCGCGTTGGACTGAGCAGCCGGAGAACCGGTCGATGCGCAAGCACCTTGAGGTCCTCTATACGGACCGGTTGACGTTGATGCTGGGGCTATCAGCACAGGACGCGAATCTCCACACCGTGTTTGCCGGCGCTATCCAGGATCTCGCTCGTCCATGGCCTGCGTCCCCGCCTCCTGTGGTTCTCAGCGAGGAGCAGCTTGAGGCGTACCATCGCAACCTGCTCAAGATCACATATGGTCCTAACCACCAGGGCAACGCCGCATCGATCGCTGAGTCTGCCCTTCTAGGCGCCTACGGTAAGCCCACCTTGCTCGCGTTGGTGCTTGCCTCGCTTACCGAGAAGCTCAGCGCTTGGGCTCGGCCTGAGTTGCAGGACGTCTGGGGTGGAGCCGCGGTTCAGCAGTTTCAGGATGACCTCCGCGGGCTCAGGGACTTGGTAGCGATACATGCGGACCCTGCTCATCCTGAAGTAGTTGAGTATGAGGAGCGTCTGGCGCATCAACGTGTCTTTGCCGCTCGAATCGTCGATGTCGTCAACTTGGCTCTCGCAGTATTTCGGGCGGGATGGATTCCAGCTCCGCAGAGTGGTCGTTATGAGCCGTTGTCTGTTCGCCCGGCTGCTCAAGCGGCGTTGGATCCCGATTTTCCGGCTCGGCAGTTTGGCCGTCTCGGCGTCGCGTTGTCATTGATCGGTCGAGGACTGGCCTCGGGACAGTGGTCAGCGTCTCCTGGAGACAGCAGATCGCCGCAGGACGGAGTTGTGCGCTTAGTTACCTCTGAGAGGGACACACGTGTGCTCTTCGTAAAAGACAGCGGCGCGTTGACGCAGCTTGAGGTAGATGGCTCGTTTGACGTCGGCGACCCCGACGTTCTGATCGTCATGGCAGACGAGGAGCCACCCACCCAAACCCGATCTCCGAGAGGGCGGTACGGGCGCGACGGTAAGTCTGGAGCAGGCCGGTTTAGCGTTGCATCCGGCATCGCCGGGACGGCATCGCCTGATGAACTGTATGAGGCGTTCAAGTTGGCGGGGGGCTTCTAATGGCTGACATTTCGGATGTCCTCGCAGTCTTGGAAAGCGCCGGTTTCGAGAAGCTTCCCAAGCCCCTAACTGTCGTTGGTACGGAGTTCGACTTCGAAGCAGCAGCGCGTGGGACTGGCACTTCTCACGACCTAGTGCTGATCGCAACCGACCAAGTCCCTACACGGCGACTGCAACGTCTGGTGGCTGGTTTGGCGCGATCTCTTGACCTCGCGTCGTCGCGTCGACCCGTAAGCCTCGTTCTATTGGGGGCGATCGCTGCAGGCGAGCGGGTGGAGCTTGAACGCTACGCGCGTGTCCTCTCCGTCGCCTCCTCCTCGCCCAGCATCTCGGAGATCGAGGAGGCCATTGCGGTTCTGCTCCCGCTGAAACTGCCGAACGCTGATCTTGTTCACGGAAACGACCCGGTGAACGAGGTGATGGGAAACCTCGGCATTTCGAAGGACACCTCAGAGCACATCGCACTGGTCAGGGCTGCCGCTGATGGTGCGAATGCGGTGCGGGAGAAACTGCGACGTTACGTCAACGCAGGAGTTGAGTGGCGCGATGACTTGGAGGACGACGATGAGTGATGTCCCAGTCCGTCGTCTGGTGGTGTCCGACTTCCGACGTATCGAGGGAACTCGGGAGTTCCCTCTCGACGCGCCCGTAGTTCTCATCCACGGCCCGAACGGGACTGGAAAGACTAGCGTTCTCTCCGCGTTGGAACTCGCACTAACCGGCGAGATCCGGAGCATGGAACGTCATTCGGAGCATTACCGCGCGCACCTGCCGTTCCTCGGACAGTCGTACGCAACGGTGCGGGTGGATGTGTCCCCGGACATACAAGGCAGCATGTCAGGGGCTCCGCTAACGGTGAGCGGTTCCCGGCTAGAAGGCACCCCCGCGTTGAATCAAGCAGCTGCGAAGTTCTATACCGAGCGGTGCTACCTGGATCAGTCGTCGCTAGGTCGCCTTTTGGATCTTTATCAAGCCCGGGAAGGCAGCGAGCAGACCGCGCTTGAGAAGTTCGTCAACGAGCTTCTTGGACTCGAGAAGCTTGATGCACTCCTTAGTGGGCTCAGTGATGCGAACGACTTCAGGTTACTCAAGAGGCTTGCGGCGGGTGTAGACGAGGCTGATCGTGAAGCGAAAGCAGCAACCGCTGATCTGAAGGACAAGACCGCATTGCGGGCCGATGTCCGAGCGGAGGTAGCCAGCGCTCGGCAAGCCACACGAGACGCGCTCACCGAACTCGAGCTCGGGCCTGTCGACAATGATGCTGATGTGGAGCTTGTGGAGCGCGTGCAGCGCGCGCTCAAGGACGACAAGACTGCCGATGAACTTGCCGATGCGGAAAGGCTCCATCAGGAACTCATCGCTCTCGGTGGTCGCATCTCTGCTTTGGTCGAACGTCCGACCACGCAACGGATCGACGAGACACGCACGGCCTTGGCATCCGCGAACGTGGCCAAGGAGGACTGGGCGCGCACTGACAGTGCGAAGATCGACGCTTGGGAGGAGAGAGCCAAAGTCGCCGGCGTTGATCTTCGAGTCGTACCCAGCGCCGCTGTGCAGCACGCCACAGACTTGATCGTCAAAGAACTAGAAAGTGGGGCAGAAGTTGAGGCGCGGGCTGCATCGGTGGGCACCGAACTGGGGGCAGGTCGCGCAGAGCTCGACGTTCTTCAGAAACGACTCTCGGACGCACACGAGAACTCAAGCGCGCTCGTTGAGGGGTTGACTGCACTCCGAAGCATTGTTGAGGCAAGCAACGTATGCCCGGTCTGTGACCGAGACTTCAACGAGGTTCGTACGCACGACCTCCGTGCCCATGTAGACGCGAAGCTAGACGAACTCACCAGTCACGGACAGCAACTTGTCAAACTGCGCGCCGAGCGTGACGAACTTGCGGCACAGGTTTCCCGCCTAGAAGTCCATCACGCTCAACTCACCGCTCAGACCCTCTCCGCCGAGCAGCGCCAGGTGCTTGAGCAGCGCCACTCGGCTCTTTTGCAGCTGGCATCCGAGGCCGCAGATATTGAGGCAGCGAAGTCCAAGGGGGCGGAGCTCACAGAGACAGTTCGTGATCTTCAGGAGACCCTTGGTGAGCTTGAGGCCGCGGCCTCCGAAGAGACTCACATCAGGAGCGAACTCGACAGATACGCGACCCTCTTCATGCTCACAGTGAAACCGACCTTCGATTCGTTTCAGACGGTGTGTTCCGAGCTTCTAGAAGCGGCCAAAGCGAAGGTCTCTCTGCTCGCCGAAAGAGCCAACCGTTATCAGGATGCGAAAGCCGAGGCGGCGAACCTGGCAGCGGTGCTCGAACGTGAGCAAGCCGTCGTGCAAAGTGTCGCTGAAGCGGCAGAGCGCAAGAAGCAGTGGGACGATCGAGTAACCGAGGCGAAGCGGCGCCAGGGAATCGCAAGAGAAGTTCGTGAGGCGGCTACACAGACGCGGACGGACATCGTCCATCGTGTCTTCACCGAATCTCTCAATGATGTGTGGAAGACCGTGTTCACCAGACTCGCCCCGAACGAGGGTTTTATCCCGAGCTTCGGTATCCCCAGCGCGACCAAGAAGACCTTTGACATCAACCTGGAGACGACTCACCGAAATGGTGAGGCGGGTGGCCCGCCCCAGATGATGCTCTCCGCAGGAAACCTGAACACGGCCGCACTGTCCTTGTTCCTCGCGCTCCACCTTGCGGTGCAGCCCGTCGTACCCTGTCTAGTCTTTGATGACCCAGTTCAGGCGATGGACGAGGTCCACGTGGCGCAGTTTGCCGGACTGATCCGTCTGCTCTCGAAGCAGAACGGCAGGCAAGTCATCATCGCTGTTCACGAGCGCGAGCTATTTGACTATCTTGCCCTGGAGCTCAGTCCGGCATACGCAGGCGACGAACTAATCACCATCGAGCTTGGCGAACGTGCAGCTGATGAAGATCAGGGCATCAATCGCCATACCTGGGTTCCGGACGTAGCGATCGCAGGATAGACAAAATGATGCGATTCGCTCCTGTCTCTCAGAAGACAACAAAGCGCACCCCGATGCTGAGAACTAATCGAGTGCTATCGGCCCACGGAGTCGTTAGCATCTGTGCGGGCACTTCGGATGCATCGACTAACAAGCCGGAATGCACTGAGTCAGTCGAGAGGGCGATGACATGACAGTTCACTATTTTGACTCACAAGGTCGCTGGATCGCTTTTAGAACTAGTCAGGACGACAAAAACTTGTTCGACGCCCGCTCGCGCTGGATCGGCTGGCTGGCGTGGGACAATGACGACGTCTGCGGAGTCGCGACGAAGAAGTACCTCGGTACGCTGGTGGGAGATCGCTTTCTGCGGAAGACATCACCGCCGTCGTACTACACTCCGTACACGCCCTACACCCCTTACACGCCGTATGCCCCTTTCACGCCTTACTCGAAGCACTCGATCACCATGCCGAGCGGGTTCCGGGACGTCAACTTCTCTTAAGCACTGTGATGACCATGGACCTCGACGGTGACAATCTTGGCTACCGCACGTGCTCTGAGTGCGGTCGGGATCTTGGTCATGCTTCAATCTGACCTTGGCGGACTGGGATTCGCCCTCTGATCAGCCCCGTTCTGACCGCGCTGGCGGCTAGAATAGAAGCACCCAATCGAGGTGTACTTTCCATTCCTTGCTGAGGCCCCCGAGTTTCCGCGCTCGGTGCTCGACAGCCTTCGGCAACCGCTCGAATCGGGCCGGGTGGAGGTGATGCGCGCGCGGATCAAGACCACCCTGCCGGCACGGCTGCAGCTGGTGCTCGCGGCGAACCCGTGCCCCTGCGGCAACGCCGAATCGCTCGATGTCACCCGCCCGTGCCGGTGCACCCCGAACGCGCGCATCCGCTACCAGCAGCGCATCTCGGGCCCCCTGAGCGACCGCATCGACCTGCGCCTCACCGTGCGCCGAGTGGCGAGCGTGCTCGACGCCGAGGCGGCCGGCGACCGGCCGAACAGCCGCGAACTGCGCGCCCGCGTGATGGCCGCCCGCGAGCGGGCCGCCGAGCGCTTGAGCGGCACCCGCTGGCAGGTCAACGGCGAAGTGCCGGGGGAGTGGTTCCGCTCGCCCGAGAGACGACTTCCCCGCGCCGAGACCGCCGTGCTGGATCAAGCCTATGCGCGGGGCTCGCTCACGCTCCGCGGATACGACCGGATCCTCCGCCTCGGCTGGACCATCGCGGACCTGGACGGTAAGGAGCGCCCGGGCCGGGCCGAACTGGCCCGTGCGCTCGCGCTGCGCGGAGGAGGGGCGCGGTGAGGGCCGGCGCCACTGCGAAAGGCGACGAGCGGCCGACCTTCGGGGAGGTGCGTGCGGAGCCGGAGGTGCGTGCGCAGCTGGAACGGCTCTCCACGGGGGAGAACTCGGGAGAGAGGCTGGAGGAGCCGGTCGGTGAGTGCGCGGACCGCTCTGCGGACGCGCGGCGCCGCGCCGATGAGGTCTTCGCTCGGATCGCATGGTCGGGCATCGCGGAACCGGGAGACGGCGTCGCGGGCACCCTGCTCGCCGGATTGGGTGCCGGTACCGCATTGGAGATACTGGTGCGGGCCTCCGGAGCCGCGGAGCTCAGGAGCGCGGTGGCGGCGGCGGGCATCGACCTCGACGCCGGCACCGCCCGCGCGGCATTCGGTCGCTGGGCTCCTCGCCTCAGTAGAGCCCGCGTGCTGCAGGACATCGATCAGGCGCTCCGTGCCGGGATGCGCATCGTCGTACCGGGCGACGCGTTCTGGCCCGACGCGCTGGCGGACCTCGGCGCGCACCAGCCTCTCATGCTCTGGCTCCGGGGAGAGGCGTCCCTCCTGCGCGCCCCCGCGCTCTCGGTGGTGGGCGCCCGCGCCGCGACGGAGTACGGCACCGACGTGACCGCGGAGATCGTCACGGGAGTGTGCGGAGCCGGCCTCACGATCGTCTCGGGTGCCGCGTACGGAGTCGACGCAGTGGCGCATCGCGCCGCGCTCGCCGCAGGCGCCCCCACGGTCGCCGTGCTCGCAGGCGGTGCGGATCACGTCTACCCCGCGGCGCACGCGCCCCTGCTCGGGCGCATCTCCCGGGACGGGCTGGTCTGCGCCGAGATGCCTCCGGGTTCGACGCCGACCCGCTGGCGCTTCCTGCAGCGCAACCGCATCATCGCCGCGCTTTCCGGGGCCACGCTCGTCACCGAGGCGGGCATGCGCTCGGGAACGCTCAACACGGCGGGCCACGCCGCGAGTCTGGGCAGGACGCTGGGGGCGGTGCCGGGCCCGGTCACCTCCGCGGCGTCGGTCGGCTGCCATCGCCTCATCCGCGAATACGGCGCCACCCTCGTCACGAACGCCTCGGAGGCCTGCGAACTGCTGGGCTTCGATGATCGCTTCGGCGGGGTCCTCGAATCCGGGATCGGAGGGGATGCCGTCGGTTCGGGAGCCGGATCCGCAGGGCCTCGCGAATCCTCGCTGCACCGGCGCGTGGTCGACGCGCTGCCGCTCCGCGGGGGCCGCGCGGCCTCGGAGGTCGCTCGCCGCGCGGGTTTGAGCCTCGAGGAGGCGCGCGGAGGCCTTGCGGAGCTCGAGTTGCTCGGACGGGTGGGCCGTCGCGACTCGCCCGGAGTGGGGGAGGAGCTATGGGCGCTCGTGCGTCGACAATAGGAGCATGCGGTTGGACGAGGCGATCGAGGGGTTTCTCGAGGCGGTCGAGTACGAGTACGGGTACTCGTCGAACACCGTCAAGGCCTATCGCCGCGACCTCGTCTCCCTCGCGCGGTTCGTCGAGGGCGAGGACGGGCCCGCGCGTCGCGATGTCGCGGAACTCGACCTCGAGACGCTGCGCGGCTGGTTGTGGAGCAGACAGCAGCAGGGCGCCGCCGCGAGCACGCTCGGCCGGAACGTCGCGGCTCTGAAGTCGTTCGGCAAGTGGCTCGAGCTTCGGCGGCTCGCCCCGGCGAACCCTGCTTCGCGCCTGCACGCGCCCAAGACGCCGAACTCGCTGCCGCGGGTGCTGAGCGGCGAGCAGATCGACCGCATCCTCGCGCGGGCCGAGCGGCTCGCCGAGACGGGGGATCCCGAGCGGATCCGCGATCGCGCGGTGCTCGAACTGCTCTACGCCGCCGCGCTGCGTGTCTCCGAGCTCTGCGGGTTGTCGCTGCGGGGCCTGGACCTCGCCGAGCGCTCCGTGCGGGTCACCGGCAAGGGGAACAAGGAGCGGGTCGTGCCTCTCGGCGCCCCGGCCGCCCACGCCCTCGCCGACTACCTCGACCGGGCCCGCCCGCAGCTCGCGGCGCGCGCGGAGGCCCGAGCCGCCGGGGCCGGCACGGTCGCGACCGGAGCGGCTGCGACCGGCACAGCCGTGACCGGGGCGGCCGCGACAGGTGCAGGGCCGGGTTCGGCATCGGGCCTGCTGTTCCTCGGCAATCGAGGCGGGGGCCTCAGCACCAGCTCCGTCTACCGACTCGTCTCCCGCGAGCTCGAGCAGGAGCCCGGCACCGGCCCGCGCGGCCCGCACACGCTACGGCACTCGGCGGCCACGCACCTGCTCGACGGCGGCGCGGACCTGCGGGTCGTGCAGGAGATGCTCGGCCACGCGAGCCTGGGCAGCACGCAGATCTACACCCACGTCTCCACCGAGCGACTCGTGCAGGCCTACCGGCAGGCACACCCGCGCGCCTGAACGCCTGCGCGCCTGAACGCCCGTCCGGCCGAGAGACCGCTCACCACGGCAGCAGCACCGGTCGCGCCCGCAGGAAGCGCATCGGATTGACGTACGCGCCGTCGACGCGCACCCCCAGGTGCAGGCAGGCCGCGAGGCAGTGCCCGCCCGAGGCCACCGTCCCGATCGCCTCACCGCGCACCACCCGATCGCCCTCCCGCAGTTCGCTCGTCACCGGCTCCAGCGAGAGCACGGTGCGGTCGTCGACGCGGACGGAGATCAGCGGCCGATCCACCACCGTGCCGACGAATGAGACCGTACCCGTCGCGGGTGTCCGCACCTCGAGACCCTCGACGGCCGGCAGGTCGATGCCCCGGTGCCCGGCACGATACGGTCCGTCGGGCAGCGAGTACGCGGCCGAGACGCGCAGCGGGTACCCGAGCGGCGGGTGCCAGAGCGCGCCGGAGGGCGAGGCGGCCGGCGCAGGGGGAGCCGGTGTCAGGAGAGCCGGCGCAGGAGGAAGCGGTGCAGGAGGAAGCGCTGCGCTCAGGGACTGCACTCCGAGGGCGGCCGCCGCGAGGAACCGCGGTACGAGAGCGCGCATGGCCGGATAGCGGGTTCCCATGCTCCGAGCCTCGCAGCTCCGCGCGACCGCGACGCAGCGGAGCCGAGATCCGTTGAGAACCCATGGGATTCCCAGCGGGGAGGCGGGTGTGAGGGACGAATGGGGGAGCGGAATGGCTGCTACACTGGTACGGCGCCTCGCAAGAGGTGACTTCGCGTGCCCGCTCACGGCGCACCGCCATCGGTCCCCATCGCACGACCCGCAGGGTTCTTCCCAGCGTGCCGCGCCCGGGGCGGCGGCAACCGGGGCACCAGGATTCGGGATCCACCCGAGAATACAACCGCAACCGCGCGCCCGCAGGGGTGCGCAGAACAGGAGAACGGCCGTGGCCGTCGTCACCATCCGCCAGCTGCTCGACAGCGGCGTCCACTTCGGACATCAGACCCGTCGCTGGAACCCCAAGATGAAGCGCTTCATCTTCACCGAGCGCTCGGGCATCTACATCATCGACCTGCAGCAGTCGCTCAAGTACATCGATGAGGCCTACGACTTCGTGAAGAACACCGTCGCCCGCGGCGGCAGCATCCTCTTCGTCGGCACCAAGAAGCAGGCGCAGGAGGCCATCGCGGAGCAGGCCGCTCGCGTGAACCAGCCCTACGTGAACCAGCGCTGGCTGGGCGGTCTGCTGACCAACTTCCAGACCGTCACCGGTCGCCTCGAGCGCATGAAGGAGCTCGAGCAGCTCGACTTCGAGGGCGGCACTAGCGGCTTCACCAAGAAGGAGCTGCTGCTCAAGAAGCGCGAGCTCGAGAAGCTGCAGAAGTCGCTCGGCGGCATCCGCCACATGGCGAAGACCCCGTCGGCCCTCTGGGTGGTCGACACCAAGAAGGAGCACCTCGCGATCGACGAGGCCAAGAAGCTCGGCATCCCCGTGATCGCCATCCTCGACACCAACTGCGACCCCGACGAGGTCACCTACCCGATCCCGGGCAACGACGACGCGATCCGCTCGGTCGCGCTGCTCACCCGCGTGATCGCGGACGCCGCCGCCGAGGGCCTCATGGAGCGCCACCAGAAGCCCGCCGAGGGCGACGCCGCCGCCGAGCCGCTCGCCGAGTGGGAGGTCGAGCTGCTGAACGCCGAGGTCCAGGCCGACGAGGTCGAGGCCGCGGCCACCGCGGTCGAGGGCGCCGTCGAAGCCGCCGCCGAGGGTTCGAGCGACGCGGCCGAGGTCGCCGAGACCGCCGCCGAGGCCGTCGAGGCTGCCCCCGAGGCCGTCGAGACCGCCGCCGAGGCTGCCCCCGAGGCCGTCGAGGCCGCCGCCGAGTAATCCGCTCCGCCACCCGGACGCACACACAGAACTGAATCCCGCGACCGCGCCCTCGGGGCTGCGCGCGGGATGACGAAGAACAACCATAAGGAGTCACACATGGCTGCAGTCAGCATGGCCGCGGTGAAGGAACTGCGCGAGCGCCTCGGCGCCGGCATGGTCGACAGCAAGAACGCGCTGGTCGAGGCCGAAGGCGACATCGAGAAGGCGATCGAGATCCTCCGCCTCAAGGGCCTCAAGGGCGTCGCGAAGCGCGAGGGCCGCGAGGCGAGCGAGGGCCTCGTCGCCGTCGTGCAGCGCGACGGCTCGGCGACCCTGATCGAGCTCGTCTGCGAGACCGACTTCGTCGCGAAGAACGAGAAGTTCCTCGCCCTCGGCGACCGGATCCTCGAGGCCATCGCCGAGTCCGGCGCGAAGACCCTCGAGGAGGCCCTCGCGGCCCCGCTCGAGAACGGCACCGTCGAGTCGACGATCACGGACGAGTCGGCGATCATCGGCGAGAAGATCCAGCTGCGTCGCGTGACCGTCGTCGAGGCGCCCCGCACCGCGGTCTACCTGCACCGCACCTCGAAGGACCTGCCCCCGCAGATCGGCGTGGTCGTGGGCTACGAGGGCGACGACGAGAAGGTCGCGACCAGCATCGCGCAGCACATCTCCTTCGCCGAGCCGGTGTACGTGAACCGCGACGAGGTGCCGCAGGCCGACGTCGACAAGGAGCGCGACATCGTCACCGAGATCTCGAAGAACGAGGGCAAGCCCGAGGCCGCCCTGCCGAAGATCATCGACGGCCGCCTGAACGCGTTCTTCAAGCAGATCGTGCTGAACGAGCAGGAGCACGCGCTCGATGCCGACAAGCGCCCGGTCGCCAAGGTGGCCGAGGCCGCCGGCATCACCGTCACGGGCTTCGCCCGCGGCAAGGTCGGCGCCTAAGCGCCTCGCGCACGGGACCCGGGCCGTCTTCGGCTCGGGTCCCGTGCTGTGCGGGGGCAGGAGGATCGCCGGGCCCCGCACACTAAGCTGAATGCAGCCGAGAACACCGAAGGAGACCCCATGACCGCACCCGCCCGACGCCGAGTCCTGCTGAAGCTTTCGGGAGAGGCGTTCGGGGGCGGCACCCTCGGGGTGAACCCGGATGTGGTGAGCCAGATCGCCCGCGAGATCGCGGCGGCCATGGACGCGGCCGAGGTCGCGGTCGTCGTGGGCGGGGGCAACTTCTTCCGCGGCGCCGAGCTCTCGCAGCGGGGCATGGATCGCGCGCGCGCCGACTACATGGGCATGCTCGGCACGGTCATGAACGCGCTCGCCCTGCAGGACTTCCTCGAGCAGGCGGGGGTCGAGACCCGCGTGCAGTCGGCGATCACGATGACGCAGGTCGCCGAGACCTACATCCCGCTGCGCGCGATCCGCCACCTGGAGAAGGGCCGCGTCGTGATCTTCGGCGCCGGGGCCGGGCTGCCCTACTTCAGCACCGACACGGTCGCCGCGCAGCGCGCGCTCGAGATCCGCGCCGACCAGGTGCTCGTGGCGAAGAACGGCGTCGACGGCGTCTACACCGCCGATCCGAAGAAGGATCCGAACGCGACCCTGATCGACGAGATCACCTACGGCGACGCGCTCGTGCGCGGCCTCAAGGTCGTCGACAGCACGGCCTTCAGCCTGTGCATGGACAACCGCATGCCGATGCGCGTCTTCGGCATGGAGCCCGCGGGCAACGTTACCCTCGCCCTGCGCGGCGAGAGCCTCGGCACCCTGGTGCGCAGTTAGGGCGCGGCACCCGCCACCGCTAGTCTTGTGAGCATCGAAGCAGTGAGGAGCACACCGTGATCGACGAGGTTTTCGCCGACGTCAAGGACCGCATGACGAAGGCCGTCGAGGCCGCGAGGGAGGGCTTCGCGACGGTCCGCACCGGGCGCGCGAATCCCTCGCTGCTGCAGAACGTGCAGGTCGACTACTACGGCACGCCGACGCCGCTGCCGCAGCTCGCCTCCGTTGCCAACCAGGACGCGCGCAGCCTGATCATCACGCCCTACGACAAGGGGGCGATGAAGGAGATCGAGCAGGCGATCCGCGACATGCCGAACCTCGGCGCGAACCCGTCGAACGACGGGAACGTGATCCGCGTCACGCTGCCCGAGCTGACCGAGGAGCGCCGCAAGGAGTTCGTGAAGATCGTGAAGGCCCGCGCCGAGGACGGCCGGGTCGCCGTGCGCAACGTGCGCCGTCATGCGAAGGACGATCTCGAATCGCTCAAGAGCGACATCGGCGAGGACGAGATCGCCCGGGCCGAGAAGGAGCTCGAGGCGGTGACGAAGCAGTTCATCGACCAGATCGACGAGGCTCTGAAGAACAAAGAATCCGAACTGCTCGAGGTCTAGGATCGAGGAGTCATGAACGGGCCCGACCGTCGCGACGAGCTGCGCGACGAGATCCGAGCGCAGCTCGGTGAGGCGCGCGCCCAGTTCGAGGCCACGAGCGCCAAGATCGAGGCGAAGGCCGGGCGCAACCTGTTCCTTGCGATCCTGACCGGGCTCGCCTTCGCGGGCGTCTTCCTCGCGAGCCTGTTCATCGTCAAGCAGGCGTACATCGTGCTCGTGCTCGTGCTCATGGTGATCGCGCTGCTCGAGCTCGCCGGTGCGTTCCGTGCCGCCGGACGCCGAGTGCCGCGCGTCGGCTCGGTGATCGGCGCGGTGCTGATCACCGCGGGCGCGACGTTCTGGGGCGCCCAGGGCATGATGCTCGGCCTCTTCGCGGCCTTCCTGCTGCTCATCGTCTGGCGCCTCATCGAGGGGCTGGTGCCGCGCTGGGAGGTGCCGCCGAGGACGCTGATCCGCGACGTGGTCTCGGGGCTCTTCGCGCTCGTCTACGTGCCGTTCCTGGGCGCCTTCTCCATCCTGCTGGTGCAGGCGGATCGCGGCGAGTGGTGGCTGTTCGCGCTCGTGCTCGTCGTCGTCTCGGTCGACATCGGGGCCTTCGCCGCGGGAGTGACCCTCGGCCGGCACAAGATGACGCCGCGCATCAGCCCGAACAAGACCTGGGAGGGCTTCGCCGGCGCGGCGGTGCTCGCGATCCTCGCGGGCGTCGCGATCTCGCTGCTCGCGCTCGAGCAGCCCTGGTGGGTGGGCGTGATCCTGGGCCTCGTCGTGCTCGTCACGGCGACGGGAGGCGATCTCACCGAGTCGCTCATCAAGCGCAACCTGGGAATCAAGGACATGAGCTCCTGGATCCCGGGCCACGGCGGGTTCCTCGACCGTCTCGACTCGCTGCTGCCCTCCGCGGTGGGCGCCTACGGCGTCGCGGTGGCGCTCGGCGTGTTCTCCTGAGCCGTGCGCGGCGGAGCGCACGATCAGGGGCGCAGTGCAGAATAGAGGGGTGAGCAGCGCCTTTCCCCTCGCCACCGGCAGACAGCCCGGATACCGGATCGATCAGGTCGACGCCTTTCTGGAACGTGCTCGCGCGAGCTACGAGCAGCAGGGCGGATCGGAGGAGTCGATCGCCGCGGCGGGCTCCGTCACCTCGGCGGAGATCCGGGCCACCGCCTTCCCCCTCGTCCGCAGAGGATATGCGGCGCGCTTCGTGGACGCGGCGATGGATCGGCTCGAGGAGGTCTTCTACGAGCGGGAGCGTCGCGCTCGCATCGCCGAGCAGGGCGAGGAGGCCTGGTGGGCCGAGACGCAGCAGCTGCTCAGCGAGGTGCGCGGTCGGCTCGAGCGTCCGCGGGGCAAGCGCTTCCGCCGCCGCGGGATCTTCGCGACGGGGTACCGGATCTCGCAGGTCGACGCCTTCCTCGACCGCGTCACCGCGATGCTCGCGGGGCAGGCCTCGCTCACGACCGCGCAGGTCCGCGGAGCCGTCTTCCATCCGCAATGGCGCGGCTACGACGAGGACCAGGTCGACGCCCTCCTCGATGGCGTGATCGAGCTGATGCTGGCCGTACGCTGAGCGCGGAGCCCACCGGGGGTTGGTCGATCCTCGGGCGTTGAGATAGAATCGTTATATTGTGACTGTTTCGAGCGTACCCTCCCGCCGCCCGCTTTCGACCTGGGCGCGGTTCCGCGGACTCTTCGCGGCGAGCGCCACGGTGCTGCTCGTGGGTGGCGCCGTAGTCGCTCCCTTCGCGGTGCCGCAGGCCACGGCGGATCAGGAGTTCTACGAGCGGATCCATCAGGAGTTCGTTCCCGATCCCGCGGATTTCGAGCCCTTCGAGCTCGAGGTCGCGCCGCTCGAGAAGCTTCCGGATCCCGAGCCGGTCGTCGTGCCCGAGGCCGCCCCGGTCGCGGCCGCCGCACCTGCTGCGCCGCCGAGGTACACGGGCGGCGGCTCCCCGGCCGAGTGGATGGCGGCTGCCGGCATCCCCGAGAGCGACTGGGGCTACGTCGACGCGATCGTCAGCCGTGAGAGCGGCTGGAACCCCAATGCGACCAACGCGAGCTCCGGCGCGTGCGGCCTCGTGCAGGCGCTGCCGTGCAGCAAGGTGCCGGGAAGCGGCTACGACCCGGTGGACAATCTGCGCTGGGCGATCGGCTACGCGCACGGCCGCTACGGCGGCTGGGCGCAGGCCTACGAGTTCTGGCAGGCCAATCACTGGTGGTGAGGGGCAAGTCCCGTCGCCGAGCCCCGCGGCCTGAACCCCGCGACGTGAACCGCCTCGCCTACGGAGGCGCTCGCGTCGTCACGCGCCGGGGCGAGGAATGGTTCGTGCGGGAGATCCCCGCCCACCGCGCGGAGAAGTCCTACCGTTGCCCGGGCTGCGGCGCGGACGTGCCGCCGGGTCAGGCGCACCTCGTCGTGTGGAGCGCCCAGCACCTCTTCGGCGACGAGGCGGCGCTGCGCGAGCGCAGGCACTGGCACGCCCACTGCTGGCGGATGCCGTAGCGACGTCGGCGCCGCCCGCGGCGGATCAGACCCTATGTGTGTGGGGTTCTGGTATTGGGTCTTGCAGGTCAGGGCCTCACGGTGCAGATTCGTGGATCATCCCGAGAATGGCTCGGGATGCCGACATGCAGCGGAGGCCCTGATGTTCAACGAGCGTACAACGATCGGTCTGGATGTGCACGCGAGGAGTGCGCGCGCGGCCGCGATCGATACCCATACCGGAGAGATCTTCGAAGCGAGACTCCCGGGCGGCAACACCGCAATCCTGGAGTGGGTCACCACCATCCGCGACCAGATCGGTCCGGCCCATGCCGCTTACGAAGCCGGTCCGACCGGGTTCGGGCTCGCACGCGCGTTGACCAGTGCTGGGATCCCGGTGACCGTCGCCGCCCCATCGAAGCTCCTCCGACCCGCTGGCGATCGGGTGAAGACCGACGCCCGAGACGCGATGCTCCTCGCCCGCCTGCTCCGCATGGACGAACTCGTTCCCGTGCGGGTCCCGACCGAGGAAGAAGAATCCGCCCGCGATCTCGTGCGCGCCCGGGACGACGCCCGCGTCGAACTGATGGCGGCCAGGCACCGACTCTCGAAACTGCTCCTGCGCCGAGGACTCGTCTTCGACGGGTCTGCGAGTTGGACCCGTGCCCACGATGCCTGGCTGCGTAGCATCCGCAGGGACGGTATCGATGGTGCTGGTCCGGGGACCTTGGCAGCGTTCGATGCCGCGTACGACGCGGTCACCGTGATCGGTGCTCGCAGAGATCGGCTCGATGCTGAGATCACCCGAATGGCAGCGCACTCCAGCTTCACCGGTGTTACGGACCGGCTGTGCTGCCTGCGAGGGATCTCGACGCTCACCGGCTTCGCGCTCGCGGTCGAGATCGGCGACTGGCAGCGTTTCACCGGTCGCACGATCGCCGCGTATCTCGGGCTGGTCCCATCCGAGCATTCCTCGGGCGGGTCCCGCTCCCTGGGAGCGATCACGAAGACAGGAAATCGGCATGCGCGCAGGCTCTTGATCGAATCGGCCTGGCATCACAAGCCCGTCTACCGGCCGGGGAAGACGATGGCCGAGCGGTGGGCCCGGGCCAGCGCGCAGGCCGTGGCCCGGGGGGATGCGGGGAACCGGCGCCTGCATCACCGGTGGCAGGTACTCGCTCGCTCGCGGAAGAAGCACACTGTCGGGACGACCGCGATCGCGCGTGAGCTCGCCGGCTGGTGCTGGTCTCTCGCGGTCATGGAATAGCGTCGGAGAACTCATCCGCGCCGAACCGGTGCGGGGAGCATGCAGCGTGAGGAGCGCACCAGCGGTTCTTCTGTGAGCAGGCGTCCCGGCGGCCACGCTCGACCTCAGACAAGCTGGCTGCTCTCACCGGAACAGGGTCCTGCGGTCACTAAATCCGCGCATATCAGACTGACCACGCGTCACCAGACACGCCGCACCCCGCAACGCCGTCCGGCATGGATGACGAAGCGCCGCCCGGCAACCCGGCCTGGCGGCGCTTCACCCTGCCCACTTGACAAAACACACTACATATCAGAAGAGCGTGGGCGACACGGCCGCGGTCGGGGCGGCCGCCGGGAGCGGGGCATCGGGCAGGGGAGCCCCCGCGATGCCCGGCCCGGCGTCGGCCTCGCGGCCGGCCTGATAGGCCTCGGCCACCGCTCGCGCGCGCGCGTCGGCGGCCTCGTTCAACGGGTGGCCCGCATGGCCCTTCACCCACTCGAAGCGCACGTCGCGCCCCTGCAGCGCGGCGTCGAGCCGCTCGAGCAGTTCCCGGTTCAGCACGGGCTTGCCGTCGGCCTTGCGCCAGCCGCGGCGCTTCCAGCCGGGCATCCACTGGGTCACCGAGTTGATGACGTACTGGCTGTCGCAGAGGATCCGGAGGGGTTCGCCCAGGCCCTCCGTCGCGTGCAGCAGGTCGAGCACCGCCATGAGCTCGCCCTGATTGTTGGTCGCGCGCGGCCATCCGCCGGCGCGCCAGCGCTCGTCGTCGATGTACCAGGCCCAGCCGGCCGGGCCCGGGTTGCCGAGCGCGGAGCCGTCCGCCGCCGCCGTGATGGTCATGCTATTCGGCTGCGCTCTCTGCCGTGCTCTCCGACGGAGCCTCCGGTCGCAGCTCCATGGCGACCGTATCGGTGGCCGTCTTCGCCGCGGTCTCCAGCTTCTGCGCGTTCGTGAGCACCTCGCCGAGGCTCTCGAAGTAGCGGGCCACTGCGACGCGCTCCACCTTCAGCTGCGCCATGCGATCCTCCGCGGCGGCGAGCACCTTCGCGGCGCGGTCCTCCGCCGCGGTGAAGGTGACGTGGGCACGATGTTCGGCCTCCTGCACCACGGCGGCGGCCCTCTGCTCGGCCTCGGCGATCCGCGCGTTCGCCTCGGCCGTCGACTCGACCGTGATGCGATGGTACTCGTCCTGGGCGGCGGTGATCTGGGCCTGCAGCTCGGCGAGCATGGCCTGCGCGGTCGCGATCTCCTCCTGCGAGGCTCGGGCCGACTCGGCGAGACGCTCGGCGATCTCGCGATCCAGCTGTTCGCGCTGCTCCGCGGAGCTGCGGAGGAACTCGTCGCGCTCGCGCCGGGTGCGGTCGGCGGTCTCACGGGCGCGGTCCTCGACGTCGGCGCACAGCTCGGTGAGCGCCGCCTCTTCGCCCGCGCGGTACTCGGCGAGCTCGGCGACGGTGTCGGCGCGCAGTCGATCGGTCTCCTCGAGGACCTCGGCCCGCTTCAGAGCGACCTCCAGCGAGAGCGCGGTCTCGGCCTCGGCGCGCTCGTGCGCCAGGCGCTCGGCGTGCGCCTCCGCGAGAGTCGCGAGATGCCGATCCTGCTCCTCGCGCTCCCGAGCGAGGTCGGCCTCCAGCTTGGTGCGGTCGCGATCGAGCCGCAGCTCGAACTCCTCCCGATCGAGCCCGAGCACCGCGGCGGCCTCCTCGCGCTGCTGCTGCAGGCTCGCCTCCTGCGCGCTCGCGAGGTTCGCGAGCCGCAGCTCGTGCGAGCCGAGCTCGGATGCGAGTCGCTCGGCCTGCACTCGGCGCTCCTCTTCGAGCAGCGCTCGATGCTCGTCGCCCGCGGCGGCGATGCGGGTCTCGTGAGCCTCCAGCTCCCGTGCGATCCGCTGCTCGTGCGCCTCCGACTCGCGCGCGATCCGCTGCTCGTGGTCGTCGCGCTCCCGGGCGAGCTGCTCCGCGGCGGCCGCGGCGGCACGAGCCTGCTCGTCCCGCTCGCGGATGAGTACCGCATCGTGCTCCTCGCGCTCGCGGCTCAGACGCTCGGCGTGGTCGATGCCCTCCTGCTCGAGGCGCCCCTGCTGATCTGCGGCATCGCGTTCGAGGCCCTCGCGGTGCTCCGCGCTTTCCCGGGCGAGGCGATCCGCGTGATCCGCGCTCTCGCGCTCGATCCGCGCCGCGTGCTCGGCGCTTTCGCGTTCGATCCGTTCCGCGTGATCCGTGCTCTCTCGTGCGATCCGCTCGTCATGCTCTGCAGCCTCGCGTTCGAGTCTCTCTTCGTGCTCGGCGCTCTCGCGGGAGATCTGCTCGGCGTGCTCGGCGCTCTCGCGGGCGATCCGCTCCTGGTGCTCGACGCTCTCGCGGGCGATCCGCTCCTGGTGCTCGGCGCCTTCGCGCGCGATCCGCTCGTCGTGAGCCGTGCGCTCGCGCTCGACCTCGGCGTGCTCGGCATCGATCGTGCGCCGGTGATCCTCGCGCTCGCGGCTTAGCAGCGCTGCGTGCTCCTCCAGTTCGCGCGAGATGATCGCTGCGTGCTCGTCGCGCTCGCGGGTGAGTCTCTGCGCCTGCTCCTCGCGCTCCCGGGCGATCAGGCCCTCGTGCTCGTCGCGCTCGCGCCCGATCAGGGCTTCGTGCTTTCCGCGCTCCCTCTGCAGCGAGGCGTCGTGCTCCTCGCGCTCCCTCGCCAGCTCGGCCGTGTGCTCCGCGAGGCGGCGCGCCTGCTCGGCGTCCTGGCTCTCGGAGGCGCGCTCCCGCTCGCGCAGCGCCAGCGCGGCGAGCGTCGCGAGCTCCGTGCGCTGGGCCTCGGCGGAGCGCTGCAGCTCGGTCTCGTGCTCCGCGAGCTGCAGCGCCAGGCGCTCCTCGTGGCTCTGCTCGGCGGCCTCGAGGCGCAGCCGGTGGGCGGCGCCCTCGAGGGCGATGGCCTCGTCGTGCTCGGTGCGCTCCTGCGCGATCCGGGCGCGCAGCGTCTCGATCTCCTCGGTGAGCGTGCGGCGCAGCTCGTCCATCTCGGCGGTCAGGACGCGCTCGCGCTCCTCGAAGCGGGCGCGCAGCTCGGCCTCCTCCCGCTGCACGCGGGCCTCGTGCTCGGCGCGGGCGCGCTCGGCCTCGCTGGCCAGGCGCGTGCGCTCGAGCGCGGCCTCGCGCTCGGTCTCCTCCTGCCGCTGGGCCAGCGCCGCGGCCGCCCGCTCGGTGCTGCTGCGCAGCTCCTCGGCCTCGGACCGGGCGTCTCCGACGAGCCGCTCGGATTCGGCCTCGGCCTTGGTGAGCAGGGCCCGCGCCTCGGCGCGCGCGGTCTCCAGCAGCAGGGTCGAGTCGCGCTCGGCGCTCGCGCTGGTGAGCCCGGCCTGGTGCTGCGAGTCCTGCAGCAGGCGCTTCGCCTCCGTGCCCGAGCGCGTGCTCAGCTCCTCGGACTCGGTGCGCGCCCGGCCCAGTATCGTCTCGGCCTGCTCGGTGGCCGAGGTGACGAGCTCGTCGGCCCGGGCCTGCGCCTGATCGAGCAGGCGCTTCGTCTCCGCCTCGGTCTGCCGGCGCAGCTTCTCGGCGTCGGCGTCCGCCTGGGCGATCAGGTGCTGCGCGTGATCCTCGGCGATCTTGAGGCTCTTCTCGACCCGCAGCCCGAGCCCGCTGTAGCCGGTCGCGCCGAGCTCGGCGATCTGGGCCTGCAGCTCGGCGATCAGGGCGCGATGCTCCTCGCCCTCGGCGACCGAGCGCTGATAGGCGGTCTGCAGCGACTCGAGGTGGGCCTGCATCGTGCCGAGCTGCTGGGAGAGCGAGCCCATTCGCTCGTCCACCTCCGTGCGGTGGTACCCGCGCAGCACGACTGAGAACTTCGGGTCGGTATCGGTCACGGATCCTCCGGGGGCCTGCGATGCGCCTCGGTGCGGCGGTTTGCCGGGGGTGCCCATCACCAGGCAATGATAGTCGACGTGGCCTGCGCCGGCCTGGGCGGGACGGGCTTCCCGAACGATTCGGAGAAAGCTCGGGTACCGTTATGTTCGAGGTATGCGTGCGTCCTGCACGGGGGTCGGGCCCGCACGCACCGTCTTCAGACCACCAGAGCTTCGTCGAACCTAGGAGGGCCCGTGCGCTTTGCGATCGCGATCGCGGTACTCGTACTGTCGGGTATCGCTTTCATCCTCGGGATCGGGCAGCGCACCTTCCTCGCGCCGCCCGCCGAGATCGCGCTCACCGCAGGGGAGGGGACGACCTCGAGCTACGCGGTCGTCCCGGCTTCGGCCTTCGCCGCGGCCGAGGGGGATCCCGTGGTCGCCGTCGCCGCGAAGGGGGCCTTCGCCGCGGTGGGGTCCCAGCGCGATGTCGAGGCCTGGGTCGCGGCCTTCGACCACGCATCGATCGAGGCGCAGCCGAAGGCGAAGTCGCTCGAGGTGAGCGAGGTCCGGGGCGATCCGACGCTGCTCCGCGCGGAGACGGAGACGCAGACCGAGGCCGCGACGGAGACGCAGACCGATGCCGCGGAGCCCGCGACGGGCACGGAATCCGAGTCGGACGATGCGAGCGGGGATGAGAACGACGAGTTCGTCGATCCCCGCGGCAGCGACCTCTGGGTCTCCGAGTCGGGCGGGACGGGCGACGGGACGCTGCGCTTCGCGGTCGAGATCGACGATGACGAGGCGGTGCTGATCGCGACTTCGGGATCGGCGGGGCTGGGCGATGCGGTCTCGCTGGTCTGGGAGCAGGACCGCAGCACGCCCTTCGCGGGCCCGCTGCTCGTGACCGGGGCGGTGCTCGCGGTGCTCGGCGCCGTCCTCTATCTGCTCGCGGTGGACCACGACCGGCGCGGCCTCGGCCCGCGCCGGGGCAGCTCGGGCCCGCTGCCGGGCATTCGCGGCGCGTTCTCCCGCCGCCGCGACGCGCGCAAGCTGCAGCGCATGGCCGCGCCGGCCGCCGTCCTCGCGGGCGCGCTCGCCCTGAGCGGCTGCTCCGCGAGCTACTGGCCCGATTTCTCGGCGCAGCCGACGGAGCAGGCGACCGAGGCGGCTGGACAGGCCGGCGTGCTGGCCCCGGTGCCGATCACCCCCGAGCAGATCGACCGCATCACGGCGGACATCTCGCAGGTCGCCGGCACCGCGGACGACGCCCTCGACGTGGAGGCGCTGAAGAGCCGGTTCACCGGCGACGCGCTGGCGCAGCGCGAGGCGAGCTACAAGATCAGGTCGGCGATGCCCGACTACGAGCGGGTGCCGCTGCGGATCGGCGACGAGCAGCTCGAGTACGAGCTCGTGCAGAGCACGGAGGGGTGGCCGCGCACGGTGTTCGTGGCGGTGAGCTCCGAGCCTGTGGAGTCCGCTGCGGAGGCCGAGGCCGCGCCCGCGGAGGGCGAGGAGGCGCAGGACCAGCCCGCCGACCAGGGCGCGGCGGCCGAGGAGGCGTCCTCTCCCTCGCTCATGCTCATCATGACGCAGCAGAACCCGCACGAGAACTACCTGGTCTCGCGCATCATCACCCTGCGCGGCGGCATTGAGATGCCCGAGGCCGCCCCGGCCGAGGAGGGCACGGCCCTGCTCTCGCCCGAGCTGCAGACGCTCGTGCTGCCGCCCGGCGAGGTCGGCACGGCGTACGCCGCCGTGCTGCAGGGGGGGTCCGGTGTGGAGCAGGCGGAGACCTTCGACCTCGAGGGCGATCCGCTCATGGAGCGCAGCGGCCTCGCCTGGGTGCAGCAGATGCAGGAGAAGGCGGACGCCGAGGGCTACAGCGTGGCGTACTCGGTCGCCGCGAGCGTGGGGGAGCAGCCGATCACGGCGCTCTCGACCGGCGTCGGCGGCGGCCTCGTCGCCGTCACGGTGGTCGAGGAGCGGGTCTCCGACACGGCCGGCAGCACGACCCGGGTGCGCGCGGAGGGCGCGGTATCCGCCGTCTCGGGACTGACCGGGCAGCAGGAGCGCATCGTCAGCGTCGTCGCTCATCAGCTGCTCTTCTTCGTGCCGAGCAAGGTGAGCGGCGAGCAGATCCAATTGCTCGGGGCGACGAGCGAACTGGTGGGAGCGAGGAACTAGAGATGACGCAGCAGATTCCCGAGCGGATCCCGGGCGGCGCGGTCGATCTGAGCCACCTGGCCGCGCGTGCCGCGGCCGGACAGCCGGGTGCGGCGGGTCCGGGCGCCGGTCCCGGCGCATCGCAGGGCCAGGTCGTCGACGTGCCGTCGCTCGTGCTCGACGTGACCGACCAGACCTTCGAGCAGGCGGCCCAGCTCTCCGCGATCGTGCCGGTGGTGGTCGATCTCTGGGCCGAATGGTGCCAGCCCTGCAAGACGCTCGGACCCGTGCTCGAGAAGGTGACGCGCGAGTTCGGCGGCCGCGTGCTGCTGATCAAGGTCGACGTCGATGCGAACCCGGGCCTCGCGCAGGCGTTCCAGGCCCAGTCTATCCCCACCGTCGTGGCGCTCGTCGGCGGCCGTCCGCTGCCGCTGTTCCAGGGCGCGATCCCCGAGGCGCAGGTGCGCGAGGTGTTCACGCAGCTGGTGCAGCTCGCCGAGCAGCAGGGCGTCGTCGGCCGCCTGAACGCCCCCGAAGCGGGCGAGGAGGAGTCCGGCGAGCCCGCCGAGCCGCCGGTCAACCCCGCGCACGCCGAGGCGCTCGAAGCCCTCGAGCGGGGCGACTACGCGGCCGCGGTGGAAGCCTACGAGCAGGTGCTGCTGAAGGCGCCGGCCGATGCCGAGGCGCATGCCGCGCTCGTGCAGGTGCGGCTGCTCGCGAGGCTGCAGGGCGCGAGCGCGGACGAGATCCGCACCGCCGCCGCGGCGGATCCGGCGGACATCGATGCGCAGCTGCGCGTCGCCGACCTCGACGTCTCGGGAGGGCACGTCGAGGACGCGTTCCTGCGCCTGCTCGACCTCTTCGCCGGGACCGCGGAGGAGGAGCGCCGCACGGAGATTCGCGAGCGCCTGCTCGAGCTCTTCGAGGTCGTCGGGGTCTCCGACCCGCGCGTCGCCGCCGCCCGCGGGCGGCTCGCGAACCTGCTGTACTAGTCGGCGGCACAGGATCCGCGTCATGCGTGCGTATCTCGACCACGCCGCGACCTCGCCCATGCCCGAGCCGGTGCTCGCGGCCTACGCCGAGGCGCTGCGCGCCGTCGGCAACCCGGCCTCGACCCACGCGCACGGCCAGGAGGCGAGCGCCCGGCTCGAGGCGGCCCGCGAGCGGATCGCGGGACATCTGGGCGGCGATCCGGCCGAGGTGATCCTGACCTCCGGCGGCACCGAGTCGGTCAACCTCGCGATCAAGGGCCTGGCCTGGGCGGCGAGGCGCGGATCCGGCGCCGCCGCCGCGGGCGCCGCCGGCGCGGCCGTGGACCGGAACGTCTTGCTCGTCGCCGAGGGCGAGCACCACGCGACGATCGAGGCCGCCGAGTGGCTGCGCGACGAGCAGGGCTTCGAGCTGCGCCGGCTGCCCATCGACGGCGCGGGAGTGCTGCGGCCCGAGGCGCTGCGCGAGGCCATCGACGCCGCGGGGCCCGAGCGGGTCGCGCTCGTCTCCTTCCTCTGGGCGAACAACGAGGTCGGCAGCGTGCAGCCCGTCGCCGAGCTGACGCGGATCGCCCGTGAAGCTGGCGTGCCCGTGCACATCGACGCGATCGCCGCGCTGGGTCAGCTGCCGATCGACTTCGCCGCCTCGGGGGCGGATGCGCTCTCGCTCTCCGCCCACAAGATCGGCGGCCCCGTCGGAGTGGGGGCGCTGCTGCTCGCGCGCGGCGCTTCGGCCGAGGCGCTGCTGCACGGCGGCGGCCAGCAGCGGTCCCGCGCCGGCACGCAGGACGCGGCGGGAGCCGTCGCCTTCGCCGCGGCCCTCGATCTCGCCTGCGGCACAGGGGGCGATGGAGCGGGCTTCGAGGAGCGGATCGCGCGCCTCGCCGCGCTGCGCGACCGCCTCGTCGCGGAGGTGCGCGCCGCAGTGCCCGACGCGGTGCTGCGCGGCGCGGACCCGGGGCCCAGCAGGCTCGCGGGCAACGCGCACTTCACCTTCCCGGGCTGCCAGGGCGACTCGCTCGTCTTCCTGCTCGACGCGGCGGGAGTGTCGGCCTCCGTGGGATCGGCCTGCCGCGCCGGCGTGGCCGAGGTCTCCCACGTGCTGCTCGCGATGGGGATCCCCGAGCGGGAGTCCATCGGCTCCCTGCGCTTCACGCTGTCGACCGGGACGAGCGAGGCCGAGGTCGATGCGCTCGTCGAGGCGCTGCCGGCGGCGGTGGATCGGGCCCGAGCCGCCGGGCTCGCGACGCGGCGCACGTCCTAGACTGTCCGGGTGAGGATCCTGGCTGCGATGAGCGGGGGCGTCGACAGCGCCGTGGCCGCGGCGCGCGCCGTCGACGCGGGGCACGAGGTCGTCGGGGTTCACCTCGCCCTGAGCCGCATGCCCGGCACCCTGCGCACGGGCTCGCGCGGCTGCTGCACGATCGAGGACGCGATGGACGCCCGGCGGGTCGCGAACCTGCTCGCCATCCCGTTCTACGTCTGGGACTTCAGCGAGCGCTTCAAGGAGGACGTCGTCGACGACTTCGTCGCCGAGTACGCCGCCGGACGCACGCCGAACCCCTGCCTGCGCTGCAACGAGAAGATCAAGTTCGCGGCCCTGCTCGACAAGGCCGTCGCGCTCGGCTTCGACGCGGTGGCCACCGGGCACTATGCGAGCCTCGTCGACGGGCCGCACGGCCGCGAGCTGCACCGGGCGAGCGCCTGGGCGAAGGATCAGTCCTACGTGCTCGGCGTGCTCACCGCCGAGCAGCTCGCACGCTGCTGGTTCCCGCTCGGCGACACGCCGTCCAAGGAGCTCATCCGAGCGGAGGCGGAGGATCGCGGCATCCAGGTGGCCGGCAAGCCCGACAGCCACGACATCTGCTTCATCCCCGACGGGGACACCCGCGGCTGGCTGTCGGAGCATCTGGACCGGCGGCCGGGCGACATCGTCGACGAGGACGGCGAGGTCGTCGGCCGCCACGACGGCGCGCACGGCTACACGGTCGGGCAGCGGCGCGGCCTGCAGCTCGGCAGCCCAGCGGCGGACGGCCGACCCCGCTACGTGCTGTCGATCCGCCCGGTCTCGAACCAGGTGGTCGTGGGCCCCAGGGAGCACCTGGCGATCCGCCGCGTCGCGGGCGGGCGCTACAGCCTCACGGGCGATCCCGGATTCGAGCTGAGCGAGCCCTTCGGCTGCGAGGTGCAGATCCGCGCCCATGCGGACCCGGTGCCCGCGTTCGCCCGCCTTGTCGCGATCGACGAGGCCGCGCGCACCGAGCAGCACCGTGCCGGTGCCACCCACGAGATCGTGGTCGACATCGACCTCGATCACGCCGAGCCGCTCAGCGGAGTGGCCCCCGGGCAGAGCGCGGTGCTCTACATCGGCACGCGCGTGCTCGGCCAGTTCACGATCGATCGGGCGCTGCCCGTGGAAGGTGCGGTATGAGTGGGTTGCCAGAAAGCCCGATCCCCGGCGACTTCGAGGCGGCCCGCGCCGAGAGCGAGAGTCTGACCGCCGACATCGAGCGCTATCGCACCGCCTACTACAGCGAGGGCGTCATGCTCGTCTCCGATGCGGAGTACGACGAGCTGATCCACCGCCTCGAGGCGATCGAGCGCGCATTCCCCGAGCTCGCCGGGCTCGACAGCCCCACGCAGCAGGTCGGCGCGGCCATCGTCGCGTCGGGCTTCCCCTCCCACGAGCACGCGGAGCGCATGCTCAGCCTCGACAACGTGTTCGCGCTCGACGAGCTGCGCGAGTGGGGGGAGAAGACCCGCGCGGCGGCCGGGCGCGAGGTGCGCTGGCTCTCGGAGCTCAAGATCGACGGGGTCGCGATCAGCCTCGCCTACCGCGACGGCGCGCTCGAGACGGCGACGACCCGCGGCGACGGCCGGGTGGGCGAGGACATCACTGAGAACGTGCGCTTCATCCCGGCCATTCCGACCCGCCTCTCCGGATCCGGTATTCCTCCGTTCTTCGAGGCCCGGGGCGAGGTCTTCCTGAGCAGCGCCGATTTCGCGGCGCTGAACGAGCGGCAGCACGCGCTGCAGGAGGAATACGCTGCCGAGCAGCGGAGCAAGGGCGTCGAGGAGGAGCGGATCGCGGTGCGCTACCCCGAGTTCGCCAACGCGCGCAACACCGCCGCCGGCAGCCTGCGCCAGCGCGCCGAGAAGAAGACGGAGCGCGAGCTGGAGCTCATGTCCGAGCGCCTCGGCCGGCTCTCGCTCTACGTGCACGGCATCGGCGCCTGGCAGCATCCCGACTTCGAGAACCAGAGCGACGCCTACCGTCTGCTGGGCGAGTGGGGGCTGCCGGTCTCGCCGCACTCCCGGGTCTTCGACACGATCGACGAGGTGATCGCCTTCGTCGAGGCCTGCGGCGAACAGCGGCACGGCTTCGAGCACGAGATCGACGGCATCGTCGTGAAGGTCGACGAGCTCGAGCTGCACGCCGAGCTGGGCGAGACGAGCCGGGCCCCGCGCTGGGCGATCGCGTACAAGTACCCGCCGGAGGAGGTGCACACGAAGCTGCTCGACATCCGGGTCGGCATCGGCCGCACGGGGCGCGCGACGCCGTACGCGGTGATGGCGCCGGTGCGCGTGGCGGGATCCACCGTCAGCCAGGCGACCCTGCACAACCAGCAGGTGGTGAAGGCCAAGGGCGTGCTGATCGGCGACACCGTCGTGATCCGCAAGGCCGGCGATGTGATCCCCGAGGTGCTGGGCGCGGTGCTCGAGCGGCGCGACGGCAGCGAGCGGGAGTGGACCATGCCCCGCGACTGCCCGGAGTGCGGGGCTGAGCTGCGTCCCATGAAAGAGGGCGACATCGACCTGCGCTGCCCGAACGCCCACGCGTGCCCCGCGCAGGTGCGCGGCCGCGTCGAGCACATCGGCTCGCGCGGCGCCCTCGACATCGAGGTGCTCGGCGAGATCACCGCGGCGGCGCTGACGCAGCCCGAGGTGCCGGCGGATCCGCCCCTCGACACGGAGGCCGGGCTCTTCGGACTGACGCTCGAGGAGCTGGTGCCGATCGTCGTGATCGTGCGCGACCCCGAGACGGGGGAGCCCGTCGTCGACGGGGAGACGGGCGAGCCGCGTCGCCGCGCGCCCTTCCAGCGGATCGTGAAGAGCTACCCGCCCGGCTGGGAGGATCGGACGCCGGCCGAGCGACGCGCCGCCGGGGTGCGCAAGGACTTCGAGACGATCCTCCCGTCGAAGGACGCGGAGACGCTGCTCGCCGAGCTCGAGAAGGCGAAGACGAAGCCGCTGTGGCGGCTGATCGTCTCGCTCAACATCCGGCACGTCGGTCCGGTCGCGGCGCGCGCGCTCGCCGACTGGTTCGGCTCGCTGGACGCGATCCGCGCGGCCTCCGTGGAGCAGCTGGCCGAGGTCGACGGCGTCGGATCGACCATCGCCGAGTCCGTGCTCGAGTGGTTCGAGGTCGACTGGCACCGGGAGATCGTGGATCGCTGGGCCGCGGCGGGCGTGCGGTGGGAGATCCCCGGCCACCCCGGTCCCGGTGCCGCGGCGGCGGAGGGCGGCGTGCTCGCGGGCCTCACCGTGGTCGCGACCGGCGCGCTCGACGGCTTCACCCGCGAGGGCGCGAAGGAGGCGATCATCGCGGCGGGCGGCAAGGCCGCCTCGAGCGTCTCGAAGAAGACCGACTACGTGGCAGCGGGGCCCGGCGCGGGCTCGAAGCTCGCGAAGGCCGAGGAACTCGGCATCCCCGTGCTCGATGCGGCGCAGTTCGCCCTGCTCGTGACCGAGGGCCCGGCGGCACTCGATCTCGGGGAGGCGGATGCCGAGGGAGCGGCGGAGCCGAAGTCGGATTCGGATTCGGATTCGGTTTCGGAGCCGGAACCGGGCGCCGAGTAGGCGTCTCCGTCGCGTCCCGGCCGGCTCGTTCGCCGTCCACAGGGCTGAATCGCACGAGTTCTCCACGGATCGCGGCTCCGGCCCGGTTTCGGCGATCGCGGCCTGCCCTGGCTGCCTAGGCTGAGGGCACGCCCGGGATCGGGCGCCGATACCGAGAGGAGGCGGCATGACGAGCGCTGCCAGACCCGGCGAGGCGAAGCCGGTGCGGGCCGCCTGGGCGACGAGCGACCCGCTGCTCACCGAGTACTACGACACCGAGTGGGGCGTGCCCGTCACCGACGATCGCGGCGTGTACGAGCGGCTCGTGCTCGAGTGCTTCCAGTCGGGCCTCTCCTGGCTGGTGGTGCTGCGCAAGCGCGAGGCGTTCCGCGCGGCCTTCGACGGCTTCGACCCGGAGCGTGTGGCCGGGTACGGCGAACGCGAGCTGGCGCGGCTGCTCGCGGATCCCGGCCTCATCCGCAATCGGCGCAAGATCGAGGCGGCGATCGCGAACGCCCGCTCGACGCTGCGGCTGCGGGACGAGGGGCCTGGCCTCGCAGAGCTGGTGTGGTCGTACATGCCGGAGCGTTCGCCCGCGCCCGCGAACGAGGGTGAGGTGCCGTCCTCCTCGCCGGAGTCGGCCGAGCTCGCGAGGGAGCTGAAGCGCCGCGGGTTCTCCTTCGTCGGACCGACCACCGTCTACGCGCTGATGGCCGCCATCGGCATCGTCGACGCCCACCTCGTGACGAGCCACCGCCGCGGCTGCTCAGGACTCTGGAACGCCGACGGCACGCGCGCGGCGCGCCCGGCCCGCTAGCATTGCGACCATGTGCACGAGATTCGTATGGTCGTCCGAGGGGCGGCCCGGCGCGGGCCTCGTGCTCGTCGGTCGCAGCATGGACTGGTTCGAGGACACCCGGACGGTGCTCGCCGTGCGACCGCGCGGGGCTTCCCGCGAGAGCGCGCCGGGGGATCCCGCGAGCTTCTCCTGGGTCTCCGACCACGGCAGCGTGGTGGCGCTCATGTACGGCAGCATCGCCGTCGACGGCATCAACGAGGCGGGTCTCCAGGTGAGCGGGCTCTACCTCGCCGAGTCCGACTACGGGGCGCGGGATGCGGAGCGCCCCGGTCTCGCGCTGCACCAGGCGATCCAGTGCCTGCTCGACCGCTTCGACAGCGTCGCCGCCGCGGTCGCGTGGCTGGAGGAGAGCCGGGTGCAGATCATCCCGCTCGAGATCGGGGGCAAGCCCGGCACCGGGCACATCTCCCTGGCCGACGCGAGCGGAGACTCCGCGATCGTCGAGTTCCTGGACGGCCGGGCCTCCATCCATCACGGCCCCGAGTTCACCGTCATGGCGAACTCCCCGGCCTACGCCGAGCAGCTCGAACTGCTCCGGCGGTACACCGGTCTCGGGGGCGACGCGCCGCTGCCCGGAGGCACCGACTCGCCCGATCGCTTCGCCCGCGCCGCCTACTACTCCGCCCACCTGCCGCTCACCTCCTCGCCTCGCGAGGCGGTCGCCGAGGTGTTCAGCGTGATCCGCAACGCCTCCGCGCCCTTCGGCACCGTCGACGCCGCGCGCCCCAACATCTCGACGACGCGGTGGCGCGTGGTCGCCGACATCACGAGCCGCACCTACTTCTTCGAGTCGACGCTCGCCCCGAGCCTCGTCTGGGCGTCGCTCGCGGGGCTCGACCTCTCGCCCGGGCCCGAGCGGGTCTTCGACCCCTCGGCCGATCTCGCGGTCGGCGGGGACGTGTCGGCGCTGTTCGCGCCGCGCGCGGATTGAGGCCGGTCCGGGCGGCCCGGAGGGCCGGAGACTCGGACGGCCGGATACTCGGACGCCCGGCTCCGACCGCCTGCCAGGGCGAGCCTCGGTAGGATAGGGAGGTTGGTTGAATTCACCCCTTCCCGATGGAGCAGCATGTCTGACATCACCGCGGCCGGCGGCGCCGCGACCGGCGCGGGCGCCCAGGGCGGCGAGATCACGGTCGATACCGTGCGCCACCTCGCGGGCCTCGCGCGCATCGCCCTCACCGAGAGCGAGCTCGACTCGCTCACGAGCGAGCTCGACTCGATCCTGCACAGCATCGCCAAGGTGAGCGAGGTCGCGGGCGACGACGTGCCGGCGACGAGCCACCCGATCCCGATCAACAACGTGACCCGGCCCGACGAGGTCGCCGACGCGCTCACGCTCGAGCAGGCGCTCGCGAACGCGCCGGAGACGGCCGACGGCATGTTCCGGGTCTCCTCGATCCTGGGGGAGGAGCAGTGATGGCGAACGACGTGATCCGCCTCACCGCCGCAGAACTCGCCGCCGAGCTCTCCGCGGGATCGCTCTCCGCGGTCGACGCCGCCCAGGCGCACCTCGACCGCATCGCGGCGGTCGACGGGGGGCTGCAGGCGTTCCTGCACACCGACCCCGAGGTCTCGCTCGCCGCCGCCCGGGCGATCGACGAGCGCCGCGCGGCGGGTGAGGCGCTCGGCGAGCTCGCCGGCGTGCCGCTCGCGATCAAGGACGTGCTCGTCACCACCGACATGCCCGCCACCGCGGGGTCGAGGATCCTCGAGGGCTATCGCTCGCCCTACGACGCCACGGCGGTCGCGCGCTCCCGCGCGGCCGGGCTCGTGAACATCGGCAAGACGAACATGGACGAGTTCGCGATGGGCTCCTCCACCGAGAACTCGGCCTACGGCCCCACCCGCAACCCGTGGGCCGCGGACCGGGTGCCCGGCGGCTCGGGCGGCGGCTCGGCCGTCGCGGTCGCCGCGTTCGAGGCGCCCCTCGCGCTCGGCAGCGACACGGGCGGCTCGATCCGCCAGCCCGCGGCCCTCACCGGCTCCGTGGGCGCGAAGCCCACCTACGGCGGCGTGAGCCGCTACGGGGCCATCGCCCTGGCCTCCTCGCTCGACCAGATCGGCCCCTGCGCGCGCACGGTGCTCGACACCGCGCTGCTGCACGACGCCATCGCGGGTCACGACCACCACGACTCGACCTCGTTGCGCCACGAGTGGCCCTCGATGGCGGCCGCCGCGCGCGAGGGCGCTGCCGGCGACGCGCTGCGCGGCCTGCGCGTGGGCGTCGTGAAGCAGCTCATGCTCGACGGGGTGCAGCAGGGCGTGAAGGAGCGCTTCGAGGAGGCGCTCGCGCTGCTCGCGGCGCAGGGTGCGGAGATCGTCGAGATCGAGGCGCCGCACTTCGAGTACGCGGTCGCCGCCTACTACCTGATCCTGCCGGCGGAGGCCTCGAGCAACCTGGCCAAGTACGACTCGGTGCGCTTCGGGCTCCGGGTCACGCCCGAGGGCCGGGCGACCGTCGAGGACGTGATGAGCGCGACCCGCGAGGCCGGCTTCGGTGCCGAGGTGAAGCGCCGCATCATCCTCGGCACCTACGCGCTCTCCGCCGGATACTACGACGCCTACTACGGCAGTGCGCAGAAGGTGCGCACGCTGATCCAGCGCGACTTCGCGGCGGCCTTCGCACAGGTCGACGTGATCGCCTCGCCGACCGCCCCCACCACCGCGTGGAGGATCGGCTCCCACGGCGGCGACCCCATACAGGACTACCTGAACGACGCGACGACGATCCCTGCGAACCTCGCCGGGATCCCCGGCCTCAGCCTGCCGATCGGCACGGCCGCCGAGGACGGCCTGCCGGTCGGCCTGCAGCTGCTGGCGCCGGCCTTCGAGGACGCGCGGCTCTACCGCGCCGGGGCCGCCGTCGAGGGGCTCATCACCGACCGCGACGGTCGCCCGTTCTGGCAGCAGAGCCCGACGCTCGGCTCTCTCAGCACTGAGCAGGAAGGTGCATGCTGATGGCGAAGACGAAGCTCATGGACTTCGAACAGGCCCTCGAGCTCTTCGAACCGGTCATCGGCCTCGAGGTGCACGTCGAGCTCAACACGAAGACGAAGATGTTCAGCTCGGCCCCGAACGCCTTCGGCTCCGACCCGAACACGAATCTCACCCCGGTCTGCCTCGGCCTGCCCGGCGCGCTGCCGGTGATCAACGATCAGGCCGTGCGCTACTCGATCAGCCTCGGCCTCGCCCTGGGCTGCGAGATCGCCGAGGTCTCGGGCTTCGCGCGGAAGAACTACTTCTACCCGGACATGGCGAAGAACTACCAGATCTCGCAGTACGACGATCCGATCGCGTTCGACGGCTCGGTCGAGGTCGAGACCGGCTCGGGCCGCGTCGTGCACGTGCCGATCGAGCGGGCGCACATGGAGGAGGATGCGGGCAAGCTCAACCACGTCGGCGGCTCCACCGGGCGGATCCAGGGCGCCGAGTACTCGCTCGTCGACTACAACCGGGCCGGCGTGCCGCTCGTCGAGATCGTCACCCGACCGATCTTCGGCGGCGAGGCCGACACCCCGGAGATCGCCGCGGCGTACGTGGCGACGATCCGCGAGATCGTGATCGCGCTCGGCATCTCGGACGCGCGCATGGAGCGCGGCAACCTGCGCTGCGACGCGAACGTCTCGCTGCGTCCGCGCGGCAACGAGGACGCCGGGATGAGCGTGCTCGGCACCCGCACCGAGACCAAGAACGTGAACTCGCTGCGCTCGATCGAGCGCGCCGTGCGCTTCGAGATCCAGCGCCAGGCCGCGATTCTCGCCGAGGGCGGCGCGATCACGCAGGAGACCCGCCACTGGCACGAGGACACGGGGGAGACCTCGCCCGGACGCCCGAAAAGCGATGCCGACGACTACCGCTACTTCCCCGAGCCCGATCTCGCGCCGCTCACGCCGTCGCGCGAGCTCGTCGAGGAGCTGCGGGCCGAACTGCCCGAGCATCCCACCCTGCGCCGCCGCCGGCTGCGCGAGGAGTGGGCGTTCTCGGCGCTCGAATTCCAGGACGTGATCAATGCGGGCCTCCTGGGCGACATCGAGGCGACCGTGGCCGCGGGCGTCCCCCCGCAGACCGCGCGCAAGTGGTGGACGGGCGAGATCGCCCGCATCGCCAACGAGCGCTCGGCCGCGCCCGCCGAGCTCATCACCCCCGAGCAGATCGCCTCGGTGGTCGAGCTCGTCGACGCCGGCACGCTGAACGACAAGCTGGCCCGCCAGGTGATCCAGGGCATCATCGACGGCGAGGGCACCGCGACGGAGATCGTCGAGGCGCGCGGCCTCGCGATCGTCTCCGACGACGGCGCGCTCATCGCGGCGATCGACGAGGCGCTCGCGCAGCAGCCGGACGTGCTCGAGAAGATTCGCGACGGCAAGGTGCAGGCCGCGGGCGCGGTCATCGGCGCGGTCATGAAGGCGATGCGCGGTCAGGCCGACGCGGCTCGCGTGCGCGAGCTCGTCCTGGAGCGCGCCGCGCAGTAGTCGGACGCGGAGAGCCGCTCGCCCCGCCGCTCGCCCCCTTCCCATTCGCGCCCGCGCGGGCTACGGTGGCGCCAAGGGAAAAAGGGGGAGACATGGTCGACACGGCACACACGGGGAATCATCGATCGGGTGAGGGGCGCGGCTGGCGGGTGCTGGGAACGCTGCCCTTCGCCGCGGCGATCTTCGTCTTCGTGAACGCGCTCTACATCTTCCTGGTCGCGCTCGGCAACATCACCGACTACGGGACGAACTACGCCTTCGTGCAGCACGTGCTCTCGATGGACACGACCAACTTCGGGCAGCCGGCCGGGCAGGGGCTGGATCCCGATGTGATGTGGCGGGCGATCGACAATCCGGTCGCGTGGAACATCGGGTACATCGGCATCATCATCGCGGAGTCTCTGGCGGCGATCCTGCTGATCGTCGCGCTCGTGTTCTTCGTGCGCGCGCTGTTCGGTAGGGCCGGGTACGGCCCGGCGCGGCTCTGGAGCAGCATGGGCCTCGCGCTCATCGTGCTGGTCTTCGCCGGCGGCTTCATCGCGCTGGGCGGGGAGTGGTTCCAGATGTGGCGCTCGGTCGCCTGGAACGGTCTCGACCCGGCGATCCGCAACGCGATGCTCGCCGGGATCGGCCTGGTGCTGCTGCACCTGCCGAGTGCGGCCTGGGAGAAGAAGAGCGCGGCGGAGCACGGCGACCGCTAGAACGCCGGCGCTGGCGCGGGTCGCCGTTCCGTCTCGGGCGGGATCGCGGGATCAGTTGATGATCTCCCCGCGCTCGTGCGCGGGGACGGCCACGAGCCGCTCGCGCCACAGCTGCAGCGCCTCGGGAGTCAAACGGGTCCATTCGACGACCTCGCCCACCACGCGAAGCGGTGCACCGGTGCGGTACGAGCGCGTGGGGTTGCCGGGGAACTTCTTGTCCGTCACGTTCGGATCGTTCTCGAACGGCCCGGTGGGCTCGACCTCGTACACGCGCGGCTCAGCGCCGCCCCCCGCGAGCTCCGCGGCGAGCTCCGCCGCGAGCCCCGCGCCGTCGGGGAGCGCGGTGAAGTAGACGTGATTCATCACGACTTCGGGACGGTAGTTGGACGGGTGCCCCGCGGTGAGGGCGTCGCCCACGCGCAGATCGACGATCGTGCCGTGGAAGAACGGCCCGTCGTCCAGCACGTCGTTCACGAGCCCCTCCTTTCCCGACGCGGATGCGGTCGATGCCCACGCCTCCCCGCCGCTTCTCGACGGGCTTCCCACTCGAACATGGTACAGAGGCGGATCGGGCGCGGAATCGCTCCGATAGTGTGGGAGCCGAGAGACGAGAGCGCCCTCGGAGAGTCGAGGACGCGCACGGAGGATTGCATGGTCGAACCGATCGAAGCCGCCTATTTCGTCCCCGAGGGGGACGACCGCTACCGCCCGACGGAGCACACCGGCGGCGCCTGGCGCGACGACGAGCAGCACCTGGCCCCGGTCTCCGGCCTCGTTACCCACCACATGGAGCGGTGGCGCGAGGCGAACGTCGACCCCTCGCTCGCCTTCGCGCGGCTCTCCTTCGAGGTGCTCGGGCAGATCCCGCGGGACACGGTCGAGCTCTCGACCGAGGTCGTCAGGCCCGGACGCACGATCGAGCTCGTCGAGACCACGGCGTCGATCGGGGGCCGCGCGATCATCAGGGCCCGCGGCTGGCTGCTGCAGACCTCGGACACCGCCGACGTCGCGGGCGAGGAGTTCGCCCCGCTGCCGCCGCTCGAGGAGGGGGTCGACGCCCGGATCAGCGATGACTGGCCGGGCGGCTTCATCCGCAGCGTGCGCTGCAAGCGGGTGGGCGAGCTGCGGCCGGGCCGCGGCCGAGCCTGGATGACGAGCGACCTCGCCCTCGTCGTGGGCGAGCCCTCCACAGCCCTCGCCGACTTCGTGCGGCTCATCGACACGGCGAACGGCGTCGCCGTGCGCGAGAGCCCCGAGCGCTGGATGTTCCCGAACGTCGACCTCACGATCCACTTCTTCCGCAGGCCGGAGGGCCGCTGGGTCGGCTTCGACACCCGGGTCGCCTTCGGGCCCGGCGGCCTCGGCCTCACGAGCTCGGTGCTGCACGATCTCGACGGGCCGGTGGGCACGGTGCAGCAGGCGCTCACCCTGCGGCGCATGGCCTGAGCGGACCCGAACCGTGTGCTCGAGCTACGGCATCGACCTGATCGTCGCAGCCGAACCCGGTGCCGCGCGCGGGGAAGGACCGTCCCGAGGCGCCTCCCCGGTGCGGTTCGAGGCGATCCCTCCGCTGGAGGAACCCGGGACCCGGCGGCGGATCGAGGCCTGGGCGGCGGCCGATCGCGGTCGCGCGCGTATCACCGGCCGCATCGCCCGGAACCTGAACCCGCTGATCCACGCGCCGCGGGGCGAGCGGGAGCTCGCCTTCGGCTGGTGGTGGCTGCACGTGAACGGCCGCCCCGCGGAGTACAGCGCCTTCAACTCGCGCGACGACCGGCTGCTGCGCAGCTGGCACGAGCCGTTCCAGCGCCGCGCGCTGCTGCCCGCGAGCTGGTACGTCGAGAAGGGCCGCGTCTTCGGCCTTCCCGGCGGCGAGCCGTTCGCGATCGCCGCGATCACGACCTCGACACCCCAAGACGGGGGCGGCACCCTGCTCAGCTACTCCATGGTCACCCGCGACGCGGTGGGGGAGGCCGCCACCGCGCATCCGCGCATGCCGCTCGTGCTGCCGGCCGCGATCCACGACGAGTGGCTCGATCGGGCGCGCCCGGGAGACGCGGGCCTCGTCGCGCGCGCGGTCGCCGCCTCGCAGGCGCTGTCCGCGGAGATGCGGATCAGGATCCGCGATCCGCGCGCCGGCGGCACCGGGAGCGGCACCGGCGCGACAGCCTCACAGCCCGCGCTCTTCGACCTCTGAGCCCGGGGCCGGAGCGGGGACCGCTTCCGCGGCCGCCCGGCGATCGGTGAAGGCGTCCCGCGGGACGAAGCACAGCAGCACCGCGGAGAGCAGCGCCGTCGCGCCGCAGACGATCCAGACCGTCAGGTAGCCCGCGAAGGAGCCGGCGGTCGACTCGGCCGCGCCCTCGAGCGCGCCCGCCGCGCCCTGCATCAGGGCGATGCCGAACACGGCCGAGGCGATCGCGCCGCCGACGGTCTTCGTCGAGTTGGTGAGGCCCGTCGCCATGCCGGTCTGCGTCGCCGGTGCGGCCGCGGCCGCGGCGGCCGGCAGCGCCGCCACGAGCGCGCCCGAGCCCAGGCCCGCGATCATCATGTTCGCCACGACCTGCACGTAGCCGTCGTGGAAGGGGACGAACAGCAGGTACCCGATGCCGACGAGCACCGCCGCGCAGATGAGGGCGCCCCGCGGCGTGAGCCGCCGCGCGATCTTGGGGTAGAGCAGCGCGCCCGCGATCATCGCGATGAGGTAGAAGCCGATGAGCAGCGAGGTCGTGAAGCCCCGCGTGCCGAGTCCGTAGCCCACCGCCTCGGGGTCGGTGCGGGCGAAGGTCGACAGCGGCGCCTGCGCGCCGAGCACGCTCACGCCGAACAGACCGGCGGTGAGGAAGATCGGGGCGAGCGACGACGAGCGGAACATGCGCACGTCGATGAGCGGATCCGGGTGGCGCAGCTCGTAGAGCGCGAAGGGCGCGATCAGGGCGATGCCGAGCACGGTGACGCCCCACGCGAGCGGATCGGCGGGGCCGTTCAGGCGCAGCAGGCTGAGCCCGCCGGTGAAGGCGATGAGCGCGAGGGAGATGAGCGACAGACCCACGAGATCGAGCCGCCCGCCGGGGTGCAGATCCGCCTCGCGCACGCCGAAGGCGATCACGAAGAAGCAGGCCGCCACGAGCAGGGCGGGCACGAGCAGCACCATCCAGAGGGGGAGGGTGTCCACGAGCTGACCGCCGAGCAGCGCGCCCGCGATCGCCCCCACCTCGAGGAAGGCCACCAGGATCCCCGCGGCCCGTGCGGTGAGGATCGATCCGCCCTCGCGATTCCGGGTGCGCGACCAGATGATCGCGATCTCGAGCGGCAGCCAGACGACGTAGAAGCCCTGCAGGGTCCAGGCGATGAGGAAGACCGGGAAGGAGTCGGTGAAGGGCAGCGCGAGTGAGGCGATCGCCGTGAGCGCGGTCGACCACAGCAGCATGCGCTTGTGCCCGAACATGTCGCCGAGCTTCGCGAAGACCGGCACGACGAGCGCCGAGAGCATGAGCTGGCTGCCCTCGAGCCAGTTGACGTCGGCGTCGTGGATGCCGAGATGCCTGGCGATATCGGTGAGCATCGGCGTGTAGTAGCCCTGCAGCACGCCGCTCGTGAACTCGACGAAGGCGAGGAGGCCGACGACCCCCGCGAGCGCGCCCAGGCGGACCTTCCCGGTCGGTGCCTCGCTCATGCGGGCAGCCCCTCGATGAGGGCGCGGTGGAACCGCTCTCCGCGGGCGAGCTCATCGACCGCCACCCGCTCGTCGACGCCGTGCACCGACGCGCGCTGCGCGGCGTTCATGGTGAGCGGGGCGAAGCGGTAGGTGGCGGGGCAGTAGCGGTGGAAGTAGCGCGAGTCGGTCGCGGCCATGGTGACGTAGGGCACCGTGATCGCCTCGGGATGCGAGGCTCCCACCGCGCGGGAGATGAGAGCGAACTGCGGGCCGTCCGACGGGGACTCGGGGCTCGCGTCGTTGCCCGCCAGCACCTCCACGCGCACCTTCCGGTCGCGGATCCTGCGCCGCAGCCGTTTCGCCGAGCCGTGCACGGTCTCGCCCAGCGCGATCCGCAGGTTCACGGTGGCGCTCGCCTGGGAGGGCAGCACATTGTCGGCCGTGCCGCCCGAGAGACGGGTCGGCGCGACCGTGGTGCGCACGAGCGCGGCGGCCTCGCCGCCGAGCGCCGCGAAGACCCTGGCGTTCAGCCACGGCCATGACGCGAGCAGCCGGTAGAGCGGCTGTCCTACGCCGCGGCTGCGCGGGGCGAAGAGGCCGAGCATGCGCTGGATCGCGCGCGGCGCGCGTGCGGGGAAGGTGCCGGGTGTCAACCGGTTCACGGCCCGGGCCACCCGGCCCACCGCGGTGAGCGGGGGCGGCACGGAGGCGTGGCCGCCGTCTCCGCGCGCGGCGATCCGCACCACCGCGAGGCCCTTCTCGCCCACCCCCACCATGGCGGCCGTGCCGGATACGAAGGGCAGCGGCGCGTCGGTGACGGCGCCGCCCTCGTCGAGCACGATCCAGGGGGTGATGCCCCGCTCGTGCAGGGTCTCGGCGATCCGCCGGGCCGCGTCCCCGAAGGTCTCCTCGTTCCCGCCGAGGGAGAGGTAGACGTCCCGCGCCGGGGTGAAATCCACCGCGAGCAGGTTCTCGACGGCCTCGAAGAGCACGAGCAGGGGGCCCTTGTCGTCGAGCGCGCCCCGGCCGTGCACGAAGCCGCCCTCGATCCGCCCCTCGAAGGGCGGGAAGCTCCAGGTGTCGCTCTCGTCGACCGGCACGACGTCGTAGTGCGCCATGAGCACCGCGGGGTCGGCGGCCGAGTCGCGCCCCGCCCAGCGGAAGAGCAGCCCGAACTCGGTGATGCGCTCGCGGGTCAGGTGCTCGTGCACCAGCGGATAGAGCTCTTCGAGCAGCACCACGAAGGCCTCGAAGGGCCCGGGCCCCCGCTCCTCGAGCTCGGCCGAGACCGTCGGCAGCTGGATCATGCGGGAGAGCCGCGAGGGTGCCCCCTCGCGGACCTCCGCCTGGACGCCGGACACGGCCGGGGGAGTCTCAGGCCCGCGTCACGACCGTGGTGCGCGGCAGCGACTGGAGCACGCCGTGGCTCACGGAGCCGAGCAGCAGACGCGAGAGCCCGCCGCGGCCGCGGCTGCCCACGACGATCATGTCGGCGTTCTCGGCGGCCTGGAGCAGGGCCGAGACCGGGGGCGCCTGCACGATCTTGCGCTCGATCACCAGGTCCGGGTAGCGCGAGGCGAGGCCGGCGGTGCCGATCGCGATGGCCTCCTCGGCGGCGGCGCGCTGCGAGTCGACGAGTTCCTCGCTCCACAGGTACTCGAGGCCGGGGGTGAGCGGCGGCATCCACGCGTAGACCGCGATCAGCGGGACGCCGCGGAACGAGGCCTCCTCGGCGGCGAACGCGATCGCCTTGCGCGCGGACTCCGAGCCGTCGATGCCGACGACGACGCCCGGCTGGGGCGTGCCGGGCACGACGAAGGGGACGACCGCCACGGGGCAGTGGGCGACGGCCGCGATCTTCACCGCGCGGGTGCCGAAGAAGGATCCGGCCATCTTGCTGCCGGAGTGCGCGCCGAGGATCACGAGGTCGGCGTGCTTCGAGGCCTCCTCGACCTCGGCGATGGGATGGCCGACGAGCGCGGTGCCCGTGATCCTCCCGGTGAAGCCCGCCGCCTGCGCGTACTCGATCTCGAGGGCGAGCATCTGCTCGGAGGCCTCCTGCGCCTCCGAGAGGAAGGCGACGCTCTCCGAGAGGAACGAGTCGTCGGCGACGTAGAGCAGCTCGACGTGCGCGCCGCTCTGGGCGGCCCGCTTGAGGCCCCAGTCGAGGGCGGCTCTGCTCTGCTCGGAGCCGTCGACTCCGATGATGTACTTCTCAGCCATTGACGGGCCTTTCTCTGGGGAACCGGGTCGGCTCGACGTGTCAGTTCGTGAGCGCGGGCAGGTGGACGGGGTGTCCTCCGGCGAGCTGCTCGATGATGCGCACCACCTGGCAGCTGTAGCCGTACTCGTTGTCGTACCAGACGTAGATCACGGCGCTGTCGCCGGTGGCGATCGTGGCGAGCCCGTCGACGATGCCCGCGCGGTTCGAGCCCACGAAGTCGGTCGAGACGATCTCGGGCGACTCGACGTAGTCGATCTGCGTGCGCAGCGCGCCCGTGAGCGACACCTGCTCCATGAGCCCGTTGATCTCCTCGGCCGAGACCTCGCGCTCGAACTGCAGGTTCAGCACCGCCATCGACACGTCGGGGGTGGGGACGCGGATCGCGTTGCCCGTGAGCTTGCCCTCGAACTCGGGCAGCGCCTTCGCGACGGCCTTCGCGGCGCCGGTCTCGGTGAGCACCATGTTCAGCGCCGCCGAGCGCCCGCGGCGGTCGCCCTTGTGGAAGTTGTCGATCAGGTTCTGGTCGTTCGTGTAGGCGTGCACGGTCTCGACGTGGCCGCGCTTCACGCCGAACTCGTCGTTCAGCACCTTGAGCACGGGGGTGATCGCGTTGGTGGTGCACGAGGCGGCCGAGAGGATCCGCTGGTCGTCGGTGATCCTGTCGCTGTTCACGCCGTAGACGACGTTCAGCATGTCGCCCTTGCCCGGCGCGGTCAGCAGCACGCGGGCGATGCCCGGGTTCTTCAGGTGCTGGCCGAGGCCGTCGGCGTCGCGCCACTTGCCGGTGTTGTCGACGAGGATCGCGTTCTCGATGCCGTACTGCGCGTAGTCGACGCTGCCGGGGTCGTCCGAGTAGATGACCTGGATGCGCACGCCGTTCGCGAGGATCGCGTTCTCCTCCTCGAGCACCTTGATGATGCCGTTGAAGGGACCGTGCACCGAGTCGCGGCGCAGCAGGTTGGCGCGCTTGACGAGGTCGTTCTCGGCGCCCTTGCGGACCACGATCGCGCGCAGGTTCAATCCGTGGCCGCTGCCCGAGTGGTCGATGATGATGCGGGCGAGGAGGCGCCCGATGCGGCCGAAGCCGTAGAGCACGACATCGGTGCCGGCGGACGGCGCGCCGCCGATCGCCGGGGACAGCTGCTCGCGCAGGTAGGCCTCGAGATCGGACGAGCCGGATGCGCGGAAGCCGTTCGCGAGGCCCGCGAGATCGACCGACACGGGGCCGGGCTGGATCGCGGCCAGGGTCTCGATCACCGCGGAGGTCTCGGCGAGCGAGAGCTCGACCTCGTCGATCTTGCGCGCGTAGCTGTGCGCGCGGATGATGTCGATGGCGGATCGGCCGACCAGCGGGCGCCCGTGCACGGACATCACCACGTCGTGCTCCCGGTAGAGCTGCCCGATCAGCGGGACCATCCGCTCCGCGAGTTCCTGTTTGGCGTTCCAGGCCTCCAGTTGAGCTTCAGCACGCTGATTCATGTGGGAGTCGGTCCCTTTCTGATTCCGAGATGTGTGCGGCTCGCCGCCGTCGCCCTCCGGGCGTCCTCCTCCCATTATCCCATGCGGGATCGGTCCGCGCGGGTGCACTCCGGGTACCCTCGGATCCATGAGCGAATGGAAGCTGAGGGACCTGCGCGCGGCCGCCGAGGAGCTGTGGCCCGCGGCCACCGCGGAGCCCTGGGACCGGGTCGGCCTCGTCACGGGGAGCGACGACGCGCCGCTCGGGCGCGTGCTGCTCGCCGTCGACGCGGTGCGGGACACGGTCGACGAAGCCCTCGACTGGGGCGCCGACGTGCTGCTCGCGCATCACCCGCTGCTGCTGCGCGGCGTCCACACCGTCGCGGAGGACACCGCGAAGGGGGCGCTGATCGCCTCGCTCATCCGCGGCGGCTGCGCGCTGCTCGCGGCGCACACGAACGCCGACGCCCCGGAGGGGGGCGTCAGCGACGTCATCGCGGAGCGTCTCGGGCTCGCCGACGCGGAGCCCATCGTGGCCGGGGCGGACCCCTCCTCTGGGATCGGGCGCGCGGGCCGCCTCGCGCGCCCCGAGACGCTGCGCGAGTTCGCCGTGCGGGTCGCGGGGCTGCTGCCCCCGATCGTGAGCGGCGTGCGGGTCGCCGGGGATCCGGATCGCCCCGTCTCGCGCGTGGCGCTGTGCGGGGGAGCCGGCGACAGCCTGCTCGACCACCCGGCCGTGCGCGGCGCCGACGTCTACGTGACGAGCGACCTGCGGCACCACCCGGCGCAGGAATCGCTCGAGCAGTCGCGCACCGCGGGCGGGCCGGCGCTCGTCGACATCGCGCACTGGGCCGCGGAGTCGCTCTGGCTCGACGGCGCGGCGGATCGCCTGAGCGCGATGCTGCCCGGCGTCGAGTTCCGGGTCAGCCGGCTGCGCACCGATCCCTGGAGCTTCGCGCTCGGGGCCGAGACCACTGCCCCACCCGCAGGCTAGGGTGGACACATGAAAGCGAGCCCCCGCCAGCAGCTGCTGCTGCTCGAGCTGCAAGACCTCGACAACGCGCAGGCGCGGGCGCGCCGGCGTCGCGCCCAGCTGCCCGAGCGCGCCGAGCTCGCCGGCATGCAGGGCGAGCACTCGGCGGCCAAGGAGGCGTTCATGGAGCTGCAGCGCGAGCTCGACGCGCAGAGCGCCGACATCGGTCGGCTCGAGAACGACGTCGAGACCGTGCGGCAGCGGCGGGCCCGCGACGAGCAGCTGCTCGCCGCGAGCACCTCGCCCAAGGAGGCGCAGGCGCTGCAGGGCGAGCTCGAGGCGCTCGCCAGGCGGCAGAACGAACTCGAGGATCGCGAGCTCGAGCTGATGGAGGCGAACGAGGAGACCCGGATCGGCTTCGACGCGGCGGCGGCGGCGCTCGCGGGGGTCGATGCGCGCAGGTCCCAGCTCGAGTCGGCGATCGCCGAGGCCGAGCGCGGCATCGACGCCGAGCTGGCCTCGCTCGCCGAGGAGCGCGCCGGGCTCGCCGCCGAGCTGCAGCGCGACCTGCTCGACCTCTACGAGCAGCTGCGCGGGCGCATCGGAGTCGGCGCGGCGCGGCTGCGCGGCAACGTCTCGGAGGCGAGCAACATGGCGCTCGCCCCGGCCGAGCTGAGCGACATCCGCGCCACGGCGCCCGACGAGATCGTGTTCTGCCCGGGTACGGGAGCGATCCTCGTCCGCGTGGAGGAGTAGCGGCCCCGGGTCCGGACCGTCGCGGTCGGGGCCGGAGGAATGGGCCGGATCATACGCCGGGTTCTGTCCCGCCCCGCCGAAGCGGCGCGGTGACGGTCATCTCTCTCGGCTCGCCGTTGCCGACGAGCTCTAGCGGCCCACCCGAAGACTTGGCGAGGAGCGTCGACGTCTTCTGTCTGGCCTTGCTGCGAACGAGGTTTACCTGGCCGCCCGTGTCACCACGGACGCCGGTGGTCTCTTACACCACCCTTTCACCCTTACCCGGCCCGGCGAAACCGGGCCCGGCGGTCTGCTCTCTGTTGCACTTTCTCGCGGGTTGCCCCGGGTGGGCGTTACCCACCGTTCTCCTCTGTGCAGCCCGGACGTTCCTCGGCACGCGACCGCCGAAGCGATCCGTGACGCGACCGTCTCACCGACCCATTCCATAGGAGATTCTACACGGGCGAGGTATCCGTGGCCCGGGTCGGCCCGGTCGGGGACATCCGTGACCGATGGAGTTGGCACGGATGTGCAGTTGCGGTGCGGGAACGACATATCCGCGCCAACTCGACCGGGTGAATGGGGCAGAGCGGACGAGGCAGGGCGGACGAAGCAGGGTGGACCAGGCAGGGGAGGGGACGAAGAGGTCGCGAGTCACTCCGAGAGCGTGAGGATCTCGGCCCCGCCCTCGCGCACGACGATGGTGTGCTCGAACTGGGCGGTGAGGCGGCGATCCCTCGTGACCGCCGTCCAGCCGTCGCTCCACATGTCCCACTCGTGGGTGCCGAGGGTCAGCATCGGCTCGATCGTGAAGACCATGCCCGGCACCATGAGGTCGTCGAAGCGCGGCGCCGAGTCGTAGTGCGGGATGATGAGCCCGGTGTGGAAGGACGATCCGACGCCGTGGCCGGTGAAGTCGCGCACGACGCCGTAGCCGAAGCGCTTCGCGTAGGTCTCGATGACCCGGCCGATCACGTTCACCCGGCGGCCGGGCGCGACGGCCTTGATCCCGCGCCGCAGGGCCTCCTCGGTGCGCTGCACCAGCAGCTCCGCCTCCTCGGAGATCTCGCCCACGCGGAAGGTGAGATTGAGATCGCCGTGAAAACCGTCCTTGTAGGCGGTGATGTCGACGTTCACGATGTCGCCCCCGCGCAGCACCGTGTCGTCGGGGATGCCGTGGCAGATCACCTCGTTCACCGAGGTGCAGCACGACTTGGGATAGCCGCGGTAGCCGAGGGTCGAGGGGTAGGCGCCGTGGGCGATCACGTAGTCGTGGGCGATGCGGTCGAGCTCGTCCGTCGTGATGCCCGGTCGGATCGCCTCGCCGACGGCGTCGAGCGCCCGCGAGGCGATCCGCCCCGCTGCGCGGATCCTGCCGATCTCCTCCTCGGAGTAGGTGTTGTCGCCGAGGTAGGGCGGCGGCGCCTCCAGCCCGACGTAGGGCGGACGGACGATGTCCGCGGGGACCCGCCGCTCGGGCGAGAGAACGCCGGAAATGATTCGGCCGTGGGCGTCGAAGGGCATAGGCTCATTCTAGAGAGGGCGAATCGCTTCGCCCGACTCGACTCGATGCCGTACCGGCGGCTCGGGACGCGGTCCGACAAGACGGGAGAGCGCCGTGAGCAAGAAGGACTGGGGGATCGACGACCCCGCCGACACCTACTGGTACAACACCAAGACCGGCGAGGTCGAGGAGGGCCCGCAGTCGCTCGCGGTGGATCGCCTCGGCCCCTTCGCTACCCGCGAGGAGGCGGCTCGCGCCCCCGAGGTCGTCGCCGAGCGCGCCCGCAAGTGGGCCGAGGAGGACGCCGCCGAGGATTGAGCCCGGCGGCCCCGCCTGCCGATAGTCTGAAGCTCAGAGCCTGAGAAGGGAGCCGGAGTGAGCAAGCAGCGAGATTTCGTCCTGCGCACCATCGAGGAGCGCGGCGTGAGGTTCGTGCGACTCTGGTTCACGGACGTCGCGGGCAACCTCAAATCGGTCGCGCTCGCGCCGGCCGAGGTCGAGGGGGCCTTCGGCGAGGGCATCGGCTTCGACGGCAGCGCGATCGAGGGCATGACGCGCGCCTACGAGAGCGACCTGCTCGCGCTGCCGGATCCCTCCACCTTCCAGATCCTGCCCTGGCGCAGCAGCACCGAGCCCACCGCGCGCATGTTCTGCGACATCGCGACGCCCAACGGCGAGCCCGCGGCGGCGGATCCGCGCAACGTGCTGAAGCGCGCCCTCGCCCGCGCCGGAGAGTCGGGCTTCACCTTCTACACCCACCCCGAGATCGAGTTCTACCTGCTGAAGTCGAAGGAGTACGGGCCCGAGGGCCCGCAGCCGGTGGATCGCGCCGGCTACTTCGACAACGTGCCGGGCGGCACGGCCCACGACTTCCGCCGCGAGAGCGTCAACATGCTCGAGGATCTCGGCATCTCGGTCGAGTTCAGCCATCACGAGGGCGGGCACGGTCAGAACGAGATCGACCTGCGCTACGCCGACGCCCTCACGACGGCCGACAACATCATGACCTTCCGCGCGGTCGTGAAGGAGGTCGCGATCAGCCAGGGCGTGCACGCGACCTTCATGCCGAAGCCCCTCGCAGGGCAGCCCGGCAGCGGCATGCACACGCACCTCTCGCTCTTCGAGGGCGACGTCAACGCCTTCTACGATCCGGCCGCCAAGCACCAGCTCTCCCAGACCGGGCGGCGCTTCGTCGCGGGCATCCTGCGCCACGCCCCCGAGTTCACCGCGGTCACGAACCAGTACATCAACTCCTACAAGCGGCTGTGGGGCGGCGACGAGGCGCCCTCCTTCGTGAGCTGGGGTCACAACAACCGCTCGGCACTCGTGCGCGTCCCGATGTACAAGCCGGGCAAGGGCGGCAGCGCCCGGGTGGAGTACCGCGGCATCGACAGCGCGGTCAACCCCTACCTCGGCTTCTCGGTGCTGCTGGCGGCGGGCCTGCGCGGCATCGAGCAGGAGTACGAGCTGCCGCCCGAGGCCGAGCACAGCATCTGGGCGCTGAGCGACGGGGAGCGTCGCGCGATGGGCTTCGATCCGCTGCCGACGAGCCTCGACCACGCGCTCGCGGTCATGGAGCGCAGCGAGCTCGTCGCCGAGACGCTCGGCGAGCAGGTCTTCTCCTACCTGATCCGCGAGAAGCGGCAGGAGGTCGAAGCGTACCGCAACCAGATCACGCCGTACGAGCTGCAGACCATGCTCGACACGATCTAGGCGGGCCGCGGTGCCCAGGGGCCGCCCCGCACTCTCGCTCGGGCAGTTCGCGCGTGCCGGTTTCCAGGAGCTGGGCGAGTCGCGGGATGCGCTCGCTGGCCTCGCCCGAGTGGTGGATCGTCCGGTCGAGGATCTGCTCGAGGCCTTCGCGCGGGCGGCGGATCCCGATGCGGCGCTCGCGCGCATCGGAGCGCTCGCGGATCGGCACCCGGCGCTGCTGGCCGGGCTCGGCGAGGCCGAGTGGCGGCGGCTGACCCTGCTGGTCGGCGCGTCGCCCGCGCTCGGCGACTTCTTCCTGCGCCGGCACGAGCACCTGCCCGAGGTGCTGGCCCGGGGCGGACGCCTGCCCTCGGACGACGAGTCGCGGGCCGAGCTGCTGGCGGCGGTGAGCGGACTGGATGCCGCCGCCGGAGCCGTCGCGCTGCGCGTGCGCTATCGCGAGCTGCTGGCCGAGACGATGCTCTTCGATCTCGAGTGCTCGGCGAGCGGCGAGGCGCCGGAGGCCTTCGCCGCGGTGTCGGCGGCGCTCTCGGGGCTCGCGGTCGCGGCGCTCGAGGCGGCTCGCCGTGGCCCGGACGGCGGTCGTCGCGGCACGTCGGGCCCGCCGGTCGCGGCGGCGCGGGTCGCCGCCACGCGACTCTCGGTGATCGCCATGGGCAAGTGCGGTGCGCGGGAGCTGAACGTGGTGAGCGACGTCGACGTCATGTTCGTCGCCGAGGCGGTGGACGATGCGGAGGCGGGCGACGGGGAGCGCGGCGAGTCGCTCGACACCGAGGGTGCGCTCCGGATCGCCACGCGACTCGCCACCGAGATGATGCGGGCGATCCAGGATCCGGCGGCCGAGCCCCCGCTGTGGCAGGTCGACCCGAATCTGCGCCCCGAGGGACGCCAGGGCGTGCTGGTGCGGAGCCTCGGCTCGATGCTCAGCTACTACGAGCGTTGGGCGAAGGCCTGGGAGTTCCAGGCGCTCTTGAAGGCCCGCGCGGTCGCGGGGGACATCGCCCTGGGCGAGGAGTTCGTCGCGCGCACCCGCCCGCCCGTCTGGGCCTCGAGCGACCGGGAGGACTTCGTGGGCTCCGTGCAGCGAATGCGGGAGCGGGTCACCGAGCACATCGACGGCGACGAGCTCGAGGTGCAGCTGAAGCTCGGCCCCGGCGGGCTGCGCGACATCGAGTTCAGCGTGCAGCTGCTGCAGCTGGTGCACGGCCAGCGCGACGAGCGGCTGCATCTGCGGGGCACGCTCGAGGCGCTTGAGGCGCTCGTCGAGCAGGGCTACGTCGCGCGGGGCGACGGCGACCGGCTCGCCGAGGACTACCGGCGGCTGCGGGTCATCGAGCACCGTCTGCAGCTGCGCGAGTTGCGCCGCACGGCGCTCATGCCGCGCGATCCGGAGGCGCTCCGGGTGCTCGCCCGGGCGACCGGGCTCGCCGCGACCGCCGACGAGCTCATGGAGGTCTGGGAGGCGATCAAGCTCGAGGTGCGCCGACTGCACCTCAAGATCTTCTACGCGCCGCTCCTGAGCGCCGTCGCGGCGCTGCCGGAGGATGGCGTGGCGCTCGGCGGCGACGAGGCGCGCGAGCGCCTCGCGAGCATCGGCTTCCGCGATCCGGACGGTGCGCTGCGGCACCTCGCCGCCCTCACCGCCGGCACCTCGCGCACCGCACAGATCCAGCGGAATCTGCTGCCCGTGCTGCTGCAGTGGATCGCCTCCGGCACCGACCCCGACTACGGGCTGCTCGCCTTCCGCCGGGTCAGTGAGGCGAACCGGGACACCCCCTGGTACCTGCGGCTGCTGCGCGACGGGGCGGAGGCCGCCGAGCGGCTGTGCCGGGTGCTGTCGAGCTCCCGCTTCGCGGCCGAGCTGCTCGAGTCGATCCCCGAGGCCGTGGCCTGGCTGGAACGCGACGCGCTGCTGCGGCCCGTGCCGCTCGAGACGCTGCTCGAGGAGATGCGGGCGCTCGCCTCGCGCCGCGACAGCGCGGCCGCCGCGGCGACGGCGCTCAGAGCCGTGCACCGGCGCGAGGTGCTGCGCCTCGCGCTCGGGCGGCTGGTCTTCGTGAACGACGACGCCGACGTCGCAGCTGGACTCGACGCCGCGCACACGGCGCTGCTCGACGGGCTGCTGCTGGCCCTGCGCGCCGAGGGGGACGGCTTCCCCGGCGACCTCGAGATCGCCTTCATCGGCATGGGGCGGTACGGCGGCCGGGAGCTGGGCTTCGCGAGCGACATCGACCTCGTCGCGGTGTACCGGGCTGCGGATGCGCAAGAGGACGCGCAGCGCACCGCGGAGCGCCTCGTGGCCGAGCTGCGCGGGCTCGTGGCGGATCCGCGGTTCCCCGTCGACCTCGACTTCGATCTGCGCCCCGAGGGCCGCAACGGGCCGATCGCGCGCAGCCTCGACGCCTACCGCGCCTACTACGAGCGCTGGTCGCTGACCTGGGAGGCCCAGGCGCTGCTGCGCGCGCGGCCGGCCGCGGGGGACGAGCGGCTCGGCGACGACTTCGTGGAGCTCGCCGACCGAATCCGCTATCCTGCTGAGTTCTCGGAGAACGACGTGCGCGAGGTGCGGCGGATCAAGGCGCGCGTCGAGGCGGAGCGGCTGCCCCAGGGCGCCGATCCGCGACGTCACCTGAAGCTCGGCCCCGGCGGCATCAGCGACGTGGAGTGGCTGGTGCAGCTGCTGCAGCTGCGCGACGGCGCCGCCCACCCCGAGCTGCGCACCGTGTCGACCCTGGCCGCCCTTGCGGGGGCTCGGGAGGCCGGGCTGCTGGGGGAGCAGGACTGCGATCACCTGGAGGCCGCGTGGCGGCTCGCGAGCTCGATCCGCTCGGCGGTGAAGCTGTGGTCCGGGCGGGGCTCGGACGTGCTGCCCGTGGAGCGCACCGAGCTCGAGGGCATCGCCGGGGTGCTCGGCCTGCCGAGCGGACGCACGACCGAGCTCGAGGAGAGCTGGTTCACGGCGGCCAGGCGGGCGCGGGCGGTCGTCGAGCGGGAGTTTTTCGGCTACGACACCGATCCCTCGGCCTATCCGACGGTCATCGTCTGAGGTCTTCGACCGGCATCCGGCCGGTCTTCGGCCGGTCCTCGGATCGCGCTTCGTCCGGGTTTCGCCCCGCGCTTCGCCTGCATCGGAGGCGATTCGAAAAAAGGATCACGAAACGGTTACAAAAGGGCTAGTCAAATCGAGGCCGAAAGCGTAACCTCATCGTTATGAACTACCTCAACACGTTCCTGGAGGCGCTGCTCTCCGAGGACGAGTTCGAGCTCGAAGAAGAGCTCGACTCCTAAGAATCAGCGCGACCGCCGCGCGCGGCGCTCGGGGAGGCGACGACGCCCGCCCCGGCGCCGAACGAGCGAGCGGATCGCCCGGACGCGATGCCGGGCGATCCGCTTGTCAACGAGGAGAGTCTCGGGCTCGGAGAGACTCAGACCCCGTAGTAGAGCTCGAACTCGTAGGGGTGCGGGCGCAGCGCCATCGGGGCGATCTCCGCCTCCCGCTTGAGGTCGATCCAGGTCTGCACGAGCTCCTCGGTGAAGACGTCGCCCTCGAGCAGGAACTGGTGATCCGCCTCGAGCGCCGCGAGCGCCTCCTCGAGCGAACCGGGCACCTGCGGGATGCTCTTCGCCTCCTCCGGGGGCAGCTCGTAGAGGTCCTTGTCGATCGGCTCGGCCGGCTCGATGCGGTTGCGGATGCCGTCGAGGCCTGCCATCAGCTGGGCGGCGAATGCCAGGTAGGGGTTGCCCGAGGCGTCCGGCGCGCGGAACTCGATGCGCTTCGCCTTCGGGTTCGAGCCCGTGAGCGGGATGCGGATGGCCGCGGAGCGGTTGCCCGCCGAGTAGACGAGGTTGACCGGCGCCTCGTAGCCCTTGACCAGGCGCCGGTAGCTGTTGATCGTGGGGTTCGTGAAGGCGAGCACCGCGGGGGCGTGCTTGAGGATGCCGCCGATGTACCAGCGGGCGATGTCCGAGAGCTGCGCGTAGCCGGCCTCGTCGTAGAACAGCGGCGAGCCGTCCTTCCACAGGGACATGTGGGTGTGCATGCCCGAGCCATTGTCGCCGAAGACGGGCTTCGGCATGAAGGTCGCGGTCTTGCCCCAGAGCTCGGCGGTGTTCTTCACGATGTACTTGAACTTGAGCACGTCATCGGCGGCGTGCACCATCGTGTCGAAGCGGTAGTTGATCTCGGCCTGGCCGGGGGCGCCCACCTCGTGGTGCGAGCGCTCGAGGTGCAGGCCCGCCTCGATGAGGCGCAGCGAGATGTCGTCGCGCAGGTCGGCCTGCTTGTCGACCGGCGAGACCGGGAAGTAACCGCCCTTGGCCGCGGTCTTGTGCGAGAGGTTGCCGCCCTCGTCCTTGCGGGCGGAGTTCCACATGGCCTCTTCCGCGTCGATCTCGTAGAGCGTGCTCTCGGGCTTCGTCTCGAAGCGCACCGAGTCGAAGATGTAGAACTCGGCCTCGGGAGCGAAGAACGCCGTGTCGGCGATGCCGGTGGAGGCGAGGTAGCGCTCGGCCTTCTTGGCGACCTGGCGCGGATCCTTCGAGTAGATCTCGCCGGTGCGCGGGTTGTAGATGTCGAAGATCAGGACGAGGGTCCGCTCGGCGCGGAACTGATCGATGTAGGCGGTGGTCACGTCGGGGATCAGCTGCATGTCCGACTCGGCGATGCCCTGGAACCCGCGGATCGAGGAGCCGTCGAACATCTGCCCGACCTCGAAGAAGTCGAGATCCACCGTGGCGGCGGGAATGTTGAAGTGCTGCTGCACCCCCGGCAGGTCGGTGAAACGGATGTCGACGAACTTGACGTCGGTCTCCTTGATGTAGTCGAGCACTTCCTGGGGGCTGGTGAACATGTCGCTCCTCGATACGTGATGGCGCACGCGCCTGGGTACGCATCCACCATATGCCACCCCGATTTCGGCTGGATGAGTCCGATGTTTCCGGTGTGTTACAGAGCGCCGCCATAGACTTGAGGGCATGCCCGCAGCGAACCGGCCTCAGCGATTCGGAGATCTCGAACCCAGCAAGTGGCCGGGAGAGCGCCTGGGTCTGCCCGAGACGGGGACGGGCTCGGTGGGGCGGATCGGGCGCCGCTTCCTCGCGATCTTCATCGACTGGGGCATCGCGATGCTCATCGGCCTGCTCTTCGGCCCGTACAACTCGGCCGCCTACAGCTGGGCGACCTATCTGATCTTCGTGATCATGCAGATCGTGTTCATCCCCACGATCGGCGGATCGATCGGGCACCGGATCACGGGCATGCGCATCGTGCCGATCGCCGGCGGCTGGGTCGGGCTGTGGCGGCCGGTGCTGCGCACGGTGCTGCTGGCGCTCGTGATCCCCGTGCTCGTGTGGGACTCGGATCAGCGCGGCTTCCACGACAAGGTCGCGGGCACGGTGCTGATCCGCGCCTAGCCTCGTCGCCGGTCGCGCTCAGCGGGGCCGGCCGGCCCGGACCTTGGTGGGGTCGATGCCCTTCGGGATCCCGATCGGCGCCCCCTGCAGCGAGGAGATGCGGTTGTAGACCGCCGTGACCTCGGCCTTGCTGAGCGAGGGCTTCAGCTTCAGGAGCGTGCGGGACAGCTTGGCGACGGGGATGCCGCCCTCGTCGGGGCCCACGTAGAGCTGCGTGATCTTGACGCCGGGGAGCGTCCGCTTGAGCTGCGTGAGCTCCTTGGCGAGGAGGGGCTTCGTGCGCTGCGACGAGCCCTCCGAGATGACCACGACGCCGCCCTTCCCGACGACCCGGTACACGGCGTCCTGCTGCTTCGTGATGGCGACGGGCACCTCGGAGCCGCGCCAGGAGCGCCGCAGCGCGCCGCTGATGACCGCGCCGACCGCGCCGGCCTTGCCCTCGATCTGCCGATAGGCGACGGCCTCAGCTCGGCGCCCCAGCAGGATCATGGCGAGCAGCAGGCCGACGAGGATGCCGGTGATCGGCCACAGGAACCAGCCGATGAGGCCGCCGTCGAGCAGCCAGGCGAGCACCAGCGCGATCGCGATGGGCGCGAGGAACAGGAGCAGCAGGAGCGGCGTCAGTGCGCGGTCGTGCACCTTGGTGGTGTTGTAGACCTGCACCATCTGCTTGATGCGCCCGGGCTGCTTGCTGGTCTTCGCGTCCTTCGTATCCTTGGCCATGACCTCTAGCTTATCGCCGTGCACAGGGAGCCGTTCGCCGGGAGGAGGCTGAATCGTCCACAGATCGTCGGCTTCGGCGTCTCGCACCTGCGGCGACGGGGCAGGCTGGTGGCATGGAAGTACCCGTACGCGGATCCCCGTCGCCCGCCACGCGGCCGAGGGTGGCCGAGGTTGCCTGGCTGCTCGAGGAGCTCTGCCGCAGGGGCATCGCGGCGCGGGCGAGCGGGTGGTGCCTCGGGGAGCTGCGCTCTCGGGAGCTGCGGTGGGATCCGGACTCGGGATGGCTCGTGCGCGTCGCCGGGGGCGGATCTGCGCGCAGGCGCGCGCTGCGGCACCTGCGCCGGGGGCACGACGAGGCGTGCCGGGCGTTGGGCGTGCCGGGCGCGACGATCGATCGTCTGCTGCGCTGCTGGGGCGGAGACGATGCCGCGGACTTCCTCGCCGACGCCGTGGCGGAGGCCGTGGTCGAGGCGGCTCGGCCGGGGACTTCGCGCTTCGCGTCCGCGCGGTTCGCATCCCCGCACTTCGCATCCCCGCAGTTCGCGTCCTGCCAGTTCGCCCCGTGGAACGCCGACGGGGCCGAGGAGGCGATCGTCTACGCGATCCACCGCCGCATCACACCGCTGCGGCCCCCGTCTCCGATGGAGAACGAGGGCCGCAGGGGTTCCGAGGATCGAGGCGCTCAGATGCCGAGGTTCGCCTCGAAGCGGGCCTCCTCGAGCCGGCTCTTCACCTGGCCGAGGAAGCGGGCCGCGTCGGCGCCGTCGATCGTGCGGTGATCGTACGACAGTGCCAGGTAGACCGTCGAGCGCACGGCGATCGCGTCGCCGTCGGGGCCCGAGACGACCACGGGCTTCTTCACGACGGCGCCCGTCCCGAGGATCGCCGACTGCGGCAGGAACACGATCGGGGTGTCGAACAGCGCACCGCGCGAGCCGGTGTTCGTCACCGTGAAGGTGCCGCCCGAGAGCTCGTCGGGGGTGAGCTTGTTGTCGCGGGTGCGGGCGGCGAGGTCGGCGATCTCCTGCGAGATCTGCGCGATGTTCTTCTCGCCCGCGTCGCGCACCACCGGGGTGAGGAGGCCGCGCTCCGTGTCGACCGCGATGCTGATGTTCTCGGCGTCGGGGTAGACGATGCTGTCGCCCTCGACCGTCGAGTTGACGATCGGGTAGGTGCGGAGCGCCTCGGCTGCGGCGAGCACGAAGAACGGCAGGAAGGAGAGCTTCGCGCCGGTCTTGGCCACCGCGGTGACGTCGACCTCGACCACGCTCGTCAGCTGGGCGGTGGCCTGCAGCGAGGCCACCGCGCGCTCGGCGATGACCTTGCGCAGCCGGCTCATCGGCTGGGTCGTGCCGCGCAGCGGCGAGACCTCGAGGACGGGGGCGGCTGCTGCTGCCGGCGCCTGCGCGCCCTGCGACCCCCCCTGGGCGGCCGCGGCGACCACGTCCTCCTTGCGGATGCGCCCGCCGACGCCCGTGCCCACGACCTGCGAGAGATCGACGCCGGACTCGGCGGCGAGCTTGCGCACGATCGGGGTCACGTAGCCGGCCGGCCCGGTCGGAGCCTGGGCGGCGGCCGCGGGGGCCGATGCTGCGGGAGCCGGTGCCGGCGCGGGTGCGGCGGGTGCTGGAGCGGCGGCCGGAGCCGGGGCAGCAGCGGCGACCGGTGCGGGCTCGGGCTTGGACTCGGGCGTGGCCGGTGCAGCCTCGGGCGCAGGTGCGTGAGCCGCCGGTGCGGGCTCGGCCGCGGGCGCCGCGGGGGCGGCCGCAGCGGGGGCACCGCTGCCGACGCGCGCGAGCACGGCGCCGACCTCGGCGGTCTCGTCCTCCTGCACCAGGATCTCCTGCAGCACGCCGGCCACGGGGGAGGGCACCTCGGTGTCGACCTTGTCGGTCGAGACCTCGAGCAGCGGCTCGTCGACGGCGACCGTGTCGCCGATGCCCTTGAGCCAGCGGGTCACCGTGCCCTCGGTCACGCTCTCGCCGAGCGCGGGCAGCACGATGTCCTCCGCGTCGCCGCCGGCTGCGGGCGCCGCGGGCGCTGCCGGCTCTGCGGCGGGTGCCGCGGGCGCGGGCGCGGCGGGCTCAGCCGCCGGGGCGGCGGCGGGCGCCGGCTCGTCCACGACTGCGGGCTCGATGTCCACGTCGGCCGCATCGGGCTCGGCGGCGGGCGCTTCGGCACCGCTGCCGTCGCCGATCCGTGCGAGCACGGCGCCGACCTCGGCGGTCTCGTCCTCCTGCACGAGGATCTCCTCGAGCACGCCGGCGACCGGCGAGGGCACCTCGGTGTCGACCTTGTCGGTCGAGACCTCGAGCAGCGGCTCGTCGACGGCGACCGTGTCGCCGACGTTCTTGAGCCAGCGGGTCACGGTGCCTTCGGTCACGCTCTCGCCGAGTGCGGGGAGCACTACCGATTCACTCATCGCGTTCTTCTCCGATCCTTCGTAGTCTGTTCGCCGCGATCAGATCGCATGCAGCGGCTTGCCGGCGAGCTTCAGCATGGTCTCGCCGATGGTCTCGTTCTGGGTGGGGTGACCGTGCACGAAGGGGGCCACGTCCTCGGGGTAGGCCTCCCAGTTCACGATGAGCTGCGCCTCGCCGACGAGCTCGCCGACGCGGGCGCCGATCATGTGCACGCCTACGACGGGGCCGTCGTTGACCCGCACCGCCTTGACGCTTCCGGCCGTGCCGAGGATGGAACTCTTCGCGTTGCCCGCGAGGTTGTACTCGTAGCTCGTGACGTTCTCGGCGCCGTACTTCTCGACGGCCTTCGCCTCGGTGAGGCCGACCGAGGCGATCTCGGGATCGCAGTAGGTGACCTTGGGGATGTTGACGTCCTCGACGACGACGGGGTTCAGGCCGGCGAGCTCCTCCGCCAGGAAGATGCCCTGCTGGTAGCCGCGGTGGGCCAGCTGCAGGCCCGGCACGATGTCGCCGACGGCGTAGACGCCGGGCACGTTCGTCGCGAGGCGCTCGTTCGTGAGCACGAAGCCGCGATCCATCTCGACGCCGACCTCTTCGAAGCCCAGGCCCTGCGTAGCCGGGCCGCGGCCCACGGCGACGAGCAGGTAGTCGGCCACGACGGTGGTGCCGTCCTCGAGGGTCACGGTCACGCTCGACGCGTCCTGCGTCACGGACTGGAAGCGCACGCCGAGCTTGAAGTCGATGCCGCGCTTGCGGAAGGCGCGCTCGAGCTGCTTCGAGACCGACTCCTCCTCGTTGGGCACGAGGTGGGGCAGTGCCTCGATGATCGTCACCTCGGCGCCGAAGGAGCGCCAGACGCTCGCGAACTCGACGCCGATCACGCCGCCGCCGAGCACGGCCACGCGCTTCGGCACCTCCTGCAGCTCGAGGGCGTGCTCGCTCGTGATCACCCGGCCCTCGATCTCGAGGCCGGGCAGCGAGCGGGAGTAGGAGCCGGTCGCGAGCACGATGTGGGTGCCGGTGATGCGGTCGTCGCCGACCTGCACGGCGTTCGGGGCGACGAGGCGGCCCTCTCCCTCGATGACGGTGATGCCGTTGGCCTTGAGCAGGCCCTGCAGGCCCTTGAACTTGCCCTCGACGAGGTTGGTGCGGAAGGCGTTCACGCCGGCGATGTCGATGCCGGAGACGCTCGACTGCACGCCGTAGTGCGATCCCTCGCGGGCCACATCGGCGATCTCGGCCGAGTGCAGCAGCGCCTTGGTCGGAACGCAGCCGCGATGGAGGCAGGTGCCGCCCAGCTTGTCCTTCTCGATGACGGCGGCGCTGAAGCCCAACTGCTTCGCGCGGATCGCGGTCGCATAACCGGCGCTTCCGCCGCCCAATACGACGATGTCAAACTGCTGATCGGCCAAGTGGGATCTCCCTCGGTAGTGCGCGTTCATGGCGAGCGGCGTGGTGTGTGCCCCTGCACGCCGCATCCAGCCTACTACCCGGCGCTGTTCCGCGGGGGCCATGGAACCCCCGCGGTTTCGCTACGGGCGTGACGCCGAAACCGCCCTTTCGGGGAGCGCGTCCGTAGGATGGAAGCGTGACCGATTCCATCTTCTCCGCCGTGTACGCGGAGCGCCGCGCGAGGGTCCCGAAAGGGCTCCCGCTCATCGTGGCGCTGCGCGGCATCAGCGATGCCGGTGGGGTCGTCTCCCAGCTCGAGGACTACCTGTGGGAGCACGGCGGGCTCGAGGAGATCCTGCGTTTCGACTCCGACCAGCTGCTCGACTACCGGGCCCGTCGTCCGGTCATCACCTTCGACCAGGATCACCTCGTCGACTACGCGCCCGAGGAGCTGCTCCTGGCGCTGGGGCACGACGAGCTCGGCGCGCCCTTCCTGCTGCTCTCCGGCTTCGAGCCCGACTACCGCTGGGAGCTGTTCATCGACACGGTGCTGCTGCTTGTGCACGAGTTCGAGATCTCGACGACCGTGTGGGCGCACGCGATCCCGATGCCGGTGCCGCACACGCGCCCGGTGCGCATGACCGTGAGCGGCTCTCGCGACGACCTCATCGAGGCCCGCTCCGTGTGGAAGCCCGTGACGAAGCTCGCCGCCTCCGCCGGGCACGTGCTCGAGTACCGGCTGCACAGCCTCGGCGAGGAGGTGGTCGGCTTCGCGCTGCTGGTTCCGCACTACCTCTCGGGCACCGAGTACCCGGAGGCGCTGCTGACCGCGCTCGACGGGATCATGGTCGCGACCGGCCTGATCTTCGCGACCGACGAGGTGCGCGAGGCCTCGCGGGCGTTCCACGCGCAGGTCGACGAGCAGATCGCGGACAACCAGGAATCGCTGGAGATGGTGCGCGGGCTCGAGAGCCGGTACGACTCGTACATGGAGGATCAGTCGCCGAGGTCGCCGCTCGTCGGCGAGGACGGCTCGATCCCGACCGCCGATCAGCTCGCGAGCGAGCTCGAGCGCTTCCTGGCGCAGCAGCGGGACCAGGGGGCGGGGGAGACGCCGAGCGGTCTCTGAACGCGCCGAAGCGTGCAATAATGGAGGCGCAACCCATTCGAGCCGCGCATTCCCGTTCAGGGAATACCTGGGGCTTGACATGGGTTTTCATGGTATGCGCACCCGGATCGGGTGCGAGACGGCGCGAGGTGCCGGCGGCCGATGCGCCGACGGCGAAGGGTCGATGAGTGAAATGCCGAAGACCGAAAAGCCGATGACACAGAGAGGCGGCCGCGTGGCGACTGCAACGGCGTCCAAGACTGCTGCGAAGAAGACGAGTTCCGAGGCCGGCGAGGAGAAGCCCGCGAGCGCCGCCGCGAAGGGGGCAGCGGTGAAGAGCCCCGCCGCGAAGACCGCGGCCGCGAAGAAGCCGGCGGCGGCCAAGGCCGAGCCCAAGGGGGCGCCCGCGAAGAGCGCAGCGAAGGCGAAGCCCGCCGAGGAGTCCGAGGAGAAGCCCGCCGCCGCGAAGAAGCCGGCGACCGCCAAGAAGGCCGCTGCCAAGCCCCGGGGCAAGGCCCAGGGCAAGGGCGCCGAGGACGAGGAGCTCGAGGTCGATCCGACCGCGGACGCGGAGGGCGCCGAGGCGGAGGGCGCGGAAGTTGCGGACTCCGACGACGCCGACGGCGAGACCTCCGAGGGCGATGCCGACGAAAGCGCACCGGCGAGCAGGGACGAGCCGCTGCCGACCGGCGCGATCGTGCTGCGCTCCTCGGACGAGGAGGACGTGCCGACCGTCACGACCGCCATCCCCGGCGCGACGGCCGACCCGGTCAAGGACTACCTGAAGCAGATCGGCAAGGTCGCGCTGCTGAACGCGGCCGAAGAGGTTGAGCTCGCCATGCGCATCGAGGCGGGCCTCTTCGCCGAGGAGAAGCTCGCGACCGAGAAGGGCCTGCCGAAGAAGCTCGAGCGCGAGCTGAAGTGGGTCGCGCGCGACGGCCAGCGCGCCAAGAGCCACCTGCTCGGCGCGAACCTGCGCCTCGTGGTCTCGCTCGCCAAGCGCTACACGGGCCGCGGCATGCAGTTCCTCGACCTCATCCAGGAGGGCAACCTGGGTCTCATCCGCGCGGTCGAGAAGTTCGACTACACCAAGGGCTTCAAGTTCTCGACGTACGCGACCTGGTGGATCCGCCAGGCCATCACGCGCGCGATGGCGGATCAGGCCCGTACGATCCGCATCCCCGTGCACATGGTCGAGGTCATCAACAAGCTCGCCCGCGTGCAGCGTCAGATGCTGCAGGATCTGGGCCGCGAGCCCACCCCCGAGGAGCTGAGCCGCGAGCTCGACATGACCCCCGAGAAGGTCATCGAGGTGCAGAAGTACGGTCGCGAGCCGATCTCTCTGCACACCCCGCTCGGCGAGGACGGCGACAGCGAGTTCGGCGACCTCATCGAGGACACCGAGGCGGTCGTGCCCGCCGACGCGGTCGGCTTCACGATGCTGCAGCAGCAGCTCGAGCAGCTGCTCGACTCGCTGTCGGAGCGCGAGGCCGGCGTGATCCGGATGCGCTTCGGGCTCGGCGACGGGCAGCCGAAGACGCTCGACCAGATCGGCGACACGTTCGGGGTGACCCGCGAGCGCATCCGCCAGATCGAGTCGAAGACGATGGCGAAGCTGCGCCACCCGTCGCGGTCGCAGCAGCTGCGCGACTACCTGGAGTAGACCGTGCAAGAAGAAAGCCCCGACCTCGGTCGGGGCTTTCTTCGATCCTGCGCTACGCCGTCAGCTTGTGGCTCTCGTCGTGCCACACCTCGGCGATGGGACGAAGCTTCGCCTCGTGCTTGCGCGCGTGGTGCGCGCAGAAGAGCAGCTCGCTGCCGTGCAGCACGGCGCGGACATAGGCTTGGGCGCCGCAGCTGTCGCAGCGGTCGAGCCCGGTGATCGGGCGGTCCGCCGCGAGCGGGGCCTCGGCGCGTTCCTGCTCGAGAGTCGTCATGGCCGCCTCCGTTCTTCGCGATCCGTGTGATCGATTGACTCCATACAACCATGCTTCGCTGCGTGCGGCATGCAGCACGGCGGCCGTTTCGCTGAGCGCGTAGATGCGGTCCGAGCTTTCCCCGCGGGTTCTCGCGCCTCCCCGGCGCGCGATCCGCCGAATGTCGGAGGCCCGCCCTAAGGTTATGGAGTCGGCCGAGAAAGGGGTCATGCCTGTGGCAGAGTCGAGCTATTCAGCCCGCCATCTCACCGTGCTCGAGGGGCTCGAGGCGGTGCGCAAGCGGCCGGGCATGTACATCGGCACGACCGATTCGCGCGGCCTCATGCACTGCCTGTGGGAGGTCATCGACAACTCGGTCGACGAGGCGCTCGCCGGGCACGGCGAGGAGATCGGCATCGTGCTGCACGCGGACGGCAGCGTCACCGTGAGCGATCGCGGTCGAGGCATCCCGGTCGACATCGAGCCGAAGAGCGGCCTCAGCGGCGTCGAGCTGGTCTTCACCAAGCTGCACGCCGGCGGCAAGTTCGGCGGCGGCGGCTACGCCTCCTCCGGCGGCCTCCACGGCGTCGGCGCGTCGGTCGTGAACGCGCTCTCCTCGCGCCTCGACGTCGAGGTCGACCGCGACGGCAAGACCTGGGCGATGTCCTTCCGGCACGGCGAACCGGGCGTCTTCGCGGGAGACACCCCCGACAGCCCCTTCACGCCCTTCGAGGACTCCTCGGAGCTGCGCGTCGTCGGCAAGGTCGCCAAGGGGGTCACGGGCACCCGCGTGCGCTACTGGGCCGATCCGCAGATCTTCCTGCCCACGGCGCGCTTCGAGCCCGAGTCCCTCACCGCGCGGGCCAGGCAGACGGCGTTCCTCGTGCCGGGGCTCGGCCTCGAGATCCGCGACGAGCGCCCCGAGGCGCTGGGGGAGTCGGGGGAGTCGCCGATCCACAGCTTCCGCTACGAGGGCGGCATCAGCGAGTTCGTCGACTTCCTGGCGGTCGACGCGCCGATCACCGACACCTGGCGGGTGAGCGACAGCGGCACCTTCACCGAGACCGTCCCCGTCATGGACGAGAAGACCGGCCACCTCGTGTCGCGCGAGGTGGAACGGGTGTGCGAGGTCGACATCGCCCTGCGCTGGGGGACGGGCTACGACACCGAGATCCAGAGCTTCGTGAACATCATCGCGACGCCGAAGGGCGGCACGCACCTGAGCGGCTTCGAGCAGGGGCTCACGAAGTTCTTCCGCAAGCAGATCGAGACGAATGCGCGCCGGCTCAAGGCGGGCTCCGACAAGCCGGAGAAGGACGACATCCTGACTGGGCTCACCGCCGTCGTCACGGTGCGGGTGCCCGAGCCGCAGTTCGAGGGCCAGACCAAGGAGGTGCTGGGCACCGCCGCCGTGCGCCAGATCGTGGCGAAGGCCGTGGCCTCCGGGCTCGACGCGCGCTACGCCTCGACCAAGCGCGACGACCGCGCGCAGACCGGCGCGCTGCTCGAGAAGATGGTGTCCGAGATGAAGTCGCGGATCGCGCTGCGCGCGCAGCGCGACACCGCCCGGCGCAAGAGCTCGCTCGAGAGCTCGTCGCTGCCGGCGAAGCTCATCGACTGCCGCTCCCGCGACGTCGCCGACACCGAGCTCTTCATCGTCGAGGGCGACAGCGCGCTCGGCACGGCGAGGCCGGCGCGCGACAGCGAGTTCCAGGCGCTCTTGCCGATCCGCGGCAAGATCCTGAACGTGCAGAAGGCCTCCGTCGCCGAGATGCTCGGCAACGCGGAGTGCAGCGCGATCATCAAAGTCATCGGCGCGGGCTCCGGCCGCGACTTCGAGCTCGATTCGGCCCGTTACGGCAAGGTGATCCTCATGAGCGACGCGGACGTCGACGGCGCGCACATCCGCACGCTGCTGCTGACGCTGTTCTTCCGCTACATGCGGCCCATGCTCGAGGCGGGGCGGGTGTACGCCGCGGTGCCGCCGCTGCACCGGGTGATCGTGCAGAATGCGGGGCGCACCCCCAACGACGTGATCTACACTTACAGCGAGAAGGAGCTGCAAGGGCTGCTCGCAGACCTCCGCCGGCGCGGCAAGAAGTACGTCGAGCCGATCCAGCGCTACAAGGGCCTCGGCGAGATGGACGCGGATCAGCTGGCGGAGACCACGATGGACCGCGAGCACCGCACGCTGCGGCGGGTCCGCGTGGAGGACGCGCACGCGGCGGCGCAGATGTTCGAGCTGCTCATGGGCAACGACGTCGCGCCGCGCAAGGAGTTCATCATCGACAACGCCGACGACCTCGACCGGGAGCGCATCGACGCGTGAGGTCCCGCAGCGCGTTTCGCGGCCGTCGCCGAGTTGTCGCGGATGTGTCGTAGCCGAGTTGCAACTGCACATCGGCGCCAACTGAAGCCGAGCTATTTGCGGCTCACAGGCGGACTCGGGACGAGCTCTCCACAGATCGGGTCTGCACGGCGTTCGCGACGATCCCAGGGGCCGATGATGGGGTCATGACACCCCGATTCGCGCCGCTTCCCGACACACTCGGGGCGTCGTTCTCGCGTGCGGAGGCCACGGCTCTCGGAGTCTCTTCGCGCAGGCTGTTGCAGTCGGACGTCGAGAGAATTGGGTTCGCGCTGTACCGCCGGCGCGACGCCGTTCCGGCGATACAGGACGGGGGTCGGCAGGAGGAAGTCCTCGACCGGCACGCGGCGCAGCAGTGGAGGGAGCAGCACTCCGAGCTGCTGCTGGCTCATCGTGACCGCAGGCCGGAGGGAGGCTTCCTGATCGGAGGATCGGCCGCGGTGCTCTGGGAGCTTCCGGTGCGACCCGGCGCCGACCACCGCATCGATATCGGGCGATTCGCTCCCTCGCGGGCCTCCCGGCGGATGGAATTCCGTTCCCGGCAGCTGCGTCCGGACCGGGCGCGGGTGGTGCGGCGGCGCGGTCTGCCCGTCACCGACGCGGCGACGACCTGGGCGATGCTCGCCCCCGAACTCGACCTCCCCGATCTGGTCGCGCTCGGCGACGCCGTGATCCGGCGCAGTCGGATCCCCGGAACATCGCGCCTGAGGCGCTCGCCGCTCGCCGAGCTCGAACAGTTGCGAGAGGTGGCGGCGATCGGCCGGCGGCCGGGTGCGGCTCTGCTGCGTGCGGCCGTGCCCCTGCTCGTGACCGGCAGCGCCTCGCCGCCCGAAACGCATCTGAGGCTGCGTCTGCGTGAATGGGGAGCCCCCGAGCCCGAACTCGACCACGACGTGTTCGATCGGAGGGGGCGGCTGATCGGATGCAGCGAGATCGCCTACCCGAGATACCGCCTGGCGCTCGAGTACGAGGGGGATCATCATCGAACGGAAACCGCCCAGTGGAACAGGGATATCGAGAAGTATCGGCAGTACGAGCAGAACGGCTGGGAAGTGATCCGAGTGACGGGGACGCTGCTGTAGCGGCGTCGCTACGAACTGCGGGAGCAGGTGTTCGAAGCGCTCATCCGCCGTGGTTGGGTGCCGGATCAGAGCGCCGACTGGTGAGGAGTTGGCGCAGATGTGCAGCTAGCCTGCGGTAACGACACATCCGCGTCAAGTCGAACGGTGCGGACGGGTGTAGGTGGAGCAAGGAGGGGCCGGCGGAGCCGGGGCTACGGCGCGACGCCGATGAAGGCGGCGGCGCCGTCGATGGGGGTGCCCGAGCCGTCGCGGCGCCCGAGCTCCGTGGGCAGCTTGCGCGCCGCACCGTCGGCGGCGAGGGCGCGCGGCTCGCCTACGCCGACCCAGGCGCAGGCGAGCCGATCCTCGCCCTTCAGGAAGCGCTGCGCGCGCACGCCGCCCGTGGCGCGGCCCTTCGCCGGGAACTCGGCCCAGTCCGACACCTTGGCGGTGGCCACGTCGGCCCCCGGCAGGGTCTGCGAGCTGTCGGCGACGGTCACCACGCGGGCCTCGGTCCCGGCGGGCACCGCTCCCGCGAAGACGACCCGGGCGCCCGCGGCGAGCTTCATGCCGGCCATGCCGCCAGCCGGCCGGCCCTGGGGCCGCACCGAGTCGGTCGGGAAGCGCAGCAGCTGCGCATCGCTCGCCACGGCCGCGAACTCCGAGCCGTCGGGCGCGGGAAACGCCGCCACGACGCGGTCGTCGCCCTTCAGCGAGATCGCCTCGAACTCCGGACGCGCGGGCAGATCCTGCAGCACGACCCGCTTGACGATGCCGGAAGCGGTGAAGAGCCCGACGGGCACAGGGCTCTCGAGCGGCGCGAGGCCGACCACGCGCAGCTTCTTGTCGGTGATGCCGAGGTAGGCGGCGAGCGGCACCCCGGCCGAGAAGGCGATCGACGCCGCGGGTACGAGCGGCAGGTCGACGGGGTGAAGCGGTGGACCGTGCCGTCGCTGAGCACCGCGCCCAGCTCGCCGCGCACGGTGCCGTCGACGGCGGCTGCCACCGCGCCGTGCTTCGTCGCGCGCGAAGCGCCCCGCGGCGAGTCCGCGGCCGCGGGGTCGCGGTCCACCCGCAGTGCCCGCCCGGTGGCCGACAGCAGCACGGTGCACGGCGTGTCGGCGACCTCGAGCGAGGCGGCGGCCCCGGCCGACGAGCGGGCGGGCCGCGCCACCGCGCCCGTGAGCACGGTGCGGCGCGGGGTGCCGTAGGCCTCCGCCGCCTCGTCGAGCTCGGCCGCGACGACCTCGCGCAGGCGCTCGTCGCTGCCGAGGATCTCGACGAGCGCCTCGATCTCGGCGCGCAGCTGATCGCGCTCGGCCTCGAGCTCGACGCGCGAGAACTTCGTGAGGCGGCGCAGCCGCAGCTCGAGGATGTACTCGGCCTGCGCCTCGGAGAGGTCGAAGACCTGCATGAGGCGGGTGCGCGCCGAGTCGGCGTCGTCGCTCGTGCGGATCAGCTGGATGACCTCGTCGATGTCGAGGATCGCGATGAGCAGGCCTTCGACGAGGTGCAGCCGCTCGCGGCGCTTGCGCAGGCGGTACTCGGAGCGGCGCGTCACGACGGAGAGGCGGTGGGCGAGGAAGACCCGCAGCATCTCGCGCAGCCCCAGGGTCTGCGGCTGCCCGTCGACGAGGGCGACGGAGTTGATGCTGAACGAGTCCTCGAGCGGGGTGACCCGGTAGAGCTGCTCGAGCACGGCCTCGGGGCTGAAGCCGGTCTTCAGCGTGATCACGAGGCGCAGGCCGTTCTTGCGGTCGGTGAGATCGGCGACGTCGCTGATGCCCGAGAGCTTCTTCGCGTCGACGCCCTGCTTGATCTTCTCGATGACCCGCTCGGGCCCCACGAGATAGGGGAGCTCGGTGACGACGAGCCCGGTCCGGCGCGGGCCGAGCGACTCGACCGAGACCTTGGCGCGCGTGCGGAAGGCCCCGCGGCCGGTGCGGTAGGCGTCCTTCACCCCGTCGAGGCCGACGATGATGCCGCCGCCCGGCAGGTCGGGCCCGGGGATGAACTCCATGAGCTCGTCGACGGTCGCCTCGGGATTCGCGAGCAGGTGCTTGGCGCCCTCGACCACCTCGATGAGGTTGTGCGGGGCGAGGTTGGTCGCCATGCCGACCGCGATGCCGGAGGCCCCGTTCACGAGCAGGTTCGGGATCGCCGAGGGCAGCACGTCGGGCTGCATGATCTGGTTGTCGTAGTTCGGCACGAAGTCGACGACGTCCTCGTCGAGGGATCCCGTCATCGCGAGCGCCGCGCCCGCGAGCCGCGCCTCGGTGTAGCGGGACGCGGCGGGGCCGTCGTCGAGCGAGCCGAAGTTGCCGTGCCCGTCGACGAGGGGCAGGCGCATCGCGAAGCCCTGCGCCATGCGCACGAGCGCGTCGTAGATCGACGAGTCGCCGTGCGGGTGCAGCTTACCCATGACCTCGCCGACGACGCGGGCCGACTTCACGTGCCCCTTGTCGGGGCGCAGACCCATGTCGGTCATCATGAAGAGGATGCGCCGCTGCACCGGCTTCAGCCCGTCGCGCGCGTCGGGCAGCGCCCGGGAGTAGATCACCGAGTAGGCGTACTCGAGGAACGACGATTCCATCTCGGCGGAGATGTCGATGTCTTCGATGCGCTCCACGGCGTTCGAGTTGCTCACGGTGCGGGTCACATGCCTTTCCTGGGCGGACTGGGATAGGGCGCGGTGGCGCGAGACCGCCGCCCGGATACGATGGTGCTCATGCTACCGACCACCACCGACAACGGTGCGAGGCTGGCCGCGATTCTGCCGACGGGCCTGGCCGCGGTCGCGCGGGGGACCGGCGCGACGCCCCCCGAGCGGATCGCGCGCGCCGCGGAGGCCGCCGGCGAACGGCTGCCCGGGATCCGCTCCCTCGTGATGGTGGTCGTCGACGGGCTGGGCCACGCCAACCTCGGCGCCCGCGCGGGCCACGCGCCCGTGCTCGCGAGGCTGCCGCGGAGGCGGATCGAGACCGTCGCGCCGTCGACGACGGGCGCCGCCCTCACGACCCTCACCACGGGCGAGCTGCCCGGCCGGCACGGGCTCATCGGCTACCGCATCCGCCACCCCGAGCTGGGGCTCGTGACGACGCTCAAGGACTGGGACGGCATCGCGGATCGCCGGGCCTGGCAGCGCGCCGCGCCCCTCTTCGAGACCGCCCGCGAGCTGGGCGCCAGGCCGGTCGCGATCGGCCGCCCGGCCCACGCGACGGGCGGGCTGACCGAGGCGATCCTGAGCGGCGCCGAGTACCACCCCGGCCAGCGGATCGAGGATCGCTTCGCGGTCGCCTCGCGCCTCCTGCGCGACGGCGATCCGCTCGTCGCCTATCTCTACGTCGACGAGCTCGACCGTGCCGCGCACGAGGAGGGCTGGCAGAGCGGGACGTGGGCCGACCGGCTGGAGCGGCTCGACGCGGCGCTCGCCGATCTGCTGCGCACCCTGCCGGGCGGCACCGGCGTGGTCGTCACCGCTGACCACGGCATCGTCGACGTGGCGCCGCACCAGCAGGTGATGATGGACGCGGATCGCGATCTGCTCGCCGGGGTCGCGCAGATCGGGGGAGAGCCGCGCTTCCGCTCGCTCTACCTGGAGGAGGGGGCGGATCCCGCCGCCGTCGCCCGCGCCTGGGCAGCGGCCGAGGGCGGGCGCGCCTGGGTGGCGACCCGGGACGAGGCGATTGCGAGCGGATGCTTCGGCCCCGTGGATCCCGAGGTCGCTCCGCGCCTGGGCGACGTGATCGTGGCGGCGCGGGCCCGGGTCGCCTACTACTGCAGCGACGACGACCCGCAGTCGCTCGCGATGGTCGGGCAGCACGGCTCCTTCAGCGAGGACGAGCGGGGAGTCCCCCTGGCGCTCGCGGGCGCGCTGGAGGGCACCGGCTTCGCAGCGGCGGTGGGTGCGGTCGCCGCGACGGCCCCCGAGTCCTAGTGTCCTCTGCGTCGGAAGTCGCTTTGCAGAGACGGGTGCTCTCGCGGGGTCTCGCAAGGCGGAGGAGGCTTTGCTGATGGCAAAGCCGACGACGACAACGCCGCGAGACGCTGCGAGGGTGCCGGGATATGTGAAGCGAATTTCCGACCCAGGACGCTAGCTCGGGTCCTCCTCGCTCCGAGTGCCGAAGAGGATGTCGTCCCAGCTCGGGATCGACGGCCGGCCCTTGGAACGGCGGGATCCCGAGACCTGGTCGCCGGAGCCGTCCGGATCGCCGCCGTCCGCATCGCCGCCGGCGGGACCGGCGCCATCGGAGTCGGCCGCACCGGAATCGGCGGGATCCGGCGCGCCGTCCCGGGCGTCGTCGCCCGCCCGCGCGGCCGTGCCGTCGAGATCGTCATGGTCGTCGTCGGCATCGCCGAAGCCGGGAAGCGGCACGGGCGGGTTCACGGTGTCGCGGGGGGAGGCGGGGGTCGCGCCGGTCGCGGGATCCGCTCCGCTCCGCTCGCCCCGGCGGCGGCGCAGCGCGTCGAGCAGGTCGGCCGTCTGACCGAGGTCGGGCAGTTCCGGCTCGGGCGTCTTGATGGCGCGCTCGTCGATGCTGCGGCGGCGGGCGAATTCCGCGTCGGTGTCGATCGTGGGGATCGAGCCGGTGGAGGGGTGGTCGGGCGCGACGGGCCCCGAGAGGTGCACGCCCTCGTCGCCCTCCTGCGATCCGCCGTCGAACTCGGCCGTCAGCTGATCGGGATCGAAGGCCCCCGAATCGAAGCGCTCGCTCTGCCGCATGTCGTCGACCGCGCGCAGCTTCGGGATCAGTCGATCGCCGACGTCCCCCTGCTTCGAGAGCGTCACCGCGTCGGAGGTGATCGGCCCGAGCACGCCCTTGCGGTGGTCGAACGACCAGACGGCATGGTGGTCCACGTCGTGGGAGGCGAAGTCGAGGCCGACCATCCAGCCGGCCTCCTCGTCGCGCCAGGAGGTCCACTCGATGCGGTCGGCCCCGAGGCCGATGAGCCGCTCGGCGATGACGACGCCGAACTGCTGCTCCTCGCCGTCGTCGACGGAGGTGCGCACCGCCACGGCGTGGGCGAGCTCGAGGATGTAGCGGCGCTCGGCGAGCACCGGCTCCTCGTAGCGCTCGATGTCGGCCTCGTCCAGGCCGGTCAGCGCGGCGATCTCTGCGCGGGTCTTGCCGGCGCGCACGAGCGACTGGATCTCGCGGGGGCTCGCCTTGCCCGGCCCCTGCTCGCGCCGGCTGAGCTGGCGCAGCTCGGCGAGCACCGTGTCGTCGACGATCAGCCGGAACTCCTCGCCGGCGTCCGTCGCCACGACAAGGGTGCGGTCCTCGCGCCGCACCAAACGCAACTCCTCCATCGGCATTCCTCCCGCATGTTTGCTCCAAGGGTGGCACGGGAAGGCGTGGCGCGGAAGGATTGACGCGGGCGGGGCGGAACTTCTTCGAGCGCCGAGCCGCGTCCTCGCGGGGATGATCGCGTTCAGAGAACTCACGGTTCACGGGTTTGCATCGGCAGCGGATCTGCGGCAAACTATGGCCGCGGTTCGTCCTTTCAGCAACCGCGGACATTCCCCGTAAGGAGAGCTCAGAAGAGCATGGCCACCGACTACGACGCCCCCCGCAAGTCCGACGAGGAGACCGACTCGATCGAGGCCCTCAAGGAACGCGTGCCCTCTAAGGGCGCGTCAGCCATCGACTCCGAGGACGCGGACAACCCCGGCTTCGAGCTCGCGGGCGCCGATCTCTCCGATCTCGAGCTCGACGTGGTGGTGCTGCCGCAGCAGGAGGACGAGTTCACCTGCGTCAACTGCTTCCTGGTGCGCCACCGCTCGCAGATGGACCACGAGACCGATCTCGGCCCCATTTGCGCGGAATGCGCCGGCTGAGCGTCAGCGCGCAGCCTCGATCGCGGCGAGGAGCGTCTGCGGGCGCCGGGTGGTGATCACCCAGTAGGGGGTCGGATCCTCCGGATCGATCACCTCGATCTTCACGCCGCGGTGGATGTAGCCCCGCACCAGCAGATGGGCGCGGGCGTCGAGGCTGGGCCCGATGGCGCTGCGCAGCTCGTCGGCGTCGAGCGTCTCCGCGCTGCCGAGCAGCCGCACGGGGATGCGCGCGCGACCCGCGGTGAGCGTGCCGTCCTCGACGACGATGCCGGGGGAGGCGAGCGCGAGCGACCCCGCCGCGACCAGGTAGAGGACGATCGCCAGCGGGATCGCGATGACGGAGTTCATGGGGGTCACCGCGAGCGCGACGGCCGGGATGATCAGCAGCATCGCGACGAACAGCCAGGGCGTCGGCCACAGGCGTTCGCGGTAGACGGCGGATCTGGCGGAGGGCGCTCGGCTCATGATCCGATTATGCCCGGCCGAGCCTGAGCCCGGGCTCGGCGGCGGGCGATGCCGATCCGATACCCTTGCAGAATGGTCGATGTCGTGGAACTACCCATTGTCGCCGATGAGGCGCACCTCCCGGCCTACGCCCGCCCCGGAGATGCCGGCGCGGACCTGCGCAGTTCCGAGGCGCTGGTGCTCGGGCCGGGGGAGCGCGCGCTCGTCGGCACCGGCATCAGCTTCGCCCTGCCCGACGGCTACGTCGGCTTCGTGGTGCCGCGCAGCGGCCTCGCCGTGAAGCACGGCATCACCGTGCTGAACTCGCCGGGCACGATCGACGCGGGCTACCGCGGCGAGATCAAGGTGCCGCTGCTGAACACCGACCCGAGCGAGCCCTTCGCCATCGAGGTCGGCGACCGCATCGCGCAGCTGATCGTGATGCCGGTGTCGCGCGCGCTGTTCACGCCGGTCGAGGCGCTGCCCGACAGCGAGCGCGGCTCGGGCGGCTTCGGATCGACCGGGGTGCGCGACCGCGGCTGAGCCGCCGCGGCCGGGCGCCGCGAGACTGTCAATGCGAGCCGCTGCAGGCGGCGAGAAGGAGACGATGGATATGAGCGACGAGAAGCCGCAGGCCGGCGACGAACTCGAGGTGCGCGACGAAGAGGCGCCCGAGTTCGACGAGAGCAAGTCCGCCCCTGCCGACCGCGAGACCGCGGGCCCCTTCGACATCCTCGAGGTGCCCGCCATGCGCCCCTATGTCGACCTGGGAGCGGTGAAGGTGATGCCGCGCGAAGGGCTGCAGCTGCGGCTCGAGGTCGACGAGCGGTCGAGCCGCGTGGTCGCGGTCACGCTCGACTACGCCGAGTCGATCGTGCAGCTGCAGGCCTTCTCCGCGCCGAAGTCGACGGGCCTCTGGCATCGCGTGCGCGGCGAGGTGGGCCAGCAGCTGTCGGCCCAGGGCGCGAAGGTGCGCGAGCAGCAGGGCGAGTTCGGCCCCGAGCTGCTCGTGCAGAGCCCGGTGCCCAAGGACCAGGGCGGAGGCACCCGGGTGGTCCGCTTCGTCGGGGTCGATGGCCCGCGCTGGCTGCTGCGCGGCGTGATCATGGGCAAGGCCGTGGTCGACGCCGAGGCGCAGACGAAGGTGCAGGAGCTGTTCCGCGAGGTCGTCGTCGTGCGCGGCGACGGGCCGATGCCGCCCGGCGAGCTGCTGCCGCTGAAGATGCCCGCCGGCGTGCAGGCCGGGGCGCAGGGACCGGGCGCGCAGGGCTCCGGCGCGCAGGGCGGATCGGCCCAGGCGTGACGGAGGGCCCCGCGAGCGATCCCGCGGAGGATACTGGCGCCGAGGCGCCGCGCCGCGCGAGCGGCGGGCTCGGCCGGGTCGTCGAGGCCGGCCTGAGCGGCGAGGCGGTGAGCGCCGGCGGCGTCCTCGCCGTGATCGGCGGCTGGCGCGGGGTCGTCGAGTCCCTGCTGCCGGCGACCGTCTACCTCGTCACCTACGTCTTCACTCAGGAGCCCCGCATCTCGGCGATCGTGCCGGTCGTGATCGCGCTGATCGCCGTCGCGGTGCGGCTGATCCGCCGCGAACCGCTCTCGGCCGCGATCTCGGGCCTGCTCGGTGTCCTCGTCTGCGCCGCCGCGGTGCTGTTCACCGGCGAGGGCAGCAGCTACTACGTGCCCGGCTTCTGGATCAATGCGGCGTGGATCGCGGCGCACGCCGTGTCGCTGCTCGTCGGTTGGCCGCTGCTCGGCCTGCTGGTCGGCTTCCTCCGCGGCTCGCTCACGGCGTGGCGCCGCTCGAAGCCCCTCGTGCGCGCGGTCCGGCTGTGCACGGTGGTGTGGATCGCGCTGTTCGCGGGTCGGCTCGCCGTGCAGCTGCCGCTCTACTTCGCGGACCAGGCGGGGGAGCCGGGCGCGCTCGAGGCGCTCGGCGTGGCCCGTCTCGTGATGGGCGTGCCGCTGTTCGCGGTGGCGGCGATCTTCACCTGGCTCGTGCTGAGCCGGGTGAGCGCGACGGTGCCGTCGGAGGCCGTGCCGTCCGCCCAATCATCGGATGAATAACACGCCGAGGCGCGGACGCGATGCGCCCGGCCCCGGGCCCGCACTCGTATGCGGGGCGTGTAGAATTGTCTCGACATCGAGATAAATTCCGAGGTACGGACACATCGACATTGGAGCGGTCATGGCATCAGTGAACAGCTTCGGCGCCCAGAGCACCCTCGAGGTGGGCGGCAAGCAGTATCAGATCTTCAACATCGACAAGGTCGAGGGTGCGAAGCGGCTGCCCTACAGCCTGAAGGTGCTGCTCGAGAACCTGCTGCGCACCGAGGACGGCGCGAACGTCACCCGCGCGCACATCGAGGCGCTCGGCGGTTGGGATCCGAACGCCGAGCCCGACACCGAGATCCAGTTCACCCCCGCTCGCGTGATCATGCAGGACTTCACGGGCGTGCCCTGCGTCGTCGACCTCGCGACCATGCGCGAGGCGGTGATCGACCTGGGCGGCGACCCGGCCAAGATCAACCCGCTGGCTCCCGCCGAGCTCGTCATCGACCACTCCGTCATCTCCGATGTCTACGGCACCCCCGGCGCCTTCGCGAAGAACGTCGAGATCGAGTACGAGCGCAACGGCGAGCGCTACCAGTTCCTGCGCTGGGGCCAGGGCGCCTTCGACGAGTTCAAGGTCGTGCCCCCGGGCACCGGCATCGTGCACCAGGTGAACATCGAGTACCTGGCCCGCGTCACCTTCACCCGCGTGGTCGACGGCGTGCTGCAGGCCTACCCCGACACCTGCGTCGGCACCGACTCGCACACCACCATGGAGAACGGGCTCGGCGTGCTCGGCTGGGGCGTCGGCGGCATCGAGGCGGAGGCGGCCATGCTCGGCCAGCCCATCTCGATGCTCATCCCGCGCGTCGTCGGCTTCAAGCTCTCGGGCCAGATCCCGGCCGGCGTGACGGCGACCGACGTGGTGCTCACCATCACGCAGATGCTGCGGAAGCACGGCGTCGTGGGCAAGTTCGTCGAGTTCTACGGCGAGGGCGTCGGCTCGGTGCCGCTCGCCAACCGCGCCACCATCGGCAACATGAGCCCCGAGTTCGGTTCGACCGCCGCCATGTTCCCCGTCGACGACGTCACCCTCGACTACCTGCGCCTCACCGGCCGCAGCGAGGAGCAGCTCGCGCTGATCAAGGCCTACACCCAGACCCAGGGCATGTGGCACGATCCGGCTCACGAGCCCGAGTTCAGCGAGTACCTCGAGCTCGACCTCTCGACCGTGGTCGCCTCGATCGCCGGCCCCAAGCGTCCGCAGGACCGCATCGAGCTGTCGCACTCGAAGGTCCAGTTCGAAGAGGACCTGAAGAACTACGCCCAGGCCGCCAACCCGGCCAAGGTGAAGGATCAGCAGGGGCGCGAGTTCCAGATCGACCACGGCGCGGTCACCCTCGCCTCGATCACCTCGTGCACCAACACTTCGAACCCCTCGGTCATGCTCGCGGCCGGCGTGCTCGCGCGCAACGCCAACGAGCGGGGCCTCAAGGCGAAGCCGTGGGTGAAGACCACGCTGGCGCCGGGCTCGAAGGTCGTCACCGACTACTACGAGAAGTCGGGCCTGAAGTCGCATCTCGAGGATCTCGGCTTCTTCCTCGTCGGCTACGGCTGCATGACCTGCATCGGCAACTCGGGCCCGCTGAACGAGGAGATCTCGCAGGCGGTCAACGAGCACGACCTCGCGGTGACCGCGGTGCTCTCGGGCAACCGCAACTTCGAGGGCCGCATCAACCCCGACATCAAGATGAACTACCTCGCGAGCCCGCCGCTCGTGGTGGCCTACGCCCTCGCGGGGTCCATGGACTTCGACTTCGAGAACGAGCCGCTGGGCCAGGACTCCGAGGGCGCCGACGTCTACCTGCGCGACATCTGGCCGGATCCGGTCGAGGTGCAGCAGATCGCCGACGCGTCGATCGACAGCGACATGTTCAACTCGAAGTACGCGACGGTCTTCGACGGCGACGAGCACTGGAAGTCGCTGCCGACCCCGGCCGGCAACATCTTCGAGTGGGACGAGAAGTCGACCTACGTGCGGAAGGCCCCCTACTTCGACGGCATGCCGCTCGAGCCGACGCCCGTCTCCGACATCACGGGCGCCCGCGTGCTGCTGAAGCTCGGCGACTCGGTCACGACCGACCACATCAGCCCCGCGGGCAGCTTCAAGGCGGAGACCCCGGCCGGCCAGTACCTGGTCGCCAACGGCATCGCGCCGAAGGACTTCAACACCTACGGCTCGCGTCGCGGCAACCACGAGGTCATGATCCGCGGCACTTTCGCGAACATCCGCATCCGCAACCAGCTGCTGGACAACGTCGAGGGCGGCTTCACCCGCGACTTCACCCAGCCCGGCGCACCCCAGGCCTACGTCTACGACGCCTGCCAGAACTACCAGGCCGCGGGCATCCCGCTCGTCGTGCTCGGCGGCAAGGAGTACGGCTCGGGATCCTCGCGCGACTGGGCGGCCAAGGGCACGAGCCTGCTGGGCGTGAAGGCGGTCATCACCGAGAGCTTCGAGCGCATCCACCGCTCGAACCTCATCGGCATGGGCGTGATCCCGCTGCAGTTCCCCGCGGGCGAGAGCGCCGATTCGCTCGGCCTCGACGGCACCGAGGTGTTCGACATCACCGGCATCACGCAGCTTAACGAGGGCGTCACCCCGAAGACGCTGGCCGTCAAGGCGACGAAGGAGGACGGCTCGGTCGTCGAGTTCGACGCGGTCGTGCGCATCGACACCCCGGGCGAGGCGGACTACTACCGCAACGGCGGGATCCTGCAGTACGTGCTGCGCTCCCTCGTCTGAGTTTGCTGGTTGGTAGACGGTAGACCGGAGACGGTAGACCGGTTCGGGGCGGCCCCGGGTGCTTCGGCGCCCGGGGCCGCCGGCCGCTACGCTTGGGGGCATGAGCACCCCGCGAGCCGGCAGGCCCCGGTCCTCCTCGCTCGAGACGCTCGCGGAGGCGGCCTGCGAGCTGTTCCTCGAACAGGGCTTCGACGCCACCTCCATCGCCGACATCGCGCAGCGCGCGGGGGTCAGCCGCTCGAGCTTCTTCAACTACGCCTCCTCGAAGTCGGGGCTGCTGTGGGCGGGCTTCGACGCGCGCCTGGACGAATTGCCGGACGCGCTTGCCGGGTCGGACGGGACGAGCGATCCGGCCGCGGCCCTGCTCACGGTGTTCGCGGACCTCGCCCCCGACGCCCTCGCCCTCACCGTCGCGAACGCCGCGGCCATGGGGATCGAGGCGGATCTCGAGCGGGAATCGGCGATCAGGCTCGTGCGCATCGCCGCGGCGGTCGCCCTCGCCCTGCGCGCGGCCGGGCGCGACCCGATGGCGGCGGATGTCGCGGGTTCGGCCTACGCGGGCGCGGTGATGACGGCGCTGCGGCACTGGTCCCTCGCGGGTCCCGGGAAGCGGCCCCTGCGCGTCTATCTGGAGCGGGCGCTGTCACTAGACTGGGGTGATGCTTGAGCGAATCGAGGGACCGCGCGATCTGGACGCGCTGACGCCCGAGCAGCTGAAGCGACTCGCGGCCGAGATCCGCGAATTCCTCATCGCGAACGTCTCCCGCACCGGCGGCCATCTCGGCCCAAATCTCGGCGTCGTCGAGCTCGCCATCGCGCTGCACCGGGTGTTCGACTCGCCGCGCGATCCCATCGTCTGGGACACGGGGCATCAGAGCTACGTGCACAAGCTGCTCACCGGCCGGCAGGACTTCTCGGCGCTGCGCCAGGCCGGCGGCCTCGCGGGCTACCCGCAGCGGGCCGAGAGCGAGCACGACATCGTCGAGAGCTCCCACGCCTCGAGCTCGCTGAGCTGGGCCGACGGCATCTCCCGGGCCTTCGCCCGTACGGGTCAGCAGGATCGCCACGTCGTCGCCGTCGTCGGCGACGGCGCCCTCACCGGCGGTATGACCTGGGAGGCGCTCAACAACATCACCGACGACAACGACCGCAACCTCGTCATCGTGGTGAACGACAACGGGCGATCCTACGCGCCCACGATCGGCGGCATGGCGCGCTTCCTCAACAGCGTGCGAGTGACGGGCGGGTACCGCGAGCTGCAGGAGGGGAGCGAGCGGCTGTTCGGCCGGCTCGGCACCCCGGGCCGCACCGTCTACCGGGCCGCGCGGGGCGCGATGCGGGGCCTCGTCAGCCGGGCGAGCGGCAACCAGGACCTCTACAGCAACCTCGACATCAAGTACGTGGGCCCCGTCGACGGGCACGACCTCGAGGCCGTGGAGCACGCGCTGCGGCAGGCCAAGAGCTACGGCCGCCCGGCCCTCGTGCACGTGATCACGGAGAAGGGGCGCGGCTACGCGCCGGCCGAGAACGACGCGGCCGACCAGTTCCACACGATCGGCAAGATCGACCCGGACACCGGAGAGTCGATCGGCGAGGGCGGCGCGCCCAGCTTCACCGGCGTCTTCGGCGAGCGGGTGCTCGAGCTCGCGCGGGAGGACGAGCGCATCGTCGCGATCACCGCCGCGATGCTCGCCCCGACGGGTCTCGACGCCTTCGCCGCGGAGTTCCCGGACCGCGTCTACGACGTCGGCATCGCCGAGCAGCACGCCGTGACCTCCGCCGCGGGCCTCGCCTACGGCGGGCTGCACCCGGTGGTCGCGCTCTACTCCACCTTCGTGAACCGCGCCTTCGACCAGCTGCTCATGGACGTCGCGCTGCACCGCGCCGGGGTCACCCTCGTCCTCGACCGCGCGGGCATCACGGGCCCCGACGGGGCGAGCCACAACGGGGTCTGGGATCTGGCGGTGCTGCAGGTCGTGCCCGGCATCCGCATCGCGGCGCCCCGGGACGAGGACTCGCTGCGGGAGCTGCTCGGCGAGGCCGTGACGGTGGACGACGGGCCCACGGTGCTGCGCTATCCGAAGGGGGCGGCCGGTGAGCCGCTGCCAGCGCTGCACCGCACCGACGACGGGGTGGACGTGCTGCGCGCGTCGGCCGATCCCGCGGAGCCCGCTGCGGATGTGCTCTTCGTGGGGGTCGGGCCGATGAGCCGCGTGGCGATCGAGGCGGCCGAGATCCTGGCGGGCCAGGGGATCACCGCGACCGTGATCGATCCGCGCTGGGTGGTGCCCGTGGCCTCGTCCGTGGTCGGGATCGCCCGCTCGCACCGGCTGCTCATCAGCATCGAGGACGGGATCCGGGTCGGCGGCGTCGGCACGCGCATCAGGCAGGCGCTGCGCGACGCGGGCGTCGACACCGCCGTGAGCGAGCTCGGCACGCCCGACGAGTTCCCGCTGCACGCGAGCCGCGCCGAGCTGCTGGAGCAGGCCGGCCTCACCGCCGAGCGGATCGCGGCCGTCGTCGCGGAGCAGGTGCGGGGCGAGCGGATCCCCGTCGCCCGTCCGGAGAGCTAGGCAGCCGGGCCGCCCGCGCTTCCGCGTCCTGCTCTCCGCGCAGGCTCATGAGCCCGGCTCATGAGCGCAGGTTCACGAGCGCGGGTTCACCAGCCCGGACTCGTAGGCCGCGACCACGATCTGCGTGCGGTCGCGCAGGCCCAGCTTGGCGAGCGTGCGCGAGACGTGGCTCTTCACGGTCTGCTCGGAGAGGAAGAGCGCCTCCGCGATCTCGGCGTTCGAGGCGCCCGTGGCCACGAGCCTCACGACCTCGAGCTCGCGCTCGGTGAGCTGCGAGAGCGCGGCCCCGGAGCGGCGCGCGGGCCGGGAGGCGTAGTCGGCGATGAGCCGCCGCGTGACCGAGGGCGCCAGCAGCGCTTCTCCCGCGGCCACCACCCGCACCGCGGCGACGAGGTCCTCGGCCGTGGCGTCCTTGAGCAGGAAGCCGCTGGCACCGGCCCGCAGCGCCGAGAAGACGTACTCGTCGGCGTCGAAGGTCGTGAGCATGATGACGCGGGGAGGCGTGCCGGGCATCGCATGGATGGCGCGGGTGGCGTCCAGTCCGTTCGTGTTCGGCATGCGGATGTCCATGAGCACGACGTCGGGGCGGGACCGGCGCACGAGCTCGACGGCCTCGCTCCCGTCGGCGGCGCTGCCGACGACCTCGATCCCCGGCTGCGCGTCGAGCAGGGCGGCGAAGCCCTGTCGCACCATGGCCTGGTCGTCGACGATGGCGACGCGGATGGCGGGCGCGGATTCCGGTGCCGTCATGCACCCGATGATAGCGGCGAGCGGAGCGGCGGTCGTCACTCCGCGGAGTGAGACCGGAATCGCTCTCGCGGGTGATGCCCGTGCCGGAGACGGCCGCCTACGGTGGGGCGATAGCCGGAGCCCGCCGAATGAGGAGAGACTGACATGGTGACCACGATTCCCGAGCCGCCCGCGGGCGAGGCGCCCCGTCCCGGCCTCGCGCGCCGCCTCGGCCTCACCCGTCTCGGCGCCGACCTCGCCTTCGTGCTGCCCGGCTTCTTCGTCTCGCTCTTCGCCTTCGTGCTGCTGGTGCCGCTGTTCGCGGTCTCCGTCGGCACCCTCGTCATCTGGATCGGGGCGCTGCTGCTGCCGCTGACGCTCTTCATCGCCTCCGGCTTCGCCGAGCTGTCGCGACGGCGCCTGCGCGGCTGGGGCGCGTCACTGCCCGAGGCGCGCTACCGCCGGCGGGGCCCGGGGCTCACCGGGCTGTGGCGCTGGGTCGCCGACCCGCGGCGCTGGCTCGACCTCGTCTTCGAGACCGTCGTGGCGTTCCCGCTGCACGTCTTCACCTTCGCGGTGTCGGTGACCTGGATCGCCGGAGCGACGGGAGGGCTGACCTGGTGGGCCTGGGCGTTCCACCTGCCGATCCCGGATGACGAGCCCATGTGGCCGGGGGAGATCCTCGAGGCGCTCACCGGCGGGGCGGCGCCCGACGCACTGACGCACTCGTTCGCCTTCGAATCGGCGTTCTACCTCGTCTGCGGCCTCGCCTTCCTGCTCACCCTGCCGCTCATCATGCGGCTGCTGGCCAGCCTCGACGCCGCGGTGACGGCCGCGGCGCTCGGCGGCGGCGGAGGTGGCCTCGGCGGTGCCGAGCACGACGACCGCCCCTCAGCGGGGGCGGCCCCCTCGGAGCCCTTCGCAGCGCCGTTCACCGCGACGGCTCCCGCTCCGGCGCAGGGCTCCGACCCGGCGGACCCCGCCGCGACGACCGCGATCCCGACCCCCTCCGCCGAAGGGTGGGGCTGGATCGTCGCCGGCTTCACCGCCGTGGCGGCGATCGCGATCGGCTGGCCCGTGCTGGCCGCCGTCTCGGGCGTGCACGTGGCGCTGGCCATGCTGGTCGTCGTCGCCCAGGCCGCGGGCCTGATCCTCGCCCTGCGGCTGCCCGCCGTCGGCATCGCGCTCGCCGCGCTCGCCCCCGCGGCGGCCGGCCTGCTCGCCTCGAACCTCTCGACGGCCTGGCCGTGGCCGGTGACCATGCTGATCGTGCAGGCCGTCCTCGTCCTCATCGTGGCCCTTCGCCGCCCGTGGCCGTGGGTGCTCACCGCCTGGGCGCTGCCCCAGCTCGCGGTGCTCGTCGTCGCGATCAGGGTCGACCTGAACGATGCGATCCCGAACCTCGTCGTGTGCGCCTCGATCTCCGCGGGGGTCGGCGCGATCGGCGCGATTCTGCGCCTGTGGCTGCTCAGCCGGGGCGCGCTGCGGGTCGAGCGGAGCACGAGCGCCGAGCTCGACGCGCGCCGGCGCGAGCTCGCCGAGCGCAATCGCATCGCGCAGGAGCTGCACGACGTGGTCGCCCACAGCATGTCGGTGATCAGCGTGCAGGCGACGACGGCGAAGTACCGCCTGGAAGGCGTGGGCGACGAGGCCGCGGGCGAGTTCGAGTCGATCGCCGAGTCGTCGCGCCAGGCGCTCGCCGAGATGCGCGGGCTGCTCGCCGTGCTGCGCACCGAGGACGGCGAGGCCGAGCTGGGACCCCGCCCCGGGCTCGGCGACATCCCGGGCCTCGTCGAGGCGACGCGGCGCTCGGGGGCGAGCATCGAATGGGCGGGCGAGACGGCGTCGGCGAGCGCGCCGCCCGCGACCGCGCTCACCGCCTACCGCATCGTGCAGGAGGCGCTGAGCAACGCGGTGCGCCATGCGCCGGGATCGGCGATCCGCGTCGCGGTCCGGGCAGGGGAGGAGGGCCTCGAGATCGAGGTCGTCAACGGCCCCTCGGCGGGCGACGCGGAGGGTGATCCCGCACCCGGTGCCGGGCTCGGGCTCGCCGGGATAGCGGATCGCGCGGCGGCCCTCGGCGGCGCGGTCGAGGCCGCGCCGACGGGAGACGGCGGCTTCCGGCTGCGCGCGATCCTGCCCCTCGGGTGAATCATCCCGCGCAAGGGGACGCATTCTGCTGTCCCGGCAGTGCCCGGACGACCGAATGCGTCCCCTTGCGGCGAGCCTCGCCGGCTCAGCGACCGCCGGCGATCGGCGGGTTGTGGAACTTCGCCCCGAAGACGCGCTCGCTCGCGCCCACCCGGTCGAGGTAGGGCGTCGCGCCGCCGGCCTGGAACGGCCAGCCCGCGCCGAGGATGAGGCAGAGGTCGATGTCCTCGGCGGCGGCGACCACGCCGCCTCCATCAGCGGCGCCGTCGAGCATGATCCTGATCTCCTGCGCGAGCTCGTCCTCCACGCGGCGCAGGATCTCCTCGCCGGAGACCGGCGACTTGCCGAAGCTCAGCGCCTTCTTCGCCTCGCGCGAGAGGTCCTCGACCTTGCCGGCCTTGTTCTTCGCGAGCGGCTGCTCGAGCTCGGCGGCCGCGTGGAGGTTCGGCGAGGCGTAGAAGCGATCGGGGAACGCCGCGACCATCGTGTCCTGCACGTGGGCGGCGACCTTCCACCCCACCAGGTCGATGAGCTCGAAGGGCCCCATCGGCAGCCCGATCGGGTCGAGCGCGTGCTCCACGACCGGCATCGGGGTGCCCTCGTCGAGGGCGCGGGCGGCCTCGCCCATCACCTTCGCCAGCAGGCGGTTCACGACGAAGCCCGGGCGATCCGCGGTGATGACGGCGGTCTTGCCGAGCTTCTTCGCGACCTCCATCGCCGTGGCGAGGGTGGCCTCGTCCGTGGTCGGCACCTTGACGACCTCGATGAGCGGCATCACCGCGACGGGGTTGAAGAAGTGGAAGCCGACGAGGCGCTCGGGGTGGGCGAGCTTCGCGCCGATCTGCTCGACCGAGAGCGAGGAGGTGTTGGTGGCGATCACGGCCTCGGGCGAGACGATCGGCTCGATCTCGGCGAAGACCTGCTGCTTCACCGAGAGCTCCTCGAACACGGCCTCGATGACCCAGTCGCAGTCCGCGTAGAGCGACTTGTCGGTCGTGCCGCTGACGAGCGCCTTGATCTGGTTCGCATCGTCCTGCGTGAGACGCCCCTTCTCGAGCATCTTGTCGACCTCGCCGTAGATGTAGGCGATGCCCTTGTCGACTCTGGCCTGGTCGAGGTCGGTGATCAGCACCGGCACGCGCAGCTTGCGGGCGAAGAGCAGCGCGAACTGCCCGGCCATGAGGCCCGCGCCGATGACGCCGACCTTCTGGATCTTGCGCGCGAGCTCCTTGGGGGGCGCGCCCGCGGGGCGCTTCGCGCGCTTCTGCACGAGGTCGAAGGCGTAGATCGAGGCGTGGAACTGGTCGCCCGAGATGAGCTCGGTGAGGGCGTCGTCCTCGCGCTCGAAGCCGCGCGCCACGTCGCCGTCCTTCGCCGCGTTCAGCAGATCGAGGGCGATGTAGGGGGACTTCGCCGCGGTGCCGATGCGGCTGCGCAGGGTGTCGCGGGCGATCTTGATCGCGGCCGGCCACTTGGTGAGCCGCTCGATCTTGCCCGGGACGTGCGGACGCTCGACCTTCACCGCGCCGCTCAGCACGCCGTCGGCCCAGCGCACGGACTCCTCGAGGAAGCGGGCCGAGCCGAACATGACGTCGAAGAGGCCGGCGTCGAGCGCCTGCTTCGGCTTCAGCACCCGGTTGTTCTTCAGCGGGTTCGAGACGATGATCTCGAGCGCCTGCTCGATGCCCACGAGATTGGGGACGAGCGTCGCGCCGCCCCAGCCGGGGATGAGGCCCAGGAAGACCTCGGGGAAGGCGAGCGCCGCGGCGGATGAGTCGAGCGTGCGGTAGTCGCAGTTCAGCGCGACCTCCATCGCGCCGCCGAGTGCCAGCCCGTTCACGAAGGCGAAGGAGGGCACGCCCATCGCGCCGAGCTTGCCGAGCACGAAGTGGCCGTACTGGGCGATGAGGCGCGCGTTCTCGCGGTTGGCGAGCGTCGAGACCTTCGAGAGGTCGGCGCCCGCGGCGAAGATGAACGGCTTGCCCGTGACCGCGACGGCGCGGATCTCGCCCGTGGCGGCGCGTTCCCGCTGCGCGTCGATCGCCCGGTTCAGGCTCTCGAGGCTGCGGGGTCCCAGGGTGTTGGGACGGGTGTGGTCCTGGCCGTTGTCGAGGGTGATGAGCGCGAGGAGGCCGCCGGAGGGGAGCTTCACGTCGCGCACGTGGGCCTCGGTGACGACCTCGCCCTCGGCCGCCGCGAGCAGCGGGGTGAAATCGATGGTGCTGTAGTCGGTCATGGTCCTTACTTCCCCTTCTTGCCGTCGAAGTGGGGGTTCTCCCAGATGACGGATCCGCCCTGGCCGAGGCCCACGCACATCGCGGTGAGGCCGTAGCGCACATCGGGCCGCTGTTCGAACTGCCGCGCGAGCTGCGTCATGAGCCGCACGCCGGAGGCGGCGAGCGGATGACCGAGGGCGATGGCGCCGCCCCACGGGTTCACGCGGGGGTCGTCGTCGGCGATGCCGAAGTGGTCGGTGAACGAGAGCACCTGCACGGCGAAGGCCTCGTTGAGCTCGAACAGGCCGATGTCGTCGATCGTGAGGCCGGCGCGCTTCAGCGCCTTCTCCGTCGAGGGCACCGGGCCGAGTCCCATCACCTCGGGCTGCACGCCAGCGAAGGCGAAGCCGAGCATGCGCATCTTCGCGGTGAGACCCAGTTCCGCCGCCGTGTCGGCGCCGGCGAGCACCGACATGGTCGCGCCGTCCGTGAGGGGGGAGGCGTTGCCGGCGGTGACGCGGCCGTGGGGCCGGAAGGGCGTGCGCAGCGTGGCGAGGCCCTCCATGGTGGTCTCCGGGCGACGGCCCTCGTCCTCGGTGGCGAGCCCCCAGCCGGTCTCGCTGCGCGTCGCGACGGGGACCAGGTCGGCCTGGATGTCGCCGCGGTCGTAGGCGGCCTGCACCTTCTGCTGGCTCAGCATGCCGAAGCGATCGGCGCGCTCCTTGGTGAGGTGCGGGAAGCGGTCGTGGAGGCGCTCGGCCGTGATGCCCATGTTCAGGGCGTCCGGGCTCACGAGGCGCTCGGCGACGAAGCGGGGATTGGGATCGGCATCGCTGCCGCCGATCGGGTGGCGGCCCATGTGCTCGACCCCGCCCGCGATCGCGATGTCGTACTGGCCCGCGCCGATGGCGGCGCCCATGAGGGAGGCGGTCGTCATCGCCCCGGCGCACATGCGGTCGAGCGCGAAGCCCGGAACGGTGATCGGCAGGCCGGCGAGCAGCGCCACCGTGCGACCGAGTGTCAAACCCTGGTCGCCCTGCTGCGTGGTCGCCGCGATGCCCACGTCGTCGACCCGGTCGAGCGGCAGCTGCGGGTTGCGCTCGAGCAGGCCCTGCAGCGCCTTGACCGCGAGATCATCGGCCCGCGTGCCCCAGTACATGCCCTTTTCGCCTGCGCGTCCGAACGGGGTGCGCACCCCGTCGACGAACACGACCTCTCTCATTGCCCCCACGGTGCCTCCAGTGCCTCATGTGTCTGCGTGGTACCCATAATAGGACTGAGTCTCAGGGTTGTGAAGAGCGATGGGGAATCGCTGCCGGGAAGCCGCGGGGCGTCCCTCGTGTTATGCGACTCCTACAAAAGCGGCAGCGATCAGTGGTGCGGTCAGGTCGGCCTGCCAGGTGCGCGCGCCGAGCTCGAGCAGGCGCTCGCGCACGGCCTCGGGGCCCGCGGCCGAGCCGTCCCCCGTGGCGGGAGCGGGCGGATCCCAGGCCACCCGGCGCAGCAGCTCGGGCGTGAGCAGGTTCTCGGTCGGCATCCGCAGCCGCTCGGCCTCCGCCGCCACGGCCTCCCGCGCGGCGACGAGTCGCGCGGCGGCCTCGGGGTACCGCTGCGCCCAGCCGCGGTGGTGCGGCATCGCATCGGGATCCCGGGGTGCGCGCTCCGGCAGCTCGTCCGTGGTCTTGCCGCGCAGCGCGGCGGCCCACCAGCGCTCGAGCTCGGTCCGGCTGGCGCGGCCCTTGAATTCGGCGAGGCTCGCGAGGTGCCCGGCCGAGCGGGGCTGCGCCGCCGCGGCCACCACGATGGAGGCGTCGGGCAGCAGCCGTCCGGGCGCGGTGTCCCGGGCGCGGGCGAGCTCGTCGCGGGCGAGCCAGAGCTCGCGGGCGATCGCCAGCTCGCGGGGGCTCTTCAGCCGGTTGCCGCCCGAGAGCCGGCGCCAGGGCTCCGCCGGGATCGGCTTCGGCGGCCGCGTGCGCACGGCCTCGAACTCCTGCGCGGCGAACTCCTCCTTGCGCTGCGCGGCGAGCTCGTCCGCGACCGCGTCGCGCAGCTCGGGGAGCAGGGCGACGTCGAAGGCGGCGTACTCCAGCCAGGGCTCGGGGAGCGGGCGCGTCGACCAGTCGGCTGCCGAGTGGGCCTTGTGCAGGCGCACGCCGAGCAGCTGCTCGACGATGGCGCCGAGGCCGACCCGCTCGAAGCCGAGCAGGCGGGAGGCCAGCTCGGTGTCGAAGAGGCGCTCGGGCACGAGGCCGAGCGCCTCGAGGCAGGCGAGATCCTGGCTCGCGGAGTGCAGGATCCACTCCTCGCCGGCGATGGCCTCGGCGAGCGGGTCGAAGCCGTCGAGCAGCGTCGGGTCGAAGAGGAAGGTGCCGGCGCCGCGACGGTGCACCTGCACGAGATAGGCCTCGCCGCCGTACCGGAAGCCCGAGGCCCGTTCGGCGTCGACCCCGACCGGGCCGGTGCCCGCGTCGAGCGCCTCGGCCGCATGCTCGAGCCCCGAGCGGTCACCGATGAGCGACCAGCTCGCCTCGAGCTCGTGCTGCTCGACCACCGCCTAGGCCCTGCCGCCGCGCCTGGCCCGCCGGGTCCCGAGCGACGCCACGCCCTCCTGGTGGGGCAGGCCCGCGAGTAGACAGAGCAGCTCGCTCCAGGCCTCGGCGTGCGCGGCGAAGCCGTCGCCGAGCGGGGTCCACGAGGCGCGGATCTCGATCTGGGCGGCGTCGCCCTGCTCCTCGAGGGTGCCGAACCCCGTCGAGAGGGTCTTGGTCGCCGTGCCGGAGGCGAAGGTGTACTTCGCCCCGCGGGAGTCGAGCGCGTCGATCAGCCACGACCACGCGACGTCGGCGATGAAGGGGTCGACGCCGATCTCCATCTCGAGCGGTGCCTGGGCGAAGCAGACGATGCGGAACGGGCCGCCCCATTCGGTGGCGGAGGCCGGATCGTCGAGCAGGATCAGCCGCCCGGCCCCGTACGGGGAGTCGCCCTGGTCCTCGTCGGGCCGCGCCCGTCCCTGCACGACGCCGGCGGAGAAGGCGACGGAGCGGGGCGCGATGCGCTCGGGCGCGGGGATCTCCCGCACCTGCAGCTCGCTGCGGAAGCGTGCACCGCGCAGCTGAGCCGCAGCGGCTTCGAAGGCCGCGTCGTCGCCCCGCAGATGTGTGGTCACGCTGCCGAGACTAGAGTTTGCTGTGTACCTCGGCGTGTTGCCACGCCGGGCATAGGCGATTCCGAGATTGGGGCGAGGATGCGCGAGCGGCGACGGGCCGGCAGGCTGAGGCTCACGGCGACCGCCCTCGGCGCGATCGTCGCGGGTCTGGGGGGCGGCTCGCTCGCCCTCGCGACGCATTTCGCTCGCAAGGTGCTGACCCCCGCGGTGCGACCCGACGCCCGGGTGACGGTGTGGGCGATCGAGGACGACGCCGCGGCGCCCGGGGGCCGAAGGGTGTGGATCCACGGCCCCGACGCCGCGCTGCCCGGCGAGTACTCCTTCATCTTCGACGGCGGATCGGGGCACGCCCGGCTCGGACCGGTCGTCGACCGGGTCCTCGACGTCGGCTCCAGCGGAGCCCGGGGCAGTGGGGTGGATCGCGTGGCCCGCGAGGTGGTGGCCGTCGATCGCGGCGAGCTGCGCGTCGGCGCCAGGGGCCGGGTGACCGGCTGGTGGTACACCGACCCCGCCGAGCTCGGCCTCGAGACGGAGCGCGTCGTCATTCCCGTCGACGGAGGGCTCACCTGGGCGTGGCTCGTGCGGCCCGAGCCGGGAGCCGAGCAGGAGGGCCGCTGGGCGGTGCACGTGCACGGCCGCGGCGCGCTGCCGGAGGAGGCGCTGCGGGGGGTGCGCCCGCTGGCCCGCGCGGGCGTGACGAGCCTCGTGCTGGCCTACCGCAACGACCCGGGTGCGCCGCGGGGCCTGCGGGGCCGCTACGGTCTCGGCATCGCGGAGCGCCGGGACGTCGACGACGCCATCTCCTACGCGATCGCGCACGGCGCACGGCGGGTCACGCTCGTCGGCTGGTCGATGGGCGGCACGGCGAGCGTGCTCGCCGCCGGTCGCGGGCCGCACCGCTCCGTCGTGGACGGGCTCGTGCTCGACTCCCCGGCGCTCGACTGGCCGTCGCTGCTGCTGCGGCAGGCCGCGCTCGTCAGGCTGCCCTCGGCCTTCGCCCGGCTCGCGATGCGCCTCATGCAGCGCGGCTGGGTGCGCGGCGCGGTGCCGGGCGCGAAGGGGACCGACCTCGGCGCGCTCACGGCCGAGGAGCTGGCGGGCGGACTGCGGGTGCCGGTGCTCATCCACGCGAGCGCCGACGACACCTACGTGCCCTGGGGCGGATCGCTGCGCGTCGCGCAGCTGCGGCCCGAGCTCGTGACGCTCCGCGAGGCGGCGGGGGAGCACGTGAAGCTGTGGAACGTCGACCCCGGGGCCTGGGAGCGCGCGACGGAGGAGTTCGTCCGGGCACTGCCCGCGCCAGGCAGCGCCTGAAATCCGAGGGACACGCCCTAGACTTGAGGGCGATGTCAGAAACCTCGCAGCACAGTTCCGCCCGCCTCGTCGACCGCCACCCCCGCATCGCGGGCGCCGAGCTCGTCGCGGGCATGGTGCCGCCCCGCCAGTTCGACGGGGCCAGCTTCGACTCCTACCGGCCCGATCCGGAGTATCCCTCGCAGACCCAGGCCCGCGACACCCTGCAGGAGTTCGTGACGCCCGCCGCCCCGGTGGCGAGGGGCGGCTTCTTCAGCCGCAAGAAGAAGGCCGAGCCGAACCCGAACGCGGTGACGAAGCCGGGCGTGTACCTCGACGGCGGCTTCGGCGTGGGCAAGACGCACCTGCTCGCGGCGACCTGGCACGCGATGCCCGGCCGCAAGTACTTCGGCACCTTCATCGAGTACACGGCGCTCGTGGGGGCGCTCGGCTACGCGGGCGCCGTGGCCGTGCTGCAGGGCGCGCGGCTGATCTGCATCGACGAGTTCGAGCTCGACGATCCGGGCGACACCATGCTCATGACCCGCCTGATCGGCGATCTGGTCAGCACCGGCTCCCGGGTCGTGGCGACCTCGAACACCCCGCCCAACGCGCTCGGCGAGGGGCGCTTCGCCGCTGCCGACTTCCTGCGCGAGATCCAGGCGATGGCCGATCGCTTCGAGACCATCCGCATCGACGGCGTCGACTACCGGCAGCGCGACATCCACGGCGAGGCCGTCGTGCTGAGCGACGACGCCTACCGCTTCGTGCTGGCCGACTCGGCGGCCGCGGGGGAGCGCATGACCGACGACTCCTTCGACGAGCTGATCGCCCACCTCGCCACCGTGCACCCCTCGAGCTACATCGGCCTGCTCGACGGCGTGCAGACGATCGGTCTGCGCGGCGTCCACGAGCTCACCGACCAGTCGGCCGCGCTGCGCTTCGTCGCCTTCATCGACCGGGTCTACGACGCCCAGGTGCCCATCCGCGCGACCGGCGATCCGCTGACCTCGATCTTCGGGGGCGGCATGCTCGACGGCGGGTACCGCAAGAAGTACCTGCGCTGCATGTCGCGCCTCAACGCGCTGACGCAGGGACGGGTCGAGGCGTGATCCTCTCCGCGCTCGAAGCCGCCGAGAGCGCGGATTCCGCCGCGCAGGGGCAGATGACCTGGACCGGCGCGGCGGTCCTGATCGTCGCGATCGTGATCGGACTGCTGCTGAGGCGGCTGAAGCAGCGGCGTGGAGGCCGTTCGGGGCAGGGCGAGGCGGCCGCCAACACGAGCGGCGACGACTGGCGCAAGTCGGTCGGCGTGCTGCGCGAGACGACCGCCGCGCCCCTGCTCGACACGCAGGCCGCGAGCCCGGGGCGCTACGGTCTCGGCGCGACCCGCGATCTGGACGCCGCCGAGATCCGCGCGCTGCGACCCTCGTACTCGCCGCGCATCGACGGCGAGCCCGATCCGGGCGAGATCGTGTGGACCTGGGTGCCGTACTCGGAGAACGACGGGCGGGGCAAGGATCGCCCGGTGCTCATCATCGCCCGCATCGACGAGGGCTCGTTCGCCGGCTGCTATCTCAGCACCAAGCCGCATCGCGGCTTCGTCTCGGTCGGCACCGGCGGGTGGGACTCGCAGCGCCGCGAGAGCTTCCTCGCCCCCGACCGGGTGCTGCGCGTCGAGACCGGCGGCATGCGCCGCGAGGGGCAGATCCTCGCCCGGGACCGGTTCGAGCACGCGGTCGACGCCGTCTCGCGGCTGCATCGCATCAGCGGCTGAGCGGACCGGGACGGAACGGGCCGAGACGGGAACAGGAGCCGAACAGTGGACGACGACATCGTGATCCTGCCGCCGGCGGATGCGCCGGGCAGACGCTTCCCCTGGTGGATCCCGCTCGCTCTGGGCGTGATCCTCATCGCCGTCGGCGTCGGCCTGCTCATCTGGCCCTTCATCGCGGCCACCTGGCTGCTCGCGGCGCTCTTCGGCTCGCTGCTGATCGCGAACGGCATCGCGCTGCTGCTGCGCTCCCGCCCGAGCGGAGCCTCGATCGCGGGCGGGCTGGTGCTCGCGATCGTCGGGGTCGTCGCGATCGTCTTCCCCGAGGTGACCGCCCAGGCCTTCGTCGCGTTCTTCGGGGTCGTGCTCATCGTCCTGGGAGCCTTCGGCATCATCGTGGCCGCCCGCTTCGGCGGGCTCGCGGTGGTCCCGGCGGTGTTCGCCCTGCTGGGCGGCATCGCCGCCCTCGTCTGGCCGCAGTTCGCGCTGACCGTGGTCGCCGTGGTCTGCGGGGTGATCGCGGTGTTCATCGGGGCGTGGGTCGTCGCCTTCGCGATCCGCGTGCGCGGCCTGCGGATGCCGCCGGGCGTCTCGGGCCCCCGGCGCTGAGGGGCTGAGCTCCGGAGCCGTCGGAGCGGCGGCGCATCAGAGGATCCGCGAGACCTGCGCCCGTCCGCTCGGAGCGGCGCCCGCGAGCCCCTCGCCGAGCCCGATGTCCACGAGCACGATCCCTTCCGAGAGCTCCGGCCCCCGTCCGCGGGCGAGCCCCCGCTTGACCGCGCCGAAGGTGACGGTCGTCGCGGCCGGCAGCACCGCGTCGTCCGCCTCTCCGGTGTCCGGGTGGAGGCCGCTCGGCAGATCCACCGCGAGCACCCGGCTGCGACCCGCCCGCACGCTCGGGAGCAGTTCGAGGACCGCCTCGCGGGCCTCGCCGCGCAGCGCCGGATCGGCGGCCGTGCCGATGCCGAGGACGCCGTCGAGGACGAGGTCGTAACCGTCGGCGCGGATCCGCGCGCACAGCTCGGCGAGATCGATCTCGCGCGCGCCGGCGGCGAGTGCCGCCGCGAACCCCGCCTCGTGGCGGCGCGACGAGGCGGGGAGGAGCTCGACCTCGGCCCGCCCGGCCAGTCGCGCGGCCGCGAACAGCGCGTCGCCTCCGTTGTTGCCGCTGCCGGCGAGCACGAGCACGCGCGGCCGCCGCGGCGATCCGTCCGCCGCATCGAACTCGGCGAGGGACTCGGCCGCGATGCGGGCGAGCGCGGCGGCGGCGATGTCCATGAGCGGCTCGCCGGCCGCGAGCAGCGGCGCCTCGGCCGCGCGCACCTGCTCGGCCGTGTACAGGGGGACGCTGTGCATCGGGGCAGCGGGCGTCGAGGGGCCGGGCACTAGATCCGCCTCAGCCGCGCTGCGGCAGCAGGTGCGCCGCGAAGAACTCGGCGAGCTCGGCCCGCGCGGACAGGGGGAGGACGGCCGCGACGTACATGTCGGGTCGCACGACGACCACCGCGCCGTCCCGGCTGATCCCGCGCTCGGCGAAGATGTCGGTGCCGTGCCCGCCCGCGAAGATCTTGTCGAGGTCGACGAGGTCGAAGGGACCCTTGGCGGGCTTGAACACGCGGGGCACGTCGCCCGGCTCGACCTCGGTGTAGTCCTGCTGGTAGACGACCTTGACGTCGAGCACCGCGTCGTCGTCCGCGCCCTCGCGCGTGCAGCGCAGCAGGGGAGAGGCGGGATCCGCGCCGAACCACTCGGCCCAGGCCTCGAGCGCCGAGCCCGGGGTGCCGGGTGCCGCGGCGTCGGCGAAGGCGTAGACGCGCCAGCGGCCGTCGGCCTCGTGCAGATGACCGAGGTGCAGCGGATTCGCATCGCTGCGTCGCACGACCTCAGCCGACTTGAAGCGCTTGCCGATCGGGAAGCCCGTGGCGAGCGCCTGGTGCTCGGCGCCGCCGACGATCATCGACGGCAGGTACTCGGTCTTGAAGCCGTTCGAGAACTCGGCGCCCTGTACGTAGAAGCGCTCGAGCTCGGTCGGATCCTCCATCTCGTCGGCCGGGGTCGCCATGAGGGTCGACCAGACCCGGTCGAACTCGATCAGGTCCCTCGCCGTGACCGAGCGCTCGGCCGCGTAGGTGGCGAGGAGCGTCTCGGGGCTCTGCCCGCGGAGCACCAGGCCGAGCTTCCAGCCGAGATTGAAGCCGTCCTGCATCGAGACGTTCATGCCCTGACCGGCCTTCGCGGAGTGCGTGTGACAGGCATCGCCCATCAGGAAGACCCGCGGCGTCCGTCGGCCCGAGAGCTCCGCGGGCACGTCGTCGAGGCCGTCGGCGAGGCGGTGGCCCACCTCGTAGACGCTGTGCCAGGCGATCGACTTCACGTCGACCGAGTAGGGATGCAGGATCGCGTTCGCGCGGGCGATGATCTCGTCCGTGGGCGTCCGCCGCACGGCGCCGTCGTCGTCCTCGGCGACCTCGCCGAGATCGACGTACAGACGGAAGAGGTACCCGCCCTCGCGGGGGATGAGCAGGATGTTGCCGCCGTCGTGCGACTGGATGGCGCTCTTGGTGCGCACGTCCGGGAAGTCGGTGTTCGCGAGCACGTCGAGCACGCCCCAGGCGTGGAACGCCGCATCCCCCTCGAGCCGGCGCCCGATCGAGGCGCGCACCCGGCTGCGGGCGCCGTCGCCGCCGACGACGTACTTCGCGCGCACGGTGCGCTCGGCGCCCTCGGGCGCGCCGCCGTCGGGGTCCGCGCTGCGCCGCAGGGTCGCGGTGACCGGGTGGCTGCCGCGATCCGCGATCTCGAGCCCCGTGAACTCCCAGCCCCAGTCGGGCACGATCCGGCCGGGGGCGTTCGCCGCGGCCTCGGCGAAGTAGTCGAGCACCCGCGCCTGGTTGACGACGAGATGGGGGAACTCGCTCAGGCCCTGCGCATCGTCCGGCGTACGGGCGGTGCGCACGATGCGCGAGGGGTCTTCGGGGTCGGGCTTCCAGAACGCGGTCTCGGTGATGCGGTACGCCTCGGCGATGATGCGCTCGGCGAAGCCGAAGGCCTGGAAGGTCTCGACGGTGCGGGCCTGGATGCCGTCGGCCTGCCCGACCGGCAGGCGGCCGCCGCGCCGCTCGACGATGCGCACCACGAGCTCGGGGAAGCGCGAGAGCTGAGCGGCCAGCAGCATCGCGGCCGGGCCGGCCCCCACGATGAGCACGTCGACCTCGTCGGGGATCTCCGCGGGCCGGTCGATGCCGGCTCCCGCGGCGGGGCGCACCCGCGGATCGGTGGACTCGTAGCCGTGGTGGTGGAATTCCATGTCGGGGCTCCTCGGGTGCCGCATCGGCCCGGTGACGCATCCGGGGTCGATATGCTCTATATTAGAGACGATTGATCTTTTAACGAACAATCTATGCACATGGTAATCGCCGCGGCGCGCGGCGGCAAGGGAGAGCATGGTCATGGCAACGGAGTCGAGGGTCTCGAGCGGGGTCACCTCTCAGACGCTGTCGCGCGGTCTGAGCATCCTGGAACTCCTCGCGGCCCGCGGGGGTGCGGCCTCCAGCTCCGAGATCGCCGCCGAGCTCGGCCTGCACCGCTCCATCACCTACCGGCTGCTGCGCACCCTCGAGGAGCACCGCCTCGTGGTGCGCGACGAGCGCGGGAGCTACGAGCTCGGGCCCCGGCTGGCCTCCCTGGCGGCGACGGTGGAGCGCGACCTGCAGCAGGCATCGATGCCGGCGCTGCGCGCCGCGGCCGACGACCTCCAGGCCACCTGCTTCCTCGTCCGTCACGACGGCGACGTCGCGATCACGCTGACGAGCGTCGCCCCCCGGCGGTCGATCGTGACGGTCGCGCAGCACCCCGGTACCCAGCATCCGCTCGGCATCGGCGCGCCGGGACGCGCGGTGCTCTGCCAGCTGCCCGTGCAGCAGTGGCCCGAGGAGCTCGGCGAGCGACAGCGGGCGGACACCGCGGCCGTCGCCGGCACGGGCTATGCGGCGAGCCGCGACGAGGTCATCCCCGGCCTCCACTCCGTCGCCGTCCCGCTCGTGCTGCGCGGCTACGTCCCGCTCGCGGTCGGGACGGCCTTCCTCGCCAGCGACCGCTCGCCCGGCGAGATCGCGGAGCGGCTGCGTACGGCCGCGGCCGAGATCGCCGCCGCGCTCGACGCCTGAGCCTCCTCGAGCCGGTCCGCCGGCCCGTCGGTCCGTCGCCCGCGGACAATTCCCTGCATCCATCCACCCGCTGGCGCCGATGCTGGGCTAGAGTGTTCGTATTGGCGCACTGTCCACCGCGCGCTTCGCTTCTGCGTCTACCGCCGCCGTTGTCGTTCTCGAGCGGGAGTCCGCTGATACTCCCCATCCGCGACCCGGTCGCGGTTTGACGGGCCGCCCCGGCGGTCCAAGATAGTGAAGAAGGAATACCCCCATGGCCACTGGCACCGTGAAATGGTTCAACTCGGAAAAGGGTTACGGTTTCATCGCCCCCGACGACGGCTCGGCTGACCTGTTCGTGCACTTCAGCGCGATCGAGGGCTCGGGCCGCCGCGATCTCTTCGAGAACCAGCGCGTCGAGTTCGACGCCGAGCCCGGACAGCGCGGCATGCAGGCCGCGAACGTCCGCGCGCTCTGAGCCCCGCGGCTTCGATCCGCATCCGACGGCGCCCCGTCCCGGTTCTCCGGGGCGGGGCGCCGTCTCTCGATAGCATGGCGGCATGGATCCGCTCATGCTCGTCATCGTCGTCGCCGGAGCGATCAGCGCCCTCTGCTGGCTGCTGTCCCTGTTCACGGGCGACACCTCGTGGGTCGACCGGGCCTGGTCGATCGTGCCGGTCGTCTACACCTGGATCTTCGCGGTCGGCGCGCTGATCGGAGACGGCGATGCGGGCCGCGTCGTGCTCATGGCGGTGCTCGTCACGCTCTGGGGCGCCAGGCTCACCTTCAACTTCGCGCGCAAGGGCGGGTACACGGGCCTCGAGGACTACCGCTGGCCGATCCTGCGCGCCCGCATGAAGCCGTGGCAGTACCAGGTCTTCAACCTGCTCTTCATCGTCGGCTTCCAGATGACGCTGCTCGTGCTCATCACGCTGCCCGCCGAGTTCGCGCTGCGCCACCCCTCGCCGCTCGGCGGCTGGGACGTGCTCGTCGCCGCGCTCTTCCTCGCGGCGCTCGCCGGCGAGACGATCGCGGATCAGCAGCAGTGGAGCTTCCACCGGCGCAAGCGGCTCGCCGGCGGCACGCTCGAGCCCGGGTTCCAGACCGAGGGGCTCTTCCGCTTCAGCCGCCACCCGAACTTCTTCTTCGAGGTGTCGCAGTGGTGGATCCTCTACCTCTTCAGCGTCGTGGCCGCCCTCGCGGCCGGGCTCGGCTTCTGGGGCGGCGTGATCAACATCTCGATCATCGGCGCGCTGCTGCTGACGGCCCTCTTCATCGGCTCGACGAACTTCACCGAGTCGATCTCGGCCTCCAAGTACCCCGCGTACGAGGAGTACCGGCGCTCCACCTCGATGCTCGTGCCGCTGCCCCAGAGGCGCCGGGCGCGCGCCCCGCGGCCGGCCGAGGCCTGACGCGCGGCCCGCCCGCCGAGCCCATCCTCCCGCCGACCGGCTCCGTCGAGGAGCCGGTTCCCCTCGATTGACCGACGGCTGCCGTGCGCTCCGATCCGGCGCCAGTTGCGCATGCGGCCACTCTCCTGTTCTCGCCCCGAACCCGGCTCGTATATTGGCGGCACGTTCGCAATCGGCATGAACAATGGAGGAGAGCAGTGAAATTCGGATAGGGCTCTCCACTTAACCGGACTAACGTGATCGCCAGGGCCATTCCCCGGTAGCGCGCTCGATCGAGGGCGGATGCCCGGTCGTGCGCGGCGGTATCGGCGACACGCTCCGAGAGCGGGTGCCGCGGGCGAGATCCTTGTAGCGAACCGGGGAGTGACCGACAGCGAGTTCAAGAACGCGGTAGAACAACAAACCGCGACTGTTCGAAGTACGCCGGTTGAACCGAAAGCAGAACTCTCCAAGGTATTCATCCAGGTGCGCCCTATCGACCGCGCCTTGATGAGTCGACAACAGCCATCGTTTCGCAAGTGAGGCCACGCGGTGCACTCCCGGCAGCAGCGTCCCGACATCTTCGCCTCGCGCTCTTGCAGCGTTCTGGTTCCGGGGTTCATGGATATAGCCGATCAGGTCGAGTCCACGGTAGCTGCCCCACCCATCGGTGATGACCCGACTGCCGGGTGCGATGTTCTCTCTGATGAACCGGTGGAGCGTGGCGCGGGAAGCATCCTCGATGGTCTCCATGCGGCATCGGCCGTAGCCGCGGGGCTCGTGCTCCTCGACAGCAACCGCGACGAGGGCTTTCTTCCCGCGAGCCCGCCCGCCAGACAGGCCGGGCTCTTCGCCGCCGATGTACGTCTCGTCGACCTCGACGATGCCGTGGAGCAGTTCTCTGTCCGGGCGAGTGAGCACAGATCGCAGGCGATGCAGGATCGCCCACGCGGTCTGGTACGACCCGAACTCGAGAGTGCGCTGCAGTCCGAGTGCCGAGACGCCGTCTTTTGGTGTCGCGAACGCCCACACCGCTTGGAACCACACCGTCAGCGGGGTGCGGGTCCGATCAAAGATTGTGCCCGCCGTTACCGACGTACGATGCGAACAGGATGAGCACTTCCAACGCCCATCAGCGATGCGCCATCCGTCCTCGTGCCCGCATCGGTCGTAGGTGAAGCCGCTCGGCCAGCGCAGCCAAGCCAGGTAATCCCGGCAGGCCTCGTCAGTGCTGAACCAAGCGAGGAACTCGCCCATCGATCCCGGATAATCATGTCCTGCCAGTAGTGTGCTCATCCAGTGAGGGTAGTCCGGTTAAGTGGAGAGCCCGAAATTCGGAATTGTGACCCAGGGCTACGTGCGCAAGGGCGAGGACGAGCGCCAGCGCGTGCGCGAGGTGATTCTCGAGGCGCAGGCCGCGGAGCGCTACGGATTCGACTCCTTCGGGATGTCCGAGCAGCACTTCAAGTTCCCCACCAACACGACGGGCGCGCTGGACGTGCTCTTCCCCTGGATCGCGGCGACGACGGAGCGGATCCGCCTCATGCCCGCGGCGGTGATCACGCCGCTGCACCACCCGCTCAACATCGCCGAGCGATGGGCGACCATCGACGTGCTCTCCGGCGGCCGCGTCGACTTCGCCGTGGGGCGCGGGAACACCCCGCCGACGTTCGCGGCCTTCGAGATCGACCCGGCCGAGACCAATGCGCGGACCTTCGAGGCGCTCGAGATCATCTACAAGGCGTGGAACTCCCGGGAGCCCTTCTCGCACCACGGCGAGTTCTGGAACTTCGACGCGGTGCGCCTGACGCCGTACCCGCTGCAGTCCCCGCCCCCTGCGCCGTCGCTCGCCTCGGTGAGCCTCAAGTCCTGCCGGATGGCCGGCGAGCACCGCCTCGGCTGGATGGGCGTCACCAACAACATCGAATGGCACCAGATCCAGGCGCAGTTCGATGCGTACCGCGAGGGCTGGGAGAACGGCGCCGAGATCCCGGGTACCCCGCCGAACTCGAAGATCACGATCGTGAGCCCGATGCACGTCGCGAGGACGTCGAAGGAGGCGCGGGACCAGGTCGAGTTCGGCACCATGGAGTACGCGAAGCGCTCGATGAAGCAGCAGAACCTCAACCAGCAGCTCACCTACGGCACGAGCGAGGGCACGATGGGCACCACTGGCCAGTTCTTCGACGGCGAGTTCGACGAGCTGCTGGAGCGCACGCCCCTCGCCATCGGAGACCCCGACTACGTGATCGAGAAGCTGCTGAAGCTCGCCGAGTACGGCATGGACGAGATCGGCCTGGCCATTGACTACGCGACGCACGAGGAGCTCGTCGAGAACATCCGGCTCGCCGGCGAGGAAGTGATCCCCGCGGTCCGGCAGGAGCTCGCCGCGCGCGAGGCCCGTCTCGCCGTGGCGAAGTAGTCGAAGAGGTCGAAGCAGCCGGAGCGGTCGCGCTCCGGTTCCGAGCCCCGGTCACCCGATCTGATCGGGGCTCGGCGCCTGGATGTCGACGGCCTGGCCCCAACGGCTGTAGTCGGTGGTGCTCGTCTGTCCCGGGAAGGTCATGATCGCCCGGCGAGGCAGGTCGTCGTCGCCGACCCACATCTCGTACTGCACGGTCTCGCCGACGAGCGCGGGGTCGATCCACGAGGTGAGCGGCCCGCCGAGGAGGGTGGCCGTGTCGAGCACCAGCGTGTACTGCGTGGCCCTCACGCCGTCGAGCTGCTCGGTGCCGCCCACGGCGAACTCGCGGATCGATGCGCCGAAGGTCGACAGCTGGGTCTGCGGGGCGAGCTGACCGATGATCGCGTCGGCGGTGAGCCCCGAGCCGCCGTCTCCGCCCTCGAACACCATGAACCTGTCGCCCGAGAGCGCGCTGAGGTTCATGTACATGACGCCGTCGACGATGCGCACCTCGCTCGCGCCGTTCGGGCCGTTCATCGTGACCGCCACCCGCACGGAGGCGGGGTCGGCGGTGACCGTCATGTCGCCCTCGGCGGTCAGCCGTCCGCTCGCATCCTCGATCGTCTGCGAGGTGTGCACCATGCCGGCCCGCAGCTGCGCCGCGGTCACGCGCTCGGCGAAGTCCTCGGCGGTCAGCGGCTCGGCTCCGCTTCCCGGGCTCTCGCCCGGGGTCTGCTCGGCCGCGCTCGAAGTGGCGGGTCCCTCGGCGGCGGGGGCCTGCGTCGCGCACCCGGCGAGGCCGAGCCCGGTGGTCATCAGAACGGCGGTGAGGGCGACGGAGACGGGGGAGACGGCGGCGCGCGGTGTGCTCATGGCGCCGAGTCTAGGGATCCCCGTCCGAGCCCGGCAATGGGGGATACGGCGCTCCGGCGGCGCCGTATCCGGGCGGGCCGGGGTGCCGCGCTCAGATGCTGGAGACGCCGAACAGGGCGATCCAGAGCAGCGCGGTGTTGATGATCCCGACCACGAGCTGGATGGGCTTCGACTGCCGGTTCTTGGGATCGGTGAGCCCGATCCAGGTGAGCAGACCGCCGAACACGAGCGCGATCGCGAGGGCGATCCAGAGCGCGGCCCCGTCGGCGCCCGTGTTCTTGACGATGAAGTTCAGGATCAGGCCGCCGAGCACCGTGACGCCGGGGAAGGTCAGGTTCTTGGCGGTCAGGAACAGGGGCTGGTTCGAGGCTCCGCCGTCGCCGCCGTCCCCCTCGCCGACGGTGCCCGCGTCGACCCGCCGGCCCGGTTCCAGTCCCTGGACCGAGAGCCCGTCCCCGGTGGCCGGCCCCCTCCCGGTCCCGACCTGCACGCTCAGCATCTCCCGAAGTCCCATGGCCTCATCCCCTTTCTCCGCGCCGTTGCGGATGATTGGCGCTCAGCCTAGTGTTCGCGCCGGTCGCGCGGAAGAGCCGGATCCCGGACGCCGGCTCGTGCTCCCGCAGCGGAGCGGAGTATCGTGGCGGCAGCTTCCCGACTCGAAGGAATGGAGTCACATGACTGCGGAGAGGCCGCATGGGGGCGGCGAAGGGCCGATGCTCTCGAGCGAGTTCGCGTGGATCGCGGAGCTGGCCCCGGACGAGGGGGCCGCGATCCCGGAGCCCGCGAGCGGGCTGTCGCAGCGGGCGCACGTGCTTTCGTCGCTGGGGCCGGGGCCGCTCGACTGGGGCATCCAGCTGGGCTATCGGGTGGCCGACGGGATCACCCGGGAGCTCCCGGTTTACTCACGGCAGGAGGGCGCATTCGAGGCGCTGCGCACCGGGACGGAATCCACGACGCTGCAGCTGCTGACCGCACTCGCCAGCGGCCGTACCGAGCGCGCCGCCACCCCCGAGTCGCTCGCGGCGGCCACCGACTTCGTGCATCGCCGCATCAGCCTCGACGAGATGATGCGGGGCATCCAGCTCGGGCACGGGATCATGGCGAACGCCTTCTTCGCCTCCTGCGCGCAGCTGGGCGAGCTCGGGGAGTCGCTCGCGCAGACGCGGGCGCTGTCCGAGCGGATGTTCAAGTTCTTCGACCTCTTCGTCGCCGAGATGTCGGCGCACTATCGAGCGGAGCAGCTGCAGTGGGAGCGCAGCGACACGCGGGCGAGACTCGTCGAGGCGACCCGCCTGCTCGAGGGCGGCTCGCCGTCCCCGGGCACCGAGCAGCGGCTCGGCTACGCGCTCGACGGCCCGCACGCGGCGGTCGTGGCGGTCGGGCCGCAGGCCGAGGCGGAGGCGACCGCGGCGGCGCTCGAGCGGCTGCTCTCGGCCGCGCGCTGCACGCGCCGCCTCGTGCTGCACGCCGGGGACGGCCTGGTCTGGGCCTGGGGATCCCCGGCCTCCGAGAGCGGGATCGCCTCCGCGGCGGAGGCATGCGGGCTCCCGGCGGGCGCCTACGCCGCGACCGGCTCTATCGCGACGGGCCTCGACGGCTTCCTCCTGTCCCACCGCGAGGCCCGCGGCGCGGTCGACGCCCTGGAGGCCGCCCCTCCGCCGGGCCGCGTCGTGGGCTACGGGGAGGTGGACCTGCTCTCCCTGCTGCTCGCCGACGCCGAGCGCGCGCGGCACTTCGTCGCCCGCGAGCTCGGCCCGCTGGCGGCGGAGACGGCCCAGGCGAAGGATCTGCGCCGCACGCTCGCCGCGTTCATCGACGAGCGCGGCAGCCCGCTCGCGGCGGCCCAGCGCCTCTCCGTGTCCCGGAACACCGTGGGCTACCGGGTGCAGCGCGCGGAGGAGCTGCTGGGGAGGAGCGTGAACGAGCGCCGGCTGCAGCTGCGCTGCGCGCTGCTCGTCCGGGAGCTCCTCGACGAGGCGGAGCCGGACGAGCGGCGCGCCGGGGGAGGCCCGCTCGCCTGAGCGGGGTCCGGCCGCTAGATCAGCGGGGTGACCTGATCCTTCACCCCGAGCAGCGCGCGGCCGTAGACCTCGCTCGCGATGTAGGGCCCGATGACCGCGTGCCGGGAGGAGGTGTTGAGGTCCCGCCACATCCGCTGCAGCGGGTTCACCTGGGCGAAGCTTCCCGCGCCCTGGATCGACATGAGCAGGTCGACCGCCTCCCGAGTCTTCCGGGCGATGTACCCGGTGTCCATGCGCGCCCGTCCGCGCTCGATCAGGTCGGGGTAGGTGCCCGCCGCGGCGTGCGCGTCGAGGGAGTCGACGCAGCGGTGCATGTGGAGCACGGCGGTGTCGATGACCTCGGCGGCCTCCGCGACGTTGATCTGGGTGGATCCCGCGAGCGCGGAGTCCTCGTAGAAGGTGTAGGCGATCGGCTTGCCCTTGGCGAGCGAGGCCAGCACTCGGTCCAGCGCGCCCTGCGCGATCCCGGTCATCGGCCCGGCGAGGATGATCGCGAGCGTCGCGACGAACGCCGTGCGGTACAGGGTCTCGTCCTTGAACTCGGTCTCCGAGTGCCCCTCGATCGCACGGGTGATCGAGAGGATGCGGTGGTCGGGCACGAAGACGCCGTTCGCGACGATCGTGTTGCTGCCCGTTCCCTGCATGCCCGCCACGTACCAGGTGTCCTCGATCGAGAGCTCGGCGAGCGGGACGAGCGCGAGGCCCTGGTCCACCGGCGCTCCGGCCTCGTCCACGACGGGCACGCCGAGCAGCGCCCAGTGCGCGTGCGGGCTTCCGGAGGCGTAGGGCCAGGCTCCGGTGATGCGCTGGCCGCCGCCCTCGCGGACGGCGGTCGCGCTCGGCGCGAGCACTCCGCAGACCCGAGCGTCGGGATCCTCGCCCCAGACCTCCTGCTGTGCCCGCTCGGGGAACCAGCCCGTCATCCAGTTGCAGATGTTGATGAGCGTGGAGACCCACGCCGTCGAGCCGTCGGCGCGCGCGATGAGGTTGTTGACGTCGACGAACTCGCGAATGGTGTACTGGTAGCCGCCGAAGCGCTTCGGCGTGGCGAGCTTGAAGGCCCCGGCCTCCTGCAGGGCGTCGATCACGGGCTGGGCCACGCTGCGGTGCTCCTCGGTCTCGGCCGCGTGCTCGGCGATCAGGTCGTGGAGCCCGCGGATGCGCTGCTTCAGCGCCTCCGAGCTCTCATGGGCGGTCTCGGCGGATCCGGTCGTGCTGCTCACTTGGTCTCACTCTCCCTCGAGTCGATCAGGCGCCGCTCGTGCGCCGCCGGATCCCATGCCACCAGCTTTCGGGGCCCGCGTCCTGGACGATCGACCCAAATTCCGGCGCGCCTTTGGACGCTGCGACCGAAGAGGTATGGCCGGGGCGCCGGTCGCGACGATGCGCCCACCGGTCCCGCGAGCAGCCACCGGAGGCCGATTCGAGAGCGGTTCAGGCGCGAGGGCCGAGGGCTCGGGCGATCACGAGGGAGGCCGGAACGTGCCCGATGGCCAGCACCCCGGCCGCGATCGCGATCCAGGGATTCATCAGCCATGCGGCGGCGGCCAGGAACACCAGCACCGGGAGGAGCGCCATCGGCACCGGCAGGATCCACCATGACCGGTACAGCGACGCTCCCACCCGTCCCGTGACGAGATAGCGCGCCCAGAGCGCGTAGTACCCGGCGAGGGCGAGCGATGCGGGCAGCAGCCACCAGGCCACAAATCCGCCGGGAAGCGTGATCGCCGGTACGACCAGGCACAGCGCCTGGCCGACTCGTTCGAGCAGAGTCAGGGGTGCCGGCACTCGAACTCGGGGCAGGGGCTCACGGGGCGGCAGCCAGATGAGCAGCAGGTTGGGCGCGAGCACGGCCAGCGCAATGAGCAGACCCGCCGGCGAGAACCCCACCGTTGCAGACTACAGGCCGCGTGCCGTGCCGCAGCGCCGACCGCACGGAGGCTTCCGTCGATTCTCGCGAGGTCGCTGTGTGAGGCCCGGTATCCTGCGCACGAACGCGAAGAGCCCAGCCGTGGGGCTGGGCTCTGTTCGTGCGCGATACTGGGATCGAACCAGTGACCTCTTCCGTGTCAGGGAAGCGCGCTACCGCTGCGCCAATCGCGCCTGTGAAGGCTATTCAGTTGTGAAGCGAGGTGGCGACGGGATTCGAACCCGTGTATACGGCTTTGCAGGCCGCTGCCTCGCCTCTCGGCCACGCCACCGGAGTGGTTGACACCACAAGCAGCCAGGTGAACCTGGCTACTGGAGCGGATGACGAGACTCGAACTCGCGACCCTCACCTTGGCAAGGTGATGCGCTACCAACTGCGCTACATCCGCACGCACACGTTTCCGTGTACCTGAACGACTATAGGGGACCGTCGGGAGGTGCCGCAAATCGAGTGCGCGATCGGGGCCGGACGAGCTGTGAATCGCCCGTTTGTCCTCGGGAAACGGGCGACTCGCGACGTCGGGGGCACTCGTCCAGCCGCGATCGCGGATACTGGAAGACATGTCGGGGGGCGCGGGCAAGGTGATCGGTCGCGTACTGACGGTTCTTCTGGTCGTCGGGATGCTGTTCGGCGCGGCCTTCGCCTACATGCACCGGCAGGAGATCGCCGATCACTTCGCGGCGCAGAGCTTCTCGCCGAGTCCGGAGGTCTCGGAGCTCGCGGACCGTCTCGAGCTCACGGACTCGGGGCGCAGGGTCTTCCTCGCCTCGAGGCCGACGCTCGACGCCAGCCAGAACTTCAACGAGCAGTGCGCCGAGGTCGATCACGCGGAGGGCAGCCACGTGCTGGGCTGCTTCACGGACGGGACCATCCACCTCTTCAAGGTGACGGATCCGCGCCTCGACGGGATCGTCGAGGTGACCGCCGCCCACGAGCTGCTCCACGCAATCTTCTGGCGGCTCGGCGCCGACGAGCGGGCCGAGCTGTCGGAGGGACTGCGCGCCGCCTACGAGGATCTGGCCGCGGCGGATCCCGAGCTCGCGCAGCGCATGTCGGTCTACGAGAGCCTCTCCGACGAGGCGTTCGCGAACGAGCTGCACTCGGTGCTCGGCACCGAGGTGCCGGTGCTGCCGGAGTGGCTCGAACGGCACTACGCGGAGAGCTTCCGCAACCGGCCGCTCATCATCGATTTCTTCGACGCCTATCACGCGGTGTTCGCGGATCTGCAGAGCCGGGCCGATGAGCTGCAGCAGACGATGACCGAGCTGCGCGAGAGCATCGAGGCCCGCAGCGCGGCCTACGACACCGCGGTGCAGGAGCTGAACGCCGACGTCGCCGAGTTCAACCGGCGCAACGAGGCGTTCGAGTTCTCCGACGACGAGGCGGCCTTCTGGGCGGCCCGCGGTGAGCTGCAGCAGCGCAGCGAGGCGCTGCAGGCCGATCTGGCGGTGCTGCAGGCCGACATCGCGCGCTACGAGGAGATGCGGCTCGAGCTCGAGCAGCTGGGCGCGGTGAACGCCGAGCTGAACGAGAACCTGAACAGCCAGCTCGCGCCGCCGGCGACGCCGTAGCGCCCGCGCGGGCCCGGACGCACCCTCGCGGGCGCCGCAGCCGCGAGGGTGGTCACGACGGACCCGGAAGTCGTGTATTCTCGATGGGGTTGGCACCGCGATGCGGCGGTGCCCGGGGCGATTGGCGCAGTTGGTAGCGCGCTTCCTTCACACGGAAGAGGTCATCAGTTCGAGTCTGGTATCGCCCACCCAAAGTGTCTTACGGGAACACGTGACATCAAATGATGTTGGGTGTTCCCGTTTCGCTTCCTTGCCTTCGTCGCCGCCGTTGTGTGCTTCGCGGAAGATCGTCGCGAAGGGTTCCGCGAGGCGTGGGCGCAACTGTTCGTCGTCGGTGATGTCGAGGCGGGTGTAGAAGGCTTGGTTCGCGAGCCGCCGGTCAGCATCACCGGAATGCGCGTAAGCGCGGTGCGCGTCGGTCAGCAGCCGTAGCGAGTCGTGGAGGAACGCGCGGCCGCCTGTGTGGTGTTCGCTGTGCTCGGCGAGGCGCTGGTTGACGTCGGCCAGGCCCGCACGGATGCGGTCTTGGTGCCGCTTCAACGTGTCGAGGTCGATCGCATCGGCGAAGTGCGCGGCGAGGAGCTTGTCGGATTCTGATTCCAGGCGTGCCCGGTTCGCGGTCAGGTCAGCGAGTTCTTGATCGTTCCCTGCGTTGCGTTTGTCGAATGCCGCGTCCACGTCAGCGGCGAGGCGCTGATACGTCGCGTCGCTGATCGTGATCGAAGCGTAGGAGTCGGCGACCAGGCGTTCCGCGACCGCGACCGGTACCGCGCGCCTCGTGCAGTTCGTTTTCTTGGCGGCGCGGCCGGAGCAGATGAAGTATGCGTAGGTGGTGCCGCGCGGGTTGGTAGCGAAGTCCAAGAGCATCCGTGACCCGCAGGTGCCGCAGTGCAGGAGTCCTTTGAGGTGGTGGGCGTGCTGAACGTGGCGGGTCATCTTCGCCGTGCGCGCTTTCAGGAGTGATTGCACTTTGTCGAACAGTTCCGGTTCCACGATCGGTTCGTGCGCGCCGGGGTGCAGGGCACCTTTGTAGCGGATCACTCCCGCGTAGTACGGGTTCGTCAGTAGTTTGTAGAGGGTGTTCTTTCCGAGCGGCTTCGACGGGCGCTTCGGCGTCGGCACCGTCAACAATCCGCGTGCGGTGAGGTCGCGGAGCAAGCCGGTCACGGAGGTCTCGCCTTCGGCGTAGTGCTCGAATGCCCAGGCGATGAGCGGTGCCCGGTCGGGATCGACCTCGACGGTGCGAATCTCACGGCCGTTGTCGTCGATGCGGCGCACGTTGAGGTAGCCGATGGGTGCGCGCATGGGCGTGCCGCCCTGGGCGACCTTCTGCGTCAATCCCTTGGTGACTTCGGTGGCGAGGTTGCGGCTGTAGAACTCAGCAATGCTCGACATGATGCCGTGGACGAGCATCCCCGAGGGCGTCTGGTCGATCGACTCCGTGGCGGAGACGAGGGTGACGCCCGCGTTGATGAGGGCTTCGTGAATCTTCACATCGTCGGCGCGGTTGCGTGCGAGCCGGTCGAGCTTATGCACGATGCAGAACTGCACCCGCGTCGCCGCGATGAACGCGAGCATCTCCTGCAACCCGTCACGATCCGCTGAGCGCGCGGACTCGCCTGCATCCACGAACTCCCGCACGATCCGCGCGCTGAGTTCGTCTGCCTTGCGATGGTTCGCCTCGCGTTGAGCGGGGATCGAGAACCCTTCCTCCGTGCCACCCCGCTCGGCCTGCTCGCGGGTGGAGACGCGCAGGTAGGAGACGGCCAGCAGTACCGGCTTGTCGTTGCCGTGGTCGGCGGTCACGCCCATCGGAGCGGTGGTAATGGTCATGCGGTGCTCCTTCGTTGGCGCAGCAGAACGGGTTCTTGTTCTTCTTCTACTCTGCCTCGCGCATCTGACATCAGGCTCAGATTCGCGGGAACCGGAAGCCCGTAGGGGTCGGGCTCCCCGGCTCGGTAGGCACCCCAGCGTGCCTGGGTGATGTTCAGCACCCACTCCACGAGCTTCCCAACGTCCGGTTCCGCGTGGCGGATCGCCCGAAGTCTGAGCACCGGGTCAGCCCCGAGCACACCCCTGTCCTGCGCCGCGCGGTCGTGGCGCTGACGGGTCGGGGCTGGGGTCAGAACACTCACCTCAATCTCATGCGATAGCAGGTACGCCATATCAAGGTAGCACACACTTGGCGTAACGGCCAATGTTTGAGATGAATCTCAGATTCCACTACCCTGGAGGCATGAGTCAAGACGTGGAGGACGTTCCGCTGCTGGTCCCCGAGGATCTGCCAGCGGGCTGGGTGATGCCCGATCCACCCGTGATCGCATCCTCTGCTGACTCGGTAGCCATCGACGCCGCGCTCAGATACGACAAGCGGACATACCCCGCACCAGGCCAGAAGCTGACCGGGTATAACGATGGCCGCGATGGGCGGTGGTTCCTCATCCAGCATGTCCAGTCCTACACGCGCGTGCTCTTGCGGTTGCAGCGCCAGTACCTTATTCACCAGGAGCCGATGGGTGAGGTACGGATCACGGGGATCATCTACCTGCCCGAGCAGGCCGGTGACCCGGTGGCAAGCCCCATGCTCCGAAACCTCCCCACCTCCCGGATTGAGGCGGCGATCAACCGCCGCCAGTTCGCCGTCACCGGCGCTACCCGGTTCGAGGGTGGCACCCTCACCATGCCCTCCGGCCGCATCCTCCACTCCAGCGAGGTCATGAAACCGCTCGGGAACCCGAAGCGCATCGCGGACTTCTACGAGGTCGTCGCCCTCCAACACACCCAACTCGTGGACGACGGCGAGCCGAACCCGACAGCGAAGATGGCCGAGATCAGCCGGGTGCCACTCTCGACCGCGCAGGGCTGGGTCGCCCGCGCCCGCGCCAAAGGACTCCTGCCGCCGGGACGTCGAGGACGCGCCGGATAACGGAGTGAGGAGCCCTGCGACATCCCTTTCCGGTCAGTGTCCGAGGGTGGCGGGTAGAATGAGGACTCAGAGTGAGAGGAGTGAGCCATGAGCAACACGGTTCTGACTGCTGACGCTCCGGCAGCGCGAACACGTCCCGACTTCACGCATGTCTCGGATGCGATGCTCTACGACATCACCCGCCACACCGCTTCTCTCCTGATTGCGGAGCTGCTGGCTCGTTCCGATGCGGCTGCGGATGAGTCTGATCGTGAGCGGTGGGAGGGCCGGTTGCGGTTGGTTGATGAGCAGGTCGCCGCGTTGAATCCGGCGGATCGTGCAAGCCTGATTGCGCAGAACGAGGCCTGGGACGACGAGAGTCACGCGCTGCGCGATCGGGTATGACCGATCCGGCTTCGCATCCCGTCGGTTCTGCTGAGTGGTTGAGTCGGGTTTTCGAAGCCCGCGTCCGGGACCGTATCTTCCGCGCTCACGCCCCGCATCCGGATGGGCCGGTGTTGGTGTTGTTGGGTGGTCAGCCTGCGGCGGGCAAGACGCAGGCGCAGCACGCGATCCACGAGGAGCACCCCGGCGATGATCTGGTCGAGGTTACCGGGGATGACCTGCGCGTGTTCCATCCCGACTACGTCAGACTCGCCCGCGACGATGCTTTCGCGATGCCGAACGCGACAGCGCCCGTTTCGGGTGGTCTCGTCCGCCTCGCCGTCGAACACGCCCTCGCGCACCGTTACTCGTTACTGCTGGAGGGCACGTTCCGTGATGCCGCGATGGTGACGGGGACGGCGGTCAGGTTTGCTGATGCCGGGTATCGGGTCGAGGTCGCCGCCGTCGCCACACCCGGCGTCATCTCGCGCCTCTCGGCAGAAATGCGGTCCCTCGCCGGTGGCCTGCCCAGCATCGGACGATGGACGCCACCGAGTGCGCACGAGTCGGCGTTGGAACAGTCGCCGAGCGTGGTCGCTGCGCTCGAAGTGCACTCGCAGGTGGCGAGGGTGCAGGTGTTCTCTCGTGAACGCCTCCTTTTCGCTAACACTCGCGCCAGCGACGGTGCCTGGGAGCACCCGGCGCAAGCCGCCGCCGTGCTGCGCGCGGAACAACACCGTATCCTCACTGACCCGGAAGCGGTCAGGTGGTTGCGAAACTATGCGGGGGTGTTCGCTCTTGCCGCCGTGCGGCCCGGTTACCTCGGCGTCGAGGCCGCACCGACCTACCTGCGCCTACAGGCCGACGCCGCGTACATGCTGCGGTCCCTGATGCTTGCTCCGGGTGCGCCCGTGACGGAGCTGCGTGGCGAGCAACGTGAGCGTGACGCGCACTTGCGGCGGGTGCTTCCGGCCGAGCTGATGCCCCGACCGCGAAAGAACTCACCGGCCTCATCGTTCCAACGTTCCCCTTCATCTCCGCGCCAGGAACCACCGTCTCTCGGACTCTGACCCTTCACCGCCTCACCGCCGCTACGCTCACGTCGCTACTCGCACATCTTGCCCTGGACCCCCCTGTCACGGCCGACCCCAGCGATACTCGCCGAACCCTCACCCTGCTCATGTACTTGCCAATATCAGAGAATGAACGTATCCTAAGTGCCGTAGTTGCTGATACGCTAGATACCCAGTGAGGCAGACGTAGGGTGGTGGTTGGGATGCATGGCGGCGTGATCCCGTTCCGGGGAACCGGAGCTGACGCGTTGCGCTATGTCGAATCCGACCGCTCCCGCGCCGACGACTACTACCTCGGCGCAGAAACCACGGTCGCGCAGTTCGCAGCGCTCGACGGATCGGGTGCGGTGACCGCTGAGGTGGCGCTTGACCCTGCCGCGTATGCGGGGTGGGTGGACTGGGTGAACCCGCTCACGGGTGAGTCGATGGGGAAGCCCAGGGGTGCGGGGTCAGATCGGAAGTCATCACCTCGGTTCATGGAAATGGTCATCAACACCGCCAAGAGCTTGTCGATCGCCGCCGCCCTGCACCAGGAAGTCTCCGACGCCTTGGATGCCGCCCAGCAGGATGCCCTCAGCGAGATTCGCCATTGGCTCGCCCAGCACTCCGTCACCCGCGTGGGGTCGTTGGGGGCGCAGGAGGTCGTACCGGTCGAGCAGATGCCCGTCGTCGGGATCACGCACCGTACGTCGCGGGCGGGTGATCCGCACCGGCACATTCATATGCAGATCGGCACCCGCGTGTTCGCGGCAGGGAAATGGCGAGGCTTGTTCACTGCCGCGCTGTTCAAGCAGCAGGGTGCGATCCGTGCCCTCGGCACTGCCGTGATCGCCGCCAGCCCCGAACTGCATGCGGTGCTTGACCGGCACGGCCTGACCCTTGACCCTGTGACTGGTGAGGTCACCGAGTTGGAGCCGTTCAACGCGCTGATGAGTAAGCGCGGCAAGCAAGTAGGCGAGAACCTGGAACGACTCGAAGCGGAATGGGATCACGCGCACCCTGGCGAGAGCATGGGGCCGGTCGTCGCCACTCGCCTGCGCGCGGAGGCCTGGGCGCATGAACGGCCCGCGAAGAAGCCCACCACCCTGGCCGAGGAAACCGGATGGGTGACGGAGTTGCGCGAGGCCGGATACGACCCCGACGCCCTGCAACGGCCAGCGCCTTTTGCGTCAGTTTCGCTTGACGACCTGAGCGTGCAGGTGGTGGCGTCGCGCACGCTGGATCGTTGCGCGGCCTCAGCGTCGGCGTGGACGGCGCACACCGTGACAGAGCACGCGACCCGGATAATGACCGAGTACGGCGTGCGAGCGACCCCTGCGGAGATACGCGACTTCATCACGGTCGTGTCGCGGTTGGCGTTGGAGGACTGCTTCACGATCCTCCCGCCCGATGTGCCACGGCCGGAGTATGTGGCGCATTGGACGAGCGTGCGCGTCATGCAAGCCGAAACCGAACTCCGCGACCTCGTCACCGCCTGCGTACCCGACGTGGAGCCGACGCTGCCGGACGTGCAAGCACTCGAGCAGGCCGCCGGCCTCAACACCGGACAGACCGAGGCCGCCGCAGCCCTGGCCTCGACCGACCCGCTCGTGATCGTGGAAGGAGCAGCAGGGAGCGGGAAGACGACGATGCTCGCGACCGCAATCACCGCGAGTGGTGAGCGGGGCAGGTTGTCGCGGGTGGTGACGCCGACGAAGAAAGCCGCTGATGTTGCGCAACACGAACTCGCCACCCCCACCGCCTCCGTTGCGGCCCTCGTGCACGCGCACGGTTGGCGCTGGAACCGCGACGGCGTATGGACACGCCTCGCACCCGGTGATACTGACCCCGAAACCGGGCGCACCTACACCGGAGTGCCGAAAGCCTCCCGGCTTGCACCGGGTGAGCGGGTGATCGTGGACGAAGCGGGGATGCTCGACCAAGACACCGCAATCGCCCTGTTCGCCGTCACCACCGAGCACGGTGCAACGCTCGCGCTCGTCGGCGACCGTGCGCAACTCCCCGCAGTTGGCAGGGGCGGGGTGCTCGACATGGCCGCGCAGATTCGGGGCCGCACCATCGACATGGCCGAGGTACATCGCTTCACCGACCCCGCCTACGCCGACCTCACGGTGCGGTTGCGCGACCGAGACGACCCCGGCGCGATCTTCGACCAACTCGCAGCACTCGGTCTGATCCGCCTGCACGCCGATGCTGAGAGTCTGCGCGAGCACATCGCCCAGCACCGAGAGGATGGGGAGGCGGTCACGGTCGCCACCAACGACGAGGCTGCCCACCTGAACGAGCGCGTCCGCGACCACCGCACCCACGCCGGAGCCGTGGACGACGAGGCGACCGCGACAGGGAGCGACAGCCTCCCCATCGGTCGGGGCGACCTGATCCAGACCCGCAAGAACGACACCGGCCTGGGAGTGGCGAACCGGCAACTCTGGATCGTGCAACACGTCACCGACGACGGGGCGCTGTGGGCGGTCGAGGCAGGCAGCGGGCGAAAGCGAGGGCACACCGTGCGCCTGCCCGCCGCCTACGTCACCGAGCACACCCACCTGGCTTACGCCTCGACCGCCTACGGGGTGCAGGGCGTCACCGCGCCGGGATCGCACACGATCCTCTCCAACGCGATGAGCGGAGCCGCCGTCTACGTCGGCATGACCCGAGGCAAGCACGAGAACCAGTTGCACATCATCGCGGAGAACACCGACGACGCCCGGCAGCAGTTCATCGACGCCGTAGAACGCAACCACGCCGACCGAGGCCTCACCCATGCCACCCAGCAAGCGACGGAAGCGGTGTGGGGGCTGGTCGACGACGGCCCCGTCAAGCGCGTCAACACCGAGATAGCCACCCTCACCGCACAGGCCGAGCACGCCGAACGGCGGGCGGCACTCTGGCAGCAGGCCGCCGATGCACTCGCCGAGCTGCACGAACAGCAGCACTATGAGCGCGACCAGGCAGCAGGCGCGAGCGACGCCGCGACTCGGCAGGTCGAGCGGGTGCGCGGCGACGTCGCCGCGCCGCTCATCGCACAGGCATTGGGAGCGTTGGCCGAGTGGCAGGCTGCCGACACCAAGCAGCAGACCGCACGCGACCGCCTGCGTATGGCTGACAGGTTCGGCAAGCGCCGCGCAACCCGAGAACACCACAGTGCCCAGACCCTCGCCCGTGACGCTGAGCGGCGACTGACGAGCGCGTGGGGTGAGCCGCCCCGCTGGAACGGGAACCGCGCCGCCTGGGTCGAGCGCGTCACCAGGCCACGCATCGACGCCGACCCCCGCGTGACCGAAGCCTCCGCACAGCAGGAGGCCGCTGCGGTAGCGGTGCGTAAGACGCTGGAGCCCGACGATCTGCCGCGTCTACGCGCTTATGTCCGCATCTTTGGCACCGACACGGTGGTGAAGAACCGCGCCGCCTACCTCGATGCTCGCCCCTACGCCAACGCCGAGAACCAGACCCGCACCGCGCAGCACGCTCGCTCCGAAATTGAGGCACTACGGGCACTCACCCCCGCCGAGGCCGTCGAGCGGATCGAGCAGACCCGCGCCGCCGAGCAAACCGCACGCGAGGCCGCTGAACGTGCTCTTGCGGAGCGTCGTCGCCAACTCCACCCCGAGCCGCACACACGCGACAGCAGAACACGCGACAGTGGGTCGACCCTAGGCCGGTGACCGGAACATAGGAGCCAGGCAGTCGATCTATCGCTTTTGCAGTCGTTCCGGCGCACGAAGACGGTGACGATGGTCCGGATGCACATCTACGTCAGTCTTCGCTTGCTTGGCGAAGAGCTATTCACAGTGAGATGTGCCCGGTCAGGAGCATGGTGCCGAGGGTGGTGAGTGCGACGAGCCCGGAGAGGATTGCCCCCAGCAGGAGTGGTTTCAGTCCTGCGGTGCGGATTGCTCGGAGGTCGGTGGATAGGCCGATCGCGGCAAGTGCGGTCGCGACGAGGAACACGCTCACCTCGGTCAACACGGTAGAAGCCTGTGGGGAGATGATGCCGGTCGATGCGATGCCGGCCATGATGACGAAGCCGAAGAGGAACCACGGGATGAGCGCGAGGACGCGCCGGGGTGTGAGGTGCTCGTCGTCGCCGTTGCGTCGCCCCTCGGTGATCGCGAGCGTTACGCTGATTGGGATGATCATGAGGGTGCGCACGAGCTTCACGACGATGGCGAACCCGAGCGCCGCGTTGCTGAACACGCTGGCCGCAGCGACGACCGAACTGGTGTCGTTGACGGCAGTTCCCGCGAACAGCCCGAAGGCGTGCGGCGTCATTCCGAGCGCGTGGCCGATGATCGGGAAGACGATGACCGCGAGGATATTGAACAGGAACACGGTCGAGATCGCATAGGAGATATCGTGGCTCTTGGCCTTGACGATCGGTGAGACGGCGGCGATGGCCGATGCCCCGCAGATGCCGGTGCCGACCCCGATGAGGGTACGGATGTCGCGTTCGACGCCCATCCACCGTCCAATGAGCCACGCGGCGACCAGGCACACGGCGAGGGAGCTGAGCATGACCGGCAGCGACTCCGCACCGACCTCCACGATGCTCTTCAGCGAGAGCTGCGATCCCAGAAGCACGACGGCGCATTGCAAGACGAACTTCCCCGAGTAGCCGATGCCGGGGAGCACGCGGCCGCGGGGCTTGCGGATCACTGCTACGGCGACACCAATGACCACTGCCGGGATCGCCGACCCGACCAGCGGCACGAACCGGCCAATCACCGTCGCCACGGCTGCGATCGCGACCGCGCATAGGAGGCCGGGGAGCACCTCGATCCCTCGGGCGGTGAGGCGGCGTGGCAGCGTGGGGAGTGGAGTGATGCGCATGAATACCAAGCGTGGCTGCCCGGCACCAGGACGGGAACTCCCCAGTGTTTTACCAGGATACAAACACTCGTTGTAACATTGATACATGTCGTCCCCCACATTCGTTGAGCTGCAGCACTTCGAGGCTGCAGTCCGGAACGGAAGTCTCTCGCGAGCGGCGAAGGAGCTCGGGGTTTCCCAGCAGGCCGTCTCGTACCGGGTGCGGAGCCTCGAACGGATGTTGGGCCTGGAACTCATCCAACGTTCTCCATTCGGTGTCGCACCCACGGAAGTTGGTGCGACGGTGCTAGGAGAGACACAAGAGGTGCTCGCGGCAGTCTTGCGTCTTGATACCACCGCGTCGCGGTTACGCGGCGATTCGGCTGCCCCATCGCTCTCGGTCGGGGCGAGCCAGACGATCGCTGCCCATCTATTGCCGGGCTGGATCGTAGGTCTGCGACGCAGGCAGGAGAGGGCCGGACTCGTCGCCACTGCCGTGGGGCTGCGCACCGCCAATAGTGAGGAGATCATTGCGATGGTGCGCGCCGGCAGCATCGACGTTGGGTTCATCGAACAGCCCGAGCCACCACGTGACCTCGGAAGTGCCGTCGTGCAACGTGATCGCATGATTGTGGCGGTTGCAACCGATCATCCGTGGTCAGTGAGAACTGAGATCCCGCTCGTTGAGCTCGCGGACCTGCCCCTGGTTTCCCGTGAGCCGGGGAGCGGAACTCGCGCCGCATATGAAGACGCAGTTCGCACGGCTCTCGGACGTGCCGCAGCCCAACCTGTAGTGTCACTTGCGACGGAAGCGGCTGTTCGATCAGCGGTGGCGCTGAACGTTGCCCCTGCCGTGCTCAGCGAACTCACGGTACGCGACGACGTTCATCTCGACCGGCTCCGAGCGTTGGCGATTACCCCGCAAGAGATTACTCGCCCCTTCACTGCGATCTGGCGCGGATCGAAACGGAACCTCACCGGCGTTGCTCAGGCACTCATCTCGGTGGCGTCCGCCGCTCACCGCGAGCCTGCCCCGATCCTAGCTGAGTCGGCTGCGGCGACGCGGGCACCGTAAGCCGGGGTCGCGGTTGCCCCGCCTCGCTCGCGATACTGCGCTGCCGCTGGCTCAGGGCCGTCGCAGGTCGCCGTCGTCGCGGACACAGGCAAAGTCGGCCTCCTACTCCATAGAGTCCGCCCTCGGCGCACGGAGCGTCGGCCGTTAGGAGCACGCTAACGAACCCCTGTTCGGCACCAAGCCCGGGAGCAACCTCGCCGCCGCGTACCACGAGGTGCCGCGACCATCTGGTCTGTTGCTACCCGAGTTGGCCTCCCACACGCAGGCCACCACCGTTTCGGCGATCCAGGCGACTCGACCCTGACGCCAGGAAGCCTTCACTCTGATCGCGTCTTCGCCCACACCGTGCCCCGGTGAATCCCGAATCGCCGCGCCAGCGCGTTCACGCTGACGCCTTGCGCGCGGGCTGTTCGCATAGCGTCCACTTCCTTGTCCGTGAGGCGTGTTCGAGGTCGTTTACTTGGTTCCGCCGACGCCCCGATCAGGGGGTCGTCCGGCTCTCCGGTAGGGGAGGCATCCTCGCAGGAGCCTTGATTCCACGCGGAAACCAGCTTCTGAACCCGAGGTCGTCTGTTCCCGCGGCGCCCAATTGCTCCCACCACCAGAACCCCCGGTCCGGCCGGGGGTTTCGCTCTTCCGAGCGCGGATCCAGGCCGGCGTCAGTCCCGCAGCTTGTCCTTCGCCTCGTTCCGGGCCTTCGTGGCATCGAGCTCTGCCTCGGCCTTCTTCACCTCGGCCTCGGCCTTCATCTCGTCGACCTTGTCCTTGACCTTGTCGACGCCGTCCTCGACCGCGCGTCCCGCCTTCTTCGCGGTGGCCCCGACGGTCTCCTTCGCGTCATCCAGGATTCCCATGGTCTTCTCCCTCGTCTCGGTACTGCTGTCTCGGTCCTGCGTGGTTCCGTTGCGCGGCGCCGCTCCCCGCGAGGAGGCATCAGGTCGCCGTGAACCCTCCCAGCGTGCGCGAAGCGGGACTCGGCCGCCAGGGGCTGGATGCCGGGGGCGGAGTGCGCTACCCTTCGCAGGCGGCGCCGCCGCATCGGAATTTGCGAATGGCGGCGCGACTCGCCCCGGAATTCCCGGGCGGCGCATAGGGTGGCCCACATGAACCGTGATGTCGCCAAACTTCAGGGAATCGCCCGGGACCTCTCCGAGCTCGGGCTCGCGCTGAGCAATCGCGCCTCACCTCCGGACGCGGAGATGTGCGTCGCGATCGGCGAGGCCTTCGTGGCGCTCTCCGAGGCCATCGGAGACATCAGTGCCGCGCTGGAGCGCGGCGCCGAGACGGTCTCCGCCTCCGCAGGCTGATGCGCCGGCGCGTCCGGCAGACCCGGCCCGTCCGGTCGGCGCGGGCGGCTCAGACGGCTCAGCCGGTGAAGCCGATCCGCTCGAGCAGCGCGGCCCGGAACTCGGCCGGCCGCTCGAGGTGCGGCGAGTGCCCCACGCCCGCGAGCTCGACCTCGGTCACGTCCCCGCCGGCGGCGCGGTAGGCCTCGAGCACGTCGCGCGTCTGCGAGACCATGGGCTGAGCCGGGGCGGCCTCCGAGCCCGGCCAGCCGGGGATCACGCCCAGCGCTCCCAGGTGGTTGAGGTCGAAGAAGGAGGCGTCCGAGACGATCGCGTCGGCGTCGCCGTGGATCCAGAGCACGGGCGGCTTCTCGGCGAGATCCACGATGCCCGACACGTCGAAGTACCTCGGCGCCATCGTGTTCAGCACGCCCACGGCGCCGGCTGCGAAGCCCGGCCAGTTGGCGCTCGCCGCGGCGTCGCCGGGGTAGTTGCCGGGCTCGGTCGAGGTTGTGAGCATCGAGGCGACCCATGCGTCCTCGTGCTCGCCGGCGTACCCCGGGGCGACGTAGCCGGTGCGCAGCACGCTGCGGGGCGAGGTCTGCCCGTCGGCGCTCGTATCTCCGTCGCGCAGGCGCTGCACGAAGTCGGGGTTCGCGCCGCCGCCTCCGCAGCCCGCGTCGTCGTCCGTCAGCCGGCTGCCGTCGCGACGGGTGCCGCCGAAGCCGTAGGGCGAGACGGGCGCCTGCAGCGTGAGGCTGAGCACCGGATGGTCGAGCGCGTACTGCATGACCACGCCGCCGCCCATCGACCAGCCGACGAGATGCGCGGTGCCGATGCCGAGCGCCTCGAGCACCGCGGCGAGGTCGTCGCTGAAGTCTCGGACGCCGCGGGTGGCGTCGACGGGTTTCGACTCGCTGGCGCCGAAGCCGCGCAGATCCACGGCGATCACCCGGAGCTCGCGCGGCAGCTCGAGCATCAGCTGCTGCCAGAAGAGCGCCGACGAGACGTTGCCGTGCACGAGCACCACCGTGCGCTCGGCGGAGGTCTCGGGATCGTCGCCGACCCGCTCGAGCACTCCCGTGCGCAGGCGCGGGGTCTCGACGATCCGCTGCGATATGCCGGGGAAGACGAAGCTCTGCGACATGACGATCCTTTCGGCCCGGGAGGCCTCGCCGCCTCCGTCTGGCTCGAGTCTAGTGAGACCGATCCGCCGCGAGGGAAGCGCGGTGCTCACCGCGCTCCGGCGGGAGAGCGGAGCCCGCCCACCCGGTAGGATTGACGAGTCTTCCAGCCCGTGATGAGGAGCCGAATCGTGGCAGATGGTTTCAGCCTGTTCACCGACCGCAACGTGGTCGCCATGCGCGTGAACGGAGAGCTGCGCGACCTCGCGGTGGAGGTGACGGAGACGGACCTCGTCGAGCCCGTGACCATCGAGAGCCCCGACGGCCTGAACATCCTGCGCCACTCGGCTGCGCACGTGCTGGCGCAGGCGGTGCAGCGCATCAACCCCGAGACGAAGCTCGGCATCGGCCCGCCCATCACCGACGGCTTCTACTACGACTTCGATCCGGCCGAGCCCTTCACCCCCGAGGACCTGAAGGCCATCGAGAAGGAGATGCAGCGGATCGTGAAGCAGGGGCAGCGCTTCGTGCGCCGCGTCGTCACGGAGGAGGAGGCGCGGGCCGAGCTCGCGGCCGAGCCCTACAAGCTGGAGCTCATCGGGCTGAAGGGCGGGGCGGATCAGGGCGACGACAACGAGAGCGTCGAGGTCGGCGGTGCCGAGCTCACCATCTACGACAACGTCGACCCGAAGACCGGCGAGCTGTGCTGGAAGGACCTCTGCCGTGGGCCGCACCTGCCGTCCACGCGCATGATCGGGAACGGCTGGGGCCTGCAGCGCAGCGCCGGCGCCTACTGGCGCGGCAGCGAGAAGAACCCCATGCTGCAGCGCATCTACGGCACGGCCTGGCCGACGAAGGACGAGCTGCGCGAGTACCAGACCCGCCTCGAGGAGGCGGCAAAGCGGGACCACCGCAAGCTCGGCGTCGAGCTCGACCTCTTCAGCTTCCCCGACGAGATCGGCTCGGGCCTCGCGGTGTTCCACCCGAAGGGCGGCATCATCCGCCACGAGATCGAGACCTTCATGCGGAACGAGCTGCTGCGGAACGGCTACGAGGTCGTGAACAGCCCGCACATCACGAAGGGGGCGCTGTTCGAGACGAGCCAGCACCTCAACTGGTACCGAGACGGGATGTTCCCGGCCATGCACCTCGACGAGGTCGTCGACGCCGAGGGCAACGTGACGAAGCAGGGTCAGGACTACTACCTGAAGCCCATGAACTGCCCGTTCCACAACCTGATCTTCCGGGCGCGGGCCCGCAGCTACCGCGAGCTGCCGCTGCGGCTCGCCGAGTTCGGCACGGTCTACCGCTACGAGAAGAGCGGCACGCTCTCGGGGCTCACCCGCGTACGCGGGCTGACCCAGGACGACGCGCACATCTACGTCACGGACGAGCAGGTGAAGGAGGAGATCAAGAGCCAGCTCGAGTTCGTCTTCGCGACGCTGCGCGCCTACGGTCTCGACGACTTCTATCTCGAGCTCTCGACCCGCGACCCCGAGAAGTCGGTGGGCACCGACGCCCAGTGGGCGGAGGCCGAGCAGACGCTGCGCGAGGTCGGCGAGGAGTCGGGTCTCGAGCTCGTCGACGATCCGGGCGGCGCGGCCTTCTACGGTCCGAAGATCTCGGTGCAGGCCCGCGACGCGATCGGCCGCACCTGGCAGCTCAGCACCGTGCAGCTCGACTTCAACCAGCCGGCCCTCTTCGAGCTCGAGTACGCGGCGGCCGACGGCACCCGCAAGCAGCCGGTCATGATCCACCGCGCCCTGCTCGGCTCGATCGAGCGCTTCTTCGCGATCCTGCTCGAGCACTACGCGGGCGCGTTCCCGCTGTGGCTCTCGCCGCTGCAGGTCGTCGGCATCCCGGTCGCCGAGGAGTACGGCGAGTACCTCGACGGGATCATCTCGCGCCTGCGCGAGCGCGGCGTGCGCGCCGAGGTCGACCACAGCGACGACCGCATGCCGAAGAAGATCCGCACGCACACGAAGGACAAGGTGCCGATCCAGCTCATCGCCGGCGAGGACGACCGTTCGGCGGGGGCGGTGAGCTTCCGCTTCCGCGACGGCACGCAGCTGAACGGCGTACCGATCGACGAGGCGGTGGATCGCATCGTGCGGACCATCGAGGCCCGGGAGCAGGTGAACAGCGCATGGTCGGTGTAGCGGGTGTGGACGGCGTGCCGGCGGAGCTGCCCGCCGAGAACGGCATGGTCGGCGTGCCCGACGAGATGCAGCGGCTGTGGACCCCGCACCGCCTCGTCTACATCGAGGACGCGCATCAGCCCGACGAGCACGACTGCCCGTTCTGCCACGCGCCGGGCTACGACGACGAGAGCGCCCTCATCGTGCATCGCGGCGAGCTCGCGTACGTGCTGCTGAACCTCTACCCCTACAACACGGGGCATCTGCTCGTATGCCCCTATCGGCATGTGGCGAACTACGACGAGGCCACCCCGGAGGAGGTCGCCGAGATCGCGGCCTTCACGCAGACCGCCATGCGGGTGCTCCGCAGCTCGATGGGCTGTCACGGCTTCAACATCGGCATGAACCAGGGCTCGCTTGCGGGGGCGGGGATCGCCGCGCATCTGCACCAGCACGTGGTGCCGCGCTGGCGCGCCGACGCGAACTTCTTCCCGATCATCGCGAAGACCAAGTCGATGCCGCTGCTGCTCGGCGACGTGCGGGCGCAGCTCGCCGCGGCCTGGCCGCAGTCGTAGCCCGCCGCGCGGCGCGAACGGGCTGAACGGGGCGGCCCGCGCGGACGGCTAGAATCGACGGCGGTAGAAGTCACGAGACGATAGCGCAGGAGATTCATGTCCGGTCACTCCAAATGGGCGACGACCAAGCACAAGAAGGCCGTCATCGACGCGCGCCGCGCGAAGGCCTTCGCGAAGTACATCAAGGTCATCGAGGTCGCGGCCCGCATCGGCGGCGCCGACCTCTCGGGCAATCCCGCCCTCGCCGACGCGGTGCACAAGGCGAAGAAGAACTCGGTGCCCGGCGACAACATCGATCGCGCCATCAAGCGCGGCGCCGGCCTCACCGGTGACGCCGTCGAGTACACGAACATCGTCTACGAGGCCTACGGCCCGAACGGCGTCGCCCTCATGATCGAGTGCCTCACCGACAACAAGAACCGCGCCGCCGCCGAGGTGCGCACCGCGCTCAACCGCAACGGCGGCACGCTCGGCGAGCAGGGCAGCGTGGCGTACAACTTCAACCGCAAGGGCGTCATCACCGTGCCCGCGGAGGGCACCACGGAGGACGACGTGCTCATGGCCGTTCTCGACGCCGGCGCCGAGGAGGTCGTGCCGACCCCCAACGGCGAGGCGTTCGAGATCATCACCGAGCCCTCGGACGTCGTCGCCGCGCGCACCGCGCTCGTCGAGGCGGGCATCGACTACGACTCGGCCGAGACCGAGATGGTGCCGAACCTGAAGGTCGAGATCGACGCCGACACGGCGCGCAAGGTGTTCCGCCTCATCGACGCGCTCGAGGACAGCGACGACGTGCAGAACGTCTACTCGAACTTCGATCTGTCGGCCGAGGTGCAGGCCGAGCTGGCCTCGGACGACTGAGACGACCGATGTGAGGATCATCGGGATCGACCGGCGCTTCGGCGCTCGGAGCAGAGCATCGCTCTGCGCGCCGCGTGCGCCGCAGCCGGGCTCGGCTGCGGTCTGAGGACGACTGCGCGATAGTTGCAGTATGAGAATCATCGGGATCGACCCGGGTCTGACCCGCTGCGGCATCGGCATCGTCACGGCGGGCCCTGGCCGCACGGTCTCCTTCGAGCACGTCGAGGTGCTGCAGAGCTCGGCCGAGGCCTCGCAGGCCGAGCGGATCCACCTGATCGGCTCGAGCATCGAGCGCCTGCTCGACGGGCATCGTCCTGAGGGCATCGCGCTCGAGCGCGTCTTCGCGCAGGACAACGTCGCGAGCGTCATGGGCGTGGCCCAGATCAGCGGGGTCGTGATGTACCTGGCGCAGCAGCGCGGCATCCCGGTGGCGCTCTACACGCCGAACGAGGTGAAGGCTCAGGTCACGGGCTACGGCAGCGCCGAGAAGTCGCAGGTGACGGCCATGGTCACCCGTCTGCTGCGCCTCGCCGCGCCCCCGAAGCCGGCCGACGCCGCGGACGCGCTGGCCCTCGCGATCACCCACGCCTGGCATCTCGGAAGGGGCGGATCGGCGAGCCGCCAGATGGACGCGGCCGTGCGGGCGGCACCGACCCCCGGGGGCGAGACGCCGGCCCAGCGCGCCTGGCGCGAGGCCGAGCAGCGTCAGGGACGCCGCCGCGGGCCGCGCGGGGGCTGAACCGCGGCCAGCGCGGACAGCAGGAGCTCTTCCTCCGCCTCGTTGCCGTCGAGCTCGAGCGCGCGGCGGTAGGCGGTCGCCGCGCCCGCCCGGTCGCCGAGCTCCTCGAGCGTCACCGCCCTGGCGATGTGGTAGTCGCGGCTGCGATCGAGACGGGGATCCGCGCCCAGCTCGTCGAGCAGCCGGATGCCCCGTTCGGGCCCGTAGGCCCGTCCCAGCGCGACCGCTCGTCCGAGCCTGACCACCGGCCCCGGCTCGTGCGATTCGAGCAGCCGGTAGAGCACCGCGATCTGCCGCCAGTCGGTCGCGGGGAAGCTCCCGGCCTCCGCGTGCACCGCCGCGATGGCGCACTGCACCGTGTAGCTCCCCGCGTCCGGCATCGCCGCGGCCCGCTCCGCCAGGGATATCCCCGCCGCGAGCAGTTCCGGGTCCCAGAGCCCGCGATCCTGCTCGGCGAGCGGCACGGGCCGCCCCGTCGCATCGGTGCGGGCCGGCCGCCTCGCCTCGGCGAGCAGCAGCAGGCCCAGCAGGCCGAGGTTCTCCGCCGAGTCCGGCTGCCGGGCGAGGAGCAGGCGTGCGAGACGGATCGCCTCCGCGGTGAGATCGTCGCGCACGTGCGACTTGCCCGTGGCGCGCGCGAATCCCGCGGTGTAGAGCAGGTAGACGATGCGCCGCACGCCGTGGATGCGCTCGGCGAGGAGCGCGCCGCCCGGCATCTCGAAGGAGATGCCCAGCTTGCGGATGCGGACCTTCGCGCGCGTGATGCGCGCCTGCAGCGTCGCGGTCGGGATCAGCAGCGCGTGCGCGATCTCGGCGGTGGTGAGGCCCGCGACGAAGCGCAGGGTGAGCGCGATGCGATCCTCGATCCGCAGGGCCGGGTGGGAGCACGCGAAGAACAGGGCGAGCCGGTCGTCGGGGACCTCGTCCGCGGAAGACGCGTCCACGGGCGCGGCCGGGTCGCGGAGATGCTCGGGGGAGGGCTCCCGGTCGAGCTGCGCGGCGAGCGATCCGGCCCTCCGCGCCAGCGCCTGCTCGCGTCGCAGCAGGTCCACCGCCGCGTGCTTCGCCGCCGTCATGAGCCACGCCTCGGGGGTGCGCGGGATCCCCGTCCTCGGCCACGCGATCAGCGCCCGGGAGAGGGCCTCCTGCAGCGCGTCCTCCGCGAGGTCGAGGTCGCCGTAGCGGCGTGCGAGGGCCGCGAGCAGACGCGCCCTGCTCTCGCGATCGATCGCTGCGAGAACAGGGCGCACCACGCCCGCATCGGGGTCCGGATCCGTATCCGGAGCCGTGCCGGGGGTCACGACGCGGCTCAGTAGGGGGCGACGGGGCGGATCTCGATGTGCCCGCCCGGGGCCGAGGCCGGACTCCTCTTCGCCCACATGATCGCCTCGTCCAGGTCGGCGACCTCGATGATGTAGGTGCCGCCGACGAACTCCTTCACCTCCGCGTAGGGCCCCGAGGACACGATCCGCTCGCCCTGATCGTCGCTCAGCACGATCGCCCCGTGCTCCGGATCCTCGAGCGCGAAGGAGGAGACGACGACCCCCGCCTTCGTGATCTCCTCGTCGAAGGCGAAGAACTCCTCGGGGCTCGCGCCCCCGTCCTCGCCGCAGGCCGGATCGTCCACATGCCCCATCAGCAGCAGTGCGTACTTCATGGTTCCTCCTCATGCCGATTCGGGGCCGAGTCCGGCACCCGAGTCTTGAAAGATCGAACCAGGTGGCTCGACATCATCATGACGCACGGGCCGCGTCGAAATCGACAGCTCTCCGGAAATCGGATCTCAGGACCCGCCCGGCGCGTCGACCGCGCCGCCGAAGCGGCGATCCCGATCCTGGTAGATCTCGATCGCGCGCCACAGCTCCCGGCGATCGAAATCGGGCCAGAGGGTGTCGAGGAAGACCATCTCGGCGTAGGCCGACTGCCAGAGCATGAAGTTGCTCGTGCGCTGCTCGCCGCTCGAGCGCAGGAAGAGATCCACCTCGGGCAGCTCGGGCACGTAGAGGTGGCGGGCGATCGTGCGCTCGGTGATGCCGTGGGGCGACAGGCGCCCGGCGGCGACCTCCTCGGCGATCGCCCGCACGGCGTCGGTGATCTCGTTGCGCCCCCCGTAGTTGACGCACATCGTGAGGGTGAGACCGGTGTTGCCGGCGGTCGCGCGCTCCGCGGCCTTCAGCTCGTTGATCACCGAGCCCCAGAGCCTGGGGCGGCGGCCGGCCCAGCGCATGCGCACGTTCCACGCGTCGAGCTGGGCGCGGCGGCGGCGCAGCACCTCCCGGTTGAAGCCCATCAGGAAGCGCACCTCGTCGGGGGAGCGGCGCCAGTTCTCGGTCGAGAAGGCGTAGACGCTGAGGTGCGTCACCCCGGCCTGGACCGCCCCGGCGACGACGTCGAGCAGGGCCTGCTCGCCGCGGCGGTGGCCCTCGACGCGGGGGAGGCCGCGACGGTTCGCCCAGCGGCCGTTGCCGTCCATGACGATGGCGATGTGGCCGGGGACCGCGCCTCGGAAGGCCGGCGGCTGCTCGCCGGTCCAGTCGACCGGCACGAGCTCGTCGGGGGCGCGGCGCATGGTGACCACTGTATCGGCCTACCGGGCGCCTAGGCTGCGCAGCCCGCGCTCCAAGTGGTACTGCGTGTACGCGGCCACGATGCCCGCGGCCTGGCGGCGCGCCGGCACGGTCGCCTCGGCGGCGCCGTCCCAGTCGCCGCGGAGCAGCTGGGACAGCAGGGTCACGGCCTCGGCATCGATCTGAGGGGTGCCCGGCACCCGGCAGTCCCCGCAGACGACCCCGCCGAGCTGCACCGAGACGTGCGTGTGCGGGCCGGGCGCGCCGCACTTCACGCAGTCGTCGAAGCCCGGCTCCCAGCCCGCCGCGGAGACCGCGCGGAGCAGGTAGCCGTCTCGCACGAGATCGGGCGCGATCCGCCCCTGCGCGAGCGTGCGGAGCGCCCCCACGAGCAGCCGGTACTGCTCCGGGGCCGGGCCGCCCTCGCTGAGCCGCTCGGCCGTCTCGACCATGACGCTGCCGGCGTGGTACCGCTCGTAGTCCTCGGTGATGCGGGGGCCGTAGGAGCCGAGCGTCGAGGCCTGCGTGATCGTGTCGAGCGTGCGGCCCTCGTAGAGCTGCAGATCCGCCACCATGAAGGGCTCGAGCCGCGCCCCGAACTTCGAGGAGGTGCGGCGCACCCCCTTCGCGGCCGCGCGCAGCAGGCCTCGGCCGAGGGTCAGCATCGTCACGATGCGGTCGGCCTCGCCGAGCTTCTGGGTGCGCAGCACGACGCCTTGCTCGCGGTAGAGGGGCACCCCTCCATTGTGTCTGAGAGAATGGGATCGATATGTCTGCCACACTGACCGCGCCCCAGCTGCGCATCGGGCCGCTCGCGCTCGACGTCCCCGTCGTGCTCGCGCCCATGGCCGGCATCACCAACACGGCGTTCCGCCGGCTCTGCCGCGAGTACGGCGCGGGCCTCTACGTCAGCGAGATGATCACGAGCCGGGCTCTCGTCGAGCGCACCCCGGCCTCGCTGCGGCTGATCAAGCACCACGAGAGCGAGACCCCGCGCTCGATCCAGCTCTACGGCGTGGACCCTGCGACCGTGGCCGAGGCCGTCCGCTTCCTCGTCGACCAGGATCTGGCCGATCACATCGACCTGAACTTCGGCTGCCCGGTGCCGAAGGTCACGCGCAAGGGGGGCGGATCCGCCCTGCCCTGGAAGACCGACCTCTTCCGCGCGATCGTCGAGCAGGCGGTGCGGGCTGCGGGCGCGATCCCGCTCACGATCAAGATGCGCAAGGGGATCGACGCGGATCACCTGACCTACCTCGAGGCCGCCCGCGCGGCGGAGGGGGCCGGTGTGGCGGCGATCGCCCTGCACGGGCGCACGGCGAACGAGTTCTACTCGGGGCAGGCCGACTGGGCCTCGATCGCGACCCTCAAGGAGGCGATCACGAGTGTGCCGGTGCTGGGCAACGGCGACATCTGGTCGGCGTCCGACGCGATCCGCATGGTGCGCGAGACGGGCTGCGACGGCGTCGTCGTCGGGCGCGGCTGCCTCGGCAGGCCGTGGCTCTTCGGCGATCTCGCCGCGGCGTTCCGCGCCGAGGCCGGGGAGATCGGCTGGGACGAGGCCTTCGCTGCGACCGCGAAGCCGGCGCTCGGCTTCGTGATGGCGGCGATGCGCCGGCACGCCGAGCTGCTCGTCGAGTTCTTCGACGGAGAAGAGGATCGGGCCTGCCGCGACATCCGCAAGCACGTCGCCTGGTACTTCAAGGGCTACGGCGTCGGCGGCGACACGCGGCGCTCGCTCGCGATGGTCGAGTCGCTCGCGCAGATGGACGAGATCTTCGCCACCATGGACGCGAGCCTGCCCTACCCGGGCGAGGACGCGGAGGGGCCGCGGGGCCGTGCCGGCAGCCCCAAGCGCACGGTGCTGCCCGACGGCTGGCTCACGAGCCGCACGAGCGATGGCGTCGACTTCGGCGAGCTGGCGGAGGCCGAGCGGGACGACAGCGGTGGCTGAGCCCGGGCTGCCCGAGGGCTACGATCCGCACGACCGCGAGCGCTTCGTCGCCGAGCACCACGGAGGCCCGCGCAGCGACTTCGCGCGCGATCGGGCGCGGGTGCTGCACTCGAGCGGCTGGCGCCGGCTCGCCGCGAAGACCCAGGTGCTGAGCCCGACCGCCGGCGTCGACTTCGCGCGGAACCGGCTGACACACTCGCTCGAGGTCGCCCAGATCGGCCGCGAGCTCGCCGTCTCCCTGGGCCTCGCGCAGGACGTGGTCGACACGGCCTGCCTCGCCCACGATCTCGGCCACCCGCCGTTCGGGCACAACGGCGAGCGGGCCCTGCACGCGTGGTCGGAGGAGTTCGGGGGCTTCGAGGGCAACGCGCAGACCCTGCGCCTGCTCACCCGGCTCGAGCCGAAGCGCTTCGACGAGGCCGGGCGCACCGTCGGGCTGAACCTCACCCGCGCGACGCTCGACGCGAGCTGCAAGTACCCGTGGTCGCTGGCTGAGGCCGCGCCGGGCAGCCGCAAGTTCGGGTACTACGCGGACGACGCCGAGGTCTTCGCCTGGCTGCGCCGCGATGCGCCGGCCCGCCGCAAATGCGCCGAGGCGCAGACCATGGACCTCAGCGACGACATCGCCTACTCGGTGCACGATTTCGAGGACGCGATCGTCGGCGAGTTCATCGACCCCGAGCTGCTGACGGCCCGCGCCGGCCACGACGCGCTGCTGCGGGCGGTCGCCGAGTGGTCGGGCGGATCCTTCGCCGCGGATTCGGTGGGCATCGACGAGCTCGGCGCCGCCTTCGAGCGGCTCGCCGCGCTCGAGACCTGGCTCACGAGCTGGAGCGGCAGCCGACGCGACCAGGCGAAGCTCAAGAACTTCACGAGCGAGCTGATCGGGCGCTTCGCGCGCGCCTCGATCCGCGCGACGCTCGATGCCGCCGACGGCCGGCCGCTCGCCCGGTACGGCGGCGACGTCATCGTGCCGCGCGAGGTGCGCGCCGAGATCGCGGTGCTCAAGGGCGTCGTCGCGGCCTTCGTCATGGAGATCGGGCGGCGCAAGCCCGCCTACCGCCGGCAGCGCGAGCTGCTGCGGGATCTGCTCGACGCCCTGTGGGAGTCGGGGGAGTCCGAGCTCGAGCCCGCCTTCGCCGCCGACTACCGCGAGGCCGCCTCGGAGGCCGACGCCCGCCGCGCGGTGGTGGATCAGGTGGCGTCGCTCACCGATCAGTCGGCCATCGCCTGGCATCGGCGCCTCTGCGACGTCTCCTCGATCTAGCGCCAGTAGACTCTGACCATGGCGGGCGCAGACCACTCCGGGGAGAAACGCATCGCGTTTCGACGTGATCTGCGCTGGCGCCACTGCGCCAGCAAGGCGAGCTGAGAAGCAGGAGTTAAGGATCATTACATGGCCGGTCGTATTCGCGCGCAAGATGTCGAGGAAGTGAAGCGCCGCACCGACCTCGCCGAGCTCGTGGGCGACTACGTCTCGCTCAAGCGCGCCGGCGCCGACTCGATGAAGGGCCTCTGCCCCTTCCACGACGAGCGCAGCCCGAGCTTCCACGTGCGCCCGGGCCTCGGCTACTACCACTGCTTCGGCTGCGGGGAGTCGGGCGACGCGATCTCGTTCCTGCAGCGCCTCGACCACCTCACCTTCGCCGAGGCCGTCGAGCGCCTCGCTGCGCGCATCCACTACGTGCTCACCTACGAGGAGGGCGGCGAGCGGCGTCAGGACGGGCCGAACCGCGCCCGCCTGCTCGCCGCGAACCAGGCCGCAGCGGTCTACTTCGTGCAGCAGCTGGCCGCCGAGGAGGGCGGCACGGCCCGATCCTTCCTCTCCGAGCGCGGCTTCGACGCAGCGGCCTGCGAGCGCTTCGGCGTCGGCTACGCGCCGCGGGGGTGGGAGGGGCTCTCGAAGCACCTCGCGGCGCAGGGCTATACCCGGCAGGAGCTCGCGCAGGCGGGCCTCGTCTCGGAGGGGCAGCGCGGCGTCTACGACCGCTTCCGCGGGCGGGTGATCTGGCCGATCCGGGACACGAGCGCCCAGGTGATCGGCTTCGGGGCGCGCCGCCTCTACGACGACGACAACGGGCCCAAGTACCTGAACACCCCGGAGACGCCCGTCTACCAGAAGTCGCGCGTGCTCTATGGGCTCGACCTCGCCAAGCGCGCGATCTCGCGCGGGCACCGCGCGGTCGTGGTCGAGGGCTACACCGACGTCATGGCCTGCCACCTCGCGGGGGAGGAGACCGCCGTCGCGACCTGCGGCACGGCCTTCGGCAAGGAGCACATCACCGTGCTGCGCCGGATCATGGGCGACGACGCGGCCGCCGAGGTGGTGTTCACCTTCGACCCCGACGAGGCGGGCCAGAAGGCGGCGCTGCGCGCCTTCGCCGACGAGAAGCTCTTCAGCGCGCAGACCTATGTGGCCGTCGCGCCGGACGGGCTCGACCCCGCCGACCTCCGCCTGCACCGCGGCGACGAGGCCGTGCGCGAGCTCTTCACCCGCAAGACGCCGCTCTTCGAGTTCGCGCTGCGCCAGGCCGTGAGTCGCTTCGATCTCAACAGCGTCGAGGGCCGGGTGTCGGCGCTGCGCGCGGCCGCGCCGATCGTCGCGGAGATCAAGGACCCCGGTCTGCGCCCCGGATACACGCGGGAGCTCGCCCGCATGCTCGGCAGCGAGCTCGCCGAGGTGCAGCGCGCGGTGCAGACGGCGGGCGGTGCGGGCGGCGGACGTCCGAGCGGCGGCCCGGGCGGCCGCCGCGGGCCGGAACCCGGGCGGTACGACGACCGCGCGGCCGATCCGCAGCCCTCCGCGGGGAGTCCCGGACCGCAGGGCTCCGTCCTCGCCTCGCTGCCGGGGACCCCCTCCGTGCGGCTCGAGCGCGACGCCCTCATGGCGATGCTGCAGCAGGCGGCCGCGATCGGCCCCGAACTCATGGCGCAGGCGGTCACCGCGGAGGTGCGCGACCCCACCCTGCGCACCGTGCGCGACGCCGTCGCCGCGGCCCTGCCCTCGCTCGGGGAGGACGGCTGGCTCGAGCGGGTCATTGCCGAGGCGCCGCCCCACTATGCGGGCGCGATCCGCGAGCTCGCGATCGCCCCGATGCCGCAGCGCAACCCCGAGCAGCTCGGCGACTACTCGCGCGCGATCGTCGTCTCGCTGCTCGACCGCGACCTGCTCTCGCTCAAGGCCGAGCTCATGGCGCGCATGCAGCGGCTCGGCGATCCCGCGTCCCCCGATTCGCGGCGCATCCAGGAGCAGCTCGCCGCCCTGGAGCTCGCGCGACGGTCGCTGCGCGCGGAGTGAGCGCGCTCCGGGCGCTCCCGGATTGAGGTCGCGCGCCGTGCGCGGGCTAGGCTGGGAACCCCGGCCGCCCGGCAGGGAGAAGCGAGGTGCAGCGCATGATCGAGCCCGACGGCTCAGCGGATCCCGCGATCCTGGTCTCGGATCTCACGCTCGGCTATCCCGCCCATGCGGGCGGCGCCCCCTACAACGCCGTCGAGGGCATCGGCTTCGAGGTGCGCCGGGGCGAGGTGCGCGCGCTCCTCGGCGAGAGCGGATCGGGCAAGTCGACCCTCATGCGCTTCCTCGCGGGGCACGCGGCCGACGGCGGCGACCGGGGTGCGCGCATCCGGGTGCAGAGCGGCGACGCCACCGTGCTCGGGGTGCCCATGCGCCGCGCGCGGAAGCGGCAGCTCACGCGCCTCACCGCGCGGGTCGGCTTCCTCGCCCAGGGGTCGGCGGCGACGCTGCCGGCCGAGCTCAACGTCGGCGACATCCTCATGCAGCCCATCACCGAGCGCACCAAGCACTTCGACCGCGGCGAGCTCGGCGAGCAGATCGCCGAGATGATGGACATCCTGGGTCTCCCGCTCAGCAAGCTGCAGGAGTACCCCTACGAGCTCTCGAAGGGCCAGCGACAGCGAGTCGCGGTCATCCGCTCGCTCATGCTCACCCCCTCGCTCTACCTCGCGGACGAGCCCACCCTCGGGGTCGACGCCCTCGGCCGCCCGGGCATCGTCGAGCTCTTCCGCTGGTACCGGGAGCGCACCGGCGCGACCATGATGCTCGTCAGCCACGACATCGCCATGCTCGAGGCGCTCGTCGAGCAGGTGCTCGTCATGCAGGAGGGCTGCCTCGTGGGCGCGGGCAACATCAACGAGATCTTCCGGCACGAGGATCACCTCTACGTGCAGCAGCTCGCCCGTGCGCTGCGCGCGACCGCCTACGACGAGATCGCCGAATAGCCCTGCCGGTGCAGCCCGAGATTTGAACTCGTGCCAGCCGATTTGATAGGCTGAACGCCGTTGCCTTCGGGCGATGATCCCCTGTAGCTCAGTTGGCAGAGCGCTTGACTGTTAATCAGGATGTCGCTGGTTCGAGCCCAGCCGGGGGAGCGGAACCCTCATCGCGAGATGAGGGTTTTCGTGAATGAGAGCGGTCGCGCCCTCGTCCACGGGGATGTAGCTCAATGGTAGAGCCCCAGTCTTCCAAACTGGCTACGCGGGTTCGATTCCCGTCATCCCCTCGCCGAAAATCCCCTGCCCTTGGGCAGGGGATTCTGCGTCTCGGGGATTCCGGGAATCTTCAGAACCCGGAACGTGGCCGCGTTGCCGCGGCCACGCGGCGTGCGCGCGCAAGGCTGCGCCTCGCTCCAAGCGCGCGGCCGGGGTTCGATTCCCGAGAGTGCGCTCAGTGCCCGGGGTCGAAGCGGATCGGGAAGCGGATCGGCCCCGTGTTGCCCGACACCGGCAGCCAGACCCCGGGGCCGTCGGGCTCCGCGTTCGGCATGCGCCGGGCGAGCAGCGGCAGCGCCACGCTCATGTCGGTGCGCGCGACGAAGTGCCCGAGGCAGTGGTGCACCCCGCCGCCGAAGCCGGCGTGCAGCGGGCGATCCTCGACCGCGAGGTCGAACGACGCCTCGTCGCCCATGCGCAGGGGGTCCGTGCCGATCGAATGCGAGAGCACCTGCACGATGCCGCCCTTGGGCACGAGGAGCCCGTTCAGGTCCACGTCCTCGATCGCCTCGCGTGTGACCCAGGTGACGGTCGGGTTGACGCGCATGACCTCCTCGACCGCCCGGCCGCCGAGCTCGGGCCGCTCGCCGAGCAGCCGCCACTGGTCCGGGTGCGCGAGCAGGGTCTGCAGCGCCAGCCCCAGCTGGTTGCGCGTCGTCTCCATGCCGGCGAACGCCAGGAACACGAGTGACACGCTCAGCTCGCGACGGCTCAGCGTGTCGTCGTCCTCGTGCGCCTGCAGCAGCGTCGTCACGAGGTCGTCGCGCGGATGCGCGGCGCGATCCTCGATCACTTTCTCGATGTAGCCGGCGAGCCCCTCGAGCGCCGCCTCGATGCGGGGGAGGTCCTCGCGCACATTGATGCCGAAGGACTTGCCGAGGTCGTCGGCCCAGTGGGCGACCCGAGACCACTCGTCCTCGGGCAGCCCGAGCAGCATGCAGAGGATCCGCGCGGCGTAGGGCTCGGCGAACTCCGTCACGAACTCGACCTCGCCGCGATCCGCGAAGCCGTCGATGAGGTCGTTCGCGAGCTCCTGGAACTGCGGGCGCATGGCCTCGATCGCGCGGCTGCGGAACGCCGGGCTCAGCAGCCGGCGCAACCGCAGATGGTCGTCGCCCTCGATGCTGAGCAGGGTCTCCTGCCACCACTCCTGCCACGGGCCGTCGTGGATGCCGTTCTGCGCCGGCCAGCGGGCGTTGCCCTGCTGGAAGCGGCGGTCCTTCAGGACGTTCGTGCCCTCCTCATAGCGGAGGATCGCCCAGCCGTAGGGCGTCTCGGCGTACCAGTCCTGCTCGCGGGCCTCGTGCACGACGTCGGAATTGACGTCGAATCGCGGATCGGAGAGGTCGAGGTACGCCGGCGATGATCCCATGCGCCCGAGTCTAAAGGGAGCGCCCGCGCGGCGCCCGCACCGCGTTTCGGCTAGACTTGCAGGGTTGTCTGCTTGCGGGGCGTAGCTCAGCTTGGCTAGAGCGCCCGCTTTGGGAGCGGGAGGTCGCAGGTTCGAATCCTGTCGCCCCGACACGGGCATCCGCTCGCTCCACCCCCGGACAGCACGGAACCAGATACTTGAGAGGCCAAATTGCCGAAGACGAACGCCGAAAAGCTCACCCCGACCCGGGTCAAGCTCACCGTCGCCATCACCATCGACGAGCTCGAGCCGCACCTGAAGAAGGCGTACAAGACCATCTCGGAGCAGGTCTCGATCCCCGGCTTCCGCAAGGGGCACGTCCCCGCTCCGATCATCGACCAGCGCATCGGCAAGGCCGCCGTCATCGAGCAGGCCGTCAATGAGTCGCTCGACGACTTCTACCAGGCCGCGCTCGCCGAGACCGAGACCCGTCCGATGGGCCGCCCGACGGCCGACGTCGAGGAGTGGCTCGACGCGGCGGATCCCAAGAGCGAGCTGAAGCTCGTCTTCGAGGTGGAGGCGCGTCCCGAGTTCGAACTGCCGAAGTACGACGGCCTCGAGATCGTCGTCGATGACGTCAAGGTCGACGACGACGCGGTCGAGCAGGAGCTGACCAAGCTGCGCGAGCGCTTCGGCAACCTCGTCACCGTCGAGCGCGCCGCCAAGAGCGGCGACTTCGTCGAGCTCGACCTCACCGCGCGCATCGGCGACGCCGAGGTCGACCAGGCGAGCGGCGTCTCGTACGAGGTCGGCTCGGGCAACATGCTCGAGGGCCTGGACGAGGCCGTGGAGACCCTCACGGCGGGCGAGTCGACCACCTTCACCTCGCAGCTGCTGGGCGGCGAGTTCGAGGGCCAGGACGCCGAGGTCGAGGTCACCGTGACCGCGGTGAAGGAGCGCGAGCTCGCCGAGGCCGACGACGACTTCGCCCAGCTCGCGAGCGAGTTCGACACGATCGCCGAGCTGCGCGAGAGCCTCGCCGAGCAGGCCTCGCGCGCGGCCGTGTTCGCGCAGGGCCGCCAGGCCCGCGACCTCTTCACCGAGACCCTCGTCGAGCAGGCCGGCATCCCGGTCTCCGAGGAGCTCATCGAGGAGGAGGTGCACCGCCACCTCGAGGGCGAGGGCCGCCTCGAGGACGACGAGCACCGCGCCGAGGTGCGCAAGTCCTCCGAGGAGCAGTTCGCGCTGCAGCTGCTGCTCGACGCGATCGCCGAGGCCGAGCAGGTCGTCCCGACGCAGAACGAGCTGTCGCAGTACATCTTCCAGTCGGCGCAGCAGTACGGCATGGACCCCGCGCAGTTCCTGCAGGCGATCAGCCAGGGCGGTCAGATGAACGTGATCTTCGGCGAGGTCACCCGCAACAAGGCACTCGCGGTCGCGCTGAGCAAGGCCAAGGTCGTCGACAAGAGCGGTAACGAGGTCGATCTGAGCGAGTTCACCGCTGTCGACGACGAGGCCGAGGCCGAGGTCGTCGCCGAGGCCGAGGACATCGTCGAGGAGGCCGAGGCCGAGGCGGCCGAGGAGAAGTAGTCGGGTCGCCGTCCTGCGTGCACGGAATCCTCCGCAGGATGACCATCGTGGAAGAGCCCTCGTCACTCGGATGACGGGGGCTCTTCCACGCCCGGCACCCAGGCGCTCGGAGCGCCGCATCGCGTCGCGCGCCGCACGACTGCGCTCAGGGAGAACACGACAGTGCTCTGCGCAGCGTGACGAGACTTCGTCTCGTGCCGAGGACCGCTGGCCGGCCCTCGGTCCAACGCTTACGGCGAACACGGCGTTCTACCGCAATCCGAATCGGTAGCCTCGTATCAGGCACAATTCGAAGGAGTGCAGAATGGCTGAACAGACGCCGCCGAACAGCGTGTTCGATCGACTGCTGAAGGATCGCATCATCTGGCTGGGGAGCGAGGTGAGGGACGAGAACGCGAACGAGATCTGCGCGAAGATCCTGCTGCTCGCGGCGGAGGATCCCGAGGCCGACATCTACCTCTACATCAACTCGCCGGGCGGCTCCATCACCGCGGGCATGGCGATCTACGACACGATGAGCTTCGTGCCGAACGACATCGTGACGGTGGGCATCGGCATGGCGGCCTCGATGGGCCAGTTCCTGCTCACCGCCGGCACCAAGGGCAAGCGGTACATCACCCCGAACGCGCGCGTGCTGCTGCATCAGCCGCACGGCGGCTTCGGCGGCACGGCGAGCGACATCCAGACCCAGGCGCAGCTCATCGTCTCGATGAAGAACCGCCTCGCCGAGATCACGGCGGCCCAGACCGGCAAGACGGTCGAGCAGATCAACGAGGACGGGGATCGCGATCGCTGGTTCAGCGCCGAGGAGGCGCTCGAGTACGGCTTCGTCGATTTCATCCGCGATTCCGCCAGCGACGTGGTCGGCGGCGGCGGCACCAGCAAGCAGTGAGTGAGAGAGCGACGGATATGACCAACCTTCAGATGCCCGAAGCCCGCTACGTGCTGCCGTCCTTCGAGGAGCGCACCTCGTACGGCTTCAAGCGCCAGGATCCCTACGCGAAGCTCTTCGAGGATCGCATCGTCTTCCTCGGCGTGCAGGTCGACGACGCCTCGGCCGACGACGTGATGGCGCAGCTCCTCGTGCTCGAGAGCCAGGACCCCGAGCGCGACATCACGATGTACATCAACTCGCCCGGCGGATCCTTCACGGCGATGACGGCGATCTACGACACGATGCAGTACATCCGCCCGCACGTGATGACCGTGTGCCTCGGCCAGGCGGCCTCGGCCGCGGCCGTGCTGCTCGCCGGCGGCACCCCGGGCAAGCGCCTCGCGCTGCCGAACGCCCGAGTGCTGATCCACCAGCCCTCGACGGGGCAGGCCGGCCACGGCCAGGCCTCCGACATCGAGATCCAGGCCGCCGAGATCATGCGCATGCGCGAGTGGCTCGAGGAGACGCTGTCGAAGCACTCGAACCGCTCGATCGAAGAGGTGAACCGCGACATCGATCGCGACAAGATCCTCAGCGCCCAGGAGGCCCTCGACTACGGCCTCATCGACCAGGTGCTCACGAGCCGGAAGAATCCGCAGCCGGTTCTGGGATCCTGACGGCTCGCGGGGCTCGCTCGGCGCTTCGGCGCCGCGGCGCGCCGTAGACGAGAATGTCAGTGGTGCCGGATAGGCTCGACTCGCGTCGAAAAGCCGCGTATCGAGGACTTGCACAGGGGAGGAGGTTCGCATGGCGAAGATCGGTGAGAGCGGTGATCTGCTCAAGTGCTCCTTCTGCGGGAAATCGCAGAAGCAGGTGCAGCAGCTGATCGCGGGCCCGCAGATCTACATCTGCGACGAGTGCGTCGGCCTGTGCAACGAGATCATCGAGGAGCGGCTCGCCGAGAGCACGGCCTCGGAGAAGAGCGAGTTCACGCTGCACAAGCCGCGTGAGATCGCCGACTTCCTCGACCAGTACGTGATCGGGCAGGACCGGGCGAAGCAGTCGCTCGCGGTGGCGGTCTACAACCACTACAAGCGCGTGCGCTCGGGCACCCGGCTGCACAGCGCCGAGGCGGCGGGCGAGCAGGTCGAGATTGCGAAGTCGAACATCCTGCTCATCGGCCCCACCGGCTGCGGCAAGACCTACCTCGCCCAGTCCCTCGCCCGGCAGCTCAACGTGCCGTTCGCGGTGGCCGATGCGACCGCGCTCACCGAGGCCGGCTACGTCGGCGAGGACGTGGAGAACATCCTGCTGAAGCTGCTGCAGGCCGCGGACTTCGACGTGACGCGCGCGGAGACGGGCATCATCTACATCGACGAGATCGACAAGATCGCGCGCAAGGCCGAGAACCCCTCGATCACCCGGGACGTCTCGGGGGAGGGCGTGCAGCAGGCGCTGCTCAAGATCCTCGAGGGCACGGTCGCCTCGATCCCGCCGCAGGGCGGGCGCAAGCATCCGAACCAGGAGTTCATCCAGCTCGACACCACCAACGTGCTGTTCATCGTCGCGGGCGCCTTCGCCGGGCTCGAGAACATCATCGCGCAGCGCGTGGGCAAGGGCGGCGTGGGCTTCGGCGCCCCGCTGCCGGGCAAGCGCGACGACGCCGAGCTCTTCTCGCAGGTGCAGCCGGAGGACCTGCACAAGTACGGGCTGATCCCCGAGTTCATCGGGCGGCTCCCCGTCGTCGCCACGGTGAACCCGCTCGACGTCGACGCGCTCGTGCGCATCCTGACCGAGCCGCGCAACGCGCTCGTGAAGCAGTATCAGCGCATGTTCGAACTCGACGGCGTCGGCCTGGAGTTCGAGGAGGCGGCGCTGGAGTCCATCGCCGAGCTCGCCGTCGAGCGCAAGACGGGCGCGCGTGGGCTGCGCGCGATCCTCGAGGACGTGCTCGGCCCCGTGATGTTCGATGTGCCGTCGAACTCCGAGATCGCGAAGGTCATCGTGACCCGCGAGTCGGTGCTCGGCGAGGCGCCCCCGCGCATCATGCAGCTGCCCGGGTCGGGCGAGCGCAGCGCCTGAGCCGCCGCCGGCGCGAGCCCCGGCACAGGAGACTCGATCCAGGAACTCCGATTCAGGAGCCCCCGCTCAGCCGATCGGGCTGAGCTCGTAGTTCAGCAGCACCGTGCCGTCGGGTTGCGGGATCGTCAGCGCGAACACGCGCAGCGTCGGGCCCGTGAAGTCCAGGGCGGTGCCGCCCTCGCTGGTCTCGACGGCCTCGCCCTCGGCGACGAGGCCGCTCGCGGTGACCACCGAGTCCCACAGCGTCTGCGCCGCGGCCTCGTCCTCGGCGACCAGCACCACGAACCAGCCTCCGTCGCGCTCGCCGGTGTCGTAGATCGTCGCGCTCTCGGGCAGCGGGAACTGCTCGCGGGGGAAGCTCTCGGGCAGCTCGGTCTGCCGCTGCGTCGCCTCGGAGCCCGGGTCGGTCTCGCCCCAGCTGCTCTCCTGCTGCGAGGGATCGGCGTCCTTGCCGCCCTGGCCCGCGATGGGCTCAGGCGCGCAGGCCGCGAGGCCGAGCAGCAGCGCGCATGCGGCTGCGGCGGCCGTCGCGGTCGCCGCGATCCTGCGCGGGCGGGGCGATGAAGCGCTGGGGTCACCGTGCATGTCGATCCTCATTCCAACCAATCGTCGTCGTCTTCACCGGGCGGCTCCTCCGTCGTCGGCGCACCCGCGGGGGAGAGCGTCACGGTCACGAGCAGCCCGTCCGGGCCGTCGAGCTCGCAGCGGGGCCGGCCCTCGAGCCAGGTGAGCGTCCAGGCGGCGGCGGCCGGGTGCTTGGCCTCCTGCGCCGCGATCTCGGCGTGCAGCGCCTCGGGCACACCCGGATGGGGCGGATCGCCCGCCCGCCAGCGTGCTCCGAGCCGCACGGCCGCCTCCGCCCTAGGCCTCTGCCTGCTGGGAATCCGCCTGCTCGAGACGGATCTCGGCGACCGTCACCGCGTCGACCGGGGCCGCCTCGATGCGCAGCTCCGCGATGCGGCCCACCGCGGCGAGGTCGGCGGCGGCCAGCCGCAGCCGATCCGCGTCGGCCTCGGGTGCCTGCACGACGCCGAGCTCCACGGGGGTCTTCTGGGAGGCCTTCGCCGCGGTCTTCGCGCCGCGGATGCCGACGAGCGCCTGGCCGACCAGGCCGAGCAGCTCCGGATCCGCCTCGGGGCCCGCGAGCTCCGCGGCGAACGCGGCCTCCGGCCAGGCCGCGAGGTGCACGGAGTCCTCGCCGAACCACGACCAGACCTCCTCGGTCGCGAAGGGCAGGAACGGCGCGAGCAGCCGCACGAACGCCGAGAGGGCCGCGCGCAGCGCCGTGACGGCGGAGAGCTGCGGCTGCCCGGAGCCGCCGTGGGCGCGCTCCTTCACGAGCTCCAGGTAGTCGTCGCAGAAGGTCCAGAAGAACGATTCCGTGACCTCGAGCGCGCGAGCGTGATCGTAGGCGTCGAAGGCCCGGGTCGCCTCCTCGATGACGCGGGCGAGGCCGGCGAGCATCGAGCGGTCGAGCGGCTCGGTGATGGCCGCGGCGCCCACCGGCCCGTCACCCGCGTACTCGAAGCCCAGGGTGAACTTCGCCGCGTTCAGCAGCTTGATCGCGAGGCGGCGCCCGATCTTGATCTGCGTCGGGTTCTGCGGATCGAAGGCCGCGTCGGTGCCGAGCTTCGCCGAGGTCGCCCAGTAGCGCACGGCGTCCGAGCCGTGCTGCTCGAGCATGCCGGCCGGAGTGACGACGTTGCCCTTCGACTTCGACATCTTCTTGCGGTCGGGATCGAGGATCCAGCCCGAGATGCCGGCGTGCCGCCACGGCAGCCGCCCCTCCTCGAGCTCCGAGCGCAGCAGCGTCGAGAAGAGCCAGGTGCGGATGATGTCCTGACCCTGCGGGCGCAGGTCGTAGGGGTAGACGGCCTCGAACAGCGCCGGGTCGCGCTCCCAGCCGCCCGCGAGCTGCGGGGTCAGCGAGGAGGTCGCCCAGGTGTCCATCACGTCGACCTCGCCCTGGAAGCCGCCGGGCGCGCCGCGCTGCGACTCGTCGTAGCCCGCGGGGACGTCGCTCGAGGGATCGACCGGCAGCTGATCCTCGGAGGGCAGGATCGGCTCGTCGTAGACGGGGTTGCCGTCGGCGTCGAGCGGGTACCAGACCGGGATCGGCACGCCGAAGAAGCGCTGCCGCGAGATGAGCCAGTCGCCCGACAGGCCCTCGACCCAGTTCTCGTAGCGCACCCGCATGAAGTCGGGATGCCACTGCAGCTCGCGCCCGTGGGCGAGCAGCCGCTCGCGCAGCGCCTCGTCGTGGGCGCTGTTCCTGATGTACCACTGGCGGGTCGACACGATCTCGAGCGGGCGGTCGCCCTTCTCGAAGAACTTCACCGGGTGGGTGATCTTCCGGATCTCGCCGCTCGTCTCGCCGGAGGCCTGCAGCAGCTCGACCACGGCCTGCTTCGCGCTGAACACCGTCTTGCCCGCGAGCTGGGCGTAAGCCTCGCGCCCGGCCTCGCTCGTGATCGCCTCGGGAGCCTCGCTCACGATGCGTCCGTCGAAACCGAGGATGCTGCGGCTCGGCAGCTGCAGCTCCCGCCACCACACCACGTCGGTGACGTCGCCGAAGGTGCAGATCATCGCGATGCCGGTGCCCTTGTCGGGCTGGGCCAGATGGTGCGCCACGACGGGCACCTCGACCTCGAAGAGCGGAGTGCGCACGGTCGTGCCGAAGAGCGGCTGATAGCGCTCGTCGTCGGGGTGGGCCACGAGTGCGACGCACGCGGCGAGCAGCTCGGGCCTGGTCGTGTCGATGAGGATGTCGCCATCGCCTGCGGCGCCGCTGGAATCGGTGCGGTGGAAGTGCAGCGTGTGGTAGGCGCCGGGCTGATCCCGATCCTCGAGCTCGGCCTGCGCGACCGCGGTGCGGAAGGTGACGTCCCACAGCGTCGGTGCCTGCGCCTGGTAGGCCTCGCCGCGCCGCACGTTGCGCACGAAGGCGAGCTGGGAGGCGCGCAGCGACTCCTCGCCGATCGTGCGGTAGCTCTGGGTCCAGTCGACCGAGAGGCCGAGAGTGCGCCAGAGATCCTCGAACTGCTTCTCGTCCTCGACCGTCAGGCGCTCGCACAGCTCGATGAAGTTGCGGCGGGAGACGGGCTGCTGATCCGCGGCCTTGACGCTCTTGCCGTCACCGCCCTCGTGCGGGGGCACGAAGCCCTCGATGTAGGGGAGCGAGGGATCGCAGCGGACCCCGTAGTAGTTCTGCACGCGGCGCTCCGTGGGCAGGCCATTGTCGTCCCAGCCCATCGGGTAGAACACGCGCTTGCCGCGCATGCGCTGGTACCGTGCGACGGTATCGGTGTGGGTGTAGCTGAAGACGTGCCCGACGTGCAGCGAACCCGAGGCCGTGGGCGGAGGCGTGTCGATGCTGTAGACGCCGTCGCGATCCGCGCCCTCTCGCTCGAAGCGATAGGTGCCCTGCTCTTCCCAGACCGCCCCCCACTTCGCTTCGAGGCCTTCGAGTTGCGGCTTGTCGGGGATCGCGCTCATGGGTGGACTGCCTTCTCGGATCTTCGCTATGGACGGCACCGCGTTGTCGCACCGCCCGTCGCGGGGGTGCTGGTGCCTGAAGGGGAACCCGCCCAGTCTACCCGTGCGACAATCGGAGCAGGGTGAGGGGCACGGCTGTGTCCGCTGCGGATCCACCGCCGATCCCGTTGAACGGAAGGGGTGCGACATGGGTCGACGAATCGGGGCCGGGCTCGCGGCGGCGGGGCTCGCGGCGGGAGCGGCGCTGCTGCTCGCCGGGTGCAGCGGCGGGAGCGGGGACGGCGGGCCCATCGCCCAGGTCGAGAAGGGGCTCCCCTCCGGATGGGATGAGGCCCAGTTCGGCCCCGATGCCGGCGACCCGGTCGTCGGCTGGGTGGTCGAAGGGGAGAGCTTCGCGGTCGTCACCTGGGGCAGCTCGAGCTGCCCGCCCATCGCGAAGTCGCTCGAGGCCCCGTCGGCGAGCGAGCTGCGCATCGTCTTCGCACCGCCGGAGGGCGAGGTGTGCACCGCCGACTTCGCGCCGACCACCCACGAGTTCGCGCTGCCGGACGGCGTGACCGAGCGTCCCATCTCGGTGGAGATGGAGTTCGAGCAGTTCGACGAGACCGTCGAGGGCTCCCTCGAGTAGAACGGCCGGCGGCCCGTCCTCGGGCGTCGCCGCTCCCCGGTCTGCGGGGAGGGGACGTGCGAGGACGGGCCGCGGTCGCGCGGGCGACTATTTGAGGAGCGTCGGGAAGGCGTCGCCGTGCTCGGCGATCCACGCCTCCACAGCGCCCTCCGGATCCCCCTCGTACTCGTCGCTCGTGACGAGGCTCTCGAGCGCGCCGTAGGCGTCGTCGCTGAGTTTGATCCCGGCGATCAGCTCGGCGATGTCGGGGTGCTCGTCGCCGAATCCCTGGTGGCCGAGCATGTGCAGCTTCTCGGGCTCGCCCATCGCGCCGAGCGGGTCCTTCAGATCCTTCACGTCGTATTCGCTGTAGGCCCAGAACGGCCGCCACAGCGTGACGACGACGTCCTCCCGCTTGTCGATGGCGTCACCGAGCACGGTCAGCATCGCCGAGGTCGAGGAGGTCTCGAGGGTGTAGACGCCGTCGAGGCCGTAGGCGGGCATCATGGCGTTCTCGGTCACGCCGGTGAGGCCCGCGCCCGGCTCGATTCCGATGATCTCGCCGCCGAAGCGGTCGGCGTTCGCCGCGAGCTCGTCGAGCGAGTCGATGTCGGTGTAGCTCGGTACGGCGATGGTGAGCACCGCGTTGTCGTAGTAGGCGCCGAGCGACTCGATGTCGTCGCCGAACTCGTCCATGTACTCCGCCTGCGTCACCTCGGGCCAGGCCGAGGAGTAGATGTCGACATCGCCCTTCGAGAGCGCGGCGTACAGGGGGCCGTTGTCGGTGAGCTCCTGGACGTCGATCGTGTAGCCCAGCTTCTCGAGCTGGTTCTTGAGCAGGTAGGTCATGCTCTCGCCGTCGGTCCAACCGGCGACGTAGCCGAGGGTGACCGTGCCGCCCCCGCCGCTGGTGCCGCCCGCGTCACCGCCGTCGCCTCCGGTATCGCCACCGCTCGCGCAGCCGGCGAGCGCCAGGCTCGCAGCAGCCCCCAGGGCGAGCAATCCGCCGAGTCCGAACTTCTTCCTCATTCTCCATCTTCCTTTCTCTGTGAATCTCTGTGAATTCCTGTGCACGGTCGGCCGCGACGTTGCGTCGCCGCGTCGCATCGACGGCTATGCCGCCGTCCCGACACGCTTCGCGGCTGCCGCGGTCCTCTGCCTGCGCCGTCGCAGCACGCCGAGCAGCGAGTTCGGATACTCCGCCGGGCTGCCGAGCGCCGCGGTGATGCGGTCGAGGATGATCGCGATGATCACGATGCTGAGCCCGGCCTCGACCCCGGGGGGCAGCTTGACCGAGGCGACCGCCGCGACGACGTCCTTGCCGAGGCCGGGCGCGCCGACGAAGCCGGCGAGCACGGCCATGGAGAGCGCCAGCATGATCACCTGGTTGATCCCGGCCATGATCGTCGGGGTCGCGAGTGGCACCTGGATGCCGCGCAGGATCTGCCCGGGCTTCGCCCCGAAGGCGTGACCCGCCTCCACCGTCTCGGCGTCGACGCCGCGGATGCCGAGCTCCGTGAAGCGCACGCCGGGCGGCAGCGAGAAGATCACGGTCGCGAAGATGCCCGGCACGTAGCCGATGCTGAAGAGCAGCACCGCGGGAATGAGCCAGACGAAGGCCGGCATGGTCTGCATGAAGTCGAGCACCGGCCGCAGCAGAGCGCTGAAGCGGCCGCTGCGCGCGGCGGCGATCCCGATCGGCACGGCGATCACGATCGCGATGACCGCGGCGGCGAGCACCAGCCCGAGCGTCTGGATCGCGCTCTGCCAGTAGCCCATCGACACGATCAGCAGCAGCGAGAGGACCGTGCCCACCGCGAGCTGCCACGACCGGACGAGCCAGGCGATGAGCGCGATGGCGAGGATGAACAGCGGGTACGGCACCGCGAGCATGCCGTCGACGAAGCCCTCGACGAGGGTCTTCAGCACGACCGTGAAGAAGTCGAGCAGCCAGTCGAAGGTGGTGCGGAACCAGTCGAAGACGACCCGGGCCCAGTCGCCGAGCGGGATGTGGGGGAGTTCCGGGTTCATCGATCCGCCCCTTCCCGCTCGTGATCGGCGTCCGGCGCGTTCGGCGGGCCGCTTCCGGGCGGCGCGGTCTCGAGCGCCTCGGTGATCGCGGCCGCGGGCACGTCGAGCGTCGGCTCGATGACCGGGATCTCCGTCGTGCTCGGGGGAAGGTCGGCGAGCGCGGCGAGCAGCGTCACGCGGGGCACGACGCCGACGAGGCGGTTGCTCCCGTCCGTGACGGCGACCGGCAGCTGGCTCTCGACCGCGAGTTCGAACAGCTCGGCGATGTGCTGGTCGCGGCTGACGATCGAGGGCGTCGGCCGCAGTACCTCGGTGAGGTCCGTGCCGCCCTCGCGGACCTGCCGCAGCAGGTCCCTGTCGCGCACGACGCCGAGCAGATCGCGCCCCGCCGAGGTGACGAAGCAGGCCGAGGTCTGCAGGTCGCGCATGAGCCTGAGCGCCGTGCGGGGGCCGGCCGAGGCGAACACCACCGCGCGGGGCGGCTCCATGACGTCGCCGGCCGTCAGCACCCGCGCGCGATCCACGTCCTGCACGAACTGCGCGACGTAGTCGTTCGCGGGATCGGTCAGGATCTCGTTCGGGGTGCCGATCTGCACGATGCGGCCGTCGCGCATGACGGCGATGCGGTCGCCCAGGAACATGGCCTCGTTCAGATCGTGGGTGATGAAGACGATGGTCTTGTCGAGCTCCTGCTGCAGCTCGACGAGCTGCTCCTGCATCTCCCGCCGGATCAGCGGATCGAGCGCTGAGAAGGCCTCGTCCATGAGCAGCACGTCGGTGTCGGCCGCGAGAGCCCGGGCGATGCCGACGCGCTGTTGCATGCCGCCCGAGAGCTCGCCGGGCATGCTGTCGGCCCAGTCCTCGAGCCCGACTCTGGTCAGCCAGCCCCGGGCGCGCTCGCGCCGCTTCTCGGCACCCACCCCGCGCAGCTTGAGCCCGTAAGCGACGTTGTCCAGCACGGTGCGGTGGGGGAGCAGAGCGAAGTGCTGGAACACCATCGACATGCGCTCGCGGCGCAGCGCCCGCAGCCCCTCGGCATCGAGGCCGACGATCTCCGAGCCGAAGACCTTGATGGAGCCCTCGGTCGCGGGGTTGAGCCCGTTCAGCATGCGGATCAGGGTCGACTTGCCCGAGCCGGAGAGACCCATGACGACGAAGATCTCGCCCGGGCGCACGGAGAAGCCGGCATCGATGACCGCCGCGGTGCCGAGGCCGCGCAGCTCCTCGCGGCTCGCCCCCGCCCGCAGGCGCTTCACGACCTCGCGCGGCCGGCGTCCGAACACCTTGGTGGCGTGCGACACCTCGATCGCCGGCGACGGCTCCGCCGCCGGTACTGCGGTGCTGTTCACGTTCTCTCCTCTTCTGCCGGGTCGGCGCGAGCAGGCGCGCCGAATCGCCGGCGGGCGCGCGGAAACCGCGCCGAAGGCGCACCGGAGTACGCCTCACCGGGGTGGCCTCTCGAAAGGCCCGATCATGTATTGCGGAGGCGGAGACGACTCACGTCCGCGCTCAACGCTGCTTTCGACGCTAGCAACGCTTCGAATGCGGATGCAAGGCGAGCGGGCTCGAAAACGAGTTGATCTCGCGGCGTATTCCTGTTCTGAGCAGGGATTTCACCGAACAGGCATCGTTATGCAGCCGTTACCAAACCTCTCGCTTCCGAGTCCTGGACCCCGTGGGGCACCCGCTCCGGCACTCGCTCACCCGCACGGCAGCGCCAGGCACGGCCAGTCGTCGAGATCGCGCAGCATGCCCCGATCGTGGGTCGAGACCACGACGGCCGTCTCCAGCGCGCGCAGCGCCATGGTGAGCTCGTCGACGAGCGCGAAGGAGAGGTGGTTCGTCGGCTCGTCGAGCAGCAGGAGATCCGGCTGCGCGAGCAGCTGCAGGGCGAGATCGAGCCGCCGCCGCCGGCCGACGGAGAGCACGGCGACGGGGCTCGCCTGCTCCGCGGCGGTGAGCAGCCCGAGCGCGTCGAGCGGGACGGGGCCCGATGCGTCGAGCTCGCCGCGAGCGCTCAGGCGCAGCGCATGCTCCCGGTACAACGCGGCGGCGGATCGGGCGTCGGGCAGCGTCGACTCCTGGGTCAGGAAGCCGATCCGCGCCCCGGGGGCGCACCGCCGGACGCCGTCGCTCGGTTCGATCCCGCCCGCGAGCACCGCGAGCAGCGTGGATTTGCCGGCGCCGTTCGGGCCGCGCACGAGCAGGCGACCGCCCGCCTCCACGCGGCAGGTCACGGGTGTCGTCAGGCGGCCCTCGACGCGGACGTCCTCGAGCGAGACGAGGGCGCCGCGCAGCCGGGGTCGGAAGGCGGGCGGGGCGAAGCGCAGCGGCGGATCGGGCACCTCGAACCGCCGCCGGTCGAGCTCCGCCTGTCGCCGCCTGACGTTGGTGACGAGCCCGGCGGCGCGGGTCGCCCGCTGGTGCTTCCCCGTGCCCTTGGGTGGGCGCCAGCCGTCGACGAGACGCGCCTGCGCGGCCTCCAGGTCGTCGCGCAATCGCTGCTCGGTCTCTTGCTGCTCGGTGTGGTGCTGCTCCCAGCGTGAACGATCGGCGCGCTTCTGCTCGAGCCAGGCGGCGTAGCCGCCGCCGTATACGCGCGGCCTGCCGTCCTCGCTCGGGTCGAGGTCGACGAAGGTCTCGGCAGCGTCGCGGAGCAGCTGCCGGTCGTGGCTCACCACGGCGAGGCCTCCGGCTCGCGTCCGCAGGCGCTCGGTCAGGAAGTCGAGCGCGTCGGCGTCGAGGTGGTTCGTCGGCTCGTCGAGCAGCAGGATCTCGGCGTCGCCGCCGAGCAGACATGCGAGCCGCACGCGGTAGCGCTGCCCGACCGAGAGCTCCGCGAGCGGTCTGTCGCGGTCGGTCTCGGCGCCGAGGGCCTCGAGCGCGACGGTGACGCGGCGCTCGGCATCCCAGGCGTCGAGCCGGATCGCGGCCTCGAGCGCCTCGGCGTAGCCGGTCTCGGCGGCAGCGACGGCGACATCGGGGCCGCCTGCGGCGAGGGCCTGCGCCGCGGTGTCGAGCACCGCGAGCGCGTCCAGGGAATCGCTTATCGCGAAGGCGACCGCGTCGCCGACCGAGAGTCCCGCGTCCGCGGACAGCTCCTGCTCGGCGACGCCGATGCGTCCCCGGCGGTCGATGCTGCCGGCGGCGGGGGAGAGCCGGCCTGCGAGGGCGGCGATGAGCGTGCTCTTGCCGCGCCCGTTCTCGCCCACGATCGCGATGCGCGATCCCTCGCGCACGGTGATGTCGAGCCCCTCGAGGACGGGGGTTCCGGCACGGGAGAGCGCGAGGCCGCGCGCCGTGATCCGGGCGCGCCGATGCGCGCGTCGATCGTTCTGCATGGAGAAGTGCTTTCTTCGTCTGGCACCGGGTGCGGCCGAACGGCGCACGGCAACGGTGCTCTCGAGCCGGTCGTGGAAGCGGCGACCGGTTCAGACGAAGAAGTACAGATGCATGAGCCCAGGATACAGGGCGAGCCGAGACCATGCCGTAGAATCTCCCGCAGAGGCAGCGATCCGGCCATCACCGGGGAGCCTTCGGAAGAACGGCGGCGCGGGGCGACCCGATCCGCCCAGTAGAACCGAACGGGTACGGCCCGTCACAGCCGAACGAAGTGGTCGGATCCGCCGCCTTTCCGGGGGCGGGTCGCGGCAAGCGGGGTGGTACCGCGGGGAGTGGATCGAGGATCCGCCTCTCGTCCCGGCGCGAAGCACCAGCAGCCCAGAGGACCACATGCCCTACCCCAAGCAGTCGACCGCGCGGACCCCGAAGCACGCCGAGGGCGCGGCCTTCGGCATCAGCCCCTCGCCGAGCTTCCCCGAGATCGAGACGCGCGTGCTCGACTACTGGAAGCGGGATGACACCTTCCGCGAGTCGATCAGGCGGCGCGAGGGCGGGCCCGAGTGGGTCTTCAACGACGGGCCGCCCTTCGCCAACGGGCTACCGCACTACGGCCACCTGCTCACCGGCTACGCCAAGGACGTCTTCCCGCGCTTCCAGACCATGCGCGGCAAGAAGGTCGAGCGCCGCTTCGGCTGGGACACGCACGGCCTGCCCGCCGAGCTCGAGGCGATGAAGCAGCTCGGCATCACCGAGAAGAGCGAGATCGAGGAGATGGGGATCGCGGCCTTCAACGCGAAGGCGCGCGAGTCGGTGCTCTTCTACACGAAGGAGTGGGAGGAGTACGTCACCCGCCAGGCGCGCTGGGTCGACTTCGAGAACGACTACAAGACCCTGAACCTCGGCTTCATGGAGAGCGTCATCTGGGCCTTCAAGGAGCTGTACGACAAGGGCCTCGCCTACGAGGGCCACCGCGTGCTGCCCTACTGCTGGCGCGACGAGACGCCGCTGTCGAACCACGAGCTGCGCATGGACGACGACGTCTATCAGATGCGGCAGGATCCCTCGGTCACGGTCGCCTTCCCGCTCACGGGATCGCGCGCCGCGGAGCTCGGGATCGAGGGGGTGCGCGCCCTCGCCTGGACCACGACGCCCTGGACGCTGCCGACGAACCTCGCGCTCGCGGTCGGGCCCGCGATCGAGTACGCGGTCGTGCCGGCCGGGGACGTCAGCTACCTGCTGGCCGCCGATCTGGTGGGCGGGTACGCGAAGGAGCTCGGCTACGAGTCGGCAGCCGACGCGAACGCCGCCGCCCTGCGCACCGTCATCGGCGCCGAGCTCGCGGACGTGCGCTACGAGCGCCTCTTCGACTACTACGCCGACGCAGAGGTCTGGGGCACCGAGCGCGCCTGGCGGATCCTCGTCGACGACTACGTCTCGACCTCCGACGGCACCGGCATCGTCCACCAGGCGCCCGCCTACGGCGAGGACGACATGCGCATCACCGGCGAGGCCGGCATCCCGGTCATCGTGAGCCTCGACGACGGCGGCCGCTTCCTGCCGTCCGTCGGCGATGTTGCGGGTGAACTCTGGATGGACGCCAACCGGCCGCTGATCCGCCTCATCCGCGAAAAGGGCCGGCTGCTGCGCGAGGCGAGCTACGAGCACAGCTACCCGCACTGCTGGAGGTGCCGCAATCCGCTCATCTACAAGGCGGTGTCGAGCTGGTTCGTGCGCGTCACCGAGATCAAGGACCGCCTCCTCGAGACGAACGAGGAGATCACCTGGGTGCCGGCGAACGTCAAGCACGGCCAGTTCGGCAAGTGGCTCGAGGGCGCGCGCGACTGGTCGGTGAGCCGCAACCGCTACTGGGGCAGCCCGATCCCGGTGTGGAAGAGCGACGACCCCGAGCACCCGCGCGTCGACGTCTACGGCTCGGTGGCCGAGCTCGAGCGCGACTTCGGCGCGCTGCCCGTGAACGAGGCGGGCGAGGTCGACCTGCACCGCCCGTACATCGACGCCCTCACGCGGCCGAACCCCGACGACCCGACGGGGCGATCCACCATGCGACGCATCGAGGACGTCTTCGACGTCTGGTTCGACTCGGGATCGATGCCCTTCGCCCAGGCGCACTACCCCTTCGAGAACCGGGAATGGTTCGACACCCACCAGCCCGCGGACTTCATCGTCGAGTACATCGGGCAGACCCGCGGCTGGTTCTACGTGATGCATGTGCTCGCGGTGGCCCTGTTCGATCGCCCGGCCTTCAAGAACGTCATCAGCCACGGCATCGTGCTCGGCTCCGACGGCAACAAGATGTCGAAGAGCCTGCGCAACTACCCCGACGTGAACGAGGTCTTCGAGCGCGACGGCTCGGACGCGATGCGCTGGTTCCTCATGGCCTCGTCCGTCGTGCGCGGCGGCAACCTCGTCGTGACCGAGGAGGGGATCCGCGAGGGGGCGCGGCAGTTCATCCTGCCGCTGTGGAGCACGTGGTACTTCTTCACCCTCTACGCCAATGCCGATAGCGCAAGCGCTGTCGGGGCCAATGCCGATGGCGCAAGCGCTGTCGAGGCCGACGCCGATAGTGCAGGTGCTGTCGGGGCGAACGCCGACGGCCTGGAAGCCGAATGGCGCACGGACAGCACGGATCCGCTGGACCGCTACATCCTCGCGAAGACGGGCGCGCTCGTGCGCGAGGTCGAGGCGCACCTCGAGGGGCTCGACACGACCTCGGCCGCCGAGGCGCTGCGCGAGTACGCCGAGGTGCTCACGAACTGGTACGTGCGCCGCTCGCGCGACCGCTTCTGGGAGGGCGTGCACGGGGAGAACGGCCGCGAGGAGAACCGGCGGGCCTTCGACACGCTCTACACCGTGCTCGAGACGCTCACCCGCGTCGCCGCGCCGCTGGCGCCGCTCGTGACCGAGGAGGTCTGGCGGGGCCTCACCGGCGGCCGCTCGGTGCACCTCGAGGACTGGCCCGACGCCGACGCCTTCCCCGTCGACGACGAGCTCGTGGCGGCCATGGACGAGCTCAGGCAGATCACCTCGCAGGCGCTCGCCCTGCGCAAGGCGAACCGCCTGCGCGTGCGGCTGCCGCTCGCGAAGCTCACGGTCGTCACCGCGCGCAAGGACGCGCTGAAGCCCTTCGCCGGGATCCTGCGCGAGGAGCTGAACGTGAAGCAGGTGAAGCTGAAGCGGCTGAAGGACGATTCGGCCGAGAAGCACGGCGTCGTGCACACCCTCACCGTGAACGCCCGCGCAGCGGGGCCGCGGCTCGGCAGGGACGTGCAGACCGTGATCAAGGCCGCGAAGGCGGGGGACTGGTCCGAGGCGGACGGCGTCGTGACGGCGGGCGGCATCGCCCTCGAGCCGCACGAGTACGAGCTCGCGCTCTCGGTCGGCGGCGCGGATGCCGGCGAGGGGGCGGATCGCGACGCCCTGGGCCTCCTCCCCGGCGGCGGCTTCGTGCTGCTGCGCACCGAGACCACCCCCGAGCTCGAGGCGGAGGGCATCGCCCGCGACGCGATCCGCGCCGTGCAGGAGGCGCGCAAGAGCGCGGGTCTCGACGTCAGCGACCGCATCGCGCTCGCGCTGGCGACGGCCGAGCACGCCGCGGCGCTCGAGGCGCACGCGGAGCTGATCGCGGCCGAGACGCTGGCCGTGGACCTGCGGATCGCCGCGGTCGGTCCGGGGGACGAGGCGGGGACATTCACGACCACGGCCGACGCGCTCGGCGTCGAAAAGGCTACGCTGGTCATCACCATCGACGTGAGCCGGAAGGGCTGAGCATGACGGCCGCAGAGCAAGCCGCGCAGCGAGTCTACGACGAGCTGCTGACCCGGATCGGGGAGGCGAGCCCCCGCCCGCGCATCGAGCCGGCGCGGCGCCTCGCCGAGCTCGCGGGCACCCCGCAACTCTCGTATCCGGTGATCCAGGTCGCGGGGACGAACGGGAAAACGTCGACGAGTCGCGCGATCGAGTCGCTGCTGCGGGCGCACGGCCTGCGCACGGGCCTCTTCACGAGCCCCCACCTCGTCAGCTTCACCGAGCGCTTCCAGGTCGACGGCGCGCCGATCGGCGGGCAGCAGCTCGCCGAGGCGTGGGGCGAGCTGCAGCTGCCGCTCCAGGTGGTGGACGCGGAGCTCGAGGCGGCCGGACAGAGCCCCATCACCTTCTTCGAGGCGCTCGCCGTGCTCGCCTTCACCCTCTTCGCCGACGCGCCCGTCGACGTCGCGGTGATCGAGGTCGGGATGGGCGGGGAGTGGGACGCGACGAACATCGCCGACGCGCAGATCGCCGTCTTCACGCCGATCGATCTCGACCACACGGCGATCCTCGGGCCGGATGTCGGGGCGATCGCGCGCACGAAGGCGGGCATCGTCAAGCCCGGCTCCACCGTCGTGTCGGCGGCGCAGGAGCCCGAGGCCCTGAGCGAGATCGCCGAGGCCGCCGCGTATCACGAGGCCCACCTGTACGTCGCGGGCCGGGACTTCGGCATCGTCGACGACCGGCTCGCGGTCGGCGGCCGGCAGCTCGACGCGCGGGGCCTGAACGGCCACGCCTACGATCCGGCCTTCGTGCCGCTGCACGGGGTGCACCAGGCCGAGAACGTCGTGCTCGCGATCGCCGCGGTCGAGGCGTTCCTCGGAGCCGAGCGGCCGATCCCCGAGGAGGTGCTCGACGAGGGGCTCGGTCAGCTCACCTCGCCGGGACGCCTGCAGCTCATCGGCACCGATCCCGTCGTCTACGTCGACGCGGCGCACAACCCGCACGGCGCCGAGGCGCTCGCCCGGGCCGTGACCGAGAGCTTCACCTTCGCCGAGCTCGCGCTCGTCGTCGGCGTGCTGGGGGAGAAGGACGCGACGGGCCTCCTGCAGGCGCTCGCGCCGATCGCGGATCGGGTGATCCTCACGGCCGTGGACTCCCCGCGCAGCCGCGACGTCACCGCGCTCGCCGAGTCGGCCGAGGAGGCGTTCGGGGGGCTGCCGCTCGAGATCGCGGACGCCCTGCCCGAGGCCCTTGACCGCGCGCGCGCCTGGGCGACGCAGGCCGAGGGGCGCGCCGTGCTCGTGGCCGGGTCCGTGCTGCTCGCCGGCGAGGCGATCGCGCACGCCCGCGCCGAGGGCTGGGGGCTCGCGTGAGCGCGTCCGCGCCGAACGGCAGCGCTCCCGGGGGCGACGAGCTGCCGCTGTCTCCCTCCGAGACCTTCGCGCACAACAGCGCGATGCGGGTCTCGGGCGGTGCGCGCGACGGCTCGGCCATGAAGACGCAGCGAGCGCTCGCCTCGATCGTGCTCGGCTTCGAGCTCATCGTCGTGTTCCTGATCGGCATGACCGTCTTCGGCCTCGGCATCCTCGAGCCGCGCGAGCTCGGCATCTGGGGCGGGCTCGGCCTCTGCGCGCTCATCGTCGTGGCGCTCGGCCTCATGCGCTTCGGCCGCGTCGGCATCGTGCTCGGCTGGGTCGTGCACGGGCTCGTGCTACTCAGCGGCATCGTGCTGCCCATGGCGCTCGTCGTCGGGGTGATCTTCACCGCGCTGTGGATCTACTGCATGGTGAAGGGCGCGCAGATCGACCGCAATCGCGAGCGGTACCTCGCGGAGCAGGAGGGCGATCCCGAGGCCCGCTAGGCTGGTGAACCGGGGAAGACGCCCCGATGGCTTTCGAGCGACCCGAGTGTGAGGAGTCCGCATTGTCCGCTGAAGAGACGCTGATCCTGGTCAAGCCCGACGGGGTGGCGCGTGGGCTCACCGGCGAGATCCTGCGTCGAGTCGAAGCGAAAGGCTACGTCATCGCCGACCTGCGCATGGTGCGGGCGCCGCGCGAGCTGCTCGAGGCCCACTACGAGGAGCACCAGGGCAAGCCCTTCTTCGAGCCGCTCGTCGAGTTCATGATGTCGGGGCCGATCGTCGCCGTGCGCGCGACGGGCGACCGCGTGATCGAGGGCTTCCGCTCGCTCGCCGGCGCGACCGATCCCACCGTCGCGGCGCCGGGCACGATCCGCGGCGATCTCGGGCGCGACTGGGGGCTGAACGTGCAGCAGAACCTCGTGCACGGCAGCGACTCGACGCTCTCGGCCGAGCGCGAGCTGGCGCTCTGGTTCGGATAGCGGTGTGCCCCGGCCGCTGAGCCCGTCGAACGGCCTGAGCGCGGCGGAGGCGCGTCGCGTCGCCATCGCGGCGCAGGGCTTCGCCGCCTCGCCGCGCCTCCGGAAGCGGCGACCGTTCGACCCGGCGCTCGACCGGCTGCACGTGCTGCAGATCGACTCCGTCAACGTCTTCGCGCGCAGCCACTACCTGCCGGTCTTCTCCCGGCACGGCGCCTACGACGCCGAGGCGCTCGACCGGCTGCTCTGGCGCAGCGGCGAGTTCACCGAGTACTGGGCGCACGAGGCCGCGTTCATCCCGGTGGCGGATCGGGCGCTGTTCGGCTGGCGGATGGACGACTTCCGCGCGCGGGACCTCCGCGTCTGGCGCACGCCGGCGCTCGCCCCCGCGGTCGAGACCGTGCGCGCCAAGCTCGCGGCCGACGGGCCGCAGTTCGTGCGCGAGCTCGAGGACGAGGCGCGCGGCGCTCGCGGACCCTGGTGGGACTGGAGCGAGACGAAGCGCGCCGTCGAGTGGCTCTTCGCGACGGGCGAGGTGGTCTCGGCGGGCCGCGAGGGCTTCCAGCGGCGCTACGCGCTGGCCGAGCAGGTGCTGCCGCCGCAGGCCCTCGTCCCGGTGCCGCGCGAGGACGCGCAGCGTGCCCTCGTCGAGCGGGCGGCCCGGTCGCTCGGGGTGGCGACGCTCGCCGATCTGGCCGACTACCACCGCATGCGCACGAGCGAGGCGAGGGTCGCGGTGGCGCGCCTCGAGGAGGAGGGGACGCTGCTGCCCGCGACCGTCGAGGGCTGGACGACGGCCTCGGGCCGGCCGGAGCCGGCCTGGATCCACCGCGACGCGCGCGTGCCCTCGCGCCTGACGCCCGACGCGCTGCTCACGCCGTTCGACCCGCTCGTCTGGTTCAGGCCGAGGGCCGAGCGGATCTTCGACTTCCACTACCGCATCGAGATCTACACGCCGAAGGAGAAGCGGCGCTACGGCTACTACTGCCTGCCCCTCATGGTCGGCGGGCATCTCGCGGGGCGCATCGACCTCAAGGCCGATCGGGCCGGCCGCGAACTGCTCGTGCAGGCGGCGTGGCGGGAGGATCGCGCGCCCGCGCGCACGGCGGAGGCCGCGCAGTCCCTGCTCGCCGATGCCGCGGCCTGGCAGGGACTGGAGCGCGTGCGCGTCAGCGGGGTCGGGAACCTCGCGCTGCCGGAGGCCTTCGACGCCGCGGGTTGAGGCGTCGCAGCGAGTCGCGGCGTCACCGCAACTCGCCGTGCCCTCAGCCGAGCTGCTCTCGAACGGCGCCGAGCACCCCCTTCGGGTCGTCCGCCCAGAAGCGCAGCCGAGTCACCTCGTGCTCGCCGCCCTTCGGCGGCAGGCCGGGCAGCACGATGCGGGTCGGGCGCTCGAAGGCGATCTCGAGGTTCGTCTCGTGGCCGATCCGCACCGCGCAGATCCGCTCGCCGTCCTCTTCGAAGACGCGCTTCGGCTTGTTCTTCGGGTCGTTCGGGTCGACGCTCGTCGGGTGCACCCGGATCGAGGCGAAATCCTCCCACGGCACGTGGATCTCGATCTCCAATCCCTCCCGCACCCGGATGCCGTCGGGGCCGACCGTGTGCGGCCGGGTGAGGTAAGCGCAGAGGAGGCCGAACATCCAGGTGAGGCCCCAGATCCCGAGCACGAGAAAGCCGATGCGCACGGGAGGCCACTGGTGCACGAGGAAGTCGATGATCGGGATCTCGACGGCCGACAGCACGATGAAGACGATCAGCACCGTCAGCACGGGACGGTGATAGCGGAAGCCGCGCGCGCCCGGGGCGATCTTCGGCCGCCGCGCGACGAAGCGCCAGAGGCTCTCGTAGACCCGCTTCTCCATCGCCGTGACCCGGCGCATCGTGTCGCGGGCGCGCACTGCGGCCCTCGCGGGGGGAGCGGCTTCACTCGTCACCGGCGGGCTCCACGTCGTCGTACGCGGGGCTGCCGCCGGCGTACAGCTCGGCCAGCTTCGCGAGCACGGCGTCCAGGCCGCGCTCGAAGGCCGCGCGATCGACGGGTGCGACGGCGGATCGGATCTCGTCGTCGAGCGCGCCGTGATCGCGCTGCATGCGCGCCATCATCTCTCCGGCGAGCGGTGTGAGGGTGACGAGCACGGCGCGGCGATCCTCGGGATGCGGAGCCCGGCGCAGGTAGCCGAGGGGCTCGAGCGCGTCCACGAGGGCCGAGACGCTGCGCGGCGTGATCCCGAGCTCCTCGGAGAGGGCGCGCTGGGTGAGCGGCCCGCGGTGCTGCAGCACCCACAGCAGGTGCACCCGGCTCGGGGTGAGGGCGGTGCCCGCGAAGGCGCGGCCCATGTCGCGCTGCAGCAGCTCGCCGATGGCGAGCAGGCGGTCCAGGATCGGATCGGGCGGGGGCGTCGTGCGCGCGGTGACCATGATAGAGAGCCTAGCTCATTGTTACATAATGTAACTATTTTGGTTCTGGCGCTACTCCCGCCGTAGCCCGTCCCGGGTGATTAGCATGGCGATGTGGAGAGGCGTGCGCGGTGGGGCGCGATGAGCTGGGTCGGGGTGCTGCTCGCCATCGGCGCGGTGCAGCTGGTGCGGGCGCAGTGGTTCGACGGGGCGGTCTTCCTCGGAGTCGCGGCACTGCTGGCGATCGACACGATCCGCCGACCGGCCGGCGACCGCGGCCTGAGCCGCTCGCTCGCGAGGCCCGACCGCCGGTGGCTCTGGGGCGGAGCGGCGCTCGTCGGGGTGCTCGCCTGCCTGTCGCCGCGGCACTCCCCGCTCATGCAGCTGCTCGTCTGCGCGGTGGGCGTCGCGGCGCTCGTGCTGGCCTGGCTGCGGGGGAGCGCGCCCGCCGCCCCCTGGTCGCCGGGCCTGCGCAGGCTCGGCTGGGCCTGGGGCACGATCGTGATCCTCGGCTGCCTCTGGGAGCTCGCGCAGTTCATCGTCGGCCTGGTGCACCCGCAGGATCCCGCCTTCGCGCTGAGCAATCTCCTGGATCCGCTGCTCGCGAGCTGGCCCGGGCGGGTCGTGTTCATCGCGCTCTGGGTCGCAGGGGGCTGCTTCCTCGTGCGGCGGGGACGGGTGCACGATCGCGGGCGGAGCCGGGCATGATCCTCAGCGTCGTCGTCTTCGCGGCGTGCGGGGTCGCGCTCGCGGTCGCCGCGATGCTCGTGCGCCGCACGGATCCCGAGGCCACCGTCACGAGCCTCTTTGACCGGATGATGGCGGATCGCACCGTGCGCGTCGCCGTGCTGCTCTGCTGGTGGTGGCTCGGCTGGCACTTCCTCGGCGGGCAGACCACCGAGGCGTCGCTGCCCTGAGCGTTCGATAGGGTCGAGGCATGTCTCCCTCAGGCCGTTACTCGCATCTCTGGGACCGGCTGCGCGCGGAGAATCCCGAGCACTCGGCCCGCTACGCGCGGCGCTGGCGCGATCTCGCGGCCGAGGGCATGGACCTGGACGGCGAGGCCCGTTTCGTGGGCGCGCTCGTCGCGCCCGGCTCCTCCGTGCTCGACGCGGGATGCGGCCAGGGGCGCGTCGGAGGCTACCTCGCGGCCCGGGGCTACGCCGTCGCCGGCGTCGACCTCGACGAGTACCTCATCGCGGAGGCCTCCCGCAGCTTCCCCGAGGCCGAGTGGCGGGTGGGCGACCTCGCGACCTTCGACTTCTCCTCGCTCGCGGCGGCCTCGGCAGAGCCGGAGTCCGGCGGATCGGCCGGCTTCGACGCCATCGTGTCCGCGGGTAACGTGCTGACGTTCGTGGATCCCTCGGCGCGGAGGCCGGCGCTCGCGGGTCTGGCCGGGGCGCTCGGCGCGCGGGGCAGACTGGTCACCGGCTTCGGCGCGGGCCGCGGCTACTCGTTCGAGGAGTACGCGGACGATCTCGCGGCCTCGGGGCTCGCGATCCTCCACCGCTTCTCGAGCTGGGATCTGCGCGGCTTCGACGCCGGCTCGGACTTCCTCGTGTGCGTTTCGGAGCGCGTCTCGGCCTAGTCCCGCGGGCGAGCACCCGGGTTGTCAGTGGCTCGGAGTAGCCTCGTCGGTATGGAACCCACGCGCAGCGTCAGGCCCTTCGAGGTCATCAGCGAGTACCAGCCGTCGGGCGATCAGCCGCAGGCGATCGCCGAGCTCGCCGGGCGGATCAACGCCGGGGAGACCGACGTCGTGCTGCTCGGCGCGACCGGCACCGGCAAGTCGGCCACGACCGCCTGGCTCATCGAGGAGGTGCAGCGACCGACGCTCGTGCTCGCGCACAACAAGACCCTCGCGGCGCAGCTCGCCAACGAGTTCCGCGAGCTGCTGCCGAACAACGCGGTCGAGTACTTCGTCTCCTACTACGACTACTACCAGCCCGAGGCCTACGTGCCGCAGACCGACACCTTCATCGAGAAGGACTCGTCGATCAACGCCGAGGTCGAGCGGCTGCGCCACTCGACGACGAACGCGCTGCTCAGCCGCCGCGACGTGGTCGTCGTCTCCACGGTCTCGTGCATCTACGGCCTCGGCAAGCCGGAGGAGTACTACGAGGCCATGGTGCCGCTCGTGGTCGGCGACCGGCTCGACCGCGACGTGCTGCTGCGGAGGTTCGTGGACATGCAGTACCAGCGGAACGACATCGAGTTCGTGCGCGGCAACTTCCGGGTGCGCGGCGACACCGTCGAGATCATCCCCATGTACGAGGAGCTCGCGATCCGCATCGAGTTCTTCGGCGACGAGATCGAGGCGCTCTACTACCTGCACCCGGTCACGGGGGACGTCATCAAGCAGGTCGAGACGGTCTCGGTCTTCCCGGGGTCCCACTACGTGGCGAGCCGCGAGGTGATGAACCGGGCCATGCGCACGATCTCGGACGAGCTCGACTGGCGCACGAAGGAGCTGAAGCAGCAGAACAAGCTCGTCGAGGAGCAGCGGCTGCGGATGCGGACGACCTTCGATCTCGAGATGATGGAGCAGATCGGCTTCTGCTCGGGCATCGAGAACTACTCGCGGCACATCGACGGCCGGCAGCCCGGTGAGGCCCCCCACTGCCTGCTCGACTACTTCCCGGACGACTTTCTCGTCGTGATCGACGAGTCCCACGTCACCGTGCCGCAGATCGGGGCCATGTACGAGGGCGACGCCTCGCGCAAGCGCACCCTGGTCGAGCACGGCTTCCGGCTGCCGAGCGCCCTCGACAACCGGCCGCTCACCTTCAACGAGTTCAAGGCTCGCGTCGGCCAGACCGTCTACCTCTCGGCGACGCCCGGCAGCTACGAGATGGAGCTCGCGGACGGGGTGGTCGAGCAGATCATCCGGCCGACCGGCCTCGTCGATCCGAAGGTGGTCGTCAAGCCCTCCAAGGGGCAGATCGACGACCTGCTCGAGGAGGTGCGCCTGCGCGCCGAGCGCGACGAGCGCGTGCTCGTGACGACGCTGACCAAGCGGATGGCCGAGCAGCTCACCACTTTCATGGAGGAGGCCGGGGTGCGGGTGCGCTACCTGCACAGCGACGTCGACACGCTGCGCCGGGTCGAGCTGCTCACCGAGCTGCGCGCCGGAGTGTACGACGTGCTCGTCGGCATCAACCTGCTGCGGGAGGGCCTCGACCTGCCCGAGGTGTCGCTCGTCGCGATCCTCGACGCCGACAAGGAGGGCTTCCTGCGCTCCAGCACCTCGCTCATCCAGACCATCGGCCGCGCGGCGCGCAACGTCAGCGGCGAGGTGCACATGTACGCCGACACCATCACCCGCTCGATGCGCGCGGCCATCGACGAGACCGAGCGCCGCCGCGAGAAGCAGCTCGCCTACAACGCCGAGCACGGCATCGACCCGCAGCCGCTGCGCAAGAAGATCGGCGACATCACCGCGGTGCTCGCCCGCGAGGCCGCCGACACTGAGAACGTGCTCTCGCGCGTGGGCGCCCACGCGCAGCGGGGAGGCGGGTCGCCGCAGCGGGCGAAGGGCAAGGCGGCCTCCCGCGCCGGGGCGATCGGCGCAGAGGGCGCCGCCAAGCTCGAGGAGCTCGTCGCCGACCTCACCGACCAGATGCTCGCGGCCGCCGAGGAGCTCAAGTTCGAGCTCGCGGCGCGCCTGCGCGACGAGGTCGCGGAGCTCAAGCGGGAGCTGCGCAGCATGGACGCCGCCGGGCACCGCTGAGCGGTCCGATGTACAGCGAGGTCGAGCTGCCCGGGGTGGGGACGCTCTGGAGGTCGGGGACGCCGGCCGATCTGCGGGGCGAACCACAGGGCGAATCGCGGGGTGAGCCGCAGGACGGACCAGAGGATAGAGTGCGGCGGCACGTCGTCGCGGCGGACGGTTGCGCGGACATTATCCTGATCGACGGGGAGCTCGCCGTCGCGGGCCCCTCCACGCGCTGGCTGCTCGGACGGGACGGCCGCGAGGGGCCGGTCGTCGGCCTGCGCTTCGCTCCAGGACTCGCGGGTGCCGCGCTCGCCCTCGATGCCGCGGATCTGCGGGATCTCGCCGTTCCGGCCCGGGACGCGCTGCCGGGGCCGGCGGTCGACCGAGGCATCCGGGCCCTGCGGCTCTTCGCGGCGCCCGACGATGGCCCCCGGAGAGGCGCGTCCCTCGCCGCCGAGTACCTGGCGCGAGGCGGCGAGTTCAGGCGCGCGCTCGAACTCGACATCGGCGAGGGGCAGGTCCGATGGGCATCTCGGCTGCGCGGGGCCGTGCGCACCGGCGAGACGCCGGCGGGGCTCGCTGCGAGCCTCGACCTCTCCGATCGGCAGCTGCGCAGGCGCATGCTGCAGAGCTTCGGCTACGGCTTCACGACGCTCAGACGACTGTCACGGGCGCATCGGGCGAAATCGCTGCTCCGCGACGGTCTCGCCCCCGCGCTCGCGGCCCACGAGGCCGGCTACGCCGATCAGGCGCATCTGACGCGGGAGTTCCGCAGGATCGCGGGACGCACCCCGGGTCAGCTCGCGGGCAGCGGGGCGTAGAGGTCGATCGAGTTGCCGTCGGGGTCGAGCACGGTCGAGTAGCGTTGCCCCCAAGGGGCATCCCACGGGGCCGTGTGCGCCGCCGAGGGGTACGTCGCGACGAGTTCCGTGTACACCCGGTCGACCTCTTCGGGGGAGTCGGCCCGGAAGGCGAAGCCGATCCGGTTCTCCCCGTCGGGGAGCTCGAAATCGGGCAGGAAGCCGCGCACCGTGGACACGGGGTCCCACGCCAAGGTCATGCCGCCGGGGAGCGAGGCCTCGACGTGGGCCGCATCGTCCTGCCCCGCGGGGATGTCGAGGCCGAGCGAGCGGTAGAACGCGAGCGACGAGGCCAGATCGCCGGTGACGATGCCGATGAAATCGAATGAGAGTGCCATGCGCCCACCCTACGGGGATGCTGCGCACCGCGCTTGAACGAAACGGACGCCTTCTCGATCGGATTCGCCGCCCACAGGCGCCCGAAGGCTGAGAGCATCCTGACCTCTTCACAGATCCGGGTTTCCGGCGATACGGCTTTCGCATCGGCACGCAGAGTGGAGGCATGACCGCATCGCCATCGCCGCATTCTCACCTTGCTCCGCTCGCTTCGGCGAGCATCAGTGACGGGTGCTTCTTCGAAGCCACCGACCATCTCGCCAAGCATTTCCATCGACGGAGCGAAGGCGGGGACCTGCGCACCGACGAGGGCATGCCCGAGATGCTCTATCACTGGTTCCGACACGCGTCGTCCCGGGTACCGGATCTCAGGGTCTGGGACGTCGGCTGCCAGATCCTGGAGTTCTTCGACCCGGAGTTCGGCCTGTATCTGCCGGACGAGTGGGGCTTCGACGCGCGCCATCGTATCCTCGGCCTGAATGACGCGCTCAGATCCCGGGACGAATGGGATGCGGCGATACGCGCCGCATGGGAATGGCCGAGTCGCGACTCGGTACGGGCGCTCGCCTGCTGCGCGGCCCGGATGATCGGGGTCGACGCTTATCCGGCTGTCTGGGGCTACCTCGAGTCGCACCCGGAAGACTGGTGGGTCTGGCATTTGATCGCCCCCGACATCGATGCGACGAGGCTGCCCGCGTATCTCGAGCTGGCTCGCCTGACGCTCGCCACCGAGCATCACGCCTCCATGCGCTGTCAGGACTCGGGCGGCCTCAGCGATTTCGGCCTGCTCGTGTGGGAGCTGCTGCATCTCCTGCAGCGATTCCCCGGCGAGGGGTTCGACGTCATCGAGTACGCCGTTCGTTCGCAGGACCGACTGCTTCCCGTGATCGCCTTGGAGACTCTTGCGATGCGCGCGCCCCGGGAGTCGATGCCGGAGGGCCTGCGCTCCTTGCTGCAGGAGATGCGGGAGGAGGAGCGCGGCGATCACGAGAGCAGGTTGCTCGACGCGCTTCTGTGATCGACGCGCAGCCCGAGACCCGAGAACCGCAGCCCGAAGCACATGGGTCAGGAGTCGGTGAACCAGGAGTCAGTGAACAGAGAGCTAGGGGGCAGGGAGCTAGGGAGCAGGGGGGGGCAGAAACGATCGCTACGCCGCCCGGGGTTCGGCCACGGGTCGTTCGGAGCTCTCCGAAGCGAGCGTGCCGCCCGCGGGAGCGAACATCACCCGCGATACCGGGCGATCCTTCAGGCGTCTCCCGAGTGCGCTCGTCCACTCGATGACGCCCTCGGCGTCCTGCCGCATGCCGATCCCCGTTCGGTGCTTCATCGTGTGATGTCGTTTGCAGAGGAACGAGAGATTCCGGGACGATGTCTCGCCGCCCTGTGCTGCGTCAACCGTGTGGTCGGCGTCGCTCCTGAACGGCACGATCGTGCAACCGGGATATCGGCAGTGCTGGTCGCGCGCCCGCAGGAAGCGCCGAATCTCCTCCGAGGGCCGGTAGCGATCGACGGCGAGCACGGCGCCGGTCTCCGCGTCCACTCTGACGCGATCCCAGCCGGCCGTGAGCTGCGCCAGGATCCGTGCGGTCTCCGCATCGATCGCACCGTGACCGGCGAGCGTCGCCGTGCCGCGCGACGCGGCCGTGTGCGAGGCGTTGGCGCGCAGGGCGTCGGCACGCGTGTCCGAACCCCCGGAAGAGACCGTATTCCCGGAAGAGACCGTATCCCCCGAAGAGGCCGCGCCGAGCAGCGCATCGACGGGGATCGTGACCTGCACTCGCGCGTCGAGGCGCCCGAGCCCGACGGCCCCGCGCTCCGCCCAGGAGCTCGACGGCTCGCCGTTCAACAGCAGGTCCACCAGCTGATCGGCCCGTGCCTGATCGACGGTGCGGGGCTGCGGCACCGACGTGCTCAGAGGGTCCGCGAGTGCCCGATCCCGCTCCGCGCGCTCAGCGGCGCAGACGACATGCGCCTGGCGTGACAGCCGGTCGTGGATCGCAAAGGCCGACACGGCGTCCATCACCGCGCGCAGCTCCGCCATCCCGTCCCCGAGCTCGGCGATCCAGACCCGGCGCTCCGCGCGAGCCTCCGCATGCCGCTTCTCCATGGTGCGGGCCGCGTGCTTCTCGGCGAGGATCGTCGCGAGGCGCCGCGCTCGGTTCGGCGTCTCGGACTCGGCGACCGGCAGCACCTCGGCGGCGTACGCGGCCCGCGCCTCCGGCCGGTCGATGATGGCGCCGGCCTCGACGATGCCCGTGGTGTGGGCGAGACCGATGCGACCGGCCGAGAGCGCCGCATGAGCCTCCGGGTAGTCGTTGCAGAGACGGGCCGCGCGGTCGATCAGGCGCTCGGCGCTGCGATCCGCGATGCCGAGCGCGAAGCCGATCTCAGCGGCTGCGGCGCGGTGGACGAGCTCGGCGCCGGCGCCCGATGCCGCGACCCGCTCCACCTCGAGCGAGGTCGCTCGCCTCGCCTCTGCGAGCAGAGCCGCCTTCCGCGCCTCCAGCCGCCGAATATCCCGCTCGACCTCGACCAGCTCGGCCGCGACGCGTTCCAGCAGTCGGCGCGGGGCGGTGCCCGCGGCGAAGGCGCTGCCGGAAGGAGAAGGGGGCGCTGGTGATCATGGGATCAGTGTGGGCCGGACCACCGACAATCACGGATCGAGCGGCTCCGCGGTCCCGATGCCGAGCTATGCGGCGCTACAACAGCACGTAGCCGTAGCGCTCCGCGATCGCGTCGATCACCGGGGTGAGCTCCTCCCGGTCGAGCCTGAGCAGCGCGAGCGGGTGCCGCGGAAGCGCGCTCTCGGCGGGCGCCCACAGCGCCGCGACGCGCGCCGTCGGCACGATCGAGGAGGCCGCGACGACCCCATCGAGCTCGGGGTAGGCGGCGCGGATCGCCCGAGCCCACGAGCGCGCCCGGGAGCGCTCGCCCGAGGCGATGGCGGCATTGCCCCCGGCCACGGTGATCCAGTCGCTGTCGCTCAGATCGAGGAGCCGCAGCGTACGCGTGATCTCGAAGGCCGCGAGCGTCGGAGCTCCCGCGACGCGCCGGATGATGCGGTGCTGCTGGAACACCTCGAGCAGGCACGCGGCGAAGGCGGAGTCGAGAACGGGGCCGGGGGCGGACTCGGCGGCGGCCCGGCTCTCGACCACCGTGTACAGCACCCCGCGCCCGGGATGCTCGCCCACGGGCTCGGGGTGGGGGTCGAAGCGCGCGTCGAGCGGCCCGAACTCCCGGAACTCGAACCACTCGGTCGCGTGCGCGCCGCCCGCCCGGAAGATGCGGAACAGCGCGGTGCCGGCCGGGACCTCCCGCACCCAGCGCGGATCCGCCGAGAGATCGGGGAAGCGCTCGGGTTCGGGCGCGGGCAGGTACTCGCTCATCGGGCGGACCCGTTCACGGCAGGCGGTTCAGCGCGTCGTCCACGGCCGCGGCGGCCGCGCCGGGATCGCCGCCCTGCGCGAGCCATTCGAAGGGCGCGAGCTGCTCGCCGTCGACGAGCAGCCGCGGCGCGGGGGAGGTGAGCACCCGCTCGGCGAGCAGGAGCGGGGTGCCGGACGGGATCGTCTGCGCGACGGTGGACCACCCGCGCGGCTCGCGCCCATCGGGGAACTGGAAGGAGGGGAGGTGCCAGCCGTCGCTGCGGCGCTGCGCAAGCAGGGTGCCGGCCGCGCAGCGCTGGCGCACGCGCGCCGCCGTCACGCCGAGGATCGCGGCGGCCTCGGAGACCGTGCACGAGTCGTCCTCGGCCTGCCGCTCCCAGAGCCGCCCCTGCAGGGTCGCCACCGGGGCGGAGGTCCCGAGCAGCGCCGCCTCGTCGACGCCCGCCCGAGTGAGCGCCTCGAGCTCCGTCCCGGTGAGGCCGCGGGTGTCGACGCGCCGATGCGCGACGATCTCCGCGAGCATCTCCTCCGCGATGTCGAGGCGATCCCCGTCGAGCTGGGTGACGAGCGCGATCACCCGGTCCCGGGCCGCGCGATCCTGCGCCGGGGAATGACTCCGCGGAGCGGCCTGGGGGAGGTGCGCGATCGACATCTCGATATCCTTTCGTCTCCTTTTGTCAATAGTATACGAAAGTCAGCGAATCCGCAGTGCGCCGAGGGCGAAATCCATTCGAAGATGTGTTCGATTCGGGCTCCGAGCCGGATAGACTGGACCGGTGACTTCGACCACCCGCACCGCCACCGAGACCCCCGGTTCCACGCACAGCCCGACCCACGCGACCCACGGTCATATCAGCGTCCGAGGGGCGCGAGTGCACAATCTGCGCGACGTCGACCTCGCGATCCCGCGAGACAGCATGGTGGTCTTCACCGGCCTCTCGGGCAGCGGCAAGTCGAGCCTCGCCTTCGACACGATCTTCGCCGAGGGGCAGCGCCGCTACGTCGAGAGCCTGAGCGCGTACGCGCGCCAGTTCCTGGGGCAGGTCGACCGGCCCGACGTCGACTTCATCGAGGGCCTCAGCCCCGCGGTGAGCATCGACCAGAAGTCGACGAACCGCAACCCCCGAAGCACCGTCGGCACGATCACCGAGATCTACGACTACATGCGCCTGCTCTGGGCCCGCATCGGCGTCCCGCACTGCGCCGAGTGCGGCGAGCCGATCCGCTCCCAGACGGTGCAGCAGATCGCCGACACGCTCATGGAGCTGCCCGAGCGCACGCGCTTCCAGGTGCTCGCGCCCGTCGTGAGCAAGAAGAAGGGCGAGTTCGTCGACCTCTTCCAGGATCTGGCCGCGGCCGGCTACAGTCGCGCGCTCGTCGACGGCGAGCTGATCCAGCTCTCCGAGCCGCCGACGCTCAAGAAGCAGATCAAGCACGACATCTCGGTGGTCGTGGATCGCCTGGTCGCGGGCCCCGACGTGCTCGGCCGCCTCACCGACTCGCTCGAGACCGCGCTGAAGCTCGCGGGCGGGCTCGTGACGATCGACTACGTCGACGAGGAGGCCGGGGGTCGGGACCGCACGCAGACCTTCAGCGAGAACCTCAGCTGCCCCAACCGCCACCCGGTCTCGCTCACGGAGATCGAGCCGCGCACCTTCTCGTTCAACGCCCCCTTCGGCGCCTGCCCGGCCTGCACCGGCCTCGGCACGAGCATGTCGGTCGACGAGGAGCTGGTGCTCGGCGACCCGGAGCTCAGCATCGCCGAGGGCGTCATCGTGCCGTGGACGAGCCAGGGCAAGAGCCTCTACAACTACTACGAGAAGCTGCTGCGCGGCCTCGCGAAGGATCTCGGGTTCAAGCTCACCACGCCCTGGGGCGAACTGCCCGAGGAGGTGCGCGAGGCGGTCCTCTACGGCAACGGCTTCAAGGTGAACGTGCGCTGGAAGAACCGCTTCGGGCGCGAGGTGAAGTACACGAGCGGCTTCGAGGGCGTCATCCCCTTCATCGAGCGGCAGTACGCCGAGGCCGAGAGCGACAACCGGCGCGAGCGCTGGGCCGAGTTCCTGCGCGAGGTGCCCTGCCACGCCTGCCAGGGCCAGCGACTCAAGCCCGAGGTGCTCGCGGTCACGGTGAACGGCCAGTCGATCGCCGGCGTCACCGAGCTGAGCCTCACCGACGCGCAACGCTTCTTCAACGAGGTGACCCTCACCGAGCGCGAGGCGAAGATCGCGGCGCAGGTGCTGCGCGAGATTCGCCTCCGCTTCGACTTCCTCATCGAGGTCGGCCTCGGCTACCTCACGCTGGCGCGCTCCGCCGGCACGCTGAGCGGGGGAGAGGCACAGCGGATCCGCCTGGCCACCCAGATCGGCTCGGGCCTCACGGGCGTGCTCTATGTGCTCGACGAGCCCAGCATCGGCCTGCACCAGCGGGACAACCGCCGCCTCATCGAGACCCTCGTCAAGCTGCGGGATCTCGGCAACACGCTCATCGTGGTCGAGCACGACGAGGAGACCATCGAGTCCTCCGACTGGATCGTCGACATCGGCCCGGGAGCCGGCGTCGAGGGCGGCACGGTCGTGCACTCCGGCGACTACGCCTCGCTGCTCGAGAACGATCGCTCGATCACCGCCGACTTCCTTGCGGGCCGCCGCAGCATCGAGACCCCGAAGAAGCGCCGCAAGCGCGAGAAGGGGCGCGAGCTGAAGGTGGTGGGCGCTCGCTCGAACAACCTGAAGAACGTCGACGCGACGTTCCCGCTCGGCGTCATGACCGCGGTCACGGGTGTGTCGGGCTCGGGCAAGTCGACGCTCGTCAACGACATCCTCTACCGGGTGCTCGCGAACCAGCTGAACGGCGCCCGCCTCGTGCCGGGCAAGCACACCCGCGTCACCGGCCTGGAGCACCTCGACAAGGTCGTGCACGTCGATCAGGCGCCCATCGGGCGCACGCCCCGCTCGAACCCCGCGACCTACACCGGCGTCTTCGACAAGATCCGCACCCTCTTCGCGGACACCCCGGAGGCGAAGGTCCGCGGCTACCTGCCCGGCCGCTTCAGCTTCAACGTGAAGGGCGGCCGCTGCGAGGCCTGCGCCGGCGACGGCACGCTGAAGATCGAGATGAACTTCCTGCCCGACGTCTACGTCGCCTGCGAGGTCTGCGGCGGCAAGCGCTACAACCGCGAGACGCTGCAGGTGCGCTACAAGGGCAAGAACATCAGCGAGGTGCTCGAGATGCCCATCGCGGAGGCCGCCGAGTTCTTCGAGCCGATCTCGAGCATCCACCGCTACCTCAAGACGCTCGTGGACGTCGGCCTCGGCTACGTGCGGCTCGGGCAGAGCGCGACGACCCTGTCGGGCGGCGAGGCGCAGCGCGTGAAGCTCGCCACCGAGCTGCAGAAGCGCTCGAACGGCCGCAGCATCTACGTGCTCGACGAGCCCACGACGGGGCTGCACTTCGAGGACGTCCGGAAGCTGCTGCTCGTGCTGAACGGCCTCGTCGACAAGGGGAACACGGTCATCACGATCGAGCACAACCTCGACGTGATCCGCAGCTGCGACTGGGTGATCGATCTCGGCCCGGAGGGCGGTTCCGGCGGTGGCACCGTCATCGCGACGGGCACCCCCGAGCAGCTGGCGAAGCACCCCGAGAGCCACACCGGCCGCTTCCTCGCCGAGGTGCTGCACGGCCGGGGGGCCGGCAGGGGAACGGGCCGCGGGGCGGGCCGCGGAGCGCGCGCGTCGGAGGCGCCGCTGAAGGTCGCGTCTTGACCGAGGCGGTGGATCGCCGCTCCGAGTTCCGCCCGGCGCCGGGCGAGATCCCGACGAGCCCAGGGGTCTACCGCTTCAGCGACCGGCACGGCCGGGTGCTCTACATCGGCAAGGCGAAGAACCTGCGCGCTCGCCTCTCGAACTACTTCCAGCCGCTCGCCTCGATCCAGCCGCGCACCCGGCGCATGCTGGCTCTGGCTGCCAGGGTCGACTGGACGGTCGTCGCGACCGACACCGAGTCGCTCGTGCTCGAGCACACCTGGATCACGGAGTTCCAGCCGCCCTTCAACGTGCAGTTCAAGGACGACAAGAGCTACCCGTACCTCGCGGTGACCCTGCGGGAGGAGGCGCCCCGCCTCATCATCACCCGCAACGACCGCATCCGCGGCGCGCGCTACTTCGGCCCGTACCCCAAGGTCTGGGCCCTCAAGGAGATGACCGCGCTGCTGCAGCGGGCCTTCCCGATCCGCACCTGCAACGACGCCGACTACCGCCGCGCCATGCAGAGCGGACGCCCCTGCCTCGCCGGGCAGATCGGCCGCTGCCACGGGCCGTGCTCGGGCCTCATCGGCGTCGCGGAGCACCGCGAGCGCGTGAACGAGCTCGTCTCGTTCCTGAGCGGCAGCGACGACCGTCACCTGAAGGGACTGCAGCAGGCCATGAAGCGGGCCGCCGCCGAGCAGCGCTACGAGGAGGCGGCGCGGCTGCGCGACCAGGCGACCGCGGTGGAGCACGTCATGGAGCGCAACTCGGTGGCGCTCGCGCTCGACGTCGACGCAGACGTGTTCGGGCTGCGGGTCGACGAGCTCGCGGCGGCGGCGCATCAGTTCATCGTGCGCGGGGGGCGGATCCGGGGCGAGCGCAGCTGGGTCGTGAACGTCGAGCTCGACGACTCGCCGAGCCTGCTGCTCGAGCAGGTGATCCAGAGCGCCTACGAGGGCGATCGCGAGCCGCCCCCCGAGATCCTCGTGCCGCTGCTGCCCGAGGGCGCGGCGGCGCTCGAGGAGGCGCTGCGCGCGCGCCGTCCGCGGCAGGGGCGGGTGCGCCTCCGGGTGCCCGAGCGCGGTGACAAGGCGCAGCTGATGGATCGCGCCGTGCTGAACGCGGGGGAGCAGCTGCTGCGGCACAAGCTCAAGCGCGCGGCCGACATCACCGCGCGCACCGACGCCCTCGCCGAGCTGCAGCAGGCGCTCGGCACGGCGGAGCCGCCGCTCAGGATCGAGTGCATCGACGTGTCGCACCTGCAGGGCAGCGGGGTCGTCGCGTCCCTCGTCGTCTTCGAGGACGGCCTGCCGGCGAAGGGCGCCTACCGCAAGTACCGCATCGAGCAGACCAGGGACGACACCGACAGCATCCACCAGGTGGTCGCGCGCCGGGCGGCGCAGCTGAACCAGGCGGCCGCCTCGGGGGAGCCGCCGAGCGGGCGCTACCGGGATCGGCCCCAACTGCTCGTCGTCGACGGCGGGCAGCCCCAGGTCTCGGCCGCGAAGCGGGCGCTCGACGAGGCCGGCATCGACGACATCGCGCTGGTCGGGGTGGCCAAGCGGCTCGAGGAGCTGTGGCTGCCGGAGGACCCGTTCCCCGTGATCCTGCCCCGCACGAGCGAAGCGCTCTTCCTCGTGCAGCGGGTGCGCGACGAGGCGCACCGCTTCGCGATCACCTTCCAGCGGCAGCGCCGCAGCACCTCGATCGCCAGCCGGCTGGGCGAGATCCCGGGCCTCGGCCCGAAGCGGGTGCAGGCGCTGCTGCGCCACTTCGGCTCGGCGACCCGCCTGAAGGAGGCGAGCGAGGCCGAGATCGCCTCCGCGCCCGGCGTCGGTCCCCAGCTCGCGGTGCTGATCCGCGAGCACCTCGCGAGCGCGCCCGACCCCTCGGCAGCCGATACACTGGAGGCTCCAGTCGACGGGACCGAGCAGGTGGAGGACGCGCAGTGAGCGAGGGCGTGCAGGGCCAGGAGATCCTGATCGTCACCGGCATGTCCGGCGCCGGGCGCAGCACCGTCGCCAACGCGCTCGAGGATCTGGGCTGGTACGTGGTCGACAACCTGCCGCTGCCGATGCTGAAGACGCTCGCCGACATGGCCGACCGCTCCGGCGGGGCGCTGCCGCGCATCGTCGCGGTGATCGACGTGCGCGGCCGCGACCTCTTCGACGACATCCAGCAGACCGTGCTCGAGCTGCGGCAGAGCGCGACCGTGCGCGTCGTCTTCCTCGATGCGACCGACGACGTGCTGGTCCGCCGCTACGAGTCGGTGCGCCGCCCCCACCCGCTGCAGGCGCAGGGGAGCCTCCTCGACGGCATCCGCCTCGAGCGCGAGCGCCTGCACGAGCTGCGCGCCTCGAGCGACGTGGTGATCGACACCTCCCGCTACAACGTGCACGAGCTCTCGACGGCGACCCGCGAGCTGTTCAGCGACGAGGACACTCCTGGGCTGCAGCTGCAGGTGCAGAGCTTCGGCTTCAAGTACGGCGCCCCCACCGACGTCGACCTCATGGTCGACATGCGCTTCCTGCCCAACCCCTTCTGGGAGACCGAGCTGCGCGCGCTCACCGGGGTGGATCCCGAGGTGAAGGACTTCGTGCTCGGCCGCGAGGGCGCCCTCGAGTTCCTCGACAACTACGTCGCCTCGTTGCAACCGGTGCTCGCCGGCTATCAGCGGGAGAACAAGCGCCACGTCTCCCTCGCGGTAGGCTGCACGGGTGGCAAGCATCGCTCCGTCGCGATGGCGCGCGAGCTGGCCGACCGGCTCGCGGTGATGCCCGGCGTGGCGGTGACCCTGCGCCACCGCGATCTGGGTCGCGAATGATGGTCGGTACCTGCACCGGCACACCCCGAGTTTTCGCAGCAGTGAGAGGATCCCAGTGACATCCACCCCAGACGTCAAGAACGAGCTGGTGAAGGTGCAGATGCAGCAGCCAGGCGAGCGGATCGCCGAGCTCGCGACCGTGCTGCGCCTGGCAGGCGGGCTGCACACGATCTCGGGACGGATCGCACTGGAGGCCGAGCTGCACACCCCTGCGATCGTGCAGCGGGTGCGCAAGCACCTCGCCGAGATCTACGGCGTGCGCTCGGAGGCGAAGCAGACGCCCGCGGCCTCGGCGCGGCCGGGCACCCCGCAGTTCATCGTGCGGGTGCTCGACGGCGAGACGCTCGCGCGGCAGCTGGGGCTGCTCGATCCGAAGCGCCGGCCGATCCGGGGACTGCCCAACCGTCTCACGACGGGCTCGCCCGCCGAGCTCGCCGCGATCTGGCGCGGGGCGTTCCTCGCACGCGGATCCATCACCCCGCCCGGCCGCTCGGCGAGCCTCGAGATCGTCTGCCCGACTGGGGAGTCGGCCATGGCGCTGGTGGGCGCGGCAGGACGTCTCGGCATCGCGGCGAAGAGCCGCGAGATCCGCGGCCAGCACAAGGTGCTGATCCGCGACGGAGAGGCCATCGGCGCGATGCTCGGGGCCATGGGCGCGAGCGCCGCCCAGGCGACCTGGGAGGATCTGCGCAAGGCGCGGGAGACCCGCAACACCGCGAACCGGCTGGTGAACTTCGACGACGCCAACCTGCGCCGCTCGGCGCAGGCCTCCGTCGCCGCCTGCGCCCGGGTCGAGCGCGCGCTCGAGATCCTCGGTCCCGACATCCCGGACCATCTCAAGTACGCGGGCGCCCTGCGCCTCGCGCACCGCGAGGCGAGCCTCGACGAGCTCGGCAACCGCGCCGACCCCCCGCTGACGAAGGACGCGATCGCCGGCCGGATCAGGCGCCTGCTCGCCATGGCCGACAAGGAGGCGGAGGCGCGCGGGATCCCCGGCACCGAGGCGAGCCTGCCCGAGGGCCTCGACGCGCTCTGACGCCATAGCTGTTCGCTCAGCGCGAGCACAAGCCCCCGGTCTCCGTCGCGGCTGCGGAATAGACTGGAGGGGCGACATCAACGACCGCATTCATTCCGATGTGTAAGGAGCGTCCTATGGCCGCCTACTCCCTGCCCGATCTGCCCTACGACTACGCTGCGCTCGAGCCGCATATCAGCGGCAAGATCATGCAGCTGCACCACGACAAGCACCACCAGGCCTATGTCACCGGTGCGAACGCCGCCCTCGACGCCCTCGCCGAGGCTCGCGATTCGGGCAACCTGGCGAACGTGAACAAGCTCGAGAAGGATCTGGCGTTCAACGTCGGCGGGCATGTCAACCACACCATCTTCTGGAACAACCTCTCGCCCGAGGGCGGCGACCGTCCCGAGGGCGAGCTCGCCGCGGCGATCGACGAGTACTTCGGCGACTTCGAGAAGTTCCAGGCCCACTTCACCGCCACCGCGATGGGCGTGCAGGGCTCGGGCTGGGCCGTGCTGGCCTGGGACGCACTGGGGCAGCGCGCCAACGTCGTGCAGCTCTTCGACCAGCAGGGCAACCTGCCGGCCGGCACCGTGCCGCTGCTCATGCTCGACGTCTGGGAGCACGCCTACTACCTGGACTACCTGAACGTGCGCGCCGACTACGTGAAGGCGTTCTGGAACATCGCCAACTGGGCCGACGTGGCCAAGCGTCTCGACGCCGCCCGTGCCCAGACGCCCGGTCTGATCTGATCCCCGCTCGCGGGCCGGCCCGTTCCACGCGAACGGCCGGCCCGCGAGTTCTGCCCGGACGCTACCGAAGGAACCGCCCATGCGCACGCTCGACACCCTCGGGGAGCTGCGGTCGAAGACCGTGGTGATCCGCTGCGATCTCAACGTCCCGCTGAAGGACGGCGAGATCACCGACGACGGGCGCATCCGCGCCTCGCTCGCCACTATCCGGGAGCTGCGCGAGGCGGGTGCCCGCCTGGTGCTCATCAGCCACCTCGGGCGCCCCGCGGGCGTCCCGGAGGAGCGCTACTCGCTGCGCCCGGTCGCCGTGCGCATGGCCGAGCTACTGGGAGCCCCGGTGGGGTTCTGCGCCGAGACCGTAGGCGCGGAGGCCGAGAGCGCCCGGGCGGCGCTCGGCGACGGCGAGGTGCTACTGCTCGAGAACCTGCGCTTCAACCCCGGCGAGACGAGCAAGGACGAGGCCGAGCGCCGCGCCTTCGCGGCCCGGCTCGCGCGCGGCGCCGACGCCTTCGTCAGCGACGGCTTCGGGGTCGTGCACCGACGCCAGGCGAGCGTCACGGAGCTCGCCGAAGCGCTGCCGAGCGCGGCCGGCCGCCTCGTGGAGGCCGAGCTCGGCGTGCTCCGCAGGCTCACCGACCACCCCGATCGCCCCTACACCGTGGTGCTCGGCGGCTCGAAGGTCAGCGACAAGCTCGGCGTCATCTCCCACCTCCTCGAGCGGGTCGACACACTGCTGATCGGCGGGGGCATGCTCTTCACCTTCCTCGCTGCCCAGGGCCGGGCGGTCGGGGCGAGCCTGCTCGAGGCGGATCAGCTCGACACCGTGCGCGGCTACCTCGAGACCGCGGCGCGGCGCGGCGTGCGCATCGTGCTGCCGAGCGACGTGGTCGTCGCGGAGGCCTTCGCGGCCGACGCCGCGCACGAGGTGGTCGCCGCCGACGCGATCGAGTCGAGCTCCTTCGGGGCCTCCGGCATCGGCCTCGACATCGGCCCGGTCTCCGCCGCAGCCTTCGCCGCAGTGATCGCCGAGTCGGAGACCGTGTTCTGGAACGGTCCCATGGGCGTCTTCGAGATGCCCGCCTTCGCGGCCGGCACCCGCACGGTGGCGGAGGCGCTCGCCGAGACGGACGGCTTCACCGTCGTCGGCGGCGGCGATTCGGCGGCGGCCGTGCGGGCCCTCGGCTTCGACGATGCGCAGTTCGGGCACATCTCGACGGGCGGGGGAGCCAGTCTCGAATTCCTCGAGGGCAAGACGCTGCCCGGTCTGGAGGTGCTCGCATGAGCGACGAAGAACGCGTGAACGACGAAGGGGCGAACGAGCCCGAGAACGCCGAGACCCCGCTCGTGCTGCCCGGTCCGCCGGAGGAGCCGCAGGCCGAGGCGGACGACGCGGAGGATGGCGACACCCGCCCCTCTCCGACCGTCGAGGCGGCCGTCGAACCGGTGGTCGAATCGGCCGTCGAACCGATCGTTGAACCGGCGGTCGAACCTGTGGTCGAATCGCCCGCCGAACCGGTCACCGCAGCACCCGCGGCCCCCGCGGAGATCGACATCCCCATCCCGACCGTCGCCCGCCCCCCGCTGATCGCCGGCAACTGGAAGATGAACCTCGACCACCTGCAGGCCATCGCCCACGTGCAGAAGGTCGCCTGGTCGCTCAAGGATGTGAAGCACGACTTCGCCGACGTCGAGGTCGCGGTCTTCCCGCCCTTCACCGACCTGCGCTCGGTGCAGACACTGCTGAGCGCCGACAAGCTCGCCCTGCGCCTCGGCGCCCAGGACGTGTCGCCGCAGGGTCCCGGTGCATTCACGGGCGACATCGCAGCCGCCTTCCTCGCGAAGCTCGACGTGCGCTACGTGATCGTGGGGCACTCGGAGCGCCGTCAGGGCCACGGCGAGTCGAGCGAGACCGTTGCGGCGAAGGCCGCGGCCGCCTCGGCCGCCGGCATGGTGCCGGTCATCTGCGTCGGCGAGACCGCCGAGGATCTCGAGGCCCAGGGCGCCGCGGCCGTGCCGCTCGCCCAGCTCGAGGCCGCGCTCGCGGGGCTTCCCACGGGTTCCGAGTACGTCGTGGCGTACGAGCCCGTGTGGGCGATCGGCAGCGGCGATCCCGCGAGCCCCGAGCAGGCGCAGGAGGTGTGCCGCGCATTGCGTCGGCGCATCGCCGAGCTGCGCGGACCGGCCGAGGCCGCGGCGATCCGCCTGCTCTACGGAGGCTCGGTCGCGAGCCAGAACATCGCCGGATTCATGCGCCAGCCCGACGTCGACGGGGCGCTCATCGGCGGGGCGAGCCTGGACGCGGCGGAGTTCACCCGCATCGTGCAGTTCCGCAAGCACGTCACCGCCTGAGCCGGCCTCGTCTATACTGGTCTACGGCCTCTCCGCGCCTCCCACCGAAAGGTACCGCTTCGTGCTTATTCTCAAGATCGCCCTGATCGTGCTGCTGGTGATCACGAGCCTGCTGCTCACGCTGTTCATCCTGCTGCACAAGGGTCGCGGCGGTGGTCTCTCCGACATGTTCGGCGGCGGCGTCACCTCGAGCCTCGGCTCCTCCGGCGTCGCGGAGCGGAACCTGAACCGCATCACCGTCGCGGTATCGCTCGTCTGGTTCGCCTCGATCGTGGGGCTCGGACTCATCGCCCGTTTTTCGGTCGTCTGAGGCCCCGCGCCCGAGACCACCGCGAACCAAGCTCAAACGAAAGGACGACCGTGTCTGGCAGCAACGCCATTCGCGGCGCCCGCGTCGGATCCGGCCCCATGGGGGAGAAGGATCACGGTGCGCGCGCCGAACGCATCAGCATCTCGTACTGGGACGCTCTCGGCAACGAGACCGTCCGCTACTTCGCGGCGGACGTCGCCGATGACGAGATCCCCGAGCAGATCGACTCCCCGCACACCGGGCTCCCGGCGGGGGCGACCGCGCCAACCCGCCGCAGCTCGCGAAGAACGAGCCGTACAAGACGCACCTCGCCTACGTGAAGGAGCGGCGCACGCCCGAAGAGGCCGAGGAGCTGCTCGAGCAGGCGCTGCAGAAGCTGCGCGAGCGCCGCGGCTCGGTCGCCGCGAGCTGACTCAGGGCCGGGGCTCGTCTCCGGCTCGAGGGGGCCTTCGGCCCGGCTCGAGGGGCCTTCAGCCCGGCTCCAGTGCCCGTCCGGGCCCCTACAGGCGCTCGATGAGGGCGCGCACGAGGGCGCCCGGATCCGGGCTGCGCAACGCCAGTACCGGCCGCCCGCGGCTCTGCAGCACCTCGCGGTCCCCGCGCGCCTGAGCGGCGATGAGGGCGCCGAAGCTCATCTCCAGGCCCGGGATCGGCTCGTTCGCCTCCGGGATGTCGAGCAGCTGCAGGAAGGCGCCGATCCGCGGCCCGCCCTTGTGCAGCTGCCCGGTCGAGTGGAGGAAGCGCGGCCCCCAGCCGAGCGACACCGGCACGCCGAGCGCGGCCGCGAGCCGATCGCGCAGCTCGACGACCGGTCCGCGGAGGGCGCCGGCGTCGAGATAGGCCTGCACGGCGAGATAGCCGCCCTCGGGGATCGACTCGCGGAGCGCGCTCAGCGCCTCGTCCGGCGTCGCCTGCTCCGGCAGCCCGGTCGCACCCCCCGGGGTCGCCAGCACCTCGGTGCCTTCGGCCTCGCCCGTGAGCACGGCCAGGGGTCGGTCCTCCTGCGCTCCGGGCGCCATCGCGGCCCGCGCGGCGACCTTCGCCGCCTCCACGTCGGGCTGATCGAAGGGGTTCACCCCCATGAGGCGGCAGAGCACGGAGGTCGCGGCCTCCCAGAGCAGGAACTGCGCCCCGAGCGGGCCCACCGCGGTGACGGAGGTCTCCGTAGCGGGGAGGTTCACGGCCTCGGGCGAGAGCGCGACGAGGATCGCCGCCGCGGGCATCGCCCCGTGCAGCTCCGGCGCTCCGTCGGCGAGGGCGAGCGGCAGCACCCCCAGGCCCTGCTTGCCGGTCGATTCCGCGACCAGCTGCTCGATCCAGTCGCCGAGACCCGCCGGACGCACTTCGGCCTCGGTGAGCGCGCAGGCGTAGCGGGCGGGCAGTCCGGCCGCCAGCGCCGCGGCGAGCCGCAGCGCCGGGTTGCCGGGCTCGTCCACCGCGAGCACCGGTGCCGCAGCGCGCGCCTCCGCGATGAGCGCGCGCGCATCGGCGCCCGCGAGCGCGGCGGGGACGAGCCCGAAGGCGGTCAGCGCCGAGAAGCGCCCGCCCACGTTCGGGTCGGCCGGGAACACCCGGTAGCCGGCATCCTGAGCGGCGGCCTCGAGCGGGGAACCCGGGTCGGTGACGACCACGATGCGGGACGCCGCGTCGATGCCGGCCTCCCTGAAGCGCTGCTCGAAGGCCGCGAGATGGCTGCGGGTCTCGACGGTGGTGCCCGACTTCGAGCTCACGACGAGCACGGTGCGGGAGAGGTCGCCGCCCAGCACCCGGCGCACCGTCCCGGGATGGGTCGAGTCGAGCACGGTCAGCGCGGCCCAATCCCGGCGGGCGATGATCTCGGGCGCGAGGCTCGACCCGCCCATGCCGCAGAGCACGACCCGGTCCACGCCCCGTTTGAGGAGGGAGGCGCGGAGCCCGTCGATCTCCTCCAGCAGCCCGTCGGCGCGTTCGAAGGCGTCGATCCACCCGAGGCGGATCGACGCCTCGGCCTCGGCGTCCGGTCCCCAGAGTGTCGCGTCCCCGGCGAAGAGGCGTCCGGCCACCCCGTCGGAGACGAGCTCGGCGATCGCCGCCGCGGCCGCGGCCGGCTCCTCCGTCAGCTGCACCTCCACCGCGGCTCCCGTCATCCGGACGACTCCATCGCCGTCTCGACCGAGGCGAGCAGCTCGGCCCAGGAGGCCTCGAACTTCTGCAGCCCCTCCGCCTCCAACTGCGCGACGACGGCCGCGTAGTCGATGCCGAGGCCGTCGAGGGTGTTCAGCACCTGGTCGGCTTCACGGTACTCGCCGGCGACGGTGTCCTGCGCGGCCTCCCCGTGGTCGGCGAAGGCGGCGAGGGTCGCCATGGGCAGCGTGTTGACGGTGCCCGCGGTGACGAGGCCGTCGACGTACAGGGTGTCCGGCAGCGCCGGATCCTTGGTGCCGGTCGAGGCCCAGAGCGGGCGCTGGCGGTTGGCACCGGCCGCGAGCAGCAGCTTCGCCCGTTCGCTGGAGAAGCCCTGCTCGGCGGCCTCGTGGGCCAGGCGCGCGTTCGCGAGGCCGGCGCGGCTGCGCAGCGCGAGTGCGTCCTCGCCGCCGGTCTGCGCCGGATCCGCGGCGTCCGCCGCCTCGGACGCCTCCGCGATCTCGGCGAGCCGCGGGTCGACGAGCGCGTCGAAGCGCGAGACGAAGACCGAGGCCACCGAGTGGATCTCGGAGAGGTCGAGCCCCGCCGCGCGTGCGCGCTCGAGTCCCGTGAGGTAGGCGTTCACGACCTGCCGGTACCGGGTGATGCCGAACACGAGGGTGACGTTGACGCTGATGCCCGCCGCGATCGTCTCAGCGATGGCCTCCAGCCCGGCGACGGTCGCGGGGATCTTGATCATGGCGTTCGGGCGGTCGACGCGGCGCCAGAGCTCCCGCGCCTGGGCGACGGTACCCGCGGCGTCGTGCGCCAGCGCGGGGGAGACCTCGACCGACACGCGGCCGTCCCGCCCGCCCGAGGCGGCGAAGACGTCGGCGAGCACGTCGCAGGCATCGGCGACGTCGGCGCAGATCAGCTCGAACGCGGCCTCCTCGGGGGAGAGGCCCCGATCCGCGCACGCCGCGATCGCGGCCTCGTAGCCGCGGCCCCCGCCGATCGCCGCCGAGAAGATCGTCGGGTTCGTGGTCACCCCGACGACGTCGAGCCCGCTCACCAGCTCGGCGAGCCGGCCGCCGTCGATCAGCTCGCGCGAGAGGTCGTCGAGCCAGATGCTCACCCCTGCGTCTCGGAGTGCGGCGGTGCGAGGGTTGCTCACGGGGCTCCTTTCGGGGACGAGGGGAGGGTCTGGTCAGGCAGCGAGCGACTCGTGCGCGGCCGAGACGACCGCGTCCGTCGTGATGCCGAACTCGCGGAACAGCGTCTCGTAGTCGGCCGAGGCGCCGAAGTGCTCGATGCTCACCGAGCGGCCGCGGTCGCCGATGAGCTCGCGCCAGCCGAGGGCGAGGCCCGCCTCGACGCTCACGCGCGCGGTGACCGCGGCGGGCAGCACCGACTCGCGGTACTCGGGGCTCTGCTCGGCGAACCACTCGAGGCAGGGCGCCGAGACGACCCGGGCGCCGACGCCCTCGGCCGCGAGCCGCTCGCGCGCCTCGACCGCGAGCTGCACCTCGCTGCCCGTGGCGATGAGGATCACGTCGACCGTGCCGGTCGGAGAGTCGGCGAGCACGTAGGCGCCCTTGCGCACCTCGTCGGTGCGGGTGCCCTCGAGCACCGGCACGTTCTGCCGGGTGAGGGCGAGGCCGACCGGGCCGCCGTGGCGGCTCAGGGTCTCGTGCCAGGCGATCGCGGTCTCGTTCGCGTCGGCGGGGCGCACGATCGCGAGGTTCGGGATCGCCCGCAGCGCGGCGAGGTGCTCGATCGGCTGGTGCGTCGGGCCGTCCTCGCCCAGCGCGATCGAGTCGTGCGTCCACACGAAGATGCTCGGCACGTTCATGAGCGCGGCGAGGCGCACGGCCGGCCGCATGTAGTCGGCGAACTGCAGGAAGGTGCCGCCGTAGGCGCGGGTCTTCCCGTGCAGCTGGATGCCGTTCAGGATCGCGGCCATCGCATGCTCGCGGATGCCGAAGTGCAGCACGCGGCCGTAGGGGTCGCCCGTCCAGCTCTTCGTCGAATGATGCGCCGGCACGAAGGAGGGCGCGCCCGCGATGGTCGTGTTGTTGGAGCCGGCGAGGTCGGAGGATCCGCCCCACAGCTCGGGCAGCACCGGCGCGAGCGCGTTCAGCACCTTGCCGCTCGCGGCGCGCGTCGCCACGCTCGTGCCCGCCTCGAAGACGGGCAGGGCCTCCCGGGCGGCGTCGGGCAGCTCGCCGGCCTCGAGGCGGGCGAGCAGCGCGGCCCGCTCGGGGTTCGCCGCCGCCCAGGAGTCGAAGCCCCGCTGCCATTCGGCGCGATCCGCCGCGGCGCGCTCGGCGAGACTCCGGGTGTGCGCGATGACCTCGGGCGCGACGTCGAAGTGCCGCTCGGGGTCGAAGCCCAGGGCGCGCTTCAGCCCGGCGAGCTCCTCGCCGCCGAGCGCCGAGCCGTGGATACCGCCGGTGTTCTGCTTGCCGGGGGAGGGCCAGCCGATGATCGTCTTCAGGATGATGAGCGAGGGCTTCGTCGTCTCGGCCTGCGCCTCGAGGATCGCCGCGTGGAGCGCCTGCGGATCCTCCGCGTACTCGCCGCCCGATGCGGATCCGCCGAGCCAGTCGACCTCGAGCACCTGCCAGCCGTAGGCCTCGTAGCGAGCCCTGACGTCCTCGCTGAAGGCGATGTCGGTGTCGTCCTCGATCGAGATGCGGTTGGAGTCGTAGATCGCGATGAGGTTGCCGAGCTCCTGATGGCCCGCGAGCGAGCCGGCCTCGCTCGTCACGCCCTCCTGCATGTCGCCGTCGCCGGCGATCACGTAGACGTAGTGGTCGAAGGGGCTCGTGCCCGGGGCAGCGTCGGGGTCGAAGAGGCCGCGCTCGTAGCGCTGCGCGTAGGCGAAGCCGACCGCCGAGGCGAGGCCCTGGCCGAGCGGACCGGTCGTGATCTCGACGCCCGGGGTGTGGCCGTACTCGGGGTGCCCCGGGGTCTTCGAGCCCCAGCTGCGCAGCGCCTCGATGTCCTCGAGCTCGAGGCCGAAGCCGCCGAGGTAGAGCTGCACGTACTGGGTCAGCGAGCTGTGCCCGACCGAGAGGATGAAGCGATCGCGCCCGATCCAGTCGGTGTCCCGCGGATCGTGCCGCAGGACCTTCTGATAGAGCAGGTGGGCGGCGGGGGCCAGGCTGATCGCGGTGCCCGGGTGGCCGTTGCCGACCCTCTCGACGGCGTCCGCGGCGAGCACCCGCGCAGTGTCGACCGCGCGGTCGTCGAGCGTGCCCCAGTCAAGTTCCTTCGTCAATGTCCAGCCTCTCGGATCGCAGTCGCCGCCATGCGTGCGCGGCCGATGCGCGCACCCAGCCAGCCTACCGCGCGAGCGGGTACGATAGAGATCGATGTCGATCGAAACCGGGACCCCCGCACGCGCTTCCGAGGCCTATCCTCGGCCGGGCGCCTGGCGCACCGTGAAGGCGTACGTCGCCCTCACGAAGCCGCGCGTGATGGAGCTGCTGCTCGTCGTCACCGTGCCCGCGATGATCCTGGCCCAGGGCGGGCTGCCGAACCTCTGGCTCGTGCTCGCGACACTGATCGGCGGGGCGATGAGCGCGGGATCTGCCGGCGCCTTCAACTGCTACATCGACCGCGAGGCCGATCGCAAGATGAAGCGCACGGAGAACCGTCCGCTCGTGACCGGCGAGATCTCGGACCGCAACGCGCTCGTCTTCGCCTGGGTGCTCGGCGTCGTCTCGATCGTGTGGCTCTTCTTCACCACGAACTGGCTCGCGGCCGTTCTCGGCGTCGCGGCCATCTTCACCTACGTCGTCGTCTACACGATCTGGCTCAAGGGCCGCAGCGAGCAGAACATCGTGTGGGGCGGGATCGCGGGCTGCTTCCCGGTGCTCATCGGCTGGGCGGCGGTCACCGGCTCCCTCGACTGGCCCGCCTGGGTCTTCTTCCTCGTCATCTTCCTGTGGACCCCCGCCCACTATTGGCCCCTGTCCATGAAGTACCGCGAGGACTACGCCGCCGCCGGCGTGCCGATGCTCGGGGTCGTGCGCGGGCGCATCACCGTCGGCCTGCAGATCATCCTCTACGCGTGGGCGACGGTCGCCGCGAGCCTGCTGCTGATCCCCGTCGCGCAGATGGGCATCGTCTACATCGTCATCTCCGTCGCCGCGGGCGGGTACTTCCTCGTCCGGGCGCACGGCCTGTACCACCAGGCGATCCGCGGCCGCGAGGGGAAGCCGATGGGGGTCTTCCACACCTCGAACCTCTACCTCTCGGTGCTGTCGGTCGCCATCGCGATCGATCCGCTGCTGCCGTTCTGACCCGGGGCTCCGCGGCACCGCGCACTGCTCCCTGTCCCTCCCTCTCCCGCCTCGCTTCGTATCGCCCCGCCTCGCCGCCGAAAGAAGGGTTTCGCAGGTTTCCCGCGGGAGAACCTGCATTTTTCTGCTCTCGATGAGGTTCGGGATCCCGGTGACGGGCCGCGATCACCGCTCACAGGCTGGGCACGGGGAGTTAGTCGCATTCTCTGTGGATAACCGCGATCCGCGAGGAGCGCACGCGCACCATAGGAGGATGACGACCCGCTTCGAGCAGGATCCTCAACTCACGGGCAGCGCTTTTCTCGTGCGAGACGCCGTGCGGCGAGGGTTTCAGTCACGCCACGGCGCTCGCCCTGCTCGGATGCCCGATCCGCATGCCGAAGGGCGCCCCGGTCGATGTCTCCTCCCCGATCGCACTCGGGAGCGTGGGCTGCCGAGGAGCGACCGGGCACCGCCATCAGAGCCAAGCATCGGAGTACGCCTGCGAAGTGCCGGAGCATGTCGGGCGGATCCTGGTGTTCTTCCAGTAGGATCTGCTGCAGAGGGCGACTGCCGCGGGGCGAAGCATGCTCGAGTTCAGCGGGCGCGACGCGCGGAGGATCCGTCCCGCCCTCGCGCGACTGCTCGACGAGCGGTCGGGGGATGACACCGAGTCCGCGGTTCCGTTCGCTCGAGCGGAGCGGCGGATCGGCTAGGCGCGGGGGAGGGAGCGCTTGAAACCCAGGATCGCGACCGTCATCGAGGCGGATGCCAGGGCGGCGAGCACCATGTGCACGCCCACCGCGAGTGGAGGCAGGCCCGCGCGCGACTGGTAGATGCCGACCGCGATCTGGATCACGAGCATGACGAGCAGCGCCACGAGCCAGGGGAGCGGTCGGAGCCGCTTCACCGCGGCCCAGATCGTGAGCACCACCACGAGGGCGAGCAGCGCGTAGCTCGGCCAGGAGTGCAGGTGCGCGAGCAGAGAGGCGTCGAAGCCGCGTCGCACCACCTCGTCGTCGCCGGAATGGGGCCCGTTCGCGGTGGTCAGCACCCCGATGAACACGGTCGCCGCGAGCACGAGCGTGGTGACGTGGCCGAGGATCATGAACGGCTTCGGCACGACGAGCTCGCGTCGGCCGGGCGCCTCGCGCATGCGCACGAGGAAGGCGGCGGTCAGGCAGACCAGGATCAGCGAGGAGACGTAGTGGAAACCGACGATGAAGGCGTTCAGCCTGGTCAGGACGGTGATGCCGCCGACGAAGGCCTGCGCGACGACACCGACCAGCACGATCCAGGCGAGGGAGACGAGGTCGTGCCGCGCGCGGGTCTGCCGGATCGAGACGACGGCGGCGACGATGACGCCGATCAGCAGCACCGCCGAGAAGAAGACGAACCCGGGCAGTCCCAGCAGCGCCGTGATCAGCCAGGCCAGACCGCCCGCGATGAGGGAGGACAGCGCGAACCAGAGCGCATTGAACAGCAGGCGTCTCCCGCCGACGGCGTTCAGCACCAGGAGCAGCACGGCGAGCGCCAGCACCACGAGCAGGCCGGTGATGGTGCGGTTGCCGAACTCGATGACGCCGTGGATGCCGAGCTCGGGGGTGGGCACCAGCGAATCCGGGGTGCAGAACGGCCACTCCATGCATCCGAGGCCCGACCCCGTGAGACGGACCGCTCCGCCGGTGCCGATGATGATGACGTTCACCACGAACGACGCCCACGCGAAGAAGGGGAGCATCCGCGGCAGGCCGCGAGCGGTCTCGGTGCTGGTGGCCTCGGTCACATTCGTCCTTTCGCTCGTGGCTGAACCCAGGTGTGGTAAGGCTTACCTCCCCTGACAAGAGGCGACCCAGGCTGTAGACTGGATCATTGATGCTCCGCGCCGCGAGCGCGAGCCTGGAGGGCGTCTCGACGCCCACACTACTGCACTGCCGCAGGGAACCCGATGTGCGGCCGAATTCGTGCGCGCACAGGGGCCCGAGGCGGACGAACGAGGGATGGAACGATGCCAGAGGTACTGATCGACCGGCCGGAACTCGAGGGCCTGGGTGTCTACGAGTTCGGCTGGCACGACAAGGACGAGGCGGGCGCCGCCGCTCAGCGCGGTCTGAGCGAGGCGGTCGTCCGCAACATCTCCGGGCTCAAGAGCGAGCCCGAGTGGATGCTCGAGCGCCGGCTCAAGGCGCTCAAGATCTTCGACCGCAAGCCGATGCCGAGCTGGGGCGCAGACCTCAGCGACATCGACTTCGACAACATCAAGTACTTCGTGCGCTCGACCGAGAAGCAGGCCACCACCTGGGACGAGCTTCCCGAGGAGATCAAGGAGACCTACGAGCGCCTCGGCATTCCCGAGGCCGAGCGCCAGCGCCTCGTCGCGGGCGTCGCCGCCCAGTACGAGTCCGAGGTGGTCTACCACCAGATCCGCGAGGATCTCGAGGCCCAGGGCGTGCTCTTCCTCGACACCGACACCGCGCTGCGCGAGCACCCGGAGTTCTTCGAGCAGTACTTCGGCACCGTCATCCCCTCGGGCGACAACAAGTTCGCGGCGCTGAACACCGCGGTGTGGTCGGGCGGATCCTTCGTCTACGTGCCGAAGGGAGTGCACGTCGAGATCCCGCTCCAGGCCTACTTCCGCATCAACACCGAGAACATGGGCCAGTTCGAGCGCACCCTCATCATCGCCGACGAGGACAGCTACGTGCACTACATCGAGGGCTGCACGGCGCCCATCTACAAGAGCGACTCGCTGCACTCGGCCGTCGTGGAGATCATCGTGAAGAAGGGCGCCCGCGTGCGCTACACGACGATCCAGAACTGGTCGAACAACGTCTACAACCTCGTCACCAAGCGCGCGGTGGCCGAGGAGGGCGCGACCATGGAGTGGGTCGACGGCAACATCGGCTCGAAGGTCACCATGAAGTATCCGTCGATCTACCTGACCGGCGAGCACGCCAAGGGCGAGACCCTCTCGGTGGCCTTCGCGGGTCCCGGCCAGCACCAGGACGCCGGCGCCAAGATGATCCACCTCGCGCCCCACACCAAGTCGTCGATCCTCTCGAAGTCCATCGCCCGCGGCGGCGGTCGCACCGGCTACCGGGGCGAGGTCCGCGTCGACGCGAACGCGCATCACGCCGCCAACTCGGTGGTCTGCGACGCGCTGCTCGTCGACACGATCTCGCGCAGCGACACCTACCCGGCGATCGACATCCGCACCGATGACGCCACGCTCGCCCACGAGGCGACCGTCACCCGCGTCAGCGAGGAGCAGCTCTTCTACCTCATGAGCCGCGGCCTCTCCGAGGAGGAGGCCATGGCGATGATCGTGCGCGGCTTCATCGAGCCCATCGCGCGCGAGCTGCCCATGGAGTACGCGCTCGAACTGAACAAGCTCATCGAGATGAGCATGGAAGGATCCGTCGGTTAAAGATGTCCACCCTGCAGACTGAACAAAACGCCACGGAGACCACCGACGCAGCGCAGCACGGCTTCAAGGCCCACAGCGACGGCGACTGGGAGAACCGGCCGCCGGTGCAGACGCGCTCGGAGCGCTTCAAGTCGACGGACATCGCCGACTACCCCGAGGTCACCGGCCGCGAGGTCAACTGGAAGTTCACCCCGATCGCCAAGGTGAAGGATCTGCTGCGCGGCGAGCTGCGCGGCGGCGAGCAGCTCTTCGAGATCGGCGAGGCCGCGGGCCTCGAGGTGCGCAGCGTGCCGATGGACTCCGAGGTCGTGGGCCGCGCCGGCATCCCCGAGGATCAGGCCGCGGCCAACGCCTGGGGCCAGGCCGGCACCGCCCGGCACATCCTGCTCACGAGCCCCGAGCGCCAGACCGTCACGGTCCGCCGCTCCACGCTCGACGCGACCCCGACCGCGGCGCACACCGTCATCGAGGCGGCGCCGCTGGCCGACGGCCTCGTGATCCTCGAGAACTCGGGCGACGCGCGCCTCAGCGAGACCCTCGAGATCGTCGTGGGGGAGGGCGCGAACCTCACCGTGGTCTCCATCCAGGAGTGGGACGAGGGCGCGGTGCACCTCGCCAGCCACAACGCGACCGTGGGCCGCGACGGCACGCTGCAGCACATCGTCGTCTCCCTGGGCGGCGGCGTCGTGCGGGTGAACCCCTCGATCCACCTCGACGGGCAGGGCGCGAACGGCGAGAGCTACGGCGCCTACTTCGCCGATGCCGGGCAGCACCTCGAGCACCAGGTCTACATCGACCACAACGCCCCCCACACCCGCAGCCGCGTCGCCTACAAGGGCGCGCTGCAGGGCGAGGGCGCGCACGCGGTGTGGATCGGCGACGTGCTGATCCGCCGTGTGGCGACCGGCACCGACAGCTACGAGGAGAACCGCAACCTCACCCTCACCGAGGGCACGCGCACCGACTCGATCCCGAATCTCGAGATCGAGACCGGCGACATCGAGGGCGCCGGCCACGCCTCGACCACCGGCCGCTTCGACGAGGAGCACATCTTCTACCTGCAGAGCCGCGGCATCTCCGAGGACGAGGCGCGCAAGCTCGTCGTGCGGGGCTTCCTCTTCGAGGTGATCCAGCGGATCGGCAACGAGCAGATCGAAGAGCGCCTGCAGCAGGCCATCGAGGCCGAGCTGCAGCAGAGCGTGCTCGCCTGATGAGCCGAATGAGGGCGCTCGAACTGAGCGAGTTGCAGCAGGACCAGGCGGTGCGCGTCGAGCTCGACGGCGTGCCGATCGCGGTCGTGCTCGACAACCAGGGCGAGGTGCACGCCATCGGCGACACCTGCAGCCACGGTCAGATCAGCCTCTCCGAGGGCTTCGTCGAGGGCGACACGCTCGAGTGCTGGGCCCACGGCTCGGCGTTCTCGCTGCGCACCGGCATGCCCCTCAACCTCCCGGCCTACGAGCCGGTCCCGGTTTACGTCGTCGAGATCGAAGACGGCGTCGTTTACATCGACCCCCACGTTACGAAAGAGATAGCAGCATGACTTCCGTTCTCGAGATCAAGGACCTCCACGTCAGCGTCGAGACCGCCGAGGGCGGTCCGAAGCCCATCCTCAAGGGCGTGAACCTGACGGTTCGCCAGGGCGAGACCCACGCCATCATGGGCCCGAACGGCTCGGGCAAGTCGACGCTCGCCTACGCGATCGCCGGCCACCCCCGCTACGAGATCACGAGCGGGTCCATCCTGCTCGACGGCGAGGACATCACCGAGTTCGAGGCCGACGAGCGCGCCCAGGCGGGCCTCTTCCTCGCCATGCAGTACCCGGTGGAGATCCCCGGCGTGACCAACGCCAACTTCCTGCGCACCGCCAAGACCGCCATCGACGGCGAGGCCCCCGCCATCCGCACCTGGATGAAGGAGGTCAAGGCCGCGATGGAGAACCTGCGCATGGACGCCTCCTTCGCCGAGCGCAACGTCAACGAGGGCTTCTCGGGCGGCGAGAAGAAGCGCAACGAGATCCTGCAGCTCGAACTGCTGAAGCCCCGCTTCGCGGTGCTCGACGAGACCGACTCGGGTCTCGACGTCGACGCGCTCAAGGTCGTCTCCGAGGGCGTCAACCGGTCCAAGGAGCAGACCGGCCTCGGCGTGCTGCTCATCACCCACTACACGCGGATCCTGCGGTACATCAAGCCCGACTTCGTGCACGTCTTCGTCGACGGCCGCGTCGCCGAGCAGGGCGGCCCCGAGCTCGCCGACCGCCTCGAGGAAGAGGGCTACGACCGCTTCCTCACCGCCGACACCACGGCGTAGGCTGGACGCCATGAGCGATACCGTCCCCGCCCTCTCCATCACGCCCGAGTTCCGCGAGCAGGCGCTCGAGGCGCTCAAAGAGGTGTCGGATCCCGAACTCGGGGTGAACATCGTCGACCTCGGCCTGATCTACGACCTGGCCTTCGACGAGGAGCACGACGCGCTCGTCATCAGCATGACCCTGACGAGCGCGGGCTGCCCGCTCACCGACGTGATCGAGAACGACATCGCCGAGGCCCTCGACGGACTCGTGCGCGCCTTCCGGATCAACTGGGTGTGGATGCCGCCGTGGACGCCGGAGCGGATCACCGACGATGGGCGGGACATGATGCGCGCTCTGGGTTTCGCCATCTGAGGTTTCACGTCGCGGGTCGGGGGCGGGGTCCCCTCCGCTCGCGTTCCAGCGCGCTGCGCGCGCCGCCAGACCCAGCCACGCGTGCGGAGGGGACCCCGCCCCCGACCCTCGCCCGCAATCGATTCGCGCGTCGGCGCGCATCAAGTTTGAAACGCTACTGAAGGACGCCAATTGATCATCGTCGAGGATCTCGCGATCGACGTCGGGGCTCGACGCCTCATGTCGGGCGTGACCTTCCGGGTCAACCCGGGCGACAAGATCGGTCTCGTCGGGCGCAACGGCGCCGGCAAGACCACGCTCACCCGCACCCTCTCGGGCGAGCTGCAGCCCGCCGAGGGCAAGGTCGCCGTCAGCGGGGAACTCGGCTTCCTGCCGCAGGACCCGCGCAGCGGCGATCCCGAGCAGCTCGCGCGGCACCGCATCCTCGACGCGCGCGGGCTCGGCACCCTGCAGGCGCAGCTCGCCAAGGCCACCGAGGACATGGGCAGCGACGATCCCGCCGTCGCCGAGAAGGCGATGAAGCGCTTCGGCAATCTCACCGACCGCTTCCAGGCGCTCGGCGGCTACGCCGCGGAGGCCGAGGCCGCGTCGATCTCGCATAACCTGGGCCTGCCGGATCGCATCCTCGACCAGCAGCTGAAGACGCTCTCGGGCGGCCAGCGCCGTCGCATCGAGCTCGCCCGCATCCTCTTCAGCGATGCCGACACGATGATCCTCGACGAGCCGACCAACCACCTCGACGCCGACTCGATCGTCTGGCTGCGCGAGTTCCTGAAGGGCTACCGCGGCGGCGTCATCGTCATCAGCCACGACATCGACCTCGTCGGCGAGACCGTGAACCGCGTCTTCTACCTCGACGCGAACCGGCAGGTCATCGACATCTACAACATGGGCTGGAAGCTCTACCTGCGCCAGCGCGCCGCCGACGAGGAGCGCCGCCGCAAGGAGCGGGCCAACGTCGAGAAGAAGGCCTCCGCCCTCAAGGATCAGGCCGCGAGGTTCGGGGCGAAGGCCTCGAAGGCCGCTGCGGCCCACCAGATGGTCGCGCGCGCCGAGAAGATGCTCGCGGGCCTCGAGGACGAGCGCCAGGTGGATCGCGTCGCGAAGCTCCGCTTCCCGGATCCCTCGCCCTGCGGCAAGACCCCGCTCATGGGGGAGGGGCTCTCGAAGTCGTACGGCTCGCTCGAGATCTTCGCCGGCGTCGATCTCGCGATCGATCGCGGCTCGAAGGTGGTCGTGCTCGGTCTCAACGGCGCGGGCAAGACCACGCTGCTGCGCATCCTCGGGGGAGTGGACGATCCGGACACCGGCGAGATCGTCACGGGGCACGGCCTCAAGATCGGCTACTACGCGCAGGAGCACGAGACCCTCGACGTCGGGGCGAGCGTGCTGCAGAACATGGTCTCGGTCTCGCAGCACCTCACCGAGACCGAGGCGCGCAAGGTCCTGGGCTCGTTCCTCTTCACGGGCGACGACGTGCTGAAGCCGGCCGGGGTGCTCTCCGGCGGGGAGAAGACGCGCCTCGCCCTCGCGATGCTCGTCGTGTCGAGCGCGAACGTGCTGCTGCTCGACGAGCCGACCAACAACCTCGACCCCGCGAGCCGGGAGGAGATCCTCGACGCCCTCGCGAACTTCACCGGGGCCGTCGTGCTCGTCTCGCACGACCCGGGCGCGGTCGAGGCGCTGAACCCCGAGCGCGTGCTCATCATGCCCGACGGCACCGAGGACCACTGGTCGAAGGAGTACCTCGAGCTGATCGAGCTCGCGTAGCGGCGCTGCGGCGTCGCGGTTGCAGCGCCGCCGGGAGACGGATCAGCCCGCGCCGTCGTCGCCGTCCGTGCCGCTGTCGGTGCCGTCCGCGCCGTCGCCGCCGTCATCGTCCGAGTCGGCATCGCCGTCGTCGGAGCCGGGGCGGTCGTCCGCCGCGTCGAGCCGGTCGAGCACGAAGTCGACGCCCTCCTGCCGCATGTCGTTCTTGAAGTAGGCGACGTGGCCGCGCTCGTCGAGGTCCATGCTGCTCTGGCAGACGAAGTCGTGCGAGACGCAGAAGTCCACCATGCGGTCCGCGTAGGCGTCGAGGCTCCCGAGGGGACGGGGGAGGATCCCGTTGAGCGACGGGTCGTAGTCTCCCGCGTTGTAGGGCTCCTGCCCGAAGAAGCGCGGGTTGCCGTAGAACACGACTGCGACGACGCGCTCCTCGGCCTCGTCGGAGAGCGCGCCGACCGTCCCGCCGACGAGGCGGATCGTCTCGTCGATGAGCGCATCTCCCACGACGAGGGCGCCCTGGGAGTAGCCGAGCAGCACGAAGCGCTGGTCGGGGCACGCGTCGGCCTGCACGTTGAGGGTGTCGATCAGCAGGCGCACGCCCAGCGTGCCGCCCTCGGCGACGTCGGTGTCGGCGGGGTAGTCGAGGTCGTAGGTGAGCACCTCGTCCGGCCTGGCCTTGGCGATGTTCTTCGCGACCCGGTGCAGCAGCTGCTTGTCGCTCGGCTCGTTGGTGCCCCTGGCGGTGATGACGAGATAGGGCTTGCACTCGAGCGGGTCGACGATGGGCTCGGGCAGCGCGTCGACATCGAGCTTCTCCGCCGCGTCGGGCACGGTCGGAGTCTCGGTGACGTCGGTGAGCGATTCGCGCATCTCGTCGGGATCCGGCAGCGAGGCGCAGGCGCTGAGACCGGCGCCGAGCGCGAGGACGACGACGATTCCGAGGAGAGCACGGGAGGAGCGGCGAAGGATCACGCCTCAGTCTACAATGACCGTTTCGCGCCGGTGCCGGCGCCCGTTCAGCGGGCGTTCCTGGCCGCAGTGCGTTCCGCGCGGTCGGAGGCGTAGTTCGGGGCGAGCGAGAGTGCGCTGAAGCGGAAGGGGCGGTCGACCCGGTTGAAGCCGAGAGGGCAGTGCTCGACCCCGGCGGGGATGTACACGCAGCCGGAGGTCGTGATGATGTGGCGCTCGCCGGCGATGTCCATGTAGATCTCGGCGCCGAGATCGTGCGGGTTCTCGGGATCGCCGCCCGTCCAGATGAGCACCTCGTCGTAGTCGTGCACGTGAGGGAGCACCCACTGCTGCGACTGCTCGGTCTCCGTGATCCAGATGTGGGTCATGTTGACCTGGGCCCCGGGCACGAGGCCGGCGTGCACGAGCCAGTTCGCCTCGCCCAGATTGTCGGGGGTGGCGATGCCCGCGGCCTCGCCCTCGTTGTCGAAGTCGTTCTCCCCGCAGACCGGCATCTGCTTGACGAAGAGGTGGTCGTACTGATTCGGCATGTCAGGCTCCTGATCCGCGATTCCGATGGCACCGGCGCCGGCCCGGCGCCGTCGAGGCTCACGCTACCAGGGCCCGTGCCCGTGCGCGCCCTCAGCCGTCGAGCAGCGCGTCCTCCTCCTGGGAGTCGCTGCGCCCGCGCCGCCGCCGGGAGGGCTGCGGCGGCTCGCCCCGCTCGGCCGCGGCGGCCGCGTTCAGGGAGCGGTGCTCGAGCCGGGCCGCGTAGCCGACGCCGACGAGGGCGATCAGGATGAAGACGTACCATTGCAGCGCGTAGGAGAGGTGGGGGCCCTCGTCGCGCTCCGGCCGCTGGGCGAGCAGGCCGTGCTCACCGGCCGGGCTCTCGGAGACCAGCTGACCGTATGCGCCCGTGAACGTCGCGCCGTCGAAGCCCTCGGCGAGCTCGGACAGGTTGATGCTCGGCACCGATCGGCCGGAGGAGGTCCGACCCGCGATCGCGGGCTCGCTCGCCCGCAGCCTGGCGCGCACGGACACCTCGCCGGACGGCGGCTCGGGAAGCGGCTCGGTGACCTCCTCGGTGCCGGCGATCTGCACCCAGCCGCGGTCGACGAAGAAGACGCGGCCGTCGTCGAGCCGCAGCGCCTGCACGAGGTTCGATCCCACGCCACCCGCGCCCGGGCGGTTGCGGGCGAGGAACGGCTCGCCCTCGTAGACGCCCCGCGCCTCGACGGTCTGCCACTTGAGCGCGTCCTCGTCGAACGCGGCCGGATCGGGCAGCGCCTCGGCGAGCGGGACCGCGGGGGCGTCGTAGTTCGCGTCGATGCGGGCGATCTCGGCCCGCGCCTCGGCGCGGCGCTCGAACTGCCAGTTGCCGAGCCAGACGCAGGCGATCGCGAAGATCAGCAGCAGGGCGTAGTAGCCGAGCCAGCGCCGGCTCCTGAGGAAGCTCCAGCCCACGGCGGTCTCCGCCGCTCGGCTCATGCCGCGCCTTCGAGCTCGGAGGCGGGCAGCACCTCGACCGGGAAGGAGCGCGCCCGCAGGAACTCGACGAGGTACTCGCGATGATCGTCGCAGGCGAGCCAGTGCTTGCGGCGATCCGCCGCGTGGATCTTCGGATTGCGCCAGCGGATCGCCCAGCTCGCCGCCGCGCCGCACCCCGCGCGGGAGCAGGCCAGCTCGTGCGCCGGCTCGGCGCCCGGCAGTGAGATCATGCGTCGCTCCCCGATGAGCGGCGCTCGGCGGGGGCGTCGATGACGATCACGGTCGGCTCGGCGGGGGCGGCGCCCTCGGGCTCCAGGGGCTCGAGCTCGAGCGGCGGGGGAGCGTCGGGGCGCTCACCCGAGGTGTTGGCCGTCGCGTTCGCGATCAGCACCGCGATGTAGGGCAGGATCACCGCACCCGCGCCCGCGAGCAGCACCCACCAGCCGCGCACGAAGAACAGCGAGGCGACGCAGGCGACGCGGATCGTCATCGTGATGAAGTAGACCCGCATGCGGTGCGCGCGATCCTCGGCCGGGTTCACCCGCACCGAGGTCACCTCGTACTTCGCCGCCATGGCTCCAGCGTACTCCGCGAGCCGAGCACTAGGCTGGGCGCAGGCCCGACGGAAGGATCCCGAATGAGCACCCCACGCACCGTTCTCGTGACCGGCGGCAACCGCGGCATCGGCTACGCCATCGCGGAGCGCATGCTCGCCGAGGGGCACCGCGTCGCCGTGACGGCACGCTCGGGGGAGGGCCCCGAGGGCTCGCTCACGGTCCGCGCCGAGATGACCGACGCGGCCTCGATCGACGCGGCGTTCTCGGAGATCGAGGCCCAGCTCGGCCCCGTGGAGGTCGTCGTCGCCAATGCCGGCATCACCCGGGACACCCTGCTGCTGCGCATGAGCGAGGAGGAGTTCTCCGAGGTCATCGACACCAACCTCACCGGCACCTTCCGCGTGGTCAAGCGGGCCGCGAAGGGGCTGCTCAAGGGGCGCTTCGGCCGGGTCATCCTCATCTCGAGCGTCGTCGCGCTCTACGGCTCGCCGGGGCAGATCAACTACTCGTCGTCGAAGGCCGCGCTCGTCGGCTTCGCCCGCTCCCTCACCCGGGAGCTCGGCGGCCGCGGCATCACCGCGAACGTCATCGCGCCCGGCTTCATCGAGACCGACATGACGGCCGCCCTGCCCGAGGAGCAGCAGCAACGCTATCTCGCCTCGATCCCGGCGGGCCGCTTCGGTCGCGTGGACGAGATCGCGGCGACCGCGGCGTGGCTCGCGGGCGACGAGGCCGGCTACATCTCGGGTGCGGTGATCCCGGTCGATGGCGGCCTAGGCATGGGCCACTGACGGGTGACCCCTGCTCTACCGCAGCCGGTCGAGCAGGGGGATCGCGAGCGACAGGTCGTCCTCGATCGAGACGTCGGCCCGCTCGCGCACGATCGGCTTCGCGTTGAACGCCACCCCGAGCGCCGCGACCTCCATCATGCGCAGGTCGTTCGCGCCGTCCCCGATGGCGACGGTCGCGGAGAGCGGGATCCGCTCCGCCTCGGCCCACTCGCGCAGGGCCGCGGCCTTCGCCTCCGCATCGACGATGGCGCCCAGCACCCGGCCGGTGAGCGCGCCGTCCGCGACCTCGAGCCGGTTCGCGCGCCAGAGGTCGATGCCGAGGTCGACGGCGAGCGGATCCAGCACCTCGTGGAAGCCGCCCGAGACCACGCCGACCCGGCCGTCCCGCGCGTGCACCGCGGCGACGAGCTCGTGGATGCCCGGCGTCGGGCGCACCCGTCGATAGGTCTCCTCGAAGACGCTCTCCGGGGTGCCCGCGAGCGTGGCCACCCGCTCCCGCAGGCTCTGCGCGAAGTCGAGCTCGCCGCGCATCGCCCGCTCGGTGACCTCGGCGACGAGCTCGCGCGTGCCAGCGGCCTCCGCGATGAGCTCGATCACCTCGTCCTGGATGGTCGTGGAATCGCAGTCGAGCACGACCAGAGGTCGCGTGGCGGCAGTCGGAGTCATGCATCCAAGGATAGGGTGGCAGACATGGTCAACGTGCTCCGCTTCACCGATGTCTCCTACGTCCGGGACCGTCGCGCGATCCTCGATCGCGTGGACTGGGAGGTCGACAGCTCGGAGCGATGGGTGATCCTCGGACCGAACGGCGCGGGCAAGACCACCCTGCTGCGCATCGCCACCGCGAACGACTACCCGACGACCGGCACCGTCGACGTGCTCGACCGCCGGCTCGGCACCTTCGACATCTGGGAGATGCGCAACCGCCTCGGCCTCGCATCCTCGGCGACCGCGCGGCGCATCCCGGGAGGTGAGACGGTGCGCGACCTCGTGCTCACCGCGGCCTACGGCGTCGAGGGCCGCTGGAACGAGGAGTACGACGAGATGGACGTCCGGCAGGCGGATCGCATCCTCGCCGAGTTGGATCTCACCCCGCTCGCGGAGCACCCCTTCGCCACGCTGAGCGACGGCGAGCGCAAGCGCGCGATGATCGCCCGGGCCGTGATGACCGATCCCGAGCTGCTGCTGCTCGACGAGCCGAGCGCGAGCCTCGACCTCGGCGCGCGGGAGCGGCTGCTGCAGCTGCTCTCCGGCTACGCGGCCTCGCCGTACTCGCCCGCGATGATCATGGTCACCCACCACGTCGAGGAGATCCCGCCCGGCTTCACCCACGTGCTGCTCATGCGCGAGGGCAGGGTGCAGGCCGCGGGCCCCATCGCCGAGACGCTCACCGCGGAATCGCTGGGGGAGGCCTTCGGCATGGAGTTCTCGCTCACGGTCGAGAACGGGCGCTACGCCGCGGTCGCTCGCGCGTGAGGCCGCAGAGCCGTGCGGTTCGGGACGCGCGAGCGCGAGGCTCAGCGCGCCGCCGGATGATCTGCTAAAGTGGATCCTTGGTGCGGTAACTCCGCAAAGACTTTCGAGGCGCACCGCGCCTCACCGTTTCAGAAGCATAAGGACACTCCATGAAGACCGAGATCCACCCCGAGTACAACGCCATCGTCTTCCGCGACCTGGCTTCGGGCGAGACCTTCCTCACCCGCTCCACGCTGACCAGCGAGAAGACCATCGAGCTCGACGGCGAGACCTACCCGGTGATCGACGTCGAGATCTCGAGCGCCTCGCACCCGTTCTACACGGGCAAGCAGCGCATCCTCGACTCGGCCGGCCGCGTCGAGAAGTTCAACCAGCGCTTCAAGGGCTTCGGCGCGTAAGCACCGGGGTTCGAGACGAAAGGGCGGGGGAGACCCCGCCCTTTCGCGTTCCCGAGAGGCCGTCAGCGCACCGGCCACGCCCCGTCGGCCACGAAGTTCGGATCGCGCACGCGGCGCGTGTACTCCTGGAAGTTCTCCGCCTGCGCAGCCGCCCAGGCGATCTGCGCGTCGTGCAGCGCCGTGACCTCCTCGGGCAGCACGTGGGCGAAGCGGCGGGCGAGGGCCTGGGCCACCCGACCGGCCGCGATCGCGTCCTCGCCGGCGTCGTGGGCGCCGTCGAGCGGCACCCCGTAGTGGGCCGCGACCACCTCGAGAGTGCGCTTGCCCTTGCGGTAGCGGTCGAACTGCTTGTCGAGGACCAGCGGATCGATCACCGGCGACGGCGTGCCCGGCCAGGCGAGGCCGTGGCGGGCCGTCTCGGCGCGGAGCAGGCTGAGGTCGAAGGGCGCGTTGTAGGCGACGATGGGGAAGCCGCGCTCGAGCATGGCGCCGAGCTGCTCGAGGATCTGCGAGACGCCGACTGGGGCCGCCACCCCGCTGGCCCGGGCCACCTCGGTCGTGATGCCGTGCACCCTGGCCGCGGCCTCGGGGATCTCGACGCCGGGATCGATCAGCCAGTCGTAGCGCTCCACGACCTCGCCGCCCCCGCCCAGCAGGGCGATCGTGCTGCTCACGATGCGGGCGCCGGAGGTGTCGACGCCGGTGGTCTCGGTGTCGAACACGGCGAGGTTCTCGGCCCAGAGGGGGAGCGCTTGCGTCACGGGCTGTCCTTTCGTCCCCCTCAGCGTATCCGCAGCCGCCGACGCGCGGGGACGGGTCCCGCATCGGCGGATCCGCACGCGCGCCGCGGGCCGCCTCTCAGGGCGCGTCGGTAGACTCGCGGCGTGGATGAGCTGCTGGTCGAGACGCTGGGCACGAGCACTCGGGCCTGGCAGTACGGCGATGCCGACGGGGCGCCGCTGGTGCTCGTGCACGGCTTCCGGGGCGACCATCACGGCCTCGCGGGCATCGCGCGGGCGGCGGCCGAGCGGCTGCCGGGCGTGCGGGCGATCGTGCCCGATCTGCCGGGCTTCGGGGCGACGCCGCCGGTTCCCGGCCGCGAGCACGATCTCGACCTCTACGGCGAGTGGCTGCGCGCCCTCGTCGCCGGGCTCGGCGCCGGTCCCGGCGCCTCCGGGCACGCGATCCTCGGCCACTCCTTCGGCTCGCTCGTCGTCGCGAACGCCGTCGCGGGCGGGCTCGCACCGAGCCGCGCGATCCTCGTGAACCCGATCTCCTCGCCGGCGCTCGAGGGCCCGCAGGCCGTGCTCACGAGGCTCGCCATCGGGTACTACCGCGCCGCCGACGTGTTGCCCGAGCGGCCCGCGCGAGCGTTGCTCGGCCACCCGGCGATCGTGCGCACGATGAGCGAGGTCATGGCGAAGACCGGCGACCGCGAGCTGCGGCGCTGGATCCACGGTCAGCACCGCGACCACTTCAGCGACTTCAGCGACACCTCGACGCTGCTCGGGGCCTTCCGCGCCTCCGTCTCGCACACCGTGACCGAGTACGCGGAGGCCTTCGACATGCCGACCCTGATCATCGCGGGGGAGCGGGACGACATCGCTCCGCTTCCGGCCCAGCTCGCCCTGCACCGGCGCGTCCCGGGTTCGCGCTTCCGCGTGCTGCCGGGCGTCGGCCATCTCGTCCACTACGAGACGGTCGGGGACGCGGCCGACGAGATCGCGGCCTTTCTGCGCGCGGCCGTGCCGGCGGAGAAGGCTCCGAAGGAAAGGGCCCTGACGCGGTGAGGATCCACCGCATCGACGACCCCCGCGATCCCGCGCTCGTCGACTACACCGGCCTGACCGATGTCGCGCTGCGACGCGTCCGCGAACCCGCGGAGGGGCTCTACCTCGCGGAGTCCGCGAAGGTCATCGAGCGTGCGCTGGCCGCGGGGCACCGGCCGCGCTCCCTGCTGCTCCTCGAGGAGTGGCTGCCGGGCGTCGAGCCGCTGCTCGCGGACCATCCGGACGTGCCCGTCTACGTGGGGGAGACGGCCGCGCTCGAGGCCGTCACCGGATTCCACATGCACCGCGGCGCGCTCGCCTCGATGCACCGGCCCGATCCGCTCGACCCCCTCGAGCTGCTCGCCGCCTCACGCCGCGTCGTGGTGCTCGAGGACCTGGCGGATCACACGAACGTCGGAGCGATCTTCCGCTCGGTGGCCGCGCTCGGCGCCGATGCGGTACTGCTCACACCCGGCTGCGCCGATCCGCTCTACCGTCGCGCGGTGCGCGTGAGCATGGCCGCGGTGCTGCAGGTGCCGTGGGCGCGGCTCCCGGAGTGGCGGGAGGCCGGGCCGATGATCCGGGACGCCGGCTACGAGCTGGCCGCCTTCGCGCTGCGCGAGGACGCCGAGGATCTCGCCGACTTCGCGGCACGGCCACCGGAACGGCTGGCGCTGCTCTTCGGCACCGAGGGGGAGGGACTCAGCCGCCGCGCCCTCGCCTCGGCGACGCGCTGCGTGACGATCCCCATGGAGCACGGCGTCGACTCGCTGAACGTGGCCACGGCCGCCGCCGTGGCGCTGTGGGCGGTGCGCGCGGGGGAGGCCAACGCCGGGGAGCAGGCAGGGGAGCGACCGGGAGAGCGTCCCGCGAAGGCGGTGAGACCATGAGCGGCATGTCGCCGAGCGGAACGGTCGGCCGGGGGAGAGCCCTCATCATCGCGATCGTGGCCCTCGCGGTCGGCGGCCTCTCCTTCGCGGTCGGCGTGGGGAGCCTCCTCGGGCAGCGCGCGGAGGCGAGCGTGCTCGACGCCTCGGATTTCACGATGGATCCGCCCGCGCCGCTCAGCCTCGTCTCGACCTGGTCGGTCGCCGCCGCGCTGCTCGTGCTCGCGCTCATCGCCTGGGCGGTGCACGGCTTCGCCCGCGGCCTCTGGCTGTTCGTCTTCTCGCTCGGCGCGATCGCCGTCTCGCAGCTGCTGAAGCAGCGCGTGCTGTCCCGCCCCGACTTCTTCGACCTCGACGCCCCGAACACATTCCCGAGCGGGCATATGACCGTCTTCGCGGTCGTCGCCGGCGGGCTGATCTGGGCGGCCTCCGTGAACTGGCGCGGTCTCGCGGCGGTCGCGGGCGCCGTGCTCATGGGCGCCGTGTCCTGGCAGCTGCTCGCCTACGGCTGGCACCGGCCGAGCGACGTGCTGGGCGCGCAGGCGCTCGGCCTCGCCGCATTCGCCCTCGCGGCGCTGCTGCGCCCGCCGCGGCGCGCCCGCACGGTGCGGCTGCCGGGATCCGCCTCCGTCGGCGCGAACCGGGTGCTGGGCTGGGTGCTCGCGCTGGGCGGCATCGCCCTGGTGCTCGGCGGGATCGCGATGGCGCTCATCGCGGCGTCGTCGCGCTCGGACGATCTGCTGCTCACCGCGGGGGAGGTCGCGCTCGTCGGCACTGCCGCGCTGACCGCGAGACTCATGGTCGCCGTCGCGAGGTGATCGTCGAGCGCCGGGCGGCCGCTCCGCGGGTTCAGCGGATCGGCGCCCCGTCGGCGTCCGCGAACCGATCGCACTCCGCGGCGCCGGTGAGCCGCTCCCTGATGCTGTCGGTGATTCCTGCGAGCTGATCGAGCTGCTCGGGCGTGAGCGCGTCGACGACCAGATGGCGGGCCGTCTCGAGATGACCCCGCATGGCCTGCACGAGGGCGCGATTCCCCGCGGAGGTGAGCCGCACATCGGTGGCGCGCCGATCGGCCGGGCTGGCTGCTCGCTCCACGAGGCCGCGCTTCTCCAGGCGGGAGCACACATGCGAGAGCCTGGGCAGGGTCGCGTTCGTCGTGCGGGCGAGATCCGACATGCGCTCGGTCCGATCCGGCGCGAACTTGAGCACGCTGAGCACGAGGAACTCGAAGTGCGTCATGTCCGAGTCCCGCTGCAGCTGGGAATCCAGCGCCACGGGGAGGAGCTGACAGACCGTGACGAGCCCCAGCCACGCGGCGGACTCCTGCTCGTTCATGCGGGCGACCTGGAATACCATGCTTCCACTCTACGTTAGTTGTTGCGACAACCAAAATGTGTCAGACTGTTCGATATTAGTTGTTGCGACAATCATTAGGGGAGGGGCATCATGCTCATCGCGTACTGGATCGTGGCGGGCCTGCTCGCCGCGGGGTACCTGTTCTTCGGCGGCACGAAGGTGCTGCAGTCCAAGGAGAAGCTGGCCGAGGGCGGCATGGGGTGGGTCGAGAACGCCCCGGCGTGGGCGGTCAAGATCGTCGGCCTGCTCGAGATCGCGGGGGCGATCGGCCTGATCCTGCCGCCGCTGACGGGCATCGCCCCGGTACTCGCGCCGATCGCCGCGATCGGTCTCGTCCTGGTGCAGGTCGGCGCGATGATCCTGCACGCCACGCGCGGCGAGTGGAAGGCGCTCCCGATGAACGCGGTGCTGCTCGTCCTCGCCGCCCTGGTCGCGTGGCTCGGGTTCGCGGTATGGGCGTGAGCGCTCCGCCGAGGTGGATGCTCGGCGCGCTGACCACTCCGGGGGCCGCGCCCGACGGCACGCACATGGACACCGTCGAGCTGCTCGTGCACGACCTCGACGCGATGACGGACTTCTACCGGCAGGCCGTCACCCTCGACGTGCTCGACCAGTCGGGGCCGACGGCGACGCTCGGCAGCGGCGACGTGCCCTCGATCGTGCTGCGCCAGGGGAGCGACCTGCCCGGCCCCGATCGGCACGGCGCCGGGCTGTACCACACCGCGATCGTGTTCGAGGATCAGGCCCGGCTCGCCACGGCGCTGGCCTCACTGGCCCGTCACGCCGGCGAGCGGTTCCAGGGCAGTGCGGACCACTTCGTGAGCGAGGCGTTCTACTTCAGCGATCCCGAGGGCAACGGCCTCGAGGTGTACCGCGACCGGCCCCGCGAGGAGTGGCGGTACGGCGCGGACGGCGGTGCGCTCATGGGCACGGCTCCGCTCGACCCGAACCGCTACCTGCGGGAGTGGTTCGACCCGGAGGCCGCTGCGGAGCCGGCCACGGCGGCGATCGGTCACGTCCACCTGCAGGTGGGCGACATTCCCACGGCCCGCCGATTCTACGAGGGGGTCGTCGGCCTCGACGTGATCCTCGCCGCGGACAGCGCGCTGTTCCTCTCCGCCGGCGGCTACCATCACCACATCGGGATGAACACCTGGCACAGCGCCGGCGCCGGCCCGCGCGCGGCGACCCTCGGGCTCGGCGACGTTCGTCTGGTCGTGCCGACGCGAGACGATGTGGCGGCGTTGTCCGACCGGCTGCGCCACGGCGGCGTCGAGACGTCCGACGACGGCCGCACGCTCCATTTCGCCGATCCCTGGGGCACCGTGCTCGCCGTCTCCGCCGAACAGGCGTGACGCGCATTCCGAGCGCTCCGGGCGCCGGACGGGCTCGATGCCCGGTTCTCCGAGATCCCGGTATTCGCTGATAATCTATATTATGTCAGTTCAAAGTCAGCGCATCCGCATCTCCTGCCTCCTATCGCTCATGAGTCCTGCGTTGCTGCGGCAGCTGCTTCGAGGCGCTCGAGCAGTTCGCACGCACCTCTCCCCGCCTGCGGGAGACGGCCCGGGCCGAATAGGCTGCTGGCGTGGCAGCCTACGAACGCCCGTACATCGAGCCGGTCGAGTTCCGTGACGATGCGGGCCGCGTCATCGACTACGGCAACCGCTGGACGAGCCTGGGCGGTCCGCCCGACGAGAGCTATTCGGTCGATGACCATCCGGAGAGGTTCGCTCCCCTGCACACCGTCGCCGAGGCGCTCCTCGAGCATCTCGTGACCGCCTACGAGGTCGATGTCGACGAAGGGCCTCATGTCATCGCCGACCTGCTGCATCCGCCGGCGGTCACGGATATCGTGCGAGCCGTGCGGCTCACGCCGAAGGACGATGCCTCCGCTCCCCTGGTGCTCGTGCTGACCGGCTATCCGGGGGTACGGCTGTACGCCGGAGCGCTCTTCACGACCGCCTATCCCTCGTGCGGCTGCGACGCCTGCGACGAGCGATGGGACGCTGTCGCGGACGAACTCGAATGGCAGACCCTCTCGATCGTCGGCGGAGGATTCGCAGAAGAGGTCAGCGAGCCGCGCCGACCGAGATGGAGCCTCGGCCGGCATGGATTGGTCCAGGGCATGGGCCAGACCGTCTCCTATCGGCTCCGCGCCCTCGACGGCACGTCCGAGCAGAGCGGTCAGTCGCGTGCGGAGAGCGTGCCGGCCCCGGTCCTCGAGCAGGCGCAGGCCAGGCTGGGCCTGGTCGCTGCAGCGAACCCCGCGGGCAGCTGGCGGCCCTGGCCGCCGAGGCGGTGATCAGGTGCCCAGGCCGGCCGAGCGAACGCGCAGGGTCAGGAGACGGGCCCGATGCGCGTGCGCTGGTCGAAATCCGGGCTCACCTCTGCGCAGCCGGCGAGCGCCAGCTGCAGCCGTTCGTAGAGTGTCCATCCCCTGTCCGTCCATGACTCCGGCCGCTCGGCGTCCAGGCCGTAGCTCTCCCATTCGAGATTCCACTCGATCAGCCGCTGTTCGAGCTCCTGGGGAATCGGCAGCTCCCCCGGTTCGCACGGGTAGTGGTCGGAGAACGATTCCCAGAGCGACAATCCCCCGGTCCATTCGGGGAACATGCGGATCCGTCTCAGACCGTCGGGCAGCAACAGCGGTTCGCCCCGCATCGATCTCGCGCTCAGGTATCGATCCTGCATCTGCCTGCGCAAGCGCCACCGGCTGGCGTTCCGTCCGGGCCGGTCGCGGTAGTCCGTGCCGGAGATCCAGTTCAAGCCCGGGCCCTGAGCCTCGAGCACTACCGCGAGCGACCAGAGCAACTCGTTCCGCCTCGACAGCATCTCGGCCGCCTCGAGGGCCTGCTCGACAGAGCAATCGGTGATCGCGTGCACCGTGACCGCGTTCGTTGTTCCCTCGTAGACGAAGACCCGGAACGTCGGATCGTGCCGATCGAAGACGGTGTCATGCTCATCGACCTGCTCGACCTTCATCACGGTTCGAGCCTACGCTCAGAGGATCGCCGGGAAACGCGAGACCGAGCTTCAAGGGAGAACACCGCGATGAGACCGCTTCGATACTCGATCAACACCACGCTCGACGGCTGCGTCCATCACGAGGCGGGGATCGCGCCGGACGAGGAGTCGATGCGCTACTGGACCGCCGAGATGGCGCGTGCCGATGCCCTGCTCCTCGGCCGGGTGACCTACGAGATGATGGAGTCTGCGTGGCGGAGGCCGGCCACGGGCGCGTGGCCCGACTGGATGGACGAGTGGGAGATCCCGTTCGCCGAGGCCATCGACGGGGCGAGGAAGCACGTCGTGTCGAGCACGCTGGACCGGGTCGACTGGAACGCCGAACTGGTGCGAGGCGACCTGGCGCAGGCGGTCCAGCGGCTCAAGGAGGAGCCGGGCGAGGGTCTGTGGGTGGGCGGGGTGACACTCCCCCTCGCCTTGGCGGATCTGGGCCTGATCGACGAGTACGAGTTCCTCGTGCAACCGGTTCTCGCCGGACACGGGCCGACGCTGCTCGCAGGGCTCCGCGAGCGCATCCGGCTGGAGCTCGTGGATCGCCGGGAGTTCCGGTCGGGGGCGGTCGTGATGCGATACCGGCCCGTCGAAGCACGCAGCTAGACGAGAAACGAGAAGACGAACGTGGCGACGGAGAGCGCGAGCATGCCGAGGCAGTTCAGCCGGAACGACTGTCCGAGGTAGCGCGCCCTGAGGTGCGCGACGGCGGCGCATACGAAGTACGCGACCACCCCGGCATTTGCCGCGAGGCCGACCCCGGGAACCCAGATCCCGACGATCAGCCCGGCGACAGCGAGGGTCTTGATCGCAATGAGCGTCCACCACCAGTCGCGCGGGAAGCGCACCCCGTCGAGGCACTCGCGGATGAACCTCGGCGGGCGGATCGAGGCGACGGCGTCGAAGAGCAGCACCGCGGGCAGCGGGATCGGGAGCCACCAGAGCTCGGGAACGAGATTCATTTCTCGGCCTCCTCGGATCGGCAGATGGCTTCGACGACGCGGCGCAGGCTGTGCCTGAGCGCATCGGCCGTCACCGCCTCGCGTGACGGCCAGCTGAACAGGCGCCCGATATAGGCGAAGTAGATGCTCTCCGCCAGCGGCCGAGCCGTCTGCGCATCCATCCCGTGCGCGCTGCTGCGCAGCAGCGCGGCTTCGATCTCGCGGATGAGCGCGTCCGCGAGCTCGGAGAAGACGACCGAGTCGCGCTCCCCCGCGACGAGCACCGAGCCGTAGGCGCGGGCCAGCCCGACGTCGGCGGCGAAGATCTCGACGAACGGATCGAGCAGCATCAGTATCTGCTCGACCGCGCTTCCCTCGGGGCTCCCGCCGCTGCGCGAACGGTCCTCGTGGATCCTCTCGATGAGCCGGTCGAAGCTCGCCACGAGCAGGGCGTCCTTCTCCCCCACCGACGCGACCGTTCCCGCGCTCACTCCGCAGGCGGCCGCGATGTCGCGGATCGTCGTGTTCGCGAAGCCGTGCGCGCGGAACAGCTCGCCCGCAGCCCGGAGCACCCGCGTCTCGGTCTCGCGCCGCTGCTCTTCTCGAGTCGCACCCATTCCATATCCTGACTGAACGTGTTCACTGAACATGTTCAGCATACACCGCTTGCCTCCACGCGCGAGCCAGGGTCTTCGTAAGGTCCCTCCTGCGGTATTCCGTGCGCGCAAGACGGCCGGCAGCGCGAAGGTCCCGTCGCGAGATGCCTGTCGAGAGGTCAATATTCGCGGTGTTACCCGTGACACGCCACGAATATTGACCTTTCGACGCGATTCGCAACGGAACTTCCAAGGTTCCGGCGGGCGGCGATTCTGGTGCGCGCAGGATGACGGACTCCCTGAGGGCCCGGGCACGAGACCCCTTCTCTTCAGGCGAGACCCCTTCCCTTCAGGGTAGAAGCTACTCTGGGGACATGGACGAGCAGGCGACGAGCATCGACGAGTACCTCGATGCGGTCGAGCCTGAATTCCGGAAAGAACTCGAGCGGATCCGCGCGCTCGTGACCCGACTCGTCCCCGATGTCGAAGAATCGATCAGCTACCGCATGCCGACGCTGAAGTACAGGGATCGCGCTCTGGTCTACTTCACCGCGTCCAAGAAGCACCTGAGCTTCTACCCCTCCTCCTGGGCCATCGACGAGCTGAGCGACCGGCTGCTCGGCTACCAGAGGACCGAGCATGCGATCCGGTTCACACCGGAGAACCCGTTGCCCGATGAGCTGATCGAGGATCTCGTCCGCGTGCACAAGCGAGAGATCGACGCCGACCGGCGATAGTCTTCGTGCGCGGGGCGGCCTAACGGCCGTGCTCGATCACGCGCCAGCATCCCGTCAGGTGGTCGTCGACCATGCCCGCCGACTGCATCAGCGCGTACATCGTGGTCGGGCCGACGAAGCGGAAGCCGCGCTTGCGCAGTTCCTTGCTCAGCGCGGTCGACTCGGGCGTCACCGCGGGGACCTCCCCCATCGCGGCGGGGCGGGCGCGCCCCATCGCGGGCCGGCCGGCGCGAACGACCACATCAGCTCGTCCAGCTCGCCGTCGACCATGTCCCGCACGAGCACCGCGTTGGAGATGGTGGCCTCGATCTTGTCGCGATTGCGGACGATGCCGGCATCAGCCAGCAGCCGCTCGACATCCCGCTCGTCGAACCTCGCGACCCGCACCGGGTCGAAGCCCGCGAACGCCTCGCGGAACCCCGGGCGCTTGCGCAGGATCGTGATCCACGACAGACCCGCCTGGAAGCCCTCCAGCGCCATCTTCTCGAACAGCGCGCGGTCGCCGTGCAGCGGGACGCCCCACTCCTCGTCGTGGTAGCGGCGGTACTCGTCGTCATCGCCGACCCACGCGCAGCGGGAGAGTCCGTCGGGTCCGGTCACGAGAGCGCTCACGCCGCCCAGCGTATCAACCGGGAAACGCCCCCAGGGAGGTCTCCGGCCGACTCGACGCGCTCGGCGCGATCGACGTCGCGCTGGAGCACGCACCGGGAGCCGTCGTCGAGATGGAGCGCTCCCCCCGCTTCTGGGAGGTCACCGTCCTCCGCGAGGACGGCACCGGCACCGAGCTGTACATCAACGTGACGAACGAGGAGGTCGCCCGGGAGGACTCCGCGCGCCTCGGGTCCGAGCAGCGTGAGGCCCCGGCGGTCCCCGCAGCCGACGCGATCGGCACGGCCGTCGGAGAGGTGCCGGGTCGGGTCGTCGCCCTCGACCTCGGCACCGAGCGGGGCGCGCTCGTCTGGGAGGTGCTCGTGAGCGCCGGCGTCGGCGGAGTCCACGAGGTGTACATCGACGCCGCGACGGGCGAGATCGTCAAGGTCGAGCGGGAGATCTAGCGCATCGGCGCTCCCGGGGTCGCGCTCCCGGCCCGTCCTGTTCTATCCTGTCCCGCAGCCTCGTCGTGACCGCTGGACTCCAGCGGCACGCCGATGCGGTCGCCGAGACGCTCCGGCGCGCCCATCCGAGAACGGAGTGACGAAATGTCCTTTCAGGCGTACCTCGACACGATCGAGAAGAAGACCGGCAAGACCCCGAGGCAGCTGCTCGACGAGGCGAGGGCGCGCGGCTTCGACGGGCCGGACGTCGTCGCGGGCGACGTGATCGCCTGGCTGGCCGACGACTACGGCCTGGGCCGCGGCCACGCGATGGCGCTCGTCCACGTCATCAAGAAGGGGCCGAAGATCGATCCGAAGCACGTCGGCTCCGGCGGCACCCACAACGACGAGTCCGACACGCTGTGGCTCGACGGCATCGCGACCAAGCCCTGAGCCGCGGGTCGCCGGTCGCTCAGGCCCGGGCCGCCTGCGTGGCGACCCACCAGACGGTGCCCCAGCGATCCTGCACGCCGCCGCGGAGATCGTCGTCCGCAGCCTTCTGCTCCGGCCTCTGGACGACCGTCGCGCCTGCCGTCACCGCACGATCGAAGGCGGCCTGCGCGTCCTCGACGTAGAGATGGAGGTGGACGGGTGCGCTCACGGTCTCGGACGCGCCCCCGCCGATCATCACGATGCTGTCGTCGATCCTGACCTCCGCGTGCATCAGCGTGCCGTCCGGACGGTCGAATCGCCGCTCCAAGCGGCCCCCGAAGGCGGACCGGAGGAACTCGATGAGATCCTCCGCTTCCTCGCAGATCAGATAGGGGCTCAACGACGGATACGAGACCGGCTTCCAATCACTCATGCCGACCATCGTAGGTTTCGCCGAGTCCCGCGGACAGGCCTTGACACGGCGCTCAGACCGCGTCCTCCTCGACCTCCGGTCGAGCGGCGACAGCGGCGATCTTCCGCTCGAGCACGAGCCGCTGGGCCTCGTTCCCGGTGAGAGCGATCGCGGCTTCGAACTCTCGCAGCGCCTCGTCGTGCCGCCCGAGCCGCGCCAGCAGTTCGCCGCGGACCTCCGGCAGCGCCGGCGACCCCCGCAACCGTCCCGTCGCCGCGATCTCGTCGACCAGCCGCAGCGCGTTCGCCGGCCCGGTGGCCATCGACACCGCGGCCGCGCGGCCGAGCTCGACCATCGGGTTCGGCGCGAGACGCCCGAGCGCCTCGTACAGCAGCACGATGCGCTCCCAATCGGTGTCCGCGACCGATGCCGCCCGGCAGTGGCACTCGGCGATCGCGGCCTGCAACCCGTACGGGCCGAGGGCCCTGCCCCGTCTTCTCGCCCGCTGCTCCGCCTCTCGTAGGCTCGTACTCCCCCGCGCGATCTGGCCGCGATCCCAACGGGATCGATCCTGATCGGCGAGCAGGACGGCCTCTCCCCGAGCCGACTCGCGCGCGGCGAAGCGGGATCGCTGGAACTCCATGAGCGCGAGCAGCGCATGCGCTTCCGGTTCGTTCGGCACCAGCCCCACCAGGACCCGGCCGAGGCGCAGCGCCTCGTCGGCGAGGTCCGGGCGCGTGCCCCGCTCCCCCGCGGTCGAGGCGTATCCTTCCGTGAAGACGAGATAGACGACGCCGAGCACACCCGCGAGACGCGCCTGCCACTCCGAAGGATCCGGCGCGACGAACGGCACCCCGGCCGCCGCGATCGTCTTCTTCGCGCGGGTGATGCGCGCCTGCACCGTGGCCACCGGCACGAGCAGCATGCGCGCGATCTCCTGCGAGGTGAGGCCGCCCACGACCCGCAGCGTGAGGGCGATCTGCGACTCGCGCGACAGGACCGGGTGGCAGGCCGTGAACACCAGGCGGAGCAGGTCGTCCTCGATCGGCTCCCATTCCGTCTCGGTCGATTCCGAGAGCTCCCGCGCGATCAGCGCGTGCCGCTCGTCGAGACGCCCGCGTCTGCGCCACGCATCGACGGCGCGCCGCTTCGCCACCGCCGTGAGCCAGGCCCCGGCGTTGCGGGGCACGCCCTGCTCGGGCCACGACCTCAGCGCCTCCGCGACCGCGTCCTGGGCGACGTCCTCCGCGAGGCCGAGATCGCCGGTCATCCTGGCGAGGGCCGCGACGATGCGCGCCCCCTCGATGCGCCAGACGGCCTCGACCTCGCGAGCGACGTCCCCGGGCATCAGTCGGTTCCCAGCTCCTCGCGCCAGGCGGCCTCCTTCTCGATGTACTCGTTGTCGCTCCACTCCGCGAAGTCGCTCTCGTCGTGCACCCGACGCACCTCGAGCGTGCTCCCCTTGCCGAGCGGGCACCGCTTCGCCCATTCGAGCGCCTCTTCGGCCGTGGACGTCTGCAGGATCCAGAAGCCGTTGAAGAGCTCGTGCACCTCGCCGTAGGGGCCGTCGCTGACGATGGGCTCCTCTCCCCCGAACTCGACGAGGTAGCCCGGCTCCTCGGCGAGTCCCTCCCCGGCGACCATCACGCCGGCCTGCATGAGCTGCTCGTTGTAGGCGCCCATGGCGTTCAGGATCTCCTCGAAATCCATCTCCTTCGATGCGTCGATCGCCTCCTGCGTCGCCCGCATGATCAGCATGTGCTTCATGATGTCCTCCTCCGTTCCGGGGGCGCCGATCGCGCCCTCTCACTATCGCGTCGAACGGCGCGGAGCGGAATCGACATCGGCTGAGAATTATTTCCGCGGACGCGAAAACGTCAGATGGATCACTCCGCTCGGCGAGGCGACCGTCTCGATCCGGAAGCGCTGCTCGAGCCCCTCCAGGCCGTCCCAGAGCCGCTCGCCCCGGCCCAGGAGGATCGGCACGACGACGATGTGCATCTCGTCGATCAGATCCGCCTGCAGGAACTCGCGGATCGTGGTGGTACCGCCGCCGATCCTGACGTCGAGGCCGCCCGCGAGGTCACGGGCCCGCGCCAGGGCTTCGGCGGGCTCCGCGTCGACGAAGTGGAAGGTGTTGCCGCCCTCCAGCTCGAGCGGCGGGCGCGGATGATGCGTGAGCACGACCACCGGCGTGTGGAAGGGCGGGGTGTCGCCCCACCAGCCCTGCCACTCCTCATCCGGCCACGGGCCGGGCTTGGGCGCGAACTTGTTGCGCCCCATGATCTCCGCACCGACACCGGTGTTCCAGCGACTCGCGAAGGCCTCGTCGACGCCGACCGTGCCCTCCTGCTCGCCGTGGAACCCCATCTCGGTGAAGGTGCGGGTCGGAAGCGCCCACTCGAGCAATCGGGTGCCCGCATGACCGAACGGCGCCTCGAGCCGCTGATCCTCGCCGACGCCGAAGCCGTCGAGCGAGATGGAGAAGTTGTGCACGCGCACGAGTGACATGACGCCTCCAGATGAGTGATTCGCGGCGGTGGGGCGGGCGCCTAGCGGCCGCCGGTCACCGCCCGGTTGTGTTCCATCGCGATTCCGAGCCAGGCGGACAGGAGCTCGTCGTCGCGGATCGCATCGGCCTCGACCTCGATCCATCCCGGTCCCATGTCCCGCCCCGGTCCCATCTCCGCGTGCGACGCTCCCGTTCGGGCTAGGAGCTCGTCATGCCGGTCGGCATCGACGCGGACCAGCAGCCCGCCGTGCTTCAGGGCGCTGACGATCATCTTCTCGTTGACCATGAAGGACCGGCCGCCGAACATCGATACCTCGCGCAGCACGGGCTCGTCCGCGAGCAGTGCGCGGAGCCGCTCGACGAGCGCGGCCTGTTCGGCGGTCATGAGCGTGTTCCCCTTCCGGCCGGGACCTCTCACTTTCATACCACGATGAGTCGCGGCCCGCAGCCCCCGTCGGGCCTCGGAGTCCTGTCGCGTCGCGTATGGATTCCGTAAGGATCCGGGTGCCCGGCCGTATCGAAACCGTGAGGATTCCGACTTCACGGCCGCGGCGGGCGTTCGATGGAGGTGCGGCGGCTCGGCACCCGTCGAGGACTCCCGGAGGAAACCAGCGGTATTCATGAACGCGATCGCCAAGGGCTCGTCGCTCGAGCTCCCCTATCAGGACCCCCGGCCGGGCACCGGGCGCCGCTCCCTCCGTCGGTGGCTGCTCGCCGACACCGCGGTGCGGCCGGGCCGGCAGACCGGCCCGCACGGCAGGCCGGAGGAGCATCGGCGCGCCCACTGGTTCCGGGTGATGTGCCTCACCGGCGTCGACTACTTCTCGACGCTCGGCTACCAGCCGGCGATCGCGGCGCTCGCGGCGGGGGCCGTCGCGCCCATCGCGACGATCCTGCTCGTCATCGTCACGCTGGCCGGCGCGCTTCCGGTCTATCGTCGCGTCGCGCGAGAGAGCCCCCACGGCACCGGCTCGATCGCGATGCTCGCGAGACTGCTCCCCCGCTGGGGCGGCAAACTCGCCGTGCTCGCGCTGCTCGGCTTCGCCGCGACCGACTTCATGATCACGATGACGCTGTCCGCGGCGGATGCGACCGCGCATCTCGTGGAGAACCCCTTCGCGCCGGCCGCGCTGCACGGGCAGGAGGTCGTGATCACGCTGGCGCTGCTCGCGGGACTCGGGATCGTGTTCCTCCGCGGCTTCCGCGAGGCGATCCGGATCGCCACCCTGCTCGTCATCGCCTTCCTCGCGCTGAACCTCGTGGTGATCGCCGTGGCCCTCGCGCAGCTCGCGGCGAGACCCGTCGTGCTGGGCGACTGGTGGTCCGTCCTCACGACCCAGCACGGCGATCCGCTGTTCGTCGTGGCGGTCGCCCTCCTGGTGTTCCCCAAGCTCGCCCTCGGCCTCTCCGGCTTCGAGACCGGCGTCGCGGTGATGCCGCAGATCCGGGGCGACGCCCGCGACACCGAGGCGAGGCCGGAGGGGCGGATCCGCGGTGCGCACAGGCTCCTGACCACGGCCGCGCTCATCATGAGCGCGTTCCTCATCACCTCGTCGATCACCACGGTGGCGCTGATCCCCGCGGAGGAGTTCGCCGAGGGCGGCAGCGCGAACGGCCGGGCGCTCGCCTACCTCGCGCACCAGTACCTCGGGCAGGACTTCGGCACGGTCTACGACCTGGTGACGATCGCGATCCTCTGGTTCGCCGGGGCCTCGGCCATGGCCGGGCTGCTGAACCTCGTGCCGAGGTATCTGCCCCGCTACGGCATGGCGCCGACCTGGGCCCGGGCGACGAGACCGCTGGCCCTGGTCTTCACCGCGATCGCGTTCCTCGTCACCGTGATCTTCCAGGCGGGCGTGGACGCGCAGGGCGGCGCCTACGCGACCGGCGTGCTCGTGCTCATCACCTCGGCGGCGCTCGCGGTGACCCTCGACGCGCACCGGCGGAGACGGCGCGCGGCGACGGTCGGCTTCGGGATCATCACCGCCGTCTTCGTCTACACGACGGCGGCGAACGTCGTCGAACGGCCCGACGGTATCAGGATCGCCGCCTGCTTCGTCCTGGGCATCCTGCTCGTGAGTCTGGTGTCCCGGATCGTGAGATCGACCGAGCTGCGCGCGACCTCGGTGCGGCTCGACCCCGCCGCGTCCGAGTTCGTCGACGCGGCCGCGGCGCGGAACGGCCCGATCCGGCTCATCGCGCACCAGCCCGACGACCTCAGCGGGGAGCGCTACGCGCAGAAGCTCGAGCACGCCATCCTCGCGCACGGCCTGCCGGACGACGACGTGCTGTTCATCGAGATCGGCATCTCGGACAGCTCCGACTTCGAGGGCGAGCTGGTGGTCTGGGGAGCCCGGCGCCACGGCTACCGGGTGCTCACGGCGCAGGGCAGCACCGTGCCGAACGGCATCGCGGCCATCGCCCTGCATCTGCGGCGGGAGCTCGGCTGCACCCCGCACGTCTACTTCCGGTGGACGGAGGGCAATCCGCTCTCGAACCTCGTGCGCTTCCTCCTCTTCGGAGAGGGCGAGATCGCGCCCATGACCCGGGAGGTGCTGCGCGAGGCGGAGCCGGACATCACGAAGCGGCCGTGGGTGCACGTCGCCTGACCGCATCCACGAACAGGAAGGAGAGAGATCATGGTCGGCAACCTCAGCGGAATGCATCTGCTCGCGATCCTCGCGATCGTGCTGCTGCTCTTCGGCGCCCCTCGACTCCCCGGGCTCGCCAGGAGCCTCGGGCAATCCATGCGGATCCTGAAGCAGGAGGCGGGCGACGACCCTCCGAAGCAGCCCTCCGAGCCCACGGGCGGATCCCCCGAAGTCTAGTCTGGGAGCGGACGGGCACGATCTGGAGGTGGGGATGGGTGCGCAGTCTCGACTGGAGCCTCCCGACCGGGGCATCGAGCCCCGGCGATTCGGAGAGGGCCTCACCATGCGGCGGCGCATCGCGGGATTCGCGGTCGCGCTCCTGGTCGGCCCGCTGCTGACCTGGCTGTTCAGCAGTCTCGACTCCTCGGAGCAGATCGCCACGGAGCTGCTCAGCTTCCAACTGCTCGTGGTCGTGGTCGCCCTCCTGGGCGGCATCTGGCCCGCGCTCTTCGCGGCCGTGCTCTCCGCGCTCACGGTCGACCTCTTCTTCATCGAACCGCATCTCACCGTGGCGGTCGCCGATCCGGTGCACGCCTTCACGCTGGTCCTGTACGTCGTCATCGCGGCGCTCGTCAGCGTCGTGGTGGCCCGCGCGGAGCGGCAGACGCAGCGCGCCCGACGCGCCGCCGCGGATGCCGAGTTGCTCCAGGCCGTCGCGGGCAGCGTGCTGCGCGGGCAGGACGCCGTGCAGGCGCTGCTGGATCGCACCCGGGAGGCGTTCTCGCTCGTCCATGTGCGCCTGATGGAGGGCGATGCGGTCGTCGCCTCCTCGGGCGAGCCGGCGCCCGGGCCGGGCTGCACGCGCTTCCCCGTCGACCGGGAGACGACGCTGGAGGTCCAGGGCCCGGAACCGTCCCCCTCGGCGAGGCGGTTGATCGCGGTCGTCGCCACGCAGCTCGCCGCGGTGCTCGAGCATCGCAGACTCGAGGAGGTCGCGAGCGAGATCGAGCCGCTCGCCGCCTCCGACCGCGTGCGCGGCGCCCTGCTCTCGGCGCTCAGCCACGACCTGCGCAGACCCCTCGCCGCCGCCACGGCGGCCGTCGGAGGGCTGCGCGCGGCCGGGGACACCCTTTCGGACGCCGACGAGCGGGAGCTGCTGGAGACCGCGGAGGAGAGCCTCGAAGCGCTCACCGGACTCGTCACCGACCTGCTCGACGTCAGCCGGGTGCAGGCCGGAGCCCTGACGATCGCCCCGGTCCCGGTCGATCCGAGCGACGTCCTCGCCCGCACCCTCGACGAGTTCGGCGCCGAGTTCGGCGACGAGGCGGTCGCCGTCGAGCTCGCGGCCGACCACGGCTCCGCGCAGATGCTCGCCGATCCGGTCCTCTTGCAGCGCGCGGTCGCCAACCTGCTCGCGAACGCGGTCCGCTTCTCCCCGCCGGGCACCGCGGTGCGGATCTCCACCCGGGCCCGCGGCGACCGGGTGGAGATCCGGGTGGTCGATCACGGGCCGGGGATCCCCGCCGACCGCGGCGAGGAGATCTTCGTCCCCTTCCAGCGCCTCGGCGACACCGACAACACCACCGGCCTCGGGCTCGGCCTCGCCCTCTCCCGCGGCTTCATCGAGGCCATGCGGGGCACGCTCGTACCCGAGAGCACCCCGGGCGGCGGGCTCACGATGGTGGTGTCGCTGCCGAGCACCGCCCGGGGTACGGAAGGAGCGTCGCGATGAGGATCCTGATCGCCGACGACGACCCGCAGCTGCTCAGGGCGCTCCGGATCACCCTGAGCGCGAAGGGGTACGAGGTCGTCACGGCGACGGACGGCGCGCAGGCCATCGCCGAGGCCGTCGACCATCGTCCCGAGCTGTTCATCCTCGATCTCGGCATGCCCCGGCTCGACGGCATCGAGGTGATCCACGGCATTCGCGGCTGGTCCGAGGCGCCGATCCTCGTCGTCTCGGGACGCTCCGACACGGCCGACAAGGTGGAGGCGCTCGATGCCGGGGCCGACGACTACGTCACCAAGCCGTTCTCGGTCGAGGAACTGCTCGCCCGCATCCGAGCGCTCACCCGCCGGCTTCCCGCCGAGGACCTCCGCCCGGTCGTGCGGCTGGGCGACATCGTGATCGACCTGTCCGCGCGCACGGTGATCGACGCCTCGGCCGACGAGCCCCGGCCGATCCGCCTCACGCCGACCGAATGGCAGGTCATGGAGCTGCTGATCCGCAACTCCGGCCGGCTCGTGACCAGGCAGATGCTGCTCACGCACATCTGGGGCACCGACCACGTGAAGGACACGGGGTACCTGCGGCTGTACCTGTCGCAGCTGCGCAAGAAGCTCGAACCCGATCCGGCCCGGCCGCGCCACCTCCTCACCGAGCCCGGGATGGGCTACCGGCTGCAGCCCGATGCTCAGGCCGATCCGGGGCCGGGGGTGGAGCCCCGGCCCGAGACCGGACCCGAGTCCGGGAAGAGCCATCGGGGCACGATCCAGAGATAGGCGAGCATCCCGAACAGCTCGACGAGGGACTGCATCACGATCGCCACCGCCGCGATCTCCCACCCCGGGGGGCAGCGAGAGCGCGAGCGGCAGCACGACGAACGAGTTGCGGGTGCCGAAGCCGAACGCGAGGGTTCTCCCCTGCCGCGGGGGCAGCCGCAGCGCGGAGGCCGCGAGCCTGGCGAGCACGGCCGCGAGCAGCAGGAATGCGAGGGCGGCCGCGACCACGATCGGCAGCAGGTGCAGCGACTCCCCCACCGCGCCCACCTGCGAACCGGCGGCGAGCAGCAGCACCGCGGCGAGCATCGGCACCGGCAGCCGGCCGAGGCCCTCGCTCACGCGCTCTGCGGCGGGTCGCCCGCGCAGGAGGACCGCGGCGACCGCCGCCGCGACGAGCGGCGCGAGCACGACCAGCAGCGCGGGGACGAGCTGCTCGAGGCCGAGCGCCGGCGCGGCGCCGCGCGGCGCCATGAGCCAGAGATAGGCCGGCAGCAGCGCCAGCTGGAGCAGCAGGTTCAGCGGGGTCACCGCGGTCGCGCGGAGGGCGTCGCCCCGCCCGAGCTGGGTGAAGGCGATGAACCAGTCGGTGCACGGCACCAGCAGCACGAGCAGCAGCCCGAGCCGGAGGGCGTCGTCCTCGGGCACGAGGCGCACGATCCCCCACACGAGGATCGGCAGGACGAGGAAGTTGCCCAGCAGGACCGCGCCCAGGAAGCGCAGATCCGCGAAGGCCTCGCCGATCCGGATCAGCGGCACCTGCGTGAAGATCGCGAAGAGCAGCACGGCCAGCATCGGCCAGAGCGCGAGCTCGAACGGTCCGCGGACGGCCGGCCAGGCGCTTCCGATCGCCAGCCCCGCCGCGATCGCGGCCAGGTAGATCCAGACCTGGCGGCGCTCGAGCGTCAGCCGCGTCATCCCACTTTCATACCACGGCCGCTCCGTCCGCGCCGGGTCGGGCACGGGGATCCGGATCCATCTGGCGCGCGCCCCCGGCAGTGTTGTAATCTATTCGTTACCCAATCGAGCGGTCCTCCGCTCGGCGGAGCGCATGCGCCCGCTGGCCGAACGTCACCGAAACGAGCGAACAGGACCGTATGCCCGAGAGCGCGCATGGATGCCCGGGGAGTCTCCCCAGTCGTCGTGCTCTCCGCGAGGCGGAACTGCGCAGCCGCGCGGGCAGGCACGGTCGTTCCGGACGGCACGGCGACCCGGAGCCGCTCCCGCAGGACGTCGCCGGCAGGCACGGGCACGCGGCTCCGGCCGCGGCGGCCCCGCCCCCGATCCCGCCGGTGCTCTCCCTCCCCAACATCGACATCGCGCCGATCTGCTCCAGCGCCGACCGACTCGAGCCGGTGCGCCCGAAGCGGCGAGCGGCCCGCGCGTTCAGCGCCTCCTTCGGACTCGCGGGCGCGGCGGCGCTGGCCTTCGCCTTCACCACCTCCGGGCTCTCCGGCCCGACCTCCGCATCCGCCCAGGCCGCGGCGCAGCAGCAGCAGCACCTCGGCACGGCCTCGTCCCCCGCGACCGCCTACGAAGTGCTCGCCGAAGTCGCCGCCGAGACCGTCCCCGCCGATGCGCTGACGAGCTTCACCAACTACGCCGACGCCGCGGTCCAGTACCCCTTCGCCGAGCCGGTCATGCTGACCGACGGCTTCGGCGAACGCGACTTCCCCGTCGCGGGCTTCCACGACGCGCAGGATTTCGCGGCGCCGTTCGGCACCCCGATCCAGACGATGGCCGACGGCACCGTGCTCGAGGCGGGCTGGGCCCAGGACGGCTGCGGCTTCGGTCTGAAGCTGCAGCACCGCATCGACGGCAAGGACGTGACGAGCCGCTACTGCCACATGTGGGAGGGCTCGAACGCCTTCGCCGTCGGGGACAAGGTCGTGGTGGGCCAGGAGGTCGGTCGCGTCGGCTCGACCGGCATCTCCTTCGGCCCGCACCTGCACTTCGTGATCCAGGTCGACGGGCAGGCCGTGGATCCGATGCCCTTCCTGCTGAAGTACAACCGCAGCACGCGCCGCTGATCCGCCGGGCCGTCACCTACCGCTAGACTCGGCGGAAATCCGAGGGGCGCGGTAATGACGGTATGGCGTCGGTGGATCTTCCCGATCCTGATGGTGGTCGTGTTCGGCGTGATCGCCGCATCCCTGGCGAAGCTGGCGTTCTTCCCGGACTCGGAGGGCGCCCCCGCGCATCCCTCCGCCGGCATCGCCGATCCGGTCGTCGCGGTCGAGCGCGGCTCCGTCGTGAACGAGCCCGAGCTCACGGGCACCGTCGCGCGCGACGAGCAGGTCGCGGTTCGCGCGGAGATCGAGGGCACGGTGACCGCGGTGCACGTCTCGGGCGGAGAGGAAGTCTGGGCGGGCCAGCCGCTCTTCACCCTGAAGCGCGAGTACCCGGCGGCCGTGATCGACGTGCACGCGCCCGAGGCCGGACGGCTCGGAGAGCTCGCCCTCGTCGCCGGCCAGCAGGTCACGGTGGGCGCCGAGCTCGTGAAGCTCTCCTCGGCCCGCTACCACGTGCTCAGCACCGTGCAGCCGGTGCAGCTGTACCGGTTGCTGGGCGCGCCGAGCGAGGGCACCGCGACCATCACGGGCGGCCCCGCGCCCTTCACCTGCATGGGCCTCACCACGCAGGTCGCCGACGACGGCACCACGAGCGTGCGCTGCAGCGTGCCGGTCGACCAGGTCGTCTTCCCGGGACTGCCCGTCAGCCTCTCCATCGCCGTCGGCACGGCGGAGGACGTGCTCGTCATCCCCGCGACCGCCGCCAAGGGGGGCTCGGGCAGCGGGCTCGTCTGGGTCGACGCCGGCGACGGCGAGACGGGCACGGCCTGGTGACGCTGATCGAGCTCCGCGACGTGTCGAAGCACGTCGTGCTGCCCGACGACTCGCGTCTCGACATCCTGAGCGGGGTCTCCATCGCGATCGAGACCGGCGATCACGTCGCGATCGTGGGCCGCAGCGGATCCGGCAAGACCACGCTGCTCAACCTGCTCGGCCTGCTGGACGCGCCCTCGGGCGGGGAGATCGTCTTCGAGGGCCGCTCCACCGCCGGGCTGCGGCCGGGACGGCTCGACCGCATGCGCGGCCGGGGCGTCGGCTTCGTCTTCCAGCAGTTCAACCTGCTGCCCGGCCGCAGCGCGCTCGAGAACGTGATGATGCCGCTCGGCTATGCGAGCGGATCGGCCTTCTGGAACCGGCGGCGGCTCGCCTCGGAGATGCTGGAGCGCGTGGGCCTCGGGCACCGCCTCGAGCAGCGGCCGGAGCGCCTCTCGGGAGGCGAGCAGCAGCGGGTCGCCATCGCCCGCGCGCTCGTGCGGCGTCCGGTGCTGATCCTCGCCGACGAGCCGACCGGCGCGCTCGACGTCGACACGGGGGCGGCGGTGATGCGGCTGCTCGACGACGTGGCCTCGGAGACCGGCGCGGCCCTCGTCATGATCACCCACGACCTGCACGTCGCCTCGCTCGCGCGGCGCCACTACCGTCTCGAGCAGGGCATGCTCGCTCCCATCGACCTCGCCGCGGCCTTCGCCCGCAGCACGCTCGCGGTCGACGACGCCGCGACCGGGGGCGCCTCGTGAGGGCGCTGAGCAGCGCCGTCGGCGCGCTCGGCGAGGCCTGGGCCGAGCTGCGCACGCACAAGCTCAGAGTCGCGCTGAGCCTCATCGGCATCGCGGTCGCGGTCGCGGCGCTCACCGCGGTCGTCGCCCTCGGCGAGTACCAGCGGCAGGCCATGGTCGAGCAGTCGGACCGCTACGGAGGCCGCGTGGCGACGCTCTCGGTCGGCACGCACTCGACCGACGGCTCCCCCGTCGACTGGGCCGAGGCGGATCGGCGCTTCGTGCGGGCGGCGGAGCGCTACGGCTTCAGCCACACCGCGCGCGTGGTGCCGGACGGCTCGACGACCCGCCGGTGCAGCTGCCCGAGGGCGTGAAGGACGTCCCCGCGCGGCTCATGGACCCTGCGTACCCGGTCATGCACCGCCTCGCCCTGCTCGAGGGCCGCTGGTTCTCACCGCAGGACCGGGAGCTGCTCGCACCGCCCGTGGTGATCAACGAGCCGCTGTGGGACCTGCTCGGTCGGGTGCCGCTCGATCGGCACCCGACCCTGCGCATGGGCGGCGCGTTGGCGGGCGTGTATCCGATCGTCGGCGTGACGCCCCGGGAGGGGATGTGGGACACCCGACCCAGGGTCGAGATGCTGCTCGACCACTACCGCGAGCGGCTCGGAGCGGTGCTGGCCGAGGTGCAGGTCATGTGGGAGGCCTGGGGGCCCGGCTAGCTGGCCTCGGACATCGGCCCCGTGCTCGCGATGGATCTGCGCGCCCAGCTGCCGCCCGGCCTCGAGGTGTCGGTGAGCCGGACCGACTGGGCCGCGCAGCCGGGCTTCGAGCAATCGTTCCTCATGATGCAGCTGGTCACCGGCGGCGTCGCCGGCATCGTGCTGCTGCTGGGCGGGCTCAGCCTCGTCAACATCCAGCTCGTCGCCATGCGCCAGCGCATCCGGGAGATCGGCGTGCGCCGCAGCTTCGGGGCCTCGGACGGTCGCATCTTCGCCTCGGTCATGCTCGAGAGCGTCGTCGCCACCACCGCCGCGGGGGTGATCGGCATCGCCGTGGCCGTCGCGGTGCTGCGCAGCCCCTGGGTGACGCAGAGTCTCTTCTCGGGGCTGCAGGACGTGCCGCCGTTCCCCTTCGGGGCGGCGATCGTCGGTCTCGTGGCCTCCGTGGCGGTCGGCGCGCTCGCCGGGCTGATCCCGGCGCTCGTCGCCCTGCGGGTGCGCGTCATCGACGCGATCCGCTTCTGAGCGCTCGGACCCACTCAGCCCGCGACGGCGCTGCTCGCCAGGGCCCAGCTCTCGAGCTTCGCGATCGCCGCTCCGGAATCGATCGCCTCCGCCGCGACCCGCATCCGCTCCCCGAGGCGTTCCAGCATGGGGCGATCCGCCGTCTCGGGATCGGCCATCAGCTCGTAGGCGACGAGGCCGGCCGCAGCGTTGAGCAGGACGATGTCGCGCACGGCACCCTCCTCCCCCGCGAGCACCCGGCGCACGACGGCCGCGTTCTCGTCGGGGGTGCCCCCGACGAGGTCCTCCATGCGGGCCCGCGGGATGCCGAGATCCCGGGGATCGAGGTCGTGCTCCGTGAGCGCGCCGTGGCTGACCTCCCAGATGTGCGAGTGCCCCGTCGTGGTGAGCTCGTCGAGCCCGTCATCGCCGCGGAAGACCAGGGCGGTGGCGCCGCGGAAGCGGAACAGGTCGGCGAAGAGCGGCGCGCGGGCCAGGTCGGCGACGCCGGCCGCGTTGGCGTCGGGGCGGGCGGGGTTGCACAGCGGGCCGAGATAGTTGAACACCGTCTGGATGCCGAGCTCGGCGCGCACGGGCGCGACGTGGCGGAATCCCGGGAGGAAGCGCGCCGCGTGGACGAAGGCGATCCCGGTGCGGTCGAACACCTCGCGCAGCTGCTCGGGCCCGAGCGCGTAGTTCACGCCGAGCGCCGTGAGCACGTCCGAGGATCCGGACTTGCTGCTCGCCGCCTTGTTGCCGTGCTTCACCACGGGGACGCCCGTCGCCGCCGCGATGATGGCCGCCATCGTCGAGATGTTGACGGTCCCGAAGCGGTCCCCGCCGGTGCCGACGATGTCGAGCGACCTCGGGGGCAGCGGCACCTCGACGGCCTCGGCGAGCACGGCATCGCGGAAGCCGACGATCTCGTCGACCGTCACACCCTTCGACTGCAGCGCCGTCAGGAAGGCGCCCATCTGGGCCGGGCTCGCCTCGCCGGTCATGAATCCGGACATCGCCCACTCGGCCTGGGAGACGCTGAGGTTCTCCCCCTCGAGAAGCGCGGTGAGAACCGAGGGCCAGGTGCGTTCGTCGATCATCCGGCCAGTCTACCGGGGGCGGATCCCCCGCTTCCGCGGCCTCGCGCGGCGCGGCCGGGGCCCGCGGAGGCGATAGGCTGGAGTGCAGAGTCGCGGAAAGTTCGGCGCGCCGTGTGAATGTGAAATATGCACACCAAACTTTCAGCCATAATGGAGAGGTGACTACGACCACCATGAATACGAAGTCAGCCGCGACAGCGGTGAAACGGCCGAATTTCGTCGCCGTCGGCACCATCGTGTGGCTCGGCAGCGAGGTGATGTTCTTCGCCGGACTCTTCGCGATCTACTTCACGCTCCGCGCGATGAACCCCGAGCTCTGGGCAGAGCAGACCGAGAAGCACAATTTCGTGTTCGCGCTGATCAACACCATCATCCTGGTGCTCTCGTCGTTCACCTGCCAGGCCGGCGTCTTCGCCGCCGAGCGCATGCAGCCCCGCGCGACCGGGGCGAGCCCCGCGAAGTGGGGCGCGGTCGAGTGGTTCTACCTCACCTTCTTCATGGGCGCGATCTTCGTCGCCGGTCAGGCCTGGGAGTATGCGACCTTCGTCTCGGAGGGCATCACCTTCGACGGCGATCCCTACGGATCGGCGTTCTACATCACGACCGGCTTCCACGGCATCCACGTGTCGCTCGGCCTCGTGGCGTTCCTGCTGGTGATCGGCCGCATCTACGCGGTCAAGAACTTCACCCACAAGGAGGAGACCAGCGCGGTCGTGGTGTCGTACTACTGGCACTTCGTCGACATCGTGTGGATCGTCCTGTTCATCATCATCTACGTCCTTCGATAGCTCAGGAGTACACGAGATCATGGCTCGCGCCAAGAACACCGTCGCCAAATCCGGCCGTCGCCACCCCCTCGCCACCGCCGCTCTGGTGCTCGTCGGGCTGCTCGTGACCGGAGCCGCCTACGTCGGCTTCACGCAGTCGTCGGCGACCGCCGAGGACGACTGGTACAGCTACGTCCAGACCGAAGAGGCAAGGCTCGCCGGCGAGAAGCTCTTCGGGGCGAACTGCGCCACCTGCCACGGCGCGAACGCGCAGGGCACGCCCGACGGCCCCTCGCTCATCGGCGTCGGCGCCGCCTCGGTCAACTTCCAGGTCGGCACGGGACGCATGCCCCTCGCCTTCTCGGGCCCGCAGGGCATGGTGAAGCCCAAGCAGTTCGACGAGAAGCAGACCATCGAGCTGGCCGCCTTCGTCGCCTCCCTCGCGCCCGGACCGGGGCTGCCCGACAGCCGGTACCTGCAGGGCGACGGGGACGTGGCCGCCGGCGGCACGCTCTTCCGCATCAACTGCGCCATGTGCCACAACGTGGCCGCCGCGGGCGGCGCGCTGACCGAGGGCAAGTTCGCCCCCTCGCTCATGGGCGTCGGAGCGACCCACGTCTACGAGGCGATGGTCACCGGCCCGCAGAACATGCCCGTCTTCAACGATGCGAACATCACGCCGCAGCAGAAGGCCGACATCATCAGCTACCTGAAGTACATCGAGGACAAGCCCGCGGTGGGCGGGCTGACTCTCGGCTCGATCGGCCCGGTGGCCGAGGGCCTCTTCATCTGGGTCATCGGCCTCGGCATGATCGTCGCGCTCACGGTGTGGGTCACCGCGAAGTCGAACTAGACACGACGCGACACGCACAGCATTGAACAGTCAGGAACCAAGGAGCAACATGGCAGAGGAAGCGAAGAACGGCGGGAACGCCGCGCTCGCCACCCCAGGCCACGGCGCGGACGGGGCTGCGGTCGGTACCGCGGTCATCTCGCCCGACGCGGTGCAGAACCCGGGCCTTCCCCCGCATCGCGAGCGCGTCACCGACGTCGACCCGAAGAAGGAGAAGCGGGCCGAGCGCGTCGTCTACACCCTCTTCTACCTGTCGGTGCTCGGCAGCATCGGCGCGGTCCTCGCCTACATGTTCTTCCCGATCGAGGACGGCCGCCTCGAGGCCATCCGCATGCAGACGATGTTCGTCGGCGTCGGCATGACCCTCGCGCTGCTCGCCATCGGCATCGGCGCCGTGCACTGGGCCAAGGCCCTCATGGCCGACCACGAGTCAGTCGACGAGCGCCACCCCGTCCCGAGCAGCGAGGAGACCCGCAAGGCCTCGGGCGAGATCTTTGCGATCGCCGACAAGGAGTCGGGCTTCAGCCGCCGCACGCTCGTGCGCAACAGCCTGCTCGGCGCGCTCATCGCCTTCCCCCTCCCCGGCATCACCCTGCTGCGCAGCCTCGCCCCGCAGGATCAGGATCCGGTCGTGCTGCTGAAGCACACCATGTGGGACACGGGCGTGCACCTCGCCCGCGACCTCGGCGGCGCGAGCGTCGGCGAGAAGATCCGCGCGGCGGACGTCACGATCGGCTCGGTGTTCCACGTCGTCCCCGCCAATCTCGACGAGGCCACCAACGTGCTCGATGAGAAGGCGAAGGCGATCGTCCTGCTGATGCGCCTCGATCCGAAGGACCTGCACCCCTCGCCCGGCCGCGAGGACTGGGCCTACGACGGCATCGTGGCCTACTCGAAGGTCTGCACGCACGTCGGCTGCCCCGTCGCGCTCTACGAGCAGCACACGCACCATCTGCTGTGCCCCTGCCACCAGTCGCAGTTCGACGTGTCGCACGAGGCCAAGGTGATCTTCGGCCCCGCGAAGCGGCCGCTCCCGCAGCTGCCCATCGAGGTCGACGGCGAGGGCTACCTGGTCGCGAAGAGCGACTTCGAAGAACCCGTCGGCCCGAGCTTCTGGGAGCGCCTCAAGTGAGCACCGTCACCACACCCCCCGCGCAGCGCGGAGACCGCTTCACCGTCGCCGCCGCGAAGTACATCGACGATCGCACCAAGGCCGGCGTCGCGGTCAAGGAGTTCGGCCGCAAGGTCTTCCCCGACCACTGGTCGTTCCTCCTCGGCGAGGTCGCGCTCTACAGCTTCATCGTCATCCTGATCTCGGGCACCTTCCTGACCCTGTTCTTCCAGGCGTCCATGGTCGAGACCCACTACACCGGGCCCTACGTGCCGATGAAGGGCATCGAGATGTCGGCCGCCATGGCCTCGACGCTCGACATCTCCTTCTCCGTGCGCGGCGGTCTGCTGATGCGCCAGGTGCACCACTGGGCGGCGCTGCTCTTCGTGGCCTCCATCGGGCTGCACATGCTGCGCATCTTCTTCACCGGCGCCTTCCGCAAGCCGCGCGAGCTCAACTGGGTCATCGGCTTCGTGCTCTTCGTCCTGGCCATGGCCGAGGGCTTCACCGGCTACTCGCTCCCCGACGACGTGCTCTCCGGCAACGGCCTCCGCATCATCGACGGCATCATCAAGGCGATCCCGGTCATCGGCACCTACCTGTCGTTCTTCTTCTTCGGCGGCGAGTTCCCGGGCACCGACATCGTCGGACGCCTCTACATGCTGCACATCATGGTGCTGCCGGCGCTGGTGATCCTGTTCGTGGCGCTGCACCTGGCGTTCGTCGTGATCCACAAGCACACCCAGTACCCCGGCCCGGGCAAGACGCAGCAGAACGTCGTCGGCTTCCCGGTGCTCCCGGTGTACGCGGCCAAGGCCGGCGGCTTCTTCTTCATCGTGTTCGGCGTGATCATGCTGATCGCCTCCTTCGTGGCGATCAACCCGATCTGGAACTACGGGCCCTACGACCCGTCCCCCGTGTCCGCGGGCACCCAGCCGGACTGGTACATCGGCTTCGCCGACGGCGCGCTGCGCCTCGTACCACCGGGCTTGGAGACGGAGTGGTTCGGCTACACCTGGTCGTGGAACATGCTGATCCCCGTCGGCATCATCGGGATCTTCTTCGTCCTGGTCGCCATCTACCCCTTCGTGGAGGCGTGGGTCACCGGCGACAAGCGCGAGCACCATCTGCTCGACCGCCCGCGCAACGCCCCGACCCGCACCGCGATCGGCGCCGCCGGCGTCACCTTCTACGCGGTGATGTGGGCCGCGGCCTCGTCCGACCTGATCGCGACGCACTTCCAGCTCGCCATGGAGGGCGTGATCCACGGCCTGCAGGCGCTGCTGATCATCGGCCCGATCGTCGCCTACGTGATCACCAAGCGCATCTGCCTCGGCCTGCAGAAGAAGGACCGCTCGATCGCGCTGCACGGCTACGAGTCGGCGCGCATCGTCCGCCTGCCCGGCGGCGAGTTCATCGAGGTCCACAAGCCGCTCAACGAGTACGAGCGCTGGCAGCTGGTCAGCTACCACTCCTACGAGCCGCTGATGCTGCGCCCGAACGCCGACGGCCGCATCCCCTTCGGCAAGCGCCTGCGCGCCGGCTTCACCCGCTGGTTCTTCCAGGACCGCATCGTGCCCCCGACGCAGGGCGAGATCGAGCGGGCCGAGCACGAGGGCCATCACTAGGTCGACGGACTGAAGATGGAGGGGCTCGGAGGATTCGTCCTCCGAGCCCCTCCTCGTTGTCTCTCGCCCGATTACAGCAGCGCGGCGGCCGAGTCGTAGGCGCCGAGAGCCTCATGCACCGGGACGTCGAAGACGCGAGTCGGGCCCGCTCCCCCGGCATCGGGCTCCCACCCCGGGTCGCCGCGCTCCGCGAGGCCCACGAGCGCCCCGTGCACGGCATCGGCGAGCCGCTGCGGGGGCGTCGGTCCGGCGACGAGATCCACCCCCGGACTGGTCAGGCAGTCGAACACGAAGGGGACGTCGATGCAGTGGCCGGCGTGGTCGGGTCGTCGGCGTGCCAGGAGAAGCGATAGCTCCAGGTGGGTCCGGCATCGGGCGAGGCGGTGCGGGCGCGGGCGACGCGCGGCAACCAGGAGCGGAAGACCGCGTCTGTGGCGTAGCGGCCGACGAGCTGCTTGGATCCCGGGACCGCCGCGATCGCGGGATCGGCCAGCCAGCGCGCCGCCTGCGCGCTTCCCGCGCCGAGCGTGCGCAGCAGGGCCTTTCACGGTGCGTGGTCGAGCAGGCCGCCCGGATGCAGGAGTCCCGCGAGCTCGCCGTCCGTCGTCCCGAGCACGAGCGGGACCGTCGCGCTCGCACCCCGCGAGACCGCCGTCGCGACGTCGGCGAGCACGGTCTCCCCGTCGATGACGGGCCCGATCATCAGCCCGTCGGTGAGCAGCTCGCGGAACCCGTGCAGCAGGTGAGGCCTGCTCGGCTTCGCTATCTCCGGCTGCAGCTCGAGGATCCGCGCCTCGGAGAGCTCCCCGATGCCGTCGACGTCCGGGCTCACTCCGGCGAGACTCGCGAGACGTGCACCCCGCTCCCGCGCGGCGTCCGTCGAGGGGTCGGCGATGGCGGCCGACATGGCGTAGGCGCCGTGGAACAGACCGGTCGCGCCCGGGGCGCCGAGCAGCGTGAGCACGGCGGATCCGCCCGCGGACTGGCCGGCGATCGTGACCCGGGCGGGGTCGCCGCCGAACGCAGCGATATGGTCCCGCACCCACTCGAGCGCGCAGATCCAGTCCAGCACTCCCCGATTCTGCGCCGTCCCCTCGATCCAGCCGAAACCGGTGAAGCCCAGCCGGTAGGAGAGCGTGACCAGCACGACGCCGTCGCGCGCGAAGGCTCGCCCGTCGTACCAGGGGCTCGCGGGCGAGCCGGAGAAGTAGCCGCCGCCGTGGATCCAGACGACGACCGGCAGCCCCGCACCGGGCTCCGGTCGCGGGGTACACACGTTGACGCTGAGCGTGTCGTCGCCCGGGATCGCATGCTCGGGGATGCGCGTGATGCCGCGCTCCTCGCGCTGAGGGATCGGCCCGAACGCGGTGGCGTCCCGCGTCCCCTGCCAAGGGCGGCGGCGCTGCGGCGGCACGAAACGCAGCTCCCCGACGGGCGGTTCGGCATACGGGATCCCGCGGAAGACGGCGATTCGGGCCTCGGGGTCGCCGGATCGGCCGGACTCCTCCCACACCCCTCGCACCGCACCGGAAGCGGTGCGGACCACGGGGCCGTCCCACCCAGCCGTCCGGGAACTCATGCCCGCGGCCTCAGCGGCGTCCGCTCGGGGCCGGGACAGCCGGGAGAAGCCCGCGCGCACCGCGCAGGAGGAGCGACTCGAAGGCCTGCTCGCCGATCGATGCGCGCAGCGCCGTGAGACGCTCCCCGAGCTCGCCGCCCAGCGACCCCTCCGTGCCGAGCGCCGCGACGGCCTGCAGCATCAGACGGGCGGCCTGCTCGTCGCCGTCACCGTCGCCGTCCGGCCCCGCCTCGCCGAGCAGCTCGGCGGCCCGGGATACGCAGGCCAGGAAGAGCTCCTGCTTGGTGCGGAAGTTGGTGTAGACGTGCGGCTGGGGAACGCCCGCCCGAGCGGCGATGTCGCTCGTCGACGCCCCCTGGTAGCCGTACAGGCCGAACGCCGAGATACCGGCCTGCAGCAGCCGCTCCCGGTTCTCCCCGGGGCGACGGCGCGGGCGGCGCTCGGCGTTCGGCACCTGGTGGCGCTCAGCGCGCGAAGTGGCCTCGGTAGTACTCGTAGATCCAGCCCACCACGGCGATCGGGACGAGCGGCAGCGCGAGGAAGGCGAGCCAGAAGTTGTTCCCGATGCTGAGGCCGATCACGAACAGCCCCGCACCGAAGGCGAGCACGATGGGCCACCAGCTCCAGGGGCTGAACTCGCCGATGTCGGGATCGCCGTCGTCGATATCGCTATCGGGCAGGTCCTCCACCAGCGTTCCGCCCTGCTTCCGGTGCGCCAGCGTGAGGAAGCCCGCGATGAAGCCGGTCAGACCGCCCGAGAGCAGGATCGCCAGGGTGCCGGCCCATTCGATGTGGCCGATCGCGGCGATGCTCCAGAAGGTGTACACCGCGGCGACGATGAGGAAGTACGCCGTGAGGATCCAGAAGATGACGATGTTGGATTTCATGGGTGCGAAGCCTTTCGATCGCTACTTCTGGCCGGCGAGCTCGGCCTGCGGCACGGCCGGCACCGGCTGCTCGACGCCGCTCACCTCGGGGTGATTCAGGTCGAAGGCCGGCGACTCCGAGCGGATGCGCGGGATCGAGGTGAAGTTGTGCCGCGGCGGCGGGCAGGAGGTGGCCCACTCGAGCGATCGGCCGAAGCCCCAGGGATCGTTCACGGTGACCTTCGGGGCCCTGCGCGCGGTGACGTAGACGTTGAGCAGGAACGGGATCATCGAGATGCCGAGGATCATCGCGCCGACCGTCGAGACCTGGTTCATCCAGGTGACGCCGTCCGAGGGCAGGTACGTGTAGTAGCGGCGGGGCATCGCGAGCACGCCGAGCCAGTGCTGCACCAGGAAGGTCGTGTGGAAGCCGATGAACAGCAGCCAGAAGTGGATCTTGCCGAGCCGCTCGTTCAGCATCCGCCCCGTCCACTTGGGCCACCAGAAGTAGAAGCCCGAGAACATGGCGAACACGACCGTGCCGAAGACCACGTAGTGGAAGTGGGCGACGACGAAGTAGGTGTCCGAGAGGTGGAAGTCGAGGGCCGGCGAGGCCAGGATGACGCCGGTCAGGCCGCCGAACACGAAGGTCACGAGGAAGCCGAGAGCCCACAGCATGGGCGTCTCGAAGGTGATCGAGCCCCGCCACATCGTGCCGATCCAGTTGAAGATCTTCACGCCCGTCGGCACCGCGATGAGCATCGTCATCAGGGAGAAGAACGGCAGCAGGATCGAGCCGGTGACGTACATGTGGTGCGCCCACACGGTCATCGACAGCGCGGCGATCGCGATGGTCGCGTAGACCAGGGTCTTGTACCCGAAGAGCGGTTTGCGGCTGAAGACCGGGAACACCTCGGAGACGATGCCGAAGAACGGCAGCGCGATGACGTACACCTCGGGATGCCCGAAGAACCAGAAGAGGTGCTGCCAGAGGATGGCCCCGCCCTCCCCGTTGAAGATGTGCGCGCCGAAGATGCGGTCGGAGGCAAGCCCGAAGAACGCCGCGGCCAGCACCGGGAAGATCAGGATGACGAGCACCGAGGTGATCATCGTGTTCCAGGTGAAGATCGACATGCGCCACATGGTCATGCCAGGTGCGCGCATCGTGATGATGGTCGTGATGAAGTTCACGCCGCCCATGATGGTGCCGAAGCCGCCGATGCCGAGGCCCAGGATCCACAGGTTGCCGCCGACGCCGGGCGAGAAGGTGACGTCGCTCAGCGGGGCATAGGCGAACCAGCCGAAGGAGGCCGCGCCCTGCGGCGTCAGGAAGCCGCCGACCGCGATGAGCGAGCCGAAGGTGTAGAGCCAGAAGGCGAAGGCGTTCAGACGCGGGAAGGCCACGTCGGGCGCGCCGATCTGCAGCGGCATGAGCACGTTCGCGAAGCCGGCGAAGAGCGGCGTGGCGAACATGAGCAGCATGATCGTGCCGTGCATGGTGAACAGCTGGTTGTACTGCTCGGGGGTCGCCACGACCTCGAGGCCGGGCGCGAACAGCTGGGCGCGGATCAGCAGGGCCATGAGGCCGCCGACCAGGAACCAGACGAAGGAGCTGATCAGGTACATGTACCCGATGACCTTGTGATCCGTGGAAGTGATCCACGAAACGACGATGTTACCCTTCTTCATTGAGTTCACCTCTGGTTCTCATTGGCAGCTGTGGCCTCGTCACCGAAGAAGAGGTCCTGATTCGCGTTGTACTCGGCGCCCACGAGACCGGGCTTCAGCACGCCCTGCGCGAGCAGCTCCGACATCTTCGCCTCGTACTCGTCCTGCGGCAGCACGACAACCTTGAAGAGCATCTGCGAGTGGTACTCGCCGCAGAGCTCGGCGCACTTGCCCAGGTACTCGCCGACCTGGGTCGGGGTGATGGACATGTAGTTCGTCTGCCCCGGGATCATGTCCTTCTTGTAGAGGAACTCGACGATCCAGAACGAGTGGATCACGTCGCGCGACTCGATGCGGATCTCGGTGGTCTTGTCCACCGGCAGATACAGCACCGGGTAGGTCTCTTCCGTCGGCTCGTGGTTCTCGTCGAACTGCACCTGCACGCCCTGGAAGTGGACGTCGTCGGTGACGTAGTTGAAGTCCCAGGCCCAGCGCTTGCCGAAGACCTCGACGACGTTCTCGGGGTTCTCGTAGCGCGCCTCGATCCGGTCCATCGTCTGCGCGGTGAAGCCGAAGAAGCCGAGCACCAGGATCACCGGCACGACGGTGAAGAAGGTCTCGATGGGCATGTTGTAGCGCAGCTGCACCGGCAGGCCGGTCTGGCCCTTGCGACGGCGGTACGCGATCGTCGCCCAGATGATGAGGCTCCAGGTGATCACGCCGACGACGAGCAGCACGATCCAGGAGTTCACCCAGAGCGCGGTGATCGCGGGCGTGTGATCGGTCGCGTTCGTTGAGTTCGGCGGGAGGAATCCGCGCTGCTGCTCGGCAGTGCAACCGGCGAGCAGCAGCGCCGCTCCCACAGCCGCAGGAGCCGCGACCCATTTCATTCGACGATTGAAACGCACCGCATACCTTTCGAAAACGTTGTCGTGCGGCCCGCAGCAGCGGGCGCAGTCGTTGACCCTTTTTAGCTTAGCGCGAAGCTGATGGTTTGCTGAACACACGCCGGGCTTCGCGGAGAATACCCGCCGGCCGTCAGCTGAAGCTGTCGCCGCAGGCGCAGCTGCCCTGCGCGTTGGGGTTGTCGATGGTGAAGCCCTGCTTCTGGATCGTGTCCTCGAAGTCGATCGTGGCCCCGCTCAGATAGGGGACGCTCATCTGGTCGACGACGACCTCCACGCCCGCGAAATCGACGATCGCGTCGCCGTCGAGCGTGCGCTCGTCGAAGTAGAGCTGGTAGATCAGGCCGGAGCAGCCGCCCGGCTGCACCGCGATGCGCAATCGGAGATCGTCCCGGCCCTCCTGCTCGAGCAGGCTGCGGACCTTCTCGCGCGCGGTGTCGGTGAGCCCGACCTGGTGCGCGGGGGTTTCGGTGGCTGTGGCGGTCATGCTGACTCCTCACTCTTCGCTGCTCCCAGTCTACGCTCCACATGGCCTCCCCGCTCCGCGGTAGGCTGGGTGGGAGTGCGGGCGCAGCCGATGAGCCGTGCCCGCAGCCGAACAGCCGACGAGTGCAGCGGAGAGGAATCGCGTGGCGAGGAAGAGCAGCCCCATCGACGACGGCGAGGCCCAGGCCGAGGAGACGCCGTCGATCGGCAAGGGCCGCCCGACGCCGAGCCGCAAGGAGGCCCAGGCCGCCAAGGCGCAGCCGCTCGTCGGCAGCCGCGACCGGGCGAGCATGAAGGCGCAGCGCGCCAAGCAGGCCGAGGCCCGCGAGCAGGCCCGGGTCGGGATGATGCGCGGCGACGAGCGCTACCTGGGCCCGCGCGACAAGGGGCCGCAGCGGCGCTACGTGCGCGACTACGTCGACGCGCGCCTCAGCATCGGCGAGTGGCTGATCCCCTTCATGGTCATCGTGCTGCTCGCGATGTTCCTGCCGGGGCCGATCCAGGTGGTCCTCGTCATGGTGGTCTGGGGCTTCGTGCTGCTCGCGGTGGTCGACGCGATCCTCCTCGGCTTCCGCCTGAAGAACAAGCTCTCCGAGAAGTTCGGCGCGGATCGGGTGCAGCCCGGCTTCCGCTGGTACGCCGCGATGCGGGCCTTCCAGTTCCGCATGCTGCGGATGCCGAAGCCGCAGGTCAAGCGCTTTCAGTTTCCCCAGTAGAACTCAGGCCGCGTTGCCCCGGTAGCCCGCCGCCACGAGTCCCCGGTTGATCGCCCGCGCCCAGAGCGGCCCCTCGTAGATGAAGGCCGTGAAGCCCTGCACGAGGGTCGCCCCGGCCTCCAGCCGCCCGAGCACGTCGGCCGCGGAGCGCACGCCCCCGACTGAGATCACGCAGAAGTCGGCGGGCGCGGACGCGCGGACGCGGCGGAGCACCTCGAGCGAGCGCTCGGCGAGCGGCGCTCCGCTGAGCCCCCCGGCCCCCATCGCCTCGACCTCCGCGGCGGGGGTGCGCAGCCCCTCCCGCGAGACGGTCGTGTTCGTCGCGATGATGCCGTCGAGCCCGAGCTCGAGTGACAGCGCGACGATGCCGTCGATCTGCTCGTCGTCCATGTCCGGCGCGATCTTCACGAGTAGCGGCGTCTCCCCCGCGGTCTCCCGGACGGCCTCGAGCAGCGGGCGCAGCGAGTCGAGCTCCTGCAGGCCGCGCAGGCCCGGCGTGTTCGGCGAGCTCACGTTCACGGCGAGGTAGTCGGCGATCGGGGCCAGCCGCCCGGCGCTCCAAACGTAGTCGCCGACGGCGTCCGCCACCTCGGTGATGCGGCTCTTGCCGATGTTCACGCCGATGATCGGGCGGTGGGCGGCGAGTCTCGCCCGCTCGATGCGCGGCACGGCGGCGGCGGATCCCTGGTTGTTGAAGCCCATCCGGTTGATGAGGGCGCGGTCGGCGACGAGGCGGTACTCGCGCGGCTTCGGATTGCCCGGCTGGGGGTGGCGCGTGAGCGTGCCGACCTCGACGTGCCCGAAGCCGAGCGCTCCGAGACCCAGGACGCCCTGGGCGTTCTTGTCGAAGCCGGCGGCCAGGCCGAAGGGGCTCGGGAAGTCGAGACCGAGGGCGCGGACGCGCAGCGACGGCGCCGGGGCGCAGAACTCGCGCACGACGCCCGCCGAGTAGGGGGCGGCCTGGATCGCGCGGAACGCCAGGTGGTGCGCGGACTCCGGGTCCATGCGTCTCAGAACCGTGCGGAAGAGAATGTCGTATGCGCTCATCGGATCAAGCCTAATCCAGGGCGGCCGCGCCGGTCCCCGGATGCGCGCGCAGCTCGGCGATGGCCGCGTCGAAGTCCTCGAGCGACTCGAAGGCCTGGTAGACGCTCGCGAAGCGCAGATAGGCGACCTCGTCGAGCTCGCGCAGGTGCGGCAGCACGGCGAGCCCGATGTCGTTGGCGTCGAGCTGCGCCTGGCCGGTGGACCGCACCGACTCCTCGACCTGCTGGGCGAGCAGGGCGAGGTCGCTCTCGGTGACGGGCCTGCCCTGGCACGCCTTGCGCACCCCGCTCATGACCTTCTCCCGACTGAAGGCCTCGACCACTCCCGAGCGCTTGATCACAGTGAGGCTCGCGGTCTCGGTCGTGGAGAAGCGGCGGCCGCATTCGGGGCACTGGCGGCGGCGGCGGATCGAGAGCCCGTCGTCGCTCGTGCGCGAGTCGATGACCCGGGAATCGGGGTGGCGGCAGAAGGGGCAGTGCACGGCGCCTCCCCTACGCCCCGCGCCTCGGGAAGCGGGCGCTGACGGCCTCGCCGTGGGCTGGCAGGCCCTCCGCCCCGGCCACTGCGAGCTGCGGGGCCTCGAGCGCCTCGAGTGCCTCGCGGTCGTAGCGGACGATCTGCTGGGGGCGCAGGAAGGTGTGCGCCCCCAGCCCGGCGGCGAAGCGGGCCGTCCCGCCCGTCGGCAGCACGTGGTTGGAACCCGCCAGGTAGTCGCCGAGGCTCACGGGCGAGTAGCCGCCCATGAAGATCGCGCCGGCATTCGAGATCAGCCCGAGCACGCCCTCGTCGTCGCGGGTCTGGATCTCCAGGTGCTCCGGTCCGTAGGCGTCGCTCACGCGGGCGGCGGCGGGCAGGTCGTCGACGAGGATCACGGCCGACTGCGGCCCCCCGAGCGCCTCGAGCGCCCGCGCCGAGTGGCGGGTGCCCGACGCGCGCTGCTCGACGCGCGACCGGACCCGGTCCGCGAACTCCGCGGAATCGGTGACGAGCACGGAAGCGGCGGCCTCGTCGTGCTCGGCCTGGCTGACCAGGTCGGCGGCGACGAAGTCGGGGTCGGCCGAGTCGTCGGCGATGATGAGGATCTCGGTCGTGCCGGCCTCGCTGTCGATGCCGACGAGCCCCGTCACGGCCCGCTTCGCCGCGGCCACGAAGACGTTGCCGGGGCCGGTGACGACATCGACCGGCTCGAGTCCGATGCTCGGCACGCCGAAGGCGAAGGCCGCGATGGCGCCGGCGCCGCCGATCGCGTAGACCTCCTCGAGCCCGGCGAGCGCGGCCGCCCAGAGCACCGCCTCGTGCGGCCTGCCGCCGCCATCGCGCTGCGCGGGCGAGGCGAGCGCCAGGGCGGGCACTCCCGCGGCCTGGGCGGACACGGCGTTCATGAGCACCGAGGAGGGGTAGGCGGCCTTGCCGCCGGGCGCGTAGAGACCCACGCGGGAGACCGGCTGCCAGCGTTGCACGATGGTGGCGCCGTCGGCGAAACGGGTGGTGCGCTCGGCGGGCACCTGGGCCGCCGAGGCCTCGCGCAGCCGCTCGATTAGGCGCTCGAGCGCGGCGCGCACCTCGGGCGGGCAGCTGCGCAGCGAGTCGGCGATCTCCTCGGCCGGGACGCGCAGGGCGTGGCCCTCGACCCCGTCGAAGTCGCGCGCCTGCTCGCGCAGCGCCGCCTCTCCACGCTCGCGCACCGCGTCGACGAGCGGTTTGACCCTTTCGACGGCCGCCGCCGTGTCGACCGCGGCGCGCGGCACGAGGCGCAGCAGCTCCGATCGGCCGGGATCCTTGCCTCTGAGGTCGATAGTGCGCAGCATAAGGGTTCTATTCTACCGGGGCGCGCAGCATGCCGAACCAGACGAGCTCCCGGAAGCCCGCCACCAGTGCCTCCGCGGCCGCCTCGGCGTCGACCTCGAGCAGCGTGGCGAGCGCATCGGCGATCTGCGCCAGGGACAGCTCGCCGTCGCAGGCGCCCACCGCCGCGGCGAGCAGCGGATCCGCGACCACCGTGCGCGCGATCGGCCGCTCGGTGCGCAGCGCGATCGAACGCGGTCCCTCCTCCCCCGGAGCGTGCTCGCGCAGCTCGGCGACGGCCTCGTCCCGCACCCAGTGGACGGCGAGGATCTCGGCGTCGCTCATACCCTCGGCGGCGATCCCCGCGGCGAAGGCCGCGGCGAGACCGGGGCCGGGCTCCCGTGCGAGGGGCCCGTCCACATGCTCGAGGCGGATCGCGGGGGTCTCCCCCGCGGCGCTGCGCAGGATCCGCACCGAGCCGAGGCCGATCGAGACGACCCGGCGATCGGCGAACTCGCGCAGCCAGGCCTCCATGAGCGCCTCGAAGCCGGCCTCGCCGGGTCGTGCGCCGCCGTCGCGCGCCCAGGTCTCGGCGTAGCGCGCGGGATCCAGCAGCTCGCGCTCGATCGCCCAGCCGGCGAGCGACCCCTCGCCGCCGAGCCCCTCGGCGCCGGCCTCGATCCACTCGCCCACTCGCGCCAGCCCCCGGCCTCCCCACGGCGTCTCCCAGTTGGCGAGGCACAGCAGGGTGCCGCCGGGATTCAGCAGCGCCGGGGCCTCGCGCACGACGCGCGCGGCGAGCTCGTCGCCCCGCATCCCGCCGTCGCGGTACTCGTAGCGCGGCACCGAGTCGTCGCCGCGCGGGGTGATGACGAAGGGCGGATTGCTCAGTATCAGGTCGAAGCGCTCCCCGGCGACGGGCGCGAAGAGGTCTCCCGAGCGGAAGTCGATGCGCCCTCCCAGCCCGTTCAGGCGGGCGTTCGCGCGGGCGAGGCTGAGCGCCCGCCCGGAGATGTCCGTCGCCACGACGCGGCGCGCCCCGGCGCGCGCGAGGTGCAGCGCGACGACGCCGCAGCCGGTGCCGAGGTCGAGCACCGAGCCGGGAGGCTCCGTCCCGGGGCCGAGCGGGGCCTGGGCGATGAGGGACCGCGTCGCGCCGCCGACCCCCATCACGTGATCGGGGCGCGCAGGTCCGCGGCGCAGCTGGTCGTCGAGGTCGGACAGGATCCACCACGACGCGATCGCGCCGGTCTCCCCCGCCGGATCCGGCAGCTCGACGGGGTTCAGCGACAGCGCGGCCCGGAACCCGTCGGTACCCTCGGCGAGCAGTCCGAGGCGCATCGCGCCCGCGGCCCCGAGCGAGGGCAGCGCCGCGGCGAGGTCCTCCTCGGCGAGCGCCTCTCCCAGGAGGAACAGACGGATCAGCGTGCCGAAGGGGCTCCCGCCGTGCTCATCGAGCACCCGCCGCGCGGGCGCGAACACACCTCGCGCTCGCGCGTCATCAGCAGCGACGCCGAGCAGCGCCCGCACCCCAGCAGCGGAATACTCGGCGCGCTCGAGATCCTCACGGAGCAGGTCGACCAGCGCATCATCCACCAGACAAGGCTAGCGGCGAGGAGCGACCCCCCGTTTTCCGTCCCCTTCGCGGGAGCACGATGCGGTATCCCGACCGCATCGCGAACACGCGACCAGGGATGGAAAACGGGGGTCGCCCCTCGCCGCGGGACCTCAGTAAGCGACGGTGAAGCGCTGACGATGGTGCTTCGGGGTCTCGATCTCGTCGACGATCGCCACGCCGAAATCGGCCCCGCCGATCGTGGAGTTGCCCTCGCCGTCGACGAGCAGCACATCCCCGCCGACCCGGTACTCTCCGCGGTACTCCCCCGCGGCCCAGGCGCCGAACGCCCCGGCGGGGCTGACGAAGAACCAGTCGAGGTTCTCCGGAGCGGCGCGCAGGTCGTCGAGCACCCCGCCCATTTCGCGGGCCTCGGGCTTCACCTCGTCGGGGAAGTCCGGTCCGTCCACGACGAGCGGGCCGCCCTCGCTCTGCTGCAACGACCCTGCGCCGCCGATCACGCCGAGGCGCACCCCGGCAGCGGCGGCGTCGGCCGCGAGCTCGGCAATCGCGGACCGGACCCGACCCTCCATGTCGCCCCGCGGGGAGACCGCGGCGATCACGACATCGGCGCCGTCGAGGGCTCGCGCACGATCCGCCGCCTCCGTGATCGACCCCTGCACGTAGCGCACGCCGGCCACCTGCTCCGCGGCCTCCTTGCGGCTCATGCTCGTCACGTCGAGGCCGCGGACGACCGCCGCCTCCACGATGTGCGATCCGGCGTATCCACTGCCTCCGATGACGGCCACCTTGGTCATGTCAGGTCCTTTCGTCCCGGCCCGCGCTCGTTACGGGGCGGGCTCCATCACCGGCAACGACGATCCGCCGGGATGTATTCCCGATCCGTGCCGGGTCAGGCGAAGGCCCGGTCGAACGCCGTGACGGGAGCCGGCAGCACGGTCGAGCCGGTCAGATGCGCGTCGACCGCGGCGGCGACCGCGCGGCCCTCGGCGATCGCCCACACGATGAGCGACTGCCCGCGCCCCGCGTCGCCGGCCACGAACACGCCGGGCAGCTCGGTCGCGTAGTCGCGCTCGCGGGCGAACGCGCCGCGCGAGCCGAGCGGCAGCGAGAAGCCGGCCTCGTGCAGCGGCTCGGGCCCGGTGAAGCCCATCGCGATGAGCACCAGGTCCGCCGGCAGGTCCCGCTCCGTGCCGGGCGTCGGCACGCGCCCGTGCTCGGTGTACGCGGTCTCCGCCACGCGCAGACCGGTCACCCGGCCGGAGCCGTCGCCCACGAACTCCACGGTGGAGGCGAGGTAGCTGCGCTCGCCGCCCTCCTCGTGCGAGCTCGACACCTCGAACAGCGTCGGGTGCACCGGCCAGGGCTGGGTGTCGGAGCGCTCGGCCGGCGGCTTGCGGCCGATCGCGAGGTTCGTCACGGAGGCGGCGCCCTGGCGGTGGGCGGTGCCGATGCAGTCGGCGCCCGTGTCGCCGCCGCCGATCACGATCACGTGCTTGCCGCTCGCGTCGATCGGGGTCGCTTCCAGCGCCCCGGTGCCCACGCGGTTCTGCGCGGTGAGGTACTCCATGGCGTAGTGGACGCCGTCGAGATCGCGGCCGGGCAGGTCGAGCGGCCGGGGCACGGTGGCACCGGTCGCGACGATCACCGCGTCGTAGCGGCGGCGCAGCTCGCTCCAGCTCATGTCGCGGCCGACCTCGACGCCGGTGCGGAAGCGGGTGCCCTCCTGCTTCATCTGCTCGATGCGGCGCTCCACGAGCGCCTTCTCGAGCTTGAAGTCGGGGATGCCCAGGGTGAGCAGGCCCCCCGCCACCTCGTCGCGCTCGTACACGGCCACCGTGTGCCCGGCCCGGGTCAGCTGCTGCGCCGCGGCGAGCCCCGCGGGCCCGGACCCCACGACCGCGACGGTCTTGCCCGTGAGCCGCTCGGGCGGCACCGGCACGACCCAGCCGTTCGCGAAGCCCTGGTCGATGATCGAGTTCTCGATCTGCTTGATCGTGACCGCGGGCTGGTTGATGCCGAGCACGCAGGCCGACTCGCAGGGCGCGGGGCAGGCGCGGCCCGTGAACTCGGGGAAGTTGTTCGTCGCGTGCAGGCGGTCGAGCGCCTCGCGCTCCCGGCCGCGCTGCACGAGGTCGTTCCACTCGGGGATGAGGTTGCCGAGCGGGCAGCCCTGGTGGCAGAAGGCCACGCCGCAGTCCATGCAGCGCGTGGCCTGGCGCGATGACTTCCGACTCGTGGGCCAGCAGCATTTCCAGCGCTGGCAGTCCGGCGGGAGTGTGGCGCAAAGGCTCGCATTCGAGAACCGCGACCATGGTCGGGTCGGCGATGTCCACCACTTCCCGCCAGTCCATGAGCCGCAGCGCCACGGGACGCTTCGGAGCGAGCTCGCGCTCGCGGATCTTCAGGAATCCGCGCGGATCAGCCACGGGTCGCCTCCAGGATCTGCGACCATGCGCGGTCGCCGTCGGGGTCCCTGCCCTCCTCGCGGGCGAGCTCGCGGATCTCGAGCACGCGCGCGTAGTCGCGCGGGATCAGTCGGGTGAATCGGGACCAGACGGACGCGGGGTCCTCGTCGAGCCGGGCCATGAGCGAGGCCGCGAGCTCGGAGCCGGTCTGCTCCCGGTGCCGCTTCAGCAGGGCGAGCACGCGCTCGCGCAGCGCGCTCGCCGGCTCCGTCGGCGCGTCGAGCGGCTCCAGCAGCAGCGACCCGCTGCCGAGCTCGGCCGAGTTGACGTCGGCGGGGTCGAGGTCGAGCAGGACGGCCTCGCCGCCCGACATGCCGGCGCCGATGTTGCGGCCGGTGGGGCCGAGGATCAGCGCGAAGCCGCCGGTGAAGTACTCGAGCGCGTGGTCGCCGGTGCCCTCGACGACGGCCGTGGCGCCCGAGCCGCGCACGAGGAAGCGCTCGCCCACGACGCCCGCGATCCACAGCGCGCCGCCGGTGGCGCCGTAGCCGATGACGTTGCCCGCGATGACGTTGCCCGCGGCGGGGTGGCCGGCCTCCGGATGCGGGCGCACGGTGATCTCGCCGCCGGAGAGCCCCTTGCCGACGTAGTCGTTCGCGTCGCCGATGAGGCGCAGCGTGACGCCCGCGGGCAGGAACGCCCCGAGCGACTGCCCGGCCGAGCCGGTCAGCGTGACGTCGATCGTCTTGGGGGCGAGCCCCGCCGCGCCGAAGCGCTTGGTCACCTCGTGGCCCAGCATGGTGCCGACCGCCCGGTCGACGTTGCGGATCGGCACGTCGATCACCACCGGCTCGCGCCGCTCGAGCGCGTCGGCCGACGCCTCGATCAGCGCGTGGTCGAAGTGATCCGCCAGCTCGTGGTCCTGCTCCCGGCCGTGACGGCGCGGCTCGCCCTCCGCGAAGGCGGGGCCGCGCAGGACCGGCGTCAGGTCGAGGCCCTCGGCCTTCCAGTGCCGCATCGCCTCGTCGACGTCGAGCGCCGCGGTGTCGCCGACGGCCTCCTCGAGCGAGCGGTAGCCGAGCGAGGCGAGGATCTCGCGCACCTCCTCGGCGATGAAGCGGAAGAAGTTGACGACGTGCTCGGCCTGCCCGGTGAAGCGGGAGCGCAGCTCGGGATTCTGCGTCGCGACGCCCACCGGACAGGTGTCGAGATGGCACACGCGCATCATGATGCAGCCCGAGACGACGAGCGCGGAGGTGGCGAAGCCGTACTCCTCGGCACCCAGCAGCGTGGCGATCACCACGTCCCGGCCGGTCTTCAGCTGGCCGTCGACCTGCAGGATCACCCGGTCGCGCAGCCCGTTGAGCATGAGGGTCTGCTGCGCCTCGGCGAGGCCGAGCTCCCAGGGGGCGCCCGCGTGCTTGAGCGAGTTCATGGGGCTCGCGCCGGTGCCGCCGTCGTGGCCCGAGACCAGCACGACGTCGCTCAGCGCCTTGGCGACGCCCGCGGCGACGGGGCCGATGCCCGACTGCGAGACGAGCTTCGTCGAGATGCGGGCGCTCGGGTTCGCGCGCTTCAGGTCGAAGATCAGCTGCTTCAGATCCTCGATCGAGTAGATGTCGTGGTGCGGCGGCGGCGAGATGAGGCCCACGCCGGGGGTCGCGTGCCGGGTGCGCGCGATCCACGGGTACATCTTCTGCGGCGGCAGCTGCCCGCCCTCGCCGGGCTTGGCGCCCTGCGCGAGCTTGATCTGGATCTCGTCGGCGTTCGTCAGGTACATCGAGGTGACGCCGAAGCGCCCCGAGGCCACCTGCTTGATCGCGCTGCGCCGCTCGGGGTCGGTGAGGCGCTCCTCGTTCTCGCCGCCCTCGCCGGTGTTCGACTTGCCGCCGATGCGGTTCATGGCGATGGCGAGAGTCTGGTGGGCCTCGGGCGAGATCGAGCCGTAGCTCATGGCGCCCGTCGCGAAGCGGGGCATGATGGCCTCGATCGGCTCGACCTCCTCGAGCGGCACCGGGGGCCGCTGCGGGGCGAAGCGGAACAGCCCGCGCAGGGTCATGAGGCGCTCCTGCTGCTCGTTGACCCGGGCCGTGTACTGGGCGAAGATGTCCCGGCGCGCGGTGCGGGTGGCGTGCTGGAGCTTGTAGATCGTCTCGGGGTCGAAGAGGTGAGGCTCCTCGCCCCGGCGCCAGCGGTACTCGCCGCCGGTCTCGAGGCGGCGCCCCGCGAGGGCCGCGGGGTCGTCGGGGTAGGCGCGGCGGTGGCGCGCGGCGACCTCCGCGGCAAGCACTTCGAGGCCGACTCCCCCGAGCTTCGAGGCGGTGCCGGTGAAGTAGCGGTCCACGACCTCCTGGGAGAGGCCGATGGCCTCGAAGGTCTGCGCGCCGCAGTACGAGGCGACGGTCGAGATGCCCATCTTGCTCATGACCTTGAGCAGCCCCTTGCCGAGCGCCTTGATGAGGTGGCGCACGGCCTCGTCGGCCGTGACCCCCTCGAGCTCGCCCGAGCGCACGAGGCCCTCGACGGTCTCCATCGCCAGGTACGGGTTGACCGCGGCCGCGCCGTAGCCGATGAGAGCGGCGACGTGGTGCACCTCGCGCACGTCGCCGGCCTCGGCGATGAGCGCGACGCGCATGCGGGTCCCCTCGCGGATCAGGTGGTGGTGCACGGCCGAGACCGCGAGCAGGGAGGGCACCGGGGCCAGATCCTTGTCCGAGTCGCGATCGGAGAGGATCAGGAACTCGGCGCCCGCGGCCACCGCGGCGCTCGCCTCGCGGCACATCGCGTCGAGCCGGTCGGCGAGGCCCTTCGCGTGGTAGTCCACCGGGTAGAGTCCGCGGATCGTGACCGTGCGCTCGAGCTCGGGATCGTCCGCGAAGTGCTGGATCCGCGCGAGGTCGTCATTGTCGATGACCGGGAAGTCCAGGATCACCTGGCGGGCGTGCTCGGCCGACTGCGTCAGCAGGTTCGCCTGCGGGCCGATCGAGGTCAGCAGGCTCGTCACGAGCTCCTCGCGCAGGGCGTCGAGCGGCGGGTTCGTCACCTGCGCGAACTGCTGCACGAAGTAGTCGAAGAGGAGCCGCGGCCGGCTCGAGAGCACGGCGATCGGGGTGTCGGTGCCCATGGCCGCGAGCGGCTCGGCGCCTTCGCGGGCCATCGGGCCGATGAGCACGCGCAGTTCCTCCTCCGTGTAGCCGAAGGTGCGCTGGCGGCGCACGATCGACGCCGGCGGGTGCACGAGGTGCTCGCGCTCCGGCAGGTCGGAGAGGCGGATCCGCCCCTCCTCGAGCCACTCGCCCCACGGAGCCGCGTGCGCGAGCTCGCGCTTGACCTCCTCGTCCTCGCGGATCGCGCCGCTGGCGAGATCGACCGCGATGAGGCGGCCCGGCTGCAACCGGCCGCGGCGCACGACCCGCTCGGGGGCGAACTCGAGCACGCCAGTCTCGCTCGCGATCACGAGCAGGCCGTCTGCGGTGACCTGGTAGCGCCCCGGCCGCAGTCCGTTGCGGTCGAGCAGGGCGACGAGCTGGTCGCCGTCGCTCGCGATCATCGCCGCCGGGCCGTCCCAGGGCTCCATGACCAGGGAGTGATACTCGAGGAAGTCGCGCAGCTCGGGTTCGAGGCCGGTCTCGCTCTCCCACGCCTCGGGCACCATCATCGCGAGGGCGTGCGGCAGGCTGCGGCCCGACACGACGAGCAGCTCGAGCACCTCGTCGAAACTCGCCGAGTCGCTGCCGCCCGGGGTGCAGATCGGCAGCAGGTGCCGCATATCACCGATGGCCTCGCTCGCGAGCTGGCCCTCGCGGGCCCGCATCCAGTTGCGGTTGCCGCGCACCGTGTTGATCTCACCGTTGTGCGCGACCATGCGCAGCGGCTGCGCCAGGTGCCACGAGGGGAAGGTGTTGGTGCTGTAGCGGGAGTGGACGATCGCGAAGCGCGCCTCGAGGCGCGGATCCGACAGCTCCGGGTAGAAGGCCGGCAGCTGCAGCGTCGTGACCATGCCCTTGACGACCATCGTGCGCGAGCTCAGCGAGGGCAGGTAGACCCCGGTCTCGCGCTCGATGCGCTTGCGGGTGCGGAAGGCCCGCACCTCGAGCCACCGCGAGTGATCGGTCTGCGAGGCGGGGGCCCCGTGCCCCTCGTGGATCTTGGGCGAGGTCCCCGCGGCGCGGCCCTTGGCCGCGAGGAAGACCTGCTCGATCGTCGGGGCCGCGGCGCGTGCGGCGTCGCCCAGCACCTCGGGTCGCACCTCGACCTCGCGCCAGGCGAGCACCTCGAGCCCCTCCTCGGCGGCGATCGCGCCGATGCGGTACTTCACCGCCCGGCGCTCGGCCGAGCCGGTCGGCAAAAAGCAGAGGCCGGTCGCGTAGCGGCCGGCCTCCGGGAGTTGCAGTTCAGGGGTGCGCTCCAGCAGCACCTCCCGGAGGAAGCGGTCGGGCAGCTCGAGCAGGATGCCCGCGCCGTCGCCGGTGCCCGCGTCGGAGCCCACGGCGCCGCGGTGCTCCAGGTTCTCGAGAGCCTCGAGCGCGAGCTCCACGATCTCGTGACTGGCCCGACCCGTGAGCGAGACCACCGCAGCGAGACCGCAGGCGTCCTTCTCGTCCGCCGGGTCGTAGAGACCGGCGGCGACGGGAGCCTGGGTTCGCTGGGGATTCGGGGTCGGGTGCGTCATCGACGTCCTCTCGGTCAGGCGGGACGTCTACGGCCCTGCGCGCGGGAATCGGGATTTGAGCGTAACACCGCGACCCCTGCTCGAAACAAATTCGAAACAAAGATTTTCCGGCGTCGAAATCTGCCGGTTCGCGGGCGCCCGGCCGCCTCGCGCCCGGCTACCCGGCGAAGCTCGACGTGTCGCCGACCAGGCGGGTGTGATCGGCCGGAATCGGCTCGACCGCGGCGAGGGCGACCTCGGCCGCGAACTCGCCCACGTTGTAGAGGCGCCCGGCCTGCTCGCGACGTGCCTCGATGGCGCCCGGATTCATGCGGTTGAGCAGGGTCGCCGTGACGGTGCCCTCGATCATGTCGCCGGAGACGACGACGAAGTCGAGGCCGCGCTCCGCGAGCTCCGGGATCCGCTCGCGCAGCGCGTCCTCCCCCGCCCGCTTCGACAGCGCGACGGGCTCGTACTCGGGCATGGTGGGCGTGGTCCGGATGAAGTGCGCCTGGTGGCTCGTCACGAAGACGACCCGTGACCCCTCGCCCATCAGCGGGAGCGCCGCCTCGAGCACGTTCAGCTGGGCGTCGCGGTTGAGCTTCAGCGCGTAGTCCTCGCCCATGCCGCTCTCCATGCCCCCCGAGGCGTTGAGCACCAGGATGTCGAGACCCCCGAGCTCGGCGCGGACGGCCGCCATCATCTCCGCGAGCGAGGCGGGGTCGGTCAGATCCGCCCCCTGCACCAGCACGCGCACCCCGAGCTCGCGCAGCTCGCCCGCGAGCTTCTCGGCGCGGGGGGCCTTGGCGCGGTAGTTCACCACGACGTCGGCACCCGCCTCGGCGAAGTAGCGCACGGTGTCGGCGCCGATGCCGCGCGAGGATCCGGTGACGAGTGCGCGGCGGCCGGCGAGGCTGCCCGGGGCGAGCGGTTGGGACACGGTGGCTCCTTGGGGACGGGGCGGACGGATCGTCACCGACAAGCGTATCCGAGAGGCCCGCCGCGACGCCGCAGTCGTGGCCGTCGCACTCGCGGGGACGGAGGGTTATGCTGGCCTTCACCACGAGGAGGAGGCACGCGATGGCGGGTGCGACGCGGACGAGCGTCGGCGAGCTGCGCACGCGCGACAGCGCGAGCTTCGAGCAGGCCATATCGACGAAGATCGCGCCGATCCGCTTCGTCTCCTCCACCGTCGGCTTCTTCGGGAGGTTCCGCTGGGCGCAGCGCCACGGCCTGCACATCGGCCGGGCGACGAACGGCGAGGTGCGCGCGAACAGCCTCGGCGAGTCCGCGCACGAGACCCCGCGCTTCGTCTTCTGCGTGCAGGTGTCCGGTCGCGGCACGGTGGAGCAGGACGGCAGGCGCGCGGAGGTGGGCGCCGGCCAGGTCACCCTGTACCGGTCCAACGCCCCCTACGAGCTCGTCTTCCCCGCCCCGGGCGAGCGCGTCGGCGTGGCGATCCCCGCCGCCGCGCTCGGCGTCGCGCCCCGGAGCCTCGAGCGCCTGACCGGCACGCGGCTCGACATCTCCGACCCGCTGCTCGCCGCGGTGGTCCAGTCGATCATCACGTACGAGAACACCCTGCACGCCGTGCCCGAGGCGCAGCGCCGTCACGTCTTCGACCTCATCGTCGGCGGGCTGCGCGCCTCCCTCGGCGCGCTCGAGGAGAGGGGGCGGCCCGATCCCCGGGACGAGCTGTTCCGCCGCGCCGCCGAGCTCGTCGAGGAGCGGCTGGACGACCCTTCGCTCGGCCCGCGGACCGTCGCCGAGGCGCTCTTCGTGTCCACCCGCAGCCTGCAGCAGGCATTCGCCGCCTCCGGCTGCGGCGTCGCGCAGTTCATCCGCGAGCGGCGGCTCGAGCGGGCCGCGGGCGACCTCGCCGACCCGGCCCTCTCGCACGTCCCGATCGGCGACATCGCGCAGCGCTGGTGCTTCGGCTCGCCCTCGCACTTCGCCGAGCTCGTCCGGGCCCGCTTCGGGGTCTCTCCGCGGGATCTCCGCACGGCCGGCTGATCGTCCCGCTCCTGCCCGCTGCGGCATTCGTGCGCATACGCGGCAGAGCGCTGCGCATTCGCGGCATCACCGGGCCCGCTCCCTGCCTAGCCTGATCCGCACACCCCATGTGCGAGGAGGCACCATGACACCGCAGAACGAACTCCCCACCACCTATCTCGTGGTCGGGGCGGGCCCCTTCGGCCTGCTCACCGCCCGCGGACTGCTGCACCAGGGCATCGACGTCGAGATCGTCGAACGGCACGACGACGTCGGCGGCATCTGGGACATCGGGAATCCCGGCTCCCCGATGTACGACACCTGCCACTTCATCACGAGCAAGACGCTCGGGGGCTACGTCGACTTCCCGATGCCCGACGACTATCCGACCTATCCGAGCCAGCGCCAGGTGCTCGACTACGTGCGGGCCTTCGCGCGCGCCTACGGCCTCTACGAACGGACCCGCTTCGGCACCGAGGTCGTGCGGGCCGAGCCGGTGGGAGAGGGCGACGACGCCTACTGGCGGGTCGAGACGAGCGACGGCGAGGAGCGGCTGTACCGGGGCGTCTTCGCCGCCTGCGGGCAGCAGTGGTGGCCCTACGTGCCGGAGCTGCCGGGGGCCGACGAGTTCCTGGGCGAGATCTACCACTCCTCGCAGTACCACTCGCCGCAGCAGTTCGCGGGCAAGCGCGTGCTCGTCGTCGGCGCGGGCAACAGCGGCGTCGACATCGCGGTCGACGCCGCCGAGCACGGCGAGGCGTCCTTCATCTCGACGCGCCGGGACTACTACTGGTTCCCCAAGCAGGTCTACGGCGTGCCGACGCCCGATCTCATGACTGGCAAGGCCCCGTTCCCGCAGATGCCGCTGCTCGGACGCACCCCCGACCCGATGGAGACCGTCGCGCTCGTGCTCGCCGCCATCGGCCCGATGTCGGCCTACGGCCTGCCCGAGCCGAGCGATCCCGTCGGCTCGACCCACCCCATCGTGAGCGACCTCGCGCTGCACTGCTTCACGCACGGCACCCTGCAGCACCGCCCGGGCATCGCGCGCATCACCGCCGATGCGGTCGAGTTCGTCGACGGCCGCAGCGAGCGGGTCGACGTGATCGTGCTCGCCACGGGCTACGACATGCGGTACCCATGGCTGCCCGACGGCGCCGTCGATTACGAGGAGGGCCACCCCGTGTTCCATCTCGGCACCTTCGGCAGGGTGCGCGGCCTCTACGGCGTGGGCACGATCCACCCGAGCCGGGCCGACGCGTGGCAGATCTTCGACCAGCTCACGCATCTCGCGATCGCGGATGCGAAGGCGACGCTCACCGGAGAGAACGCGGAGAACCTCCGCGTGCTGCGCGAGGAGTACGAGATCGACCTCAAGGGCGGTTTCCCGTACCTCGATGTGCGCCGCAACGTCAACCAGGCGGCCGACGCGCCGTTGCGACAGCTCTTCGACGACCTGCAGCACCGCTTCGGCATCGAGATGCCGACCGAGCTGAAGGGCGGCTTCTTCCCCGCGGGCACGGAAGCCGCCATGACGGCGACCGCGGCCGTGACGGCCTGAGACCCCACCGAATCAGAAAGGACAGCCATGTCTGCACCCACCCCCGCGCCGCCGGGCCTGCCGCCCGTCGCCGCCCTCGCCGGCGAATCCCGTGAGAGCGGCGCTGCACTGCGCGAGGCCTTCTCCCGCTCCGCGGCCCGCAGCCGCCCGGCCGCCCAGCTGGCGGTATCCCGGCAGGGCGACACGGTCGTCGACCTCGCCCACGGCATCGAGACCGATCGCCCGGTGCAGGTCTTCTCGGTCTCCAAGTCGCTGGTCGCCGTGGCCGCGGCGCTCGCGCACGACCGCGGCGAGCTCGACCTCGACGCGCCGCTCGCCGACTACTGGCCGGCCTTCGACCGCCCGGCGACCCGCGGCATCACCGCGATGCACGTGCTCGACCACTCGAGCGGCATCTCGGCGATCGCGTCGCCCCTGACCGCCGAGCAGCTCGTCGCGGGGGCGCTCGGCGAGGCCGTCGAGAGCCAGGATCCCATGTGGGAGCCGGGCAGCGCGCACGCCTACGGCGCGTTCACCTTCGGCGCGCTCATGGCGGGCGTCTTCCGCCACGGAGTCGGATCGACGGTGCAGCAGTACGTCGCCCGCGAGATCGTGGAGCCCGCGGGGGCGTTCTTCTCCTTCGGCGCCGATCCGGCGCTGCGGTCGCGGCTCGCGCCGCTGGAGTTCCGGCCGCCCGTGCTCACCGAGGCGCAGGCGCAGGAGCTCATGGCCGGCACCGCGCTGCAGGACGGCTCGATGCTGCCGATCATGATGGACTCCCCCGGGTTCTTCACGAACCCCGACGTGCTCGCCTGCGACTGGCCCGCGATGTCCGGGATCACCACCGCGCACGATCTCGCCCGGATCTTCGAGGCGGTGATGGGCTACGGACGGGAGCACGCCCTGCTCTCCCCCGCCGCGCTCGCGCGCCTCACGGGCGAGCGGCACTCCGGGCCGGATCGCGGCATCCCGTTCATCAGCCGCTACGGCGCGGGCGTCGAGCTGCCGCACGCGCTCTCGCCGCTGCTCGGTCCCGGATCCTTCGGCCACCAGGGCGCCGGCGGCTCCGTCGTCGCCGTCGACCCCGGGACCGGCACCGTCTTCGCCTACGTCTCGACGCTCATGGACGCGACCGTCGGGATCTCGGATCAGGCGCTCGTGCTGCTCGCCGCGACGGCGGCCGATGGCGTCGGAGGCCCGCGATGAGGGCGGCGTACCTCGAGGCCGTCGGGCGGGTCGCCATCCGGGAGGTGGACGAGCCGCGGATCGAGGCCGCGACCGACGCGATCGTCGACATCGTCGCCACCTCGATCTGCGGCAGCGACCTGCACATCGTGCTGGGGCACCTGGGCGGGGAGATCGGCTTCACCCTCGGTCACGAGTACGTCGGCGTGATCCGCGAGGTGGGTCCGGCGGTGCGCGAGTTCGCGGTGGGCGACCGGGTGGTCGGGCCGCCCGCCCCGTGGTGCGGTGTCTGCGCGCGCTGCCGCCGGGGGGACGCCGCGCACTGCGAGCGCGGCGGCGTGCTCGGCTCGGGCACGGCCTTCGGGGGCTTCGGCGGCACGCAGGCCGAGCGCATGCGCGTGCCCTACGCGGATCGCGACCTGGTGCGGGTGCCCGAGCAGGTGGGCGACGCCTCGGCCCTCGGAGTGGCCGACGCCTTCATGACCGGCGCGACCGGCGCCCGGAACGCCGGGGCGGGCCCCGGTCGCAGCCTCGCCGTCTTCTGCTGCGGCCCGATCGGGCTCATGGCGATCCACGCCGCGGCGGCGCGGGGCGCCCGGCGGATCATCGCCGTCGACCCGGTCGCGGAGCGTCGGCAGCTCGCGCTCGCCCTCGGCGCATCGCACGAGACCGGCGACGCGGATCCGCGCGCCTTCATCGCCGAGGCGACCGGCGGCCGCGGGGTCGACGGGGCCGTCGAGGCCGTCGGCCTGCCCTCGACCTTCGCCGCGGCGCTCGACGCGCTCGGCCCGAACGGCGAGCTCGCGGTGCTCGGCATCGGAGGCGAGCCCTTCTCCTTCGCCGCCGGTCCGACCCTGCTGAAGACCGTGCGGATGTGGATCGGGCTCGGCGACGTGACCCTGCAGGAGGGCCTCATGGCGCTCATCGCGGACGGGCTCGCGGATCCCGCCCCGCTCTTCGACCTCGAGGTCGGCCTCGACGAGGTGCCCGCGCTCTACGAACGGCTGCAGACGCCCGGCCACGGCATCACGAAGGCGCTGATCCGCCCCTGATGCCGGATGGACGCCGGGGCCCGGGGTGACGCGTTCGCCCCGGGCCCCGTTCGCGTGACACGGAGAGGTATCGATCCGCGCAAGGGGGTACCCGTGGGCTCCCGAGCGGAGTAGCCTCGCATCAAGGCCGTTCCACGACGACGTGGATGGCCGAGACGGGACCGCCGAGATGGGGAGGATCCATGGCCGAGCGAACGCTTCGAGGAGCGCGGATCGGATCCTCGAGCCTGCAGGGCGATGAGGGCATCGAGTTCTCGCCCCGCCGCAGGGTCACCTACATGACCGAGAAGGGCACGAGCTTCAGCGTCATGTTCGACGCCGACGCCGAGCCGCCGGCCGAGTGGTTCGACCCCCGCAGCGGGGAGGCGGGCTTCCTCGACGACGAGGCCGGCCGCGCCGCGCGCGCCGAGTTCGAGGAGCGGGAGAGCCAGCAGCGCACCCACTGGGACATGCTGCTCGAGCGCCGCACGCGCGAGGAGCTGGAAGAGCTGCTGCAGGAGCGCCTCGAGCTGCTGCGGGCCCGCCGCGCGAGCGGCGACGGCGCCTGATCCTCGGGAGGAGCGATCAGCCGCGCGGCGCGCGGGAGCGGATCGAGCCGTACAGGCCCACCAGGAGGCCCGCGCCTCCGAGCAGCATCCACGCCGCGGCGATCCAGCCGCCGAAGCGCGACGCGGGGGTGAGCCCGTCGACGAGCGGCACCTCGGCGACCATGAACCCGACGGTGTGCGGCTCGATCGCGGCGAGATCGGCGCCGTCGGGCGCGACGATCGCGCTCGTGCCCACGGTCGAGATGTTCACGAGCGCGCGCCCCGTCTCGACGGCCCGCAGACGCGCGATCTGCAGCTGCTGCGCGCTCTGATCGGTGCGGCCGAAGTCGGCGTTGTTGGTCTGCGCGAAGATCACCTGCGCGCCGGCCTCCCCGCCGGTCGCAGGCTGCTGCGTCATCATCGCATCGGCGTGGTCGTCGAAGACGATGTCGAAGCAGATGGCGATGCCTGCTCGGAAGGGCCCGGCGGCCCCGTCGACCTCCAGCACGGCGGGCAGCGTCCCCGCGGTGTACTCCAGCTGCACGAGGTCGACGAGGTCCGGTGCGAGCGCGCGGAAGAAGGGCCGGTTCGGCATGTACTCGGCGAAGGGCACGGGCCGGCGCTTGTCGTAGCGGCCCTCGATGATCGTCGGCGTGCTCGCATCGCCGCTGACGACGAGCGTGCTGTTCGTGTAGACGATGTCCCGCTCGCCGTCGCCGTCCTCGTCGTCGCCCGGCTCGGCGAGGATCGTGCCGAGCACGATCGGCGCGCCCGCCCGCTCGGCCAGCCGCTGCACGGCGGACATGCGGTCCCGGTGGCCGGGCAGGGCGAACTCGGCGCTGTTCTCCGGCCAGACGATCACGTCCACGCGCTCGCCGCGGGCCTCGAGCTCGTCGAGCATCCGCCCGGTCTCTTCGAGGTGGCTGCGGAAGACGTCGCCGTTCTCGCGGTCGTCGAAGATGCCCGACTTCGAGTTCCCCTGCACGGCGGCCACGCGCAGGTCGCCCGAGCGCGCGAGCGGCGCCGGGGGCGCGAGCGCGAGCAGCACGAGGGCGAGGACGGTCGCGGCCGACACCAGGATCGGCGCGAGCGGACGACGAGCCGCTCCGCCTCCGCGCGCGAACCACGCCGCGACCGGCAGCGCGCAGGCGAACACCAGGATGCCGGAGAGCCCCGGGAAGCCGAGCCAGGAGACGAGGGCCGCGAGCGGACCCTCCGCCTGCGTGTGCGCGATGCGGCCCCAGGCGAAGCCGCCGTAGGGCCAGGTGCTCTGCAGCTGCTCGCGCAGCACCCAGAGCCCCGCGGCGGCGACGGCCTGCGCGGCGACGCGCGCCCAGGCCGGGATCGGCAGACGGGCGATGCCGCGCGTCGCGACCGCGACCGCGAGGCCGAGCAAGGCGAACCAGGCGATCATGACCCCGGCGAGCCCCAGCCACGGCACCGGGCCCAGGTAGAGCGTGAGCCAGTGGATGTTCGGCAGCCAGAACGCGGCACCGGCGGCGGCGCCGAGACCGAGTCCCGCGCGGGCGCGCTGCTGCCACAGGGCGACGAGGATCAGCGCCGCCCCGACGAGCGCCGCCGGCCACCAGGCGAGCCAGGGGGTGGCCGCGTCGAGCCCGAGGCCGCCCAGCATGGCGAACGGCAGGGCGAGCCACCAGCGCAGTCGGCGCGGTGCTGCGGGCGGCGGCGCGGGCTCGGCCGGCGCCGTCACGAGGAGCTCGCCGTCTCGACGATGCCGCGGCGCACCCGCCGCTTCGCCTCCCGGGCGAGCTGCGCGAGCGCCGCGAGGCGGTCGGCATCGCCCTGGATGTCGGCGCCCGCGTGCTCGCAGGCCTGGGCGATCTGGTCGAGCAGATCGATGGTCTGCTTCGTCCAGCGCACGAAGTCCCCCGCGCCGATGCCGGCGTGCTCGAGCACGCGTCCGAGCGCCCATCCGCCCGCCCAGCCCTGCAGCGCGGAGGCGAGACCGGCGTGCGGCGCGTCGCCGCTCGGCAGCCGGTGCTGCCCGCCCAGCTCGGCGAGCTCCTCCCAGACCTCGAGCGTGCGCTCGAAGGCCTGCCGGAACGGCCCGCCGGGCCACCGCCCCTCGGGCTCGTCGTCCCGCCGGGGCTCGTAGCTGAGGGCGCAGCAGAGGGCCGCGAGGCCGGGGGCGTCGAGGCCGCGCCAGGCGTCGCGGCGCAGGCACTCGGCGATGAGCAGATCCCGCTCCCCGTAGACGCGGGCGAGCAGATGGCCGTAGGGCGTGACCTCGAGGGCCGCGTCGGGGGCCGGAGCGAGGTAGCCGAGCTCGGTGAGCAGCGCCACCACCCGGTCGAAGGTGCGCGCGATCGTCCCGGTCCGGGCCTCCACGCGGCGCCGGCCGCGCTCGATCTGGCGGCGCAGCTTCCGCGCCCGATCCTCCCAGCGCTTCCTGTCGGCGCCCTTCGCCCGCCTGGCCGCCTGATCGTAGCCCGCGAGCGAGGCCTGCTCGGCCCGCAGCTCGCGCGCCTGGTCGACGACGGCGCGATCCGCCTGGAACTGCGCGAACGACAGCTCCAGGGTGTCGCGCGCGAGCGCGGGCGTGAGCCGCTGCAGCAGGTTCACCGCCATGTTCGGGGTGGGCCGGAAGCTCGAGCGCACCGGGAAGGAGCGGGCCGACGCGAGGTGCGCGAGCCCCTCGAGGTCGAGGCCGTCGCGCCAGACGACGACCGCGTGGCCCTCGTGGTCGATGCCGCGGCGCCCCGCCCGCCCGGTGAGCTGCGTGTACTCGCCCGAGGTGAGCGGCAGGCGCTCCTCGCCGTTGAACTTGTCGAGCCGCTCGATCGTGACCGAGCGCGCCGGCATGTTGATGCCGAGCGCGAGCGTCTCGGTCGCGAAGACGAGCTTCACGAGCCGGCGCTGGAAGAGCTGCTCGACGACCGACTTGAACTGCGGCAGCAGGCCGGCGTGATGCGCGGCGATGCCGCGCTCGAGGCCCGAGACCCACTCGTGCACTCCCAGCACCCGCAGATCCTCGTCGTCGAGCGAGGCGAGCGCCGCGCTCGTGAGGCGGCGGATCTCCTCGCGCTCCTCGCGCGTGGTCAGCCGGATGCCCTCCTGCAGGCACTGGCGCACGGCCTGGTCGCAGCCGTTGCGGCTGAAGATGAAGACGATGCCGGGCAGCAGGCCGGTCTCGTCGAGGGCGCGCGCGATGTCGCCCCGCGAGATGCGCTGCGCGCGTCGCACGGGAGCGCGTCCTCGCGAGCGATCCCGGCTCGAGCGGTAGCGCTCGTACCCCCCGTGGTCGCTGCGGGATCCGCCTCCGCGGGGCCGGTGCTCGGAGCGATCCGTTCGCTCCGAGCGGCCCGATCCCCCGCGCTCCAGGCGCCCCAGCTCAGGGTTGAGCCGGCCCCGTTCCACGAGCTCTCCGTCGCCGTCGACGTAGAGCGGCAGCAGTGCCTTCGCCGTGAGCACGTGCTGGTAGAGGGGCACGGGCCGGTGCTCGGAGAGGATGACGTCGGTGTCGCCGCGCACCGCGTGCATCCAGTCGCCGAACTCCTCCGCGTTCGACACGGTCGCCGAGAGCGAGACCAGCCGCACGGACTGCGGCAGGTGCAGGATGATCTCCTCCCAGACCGCGCCGCGCCAGCGATCGGCGAGGTAGTGCACCTCGTCGAGCACGACGAAGGCCAGGCCTTCGAGCGCGCTGCTCTCTGCGTAGATCATGTTGCGCAGCACCTCGGTCGTCATGACCACGATCGGGGCGTCGCCGCGCAGGTTCACGTCTCCGGTGAGCAGGCCCACCTCGCTCTCGCCGTACTCGGCGCACAGCTCGCGGAACTTCTGGTTCGACAGCGCCTTGATGGGCGCCGTGTAGAAGATGCGACGGTCGCTCTCGCGGCGGGCCAGGTGCACGGCGAACTCGGCGACGGTCGTCTTGCCCGAGCCGGTGGGGGCTGCGACGAGCACGCTGCGGCCCTCCTCGAGCCGCTCGCACGCGGTGCGCTGGAAGGGATCGAGCGGGAAGCCGAGCCGCGCGGCGAAGGCGTCGACCGCCGGATGCGTCGCCCCGTTCACGCGCGATCCCCGGAGGCCCGCGGATCCGCCGCGTCGTCGGCGAGGTCGTACTCCGCGAGCTCGGCCGCCCGCCTCCGATCGACCCGGCGGTCGTGCAGGATGCCGACGGCGGCCGCGACGAAGTAGAGCAGCACGATGGGCGCAGCGAGCATGAACATGCTCATGAGGTCGGTCGCGGGCGTCGCGATGCCCGCGAAGAGCACGATCGCGATGAGCGCCACCCGCCAGCTCTTCAGGATCGACGCGCCGCGCAGCACGCCGAGGAAGTTGAGCATGACGAGGAACACGGGCATGACGAAGCCGATGCCGACCGCGAGCATGAGCTTCACGGCGAAGTCGAGGTAGGTGCGGGCGTTGAGCTGGAAGGCGTCCTCGGTGGGCTGGAAGCTCGCCATGAGGCGGACGATGTTCGGCAGCACGGTCCACCCGGCGTAGGCGCCGCCGAGGAAGAGGGGCACCGCGACGGCGATGAAGCCCACCGAGTAGCCCTTCTCCCGGCGGGTGAGCCCCGGGGCGAAGAACGCCCAGATCTGGTACAGCCAGATGGGCGATGCGACGAGGACTCCGATGAACAGCGCGATCTGCAGTCGCAGGTCGAAACCGCTGCCGATGTCGGAGTAGGTGATCTGGGCGACGCGACCGCCGATGTCGTTGATCGGCCGGCGCAGCGCGTCCCACACCCAGTCGGTCAGGAACCAGCCGGCGACCGTGCCCACGACGATCGCCGCGGCCGAGATGAAGAGGCGATTGCGGAACTCGATGAGGTGCGCGCCGAGGCTCATCCTGCCCTCGGGGTTCCTCCCTCGCCTGGTCGCTCTGGCCACCCGGTCAGTCTAGCCGTGGAGGTGCCGAAGCCTCGCTGGGAGGGCGGATCAGTCGCCGTAGGGCGCGAGCGCGCGCTCCGCCCAGTCGCGCACCGCCTCCCGCGCCTCGGCCGGCCGCTCGACGATCACCTCGCCGGGGGCCGCCTGCACGAGGCGGATCGCCGCCGCCGGATGTCCGAGCTGCACCTCGGCGCGCACCCAGCCGGAATCGCCTCCATCGTCGGCCGGGCCGATCACGCGAGGCGAGAACGCGGCGATCCGGTGCAGGGCCGCCTCGCCGAGGCGCACGACCGCGACGATCTCCGCGGCCTCGGGTCCGATCCGGCTGCCTCCGGCGCCGTGACCTCGGCCGGGCGCCGGGCGCTGCTCCGCCGCCTCGTCCTGGGCTCGCGCGCCGCGCATCGCGTCGACGAGGAAGGTGCGCTCGGCCCCGCGATCGAGGCAGTGCGCGCGCAGGTACCAGGCGCCGCCGAGCTGGGAGAGCTCGAGCGGTTCGACGGTGCGCCGCGTGGTCTCGCCCCGCAGGTCCCGGTAGTCGAAGGAGACGCGGCGGCCGCTCTCCATCGCGTCGAGCAGCACCGCGAGCGCGGGATCGCCCGGATCCGGGGTGATCGAGATCGCGGGCTCGGGCGAGGATCCGCCCGGCGCGGCCTGGGCCAGGGCGAGCTTCGCCGCCGCGCGCTCGACCCCGCTCCGCTCCTCCGGCGGCAGCATCTCGCGCAGCGCGTGCAGACCGGCGACGAGGGCGGCGTGCTCGGCCGGGGAGAAGCGCGGGGTGTCGTCGACCGCGACGATGTGGGTGAGGCTCACGATGTCGTGCTGCTCGAACGCGTCCCAGTCGATGTCGAAGAGATCCTCGGGCTGATAGGTGTGCGTCTCCCCGGGCACGCCCGCGGTGCCGAGGAAGGCGACCAGGCGGCGCACCGCGTCCTCGCTCTCGCCGAAGGCGAGGGCGAGCTCCGAGACGGGTGTGGGGCCGTGCTCCCGCAGATACGGCACGAGCGCGAGCAGCAGCACGACGCGGTCGGCGGTGGTCAGCGCCCTAGCCACGGCCGCCTCCGTCGGGGTCGCCCGAGTGCTGCGCGCGGACCCGGCGCAGGATCGCGACGGCGTCGTCGCGCAGCTCGGCGGGTCCCGTCACCTCGAGCTCGTCGCCGTGGGCGGCGATCTCGACGGCGAGCTCGCGATAGTCGAGGGTGCCCAGCTCGAGCAGCCGCGGATCCGCCGCCGCTCGATCCCGCCCGTCCTCCCCGCCCGCGCCGCGCCGCGCCCGCGCTGCGAGCCGGGCCTCCGCCACCGATCCCGCCCGCACGCGCACGGTGGCGCGCAGCCGCTCCTCGAGCGCCAGCAGCTCGCGGAGCACCGCGTCCCGGCGCCCCAGCAGCCCCGGCTCGAAGGGCTCCGGGCCGATCCGCACCTCGCCGACGATGCGCGAGAGCAGGAAGACCCGATCCGCCTCGCGGTCGAGGTCGTGCGCGATGAGGTGCCAGCGGCCGTCGGCGCGGTGCAGGCCGAGCGGCGCCACCCGCCGGCCGAGCGGCGCGGAGCGGTCGGGCAGGCGGTAGTCGAAGCGGGCGACGAGCAGCTCCTCGACGCCGCGGCGCAGGGCCGGCGCCGCGGGCTCGGTGATGCCCAGCTGCGGCGCGACCCCGAGATGCCGCACGTCGAGCCCGGCGCCCAGCGCCTCCAGCTTCATCACGGCCCGCCGCGCCTCGGCGGTCAGGCTGCCCTCGCGCCACGCCAGCGCCGCGCCGCGCAGCAGTGCGAGCTCGCGCTCGGTGAAGCGCAGCCCGGCCGGCATCTGCAGCAGCTCCTTCGAGATGCGGTAGCGCGTGAGCTGGTTGTTGCCGGGCTCCTGGGGCGAGTCGATCGCGTCGATCGGGATGCCGAGCTCGCGCAGTTGCGCCTTGTCGCGCTCGAACCGCCGTTCGAGCGCGACGTCGCCCTCGCCTCCGCGGCCCCGGGCTCCGTCGCGATCCGCGTAACCGTAGACGCTCGACAGCAGCTCGCGCTTGGTCAGGCCCTGCGGGCTCGCCACGAGCGCGAGCACCAGGCTGAAGACGCGCTGCTCGCCGGGGACGGATGCGCGACGCGCCTGACCCCCCGCCATCGGCTACCCGACGGCGATGATGTCGACCACGTGCACGACCGGGTCTCCGCCGTTCGGGTCGAGGATGACGACCCGGGAGCCGACGGTGTGCCCCGTCAGCGCGGGTCGGAACGCGTACGCCGCGGGCTGCGACTCGGAGCCGAGCTCGACGAGGTTCGACTCCCAGGTGTTCTCGCGCACCTTGCGGTCGTTCCAGCCGACCGTGAGCACGTGGCCGATCATGTAGTCGTCGGCGGTGACCTCGGCGCCGCTCCCCGCGATCGCGGTCGCGACGCGCTGCTCGCTCGGGGCGGCCTGCGGCGGCAGCACCAGTCCGGGCCGACCAGTCTCGTCCTCGGTCAGCGCGGGGAAGCCCCAGGGCAGCGCCAGGCTCGCGCCGCTGGCGGCCGAGCCGTGCGCGTCGAGCACCTCGACGACCATGACCGTCGCGTCCGCGCCGATCTGCGACGACTGGGCCTGGCCCGGAGTGATCGCGACCGCGAGCACATCGCCCGGCGCCGAGCAGACGAGGCCGGCCATCAGCAGGTCGGTGTAGACGAGCCGATCCGACTCCCCGCTCGCCAGGTACTCCGTGAAGTCGGGCTGGATGTCCTTCGGCAGCGCCTGCAGGAAGCGCTTCTGGGTCGGGGCGATGCTCTCGCCGCTCTCGCCGTCGAAGATCGTGACGTTCGCCGTGACGACCTCCCCGCCGCGGATGACGCCCGCGCCCTCGCCGTGGCGGATCACCGAGCGCTGCGCGTTCACGATGTCGGTGCGGCCGCCGATCTTCACCTCGGGCGTCCCGCCCACGGTCCCCTGCAGCTCGACGCCGTCGCTGAGCACTCCCGGCCGCAGCGCCGCCGTGCAGTCGTCGCCGGACGCGGAGCCCGCCGAGCTGCACCCGACGAGACCGGTGAGCAGCACGGCCGAGACAGAGGCTGCGGCGAGGATTCGACGGCTCATGAAGACCTTTCGGAAGTGGGCGTCCGGAAGCCGGACCGCTCGGGAACCACGTCAGTCTATCGGGTCGGCGGCCCCGCGATCCTGTGCGAGGCGCCGCGCCTCGCGGGCCTTCTTGCGCAGGATCCGGTCGCTCTTCGACCACTGGCCGATGGTCTCCGGGGTCCACTCCCCCGCGGCCTCGTCGAGCAGGTCCGGGGTCCAGGCCGCCACGTCCTCGTCGCTGTACTCGCTCTTCGAGGCGCGCCGCTTCAACTGCGGCAGCGCGGTGCCGGGGGCGAGACGGCGCGCGGTCACGAGGAACCCCGTGTGCGCGACCATGCGATGGTCGGGACGCACCGCGAGCCCCTCGACGTGCCAGCCGCGGACCATCGTCTCGCTCGCCTGGGGGTGCGTGAAGAGGCCCGAGCGGCGCAGCTCCTCCGCGACGCGGGAGAGCTGGGTCACGGTCGCCACGTAGCAGATGACGACCCCGCCGGGGGCGAGCGCTTCGGCGGCGACCCCCACGCACTCCCAGGGGGCCAGCATGTCGAGCACGACGCGGTCGACCGACCCCGCCTCGCAGCGGCGGGGCAGCTCGTCCTGCAGATCGCCGACCGTCACCGACCAGTTGGCGGGAGTGGACCCGGCGAAGGCGGCGACGTTCGCACGGGCGATCTCGGCGAACTCCTCACGGCGCTCGAACGAGAGCACCTCGCCCTCCGCGCCCACCGCGCGCAGCAGGTGCAGCGACAGCGCGCCCGAGCCGACTCCGGCCTCGACGACGCGGGCGCCGGGGAAGATATCGGCGAGGGAGAGGATCTGCGCGGCGTCCTTCGGGTAGACGATCGCGGCTCCGCGCGGCATCGACATCACGAAGTCGCTGAGCAGGGGCCGCAGCGCGAGGTACTCGTCGCCCGAGCTGCTCACGACGACCGAACCGTCGGGGCGTCCCTCCAGCTCCGCGTGGGCGATCGTGCCGCGATGGCTGTGGAACTCGCCCCCCGGTGTCAGGGTGATGGTGTTGAGGCGGCCCTTGGGGCCGGTCAGCTGCACGCGATCCCCGTATCGGAACGGTCCGCGCAGGGCCGGCTTCTGCTCTTCGCTCATTGCAGCGATCCTACCCGTGCGACGCGGCACGGGCGGGTCGCAGCGCCTCGAAGCGGGCCCGCAGCCCGGCGGCGTCGAGGCCTCCGAGGGTGGGCCACAGCTCGTGCGCCGGCGCGGCGTCGAGCGGCACGAGGTTCGGCACTCCGACGGCCACGGCGCCCGAGGCGCGGGCCGAGCGCAGCCCCGTCGGCGAGTCCTCGATCGCGAGGCACCGCTCGATCGGCACCCCGATCGCGGCCGCCCCGCGCAGGTAGGGGTCGGGGTGCGGCTTCGCGTGGGCAACCTCGTCGCCCGCGACCACCGCGGCGAAGACCCCCTCCGGCAGCAGCCCCAGCACCTGCTCGGCGAGCGAGCGCACCGACATGGTCACGACCGCGCACGGGATGCCCTCGTCCCGCAGCGACAGCAGCAGCTCGGGGGCGCCCGGCCGCCACCGCGGCCCCGTCTCGGCGAGCCCCTGGGAGACCCCCTCGACCCACTCCGCGACGATCTCGTCGGCGCTCATCGGCACCCCGAGGCGGCGGAAGCCCTCGGCCGCGTCCCAGAGCCCGATGCCCACGAGCCGATCCCGCGTCTCGGCGGTCAGCTCGATGCCGAAGCGCGCGAGCATGGCGTGCTCGGCCTGCAGCCACAGGGGTTCGCTGTCGATGAGTGTGCCGTCCATGTCCCAGAGGACGCCGGCGAGTCCGATCCGATCCACCACACCAGCCTAGGGCCGGTCGATGGGGCCGGCCGACGCGGACGGCGGACCGGCGAACGGCGGACGGACGGACCCGCGGACTGCGAAGGATCTCCGCGCGACTATCCTGGAGACTATGGACGATGAGACGGGAACCGGGCCGCACCCGCGGGTGCTCATCGCCGCGTTCGAGGGGTGGAGCGACGCCGGAGCGGCGACGACCACCGTGCTGCAGCATCTGGGCGAGCTGATCGACGCGGACGTGCTGCACTCGATCGGCGCCGACGGCTTCGTCGACTACCAGGTGCACCGGCCGAAGATCAGCTTCGACGATGACGGGCGGCGCGTGCTCGACTGGCCCGAGACCCGTCTCTACGGCCGGGTGGAGCGCCCCGGGGAGCCCGCGGACCCCGAGGAGGAGACGATCCGCCGCATCGACGGCAGCCCGGTCTCCGACCTCTTCCTGCTCGCGGGCGTCGAGCCGGCCCGCGATTGGGCGGCCTTCGCCGACGAGGTGGTCGACGTCATCGACGCGTGGGAGATCGACACCGTGATCCTGCTCGGCTCGCTCTATTCGGATGCGCCGCACTCGCGCCCGATCATCATCTCGCTCTCGAGCGAGGACGCCGCCGTGCGCTCGAGCACGGGCGCGACCCGCAGCGACTACGAGGGGCCGGTGGGCATCACGACGGTGCTCGAGCTCGCGCTCGTCGAGCTCGAGGTGCCGGTGCTCACGCTCTGGGCGCAGGTGCCCCACTACGTGCACAGCGCGCCCTCCCCCAAGGCGACGCTCGCCATGCTCGACAAGCTCGAGGAGCTGCTCGACGTCGTCATCCCGCGCGGCGAGCTGCTCGCGGCCGCGAACGAGTGGGAGGCGAACATCGACCGCATCGCCGCCGCCGACGAGGACATGGCCCGCTACATCCGCGCGCTCGAGGACGCCCGCGACGCGACCTCCGCCCCCGAGGCCACCGGGGACGCGATCGCGTACGAGTTCGAGAAGTTCCTCAACGTCGAGCCCGACGAGGACGACGAGCGGGAGTAGAGGCCGGCGGCAGCCCTATTCCTCCCGCAGCTCCACGCCGAGCAGGGCCATCGCCGCGTCGGCGATGAGCGCGGGGTCGTCGACGCCGCGGTCGAGCGCGGCGTCCAGCGTCGCGAGCATCACCGGCGTGTCGAGGTCGTTCGCGAGCGCCTGCCGCAGCCGCTGCAGCACCGCCGCAGCGTTCGCCGGATCCTCGCCGACGCGCTCGATCCCCTCGCGCCAGGCACGCAGCCGGCGCGTCGCGACCTCGAGGTCGCCGTCGAACCACTCCCACTCCTGCCGGTAGTGGTGGGCCAGGATCCCGAGCCGGATCGCGGACGGATCGGCCCCGCCGTTCAGGAGCTTCGACACGAGCACCAGGTTGCCGCGCGATTTCGACATCTTGTGGCCCTCGTAGGCGATGAGCCCCACGTGGCAGTAGGCGTGCGCGAGCGGCGTCCCGGTGAGCGCCGTGGCGTGCGCCGCGGTGAACTCGTGATGCGGGAAGACCAGGTCCTCACCGCCCCCCTGCACCGTGAACGCCGGGCCGAGCGCCTCGCTCGCGATCACCGCGCACTCGATGTGCCAGCCGGGCCGCCCGAGCCCGAGCACGGTGCCCCAGCTCGGCTCGCCGTCGCGGGCCGCGCGCCACAGCAGCGGATCGAGCGGATCGCGCTTGCCCGCGCGTCCCGGGTCGCCTCCGCGCTCGCTGCTCAGCAGCTCCATCAGCTCGCGATCGTAGGGCGCGACGTCGCCGAGCCGCCACTGGGTCTCGGCCTCGGCCCCGCGGGTGTCGAAGTAGAGGTCGTCGCCGGCGCCGGGCGAGGCGTCGTCCGTGGGCACCGGGTAGGCGAGGCCGCGCGCCCGGAGGCGCTGCACGGCCTCGGCGATGCGGTCGATCCGCTCGGTCACGGCCACGTAGTCCGCCGGCGGGATCATGCCCAGCCGGTGCATGTCGCTGCGGAAGAGGCCGATCTGCTCGTCGGCGAGGGCGCGCCAGTCGACGCCGGTCGCGTTCGCCCGCTCGAGCAGCGGATCGTCGACGTCGGTGATGTTCTGCGCGTAGTGCACCTCGATGCCCGCGTCGAGCCAGGCGCGCTGCATGACGTCGAAGGCCAGGTAGGTCGCGGCATGGCCGAGGTGCGTCGCATCGTAGGGGGTCACGCCGCAGACGTAGAGCGTCGCGCGCTCGTCCTCGACGGGCGGGTGCTCGAGGCGGCCGGTCGCCGTGTTGAACAGCCTGGGCGCCTGGCCGCTGCCGGGCAGCTCGGGGATGCGGGGCGGCGTCCAGGTCCTCACTGCGCCACTCCCTGCGCGACGGCGACGCCCCCGTCGGCGGTCAGCACTCCCGTGGCGAGCAGCACGATGATGACGATACCGAGCAGCACCCGGTATACGACGAACGGCATGAAGCTTCCCTTCGATATGTAGCGCATGAACACCCCGATCACCACGAGGGCGACGACGAAGGCGATCACGGTGGCGACGGCCGTGTAGCCCATCGGGGTCGTCGCGGGCTCCCGCAGTGCCTTGGCGAGCTGGTAGAAGCCCGAGCCGAGCACGGCGGGGATCGCGAGCAGGAACGAGTAGCGCGCCGCGGCCTCCCGCTTGTACCCCATGAGCAGGCCCGCGGTGATGGTGCCGCCCGAGCGGGAGACGCCCGGCACGAGGGCGAGGGCCTGCGCGAGGCCGAAGAGCACCGCGTGCTTCCAGCCGAGCCGGTCGAGCGTCAGCGCGCGCCGGCCGAGGCGATCCGCGAGCCCCAGCAGCAGGCCGAAGAGGATGAGCATCGCCGCGACGATCCAGAGCGAGCGGAACGTGGTCTCGATCTGATCCTGGAACAGCAGGCCCAGCACGACGATCGGGATCGTGCCGAGGATGATCCACCAGCCCATGAGGGCGTCAGGGTCGCGACGCGGCACGGCGCCCCAGAGCGAGCGGAACCAGCGGCCGATGATCCGCACGATGTCCCGCCAGAAGAACACGATGACGGCCGCCTCGGTGCCGATCTGGGTGATCGCGGTGAAGGCCGCGCCGGCGTCGCCGGCGCCCATGAGCTCGCTCGCGATGCGCAGGTGCGCGCTCGACGAGATGGGCAGGAACTCGGTGAGTCCCTGGATGAGCCCGAGCACGATCGCCTCGAACAGACCCATGCGGTTCCTCCGTATCCCCCGCCCGCCGGGAGCGGGCCAGCGTCAAGACTAGCGGGTCGGTCTCAGTAGCTGCGCAGCAGGTCCACGAGCACGCGATGGCCGAAGTCGAGGGCGTCGAGCGGCACCCGCTCGTCCACACCGTGGAACATGCCGGGGAAGTCGAGGTCGGCGGGCAGGCGGAGCGGCGCGAAGCCGTAGCCGGTGATGCCGAGGCGCGCGAGCGCCTTGTTGTCGGTGCCTCCGGAGAGCATGTAGGGTAGCACGCGCGCCTCGGGATCGTGGCGCTCGAGGCAGGCGACCACGGCCTCGACCAGCTCGCCCGCGAAGGGCGCCTCGAGCCCGATGTCGCTGTGCACGGTCTCGATCTCGATGTCGTCGCCGACGATGCGCTGGATCTCGTCCAGGATCCCCGGCTGGTCGGCGGGCAGCGTGCGCACGTCGACCAGCGCCTCCGCCGTCTCCGGGATGACGTTGTGCTTGTACCCGGCGCTCAGCACGGTCGGGTTGCTCGTGGTGCGCAGGCTCGCCTGGATGAAGCCCGCGGCGGGTCCGATGCTCAGGATCAGCTGCTCGGGGTCCAGCTGCCTCGGCTCCTGGCCGAGGATCGCCGCGATCTCGTCGACCAGCTCACGGGTCGTGTCGCACAGGACCACCGGCCACTCGTGCCGGCCGAGCGCCGCGATCGCCTCGGCGAGGCGCGTCACCGCGTTGTCGTGCCACACCCGCGAACCGTGCGCGGCGCGGCCCCGGGCCCGCAGGCGGATCCAGTCCATCGCCTTCTCGCCGGTCTGCACGAGATAGGCGCGGGTGCCCGCGAGATCGATCGAGTAGCCGCCGACCTCGCTGATCGCCGTCCCCGCCCCGGCGAAGAGCTCCGGATGCGCGTCGACGAGGTGGTGGGAGCCGTAGACGCCGCCGTTCTCCTCGTCCGAGAAGAAGGCCAGGATCACGTCCCGGCGGGGCCGCTCCCCCGCGCGCAGCAGCTCGGCGACCGAGGTCAGGATCATCGCGTCCATGTCCTTCATGTCCACCGCGCCGCGGCCCCACAGCATGCCGTCGCGGACCACTCCCTCGAAGGGATCGACGCTCCAGTTGGATGCGTCGGCCGGCACCACGTCGAGATGGCCGTGCAGGACGAGCGCGGGCAGGCCCGGATCGGCGCCCTGCACGCGCGCGATCGCGCTCGCGCGGCCCGGTGCGGACTCGATGATCACGGGATCGAGGCCGAGATCGCGCAGATAGGCCGCGACGTAGTCGGCCGCGGGGCGCTCGGGGTTCGCGTCGCCGCCGCCCCGGTTCGAGGTGTCGAAGCGGATCAGATCGCGCGCGATGCGCGCGGTCTCGGAGAGCACGGGCTCGGCGCCGCGGCTCTCGGGATCGGTGCTCTGGACGTCGCTCATGCCCTCCAGCCTAACCAGGCGAGCGGGCGGTGTTCATCTGTGTTCCGGCGGATGACCGGCGGATGACCGGCCGATCCTGCGACGGATTCGTGCGCACCCCGGATCCGTGCTAGGTTATTCTCTGTTCGCCGGGAGGAACCGGCGGATCGTTCGCGCGGGTGGCGGAATTGGCAGACGCGCTAGCTTGAGGTGCTAGTGCCCGTATTAGGGCGTGGGGGTTCAAGTCCCCCCTCGCGCACGAACAGAAAATGGCCTCTGACCTGGGGTTTAGATCCCCGGGTTGGGGGTCATTTTCGTGCCATGTGCTGAGATATGTGCTAAGCCCCACCGAGATGGGCCGCGAAGCGGTCTGCTGCGGCTTTCTGCATCGTCGGGGTGACATGGCTGTAGATGTTCATCGTGGTTGTGATGGTGGAGTGCCCCAGGCGCTCCTGTACTACCTTGGGATGCTCGCCAAGCTCCAGCAGGAGTGTGGCGTGCGTGTGGCGCAGCCCCTTGATCGTCACGCGGGGCAGCGTCGGGTGTGCCTTGGCGAGCCAGTTCATGCGGCGATCCCAGCGGCTCGTCATGGCGTCGGGTGAGCGCAGCTTGCCCTCGTCGTCACCGAACACATACGCATCGGCTTTCGCCAAATCGAACGACACTTCGGCGCGGGCGACCTTGTAGGAGGCGAGCACTTTGAGGGTCGCGGCGTCCACGTCGATCACGCGGGCGGTGCCCGTTTTCGTGGTCTTGGTGGTCGTCCAGTCCTCGGTGTTCACCGCTCGCCGGATGCTGATGCGCCCGGTCTTGGTGTTGATGTCGTTCCATCTGAGCGCGAGAGCTTCGGAGCGTCGCATCCCGGTGTAGGCGATCAGTCGCCACAGTGGGAACAGTTCGTCTTGCAGTTCCTTCTCGTTCCAAGTGAGGAACGTCTGTAGCTGCTCGCCCGTCCAGGTCACGATTTCCGGTTTCTGCGCTCGAACCTGTGACGACTTCGGGGCGTTCACGGTGCGCTTCTTCTTTGCCGGGTTGACTTGGATCAGCCCATCGTCGATTGCGGCGTCGAGGATCGCGCCGAGGACGACGTGCACCTTGTGGATGCTGTTGGCCGAGAGTGGTTTGCCTTTGCCGTACTCGTCCTTGCGCCCGCTCTTTTCCAACTCCCGGTAGTGGGAGCCGATGCGGGTGGCGGTGAGCTTGTCGATCCTGATGCGACCCAGGTCGGGGGTGATGTGGTTACGGATGATCTTCCGATACCCCTTGATCGTGGAATCGGCCAGCCGCAAGCTCGACATCCAATGCTCGGCGTACACACCGACCGTGGGGGTCTTGCCCTGGAACTTCTCGTTCCTCGCTTTCTTTCGTAGCGCCTCGGTGAGCGCGGCCTGTGCTTCTTCGAGGTCGGTGAACCCGCCACGGGTGAGCCGCTTCTCGCCCAGCTCGGGCTTCTCCGGGTCGATCAGCACATAGATTTGGAACTTCCACCGTCGCCCCTTGCGGGTCTGGTAGTCGCCCAGCGATCCCTGATGCCGCGACCGGGAACGTCGCTGCTGCTTCTGCTTCACCCCCTCAACGCTGCTCGGTGCCGCCTCGTCCGGCGGCGGGTGACTGGCTGGTGCCATAGACCTTGCTCCTTTCTCTCGTGGTGGTTCGTTACTCGAACGCGAGTGAGGCGTTCGGGTCGAGTTGCAACAGCCTGCCGGTGGCGTGTTCCTCGCGGGCGGTCTGCACGTCGTAGCGTTCCTGGTACACCTCGCGCGGAGTGATACCAACCTGGCCGCGGTCGTACTTGGCGAGTATTTCCTCGGCCCAGTGCGCCGAGTTGATCGCTTGGAAGCGTTGCTCTTTCCAGTAGCGCACCAAGTCCTCGGTGGTGAGCTTCACGGCGCCTGCGACCCATGCCTGTATCTCTTCGGGTAGGAACGACTCGGGCACCCCGGTCAGCGTGACCGCCTCAGCAAGCGGGGTAAGAAGAGCTGCGGGTGTGGTGCGGAGGATGTAGGCGAGGGCGGTGAGGTCGTCCACGTCCACGCGCCGGTCGCCGTTCTCGATCTTGCTGATCCCCGACGGGGCGAGCTTTCGGCCCGCCTCGGTCATCAGCCGGGCGGCGGTGCGCACGTCCATGCCGATGGCCTGGCGTGCGGTGCGGAGGTTCTGGGCGACGTGCTCGTGCGTGATCCCGGCGGGGTTTCCCCGCACTCGTTCTGTTTCCATACTAGGAACGTACATGCCCGCTCTTGACTCGTCAAGCACCATACTGTACTTTATTGGGAACTCAGGACTCTTGATTAGGGACGGCAGGCAGGGCGATGAGAGACATATCGGTGACATTGGACGACTTACGGGCCTCCCGTAACGCGGTCATTACACGGGCGGAGGCTGCGGCGGCGCTCGGGGTCGATCCCCGCACGATCACGGCGAGCATCGAGAACGGGTCGATCCCGTCCGTGAAGCTCGGCAGGCGGGTCGTGATTCCACGAGAGAAGTTCCTGCGCATCTTCGACGGCGACGACGCACACTCCACGGTTCCCGGCACCCCCGCGCGGTGAACAGGGCTGGTGGTGCCGATTCGGCACTCCCGTGCTGGTCGTCCGGCGCTTTGTCGGACGTGCCGCGTAGACTGAACTCACGAAGCCGACCACAAGGAGGCACCCCATTATGGCGACGAAGACTCGCGTATCCGAGGCGCACGTTCAGCGCGTGCTCACTGAGGTGCAGGCCGGGCAGCAGACCGCCGGTGAGCAGATGACCCCCGAGGGGCTGGAGCTTCTGGCCCGCCAGGTGCGCGGCGAGATCACCGTGGACGAGGCTGTCGAAGTGATCGCCGCCCGTACCCGCGCACGCCTGGCCGCTCGCACCGCCTGAACCGCTCGGCGTCGCGATGCCTGATCGGTACACCTATCCGGGAAGCGATGTTCTGGTCAACACGTTCGGCATCACCGACTACGACGACTGGAAAGATGCTGAGGCCGACTTCATCGGTGCCCGCATGGGTGCGCTACGCGAGCACCCCGTCGCTGGTGGCTACGATCTGCCGCACTTGCAAGCGATCCACGCCTACCTGACGCAAGATATGTACTCCTGGGGTGGCGAGATTCGCGCCACCGACACCCATCCCGGCGGCACCGGCATTGCGCATTGCCGCCCGCAGTTCATCGTTCCCGAGACGGAGCGCGTGTTTGGTGCGCTCGCCCAGCGCGACTACCTGCGCGACCTGGACGTGGATGCGTTCTCGGATGGGCTGGCGTGGGTGTGGGGTGAGACGACGGCGATCCATCCGTTCCGTGACGTGAACACGCGCAGTCAGCATGTCTTCTTCAACCAGCTCGCCCGCGATGCCGGGTGGGTGATCGACTGGTCGCAGATCCCCGGCGACGTGTTCGCCCATGCCCGCACCCTCGCCATCGTGGAAGATCACTCCGGGCTTGACGCGCTGATCCGCCCGAACCTCGTCACCGTCGAAGACGCCGCACGCTCCGACCGGCTCACGGCGAGCCTGGACGGGCACGCACAGGGCTTCACCACTCGCCGGTCGGTGCGCGACCCGGAGACGTTGGATCGCGCGCTCGACGCCGCCCGGCAGCGCCGCTGGAACCTCCAGCCGCCTGAGGCGTTCGGTGGCGCGTCGCCCTGTGATCCGCGCAGCGGCCCCTCGCTCGGCCTATAAGCCCAGGATCGGGCCGTCACGCCGTGGCTCTGTGCTCGGGTGGTTCTGCTCGACCGTGCCGCGCAGTCGCCGCGCGCGGTCAGCGGCAAGCTGCCGGAGCTGCTCTGCCGCTGCACGCTTCACTTCGACCAGTGCGGCGGCTTGCTCGGGCGGCAGGGCGCGCAATTCCTCGGCATCGCGCCGCGCCACCGCCGCCTGTGCGTGCACGTTGCGGGCTTCGCGGTCGGGGCGGATGAACCGTGCTCGTATCGGGTCACGACGCACCCGTTCGACCCCCAACTCTCGCGCGAGCAGCGTGAGGCGTTCGCGGTTGTGCTGGTCTTTGAGCGCCGCCCGCCCAGACTGCGCATCCGCGAGGCGGCGGTCAGCGTCGATCACTCGCGGGTCGTTCTCGGCACGCCGCTCGGCAGCGGTGGTGGCCCACTCGGTGAGGCCGTCACCGTGGCGCGGTAGTACACCCCAGGCGTCGCGCACCTGCTCGCGTGCCGTGTGGGTGCGCTCGGTCGCGGCCTGGTACTCCTGTCGCGCTCGGCGTCATCCGAACCTGCCCGACGTGGCGAGCCGTTCCGATGTGGTGCTCTCGGCGGTGACGGCTGTGAGGTAGGTTTCGCCGTCCTCGACGGCCTGCGGCACCAACTCCGCGACGACCTCGGCGCGGGCTTGGGCTGTGTGAGTCTCGGCGGCGCGGATCATCTCGGCGCTTTGCTCGTCCTCCGCCTGGTGGTTGGCCTGCTGCTGGTCGAGCCGCTCCGCGATCTGCTCCCACTTCTCGGCCGTTCGCTCGGCGCGCTCAGCGTCACGCAGGAGTCGGACAACCTCGTCGTTGACGAGCTTCACCGGGCCGTCAGCGACGAGGCCGCGCACCGCTTCGGCCGCGCGTTCGGTCGCGTCGGCGAGTCCTCGGTCTGCGCGGTCGCGTTCGATCGCCTCGATGAACTGCGCTCGGGCGTCGGCCATGCTTTCCGCGACGACGTGCAGGGTGTTCTCGTTTCGGCCGCGGGTCATGCCAACATAGACGGTCGCGCCGCCCATCTGCTCGGTGAGGACGGTGTGTGAGGCGGGCACGGTAACGCCCTGCACCCCATAGGCGGTCGCGGCATAGGAGAGGTGGGTGTGCTCGCGCACATACTCGGCGGGCAGGCGGATTGAGTGTTCGCGTTTGCGGTCGCTGTGCGCGTCACGCACCCAGAGCGACCCATCCTGCTCGACTCGTTGGACGATCCACGGTTGCCGGTTCGCCACGCCCAGGTCGGCGCGGTTCTGCCGGGTCTGGATCAGATCACCGCGCCCGATGCTGAGGCTGTCGCTGCCGGTGGTCGTGGTGGTGTCGTCGACGATGCCCGCGCGGGTGCGTTCGTCTCGGATGCGATCATTCAGCCGGGCCGCCTCGTCATTCGATGCGACGGTGACGGCGTCGCCGTCGTGTCTGCTGGTGGCGAGGTCTTCGCGCAGTTCGTCGGCATCGGTGTGGAGCCGGATCAGCCCGAGCTTGCGCAGCCGGTCGAACACCTCGCCGGGGTTGCGACGGTCGCGCATCTGCACGGTGACCTCGGCGTAGGCGGGGTTGGTGAAGCGGTGTACCTCATCCATGTCGAACGTGCGGCCCCTGAGTTGTGCGGCCATGTCGAGCACGCCGCCCCTGCCGACTGCGGGCAGTTGCGCGCGGTCGCCGACGAGCGCGAGGGTTGCGCCCGTCTCGGCTGTGACGGTGAACAGGGCGAGTGCGGTGTCTTGGTCGAGCATCCCGGCCTCGTCCACGACGATCCGCTCGCCACGGCGCAACTGCGCGTCTCGGGGTGGGCCGGTGTAGGTTCCGCCAGTCATCGGATCGGTGTCGCCTGGGGCGAGGCGTGTCCATACGCCGTCCTGGTTCCAGCGCCATCCGTACGCGTAGACGAGGGCGGCGACGCTTTCGGCGGGCACGCCAAGTTCTTGGTGCGCGACCTCGGCGGCACGCTTGGTCGGCGCAACCACCCGCACCCTGCCGCCGCGCTGCTCAGCGGCGCGGATCGCGGTGGCGAGCATCGTGGTCTTGCCCGCGCCTGCGGCGCCCTCCACGATCACCAACGGATCGCGCGAGGCAACCGCTGCGGCCGCGACGAGCTGGCCAGGGTCAAGCTGCTGCCCGAGTGCGGCCGCGTGCTCGCGCACGTCGCCGTGTTTCGGCTCGCGGTCGGGTGTTCGGGCGGTGATGAGGTCGCGCAGTTCCGTCTCTACCTGCACCACCCGCAAACTCGTGAGGTGCGCGACATGCTCCGGGGTAGCGGTGTCAGGCGGCAGGATCGAGAAGCAATCCTCGAGCGCGAGCGTCGCTGCAACGGTCACCAGTTCGCGCAACTCCTGCGGGGTGGCACGCACGCCCGCCTCGGTGATGATGCGGGTGGCGTGTTCCTGCACGGTGTGGCGAGTCCATGCCGACTCTGCTGCGGCGCAATGATCCAGCGCACGCGATGCGATCCGCTGCACCGAGACCTCATCCGGTGATACCGGCACACGCGCCGGCATGCGGGCCAGGTGTTCGGGGTCGTAGCCGACCTCGCGGAGCTCGGTCAGCCAGGCTTCCTCTTCCCGCAAGGTCGTGGGCTTCTTCGCGGGGCGCTCATACGCCCACGCCTGCGCTGTCAGCCGAGATGAGACGACCGGCCCCATCGTCTCGCCCGGATGCGCCGTCTCCCACTCGGCTTCGAGCCGTTCCAGGTTCTTCCGCACCTGCTCGCCGCGCTTCGACATGAGCGCGTTGAACGGTTCGAGTTCGGTGACTTCGCCAGTCACCGGGTCGAGGAGGAGGCCGTGACGGTCGAGCACTTCCGCGAGTTCGGGGCTGGCGGCGATCACGGCAGTACCGAGGGCGCGGATCGCGCCTTGCTGCCGGAACGTCGCCGCCGTGTCGAGCGCCCGCCACTTGCCCGCCGCCCAGACACGGGCGCCGATCTGCATGTGGATATGCCGGTGAGGATCACCGGCCCGGCTCGTCCGGTGCGTGATGCCGACCACCTGCATGTGCTCAATAGGTACGACCTCCTGCTTGCCGCGCGGGCCGACACGAGTCACGGAGTACTGGGCGAGCCACCGCTGAATCTCCGCCAGGGCGTCCTGCTGTGCTGCGTCCAGCGCCTTGGATACCTCGGGATGCAAGGCGGCAGCGACGGACAGGCTCTTGGGGGTGTTGATGACCATTTCCGCGAACCGGGGCGACCCCTGCCGATCCAACCCCGCGAGGCGAGGCCTTCCCATCTGCTCGCCGGTATCGGGATTGATCCAGTCCACCCATCCCGCATACTCGTCAGCGGTCAGCACCCGACTACTCACGGCCTCGCCCGAAGCGTCGAGCACCGCGTACTGAACCCCGGTGCTGTCAGACAGGTAGTAGTCGTCAGCACGCGAGCGGTCGGCCTCGACATAGCGCAGCGCATCAGCCCCGGTGCCCCGGAGCAAGATCACGCCGCCCTGCATCGCTCTCACCACCAATGTTTCTAAACTAGAAACTCTATCTATCTACCACGGTAGCATACGTTCATTCAGAAGTCAGCAGAGCGATCTTAGAATCGCACTGTGCGACACGGAAGGTTCGCGTAAGTCGGTGACGGCTTCTGAGCCGCGAGTGAACACTGCGTGAATGCAGCGCGGCGAGTAGCGCCAGTCCCGGATGGTGCCCCATTCTGAGTAAGAAATGTTATCCGCAGAAGGTGGCCGTCGAACCGACTTTGGCGCGCCATTGCTGGTCCTTCTGGTGTTCTTGAGGTTAGGGTGCACGTCGTTCGGTGGCCCGGTCGCTCATCTTGGATATTTTCGAGCAGAGTTCGTCGAGCGACGCAGATGGCTGGGTGATCGCGCGTATGCGGATCTTGTCGCATTGTGCCAGTTTCTTCCCGGCCCGGCATCAAGCCAGGTCGGCATGGCGATCGGTTTGCAGAGAGCTGGAATACTCGGTCTTGTCGCGGCATGGCTCGGGTTCACACTGCCATCTGCGGTATTGCTGTTCGGGTTCGCGCTCGGCGTATCGACCCTTGGCGACGTATCGCAGGCTGGATGGGTGCTGGGCCTGAAGGCTGCGGCGGTCGCGGTCGTGGGTCATGCTGTGCTCGGGATGGCAAAGTCACTCACGCCTGATGCGCGACGAGCGACGATTGCTGTCGGGGTGCTCACTGTCGTGCTGCTCGTACCCGGCCCGCTGACGATGTTCGGCGCGATGGCCTTGGCCGGGATCGCGGGGTTCTTCGTCTGTCGATCCCCGAGCACGACCGAGAACGATGAACCGCGTTTCCGGGTGCGCCTGCGGCCCGCAGTCGGATGGTTGAGCCTGGCTGTGTTCGTCATGCTGCTCGCAGGGTTGCCGATTTTTGCTGTGTTCACCGGCAACGCCACGGTAGGCCTGATTGACACCTTCTATCGTGCGGGGTCGTTCGTGTTCGGCGGCGGGCATGTCGTGCTCCCGCTTTTGCAGGCTGAAACAGTGCAGACTGGACTGGTGGAGCCGGGTGCGTTCCTCGCGGGGTATGGTGCCGCGCAGGCGGTGCCAGGGCCGCTGTTCACCTTCGCCGCGTTTCTCGGAGCGGTCACCACGGGCGGCCCGAGTGGGCTGCTCGGCGCATCCATTGCGCTGCTCGCGATCTTTCTGCCGTCTGCGCTGCTCGTGATGGGGGTGCTGCCCTTCTGGGAGCGGTTGCGTCGTGCGCCGAGAGTGCAGCGTGTGCTGACGGGCGTGAACTCCGGAGTCGTCGGGCTGCTCGCCGCCGCGCTGTACGACCCCGTATTCACCGCGGGTGTCACGAACGCCGCATCACTCGTCGTCGCGGCACTCGCGTTTGTCGCACTCACGTCCTGGAAAACACCGGCATGGGCGGTAGTGCTCGGGGCCGCAGGAGCCGGGGCATTGCTGCTCTGAACGCGCTACGCGGATACTCAGGCGAGGCTGGCCTACAATGCGAGAAGCGTGCCCGCCTGGGAGGATTGAAGCATGAGCCGTTTTTCGTCTCTGGTCAGGGCATATCCACTCGTGATCGCAACACTGTTGGTGGCTATGATCGGGTTGGTTCTTTTAGCGACTCCGGCCATTGAGTCGGCCAGCTGGATTGTGGGTGCGTATGCGCTCGTGATTGCCGGGTGGGAGGCGGTCGGGATGATCCGGCAGCTCATCCGAGGGCACGCCGGGCTCGACATTCTTGCGGTGACGGCAATCACCGCTGCAGTGCTCGTTGGGGAGCCGTGGGCGGCGCTCGTGGTGGTGCTGATGCTCACCGGCGGGGCGGCCCTCGAAGATTACGCTGAGAACCGTTCGAAGCGGGAACTGACCGCGCTGCTGCGTAAGGCACCCCAGCAGGCCACGCGCATCCTCGCCCCAAGCGCACCCGGCGCGGACATGCACGGGCATACTGCCGAGGTCACGACCGAGGACATACCGGTCGAAGAAGTCGAGGTGGGTGATCTGTTGTTGGTGCGGCCGGGTGCACTCGTGCCTGTGGACTCGATCCTCGTCTCCGAGCACGCCGTGTTCGATGAGTCGTCATTGACCGGTGAAAGTCTGCCCGTTGAGCGTGACGCGGGAGAGAAAGTGTCGAGCGGTGCGGTGAATGGACAAGCCGCAGTCACCATGCGGGCTGCGGCTCCGGCCGCCGAGAGCGAGTATCAGCAGATTGTTCGGCTCGTCGAACAAGCCGCGGGGAGCAAAGCCAAAGTCGTGCGGCTCGCAGATCGGTACGCGGTGCCGTTCACAGTGCTCGCGCTCGTGATCGCCGGGATCGCGTGGGCGGTCAGTGGAGAGGCTGTCCGGTTTGCCGAGGTGCTGGTGGTGGCGACCCCATGCCCGCTGCTGATCGCCGCGCCGGTCGCGTTTCTCGGTGGCATGAGCCGTGCCGCGAGGTTCGGGCTGATCGTCAAGGGCGGCGGCACCCTCGAACAGCTTTCACGAGCCCGCTCGGCGGCATTCGATAAGACCGGCACCATCACTACCGGCAAGCCAGTGCTCGAACGCCTTCTGCCCGCCGACCGCGCCAGCGAAGACGAGCTGCTGCGTTTCGCAGCCTCAGCGGAGGTGTACTCCTCTCACGTGCTTGCGGACTCCGTCGTGCAGGCCGCGAAACAGCACGGCTTGTCGCTCGTCGAAGCCGAACATGCCGAGGAGATCGCGACAAACGGAGTCGCGGCTGTGTTCCGCACTCCTGACGCACCTGAGGCAGTGACGGTTCGTGTCGGCAAGCCCTCCTGGGTGCGCCACTCCGCGCCGGACCTCGTGCTGGCAGACCTTGCTCCAGGGGAACTCGCAATCTACGTCTCAGTCGATGGCCGTTTCGCCGGAGCCATCGTCATGCGCGACCAGGTGCGCGAAGAAGCAGCCCAGGCTCTCCGTCAGCTGAGCGCACTCGGTATCGAGCGTACGCTCATGGTCACCGGAGACGTTGCAGCCACCGCCGAACCCATCGCGCGGCGCCTTGGAATCAGCGAGGTGCACGCGGAGTGCCGCCCCGGCGACAAAGTTCGCATTGTCAGTAGCGTGCAGCCCCGCCCGCTCATCATGGTCGGTGACGGCCTCAACGATGCCCCGGTGCTCGCTGCTGCGGATATTGGCTTCGCAATGGGGGCGCGCGGTGCAACCGCAGCATCGGAGTCTGCGGACATCGTGAACCGCTACGACACGCTCTCGGCCCTGCCGCGCGCGGTGAGCATCGGCAAGGACACCGTGCGGATCGCACTGCAAAGCATCTGGCTCGGCATCATCATCAGCGTCGGCCTCATGCTCATCGCCGCCTTCGGGTTCCTCCCAACACTCCTCGGCGCGTGGCTGCAAGAAGTCGTTGACCTGGTGGCCATCCTCGGCGCACTCCGTGCAGTCGGCCCACGATCTGAGCGAATCACACGATCATCACCAGTCGCATCGACGGAACAACTTCACTTCAGCACGACCCAAGACAGGAAATGAACAATATGGCATCCGACTCAAGCACCACGCCGCATCCCGGCGAAGCCCACCTGCAGAACGTGGGCCAACGTTTGAACTGGCTACGTGCAGGGGTGCTCGGCGCAAACGACGGCATCGTCTCTACCGCGGGTGTCGTCGTCGGTGTCGCTGCCGCTACACCAAACAACGTACTGGCAATCGCGACGGCCGGTATCGCCGCCGTAGTTGCCGGGGCGTTCTCAATGGCTGGCGGAGAGTATGTTTCGGTGAGCACCCAACGCGACACAGAGAAAGCGCTCATCGCAAAAGAACGGTGGGAGCTCGAAACCATGCCCGAGGAGGAGCTTGAAGAACTCACCGAGCTCTATCGACAGCGGGGCCTCTCAGATGACCTCGCACATCAGGTCGCGGTGCAGCTTACCGAGACGGACGCTCTCGCCGCTCACGCAGAGGTCGAACTCGGAATCGACCATGAAGAGTTCACAAGCCCGTGGGCAGCCGCCGTGTCATCGTTCATTGCGTTCGCCGTTGGAGCGCTGATCCCACTCATCATGATCTTGCTCCCCGTCGGCGGACACCGAGTTTGGATCGCAGCCATCGCAGTTGTGATCGGCCTCTTCCTCACCGGTTGGATCAGCGCTGCGCTCGGTGGCGCGCCGCGCGGTCGCGCAATTCTCCGGAACGTGGTCATGGGCTCAGCGACCATGATCGCCACATACGCCATTGGGGCACTCTTTGGCGTGGCCATCGGATAGGCCGCTTCTCGTGATCCGGCCCGATTTCATGTGCTAACTCATGTGCTACCGACGCTGCTAGGTTGTGAATCGCGGTGCAGTTATCCACAGGTGGGCCTCGCAGAAACCGCGGAATCATGCGGCAGAACGCCGATTCACGATTTCGTGTGCGAGGGGGAACGGATCAGTTCAAGTCCCCCCTCGCGCACGCGAACGAAATGGCAGGATCCAAGGATCCTGCCATTTCTGTTTTCCCGACTGCTACGCTCTGCGGCAGCATGATGTTCACTACGCCGTGGATCCCCGGGGACCGGACCATCGGGTTCGGCGCAGCGCTGTGCGGCCTCGCCATCGCGCTGCTCAACGCCGGCGCCCTCGTTGTCCAGGCCGCCCGCTTCGAGGCCTGGTGGCTCGCGCTCGCGCTCGCGACGCCCGCTTTGCAGCTCGTCGCGCTGCTCGGCTGGAGGCTGCTGCCCGCCCGGGCGCTCCGCGTCATCTGGATCCTGCAGCCCCTCCTGCTGCTCCTGGCCCTCGTCCTCGTCTACGCCGCCTGGACCGACCGGCAGGGCGAGCCGTCGGCCCCCGTGATCTGGCTGCTCGACTCCACGGTCATCGCCGCAGCGGTGCTGGTCGTCCGCCTGCAGGTCGCGGCGGCGCTGACCTTCCTGCTCGCGGCGGCTCCCCTGCTCTCGGCGATGCTCTTCCTCGGGACGCTCCCGACCCCCCTGCTGACCCTGGGCTTCGTGCACGCGTCGAACGTGATCTTCGTGATGCTCGTCTTCGTGGTGCGACAGCAGCTGCGCCGGCTGAGCCGGGCGCGCACGGTGGCCGAGAAGCTGGAGTCCGAGGGCAGGCGCGCGCAGGAGGAGTCGGCGGGCTTCCCCGAGTTCGCCCGCATGGTCCACGACGAGGTCCTCGCGAGCTTCGCCACCGCGCTCCGCTTCGAGGGCGCCCCGCCGGACGCCGTGCGGGCGAGCGCCGCGGCCGCGCTCCGGGCGCTCGGCCGCAGCGACGCGGTGACGGCGGGCTCCGAGGAGTCGATCGCCCTCGCTGCCGACGACGCCGGCCAGCTGATCCTCGATCTCGTCGAGGCGAGCTCCCCCGATGTCCCGATGCTCCTCTCGACGGAGCCGGGCACCGTGCCCGCCGCCGCCGCGGAGGCGGTCGGCCTGGCCACCGCCGAGGCCGCGCGCAACGCCCTGCGCCACGCGGGCGGCGGCAGCGGCAGCGTGATGGTCTCGGACGGATCGATCCGGGTCACGATCTCGGACGCCGGCGGGGGCTTCGACCCGCGGGGCGTTCCGGGCGATCGCTTCGGCGTGCGCGAGAGCATCCTCGGCCGGCTCGACGGGCTCGAGGGCGGGCGCGTGCTCATCGACAGCGACGGGACCGGGACTTCGGTGGTGATGCGATGGACGCGTCCCGGCGAGTAGACGCGGGGCTCTCGCACCCCCTGGCCCGCCCGACGCTGCTCTTCGGGCTGGTCATGCTGCTGATCGCCGCGATAGTCGGCGACGTCCTCTCGCCGAGGAACGTCTGGACGCCGGCCGAGTGCCTCGCGATCGTGGCGATCACCGTCGATTTCGTCGTGGCCACCACGCGGCGTCCGGGCCCTCTCGCGCGCTGGCGCCTCGCACTCGTCGTCGGTCTGAGCTGCCTCTCCGCCGCGCTGCTCCTCCTTCCCGGGGAGGGTGCTCCGGCGGGGCCCCTGTTCGGCTACCTCGGCCTGGGAGTCGCCCTGCTCGTCCCGCGCGGGCACCCCGTCATCGGCACGGTGACTTTCGGCTTCGTGTTCGCGGGGCTCGTCTCGTACAAGCTCATGCACGGGCTCGAGCTCCCCGAGCAGGCGGAGACCGTGGCGCAGCCGTTCATCGTGATCGTCGCGTGCTGGATCCTGTACCTGTTCAGCCGCACCGTCGCCGGCAGGCGCTCGCACGCGGTCGCCCGGCAGTTCGCGACCATCGCGGAGACGGACGCGGCGCGCAGCACCGGGGCGCCGGAGCGGCGCGCCATGAGCGAGATCCCGAGACTCGTCGAGCCGCTGCTCGCGCGTCTCGCGGCGGGCGAGCATCTCGACGAGGAGTTCAGGGCCGAGCTGGTCGCCGCCGACGAGGAGGTGCGGGGCCTGATCCGCCTCGACGTGCCGTACCACCCGGCCCTCATGCGCGCCGTCGACGCAGCGCGGCGCGGGGGCGCGAGCGTGCGGCTGATCGGCGCCGAGGATCCCGCGGGCGCGCGGATCTCCGCGGCTACCTCCTCGCACTCGCCGCGCAGGCTGGGAGGATCCCGCGGGCGCGCGGATCTCCGACGGGCTCGGCGAACGACTCGCCTCGCTCCTCGCCGTCGACGACGTCACCAGGGCGACCGTGCGCTTCGTCCCGCCGGCGCGGGGCGGCGGGGGCTCGCTGCTGCTGGAGTGCGCGGGAGAGGGATGGGAGCGGATCCTGCGCTACGACCTCGACGCGGAGGGCCGGATCGTCGGCGACCCGAAGTGACCCCTCCCGCGCACGAGCGGCTCAGCCCTTGCGCTCCTCGATGATCCCGTCCTCCACCGCCCGGCGGTAGAGCTGCACCTTGGTCGTCGCCGGCCGGTCCACCGCGGCGTACTTGGCGCGGATGCGGCGCACATGGTCGACCACGGTCTCCCGCGAGATGAAGAGCTGCTCGCCGACGCGCTCCGCGGTCTCCCCCGCGGCGTACAGGGCGAGCACCTGGGTCTCCCGCTCGGTGAGCTGCGCGCGGAGCACGGGATCGAACTCGAGCGCCGCAGCCCACTCGACCGACGCGACCACCTCTCCGCGCGCCGCCGCACGGATCGCCGCGAGCAGCTCGCCCGCCTCGCTCGACTTGCGGATCATGCCGATCGCGCCGTGCCGCGCGGCCTCGCGGATCAGCTGGGGGCGATCTTCGCTCGTGAACACGAGGACGCGCGCCGCGGTGCTGGCCCGCAGTCTGCGCAGGTTCTCCGCGGGCGACGATCCGTCGGAGAGCGAGAGATCCAGCAGCACGACGTCGAACGAGCGGGCCGACGCCAGCAACTCGCGCGCCGTCGCGCCGCTGCCCACGAGCCGCAGCTCGGGCTGCTTCGCGATGAGCGCGGCCACGCCCAGAACGGTGGTCGGATGGTCGTCGACGATGCCGATGCGAACGTCCATGTCCCCAGCCTCATCCCCGGCAGCGCTGCTCTGCTCACGGTGAAGCATAGACCGGCCCGGAAGGATAACGGCGACTCCGGCGATGCGGACGATCGAATCCCCCAGGTATGGGGGTGGAGGCGCCCCTCGCCCAGTCGCCATCCTGAATGTCGACGGCCCAGATCCGAGGGGGTTCCATGTCCGGCACTGCGCAAGCGACGGATTCGAAGCCGCGGACACCGGTCGCGAAGCTCTCGATGATGGCCATGACCGCCATGGTGGTCGGCTCGATGGTCGGTGCGGGGGGTCTTCTCCCTGCCCGGCCGGTTCGCCCGGGAGACGGGCGTCGCAGGCGCTCTCATCGCCTGGCTGGTCGCGGGCACCGGCATGCTCATGCTCGCCTTCGTGTTCCAGCTGCTCGCCGTGCGCAAGCCCGCCCTCGACGCCGGCGTCTACGCCTACGCGAAAGCCGGCTTCGGCGAGTACCTCGGCTTCTTCTCCGGTTTCGGATACTGGGCGAGCGCATGCGCGGGCAACACCTTCTACTGGGTCTTCATCATGTCGACGCTGACCGGGCTCGGCGTGGGCGGTCTCGGCGCGGGAGACACGTGGATCGCGGTGATCGTGTCGTCCGCGGGCCTCTGGGCCTTCTACCTCCTCATCCGCAAGGGCGTGAAGAACGCGACCTTCATCAACACGGTCGTCACGATCGCGAAGGTCGTGCCGATCGTCGTGTTCGTGCTGCTGTGCGTCTTCGTCTTCGACCCGGCCGTGTTCGTGGAGAACTGGGGCGGCGCGGACTACGCCGGCTCCCTCTTCGAACAGGTGCGCGGCACGATGCTGGTCACGGTGTTCGTCTTCCTCGGGGTCGAGGGCGCGAGCGTGTACTCCCGCCATGCGAAGCGGCGCGAGGACGTCGGCCGCGCGACGATCCTCGGCTTCCTCTCGGTCGTCGCCGTCTTCGCCTCGGTGACCATCGTCTCCTACGGCATCATGCCCATGTCCGAGATCGCCGCGCTCCCCCAGCCCTCGATGGTCGGCGTGCTCGAGCACGCGGTCGGTCCCTGGGGTCGCTGGTTCGTCAGCATCGGCCTGATCGTCTCGGTGCTCGGCGCCTACCTCGCATGGTCGCTCATGGCCGCCGAAGTGCTGAGCGTCGCGGCCGAGGGCAAGGACATGCCGCGGTTCCTCGCGAAGGTCAACGCCAACGGCGTGCCCGAGAACGCGGTGCTGCTCTCCTCGCTCTTCGTGCAGGTCCTGCTCGTGATCCTCGTCTTCGCGAACGACGCGCTGAACCTCGCGCTCGACCTCACGAGCGCCCTCACGCTCATCCCCTTCTTCCTCGCCGCGCTCTACGCGCTGAAACTGGTGCTCACGAGGGACGGCTACGGCGACGACGGCCGCGGACTGCCGCGGGACCGTATCGTCGCGATCCTGGCCGTGCTCTACACGGCGTTCCTCGTCTACGCGGCCGGGCTGCAGTTCCTGCTGCTCTCCTTCATCATCTACGCCCCGGCCACGATCCTCTTCGCGATGACGCGTCGCGAGCAGGGCCGGAAGCTCTTCTCGCCCCGGGAGCTCGTCATCTTCATCGTCTCCGTGATCGGTGCGGCCATCGGACTGGTCGCGCTCGTCACCGGCTGGATCCGGCTCTGACCGGCCGACCGCCGCCCCACCCGCCGCCAGAGAGGAACCATCATGTCAGAGCCCGTCGCCCTCGGCGTCCACTCCGAAGTCGGCACGCTGCGCAAGGTGCTCGTCTGCGAGCCGCGGCTCGCCCACCGCCGCCTCACCCCGACGAACTGCGACGAGCTGCTCTTCGACGATGTGATGTGGGTCGAGAACGGGCAGCGGGATCACGCCGCCTTCGTCGCCGATCTGCGCTCGCACGGCGTGGAGGTGGTCGAGCTGCACGCCCTGCTGGCCGAGACGGCCGCGATCCCCGAGGCGAAGTCGTGGCTGCTCGACCGCAAGGTGGTGCCGAACGAGGTGGGGATCGGCCTCGTCGAGGGGACGCGGGCCTTCCTCGAATCGCTGCACGAGGAGCGGCTCGCCGAGTTCCTCATCGGCGGCCGCTCCACCCTCGATCTGCCCGAGGACTACCGCACCGACTATCTCTCGCTCGCGCGCGAGTCGACCGGGGTCAACGAGTACCTCATGCCCCCGCTCCCGAACACGCTGTACACGCGCGACACGACGTGCTGGATCTACGGAGGCGTGACGCTCAACCCGCTCCACTGGCCCGCGCGCCACGACGAGACCCTGCTGATGAAGGCGATCTACCAGTTCCACCCGGCCTTCCGCGATGCGACGGTCTGGTGGGGCGACCCGGAGCGCGACTGGGGCCGGGCCACGCTCGAGGGCGGTGATGTCATGCCGGTGGGAGGCGGGGTCGTGCTGATCGGCATGAGCGAGCGCAGCTCCCGCCAGGCCATCACGCAGCTCGCCGCCGAGCTCTTCGCGCGAGGCGCCGCCGAGCACGTGATCGTGGCCGGCATGCCTCGGCTGCGCTCGGCCATGCACCTCGACACGGTCTTCACCTTCGTAGACCGCGACGCGGTGACGCTCTTCCCGAAGATCATGGACGGGGTGCACGCGTTCTCGCTGCGGCCCGGGGACCGCGACTCGGACGTCGAGGTGACCGACCACGGTTCGCGCTCCTTCGTCGACGTCGTCACGGAGGCGCTGGGGTTGACCTCGCTGCGCGTGATCGAGACGGCCGGGGACCACTACGAGTCGGAGCGGCAGCAGTGGGACAGCGGCAACAACGCGGTCGCACTGCGTCCGGGCGTCGTCTACACCTACGATCGCAACACGCTCACCAACGAGCAGCTGCGCAAGGCGGGCATCGAGGTCATCCCGATCGTGGGCGCCGAGCTCGGCCGCGGTCGCGGCGGCGGGCACTGCATGACCTGTCCGATCGTGCGCGATCCCGTCGACTTCTGAGCCCCGAGCGGCCTGACGGGAGCATGGCATGAGCCGGAGGGAGCCCCGCCCGCGGCGGGCGCCGACGCTCGCCGACGCGCTCATCCCGCTGATCGCGATGGTCGTGCTCATCGGCGGATCCCTGCTGATCTTCGGGCTCGGCGCGCTCGACGGCCCGATCCAGGTCGCCCTGATCGCCTCGTGCCTCGTCGCCGCGGTCATCGCCCTGAAGAACGGCTACCAGTGGGGCGATGTGCAGGCCGCGGGGCAGTCGGCCATGGGCTCGATCACCTCGGCGGTCTTCATCCTGCTCGCGGTCGGCGCGCTCATCGGCACCTGGAACCTCTCCGGCACGATCCCCACCCTGGTCTCCTACGGCCTGGCGGTGCTCTCGCCCTCGTGGTTCTACGCGGCGACGGCGGTGATCTGCGGCATCGTCGCGATGTCGATCGGCAGCTCGTGGACGACGGCGGGCACGATCGGCGTGGGTCTCGTCGGCATCGGCGCCATGCTGGGCGTGTCCCCGGCCATCACCGCCGGAGCCGTGATCAGCGGAGCCTACCTGGGAGACAAGCTCTCCCCCCTCTCCGAGACGACGATCCTGACCGCGCAGATGGTCAAGATCGACGTGATGAGGCACATCCGTGCACAGGCCTGGACCTCGCTGCCGGCCTTCGCGATCGCCGTCGTGGTCTTCCTCGTCCTCGGCCTGACCACCGGCGGTCAGGCCGAGCCGCCCGCGCCGACCGAGGTCGAACTGGAGAAGCTCGCCGAGGTGTTCCACATCACCCCGTGGAACCTGCTCCCCCTCGTGCTGCTCGTCGTGCTCTCGGTACGGAGGGTGCCCGCCCCGATGGCGCTCTTCCTCTCCGCGGTCTTCGCCGGCATCACGGGCGCGATCCTGCAGCCGCAGGTGTTCGCCGACTTCATCGGTCAGACCTACTTGACCTTCGTCGGCGGGATCGAGGCCACCTGGCAGGCCATGGCAACCGGCTTCTCGACATCGACGGGCATCGCCGACATCGACCGCCTGCTCTCGCGCGGGGGCATGGACTCGATGATGCTCACGCTGTGGCTGATCATCGGCGCCGTGACCTTCGGCGCGCTCATGGACGAGCTCGGCCTCATCAGCCGCATCACCGATCCGCTCATCGCCCGGGCGAAGAGCCGGGGCGCCCTGTATCTCACGGTCTTCGCCTCGGCCTTCGGCCTCAACATCGTCGCGGGCGATCAGTACATCGCACTCGTGCTGCCGGCCCGCACCTACCGGGCGGAGTTCGCCAAGCGCGGGCTCGCACCGACGAACCTCTCCCGCCTCTGCGCGGACTCGGGCACGGTCACCTCACCCCTCGTGCCCTGGAACTCGTGCGGGGCGTTCATGGGGTCGACCCTCGGCGTCGGCACACTGCTGTACCTGCCCTTCGCCTTCTTCAACATCTTCAGCCCGCTGCTCAGCCTCATCTACGGCTTCACCGGGTTCAAGGTCGAGAAGGCGGCTCCCGAGGACGTCGAGGCGGCAGGGCCGGAGGATGGAGAGACCGAGCTCGAATCCGCCGGCGGCGGCCCGGAGAGCTCGGTCGATCCGTAGAGAGTTCGATCCATCCGTGGATGTCGGTGGTGCCTGCTTCACTGGTGCCATGAACCTCCCGCGTACCGCCTTCGGCCCGAGCAGTCTCCTGCTGACCGAGCTCGATGCCGCTCTGACCCGGCTCGAGGCCATCGAGCAGCGGATCCGGGAAGCCGAAGCCGACCGGCTGCGCGAACTCGCCGTGATCTTCGACATCGCGTCGGCGGAATCCGAGGACGACCTCTCGATGGTCCCTGCCGGGGAGCGCGCCGAGCTCGCGTACCGGGCCGTCCGCGCCGAGGTCGCGGCGCTCACCCGTCAGAGCGAGCGCACCGTCGAGCGGCAGTTCGACCACGCCCAGGCACTCACCCGCGACTACCCGGACGTGTACGAGACGTATCGTGCCGGACGCATCTCTCACCAGCACACCGCGGTGATCATCGACGCGGGGACGGTCATCGGTTGTGTCGAGCATGACCCGAACGCGGAGTCCCGCCGCCGCGCGTACGAGACCGTGGTGCTGCAGGCCGCGATGACGGAGACCCCGGCCCGCCTGCGCCCGATCGCGAGGCGTCTCGCGGAGCAGTACGCCGAGCAGCCCATCGAGGAGCGGCACGAGCAGGCGCGCGCCCGGCGTCGGGTGGTGCTGGTGGACCAGGAGGACGGCATGGCCGACCTCATCGCGCACCTCCCGGCGGTCGAGGCTCACGGCATCTACCGGCGGTTGAGCGCGATGAGCCGGCAGATCGAACGCGCTGAAGCCGCGGCACCGGCCGGAGCGGGGGCTGGGATGGGGGCAGGCCCCAAGCGGCGGTTGCGGGACGAGATCCGCGCCGACCTGTTCACCGATCTGCTGCTCGAGAGTGCACCGACCGCGATGGCAGCGGAAGACCTCGCAGGGGTTCGCGCCCAGGTGCAGGTGTTCATTCCTGCCTCAGTGCTGGGCCCGGAAGTGGCCGCCCGGGCCGGCTGGGCGGCACAATCCGGCCCCGAGCCCGCAGTACTGGGCGGATACGGGCCCATCAGCCCCGACACCGCGCGAGAGCTCGTGGCCGAGGCCTCGGTCTGGGACCTGGTCCGCAGGGACGAGGCCACCGGTGAGGTGCTCAGTGTGGACCGGTACCGGCCCAGCGAGCAGATGCGACGCTTCCTCCGGGTCCGGGATCAGCGCTGCCGGTTCCTCGGGTGCCGCAGATCCGCGACCGAGTGCGATCTCGACCACACGATCGACGCGGCGCAAGGCGGCCCGACCACGACGACCAACCTCGCGCACCTCTGTCGTGCGCACCACACGCTCAAGCATCACACCGGCTGGCGGATGACCCAGCGTCGCGACGGCACCCTCGACTGGGTCTCACCCACCGGCCGAGGGTACACGGACCGGCCACCCGGCACCCGAGCCGCAAGCACCAGGGTCAGATTCGAACCCGCGCTCGCGGTACCGAGCGGATCCCCACCCCCGTCCGAGTCCCCGCCCGCATTCTGAAGATGCGTCCGAACGGCATCGATCAGGGTTGATGACCCTGGCGCAACCCTGCGATCCCGCAGGCCAGGCCGACCAGTCCGGCCGTCACGGACAGCAGCCCCGAACGCCGCTGCAGGGTGCCCCTGCTCAACTCGACGACTCCGGCCGCCGCATCCACACCGTCCACCGCGATTCCCGCTTGGGTGAGCACCCGCCGTGGCGCTCCCCCGGACATGAGCGTCAGACCGCCGAGCGCGAGTTGGCGGACGCCGTACATGCGGGTGAGGAAGGCGGACTCGCCCCTGTTCTCGGAACGCATGCCGAGGCTCCTGACGGCGGTCAGAGGCGCGATCAGCGCCCCAGCACCGAGCCCGACGCGGACGATCGACAAGACGGTGACGAGGTTCATGGTCATCATGCTACTTTCGCACGACAGTCGGCGGGAGTGAGGGGATCGAGCTCAACCCGCGTACCCGCTCGCGAGCGCGTCGACGCGGGCCGCGCTCGCGACCATCGCCTCGAGCTCGGCGGCGGCGAGATCCCACTCGATCACCTCGCGGACGCCCTCGGGACCGAGCCTGAGGGGCACCCCGCGGCTCACCCCCGCCACCCCGTACTGGCCGTCGAGCACGACCGAGCCGGTAAGGGTCTCCCCCGTCCCCGTCGCGAGCGCCTCGAGGAGCCGCGCGCCCCCGAGCCCCGAACTCCACGTGGAGGCCCGACCCGATTCCAGCGCCACGTGCCGCACGTACCAGTTGTCGATGTAGTCGAGCACCGCGGCGCGCTCCTCGGGGCTCAGCGTCACGGGCGCGCCGTCCACCCGCACCCGATCGAGCAGCGGCACCTGGCCGGCGCCGTGCTCGCCCAACACCCAGGCCTCGACCGAGCGACTCGGCACGCCGAGCGCGAGGCCGACCCCGGTGCGGATGCGCAGCGTGTCGTTGGTCGAATAGCCGATCACCCGGGCGGGATCGAGACCGAAGCGGCGCACCAGCCAGGTGTTCAGCGAATCGACGGGGTTCGTCATCATGACGAGCAGGCCGTCCCAGTCGCGCTCCCGGAGCTCCGTCACGATGCCGGAGACGAGTGCGGCGTTGTCGGCGAAGAAGACGCTCCGGTCGGTGTTCAGCGTCTGCGGCACGGCCGCGCACACCACGACCGCGTCGGCGTCCGCCGCGTCGGCGAGCTCGCCCCCGCTCACCCCGAGCGCACGGCCCAGGGGCAGCGTGTCCTGCAGATCCATGACGTGGCTCAGGATCATGTTCGGCCGGGAGTCGACGATCACCACCTCGAAAGGGTGCGCCGACTGCAGCAGGTTGAAGGCGAGGGACGAGCCGATGCCGCCCGCTCCGCCGATGATGGCCACCTTCATCCTGATCCTCCTGCTCGCTCGGGCGTCACAGGGAATCGTACTCCGAGCCCCCTCCATCCCATCCATCGGGCACCGGCTTGACGCCTCGCCGCGAGACGGGAATACTTCCCTGGGAGCATCGTTGCATCCTATTGCGGATCGCCGCGGGCCACGACGCCCGGCTCGGAGCCGCGCAGTCACCAGGAAAGAGGGAAACCGCATGTCCAAGCTCATGATCGTCCTCGCCAGCGTCCGCGATGTCCGCATGGGAGCGCCCATCGCCGACTGGGTGCGCAGAGCTGCGGAGGCTGACGGGCGCTTCGAGATCGACTTCGTCGACCTCGCGGAGCTCGCCCTGCCGATGATGGACGAGCCGAACCACCCCAGGCTGAAGCAGTACACCAAACCGCACACCATCGCCTGGAGCGAGCGGGTCGAGGCCGCCGACGCCTTCCTCTTCGTCTTCCCCGAGTACAACCACAGCTACTCGCCCGCCATCAAGAACGCGGTCGACTACCTGAACTCGGAGTGGGTGCGCAAGCCGGTCGGCTTCGTGAACTGGGGCGGCAACTCGGGCGGCACGCGGGCGCAGGTCGCGATGAAGCCGGTCGTCGACATCCTCGGCATGGTGCAGACCCGGGGCCACGTCGAGATCAACTTCCCGCAGCTGGACGACGGCGTCTTCGAGCCGAACGAGCAGCAGGCGATGGTGCTGGGCGCGCAGCTCGACGAGTTCATCTCCCTCGGCGAGGCGCTGAAGCCGCTGCGGGGCTGATCCGCCGATCGCTCCGCGGATCCGCGCGGACCCGCGCGGACCTCAGGCGCTCAGCCGCCGGCGCAGCAGCTCGATGCGCCGCTGCAGCTGCGTGACGCTCGCCTGCGGCACGGGCGGGCCCCCGCAGACCCGGCGCAGCTCCGAGTGGATCGCGCCGTGCGGCTCGCCGCTCACCCGGGCGTACATGCCGACCATGCTGTTGAGCAGTCGCCGCTGCTCGCCCAGGGTACGGTGCAGCGCCTCGGGGGCCTCCGAGCGATCGGGTGCGTGCTCCTGGATGCCCCTCCTCGCGGCGGTGCGGCGCGCCTGGCGCGACTGGCGCTGCAGCAGCAGCGAGCGCACCTCGTGGGGCTCGAGGATGCCGGGGAGGCCAAGGAAGTCGAGCTCCTCCTCGGTCTCCACCTCGGCGTAGCCGCCGAACTCGGCGCCGTCGAAGAGCACCCGGTCGAAATGTGCGTCCGAGCCGAGCGCCTGGAACGAGAACTCCGCGGTGAGCTCCTCCGAGGCGCGATCCTCCCGCTCGGCGGCGGCCAGCTCGGCGGCCTCCGCGTCCCACATCTCCTCGGCGCTGCCGGGCCCCTCGAGCACGTGGCCGCGCTGCTTCTCGAGCTCGGCGGCGAGCTGCATCAAGGCCGGCACGTTCGGGATGAACACCGAGGCCACCTCGCCGCGGCGCCGGCTGCGGACGAAGCGCCCGATGGCCTGCGCGAAGAAGAGCGGCGTCGACGAGCTGGTCGCGTAGACGCCGACCGCCAGCCGCGGCACGTCGACGCCCTCCGAGACCATGCGCACGGCGACCATCCAGCGGCTCTCGTCGTGCGAGAACCGCTCGATGCGCTCGCTCGCGCCCGCGTCGTCCGAGAGCACGAGGGCGACCTTCTCGCCGGTGATGCCCTCGAGCAGCACCGCGTAGGCCTTCGCCGCGGCGTGGTCCGTCGCGATGACGAGGCCTCCCGCGTCGGGGATGTGATGCCGCACCTCGCTCAGGCGGCGATCCGCCGCGTGCAGCACCTTCCCGATCCACTCCCCGGCCGGATCCAGCGCCGTGCGCCAGGCCTGCGCCGTGATGTCCTTGGTGTTGCCCTCGCCGAGCCGCGCCTGCATCTCCTCGCCCGCCGAGGTCTGCCAGCGCATCTCCCCCGCGTAGACCATGAAGATCACCGGGCGCACGACCGAATCGGCGAGCGCACGACCGTAGCCGTAGTCGTAGTCCGTCGCCGAGACGCGGCTGCCGTCGGGCTGCGGCGCGTACTCCACGAAGGGGATGGTCGCGTCGTCGCTGCGGAAGGGCGTCCCGGTCAGCGACAGGCGGCGCTTCGCGGTGCCGTAGGCCTCCCGGATCGCCTCGCCCCAGCTGAGCGCGTCGCCGCCGTGGTGCACCTCGTCGAGGATCACGAGCGTGTCGGCGGCCTCGGTCAGCAGCCGGTGCTGCACGGGCTTCATCGCCACCTGGGCGTAGGTCACGACGACGCCGTGGTAGTGCCCGCCGTAGCCGAGGCCGTCGCCGTTCGCGTACCTCGGGTTCAGGCGGATCCCCGCCCGATCCGCGGCGTCGGCCCACTGCACCTTCAGGTGCTCGGTGGGGGCGACCACCACGATCTGCTCGATCTGCCGGGCGGCGCGCAGGATCGCGGCGAGCCGCAGCGCGAAGGTCGTCTTGCCGGCTCCCGGCGTCGCCGAGACGAGGAAGTCGCGGGGGTGCCGCTCGAGGTACCGCCCGATCGCCTCCTCCTGCCAGGCCCGCAGCGTGCCCGCGGTGCCGCGCGCAGCGCGCTCGGGATAGGCCGGCGGCAGATGCTCGGCGGCGCTGGTTCCGGGCAGGTGGAGCGGCGGCAGCAGCTCGAGGTCCCGGTCGCTCACAGGGATCTAGAATAGCGGTGTCGCGCGCGGGTCGCGGCCGGATCGGAGAACGCGCGTGGCCCAGCACCCCGAGTCGCAGGATCAGCGGATCGAGCTGCCCTGGAGGCGCTTCATCGCGCTCGGGGACTCCTTCACCGAGGGCGTCGGCGATCCGGATCCCGGCAGCCCCGGCGGGCTGCGCGGCTGGGCCGACCGTTTCGCAGAGGTGCTGAGCGAGCACGACGAGCGGCTCTCCTACGCGAACCTCGCGGTGCGCGGCAAACTGATCGCGCAGATCAGCGACGAGCAGCTGGCTCCCGCGATCGAGCTGCAGCCGGATCTCGTGAGCCTGTGCGCCGGAGGGAACGACGTGATCCGGCCGGGGTCCGACCCCGACGAGGTCGCGCTGCAGCTGGAGTACATGGTGCGCAGGCTCGGCACCGCGGGTGCGACCGTGCTGCTGTTCACCGGCGTCGATACCGGCTTCCAGCCGGTCTTCCGCTCGATCCGCGGCAAGGTCGCGATCTACAACGAGAACGTGCGCAAGGTGGCGCAGCGCCACGACTGCGTCGTGGTCGACCAGTGGGCGCTCGAGGAGCTGCAGGACAGCCGCTACTGGGACCACGACCGCCTGCACCTGAACGCGCTCGGGCATCACACGATCGCGCGCGCCGCCCTCGACGCGCTGAACGTGCCGCACGCGCTCGAGCCGCTGGATCCGCCGCCCCTGCCCGAGCGCAGCTGGCGCGAGGCCCGCAAGGACGACGCGATCTGGGCGCGCGAGCACCTGGCGCCGTGGGTCGTGCGCCGCCTCAAGGGGGTCTCCTCCGGTGACGGGCTCACCGCCAAGCGTCCGAGCCCCTCGAGCGTGCACCTGCCGCCGCGGCCCGCCGAGGGGTAGTCTGGGGGCATGGCCAACGTTACGAAGGAACTCGCAGATACCGTCACCACCGTTGGCGTGCACGCCGCCTACGGCGACCCCGTCGACTTGAACGGCACGACCGTGATCCCGGTCGCGATCGCCTCCTACGGCTTCGGCGCGGGCGAGGGCGGCGCCGCGGAGGCCGGCGAGGGCTCGGCCGGCGGCGGGGGCGGCTTCGCCTGCCCCGTCGGCGCCTACGTCACCCGCGACGGCTACACGCGCTTCGAGCCGAACACGATCGCGCTGCTCGCCGTGGGCATCCCCTTCGTATGGGTGGCGGGCCGGGCGATCGCGCGCGTCATCAGGGTGCTCAAGAAGTAGCCTCCGGTGCGGCCAGGGGCGGGGCGCGGGATCCGCGCGCTCTCGGCGATCGTCGCCGCCGCGCTGGGCCTCGCCGCCCTCGTCTCGTGCGCGGGCGAACCGCCGGGGCCGGCGCCCGCACCGGGGTCCTCGCACGCCTCCGAGACGCCCGCCCCGGCACCCGATCCGCCCGACCCCGATGAGGTCCGACGGCAGCGCGCCACCGCGATCGTGGAGGGGCTCGGCACGCGCGAGCGCGCCGCGAGCGTCATCATGGCCGGGGCCGGCGGCGTCGATCCCGCCGCGCTCGGCGAGTTCGTGCTCGGCAACGGTCTCGGCGGCTTCATCGTGATGAGCGAGAACGTGCCGGCGGATCCCGCGGCTCTTTCCGCGATCACCGCCGCGATCGCCCCCGATCCGGCCTACCCGGCGCTCATCGCGATCGACGAGGAGGGCGGCGAGGTCTCCCGCCTGCCCTGGGACGGCTATCCGGGCGCCGACCAGCTGCGCTTCCTCCCGGCCGAGGACGCTCATGCGGCCTTTGCCGGCCGCGCCGCTCTGCTCGCCGAGTCCGGGCTGAACGTCAACTTCGGCGTCGTCGCCGACGTCACCGCCGATCCCGGCAGCTTCATCTACTGGCGCACCCTCGGCGACACCCCCGAGGAGGCCGCCGTCCGCGTCGCGGCCGCGGTCTCGGGTGAGCAGGGCGCGGGCGAGCACGGCGCGGTCGCCTCGACGCTGAAGCACTTCCCCGGTCACGGGGCCGCCACGGGCGACTCGCACTTCGGCGTCCCCTCGACGGACCTCGATCGGGACGCCTGGGCCGCGAGCCATGCGCTTCCCTTCGTCGCCGGCATCGACGCGGGGGCCGAGCTGCTCATGTTCGGGCACCTCTCCTACGTCTCGGTCGACCCGCTCCCCGCTTCGCTCTCCCCCGAGTGGCACCGCATCGCCCGCGAGGATCTCGGCTTCACCGGCGTCGCCGTCTCGGACGACCTCGGCATGCTGCTCGACTCCGGGCTGGCCGAGTACCAGGATCTCCCGTCCATCGTGGTGACCGCCCTGGCCGCGGGGGCGGATCTCGCACTGCTCGTCCGCGGCAGTTCCCCCGAGTCGATACCCGCGATCATCGACGCGGTGGCCGCCGCGGTCGACTCGGGCGCCCTGGACGCGGATCGGCTGCGGGACGCCGCCGAGCGGGTCGCCGAACTGCGCCTGCGGCTCGGCGAGCGGGCCGCGGGCTGACGCGCGTCATTCCGGGCGCCACACCCACGGCTCGCGCGGCAGCGCCGCCGGATCGAAGCGGGCGAGCAGCTCGGCCATCCCCACCCGCTCAGCCGGCGCGGCGAGCCCGAGCGAGGCGGTGAGCAGCGACCGCACCCGTGCGGGCTCGACGCCCGCCGCGGCGAGATCCGAGAGGGTGACCGCGCCGTCGCGCTTGGCGAGTCTGGCACCCGTCGGGCCCAGCACGAGCGGGACGTGCGCGTACTCCATCGCCGGCGGGGCGGGCAGGCCGAGCAGCCGCTGCAGCAGCACCTGCCGCGGCGTGGAGGAGGCGAGGTCGTCGCCCCGGACGACCTGGTCGACGCCCATCGCCGCATCGTCCACGACGACCGCCAGGTTGTAGGCGATCGCGCCGTCGCCGCGGCGCAGCACGAGGTCGTCGCCGGCACCGCTCACCCGCCCGAGCAGCAGGTCGTCGAACGCCTGCTCGCGCTCGGCCTCCGGCACGCGGAGGCGCAGCGCGGGAAGCCTGGGCAGGATCGCCTCGCGCGCCGCGGCGCGCTCGGCCTCGTCGCGATCCCGGCAGGTGCCCGGGTAGGCGCCGGGCGGGTCATGGGGCGCGGTCGGAGCCTCGGCGATCTCCCGCCGGGTGCAGGTGCACTCGTAGACGAGGCCCGCCGCGTCGAGCCGCGCGATCGCGGCCTCGTGCTCGGCGGCCCGCTCCGTCTGGCGCACCGGCTCGCCGTCCCAGTCGAGGCCGAGGGCGGCCAGGTCCGCGAGCTGGCGCTCCGCGGCGCCCGCGTCGCGGGCTCGATCGAGATCCTCGATGCGCATGAGGAAGCGCCGCCCCGTGCTGCGGGCGAAGAGCCAGGCCAGCATCGCCGTGCGCAGATTGCCGAGGTGCAGATCCCCGGAGGGGCTCGGGGCGTAGCGGCCGGAGCCGGCGTGTGATGGCACGATCCGATTCTCCCACGGCCCGCGAGGTGCCAGAATGGCCGCATGAGCACCGACGCATCGGCACGCAGCGAACTCGATCCCGAGAGCCATCCCGACGGCGCTGCGCGCCGGGGCGCGTGGCGGGCCCCCGACTCGACGTCCGAGCGGATCGAGGCCGGGCGACTGCTGCGCCGCAGGCTGCCGCGGCGCGCGCTCGGCACGCTGACGACGGCCGGCCGGCGCGATCCGCTCGCCATACTCGACAAGCAGAACGCCGGACGGCTGCAGGATCTGCTGCCGCTGCGCGCCGAGCGCATGTCGCAGAGCCCGTTCGCCTTCTACCGCGGCACCGCCGCCATCATGGCGGCGGATCTCTCGGCCGATGCCCACACCGGCATCCTCGTGCCCTCCTGCGGCGACGCGCACGTCTCGAACTTCGGCCTCTACGCCTCGCCCCAGCGCACGCTCGTGTTCGACCTCAACGACTTCGACGAGGCCGCGTGGGGACCGTGGGAGTGGGACCTCAAGCGCATGATCGCGAGCGTCGTCATCGCGGGCCAGGCGAGTGCGCGGAGCGAGGCCTCGATCCGCACCGCCGTCACGACCTCGGTGCGGGCCTACGCGCTCGCGCTCCGGGGCGCGTCCGCGATGAGCCCGCGCGATCGCTTCTTCACCCACCTCGATGCAGAGGCGGGTCTCGCGAACCTCGACGACTCCTCGCAGTGGGTGCTGCGCCGGGCCATCAAGCAGGCGAAGAAGCGCACCGGCGAGCGCGCGGCGCGCAAGATCACGGCCCGCGACGACGGGGGCCGCCTGCGCTTCGTCGATCAGCCGCCGACGATGACCCGCCTCGAGGCCGAGTCCGAGCGGCGCCTGCACCGCATGGTGCAGCGCTATCTCGAGAGCGCGGGCGCCGACGTGAGGCTGCTGATGCGGCACTACGTGCTGAGCGACACCGCGCGGCGCGTCGTCGGGGTGGGCAGCGTCGGCACCCGCTGCGCCCTGGCGCTCATGCAGGACGGCGACGGCAACGCGCTGCTGCTGCAGAGCAAGGAGGCGAACCGGAGCGTGCTCGAGCAGTACGGCGGCATCTCGCAGCCGCGCGTCTTCGCCGAGCTCGTGGCCGAGCACGGCGAGGGGGCGCGGGTGGTCGGCATGCAGCGCATCCTCCAGGCGGTCTCGGATCCGCTGCTCGGATACCTGCGGATCGACGGGCTCGACCTCTATGTGCGCCAGTTCCGCGACATGAAGGGCGGCATCGAGGCAGAGGCGCTCGACGACGGTCCGTTCGCCGCCTACGCGCAGGCCTGCGCGGTGACGCTCGCCCGCGCGCACGCGCAGTCGCCGTTCGCCCCCATGATCAGCGGATACGTCGGCGGCGGCCGCACCCTCGGAGAGGTGCTGCTCGGCTGGGGCTACGCCTACGCCGAGCTGTCGCGCGCGGACCACGCGCGCTTCGCGGCCGCGCAGGGGTAGCTCCGCTCATCTCGATGCTTCGACGAGCTCAGCACGGCACAGCTCGATGAGCGGGCAGCGTTCAGCGACCCTGTGAGCGTTCAGCGACCCTGTGAGCGTTCAGCGACCCTGTGAGCGTTCAGCGACCCTGTGAGCGTTCAGCGACCCTGTCGAGATGAACGAGGGTTCGACTTGCCAGTGGAAGCCGCGATCAATGCCTGCCAATCAGATGCGATGAGCGCCCGCTTCTTGGCCTGCGACCAGTTCTGGACCTGCTTCTCACGGGCATAGGCGTCTTCCACGCGATCGAAATGCTGAGCGAAAGCGAGCGTGACGGGTCTACGGGCGCGGGTGTAGTTCGCTCCCCGGGTGTCGTCGTTGTTGTGCTCCCAGACCCGGGCGGCGGGGTCTTCGAGCGCGGTGCTTCCGGTGTAGAAGGTGCCGTCATTGCACTCGACGATGTAGATCCAGGGCATCGAATGATTCTCCCTGGATCCGCTCATCTCGACAAGCTCGATGAGCGGGCCGGATCCAGGCCCGATGAGCGGGCCGGATCCAGACTCGATGAGCGGGCCGGATCCAAGCTCGATGAGCGGGCCGGATCCAGGCCCGATGCGCGGGCTGGGCTCGATGAGCGCGCGTCAGTCCAGGAAGATGTCCGGGAACATCGCCGAGTCGGGCGTGCCGGGAACCGCCGCGTAGCCCGAGAAGTCGGTGACACCGGCCTCCTCCAGGACGTCCTCGACCAGCAGCGAGCGCCCCGTGAGCTCGCGCGCGGGCGAGACGAGCACCTCGTAGGCGGCATCGGCGTAGATCTCCGGGGTGCGCGACGCCGCCATGACCCGATCACCGCCGAGCAGGTTCTGCACCGCGGCGGTGGCGATCGTGGTGCGCGGCCAGAGCGTGTTCGCCGCGATCCCCTCCCCCGCGAACTCGGCGGCGAGGCCGAGCGTGACCATGCTCATGCCGTACTTCGCGAGGGTGTAGCCCGTGTGCGCACCGAGCCATCTCGGCGTGAGCGAGATGGGCGGGGAGAGCGACAGGATGTGCGGGTTCGCCGCCTCCCTGAGCGCCGGCACCGCGGCGCGGGAGAGCATGAAGGTGCCGCGCACGTTGACGTCCTGCATGAGGTCGTACTTCTTCGGCGCGAGGTCGAGCGTACGCGAGAGGTCGATCACGCTCGCGTTGTTGACCACGGCGTCGATGCCGCCGAACTCGGCCACGGCCGCGTCGACCGCGCGGGCGATGTCGTCATCGTCGCGCGCGTCGCCCAGCACGGGAAGGGCTCGCCCGCCCGCGGCGCGGATCGCATCGGCGGCCGTGTGGATCGTGCCCTCCAGCCTCGGGTGCGGCTGGTCGGTCTTGGCCAGCAGCACGATGTTCGCGCCGTCGCGCGCCGCGCGGAGCGCGATCGCGAGGCCGATCCCCCGGCTGCCGCCCGACATGAGCACGGTCTTTCCCTCGAGCGTCACGGCGCTTCCCTTCGGTCGTTCGTCGGATCATCCGTGGCATGATCGTCTCATGCGCATTCTCTCCATCCAGAGCTCGGTCTCCTACGGCCACGTCGGAAACTCGGCCGCGGTGTTCCCGCTGCAGCGCATGGGTCACGAGGTCATGCCCGTCTACACTGTAGTGTTCTCGAACCATACGGGCTACGGGGCGTGGCGCGGACCGCTGCTCTCCGGGCAGAACGTGCGCGACATCGTCACCGGCATCGACGAGCGCGGCGGCCTCGACGACGTCGAGCTCGTGCTCAGCGGCTACCAGGGCGGCGACGACATCGGCGACGCGATCCTGGACGTCGTCGAGCTCGTGAAGCGGCGCAGTCCCGGCGCAGTCTACGCCTGCGACCCGGTGCTCGGGAGCGCGAGCTCGGGCTGCTTCGTCTCCCCCGAGGTGCAGAGCCTGATCCGCGACCGCGTCGTGCCGCACGCGGATCTCATCACGCCGAACCAGTTCGAGCTGGGCTTCCTCACCGGCACGGATCCCCGCACGCTCGAGGAGACGCTCGAGTCGGTCGAGCTGGTGCGTGCGCGGGGCCCGCGGAACGTGCTCGTGACGAGCGTACTGCGGCCCGACCGGCCCGAGGACACCATCGAGATGCTGGCGGTCACCCCCGACGGCGCGTGGGTCGTGCAGACGCCGCAGCTGCCCTTCAAGGCGAACGGCTCGGGCGACGTGACCGCGGCCCTGTTCTCGTCGCAGCTGCTCTCGGGCGCCGATCCCGGCGACGCCGGCACGGCGCTCGCGCGCACCGCGGCGAGCATCTTCGAGCTGCTCGAGAACACCGTGGAGTCCGGCTCGCGGGAGCTCAGGCTCGTCGAGTCGCAGGAGGCCTACGTGAACCCGCGCCACTCTTTCGAGGCGGTGCGGATCCGGTAGCCGGGAGCGGCGGATCCGAGGCAGAGAGGTGCGGACATGGCCGTCTGGGACACGAGAGCGCTGCCCGACTCGGAGCAGTTCGAGTTCTATCAGCAGGTCATCTGCCGGGCCTTCGTGCCGCTGCTGCCCGTCGCCGAGGTCCGGGGCGGAGGATTCGCCTCGACGGTCGAGACACTGTCGCTCGGCACGCTGAATCGCGCGAGCGTCGCCTCGCAGCAGCAGGCCACGCATCACGGCCCGAGGGAGGTCTCGGCGACGGATCGCCCCTACTACTTCGTGAACCTGCAGCTCCGCGGCCGCTGCAGCGTCCGGCAGAGCGGCACGGAATCCATCGTCTCGCCCGGGCAGTTCACCGTCCTCGACACCGCGCGGCCCTTCTACCTCGACTTCGACCGCGACTGGAGCATGCTGTCGTTCCGCCTGCCCCATGAGCTGCTCGACGGGCGTCTGCCGGGAGACCGGCTGCCCCTCGGCGCCGCGATGGACGGCGCCGGCGCGGGCGCGGCCGTGGTCGGGCTCACCCGCACGCTGTGGTCGATGCGCGAGGAGCTTCCCGCCCATACGGCAGAGGATCTCGCGCGCGCCTTCGCCGCGGCCGTCTCGGCGGCGCTCGGAGCGACCGCTTTCGACGCCGGGGAGCCACGATCGGAGACCACCCGCGCGGTCGTGCTGCAGTACCTCCGGGATCATCTCGCGGATCCCTCACTGTCGGTGCGGAGCGTGAGCCGCGCCCTGGCGCTGTCGCCCCGCCGCCTGCACGCGCTGTTCGAGGGCGCCGACGAGACCTTCGCGGCCGCGCTGCGCGGCATGAGGATGCGGCGGGCCGTCGAGCTCCTGGCCGATCCGCGTCCCTCTGTCGCCGCGGTGGGCGAGGCCGTGGGCTATCCCGACCCGGCCTCGTTCTCGCGCGCCTTCCGCGGCGTCTTCGACGCGCCGCCGAGCGCGTTCCGGGGCCCGGCGCACGAATTGCACACCGCTCGCGCACGAAACGCCTAGCCTCGCGCTTCCGCGGAGCGCATGCTGGTCGGAGAAGTGGAAGGAGCCCCCGATGACCGTTTCATTCGCGCTCAGCCCGGAGCAGCAGCAGTTGAAGGAGAACGTGCGCGCCTTCGCGCGCGGCGTTCTCGCCCCGCTCATGGAGGAGGTGCGCGCCGAGCGCGACCCCCGGTCGCGCGCGGCCCTCATGAGGCCCGCGGTCGAGACCGCGGTCGCCGCCGGAATGCTGCGCGGGCTCATTCCCGAGCCCTTCGGCGGCACCGGATCCAGCGGCGTCGACGCCGCGATCTTCATCGAGGAGATCGCCGTCGAGTCCCCCGACTTCTTCATCACCATGGCGGGGCCCCTCATCGCACTCGCCCCCGTCTACGAGGTCGGCACGCCGGAGCAGATCGAGCGCTTCGTCACGCCCTTCCTCGCCTCCACGGGCGCGCCGGTCGCCGCCATGGCGTTCAGCGAACCGGATGGCAGCGCGAACTTCGGCGCCCCGGCCCCGGCCGACGGCGTGCTCACGACCGCCGTGCCGGACGGCGACGAGTGGGTCATCAGCGGACGCAAGGCCTGGTCGTCGCTGCTGCCCGGATGGGACGGCGACGGCCCCGACGTCATGACGATCGTGTGCCGCACGCCCGGCGGGGTCTCCCTCATCGTCGCCGAGCGCGAGCACCTCGCCGGACGCATCGAGGTCGAGGAGTACTACGACCTGCCCGGGCTCACGGGCTGCATGACCTGCCGGGTGAGGCTGAACGAGGTGCGCGTCCCGCGCTCCCACCTCATCGGCGAGGAGGGCGACGGCGTGCGCCTGACACTGAACGCCTTCATGGCGAGCGGGGCGTCGATCGGCACCTTCGCGACCGCTGCCGCGCGGAAGGCCTGGGAGGTCGCCTACGACTTCGCCCGCACGCAGAAGCGGGGCGGCGCCGCGCCCATCATCGAGCACCAGGCGGTCTCCGACGTGCTCGCCGACACGAAGGGGCGGATCGAGGCCATGCGCCTGCTCGGCTGGCGCGCGCTCGACGCCGTGATCTCCCAGGATCCGGCCGCCGGCGAGCTCGCGCTGCACTCGAAGATCTTCGGCTCGGAGACCGGGCTCGAAGTGGTGAACGACCTCATCAAGATCGTCGGAGTCACCGCCTACGACGTGAACTTCCCGCTCTTGCGGCACCTCGACGACGCACTCGCCTACCCGATCATCGAGGGCAGCAACACCGGCGTGCGCCGGCGCCAGCTCCACGACATCATGGTCGCGGAGGACTTCGATCCGCTCAGCGCCTCCGGTCTCGCCTGATCGCGACGCGGGCGTCGCGCTCCGCGTCGCCCGCGTCGCTCTCGGGGGTCAGCAGCGCCGCGACCCAGGTCGTGATCGGCACCGCGAGGATGAGCCCGATGCTGCCGCACAGGGTGCGCACGACCTCGATCGCGATGTCCTCGCCCGTGAGCAGCGAGAGCAGGGGCCGGTCGTAGAGGTAGATCAGGATCAGCACGCTGATCGCGGCGCCGGCGTACGCGAAGAACACCGTGGACGGTCGAGGCGATGTGGTCGCGGCCGATCCGCATCCCCCGCGCATAGATCTCACGGCGCGGCATGCCGGGCGCCGCCGCGCGCAGCTCCCAGACCGAGGAGGACTGGGTGATGGTGACGTCGTTGAGGATGCCGAGCCCCGCGATCAGGATCGAGCAGCTCAGCAGACCCCGGAAGTCGATGCCGGAGACCGTGCCCGCGAGCAGGCCGGTCGCCTCGTCGCCCACTCCGCTGAGGCGCGTCAGGCTCACCGCGAGCGTGGACACCCCCGCGATGATGAGGATGCCGCACAGGGTGCCGATGAGCGCGGCGGCCGTGCGCATGCGGAAGCCGTGCACGAAGAAGAGCGTGACGAACATGATGGCGCTCGCGGCGACCATGCCGACGAGGAGGCCCGGCGCGCCGCCCACGAGCGCCGGCAGCGCGAAGGCGAGCAGCACCCCCGCGCTGATGCCGAGCGCCGGCAGCGCCAGCAGGCCGCGCAGGCGGCCGACGGCGACCACCACGGCGACGAAGACGAGGGCGAGGGCGAGGATCGGCCAGTGCCGCTGCACGCCGATGGCCGCGTAGCCGTTCGCCCCGGAATAGGACGCGAGCTCGAGGCTGTCCCCCGCCTGGAGGCCGGCCTGGGTCATGCTGCCGCGCAGCTCGACGGAGACCACGCGTCCGGCGTCCTCGCCGCTGCGCAACCCGACGCTCGCGAGCAGGCAGTCGCCCAGCGAGGCAGAGGCGTCGGACGCGGATCCTGGTCCTGATCCTGATCCAGGTTCTGATCCGGCCCCGGCTCCGGAGGCCTCCGGTCGCTCGCACTCCTTCAGGCTGAGGATCTCGCCCTGGGCGTACACGGCGCCGGGAGCCGTGGAGTGGGTGCCGGCGGCGATCTCGCCGACCTTCCCGTAGTCGGGCCAGAGCGCGACGAGCCCGAGCACGGTGCCGAGCGCCGCCAGCGCCAGCAGCCCGAGGGTCAGGTATCTCGCGAGCGGGGTCACCCGCACCCGGGCGTCGGCTGCCCGGTGATCGTGCGAGTGCACGGCTCCCATCGCCCTCCCCCGGTAGTTCTCGCGGTAATGATTCTCATCGCCATGCTACAGTCCGGCCGCGAGCGCCGCCTCGAGCGCCGCCCGCCCGCGGGCCAGCTCGGTCCTGCCCCTGCCGATCTGGAAGGCCAGCAGGGCATCGATCACGGGGTCGCCGGCCTCGTCGGCGAAGGCCTCCCGGGCCACGACGGAGTCCTGCAGCTCGCCGAATGCGTCGGTGACGGCCTCCCAGGCATCGGCGTGGGCGTGCGCCCGGTCGCCGAAGGCCGGAGAGACCGCCTCGGCGCAGTAGCGAACCGCTTTCGCCGCCTTGCGCACCTCGTGCCAGGCGGCGAGGCTCTCGGGATCGCCCAGCGCGGCGCCGTAGCCGACCGCAGCCCTCCCGCGGGCGCGGTCGAGCAGGCCGCGCAGCATCGGCTGAGCGGGGGCTCCGCCGGCCGCGGTCGGCCCCGGGTCGACCAGCCAGTCGGCCAGGGACTCCTGCACAGCGTCGTAGCGTGCGGTCGCCATGGTGGCCGCGAGCTCGGCGTGAGCCTCCGCATGGGCTTGGCCGAGACGCTCGCGGATGGTTCGGCGTTGCTCCGCCTCCGCCGCCACCCCGATGCTGTCCAGGGCTCCGAGCAGACCGTCGCGCAGCACTTCGGCGTCCCTGGGGGCGCCGAGCTCGGCGGCGTGCCAGGCCAGCTCTGCCCGCAGCGCGCGCACCCGCTTCCGGGCGAACAGCGGCTCGAACGTCGCCAGCGCCGAACGCATCCTCCGGGTCGCCACCCGACTGCTGTGGACCGCATCCGGGTGGTCGGCGAGCACTCCGTGCTCGAGCGCCTGCAGGGTGCCCAGCTGTCTGCTCAGGTAGTCCAGCACGACGTCGCCGGCGACCGCGGGCTCCGTGCGGCGCCGGTCGTCGAGCCGGATCGCCGCGCCGAGCGTGCGGCCGATCTTGGCCTGCTGGGCGGCCGGGTGGATGCCGGCGGCGGCCAGCTCGCCGGTCAGCTCCTCCAGCAGGGAGGGGTCTCCCCCGGCCAGCTCGATCTCGGCCTCCCGCCAGCTCTGCACGTTCGCTCCCGTGGAGGCGGCGACGTCGTCGACGCAGACCAGCGCCCGGAGCTCTCCGCTCGAGCCCCGGAGCTCAGCCTGACGGCGGACGGTGCGCAGGCGCGCCACCGGGAGGAGCGCCTGGCCGGCCAGCGGCTCCTCGACCAGCGCGCGCAGGGCGGCGGGCGGCCGCGGCGAGCCGAGCGGCGCATGATGCTCGACCCGGTGCTCGATGTCGGTGCCCGGCAGCTTGACGTGCCAGCCCTCGTCGTCGCCGCCGACCCGCCGCCGGAGCACGTGGCGGGCTCGCGTCAGGGCGAAATGCCGGGTGTCGAAATAGGTCGCCTCCAGGACGAACTCGGTGAACCCGCCGAGCCCGGCCAGCGGCGGCAGCTGCTGCCCGGGTGCCAGATCGAAGGCGCGTTCCACTTCCTCGCTCACGCCGACAACGCTACACGCTCCCGCCCGAGCCGATCGCCGGCGCCGCAGTGCGGGCGGCGCGGACGGCGCGGGCTCTCCGCTAGGCGTTCAGGGCGGGCGGGGCCATCCCGCCTGCCCTGAGCCGCGCCACGATGTCCTGCCGCGACGATACGGCCAGCTTGGCCCGCAGCCGTTCCACGTGGCCCTCCGCGGTTCGCACGGACACGGTGAGGTGCGAGGCGATCTGACGGTTGGTGTAGCCGTGCAGCAGCAGGCCGGCGACCTCCTTCTCCCGCTGCGTCAGCAACCAGGTCGGAAGCCGCGCGCCCGTGGCGGTGCTCCCGCCGTCGGCGATCGCGGCGGCGAAGGTCTCGAGCGCGAGTTCGCAGGCCGACGCGACCGTCATCTCGCGGCCGAGGATCCACTCGTGGCGGTGCTCCCGCTGCAGCTCCTCGTACCGCTGCGCGAGGTGATCGCGCGACTCCGGCGAGTTGGAGGCGGCGGGGAGCTCGGTGCGTCTGCTCGCCTGCGCCGCGCCGAGCAGCCTGGCCGCCGCGCCGACGCCGCCGATCTCGTAGGCCACGTTCGCGGCGACGAGGAGCGTGTCGGTGTTCTCGGGCCGCAGAGGGACTTCGCGGATGACGTCGAAAGCATGCGCGAGCAGCGTGCAGGCCCCCTCGAGGTCCCCGCGGCGCCAGGCGAGAGCGCCGAGCAGGTGCTCCGCGAACGAGCGGTAGTAGACCTCGCCGCTGCACGAGTCGCTCCGCCGGATGATCTCCCGGCACGCCTCCGCGGTATCGTCGGCCCGGCCGAGGATACCGTTGGCGTAGGCGACGACCTCGAGCAGCCGGAAGGCGGTCGGCTCGACGGCGTCGGCGTCGAGCTCGCCCAGGCCGAGCCGGGCGACGCGCCCCGCCGCGACGGGATCCCCGGCGACGATCGCGGCGAATCCCCGGACGAACGCCGCGCTCGCCCGGTCGAACGGCCGATCCAGCACGCCTGAGACGTCATCCACCTCGAGCAGGAGCTCTCGAGTCCGGCCCTCGTCGCCGAGCGCCGCCGTGTAGGTCGCGCAGGCGTAGACGGTCCGGGCGCGCAGCTCGGGATCCGTCGCCACCTCGAGCACCCGGTTCAGCCAGATGAGGCCCTCCTCGATCCGTCCGGCCGTCCACCACTGCTGCGGGTTGGGCAGGGCCGCGAGACCGAGGAGCAGCTCCTGGTCGACGGCCCCCGACCCGCCGAGGATCCTCTGCAGAGCGACGCGCGTGTTCGGGAGATCGGCCTGGGACTCGCGGAACCGCTCGATCTGACCCGGGCCGATCCAGCGCAGTTCCAGCTCGGCTCCGCGCTGTGCGTACCACGTAGCATGCGCGAACTCGAGATCGCTCCGGCGCCCGGAGGATTGCGAGCGCGCCTCGGCGTAGTGCCGGACGACCTCCGGGATCCGGAAGCGCCGCTGTCCGGGAGCGTGGACGGGGATGAGGACGGACTTTGCCACGAGCTCGTGCAGGGCGTCGAGCGCCTGGGCGCCGACGCCGGTCACCGCCGCTGCCGCCGCCACGGTGAAGGATCCTCGGAACACGCCTGAGTCGGTGAGCAGCGTCCTGCCGTGCGGCGAGCACAGATCGAAGGTCCAGTCGAGGGAATCCTCCATCGACGGCAGGCGGCGGCCGCCGCCCTGCTGCCTGAGCAGTCGGAGCGGATCCTCCACCCGCTCCGCGACCTCCTCGACCGAGAGGACGGCCAGGCGGGCGGCCGCCAGCTCGATTGCGAGCGGGTTCCCATCCAGACGGGCGCAGATGAGCCGGATGAGGTCGAGCTGCCTGGCGGACTCCAATCCCTGCGCCGCGCCGACCCGTGCGGCGCGGTCGAGGAAGAGCGCCTCGGCGTCGCTGATCCGCCCCGTTCCCGGCTCGAGGGACAGCGGGCCGAGCCGGATGACGCGCTCGCCGGGGATTCCGAGCGTCTCCCGGGAGGTCGCGAGGATGCGAGCCTCGGGCACCTCGGACATGATCCGCTCGGCGAGGGCGCAGCACTCCTCGAGGACGTGCTCGCAATTGTCGAGTATCACCAGGTCCGAGCGCTCCGCGAGGAGCTCGAGGGCGCGCTCGATGGAGCTGCCGGGTGCGGGGGCGACTCCCACTGCGGAGGCGAAGGTCGGCTCGACGAGACCCGGGTCGCTCACCGCGGCGAGATCCACGAAGATCGTGCCGAGTCCGTGCCTCGCGCGCGACCTGTGGACCTCGATGGCGAGCCGGGTCTTGCCCGAGCCGCCGGCGCCGTGCAGGGTGACGATCTCGCCCCTCCGCAGGGCGTGCCGCACCGAGGCCAGCTCGGATCTGCGTCCGACGAACCGTCCGCCCAGCAGAGGGATCCGTGACATCGTGTCATCCTACCTTCGCCGCTCCGAAGGCGGCTTCCCGACGGCCATGAGGCCGGGCCCTAGGGAGTGGGATGAGCCCGGCCTCACGGTGAGGTACTGCTGATCAGACCGCGCGGCGTCGTCGCACCGTGAGTGCGACCATGCCGGATGCGATCAGGATCGACGCAGTACCCAGAGCAGCGAACCCGGCACCCGCCCCTGTCAGGGGGAGTTGAGGCGGGGCGGCTCCCTGCGTCTTGGAGACGTCGACATCGTCCTCGTCGGTCACGGGCGGGCCGACCGGCGGCTCACCCGTGACGACCGCGACGTTGTCGATCGTCGAGGAATCAGACGACTGCACCTCATGGCTCGCGAGCAGGGAGTCCTCGTTGAAACCGGGCCCGTCGGAGTTCTCGCCCTCGGTCGCCGTCACTAGGACTCGCGTCGCGGTGACCATCGCCGTCACGCGTCCGGACGCGAGTGAGCGTGCGCGATTGAGTGTGGACGTCGACAAGTGAATCCCCCGGATGAAGCGATGCGTGCGTAGAAAAACCGCCGTCGCCAACCAGTATGTGCAGCTGCCCGGGCCGGTGTTCAACCGCTTGGCTACCTGAAGTCGCTCTCCGAGTACCTGTTTCGCGGGCCTGGCGCCGGTGTTCGAAGATCGGGGTGCCCGGGGACGCCTCGAAGAACCGCGAACGAAAAGATCCCGCTCGGAACGAGCGGGATCTTCAGCGGGTGGATCTGAGGGGCGCAGAATTCTCAGAGATGAACGCATCGATTTCATCGAATTCTGCGCGAGTCCCGGAGGATCCGCCAAACGCAACAATCCCCGCGAATTGAAGCGCTCTGGGTTTGTTGGAGGCTCCTGATCTTGGAAACGAGGATGGAGTTATGCCGAAGGAACAGAGTGTGGGGAAGCCGACGACGCGTCGCTACTCGGTCGAGGAGAAGGCTGCCGCGGTGCGGATGGTGAGGACGCTGCGCGCCGAGCTCGGCGTCACGCAGGGGACCGTGCAGCGTGTCGCGACGCAACTTGGTTATGGGGTCGAGTCCGTGCGGACGTGGGTGAAGCAGGCCGAGTTCGACGATGGCGTCACCACCGGCGTGAGTACTGCCGAGGCGCAACGAGTGAAGGAGCTCGAGCAGGAGAACCGGGAGCTTCGCCGCGCCAACGAGGTGTTGAAGAGGGCGGCGTCTTTCTTCGGGGCGGAACTCGACCGCCACTACCGGAAGTAGTCGCGTTCATCGACGCGAACAAGGACGACGTCGTGGACGGTCGCCGGCTCGGGGTCGAGTTCATCTGCAGACTGCTGCAGGTGGCTCCGAGCAGCTACTACGCCGTAAAGACGCGCGCACCCTCGGCGCGGACGCTGCGGGACGAGGAACTGATCCCGCAGCTCGTCGAGCTCTGGGAGGCCAACTACCGGGTCTACGGGATCCGCAAGCTCTGGAAAGCGGCCAGCCGGGCGGGGATCACGATCGGCCGTGATCAAACCGCGAGGCTAATGCGCGCCGCCGGGATCGAGGGAGCGAGGCGGTCGAAGCGAGTGAAGACCACCCGGCCGGATCCTTCGTCGGCGCGGCACCCGGATCTGGTGAAACGGGAGTTCACCGCGACCGCCCCGAACCGGCTTTGGGTCACAGATCTGACGTTCGTGCCGACCTGGGCCGGGGTCGCGTACGTGTGCTTCATCGTCGACGCGTTCAGTCGGATGATCGTCGGGTGGAGGTGCGCGTCGCACATGCGTACCGAGATGGTCCTCGACGCAATCGAGATGGCCCGCTGGTCGCGTGGCGCCCACCACGAGGATTTGCGGTGTCACAGCGATGCCGGGTCTCAATTCACGTCGATTCGCTACGGCGAACGCCTCGCGGAGATCGGCGCGTCCCCGTCGATCGGGACCGTCGGGGACAGCTATGACTGTCAGTCTGTTTCTACCTGATCTCGCAAGGATTGGGGAGTCCCGGTCGGAGTGGTCTGGCTCGTGTTTTGATTGGCCCGCATGGTGCCTTTGCGTTGATCTGTCGGCCCTCCGCCCGGGCAGCGCAATAGAAGCGCTGCCACCGGACGAGGCGTGACCTAATAGGAGCCTGGAGCATACTTTCGATAGCGTCCCCGTGACAGTCCTGTCCCCTCGCCGGTGACAGCGTGAACCCCACGATAACCGGCAGAGGAGAGCACCGCTATGACCCAAGAAACACCCTCCCGTTCAGGGCACGTCGTGATCGGCGTCGATACGCATAAACATATCCACGTCGCTGCCGTGATGGACACGATCGGAGGGATCCTCGCGACACTTACGATCGCGACCGATACCGCCGGGTTCAAGCAGCTCCTCGCCTGGGCTGAGAGCTTCGGGAAGGTCATCTCCTTCGGGATTGAGGGGACTGGCTCCTACGGGGCAGGCCTCACCTCGTTCCTACGAAGGCAAGGCCATAAGGTCGTCGAGGTCTCGCGCCCTGACAGGCGGCTGCGCCGACTCAACGGCAAGTCAGACACCCTTGACGCGGAGAACGCCGCGAGAGCGGTGCTTGCAGGCTTCGCGACCGCAACCCCGAAGACGATGGATGGTGCGGTCGAGATGATTCGGCAACTGAAAGTCGCCCATGACACCGCAGTGAAGCAGAAAGCTGCGACGATGGTGACACTCAAAGCCATGCTCGTGCACGCACCAGAACAACTCCGCATCGAGACCGCCCGGAAGACACAGCGTACGCTCGCGCGTTACTGTGCGGCATTCCGACCGCGCGGTCTCGAATCTCCAGAGGACGCGAACCGGCATGCCTTGCGGTCGCTTGCGAAGCGCTGGCTCCTGCTCGACGAGGAGAGCAAGGAACTTACGAGCATGATCGAGGAACTCGTCCTCCAGCGTGCGCCCCATCTGCTCGACGAGTTCGGCATTGGCGTGGACACTGCCGCAGAAATCCTCATCGTGGCAGGAGACAACCCCGAGCGCATCAAGTCCGAGGCGGCGTTCGCGAAACTCGCTGGCATTAGCCCGATACCCGCTGGCTCTGGAATAACGAGTGGGAAGCACCGCATCAATCATGGTGGGCACCGGCAACTCAACGCCGCGATCTACCGGACCGTGATCGTGAGAATGCGATTCCACCAACCCACGATCGACTATGTCGCCCGCAGAACCGCCGAAGGGAAAAGCAAACGAGACATCATCCGATGCTTGAAACGCTATGTCATCAGCGAGCTTTACCACCTGGTCAAAGTCAACCCGAGAACCGGTGAGATCGTGAGTTGACAAATATAGGAGCATCAACGCCCTGGCAGAGACGGTGAACGGGTACTACAAGGGCGAACTTGTTCGCGGGCCGGCCCGGTCAGGGCCATGGAAGACGGTCGAGGATCTCGAGCTCGCGACGCTCGGATGGGTGCACTGGCACAACACTCAGCGCCTCCACGGCTACCTCGGCGATATCCCACCCGCGGAGTTCGAGCAGACGTTCTATGCTGGCCAAACTGACCGCGAACAGTTGGTCGGAATCAAATAGCGCGAGTCTCCATCAAACCCAGAGCGCTTCACATGGCTGGGGTGGGCTGGTTATTTCGGAACCCCGCTCATAGGCTGGCAATATGTGCGGTCGGTATGTATTGACTCGAGTGGCGGATGACCTCGTCCCGCTCTTCGGGATTGAGCATGTCACGGAGCAGCGCCCAAGGCCCTCTTTCAATATCGCTCCTTCGGAACAGATCGCCATTGTGCTGGAATCAGCCAAGGAGGGCAAGGAAGGACGGCGCCTCGAATCCGCACGTTGGGGCTTGGTGCCGCCCTTCAAGAAGTCCCTCAAAGACGGGCCGACCCCTATCAACGCCAGAGTCGAGACGGTTCCAACCAGCGGGATGTACCGAGGCGCGTTTGCAAAGCGACGAGCAATCATCCCCGCGAGCGGCTTCTATGAGCGCCGCAAAACTGGCGACAGGCAGTCGTTCTACATCTGTCCCTCACGCAAGGAAGAGCTGCTGGCATTCGCCGGCCTCTACGAGTGGTGGCGCGATCCGGCAAAGGCAGACGACGACCCGTCACGCTGGGTGCTCTCCGCGACGATCTTGACCCATCCACCCCAGGGAGAAATGCTCAACGTCCACGACCGCGAGCCACTCTACTTGAGCGAACGCGTCTGGGCGGACTGGCTCGATCCGCACACGGCCGGCAGGCGGGAGCTTCTCGACTACGCGCAGGAGGCTTCGGCAGACGTGGCCTCGCGCTTGGCGTTCAGACCCATTGGCCCAGCCTGGTTGCCGACTACTCGCGGCTCCAAGGTAGACGACTCGTCGTTGATCAAGCCGCAGGTTGCTTGAATCGTGCCTTTACCCATCATCCGAGGACTGATCGATCACACTTGCGAGGACTGCAGGATCTTTAGTGAGAGTCCCTGCCTTGCCGACAATCCATCTCCGGCACTTGGACACAAGCACTTCATTGATAGGCAGGTCTAGATCGATCGGGTGCCCGATGACCAACATCGCGGAGGGTGACAATGGGAATGTGACCGTGCAAAGAGCGTCGTTCTGCTTCGACTCCGCCCAGCGCAAGACAGCACCATCTCCCGTTACTAAGCCATGCCCTTCATATACGGCCCAGGGCCAGTCCTCGAGCCCCTGACCAAGAAGGCTTGTAGCTCCTTCCATGTATCGGGAGAGGATCAGTCGGTCGGCGAGTTTAAGATCTACTTCCTGCGAGGTACCGTCATTCATCACTGCGACGGCAGGCGTGAGGATCTTGGACTGGTTGGCGTAGTTTCCTCGTTCGAGGTGCATGTCGAGGAAGGCAACAACTGCGTGTTGCTCGTCGCGGTCTATTTCCTCTCCGTTCCCAAGCTTTCTGAGAGCGGGAATGCCTGCGGTCTCGACCTTGCCATACTGCCCTTCTAAGTCCGAGTGCTCGAGAAGACTCGCCTCATAGACGTAGCTGTGTATGGTGGCCCTCTCGAAGGTGGTTGTATAGCCGCGCGGAGCTTCAAGGTCGATTACGTCGAGACGTCCTCGCTCATCGCCCCAGGCGCTGAGGTACTTCCTCGACACCATATGGGAGCGTCGAGTCATCGGTTTCGCTCTTGGGCTTGCAGGCCGTTGCGGTAATGAAGTCATTCCCTAGTCACCACCATTGTTCACGCCGAATATTTCCGGGATGCCCGTCTCGGCCTTCTGCCGGATGAGGTCAAAGCGCGCTTCACCGTCTGTCGACCGCATAGAGGGAATCCCTTCCTCTGTCACGCAGGTTGGGTCGAGCGCATAACGGAGATGACCAATGCTGCTCGAACATGAAGGATGCTCTATTGGGCAGGGATCAATGTTGATAATCCTGCGGCTGCCGGACTGTGCAGCCCACCGTCGGATAGCTGCGTCAACGTGTGGATCGCTGAAGGAGTAGCCGATAACAACGAGCGTTTCAGCTTCGGCCAGCATGTCCTCAAACGCCGTATATAGGGCAGGCCACGGCTCGTCGGGACGGAGCTTATTGCCGCCCCCGAAAATGAGCTTGGAATCCATCCGATTGTTCCCCGGGGCGGCCGCCCGCGCGTCCTCAACCTCGTATATCCCGATTCGAGGAATGCCCCAATGCGGTATATCCGCACGCGAAAATCTCCAACTGACTGATCCGTGCAATTTCAGAAGCGGGGTGGCATCTACCGGGAATCGCCAACGCGGGCCTCCGTCCCATTCCTGAGCGCCGGTTGAGACACGCACGCCTCCGGCTGCGGCTGCGTGTTCTATCAGGAGGTCGTAGTTCAAGGAGATGATGCCAGCGAGCGGCGCATTGAGCATCGGCATGAAATGAGAGAGCTCCGCGCCCTTGGAACTGCTGTCCACAATCTCATAGGCCCGGCTCGCAACTATGTGGGTCAGCCTCTCCGCATCCTGATGGAATGCTGCCCTGCCTGCATCGCTGTCTTCGTAGTCACCATACTTCTTGAACCCGGTAACCCAGTGTCGCGTCGGGTCGATATCTTGATAGCTCAGAGTCTCGATGGCTTGATAGAGGTATTCGACATTGTTGCCGATTGCATCCAACTCGGGTCGAATCGCACGCCACAGGGCCTGAACATTATTGTCATGAACAAGCTCTTCATCGAGCGAATCCTTGATGAGTTGGGTGAGCTGATTCGCGAGGGGAACATTAGGCTGCGAAGCTCCCGCGCCGAGTAAAACGACTGTCTTCTTCGCCTCAGCGTCAATCCAGGGGTGCATGCTCCTTTTGTAGCAGAGCTTCGGGAGCAGCCGTTATCGACCTCGGCACTTCTACACTCCAAGCCTCAATCTGAGGTTGAGCGTTGCTCGATGTCGGAGGCCGGATCTAGACTCACAGCCTGAACTACTCGAAGATATGTTCGAATAAGTGTAAAGGAGGAGCGCGATGCCAACGCTGGTCGATGAGCCGATTACCGTCACCCTGTCACCCGAGGGTGAACCTCGCGCGTTCGTCTGGCGGCGGTTTGAGTACGAGATCTTTGGCGTGCCGCAAGCCTTCTTTCGTCGCCGAAGCTGGTGGAAGGAAGCGGAGGCACCGTCCCATATCGACCATGAACTCTGGCGAGTTGAAGCCTCATCGACCGGCACCCTTGAGGACGCCCGCACCTATGACATCGCCCGGCTGAACACACCGGATGGATGGCGCCTGTCGCGCGCATGGGAGTAGTCCCTCGTGCCGTTCACCCACCTTCACCTCCATAGCGGGTACAGCACTCACTTCGGCGTCACCATGCCCGAAGTCCTGGCCGCGCGCGCTGCTTCGCAAGGCATGACTGCGCTCGCGTTGACCGACCGAGATGGCCTCTATGGTGCCGTGAAGCATGTTCGCGCTTGTCAGGCAGAAGGCATCGCGCCCATCCTCGGCTGCGAACTTGCCGTCATAGACGAAGCTGGTCATTTGCTGGGTCGAGTGGTGGTGCTGGCAACAGGGTCGCGCGAGGGATACGCCGCGCTCTGCCATGCCGTCAGTGCCGCCCACGAGAACGGCAAGAAGCCCGCCATCAAACGCACCCGCCTCGCGGAACTGGCTGTAAATGAACGACTCATAGTTCTCATCGGCCCCCTCTCTGATGTCGGCCAGTCCATTACGGGAAGACGACAGCGTGAGGCCCGCACTCTTCTTCACCGCTGGGTAGAAGTCATGCCCGAACGCTCGATCGTCATCGAAGTGGTTTGCCACCTGGCAGAACCGGGACAGCCCGGAAGTATCACCCCGGCGAGCAGAATGCTGACACTGGCCGAGTCCCAGAAACTGCCCGCCGTTTTGACGAACGCCGTACGCTATGCGGAACCGACCGAGGCAGCCACCGCCGACGTCGCGGATGCGGCACGGCTTCTTAAAAGCCTGGATGAGATCGACGAGCTGCAGCCCACCGGACAGGCGTGGTTGAAGTCTTGCGATGAGATGGAGCGCATCGCACGACAGGTCGTGGCGACGTCTTCACACGAGCGGAGCGCCATTGACCTTCTTCAAGAAACTGCACGCCTCACAGAACGATGCGTACTGGACGCCGTCCGCCACGTCGGGATCGGAACTCCAGTCATGCCGGAAGCTTCCGTGATTGGGATCAAAGGCGACCCCATCCAGGTTCTCTGGCAGAAGGCTCAGGCTGGAATTTCGAGCCACTACCCCTCGGCCAGCGACGCGATGCTTCGGAAAGTGCAAACACAACTTGCTCATGAGATGGAAACCGTGGATGTGCTCGGATTTGCTCCCTACTTCCTCACCGTCGCCCGAGTTGTCGACATCATCCGAGATATGGGAGTCCGCATCCAAGCACGCGGCTCCGGCGTTGGCTCCGTATTGAACTTCCTGCTCGGGACATCAGGCGTCGAACCTATCGAGAACGGCCTCATCTGGGAACGCTTTCTTTCCCCCGAACGGCTTACCCTTCCGGATATCGACCTCGACGTGGAGTCCGCGCGCAGGCATGACATCTACCGGAAGGTCTTTGAGGAGTTCGGCGGCGAGCGCGTCACCCTGATGTCGATGACCAACCAGTATCGATCACGCGGGGCCGTCCGAGACGCTGGCCTCGCGCTTGGTCTCCCGCAAGAGGAGATCGACCGCATCGCCAAAGAGTTGTGGCGATTCTCGGCACGCGGCTTTCGGCAGGCATTGGCTGAGAAACCCGAGCTTGGCGACATTGCAGCCGAGGTAAACGAACGATCTGACCTTGATCTCCTCGTGCATCTCACAGAGCGCTTGGACTCGCTTCCTCGACACACGGCAGTTCATCCCTGCGGTGTGATTCTCTCCGATGCTTCACTGCTTGATCGAACGCCTGTCCAGCAGTCAGGGATGGGGCTTCCCATGAGCCAGTTCGACAAACACGACATGGACCCGATGGGTTTGGTGAAGCTCGATATCTTGGGCGTTCGCATGCAGAGCACGATGGCACATGCGGTCGCAGAACAAGCGCGCGTGACGGGTGAGCGAATCGACCTCGACCGTATTCCGCTCGATGACGAACCGACGTTTGAGACGATCCGCTCGACTCGCACGCTCGGCATTTTTCAGGTGGAGTCGCCTGGGCAAATGGAACTCGTAGGGAAGCTCCAGCCTCGAGTATTCAACGATCTAACCGTCGATATCTCTCTATTCCGGCCGGGACCAATGCAGAACGACATGCCCCGCCTCTACCTCGAAGCTCGGCACGGGGAACGCGAACCGGACTATATCCATCCTCGCCTCATGCCGATCCTCAAAGAGACGCTCGGCGTGGTCGTCTTCCACGAGCAGGTGATGCGGATCATCGACGAGCTCACGGGGTGCGGACTTGGCAAGGCAGATGTCATTCGGCGCAAACTCGCAGACGCCAAGCTCCTCCCCGATATTGAGGTGTTCGTTCGGCAGAAAGCGCTCGAGCGAGGCTTTCCTGAAGCAGCGATCGAGAAGGCTTGGGGTGTACTGAGCGGGTTCGCTTCGTTCGGGTTCGCGAAGGCGCATGGTGCGGCCTTTGCGCTCCCTACTTACCAATCTGCATGGCTCAAGACCCACTATCCGGCCGCGCATATCGCTGGCCTCCTCACCCACGACCCTGGCATGTGGCCGAAGGACTTGCTGGTGGCGGAAGCACGGCATCTCGGGGTGCCACTACTGCCGATGGATGTACAGCGGTCGACCACGGAGTATCTGCTCGAGCCTCTCTCCGGTGGCACGGTTGGCGTCCGCATGGCACTGACGGATCTGTCGGGCTCCACCGAGAAGGAGCGGGAACGGATCGTGGAGTACCAGCCGTTCTCCTCACTACAGGACTTCCGCGACCGGGTGCGTCCACGACGATCTACCTTCGAGGGCCTCGCTCGAGTTGGAGCGCTGGATGCGTTCATCGAGCATGATCGGAATCGGCGGCACGAGCTACTTGCTCATGTGCGACGCATTTCGGCTCCTCCGATTCGCGTCCCCGAAGGGCAACAAGCTTTTGAGTTTGATCTCCCGGTTCCTCGGTACGGCGGCATCGTCTCCTTCGACCTACACGGTCGGTATCAGGTCGATCTTGAGTTAGAAGAACTCGGTATCGCCATCGACACCCACCAGATGAAACGCTTCTATCCCTTGTTTCGTGAACTCGGGGTGACTCCAGCGCGGGATCTCCTCTCCCTGCCCTCGGGCACTGAGGTTATGGTGGCCGGCGTGAGGAGAGCCACTAATACACCCCCTATGAGAAATGGGCGTAGAACGGTCTTCGTGAGCTTGGATGACGGAACCGGGCTCTCGAACTTGGTGTTCTTCCCCGATGCACAGGAGCGCATCAAGAATAAGATTTTCCGGACGAACTACATGCTGGTGCGGGGAACCACCAGACGAAGTGGCGCAAAAGGCATCTCGGTCACGGGGCAGATGGCATGGGATCTGCTGGATCTGCCGCCCAAGCCGGAGAAGCAGGAGGCGCAGTCAACCGTGAGAAGCCGCGCCGCAGGATGAAGATCTGCTCACTATGAGCGGATATGCCTATTCGTCGCCGATTAACAGTTGATCTTTGAGATATCTGCTATTAGGCGAATCGTCACGTCGTTCCAGACCTCGTTCGTCATGCCAAAATCACCGGGCAACCCTAAACCTGAAGCGCTCTGGGTTTGATGGAGACTCGCGCTATTTGATTCCGACCAACTGTTCGCGGTCAGTTTGGCCAGCATAGAACGTCTGCTCGAACTCCGCGGGTGGGATATCGCCGAGGTAGCCGTGGAG